>NZ_LQOU01000047.1 GCF_002102155.1 Mycobacterium europaeum
GGCGCCGGGGGCGGGGGCCCCTGGCACAGCCGGCCCGTCGGGGGCGGGCGGTGCTACCGGAGTCGGCTGAGGACCGCCGCCGATGCCACCGCCCGGCGTCGGCATCCCGGGCAGGGACGGCGCGGGCGTCATCGGCGGCGCCGGCGCGGGCGGTATCGTGCTCGGTTGTTCGGGGCCTGGCCGCGGGCGGTCTTCCTCGACCGGCGGGGTCTGTGGCGTCGCGTCGGGGAGCGTGAGCGGGGGCGGCGTCTTCTGGTCGAGCAGGTCGTCCAGGGCGTTGGGCGGTGGCTTCCACGCCTTGCTCGCCAGGATTCGCTCCGCCGTGCCTTCCATCGTGCTGACGTTGGCCCCGAGCGTCGTCATGACCACGTTGTTGATCGCGGTGGCGCGTTCGGCGGCGTCCAGGGCGGAATCGTTTTCCAGAATGCTGATCTGCTGCTGTGCGGTTTCGACGTTGTCGGTGATGTCCGACTTGGCCTGCTCGATCGACTGGGCGGTATACCGATCCCAGGTGATGACGGTGGCCAGCCCGTTTTGCAGCGTCATCAACTCATTGATGTTCGTCCCCAGCTCGCCGTCCGCGGCGCTCGCCGCGCCGCCCGACCAGACACCGCCACCGAAGATCTCGTTCCGTTGATGCCGGCAGGTGTCCAAGACGTCTGTGACTTCCCGCAACACCTGGGTGTACTCCACTGCCCGGTCATAGAGGGCATCCTCATCGACTTCCGGCCACCCGCCCGGCTCGAGCATCTGCTCGGCGTATGCACCGCTCGGCTTCGCAATACCCATCGGCTACTCCTCTCCCCTCTCCGAACATGCCGCCGGCACGGGCGGACTGGGGAGTTGGCGGGTGCCGAAGCTCATGGGTAATAAGCGTAATCGACGTGGGGACAGGCTAACTGCGGCAAAATGACCGACCGGCCGGGCATTGACTACTTGTCAGGGCCGGCCTTGCGCGGTCGATTGCCGATGACGCCCTCCGTCCATTGCCGCTCTTCGGTGTACATCGACTCGTCCTCGGACTGCACGCGTTTGCCCTTGCCGGCATTTTGTTGTCCTTGACCGCCCATGGGCGCCATGCCGCCGCCCATGCCGCCGCCCATCGCGCCGCCCACGCCCGGCAGCCCGCGGCCCGCAGCCGCCGCGGCCCCCGGGGCCGCCGACGCGGGACCGGCAGCCGCGCCGGTTTCCATCGCGGGCTGTAACGGCACCGAGGGCATGCCGGCTCCACCGCCCCCGAGCGACGCCGGTTTGACCCCTCCTTTCATGCCGGCGGCCCCCTTCTTCAAGTCCTTCACGGCCTGGTCCAGCTTCGCGGTGTCCGCCCCCGGCGGCGCTGTGGGCATGCCGGGAACCGACGGGACGGTGGGCGTGGCGGCCGACGGAGAGCCCCCCTCGTTGAGGGGGATGTTCGGGTCGAATGGGTTGTTGGGGTCGGACGGGTTGTTGGGATCGAATGGGTTGTCGGGCTTGCTGGGGTCCTTGGTGCCGTCGTCGGTCTTGGGGGCGTCAATGCGCGTGGCCGGGACCGGGTTGTCGGGAACGATCTGCGCCAGCGGTATCTGTCCGTTCGAAACGTATTGGGCCAGCACCGATTCGGACTGTGCCTGCAGCTTCTCGTACCATTCGATGGCGAGCGAAATGTACCACTGGCTATATTGCGTATAACGCTGGTACCAATAATCGCATTGCGAGACCTCGTATGTGGTGGGATGCGCGCCTTCCTGCGCGTGCTGGTTTTCGTAGCCGGTCGTGAGGGTGGCCCTTTTGTGGGCGTCCACGACGATGTTGGCCTGTTTGGCAAGCTGGCGGCACTTCGCGACCATCGAAGATATCCATTGCCGCTGTTGGGCGAAGTTCGTCTCAACGGTGGTCCTGGCGTCGCCCTCCCAGGACACAAAGGGGCGGAACCGGTCGCTGGTCTCCCGCTGGAAATTCAGCTGGAAGGTATCCCATTCGGTCGCGAATGCCCGGAACGCTCTGCCCTGGTCGCCGGCTTCGATATCCTTCGCGGCCTGCCGGACCTCGTAATAGGGATATTGGAAGGCCGGTGGCGGTGGGGGCGGCGGCGGCAGATATCCGCTGAAGTCCTCGTCCGGATCGCACAGGGCCGAGACTTGTTCGCTTGCGCCCGCGGAAGCCGACGTCCCTCCCGAGCCGTCGTTCATGGTCTTGTCGATGGCCGCCGCGGATCCCTCGTCGGCCTCTTCGTAGGCCTTGGCCGCATTCCGCAGCGATTTCGCCAGGGTCTGCCATTCCCGTTGGCAAGCCTTGAGATACGTCCGCATCTGGTCCGCGTTTTGCGCAAGCTGTACGGCGGCATCCTTGACGAAAGAGATGTCGCACGGTCCCGGTGGGTTGGTGGAAGGGATTGCGGGGAGGGGTCGCTCGATTTCGTCCGCGCGCGCCATCAGCTCTTGGTATTCCACGTTCAGCGTCTGCGTCATGTCGGCTCATTCTCCTTGTGCTGAAGCCAGCATCCTCGGTTGATCACGTCCTGGGTACGCCATCGGGGGAACGGTCGCGCGTGAGCCCGGAAACCGGGCGATCCCGCAATCGGCGGTGCGACACAACGTGGGTGCCGCCGAGGAGCACGCCCGCTCCGACGACACCGGCAGGCAGAAATCGCGCAACCACCGACCACCACCCCTCTCGTCTTGCCGGCCATGCGGGCGGTGCAGTGACGCCGCAGCCACTACCGTGTGCCATCCTATTCCACCGAACAGGGCCCACGCGCGGCGATTTTTTGCCTAATGACGCCGGTTGGTGCGGCTTTGCGGTGCATCGATCCGGGTGCCGGAGCGCACCGGAAATTCGGATCGTGGCAAGCGCGGACCGAGGCGGAACGCCGTGTGGCGGGGCGGTTCTCGCCATTGCGGCCTGCGCCGGGGCCGCGCTCGACCGGCCGCCGCAGGTCAGTGGGGTCGCGAACCGGTTCTCCGAGCATTTCGGATCATTCGTCGCCGCGGAGAAAGACGCCGTCGGCCTGCAATACTCGGCCATCACGGACGTCGATGAAAAAGGGCGAATACCCTCTGAGGGTAAGGCCCAGAGATTGCACCAGGTCAAGGGCCTCTTGGACGAGCATGCCGCCCTCGTACAAAGGCACGAAGGTCAATTCGAGTTGTACCCCGGTGCAGTGGCGATTGACCGTTGACTCGCCCCCGGCGATCACGTGTTTCTCATACCCCTGCACGTCGGCCTTGAGAAAGGCCACATCGCCCGGCCGCAGCAGAGCCGGCGCGATCGAATCAAGTCGGCATATCGCCACATCTTCGGTCCCGACATAGTTCGCCTCGGGATAGACATCCCGATGGCTTTTCAGCATGGGTAGCACGGAACTACTGGCACCCGCGTTGCCGGCGACGTTCATCTCGATCGTCCCGTCATGATCGCCGAGCGCACACTGCCGGCAATCCCAAAGCGGATCGCCCGAAGCCGCGCGTTCCAAAACGGCGAACGGCCCGGACAGCGGTTCGAAAGAGATTATGCGGCCCTCGAAGCCGGCCGCACGGAGACCGGCCGCGTATTGTCCTGAATTGGCGCCGACATCAAACACGACGTTCACCCGGCGGCATTGGAGTTCACTCACCAGAGTGCGGTTCCAGTCGGATTCGGTAAAATGGCGTCTCACCGCGATATCGGGACCATTCGCGATCCAATACACCGGGCAACGCTAACACGCCATCAGTGCCGGCCCGGCGCATCGGCCACAACACGGGCTCAGCCCGAAACCGGCTAGGCTAGCCGGCAGTGAAACTCGACATACACCTTCAGACCCATTCCGACATAAGCGTGCACGGGCCGCATCGATACGTCGGCGCCCCGAAAAGCGAAATTATGCTGCGGTGCGCGCGATCGCTCGTGACATCGATCAATCAAGCCGACGGGGACATCGTTTTGCGTGTCTTCGATGACCACTCCTCGGCCGAGACCGTCTCGGTTCTGCGCCGGATACTTTCGACATGCACCTACCCGGTTGAATTCGTCGCGCTCGAGGACCGGGGCTACAACGCATCCTGTCTGGCATCGTTTTCCCGGGCGCGCGAGGATGCTCGCGAGGTGGTCTATTTCGTCGAGGACGATTACCTGCATACGCCTTCGGCCATCGAGGAGATGCTGGCAGCGCACGCGTTGTTCAAGGACAAGCTCGGCGGGCGGGAAGTGGCTCTGCATCCGTACGACGATCCCAAGAATTATTGGAGCATGATATTCAGTCACGAGGATTGTCGCGTGGTGTACGGCACGAAAAGGCATTGGCGTACCAATACGCACACCACGAATACCTGCTGGGTTGAAGCCGCGACGTTGCGGAGGAATTGGGAGCTTTTCGACCGGCTCGGGCGATACTCGAGCACGCCCTACGGCGTGGCGAATCACATCTTCGAAGCTTCGACGATCAACGAGATCTGGCGGGAGCAGGTGACACTTTTCACCCCGATACCTTCGCTGGCGCTGCACCTTCAATACGAAGAGCACAAGGACCCGTACCTGGACTGGGAAGAATGGTGGAACTCGGCGGCCTATTGATCCTTTGGCCGTCACGCGTCGCGGGACTCGAACAGCGCACAGTAACCTCGCTGATCTGCCGACTTGAATTGCCTGTACAGCTTGAATCTGAGGTCGCCGTCTCGCATCCGGGTGAGGAACCGTTCGAGCCCGCGCAGGAGGTCGTCGTACTGCTCTCCGAGCACCCCGAGGTGCGAGGCGCCGCGTTCCGATCGGTTTGTGTGCAAGATCCGCAGCGTCAGGACGGAAAGTCGGTCGACGATTGTGCCGGGGGTTTCCGTGTGCAGCGCGGCGCTGCGGTTGGGATTGAGACGAGCGAGCAGGGCGGCGTCGATGTCTTCGATGGCCGCGTTGCGCCGGGCGTTGAGGTCGTCGATGCAACGTTTCCGGCGAGCCACCTCGTCGTCGCCGGCACCGGGCCGGCGAACGGCGTCTTCGTGATGCCACAAGCCGAAGTTCATCGCGTGCAGGTGCAGGGCTTTGGCGGCGATGCTGCCGTCATCGGCGGCGGTGGCGGGGTCGGCGCCATGCCAGGACAGCGCGGTGTCGTGGAACTGCCGCACCGCGGACAATAGCTCCGCGTCGGGCGAATCGTCTTGTACGCCAGCGGGTGCGCCGTCGCGAAGTCGCGCCGCGGTATAGACGTGCTCTTCGGCGAGCTCCTCCATCGCGCTGAGCACCCGTTCCACGGTGATGTCCAGCATGCTGTCCGCATCGATGTGCCGGTGCGGCGCGAACCGGAAACCCCACGTCGCCGACTGCGTCGCGCCGAAGAGCCCGACCCCCGGCACGCGGGCCAAATCGGCCGCATGCAGCATCGAGGAGTCGATCCCCACGAAAAGATCGGCCTCGGCGACCAGGCCCATGGTGAGGTCGAGCGGCGCCCCGAGATGGGGAAAGACACGGTCGCGCTCACGCCCGACGTTGAGCTCCTCATGCCCCATCCCCACGACCCAGGCCACGAAATCGCGATGGCGTGACAAGAACCGGTCCAGCAGTTCGACAAACCGGACAACCGGCCACCGCTTCTTCACCCAGCCGGTATCTGCATGCACCGCAAGGACTTTCGTCCCGCGGGGCAAGGCGGCACGGATCGATCGAACGTCGTGCTGGACCGGCGTTGGGATGGGCACCGGCTGCGCGTAGGTCTCGATCCGCGCCGAAGGATCGAACAGCAGCGCCAACTTGAACGTCAGGTCGGCCGAGTGCGGCACATCGCGCGGCACCACGACGTCGTACGCAACGCCGGTCGGGAAGCCGATGCTCGTCGCGGGTGCGAGACGTTCCAGCAGAGGCCGCAGGAACGCGTTCGAAGGCACCTCCCACGGCACGGCATCGATGAACAGATCGACAGGACCGATCTCGGACACCACGGCGTCATAGTCGAGGGTTCGGTTT
The DNA here is from genome assembly GCF_002102155.1 of Mycobacterium europaeum. GTDB lineage: Bacteria > Actinomycetota > Actinomycetes > Mycobacteriales > Mycobacteriaceae > Mycobacterium > Mycobacterium europaeum. The sequence continues at coordinate 5,908 of NZ_LQOU01000047.1, forward strand.
GAGGGGGGCCCCAACGAGGGCCCGACCGGCGGCGAGCCCGTGATGTCGACAAGGCGGGAATCCACTTCGCGGAAGCACAGGTCGTGGGCGACCTTCGGGCAGACCAGCGTAAGCGGGGCGGTGAACAGCTCGCCCAACGCGCGCAGGGTCGGCAGCGTGAGCACCGAGTCGCCGATAAGGGTGGAGAAATAAATCGTGGGCGTACGCGCGTGCAGCAACTGGCTCAGCATGCCACGCTCAACCGTGACCGCATGACCGCCCTGCAGCACCGTCATTTCGCGCAATCCGACCATCCTTCGCCAGAGCTTAGAACCATAAGCCGACCGTGTCGCGTCGCGTTAGCCGGCGGCTTCGGCCCTCACCACGGGTGTACCGGCGAAACCGGTTCGGGCCATCGCTTACCGGCGCTCTCCGGCCAGATCCTCCATCGCACCGAGCGCCGCCTCGACGGTGATATCCGCCATCACCGGCATGTCGAGGTGCCGGTGCGGCCCAAACCGGAAGCCCCAGGTCTCGGCCCGCGTCACACCGAACAACCCAACGCCCGGGACCCGAGCCAGGTCGGCGGCATGCAACATGCACGAATCGATCCCCACGAAAAGGTCCGCGCTGGCCACCATGCTCATGGTCAGGTCGAGCGGGAGCCCAAGCCGGGGAATCACCCGGTCGCGCTCACGCCCGACGTTGAGCTCCTCATGCCCCATCCCCACGACCCAGGCCACGAAATCGGGACGGCGCGACAAGAACCGGTCCAGCAGATCGATGAACCTGGTCGCCGGCCAACGTTTTTCCTCCCAATCGGTGTCGGCGTGCACGACGAGCACCTTGACCCCCGCCGGCACGGCCGCGCGGATCGCCCGTGCCTGTTCCTGCACCGATGGTGGGATGGGTACCGGCTGGGCGTAGCTCTCGATTCGCAGCGAAGGGTCGAACAGGCGCGGCAACTTGAACATCAAGTCGGCGTAGTGGACCTGTTCCCTGGGGACCACGAAGTCGTAACCATAGTCGGTCGAGAAGCCGATGGTCGTCGTCGGCGCCAGGCGTTCAACCAGGGGCCGAATGACGGTGCTGGACAACGCGCTCCACGTCAGGGTGTCGATGAAGACATCGACGGCGCCGATCTCCGCCGCCAGGGTTTCGTAATCGCGGGCTCGGGGCAGTGATCCCGGTAAGGGGTGCGGTCCCGCCAGGGGCAATCCTGTGGTGTCCACATGCCGGTCGCTGATCTCGCGGAAGCACAGGTCGAACACCACCTTGGGGCAGATCAGCGTGAGTGGCGAGGTGAACATTTCGGCCAACGCTCTCAGCGCCGGCAACGTCAACAGGGAGTCCCCGATATTGGACACGAAACATGCTGCGGGCGTGCCCGCCCGCAGCAGATCGCTTGGCAGGCCACGCCCGGCGGCTACCGAGTCCGGCCCGGGGATCCTGGGGTTTCGCTCAGAACCGACCATCCTCCGGCAGAGCTTAGACTCTGCCAGCATCCGCGGGACCCGTTCAGTCGTAACCGAACCGCCGCGCAAGGGTTTCAACCTGGCCCCAGACCCGATCGCCGGCGTCGACCCGGTCCCGGATGGTTGGTGCTTGGCGCAAGGGCGAAAGGTTGCCGACCTTCCACGGCAGCGCAACACCGTCTCGCGAGAACTGGTGGTCGCCGACGGTTTCGGGCGCTGAATGGGCGAGCGAAACGGCGCTGTCGGAGAAGGTGAGGCTCCACCGGTGCAGGGCCGCGTCGAGCGTCGCCGTCGGCCGCCCCGCGAAGTCCTCGTAACGCAGGACGACCAAATCGGCGTCGTCGGCCTCGAGCGGCTCCAAGCTGCTTTGCACCAGCGCCAGCGCTTCGGCGACCGAATCCTTGATCCAGAAGTCCATCGGTGTCCGGTATGGCGATTCCCGATGCACCAGACAGGAATTCACGACCTCTCGGGGATCGCGCAGGACGAAGAGCACCGCGGCCTCCGGAAAGCTGCGCTGGAGGGCCGCCAGCTGGGTCGCGTACCTGGGGTTCTTTTCGCCCCAGATGACGCCCGGGCCGGCGATCTCGCCCATCAACGTACGCAGGACCAGTGCCGGGTCGGCCGTTTCCCCTGCGCGACGCCGGTAGTCCTGGTAGACGCCTCGTTCCAACAAAAACGCTTGCAGCGTGCCGATCACCGACTCGCCGTACCTGCCGACCTGGAGCAGATCGATCTCGTCGAAAATCTTGATGTTGCCGTGGTGGTTGAGGAACTGGGTCACCATGGTCATCCCGGATCGTGGTGGCCCCGTGACGAACAGTTGCACGGCCGTCTCCCGCGTGGGTGTCAGGCGCGCATCAAACAGCGTCGCCGGTCGTGGAGCTACTCAGCTCATGCCCACGGTGTTTTGCAGCGAGCCGAGAATGTCGGTGAGGTTGGCGACCAGTTGCGCTTGCTGAGCTTGGATGGCTTCGGTCGCGCCGGCTTGCGCGTTGGCCAGCGCCTCGTTGATGCGCCGCTGCACCGTTTCGGCGCCCAGCCGCAGCAGCCCGTCTTCGATATGCACGTCGACGAGGCACCGATGCCCGTTGATGGTCACTTCCACGGTTTCCGTCTCGTCCGATGCCGTGAATGATTCGGTGTTCGTAAGGTGCATCTGGTCCTCGAGGGCCTTGTTGAACCGCTCGAACTGCGCCAACGTCTCAGTAACCTGCGGGTGTGGTTCCCTGCTAGTCATGTGCGAGGTTCCTTCAATCTCGGGGACGCCTGGCTGCGTGGCCGATTACCAATATGGCCTCGCTCCACCACAGGCCCTCAGTCTAGGGTGACCCGGCGCCGGTCAGTGACGGCTTTTTGGCTTGTTGCCCGCCCCACACCCTGGCCGTTTGTCCGATGACACCCGGAGTTTGCCGGCCGTTTCCCTAGCGGGGCAGCGCGCTCTGGTAGCGACTCTCCTCGGGCGGCGATACCGGTCGGATGGGGAGCTGGCGATGCCTCGGAGTGCTGATCACGTTGTGGCGCAGGCTCACCCGCGCCACCCCCGGGTGACGCCCGAGATAGGTTGTCGCGTGGGGCCACGCCACCTTCGATTCCGACCCCACGTGGGCACCGATCAACCCGGCGAACTCGGCGAAACGCGGCCCGAGGGTGACGCTGCCGCCCGCGGCGGTGGCCCGCACCGCGAATTGCATGAATGCGCGTGCATCACCGAAATTGATGCTCGTGTCGACATCGTCGAACGGCATGTACACCGGATACTGGTTCGCCGTCTCGCCCACCAGGACGCCCGCCGACCCGATCGGGAGCTGATAGTGCCGGTCGGGGACCAGGGACTGGCCGTGCAGCGCGGCCCGCTGGTTCCCGGACAGGCGGGTGAATCCCCGCGGCTTCTTCGGCGACTCCGAGGTGGTCAGCAGCACCGTCGACTGCGGTGTGCTGCCGGGCACCACCCGGACCCGGGTGATGGTGTGGTCGGCGTGCACCGACCACCACACGTCCGGGCCTCCGATCGCGGTGTAGGCCGCGGTGAAGTTGTTGCTCCCCTTGATCTTTGACCAGCGCTCGCGCTCGAAGCTGATCTCGGTGGCGTGGTCGTAATCATCGAAGCTGCGTCCACAGACGGCGTCGACGCCGTGCCCGGCGAGCTGGTCGGCGATACGCGTCGCCGACGACACCAGGTAGCGGATCAGCCCAGCGACTCCATGGTCGCGCCGCTGCGCCGAGCGGCGGGTGCGCTGCGGCTCGGCGCGCAGCATGATCCAGGTCCGCCGGTGTGCTGGAGCCGGGTCGGTGCCGGTCACCTGCTGGTAGAGGCTGAGCAGTTCGGCCGACGCCGGCTTACCGGTCCGGTAGCCGGCCGAGACGATGTCGGCCTCCAGGTCGGGGCAGTTGATCTCCAACAGTTGCTCGAGCAGCCGGGTGTCCACCACGTCGTCGGTGTGCGCATGCCCGTCGACGATGACCGTCGGCGTGAACGGTCGGGGGATGAGTTCGATGACGGCGACCAGGACTTCGCCCTCCCAGCGCACGGCCACATGTTCTCCCGGCTGCACGGTGGCGCCGACGGCCGGCTCGGAGGGAACGTCGGGCTGCCTGCGGCGCCGCACCAGCCAGGAGCATGCAGTACCGATCCAACCGGTCAGCCGGTGACCGCGGAACGTCACCAAGGCGACCACCGCGGCCACCGCCACCAGAGTGGGTCCCGCCCATTCGTAGCGGGTTCCCATGAACAAGAGGATGCACAGCGGCGCGATCGCCGCGAACCACAATGCGTGGCCGCTGGAGAACCGTAACCGGAACGCCCTCATGGGATTCAGCGCCTTCGCAGGGCTTGTCTGGTCAGGGTAGCCAGCCCCAACGCGACCAGCAGGCTGAAGATGCCCGCGACGACGGCGGTGATGGGCCCGTGATCAGGCGGCGGCACAGGGGCCGGGGGCTGAATCCGGTTGACAATCAACGGGCTAGCCGCCGGGGCGCCGGCCGGGATAGCCCACGTGAGTGCCGCGAATGCATCGACGGTGCCCGCCCCGACAGCGTCGTCGACGCCGCCGCCGGGGTGGCGCGCGGTGGCCGTGATCCGGTTGATGACCTGCGCCGGCGCCAACTCGGGGAACCTCTGCCGAAGCAGCGCCGCGAGCCCGGAGACATACGCGGCGGCAAACGAAGTCCCGGCGATCGGCACCGGACCGTCCTTGCCGGGCAGGGCGTCGACCGGCTCGCCGTCAGGACCGAGCGCGACGATGTTCTCCGCCGGCGCCGCCGCACCCACCCACGGGCCGTGCATCGAGAAGGGGCTCGGCGCGCCGTTCTGGCCGACACCGCCCACGGTCAGCACCAACGGCGCGTACCACGCCGGTGTGACGATGGTTTGCACCTGCTGCCAGCCGCGGGGGTCGTTCGGCATGGCCGGGTCGGGCGGTGGGTTCTGCGCGCAGTCGCCACCGGTGTTGCCTGCCGCGACGACCACCACGATGTTCTTGACGTTGACCGCGTAATTGAGGGCCGCACCCAAAGTGGATTCGTCGACCGGCTTTCTCACCTTGAAACAAGCCGCTTCGCTGATGTTGATCACGTTGGCGCCCAAGTTGGCGGCATGCACCACCGCGCGGGCCAGGCTGCGGACGGATCCGGCCGCCGGCGAGGCGTTGGGGTCGTTCTGGTTGGCCTGGTTGTCCTTCGGCTCGTAGGCCTCCGACGTCTGGCGCAGCGAGATCAGCCGGGCATCCGGTGCGACGCCGACGAATCCGTCGGTCAGCGCGGGCCGGCCGGCGATGATCGACGCGATCAGCGTCCCGTGCGCATCGCAATCGGTGAGCCCGTCGCCGTCGGCAACGACGAAGTCGCCACCCGGCTCGGCGGGGACCCGAGGCGAGGGATCCACCCCGGTGTCGATGACCGCCACCGTGACGCCGGCGCCGGTCGCGAACCGGTGTGCCGCACCGACGCCCAGGTAGGCGTCGGACCACGTCGCGTCGTGAAAGTTGGTTCCCGGCAAGGTCAATGGTGCCTTGCAGACGCGGCGCTGTTCGAGTGGTTGGTCAGGTCCCGTCGTGTCCGGCGGCATCGCGGCCGGGTCGATCGAGGGCGGGGCGACCGCCGACGCGGGGGGCGCGGTGAACAGCACGATCGTCAGCGTCACCGTGATCAGCCAGATACGGTGCACCGCCGGACACTCCATTTCGATCAGCCGCGGCGCCGGTCCTGCCCGCCGACTATTCGGGAGCAGTATTCGCGGACGTGGCGCCGCCTGCATCTTAAGCATGCCCGGCCGCGTCGATGACGCGTTTCCTCCAGAGTGCGCCAGGTTACGTCCGGCGGCGCCGGGAACCCCCCAAAGAGCCGCCGCGGCACGCTTTTCCCGCGTGGGCGCAATGTGAACGGCACCGGAACGGCGGATGTCCACCGGTCGTCGAATGGGTGGTGATTACCAGACGATGGCCGCCATGTCACGGTTGTCCGAACACACGCTGCGCACCGCGGCCTCGATGTCGGGGGCGGTGATGATCTGCAGATCCTCGACCGTCACCTCCTGGCCGGCGCGCTTTTGCGCGACCACGCGGGTGTCCCGGAAGCCCTCCGCGCGTTCGATGACGTTGCGGGCGAACCGGCCGTTCTGCATGGCGTCGATGCCGTGCCGCCCGCCGGGCGTCGTGTAATTACGGATGGTGGTGGCCGCGTCCAGGAACGCCTCCCGCGCGGCGTCGTCGAGCTTGCTGGCACGCGGCGCCGCGTAGCGCTGCCCGATCTCGACGATCTCGGCCGGCGAATACGACTCGAACCGCAGCTTGCGGTTGAACCGGCCCGCCAAACCCGGGTTCACGGTGAGGAATTCGTCCACCTGGTCCTCGTAGCCCGCACCGATGAAGCAGAAGTCGAAACGGTGCGTTTCCAGCGCGACGAGGAGCTGGTTGACGGCCTCCATGCCGATCATGTCGGGCGTGCCGTCCTGGTGCCGCTCGACCAGGGTATAGAACTCGTCCATGAAAATGATTCGCCCGAGCGACTTTTCGATCAGCTCGTTGGTCTTGGGTCCCGACTCCCCGATGTAGTGGCCGCAGAAGTCCGACCGGCGGACCTCGCGGATTTCGGGGTGACGCACGATCCCCATGCCGGCGTAGATCTTGCCCAGCGCCTCGGCGGTGGTGGTCTTACCGGTGCCTGGCGGACCCACCAGCAGCATGTGGTTGGTCTGTCCCTCCACCGGTAGGCCGTGCTCGAGGCGCATCATCCGCACTTCGAGCTGGTCTTCGAGCGCCGACACGGCCTGCTTCACCGCCGCCAGCCCGACCTGCTTGGCGAGCAGGGCGCGGCCCTCGGCGAGCAGCTCGGCGCGCCGCCCGGCGGTGGCGTCGTCGTCGAGCTGGTCGCGGCTCTTGGCCGTCGACGCGTCCCAACGATCGGTGCGGCTGGCGATGGTTTCCTCGTCGGTGACGACCAGGTGCAGGTTGGGGTCGGCCAACGCCGCCTTCGCGGCCTCGGTCAGGACGCCGTTGATGGTCGCCTTGGACAGCCAGACCTGAGCCTTGTCCTCCTCGCGCAGCTGGCGGTGCACCATCCCGCGGACGTAGGCCAGGTCAGCGACCAGTAGCGGGATGTCGGCCGGCCCGATCGAGGCGGTCAGCACGTCGGCGTCGAAGCGGCCGGAGGCGTTGGTTTGCCCGATCACGTCGACGCGGTCGAGCCAGTCCAGCGCGACCCTGCCCTGCCCGAGGTGCGCGGCGGCGTGGGCCGCCAGCGCGCAGATCGACGCCGTCACGGCCGACATGATGATGGCCTGCGGGGGCAGCTCTTCTGCGGCCGCCAGCAACACGTCCGACCAGCGCTGCGTGGTGTACATCAGGAACGCCCGGGCCAGCTGGTGCCATTGGTAGTTGGCCCACGAATCCAGCAGGTCGCGATTGGCGAGCAGCCGGTCGGCCTCGGCGTATTCGCCGGCGATGGTCAGCGCCGACGACAACGCCAGCCCCACCTGGGATGCGTCGGTCACCGTGATCCCGATGTACGGGCCCAACTGGATCTCCGCGGCCAGCGTCTGCCCGATGCGCGTCGTCTCGCGGTGCAGCCATTCGCTGGTGGCGTAGAGCTTCTTCAGCGACGCCAGGTCGTTGTCGCCGCACGCGATGCGGCCCAGCCACGCGTCGGCCATCGACGGGTCGGCGTCGGTGGCGGCGACGAATTCGGGTAGCGCCGCCGCCCGGCCCTGCCTGCTCTTGACGGCCATGGCCCGGTCGAAATGCCTACGGGCAGTTTGTAGATCACCCATCGTGTGCGCTCATGGAACTATGCCTCAAACTCGTTGACGTCTTAGGTAATCGACATGGTGACCGGCTCGAGACTCACGTAGCGGTTCTCGGCGCGGAACATGTCCATCTCGACGAGCCAGTCCTTGCCCGCCGCGCTGACCCGCACCATTGCGGGGCCGACCTGTTCGACGATCACCTCGAAGTTGTGCCGGTGCCCTTCGGGCAGCCTGGTGCCCGAGGGCGCGATGGTGATCACGGTCGCGGGTCGGGGGGTGGGCGAGATCGGAGCGACGTGCTCCACGACGCTGACGGTGGTGCGCGGCGCGGGCCGTACGGTGCTGACGACGCTGATCTCGGGCATCCGCACGGTGGCCCAACGCGTCGTGTCGCGGGTGTGCACGCAGACCCGCTCGCCGGCGCCGGCGGTGCGGATCACGATGCGCTTGGCGACCGGGTCGTCGGCGGCCACGAAAACCCTTGACAGCTCGCCGGCATCGGTGACGGGGATCATGAGCCGGTCGCCGTTGCTCAGCTTGCCGATCAGCACGCCCGACGGGCCGATCTCGGTGAGCAGGTGCTCGGGCAGCGGGCTCGGGTGCAGCGCCCGCAGGTGGGGCCGCGGTCCGCACATGTTGGCCGCGGCGGCAGCGGCCTGTTCCCCGTTGAGCCGTCGCAGGATCACGCTGGGCGGGGTGGGAGCCGGTGTGGGTGTGCGCACGGTGATGGTCGCGGTGCAGGTCGCGTCCGGGTACACGGTCACGTTCTGGATGACCTCGTCGACGCGCAGCGTCCACGCCTGCGACAGGACGCGCGAGTTGATCGCCTTGGCCGGGTACGCGTAGGTGGTCATCCAGCCGCCCTCGCCGCGGATGGCCTTCCATCTCTGCGTGTCCCCCTCGATCGCGTCACATCCCAGCCTGCGGTCGAGCTCCGAGAGGTCGGTGGCGTTGGCCACCCTGGCCCGCAGCCCCTGGCAGCGCAGCAGCCCCGCGATGCGCTGTGCCGCCGAAATAGCCGCGGCGCCAACGGTCGTGCGCCAGCGGAGCGCTTGCGTGTTGTCGATGATCGACACCCGCATGATCAACCAGGTTTCGCGCCGGCCCGCGTACGGCGGGGTGCCGATCTCCGAGTCATACACCCGCGGATAGTCGCCGATGGTGCCGTGCCGGGAGCCGAGTGAGACGACGCTGATCGAGTCGAGCGTCAAACCCAGCGCCTGGTGCATCATCGGCACCAATTCGACGACGTCGATGACGTTGTCGGTCTCCACGGTCACCGAACCGGTCACCGTGGTGGCCTGGTGCGCCCTGCCCAGCAACTGCACGGCCACCACCGCGACACCGTCCTGCACCCGGACGCCACCGCCGGATCGATTGTTGGCCACGGTCAGTGGAGCGTCCCACGTGATCGGGCGGCGGCCGCGGCGCCACAACACCAGCCATGACCACGCGGGCTGGCCCCACCACCGGACGAACACCACGGCGATGCCGATCACCACGGCGATCGCGGCGGCGATGTAGCCGCCCGCGGCCCAACTCGCCACCGCGAGCAGGAACACCACCCACACCCCGACGACCCGCCGGTTGCTGCCGCGGCTGAACCCGGTCAGCGTGGGCCTCACCGCGTCCTCCTGAGCCGCGCCGCGATGGCGGCCACGAGCACGCCGGCGGCCACCGCCCCGACGAACCCGATCGCGATGTTGCGGGCCCGGTGGTCCGGCGGCGTGCTCGTGGC
>NZ_LQOU01000048.1 GCF_002102155.1 Mycobacterium europaeum
CTGCCGCGGGCCCAGATCACTGGCTTCTGTGACCCGCCGCGAGGCTTCGGCGCGGCTGATCAGCGTGGCCTCGGCGACCGCGTGGGACAGCGTGCCGCCGAGCTCTTCTGGCGTGGCCTGGCGGGCCAGGGAATTGATCAGCGGATGCTCGATGGCGGCGATGCGGCGGCGCACCCGCTCGCAACGCTGCAACCACTCCAGGCATTGCCGGGGGTTCGACGCGTCGAACGACAACGCACACGCCCGGTCCAAGTCGGCATCCAGCGCGTCGAACACCGCGACCGCCTCGTCAGCACCACCTGAACTCATGCCCCCAAGCTAGCCAGCCCCACCGACAAAACCCGGCCCCAGACCGCCATAGATGCACACTCAAAAAATTGCCGCAAAATAGCCGCTCGGAGACCTGCCGATCGAGGTCCCGCGTCTTGTCGGTGCGCGGACATAAGCTCGCGATGCCCTGGTAACCACGCAGTCCGAAAGGGGGCCGCCGACATGCGATTCCTGCACACTGCCGACTGGCAGCTCGGCATGACGCGGCACTTCCTCGCCGGGGACGCCCAGCCGCGCTACTCAGCGGCCCGGCGCGACGCGGTGGCCGGTCTGGGAGCGCTGGCCGCGGAGGTGGGCGCCGAGTTCGTCGTGGTGTCCGGCGATGTCTTCGAACACAATCAGCTTCCCCCGCACGTCGTCGGGCAGTCCCTGGAAGCCATGCGCGCCATCGGGATTCCGGTCTACCTACTGCCCGGCAACCACGATCCGCTCGACGCCTCGTCCGTGTACACCAGCGCGCTGTTCACCACCGAACGTCCCGACAACGTGATCGTGCTCGACCAGGCCGGCGCTCATCAGGTGCGGCCCGGGCTGGAGATCGTCGCCGCCCCATGGCGATCCAAGGCCCCCACCACCGACCTGGTCGCCCAAGTCGTCGAACAGCTGATCCCGGAACCGGTCACCCGGATCCTCGTCGCGCACGGCGGGGTCGACGTACTGGACCCCGATCGTGACAAACCCTCCCTGATCCGGCTCGCCGCCCTCGATGACGCGCTGGCGACCGGAACCGTGCACTACGTCGCACTGGGAGACAAGCATTCCCGCACCCGCGTCGGCGACACCGGCCGGGTCTGGTACTCCGGGGCACCGGAAGTCACCAACTTCGACGACGTGGAATCCGACCCCGGCCACGTCCTCATCGTCGACATCGACGAAACGGACCCCCACCGCGCCGTCACGGTGGAATCGCGGCACGTGGGCCGCTGGCGGTTCGTCACCTTGCACCGACAGGTCGACACCCGTCGCGACATCGCCGATCTCGACATGAACCTGGACCTGATGACCGAGAAGGACCGCACGGTGGTGCGCCTGGCGCTCACCGGGTCACTGACGGTCACCGACCGCGCCGCGCTCGATGCCTGCCTGGACAAGTACGCGCGGTTGTACGCCTGGCTCGGCCTGTGGGAACGCCACACCGATCTGGCGGTCATCCCGGCCGACGGCGAATTCAGCGATCTCGGTATCGGTGGATTCGCCGCCGCGGCGGTCGACGAGCTGGTGGCGACCGCACGCGAGGGGGATTCCGAGACGGCCGTCGACGCGCAGGCGGCCCTGGCGCTGTTGCTCCGCCTTACCGATCGGGGCGCCGCGTGAAGTTGCACCGCTTGGTCCTGACGAATTACCGCGGCATTGCGCACCGGGAGATCGAGTTCCCCGACCACGGCGTCGTGGTGGTGTGCGGGGCCAACGAGATCGGCAAGTCGTCCATGATCGAAGCCCTCGACCTGCTGCTTGAGTCCAGGGATCGTTCGACCAAGAAGGAAGTCAAGCAGGTCAAACCCACCCACAGCGACGTCGGCTCGGAGGTCAGCGCCGAATTAAGCTGCGGCCCTTATCGATTCGTCTACCGCAAACGCTTCCACAAGAAGTGTGAAACCGAGCTGACGATTAAAGCGCCGCACCGCGAACAGCTCACCGGCGACGAGGCGCACGAACGCGTCCGCGCCATGCTGGCCGAGACGGTGGACAGCGATCTGTGGCACGCCCAACGGGTGCTGCAGTCCGCGTCGACCGCCGCGGTGGACCTGTCGGGCTGTGACGCGCTGTCCCGCGCGCTCGACGTGGCGGCCGGCGACACCGGGGCGTTGTCCGGCGCCGAGCCGCTGCTCATCGAGCGAATCGACGCCGAATATGGCCGCTACTTCACCCCTACCGGGCGCCCCACGGGTGAGTGGGCCGCGGCGATCACCCGGCTCGCGGACGCCGAGGCCGCGGTCGCGGAGTGCGCGGCGGCGGTGGCCGAGGTCGACGAGCGGGTGTGCCGGCATGCCGTATTGACAGAACAGGTGGCCGAGTTGTCGCAGCGGCGCATCGCCGCTCGTCCGCGTCTGGCCGCCGCTCGCGAGGCCGCGGAACGGATCGACGAACTCACCGGCCAGGCGCGCGAGGCCGAGTTGATTGCGGCCGCCGCGGCCGCGACGAGCGCCGCGGCCGCAGCCGCCCACCACACACGACTGCAACTGCTCGCCGAAATCGACTTCCGCACGGCGGGTGTCGCTGCCGCCGAGACCCAGGCGCAACAAGCGGCCGACGAGCACGCGGCCGCGCACGTCGAAGCCGAGGCCGCAGACGTCGCGGCCCGCGGCGCCACCGAGGCGCTCGAGGACCTGCATCGCCGCGCGGAATCCGCCCGCCGCACCGTCGCTGAGCTGGCCGACCGCGAGGAAGCCGACCGGTTGAGCGCCCGATTGGCCAAGATCGAGGCCATCCAGCGGGACCGCGACCAGGTGTGCGCCGCACTCGCCGATATCGCCGTCACGGAACAGCTGTTGCGGCGAATCGAGGACGCCGCCGTCGCGGTTGATCGCACCGGCGACCAGCTGGCGTCGACGTCCGCGGTGGTCGAGTTCACCGCTTCCGCGGACGTGGAGCTCTCCGTGGGCGGCCAACGGGTTTCGTTGGCCGAGGGGCAGACCTGGTCCGTCACGACCACCGGACCCACCGCGGTCCAGGTCCCCGGCGTTCTGACCGCCCGGATCACCCCCGGCGCGACGACGCTCGATGTCCAAACCAAACACGCTGCCGCGCAAGAAGAGCTGGCTGCGGCGCTGGCAGAGGGCCGGGTAGCCGACCTCGCCGCCGCCCGCTCGGCCGATCAGCGTCGGCGCGAACTGCAGGGTAGCCGCGACCAGCTGAGCGCCACCCTGGCAGGCCTCTGCGGTGACGACGAGATCGACCAATTGCGCTCGCGGCTCGCACAGCTGCGCGCCGGCCAATCGGCCGGGGCGGAACCGGCGGCCGCGGACATCGACGCCGCCCGCGCAGAACTCGATGCGCTCGAGGCCACTCGCGTGGCCGCGGTGGCCGATTGCGACGACCACCGCCGGAACGCCACCGCCGCCGCCACCCGGCTCACCGAGTTGGCCACCCGCGCAACCGTTCTCCAGAACACGCTGGAGACTCAACGCGGCGAGCTTGCCGCGGCCGCCGACAGGCTGGCCCGGGAGCGGGCCTCGGCCGCCGACGACGATCTCGCGTCGGCGGCCGACGCCGCGCTGCAAGGGGCGCGGGCCGCTGAACTTCGTCACACGGAGCTCGCCGACGGCCTGGCGGCTGCCAACCCGGATGCGGTGCGGGCCGAATTGACCGCTGCCACACAGGAATCAGAGGAACTGCGCGAGCGCTACGAGGAGGCCGCCCGCGCGTTGCGCGAGGTCACCATCGAACTCTCGGTGTTCGGCAGTGAGGGCCGGCAAGGCAAGCTCGACGCCGCGGAGTCCGAACGCGAGCACGCCGCCGGCGAGCACATCCGGGTCGGCGGCCGGGCCCGCGCCGCGAGGCTGCTGCGCTCGGTCATGACCCGGCACCGCGACACCACCCGACAGCGGTACGTCGAGCCCTATCGCGCGGAGCTGCAACGGCTGGGCCGCCCGGTGTTCGGGCCCACCTTCGAGGTCGACATCGACAGCGACCTGTGCATTCGCAGTCGCACGCTCGACGGCGTCACGGTGCCCTACGAATCCCTGTCGGGCGGGGCCAAGGAGCAGCTGGCCATCCTGGCGCGGCTCGCGGGCGCCGCCCTGGTCGCCAAGGAGGACGCCGTGCCGGTAGTGGTCGACGACGCGCTCGGCTTCACCGATCCCGACCGGCTGGCCAAGATGGGGGAGGTCTTCGACACGGTCGGCACGCACGGCCAGGTGATCGTGCTCACCTGCAGCCCCGACCGGTATGACGGCGTCAAGGGCGCGCACCGCATCGACCTCAGCGCCTAAACCCCCGCTGAGTAACGTCGACGCCCCGGTGTGGGGCGCTGCGGTGGTGGCCGCCGACGGTCCCGGCAGAATGGGACCATGGCGGGCCGACACCGATGACGATGAATGCGAAACGGCGCCGCGTGCAGGAGAAGCTCGCGGCATTACCCGGTGTGCGGCCCGTGCGCCGGCCGATCTCCCCGGATAGCCGCGAAGAGTTCGACCTGTACTACGTGCGCACCGGCCGGAAGTCGGCGCACCCGCTGGTCATCATCCCGGGAGGCCCCGGGGTGGGCTCGGTGCAGTTGTACCGGGGGCTGCGGCGCCGCGCGGCCGCGGCCGGCCTGGACGTCATCATGATCGAGCACCGCGGAGTGGGCATGTCCCGCCACGACGACGCCGGGGAGGATCTGCCGCCCGAGGCGATCACCGTGAACCAGGTCGTCGACGACATCGCCGCCGTGCTCGACGACGCCCATGTCGACTCGGCCGTCATCTACGGCGCCTCGTACGGCACGTACATCGCGTCCGGGTTCGGCGTGCGCCATCCGGGCCGGGTGTGGGCGATGGTCCTCGATTCGCCGCTGCTGTCGCGGCATGACATCGTGATCGTTCGTCGCGCGATCCGTCGGCTCCTGCTCCGGGGGGACAGCCGCGAAACCGCGGCGCTGGCACCCAAAATGCGCAAACTCGTCGACGCGGGGGTGATGACCGCGGCGACCACCCAGGTGGTGGCGACCATCTACGGCTACGGCGGCGCCGACCTGCTCGAGCGGCAACTCGACCTGCTGCTGGATGGCCGAAAGCTGTTGTGGTGGGTGATTTCCCGCTTCGCCACCCTGAGCAACCTGCCGTATCGCTACGAGGAAGACTTGGTGAGCCGTATCGCGTTCCGCGAGCTGAACTACGCGGCCGAACCCGACGGCCTACCGCTCGACCCCGCCGTGGCGGAACGCGAAGCGCGCACCCAGACGGCGACTTTCGAGGACGAGCCTTACGACCTGGTCGCCGAGATGCCGAATTTCGGCTGGCCTACCGCCGTGGTTTCCGGCGGCCGCGACCTCATCACCCCGCCGGCGGTCGCCGAGCGCGTCGCCGCGCTGCTGCCGAACGCGGTGCTGTTGAAGCTGCCCAGCATGGCGCACAGCGCACTGGACTTTCGCGAGCCTGCCGCGATCGAGATCGCGCGGGCGGTATGCCGGGGCCAGCTCGGCGGGCTGGCCGCGAAAGCGCCGGCGCTGGACGCGCTTCCGCCGCGCCCGGAGCTACGCCTGCTGTGGAAAGCGATCGCGGTGGCCGCCCGCGTCGAGGGCGCCCTGCCGATCCCGGCGCGGCTGCGCCGGATCATCAGCGCATGAACCCGATGGCGGTGTAGCGCAGGTCGCCCAGACCGGCCGCGCCGAAATTGGCCAGCGTGCTGCGGACCGCGACGTCGCCGGGTGATTGCGTCAGCGGCAGGCTGAACCCTTCGGCCCAGATCAGCTTGTCCAGATCGTTGGCCAGCGCCTGCGCCTTGCCGGGATCGAGTTCCTGCAGGGTCCGCTCGATCGCCGCGTCGATCTGCGGTCCGCCGATCTTCCCGAAGTTGCTCTCCCCGCCCGACAGGTAGATCTGGGTCAGCGCCGACAGTGGGAAAGCGTCGCCGAGCCAACCGAATTGGGCGATGTCGAAATCCCCGACGTTGATGTAGTTGGTGAAGAACCCGCTGCCGGCCCTGGCCACCAATTCCAGCTTGACGCCGATCTGCGCCAGACTGTGCTGCGCGATCTGGGCGAACTGCCGGCTGCCCTGGGCGTCATAGAACAGATCGCGGATGACCAGCCGGCGACCGTCCTTCTCGCGGAATTGACCGTTCACCTTCCAGCCCAGCGCGTCGAGCTCCCGCTTGGCCTCCTCCGGGTCATACGGGACGACCGCGCTGTTGTCCTGGTAGCCCGTCTGCCCGGCGACATAGATGTGGTTGCCCAACGCCACCGGATCACTCGTCAGGCCGTATTGGACGACCTTGGCGATGGTGCGGCGGTCGATGCCCTTGGCCACCGCCAGCCGCAGCGCCTTGTCGGCCAGGATCGACCCCGGGGCACCGTTGAACGTGAAGTGAGACCATGCCGGGGCCGGCGCGCGCCGGATCGAGATCCCCTTCGTGCGCTGCGCGATGGTCAGCTGGTCGACGCTACCGACGCCGGACGCGTCGATGGTGTTGTTCTGCAGGGCCGGCAGCCGCGCGGCGTCATCGAGTACCAGATAGGTGATGTTGTCCAACCGCGGTCGGGCGCCCCACCATTTCGGGTTGCGGGACAACACGATCCGCTGTGTCGTCCGGTCCAGCGACGTGATGATGAAGGGACCCGCCGACGGTCCGGGCCCGTCGAGTTGGCCCTTGTTGAACGCCTCCGGCGTGGCCGTCATGCTCCGGGGCAGCAGCATGCCGTTCCCGGCGAACATGCCGCGCCACTCGGCGTACGGCTTGGCGAAGGTCATGACGGCTTGCCGGTCGTCGACACCCCGGGTGACCGACGCGACACGGTCGGCGCCGCTGGGCCCGGCGATCTCGAACGTCTTGTCGGCGCCGCTCAACGCGTGGACCTGGCTGGCGATGTCTTCCCACGTGATCGGTGTGCCGTCGGACCACGTCGCGCGTGGGTTGATCGTGTAGGTCACCACCTGCGGTGCGGTCCCGGTGAGCTCGACGCTGGTGAAGTAGTCGGTGTCCACCGTGGTCGAGCCGTCCGCGCCGATGATGAACGCCCGCGGCAGGGTGGCCTTCATCATCGCGGCGACCTCGGCCGAGTTGCCGTCGATGTGCAGGATGTTGAAGTTGGGCGGGAAGTCGCTGAGTGCCAGCCGCAGGCTGCCGCCGTCTCGCAGGGTGGCGGGGTCCTGCGGGTTGATATCGCTGGTGGTGCCGATCTCGGCGTGATGGCCGCTTTCCGGCGCCAGGTTGATGGCCGGCGAGCAACCGGACACCACCAGCGCCATGACGACGATCGCCGTCGCGACCCGCCTAGACACGTCTGCCCGGATCCGGTTGTGGCACGGCGCCCAGCAGGCGCCGGGTGTACTCGTGCTGCGGGTTGTCGAACACCTGCTGGCTGTCACCGCGCTCGACGATCGTGCCGGCATACATGACCACCACCTGGTGTGCGAGGTGTCTGACCACCGAAAGGTCATGGGAGACGAACAGATACGACAGGCCGAACCGCTCTTGCAGGTCGAGCAGCAGGTTGATGATGCCGGCCTGAATCGAGACGTCCAGGGCGGAGACCGGCTCGTCGAGAGCCAGGATCTTCGGCTGCAGCGCCAGCGCCCGCGCGATGCCGATGCGCTGCTTCTGCCCGCCGGAGAACTCGGCCGGGTATCGGGCCGCGTCCGCCCGGCGCAACCCGACGGTGTCGAGCAACTCGGCGACGCGCGCGTTGGTCTCGCTCTTGCCGAAGCCGTTGGCCAGCAACGGCTCGGCGAGGAGGTCGGATACCGGCAGCCGGGGGTCCAGTGAGGCCACCGGGTCCTGGAACACCACCTGGATGTCGCGGCGCAGCACCCGCCGTTGCGACGCGGTCAGGGTTGCGACGTCCGTGCCGAGCACTTCGATCGAGCCCGCCTGCGGCGCAACGAGTTCCAGGATCTCGTGCAGAGTGGTCGACTTGCCCGAGCCGGACTCGCCGACGATGCCCAGGGTGCGGCCCTGCCGCAACTCGAAACTGACGCCGTCGACCGCGCGGACCTCACCGACGCTGCGGCGCAACACCACACCCTTGGTCAGGGAAAAGGTCTTGACCAGATCGCGCACCCGGACCACGACCGGCGAGTCGCCCGATGCGGTCGCATGCGCCTCGGTGTTGACCCCGTAGATTTCCTCCGCGGTGCGTCCGTCGACCTGGTCGGTGCGGATGCAGGCCGCCCCGTGATCGGCGCCGACGGGCAGCAGGTCCGGTTCGGCCGCGCGGCATTCGTCGACGACGAGCGGGCAGCGCGGCGCGAAGGGGCAGCCCGGTGGCAGTCCGACCAACGAGGGGGGCGCGCCCGGGATGGGCACCAGCCGGGTGCCCTGCGCGGCGTTGAGCCGCGGAACGGAGCCCAACAGGCCGACGGTGTAGGGCATCTGGCGATCGCGATACAGGTCGTAGACCCCGGCGGATTCGACGACCCGGCCGGCGTACATCACCAGCGCCCGGTCGGCGAACTCCGCGACCACGCCCAGGTCGTGGGTGATGATCAGCACGCCGGCGCCGGTGATGTCGCGCGCCGTCTTGAGCACCTCGAGGATCTGCGCCTGCACGGTGACGTCCAGGGCGGTGGTGGGTTCGTCGCAGATCAGCAGGTCGGGGTCGTTGGCGATCGCGATCGCGATGACCACCCGCTGGCGTTCGCCGCCGGACAGCTCGTGCGGGAACGCGCGGGCACGCCGTTCGGGCTGAGCGATGCCGACCAGCTCGAGCAGCTCCACCGCGCGGTGGCGGGCGGCCTTCTTGCCCACGCGCGGCTGGTGGATCTCGATCGCCTCGGCGATCTGGTCACCGACGGTGTAGACGGGCGTCAGCGCCGACATCGGGTCCTGGAACACCATGCCGACCGCCTTGCCGCGGAACCGCGACATCGCGTCGTCGCCCAGGCCCAGCAACTCGGTGTCGTGCAACCGCACCGAGCCCCGCACCCGCGCGTATTCGGGCAGCAGGCCGACCACCGCCATCGCCGAAACCGACTTGCCCGAGCCGGATTCGCCGACCATGGCCACGACTTCGCCCGGGGCGACGCTGTAGCTGACGCCGCGCACCGCGGTCACCGGCTCGCCGTCGGTCGGGAAACTGACGGCCAGGTCGGTCACCTCGAGCAGCGCGGTCATCGGGCGCCGCCCCGCAACATTCCGCTGCCGGGGTCCAGCGCGTCGCGCAGGCCGTCGCCGGTCACGTTGGCGCACACCAGGATCAACACCAGCACCCCCGCCGGAAACAAGAAGACCCACGGGAACGTGGTCGCGGACTGGGTGCCGTTGGCGATCAACGTGCCCAGCGACACGTCGGGCGGCTGGATGCCGAAGCCGAGAAAGCTCAGCCCGGTCTCGGCCAGGATGGCCGAGGCGACGTTGAGGGCGGCGTCGATGATCAGGATCGAGGCCACGTTGGGCACCACATGGCCGAGGATGATCCGGCGGCTCGACACCCCCATGTACCTTGCCGCCCTGATGAATTCGCGTTCACGCAGACTCATGGTCATGCCACGCACCATGCGCGAACTGATCATCCAGCCGAAGCCGGCGAGCAGCAAGACGAGCATCAGGATGTTGGCGGAGCTCTTGGTTCGCGGAGTGACGATGGCGATGAGGATGAAACTGGGCACCACCAACAGCAGGTCGACCAGCCACATCAGCGCCCGGTCCCGCCAGCCGCCGAAATAGCCCGCGATCGAGCCGACCGTGGCGGCGATGCCGGTCGAGATGACGGCGACGCACACACCGATCAGCATCGACTTCTGCATGCCCCGCAGGATCTGGGCCAGCAGGTCCTGCCCCAGCGCGTTGGTGCCCAACCAGTGCCGGCTGTTCGGCGGCTGCAACAACGCATCGAAGTCGAGGTCGTCGTAGGAATACGGCAGCACCCCCGGCAACGCGTAGCAGCCGACGAACAGCAGCACCAGCAGCGTCAGCGACGCGACGGCCAACCGGTTACGGGCGAACCTGCGCAGCACCAGGGTCCGGCGCGAGGTGAACTCCGACGCTTTCGTGGACGAGATTCCCTGAGCGCCGTCCACTTTGGGCTCGGCCGTCATGACACCCGCACCCGGGGATCGAGGGCCGCGTAGAAGACGTCGGAGAGCAGGCCGGCCAAGAGCACGACCGTGCCGGAAAACAGCGTGATGGCGGCGATGATGTAGGTGTCCTGCGTCGCGATGCCCTGCACCAGCCATTCGCCCATGCCGTGCCAGCCGAAGATCTTCTCGACGAACACCGCGCCGGTCACCAGGCCCGCAACCCCGTAGGCGAACAGGGTGGCCAACGGTATCAGCGCCGTGCGCAGCCCGTGCTTCACCAGCGCGCGCCGGCGGGTGAGCCCCTTGGCGCGCGCGGTGCGGATGAAATCCTGGCCCAGGACGTCGAGCATCGCGTTGCGCTGGTAACGGCTGTACCCGGCGGCCGCGGCCAGGGTCAGGGTCAGGGTGGGCAGGATGAGATGCCGCAGCCGGTCCACCAACTGGTGCCAGGTCCCGCCGTCCACGCCCGGCGAGGTTTCTCCGGTGTAGTCGAAAAGGTGCACGCCCAGGGCCCAGTTCACCCGCAGCGCGCCGAGGATCAAGAGGCTGGCGATGACGAACGTGGGGGTGCTCAGCACCAGCAAAGCCACCATCGTGACGAGGCGGTCGCTGAGTCGGTACTGGCGGATGGCCCCCCACGCCCCGGCGACGATGCCCAGGATGGTGCCCGCCAACGACCCGACGACCAGGAGCCGCAGGGTGACTCCGACGCGCCGCCAGAGCGTGGCGCCCACGGGCTGCCCGGTGACGGTCTTGCCGAAGTCGCCGCGGACGGCGTGGGAGGCCCACCGCGCGTAGCGGATGGGTATCGGCTTGTCCAGATTCAGCGCGTGAGCCTTGGCGTCGATCACCGACTGCGGCGGCCGCGGACTGCGCTGCATCAGGCTGTCCAGTGGGCGGAAGGCCACCGACGTCAGACAAAACGTGAGAAACGATGCGAGCGCCAGCAGCACGACGTAGTTGAGCAACCGGCGCGCCAGGAAACGAATCATGCCCGACCGCACCGCCCGAACCGCATTGGGACAGGTTAACGATCCCGGCCGGCACCGGCCCGGTTCGGCGGCCCCCAATCCTTGAGATCTCGCTGATTTTCATGCGTCAATGAACGACGGTCCGTTGTTAACATCGCCGCGGTACCGATGCAGGTGGCAAATCAGTGCTGCGACCGTTCGAGGAGGCTTGCGTGACGGTTACCGAGGATTTCCTGGCCAACAACGCCCACTATGCGAGCAGCTTCCACGGCCCGCTGCCGATGCCGCCGGGAAAACATGTGGCGGTCGTCGCCTGCATGGATGCCCGGCTCGACGTGTACCGCGCGCTCGGCCTCAACGAGGGCGAGGCGCACGTCATCCGCAACGCCGGTGGGGTGGCCACCGACGACGTCATTCGCTCGCTGGCCATCAGCCAGCGGTTGCTGGGGACCCGGGAGATCATCCTGATTCACCACACCGACTGCGGCATGCTGACCTTCACCGACGACGACTTCAAGCGCGCCATCCAGGAGGAGACCGGCGTCAAGCCGCCCTGGGCGGCCGAGGCCTTCCCCGACGTGGCCGAGGACGTCCGGCAGTCGCTGCGCCGCATCGAGGCCAGCCCGTTCGTCACCAAGCACGTGTCCTTGCGGGGATTCGTCTTCGATGTCGCGACGGGGAAGCTCGAGGAAATCAAGCTCTGAGCCACCTGGCAGTTCGGCCGCGGTAGTTCGTCCGCGGTCATTCGTCTGTGGTACTTCGTCCCCGCCTCGCGACCGGCCCGCTCGGCGCACCGCTATCGGGGCCTCCGGGTTGACCACAAAGCGGTCCGACTTGACACAGCCGGCGTTAGCTGGTGCTATGGCTAGCAAAGTTGCCAAAGATGACCGATTCTGCCAGGTTTACCCGAGGAAGCCATGACCAGTGATCTGAAGGCGGCTCCCGCCGCCGGCCAGTACGAGTTGAGCCATCTGCGCTCGCTGGAGGCCGAAGCGATCCACATCATCCGCGAGGTGGCGGCCGAGTTCGAGCGGCCGGTGCTGTTGTTCTCCGGCGGCAAGGACTCCATCGTCATGCTGCACCTGGCGTTGCGGGCGTTCCGGCCCGGGCGGTTGCCGTTCCCGGTGATGCACGTCGACACCGGCCACAACTTCGACGAGGTGATCGCCACCCGCGATGAGTTGGTCGCCGAGCACGGGCTGCGCCTGGTGGTCGCCTCGGTCCAGGAGGACATCGACGCCGGCCGCGTTGTCGAGCCGAGGCAGGGGCGCAACTCGATCCAGACGGTGACGCTGCTTCGCGCCATCCGGGAGAACAAGTTCGACGCGGCGTTCGGCGGGGCGCGCCGCGACGAGGAGAAGGCACGCGCCAAGGAGCGGGTGTTCAGCTTCCGCGACGAGTTCGGCCAGTGGGACCCGAAGGCGCAACGGCCCGAGCTGTGGAACATCTACAACGGCCGGCACCACAAGGGCGAGCACATCCGGGCCTTCCCGCTGTCCAACTGGACCGAGTTCGACATCTGGTCCTACATCGGCGCCGAGAACATCGCGCTGCCCTCGATCTATTATGCCCACCGGCGCAAGGTGTTTCGCCGTGACGGCATGCTGCTGGCCGTCGACCGGCACATGCAGCCGCGCGACGACGAGCCGGTGTTCGAAGCGACGGTGCGTTTCCGTACGGTCGGCGACGTCACCTGCACCGGATGCGTGGAATCGGCGGCCGGCACGGTGCAGGAGGTCATCGCCGAGACCGCGGTGTCCCGGTTGACCGAACGGGGCGCCACCAGGGCCGACGACCGCATCTCGGAAGCCGGCATGGAAGACCGCAAACGACAGGGGTACTTCTGATGGCCACACCCACCACGCTGCTTCGCCTGGCGACGGCCGGTTCCGTCGACGACGGCAAGTCCACGCTGATCGGGCGCCTGCTCTACGACTCCAAGGCCGTCATGGAGGACCAGTGGGCCGCGGTGGAGCAGACGTCCAAGGAGCGCGGCCACGACTACACCGACCTGGCGCTGGTGACCGACGGCCTGCGCGCCGAACGCGAGCAGGGCATCACCATCGACGTCGCCTACCGCTACTTCGCCACTCCCAAGCGGAAATTCATCATCGCCGACACCCCGGGCCACATCCAGTACACCCGCAACATGGTGACCGGCGCGTCGACCGCCCAACTGGTGATCGTGCTCGTCGACGCCCGCCACGGCCTGCTGGAGCAATCCCGCCGGCACGCCTTCCTGGCCTCGCTGCTGGGCATCCAGCACATCGTGCTCGCCGTCAACAAGATGGACCTGATCGGCTGGGACAGAGACGAGTTCGAGGCCATCCGCGACGAATTCCACGCCTTCGCCGCGCGCCTGGACGTGCACGACGTGGCCACGATCCCGCTTTCGGCGTTGCATGGCGACAACGTGGTGACCAAGTCGGACCGGACGCCCTGGTACGAGGGCCCGGCGCTGCTCTCCCACCTCGAGGAGGTCTACATCGCCGGCGACCGCAACCTGGTCGACGTGCGATTCCCGGTGCAGTACGTCATCCGCCCGCACACCCGCGAGCACCAGGACCACCGCAGCTATGCCGGCACCGTGGCCAGCGGCGTCATGCGTCCCGGGGACGAAGTCGTCGTCTTGCCGATCGGCAAGACCACCCGGATCACCGCGATCGACGGGCCGAATGGTCCAGTGGAAGAAGCATTTCCGCCGATGGCCGTGTCGATCAGCCTCGCCGACGACATCGACATCTCCCGCGGTGATCTCATCGCCCGCACCCACAACCAGCCCCGGATCGCCCAGGAATTCGACGCGACCGTGTGCTGGATGGCCGACGACGCAACGCTGGAGCCCGGCCGGGAATACGTCATCAAGCACACCACCCGCACGACGCGTGCGAGGGTGACCGGGCTGGACTACCGGCTGGACGTGAACACCCTGCACCGCGACAAGGCCGCAACCGCGTTGCAGCTCAACGAACTTGGCCGCATCTCGCTGCGCACTCAGGTGCCGCTGCTGCTCGACGAATACACCCGCAACGCCAGCACCGGATCGTTCATCCTGATCGATCCGCACACCAACGGCACCGTCGCGGCCGGCATGGTGCTGCGTGACGTGTCGGCGCAGACGGCAAGCTCGAACACGGTTCGGCACAAGTCGTCGGCCATCGCCGAGGCGAGGCCGCGCGGCAAGACCGTATGGTTCACCGGCCTGTCCGGGTCGGGTAAGTCCTCGGTGGCGATGCTGGTCGAGCAGATGCTGCTCGAAAAAAGCATCTCCGCTTACGTTCTCGACGGTGACAACCTGCGCCACGGCCTGAACGCGGACTTGGGCTTTTCCATGGCCGACCGTGACGAGAACCTGCGCCGGCTGGCGCATGTGGCGGCGCTGCTCGCCGACGCCGGCAACGTGGTGCTGGTACCGGCCATCAGCCCGCTGATCGAGCAGCGCGAGATGGCTCGTAATGTGCACGCCGCCGCGGGGTTCGACTTCGTCGAGGTGTTCTGCGACACCCCCATCGAGGAATGCGAGCAGCGCGATCCCAAGGGGCTGTACGCGAAGGCCCGCGCGGGGGAGATCGCCCACTTCACCGGCATCGACAGCCCGTATCAACCGCCGGTCAACCCCGAGCTGCGGCTCACGCCGGACCATAGCGTCGAGGAACAGGCGCAGAGCATCGTCGATCTGCTCGAATCGCGCGGATAGCACGCCGGGCCAGCCCGGCTGCATCGGAATACCCGCACCGGGTGGCACAATCCTGAGAGTGCGCATGTCAGCAAAGGCGGAGTACGCGGTGCGGGCCATGGTCCAGCTCGCCACGGTCCCCCTCGGGACGTTGGTGAAAACCGACGACTTGGCCCAGGCGCAGGGCATACCGCCGCAGTTTCTCGTCGACATCCTGACCAACCTGCGCACCGACCGCCTGGTGAGAAGTCACCGGGGCCGCGAAGGTGGTTACGAACTGGCCCGGCCCGGCGACGAGATCAGCATCGCCGACGTGCTGCGCTGCATCGACGGCCCACTGGCCAGCGTGCGCGACATCGGTCTGGGTGACCTGCCCTACTCCGGCCCGACCGCGGCGCTCACCGACGTCTGGCGGGCGTTGCGGGCCAGCATGCGATCGGTGCTGGAGGAGACGACCCTGGCCGACGTCGCTGCCAACGCCCTGCCCGGACACGTCGTTCAGTTCGCCGAGGACTACCGAAGGCAGGAGAGCGTGCGGCACGGCACCCCGCGCGCCGGCGAATAGGCCCCGCCGGCCGCCCGGCTCAGCCTCCCGACCCGTACGGGCGGGTCAGGATCTCCATGGCATGCCCCGAGGGATCGAGGAAGTACACCCCGCGCCCGCCGTCGTTGCGGTTGATCTCGCCGGGCCGGCTGGCGCCCGGGTCCGCCCAGTGCGGCAGTCCGCGTGAGGAGATCTTGCCGTAGATGGCGTCGAAGTCCTCCTCGGACACCAGGAAGGCGTAGTGCTGCCGCGGAATCTCCGCCCCGTCGGGGGCGTCCGCATAATCCAGGTTCGCGCCGTGCTCGAGCTGGACAACCATGAAGTGGCCGAACGGCTTTGGACTGGGCAGGCCGAACAACTCGGTGAGAAACTCCGCGGCCTCGCGCTTGTCGCGGGAGGCGACGATCGTGTGGTTGAAACTGATGGCCATGCTTCTCCCTATTTCGGTGCCGTGAGCTCCAGGGCGATGTTGTCGGGGTCGCGGAACTGCAGGATGTAGGACGGACCGATGTCTTTCACCGGCTCGTGGGCGACACCCAGTTCATCGAGATGCGCTGCCGCGGAATCTAATTCGCCCTTGGTGGCGATCCGGAACGCGATGTGGTCGAGCCCGGTGCGATCTTCGTCGAAGCGGTCGCTGGCAACGGGCCGCAGTCCGAGCAGCGTGCCGCCGAGGTCGTAGATGACCCCACCGAACAGGAAGCTCAACTGGTGGCGGGTGGCCTCGTCGGCGTTGTCGGGCACCTCCAGCAGCACCGGCCAACCGAACACGCTCTCGTAGAACTGGCGGGACCGCTCGATATCGGTGACGGTGAGGCGGACGTGCGCGATGGAACTGCTGGTGAAACCCATCTGCTCCATGCTGCCACTTGCGCACCCGGAAGTTGACTCCCATGCCAGAATCGCCGTCGTGCGGATTGCGATGACGCTGCCGGTGATGGAACCGGACTTGAATGCGGAAATTTTGGAGAACTGGGCGCGCGCGATCGACGACGGCCCGTTCTCATCGCTGTGCTGGGGCGAGCGGATCGCGTTCGACAACCCGGACAACCTCACCCTGCTCGGAGCGCTGGCCGCCTGGACGAGCCGGGTGCGACTGCTGACGACCGTGATCGTGCCGCAGCTGCACGACCCGGTCATGCTGGCCAAGGCGCTGGCGACCGGCGACATGCTCTGTGGCGGGCGGCTGAGCGTGGGCATCGGCGTGGGCGGCCGGCATGAGGACTACCACGCCGTCGGCGCCGACCCGGCCACGCAGACGATGCGCGACATGGCCGAACGCGTGGCCGTGATGAAACGGGTGTGGGCCGGGGAGAAGCTCACCGACTCGGTCTTGCCGGTCGGGCCGGCGCCGGTGCAGCCCGGTGGTCCGCCGCTGTTTGTCGGCAGCATCGGCCCGAAGACCATCCGCAGCGCCGCTTCCTGGGCCGCCGGGCTGGCCGGGACCACCCTGGACCTGGATGTCGCCAAGCAGAACGAGCTGTTCGACGTCGCGCGCGACGCGTGGACGCGGGCGGGCAGGGGCAAACCCCACCTGGTGACGTCGTTCTGGTTCGCGTTCGGCTCGCCCGAGCAGGCCCGCGCCCAGGTGCATCGTCATCTGCGGCGCTACATGAACTGGATACCGGGGGAGTACGTCGACGCGATGGCGCCGACGACCGGCTGGGCCGGCACCGAGGACGAACTGCTGGCGGTGCTGCGCAAGTTCGAGGCCATCGGCGCCGACGAGGTGCAGCTCATCCCGACCAGCTCGGACATCGACCAGCTGCGCCGCGCGGCCGACGTGGCGGCCCAGATCTAGGGGTGGAGTCAGGCCGACGCGCGCTGGTCGTCGCCCGCCGCCGGCTGCTGGGGAGGCTGACCCTTGCGCAGCGTCGCCAGCAGCTCGCGGTACGGGCCGACGAGGTAGACGGTGTCGCCGCCACGCAGCCAGGCGTCACGCCGCGGGTGGAGCTCGACGGGCGCGTCCTGGCGGGTGATCGCGATGACACGGGTCTGGGTGGACAGCTCGAACATCTTCAGCCCGTCGAGTTCGCTGCCCGGCGCCACGTGCATGCCGCCGATCATGAACGAACGCTGCCCGACGGAAAACGTGCCCAGCACCTGCAGCCCCATCGCAGCGCCGATGAACCACGGCGCGGCCAGTTCGACCGTGGACCGGACGTTTTCAAACCCGAACCGCTGCGCCACCGCGGCCCCCAGCGCACGGTCGTAGACCCGCAGCACCAGCGGAACGTCGGGCCGGACGACTTCGGGCTTGACCCGCGGGCCCAGCATCTCGCGCAGCACGATCCCGGTCTCGATGTTGACCATGTCGTCCTGCGTCAGCACCGCCACCGCGCGCGCGTGGTCGACGCGGGCGGCCTCGAGCGTCTGGCGCAGCGTCGCGTCGCCGAAGATCACCGGTACGTCCAGGTCGGCGGCAGTGGACAGGTAGCGGTTGTTCTCGTCGCGCTCGATCACCGCGACGTCGTATCCGGCCGACCTCAGGTCGGCGACGACGCGGCTGCCGAACGAGCCGAGACCGACGACGATGACGTGATTGCGCAGGTGGCGCGCCCGGCGGCGTCCCACCGAGTGGGCGAACCGCCGCGACAACAGCAGGTCGGCGATGAAGGCGACGAGGAGCGCCGTGGTGGTGACGCCGGCGAACATCAACATGATGCTGAACAGCCGCAGCCAGGTGGGCTGGTGGAGGAAGCTGAAATCGCCGTAACCCACCGTCGCGATCGTCTCGGTGCTGAAGTACAGCGCGTCGAGCCACGTCATCTTGGGACGAGGCTGGTAAGAGAAGCGCAGGACCACCGTCGAGCCGATCAGCAGACAGGCCGCGGCCAGTGCGGCCCGCGCGAACATGGGGTTGACGTCGTCGCGCAAGGCGCGCACCCCGTCGAGCGCCCGCCGCAGCCGGAGCAGGCGATAGTGCGTCACCGTCGGCCGGGGCACCTTGATGCCGCGCGCGGCCAACTCCTCGGCGGTGCCGATCATCGCGGTCCAGTCGCCCGCGTGTATCGGCAGGTCGCGGCCCGGGCACGACACCACCTCTCCCGGGCTGGCGCAGTCCTCGCCGTGAATCACCGCCACCGGCGCCAGATCGCCGTAGATCTCGCGCAGCGTCGCGTCCCGCGGCGCCTCCGCGCCGGAGACCACGAACTCGATGCCGGCCGCCTCGAACGGGTGCACGGTGTGCGCCAGGCATGCCTCGACGACCGAGGGCGCCGCGAGGTCGGCGACGTCCAGGATGGCTCCGGGGCGCTTGTCGGCGGCCATGGCCGTGCGCAGCACGTCATTGGCCAGCCGCGCCACCACCCGCACCCGCGGATTGGCCTTCCTCGCCAGCAGCGCGATTTCGAGGTTGGTCGCGTCGTCGTCCCCGACGCAGATCACGGCGCGAGCACGGGTGACCCCGACGGTTTCCAGCTCGCCGGCGGTGCGGACCTTGACGATGTGCACACCGGCGGTGTTGAGCTCCTCGACGATCGTGGTCGCCAGCGCGTCATCACCGCTGACGATGATGTGGCCGCGCACGCTCACCCACCCTCCCGGGCGTCCGGCATAACCCCCACCTCTGCTGACGTTGGCGTTTGTTCCTATGACTATCGGGCACCGTGCCGATTCATGCCAGTGCGACACCGGCGCGGGAGCCGAGGTGAATTGCCACGGCGCCGCGGGCGAGATTCGATAGCGGTATGACGCAGCCGGAACTTCCGGGGCCGCTCGCCGCCTTGACCCGGCTCATCTCGGAGCGCATCGCCGCGGCGGATTTCGCCGGGGCGTTGCCCCTGATGAGCGAGCTGGTCGCGGTCTGCCGGCCGATCTTGGGGGAGCGCCATCCGAACGTGTTGGACATGGAGCTGGCGCTGGTGCACCTGCAGCTCCAAATGGGGGACCAGGCCGGGGCCTACGCCGCTCTGGAGCAGCTGGTACCCGAGCTCGAGGAGGTGCTGGGTCGCAACCACATCACCACGTTGACGGCGCGGCACATGTTCGCGGACCGGCCGCAGCCCGAGGGGCGGGCCGCGCTGGCCGAATGGTCGAAGCTGCTGGCTGACGAAGAAGGTGTCCTGGGCGCCGAGCACCCGACCGTGTTGACGTCCAGGGACCGGGTCGCGCACCAGCGCAAGGAGCTCGGCGACTACCCGGGCGCCATCGCCTTGGGTGAGCGCGTCCTCGCCGCGCGGCGCCGGGTGCTCGGCGAGCACCACGAGGACACCCTTGGTATGTGGCTGTCGCTGACGCAATGGCAGGGCGAGTCGGTGGACGCTGCCGGCGCCATGGCTCAGCTCGAGTCGCTGGTCGAGGTGATGCGCGAGAAGCTGGGACACGACCACCGGCACACGCTGATCGCGCGGCACACCATCGCGCTGTGGGAGTCCGAACCCGAGGACTACCGGGACAAGGTGGCCACCTGGCAAGCCCTGGTCGACGACGAAGCCCGGGTCTTCGGTGACGACAGTCCCGTCACGGTGGCCGCCCAAGAGGAACTGGCGAAGTGGCGGGGGCGCGCCGAGGACTACCGCTGGGTGGCCGAGATGCGCGGCCGGGTCGAGGAATCCACCAAGCGCCGCCTACGCGCCAGGAGCCAAGCGACGCGGCACTTTTCGAACGGCGAATACCTGCGGTGCTGGCTCGCCGAGCGCGGTGCCCAATTCCCGGTCTGGGCAAGCCATTACGGTGGCGATAAGGTCTGGGACTTCTCCCCGGAGTCCCTCGACGCACTGGAAGAGCTTCTCGTTCAAAAGGCCCCGACGCCCGAGCAGCTCTTGGACGAGGAACGCAATGCGCCGTTCATCGACGGCGCGGTGTGGTACCTGGGCGAGGTGCTGCGCCGCGGACGATCCGTGCCGTGGGAATACACCCGTGGCGAAACGGCGGATCCCACCGTCGGACACGTCGACGTCTTCGAGGCCCTCACCAGCGTGTTGCATGCCGTCGACCGCGGGACCCTGCGCCGCACGTACGACCGGTTCACCGCCCCCCGGTAACGGGACGTGCCGGGGGCCGGCAGTGATACTGGGCGGGTGCCCTTCATCGAACGCGTCGCGTCCCGCGAGGTCTACCGGAGCCAATGGATGGTGCTCCGCGAAGACGACATCCGTCGCCCGGACGGCAGCCCCGGCATTTACGGCGTGGTGGACAAACCCGACTATGCGCTGGTGATGCCGTTCGACGGGCACCGCTTCCGGCTCGTCGAGCAGTTCCGGTACCCGCTCGGGGCGCGACGCTGGGAATTCCCGCAGGGAACCGCGCCCGGTCTGGCGCACACCGACCCCTCTGAACTGGCCGCCCGCGAGTTGCGCGAGGAAACGGGATTGAGTGCGACGTCATTCGAGGTCCTCGGCCAGCTCGACGTCGCGCCCGGCATGACGAGCCAGCGCGGGTGGGTGTTCCTGGCCACCGGAATCGCCGAGGGCGAGCCGGATCTCGAGCACGAGGAACAGGACCTGCGCAGCGCCTGGTTCGACCGCGAGGATGTCGAGCAGATGATCCGCTCCGGCGTGATCGCCGACGCGCAGTCCGTCGCCGCCTACGGCTTGTTCCTGCTGCGGCGGCCATGAAGCAATGCGGGGATCCGCAGGGTCGCGCGTCTCACTAGTTGGGCGCGGGCGTCATCGAGGCGATGTAATAGACCTCGCGCCCGGTCGGGTAGCCGCCGCCGTTGGTGGCGATGTGGACGTGGTCGTAGTGGTTGAGGGTTTCCGACCCGAGGTCGGCGGTCCAGCTGCCCCCTCCGACGCCCGGATAGATCTTCTGGCGCCAGATCACGTGGTTGATTCCCCATCGTTTCGCGTTCGCCAGGGCGTAGCCGGCGATCTGGTTGCCGAGTTCGATGCCCTCGGGGCTGCCGTGGTTCGGGATCATCACGTCGATCGCCAGCCCGTTGGGATGCCACGGCAGGGGATCTTGACGATACCCATAGATGGTTTTGATCTGCGGAAACAGCACGCTGATGGCTCGCTCGGCCCAGATCGTCTTGACCTGCAGCCTGTCCTCCGACGCCAGGCCGCGGGGCAGGGCGACCTGGAACTGCTGGGCGGCGGCGGGTGCGTTCGCAGCCAGCATCTCGACTTCCGCGGGGGTGGCGGTGTGCGGCGCGCTTGTCGGGGCGGCAGCCGGGGTGGTGGGTGCGGGCGCGGCAGCCGCGGCAGCCACTGCCGCCGCGTTCGGAGCGCAGCATCGCGGCTTGGTGTCTTGGGCGTAGACCATGCCGGCCGCAAGCGCGAACGAGGCCACGATCGCCAGCCAGCGGCCGCGCCCGTCGGCCAACACGTTCTTGCCCACGACCAGCAGCTTAGTGTCGGGTGGGGCGCCTGTGGCGCGTTTTCAGGTGGATAATTCAGCTCGGCGAATTGACCCTGAGCCACCCCGGCTCGGTCCACAATGGCACCATGCCCGGCCAGTCCTTCGAGGATGCCAACGCGTTTCACCGGATGATGCGTCGTTTCGCGTCGACACCGGTGGGTGCCGCGCTTCTTCGCCCCACGGCGCACCACCTTGACCGGCTCATCACCCGGGTCAGCGGGGGCAGGAGCAGCTTCGCCGGGCTGGCGACCGGCATCCCGGTGGTCATGCTCACCACCACCGGCGCGAAATCCGGTGAGCCGCGCACCGTCGCCGTGTACGGGATCCCGCACCCCGACGGCCTGGCCCTCATCGCGTCCAACTTCGGCGGCGCCAAGCACCCATCCTGGTACCACAACCTGAAGGCCCACCCCGAAGCGACGGTAACCATCGGCCGCGATACCTGGCACGCCACCGCGCGGCTCGCCACGCCCGGCGAGCGCGACGAGATCTGGGCGAAAGGCCTCGAGCTGTATCCGGGCTGGCGGAAGTACGAAGTGCGGGCCGGAAAGCGCCACATCGAGGCGTTCGTGCTGGAACGAGAGTGACGCGGCTTACCCGCGACCGGCCGACGGAGGCGCGGAGGGCCATGGCGTTCGGCCAGGAGTTGTCGGGCCGGTACGAGGTCGAAGTTTTGGACATCAGCGACCGCGGGCAGCTGGGTGAATGCGCCCCGGGCGTCGGCGGCTGAGCGTCGCGTCGGCTGGTGGGCCTGCTCGGCCTAGCTGTTGTCGCCCACGTATGCGTCGGCCCAGGCGCCGATGATTCGCCCCGCCCGGTGCGCTTGCCCGCGGGCGGTGAGAAAGTGATCCGAGCCCTCCAGCGAGACGAAGCTGCGCGGGTGGCGGGCCAAGCGGAAGATCTCGCTGGCGTTCTCGATGCCGACCGTGTTGTCGGTCGGTGAGTGCAGGATGAGCAGCGGCAGGCGCAGACCCTTGATCTTGTCGCGCAGGTGGGCCCGGCGCACATCCTCGACGAATGCCCGCTTGAGCGTCAGCGTGCGCCCGCCGACCATCCATTCGGCGCTGCCCTCGGTCAGGCAGCGGTCGACGACTGCGTCGTAATGCTTTTCGACGTGGCTCGGGTCGACCGGCGCGGCGACCGTCACCACCGACCGCACTCCCGGCGACTGCCGAGCGGCGGCGAGCACCGCTGCTCCGCCCCACGAGTGCCCGACCAGGATGTCGGCCGGGGTTCCGCGGCTTGTCATGAATTCGCATGCCCTGGCGATGTCGTGGACCTTGACGGTGAACGACCCGTCGCCCCAGTCGCCCTCGGATCCGCCCAGACCCAGCGCATCGAAGCGCAGCATGCCGATGCCGTCGGCGGCCAGTTGCTTGCAGATCCTCGCGGCGGCGGGCGAGTCCTTGCCGAGCGTGAAGCCGTGCGCGAACACGCCCCAGCCCCGCACGGCTCCGTCGGGCATCTCGATGACGCCGGCCAGAGTCGCGCCCGTGGAACCTTGGAACGTCACACGTTCGCCCATGCCGACGATCTAACCCGCCCCGGACGGCGGTCGTGAAGCCGACCTACCTGCGAGAAGGTTTGTGCCCCAGGCAGGAACACTAACTGCGGAATTGAGCCACATATTCGCAGTTCAGAGGCATAATGCGGGTGTGCGTGTCGGATCGTTGTCGGATGCCTCAGCTCGGCCGAAATGAAATCCGTTGTGCGACAACCGCGTACAAGTCAGCCTCTGCGGGCGACGTCTTGGCTCAGGATCTGGGGCCAGGTCTCGACATCGGCCGGGATGTGCGCCACGGTGAGCGTTGACCGCGGCATCAGTGCGGCAAGCGATTCCGCTGTCGACATCGGATGCGCCGGGTCGCCGACCCAGGCCAGAATCGTCGTCGGCACATCGATTCGTGCGACCGCTTCGCGAGCGGGCAGGTCGCTGAGAGCCGCGCCTCGAAACAGTGACGGCAGCAGTGCGTCGGCCACATCGGGAACTGTTTCGGGCGCGCCGACCGTGGCTGGCGGCGGAGTCGCCCCACGCGCCGACGCGATGAATGCCCCGACTCCCTCGGTTTCGATAAGTTCGGCCGCAGCCCGGTAGATCGCCGCCTGCGCGGGCCGGGTTTCCCACGCGGTGGCCGGCACCATGAGCGTGAGGCCGGCGAAGCGGTTCGGCTCGCGGGCAGCCGCGTGCAGCAGCGTGCCGGCACCCATGGACGGGCCGACTCCGTGCACCCGTTCGCCGGGAAACCATTTGTCGAGCAGCTGCAGAAGATCCTCGGCAAGGCTTTCCCATCGGTAATCCTCCGGGACCTTGCGCCCAGTCGACTTGCCATGGCCGCGTGCGTCGTACCGCAGCAGTCGGGTCCCGCTGAGGCCCCTGCCGAGGTCGAGATTGAGCACCCGGTCACGCGCGCGGCTGGAGGTAAGTCCGTGCAGTTGAACTACCGGATGACCACCTTCGTCGCTCAGTTCGACGGCAAGCTCTGCTCCAGGAACCACGAAAGTGGACATCACGCAACTCTTCTCACGACCGGACGGCTCGCCCCGGAGCCGACCGCGCAGACCGAGCATTCAGGCTAACTGGCGCGTTAGGGTACCGCCATGCGGCTGACCAACGTGGCGCACCTGCGGCTACCCTTTGGACGACTCTGGGGCTACGACGTGTCGGTGTCTGACCTCGGCCGGCAGCTCCCGGTGTCTTTCGACCAGCGCATACACGTTGGTGCGGGCGCACGACCCGGCTCCTGGATGGCTCTGTCCATTCGGTTGCCGGCGGGGGTCAGCCGCCAATCGTTGGCCGATGCGTGGCTGGCGGTGATCGCCCGCCACGGCACCCTACGAACGGCATTCACACTCGGGGCAGACGGCGATCCGCAGCTGCATGAGATCGATATTCACCCAGGCAAGTGGGTAGAGCATGAGATCACTCCGGGCCAGGCGGTCAACGACGCACTGCGAGTAGTTCTCAATGCGACGTGCTCGCCCTATCAGCGGCCCTCACATCGATTGTGTGTGCTGGAGACTGCCGCCGGATTGACGGTGGTGATCGCTGCCGACCACGCCCACGTGGACATGTGGTCAATGCTGGTGATTGCCCGGGACCTGTTGTCGATGCTCGCCGACGCGCGGATCGGACGTACGTCGTCGCTGCAGCCGCCGCCGGCATTTGTCGTGCACACGCAAGCACTGTTGGACCGTCCAGCGGCACCGGAACGCGTGCGTGCGCGATGGGCACAAATCCTGAGCGACAGCGGTGGGGTGATGCCACGGTTTCCGCTGCCGTTGGGTGATTCCGGGCCGCATCCGGAACGCGTTGAAGTGCGTGACGTGTTCGATGTCGATGACGGCGCCGCGTTCGCCGCGCAGGCACGCGACGACGGTGTCTCGACGCTGGCACTCGCTGTGGTCGCCATGACTGCGGTGACCCGCGAGTTGGCCGGGGCGCCGCTGCGCGCGGTCTTCCCCGTGCACAGCCGATTTGAAGACAGATGGCACGACTCGGTCGGCTGGTTCATCACCAATTCGGTCCTGGAGTCGGCGGTTGCCGAGCCGCACGCCGCGGCCGCCGCCGTCAAAGAAGCCGTGCAGCTTGGTTCGTGGCCACTGGCCGACGTACTGGCTCCGTGGGGTGGAATGCCCATCGCGCCCGGCATGTTCGCGATTTCCTGGCTGGACCAAAGCAGGCTTCCGGTGCGCATCGACTCGGTCGGACTCGACGCCCAGTATGTGAGCGCGAGCGTTGACACCGACGGCGTCATGCTCTGGTTCATCCAGGACGAGTCCGGGCTACATCTGCGATGCCGCTACCCGGATACCGCGGAGGCACGAACCAACGTGGGGGCGTGGCTGGACCTGTTGGTGGCGCGCCTACAGGCACTGGCGCAGTCCTCGGTTCGAGGGCTGCTGCGGGTGGCGGGCCGCACATATCGCGTGCAGCGCGCGACGCGCGAACACGTGGGGGTGATCGCCCAGCTGCTCTCCGACGACGAATTCGGTCGGGATCGCGAAGACGCCGAACTCGAACGCTACGAGGCGGCCTACGACATCGTCGTTCGCAACCGATCCAACTATCTGGGCGTCGTCCTGAACGGTTCCGATATGGTCGTCGCGACCGTGCAATTGACGATCATTCCCGGCCTTTCCCGCGGCGGCGCCACCCGGCTGCAGATCGAGGGATTACGGGTCGCCAAAGCCGAACGCGCACAGGGCCTTGGTACTGCACTCGTCGAGTGGGCACACAACTACGGCCGAGCACACGGGGCACGGCTGGCGCAGGTGACCACAGACGAGGCTCGCGAAAGGGCTCGGGCGTTCTATGGCCGGCTCGGGTACCACGCCGCCCACGTCGGGCTGAAATGCACCATCTGAGTCCGGTTAATGCGCGGTGAACGTTTCAGCGTGCCTGATGGCGACGCCAGCCAAGGCGGCCGATGTGCGACCGATCCGGCTGCACGACGCCGGTCACTCGTGCGGGACCGCTGAACCTGCGCGGCGTGCCGCTGGCCGTCATCGCCAATTGGCTGGGCCATGCCGACGCCGCGACCACGGCGCGGATCTGCGCCCATAGCCAGGACGACGCGCTTTTGCTGGCCGGAAAGACTTTGGGAACAGTCGTGACATCCTGGTGACACTGAGGCCCGAACGGCGTTTCCATTAGTCGAGCTGACTAACGGAAACACCGTCTGACCTGGAAGAATGTTTGTGCCCCCGGCAGGATTCGAACCTGCGGCCTTCTGCTCCGGAGGCAGACGCTCTATCCCCTGAGCTACGGGGGCGCATGGAGATCATGATGCGCCAGTGGGCCCAGACAGACTAACGCATCGCGGTGACCGCTCGACCACCGCAACGGATTCGGGGTGCGGGCACCTCAGCCAATAGGATGGACGCTCGTGACGCCCGCTGACCTCGCCGAGCTGCTCAAGACCACCGCGTCCGCGGTGCTGGCCGAGCGCGGGCTGGACGCTGCCGCGTTGCCCGCGACCGTCACCGTGGAGCGCCCTCGCAATCCCGAGCATGGCGACTACGCCAGCAATCTGGCGCTGCAGCTGGGCAAGAAGGTCGGCGCCAATCCCCGGGAGTTGGCGGGTTGGCTGGCCGAGGCGCTGTCGCGGGCCGACGGCGTCGCGTCGGCGGAGGTGGCCGGTCCCGGCTTCATCAACCTGCGCCTCGAGGCCTCCGCGCAGGCCAAGATCGTCAACGCGGTCATCGGCGCCGGCGACGCCTTCGGCCACTCCGATGTGCTGGCCGGCCAGAAGATCAACCTCGAGTTCGTCTCGGCCAACCCCACCGGGCCCATCCACATCGGCGGCACCCGCTGGGCCGCCGTCGGTGACGCGCTCGGCCGGCTGCTGACCACCCAGGGCGCCGACGTGGTGCGCGAGTACTACTTCAACGACCACGGCGCCCAGATCGACCGCTTCACCAGCTCCCTGATCGCCGCCGCCAAGGGTGAGCCGGCGCCCGCCGACGGCTACGCCGGCGCCTACATCAACGACATCGCCATGCAGGTGCTGCAGAAGGCGCCCGACGCGCTCGGCCTGCCCAACCCCGAGATGCGCGAGACGTTCCGCGAAATCGGTGTCGACCTGATGTTCGCCCACATCAAGGAGTCGTTGCACGATTTCGGCACCGACTTCGACGTCTACACCCACGAAGACTCGATGCACACCGGCGGCCTGGTCGACCAGGCCATCGCCCGGCTGCGCGAGTCCGGCAACATCTATGAGAAGGACGGCGCAAGCTGGTTGCGCACCAGTGCTTTTGGCGACGACAAGGACCGCGTCGTGATCAAGAGCGACGGCAAGCCCGCCTACATCGCCGGTGACATCGCGTACTACCTGGACAAGCGGCAGCGCGGTTTCGACCTGTGCATCTACATGCTCGGCGCCGACCACCACGGATACATCGCGCGGCTCAAGGCCGTGGCCGCCGCCTTCGGCGACGACCCGGCGACCGTCGAGGTGCTCATCGGCCAGATGGTCAACCTGGTCCGCGACGGCGCACCCGTCCGGATGAGCAAGCGGGCCGGAACCGTGATCACGCTCGACGACCTGGTCGAGGCGATCGGCGTCGACGCGGCGCGCTACAGCCTGATCCGGTCGTCGGTCGACACCCCGATCGACATCGACCTCGCGCTGTGGTCCTCGGCGTCCAATGAGAATCCGGTCTACTACGTGCAATACGCGCACGCCCGGCTGTCGGCACTGGCCCGCAACGCCGCCGAGCTCGGGCTGATCCCCGACACCGGGCACCTCGAGCTGCTCAGCCACGACAAGGAGGGGACGCTGCTGCGCAGCATCGGGGAATTCCCCCGCGTCCTCGAAACGGCTGCCTCACTGCGGGAACCGCACCGGGTATGCCGCTACCTGGAAGACCTCGCCGGCGACTACCACCGGTTCTACGATTCGTGCCGGGTACTGCCCCAGGGCGACGAGCAGCCCACCGACCTGCACGCCGCGCGCTTGGCGCTGTGCCAGGCCACCCGGCAGGTCATCGCCAACGGACTGGCGATACTCGGTGTCACCGCTCCGGAGCGAATGTGAACGTACACCCCGCCGGTCCCCGGCACGCCGAAGAGACCCGGCATCCCGATAGCGCGCCGCGACCGCAATCCCCTGACGAGTTGCTGCGGCTTGCCCCGAATGTGTGGCCGCGCAACATCGTTCGTGACGATACCGGCGTGGTGAGCCTGGCCGGGATACCGGTTACCCAGCTCGCCCAGGAGTACGGCACCCCACTGTTCGTCGTCGACGAGGACGATTTCCGTTCCCGCTGCCGCGAACTCGCCACGGCGTTCGGCGGCGGACGCAACGTGTGCTACGCGGCCAAGGCATTCCTGTGCAGCGAGATCGCCCGCTGGGTCGAAGAAGAAGGCCTCTCGCTCGACGTGTCCACCGGGGGCGAACTCGCCGTCGCGCTGCACGCCGACTTTCCGCCGGAGCGAATCACCTTCCACGGCAACAACAAATCGGTCGCAGAGCTGACCACGGCGGTCAAAGCCGGCGTCGGGCATGTCGTGTTGGACTCGATGACCGAGATCGAGCGCCTCGATGCGATCGCGGGGGAGGCGGGCGTCGTCCAGGACGTCTACGTCCGCCTCACGGTCGGGGTCGAGGCACACACGCACGAGTTCATCTCCACCGCACACGAGGACCAGAAGTTCGGACTGTCGGTGGCCAGCGGCGCGGCGATGGCCGCGGTGCGCCGGGTGTTCGCCAGCGATCACCTGCGACTGGTGGGGCTGCACAGCCACATCGGCTCGCAGATCTTCGATGTCGACGGCTTCGAGGTCGCCGCGCACCGCGTCATCGGGTTGCTGCACCACATCGTCGACGAGTTCGGCGTGGACAAGACCGGTCAGATTTCGACCGTGGATCTCGGCGGTGGACTGGGCATTTCGTACCTGGGCACGGACGACCCGCCGCCGGTGGCCGAGTTGGCGGCCAAGCTGACGGCGATCGTCGCCAACGAGTCCGCGGCAGTGGGCCTGCCCACCCCGAGACTGGTGGTGGAGCCGGGGCGTGCCATCGCCGGGCCGGGCACCATCACGCTGTACGAGGTGGGCACCGTCAAGGACGTGGACGTGAGCAGCACGGCCCAGCGCCGCTATGTCAGCGTCGACGGCGGCATGAGCGACAACATCCGCACCGCGCTCTACGACGCCCAGTACGACGCCCGGCTGCTCTCGCGGGCCAGCGACGCGCCGGCGACCCTGGCCCGGGTCGTCGGAAAGCACTGCGAGAGCGGGGACATCGTGGTGCGCGACGCGTGGGTGCCCGACGACCTGCGCCCCGGTGACCTGCTCGGGGTCGCCGCGACCGGCGCGTACTGCTATTCGCTGTCCAGCCGCTACAACATGGTCGGCCGGCCGGCCGTGGTGGCGGTGCGTGCGGGGCGCTCGCGCCTGATCCTGCGCCGCGAGACGGTGGACGACCTACTGAGTCTGGAAGTGAGGTGAACTGTGCCCGGTGACGAAAAGCCTGTCGGCGTAGCGGTACTCGGGTTCGGCAACGTCGGAAGCGAAGTTGTCCGCATCATCGAGGACAGCGCCGAGGACCTCGCGGCGCGTATCGGTGCCCCCTTGGTGTTGCGCGGCATCGGAGTGCGGCGGGTGGCCGCCGACCGCGGCGTCCCGATCGAGTTGCTCACCGACAACATCGAAGAACTCGTCTCCCGCGAAGACGTCGACATCGTCCTGGAATTGATGGGTCCGGTGGAACCGGCCCGCAAGGCGATCCTGCGCGCGCTCGAGCACGGCAAGTCCGTCGTCACCGCGAACAAGGCGCTGTTGGCCACCTCCACCGGGGAATTGGCGCAGGCCGCCGAAAACGCCCACGTCGACCTGTATTTCGAGGCCGCGGTCGCGGGCGCCATCCCGGTCATCCGTCCGCTCACGCAGTCGCTGGCGGGTGACACGGTGCTGCGGGTCGCCGGCATCGTCAACGGCACCACCAATTACATCCTGTCCGCGATGGACAGCACCGGCGCCGACTACCAGACCGCCCTGGCCGAGGCGAGCGCGCTGGGTTACGCCGAGGCCGATCCCACGGCCGACGTCGAGGGCTACGACGCCGCGGCCAAGGCCGCGATCCTGGCATCGATCGCCTTTCACACCCGGGTGACCGCCGACGACGTGTACCGCGAGGGCATCTCCAAGATCACGCCGGCCGACTTCGCCTCCGCGCGGTCCCTGGGTTGCACCATCAAACTGCTGTCCATCTGCGAGCGCATCACCGGTGACGACGGGCAGGAGCGGGTGTCGGCCCGCGTCTACCCGGCGCTGGTGCCGTTGTCGCACCCGTTGGCCACGGTCAATGGGGCCTTCAACGCGGTCGTGGTGGAGGCCAAGGCCGCCGGCCGGCTCATGTTCTACGGTCAGGGCGCCGGCGGCGCGCCCACCGCGTCGGCGGTCACCGGTGACTTGGTCATGGCCGCCCGCAACCGGGTACTGGGCAGCCGCGGGCCGAAGGAATCGAAGTACGCCCAGCTTCCCATCGCCCCAATGGGTTTCATCACGACCCGCTACTACGTCAGCATGAACGTCGCCGACAAGCCCGGCGTGTTGTCCACGGTGGCGGCCGAATTCGCCAAGCGCGAGGTGAGCATCGCCGAGGTCCGCCAGGAGGGTGTGGTCGACGAAGGCGGGCAACGGGTGGGGGCCCGCGTCGTGGTGGTCACCCACAGCGCCACCGATGCCGCACTGTCGGAAACCGTCGACGCGCTGGCGGACCTCGATGTCGTGCAGGGCGTCACCAGTGTGCTGCGGCTGGAAGAGACCGGCCGATGAGCGTTCCGCGTACCGCCGTGCACCAACCGTGGCCGGGATTGATCGCGGCCTACCGCGATCGGCTGCCGGTGGGCGACGACTGGACCCCGGTCACCCTCCTCGAGGGCGGCACCCCGCTGATCGCGGCCACGCGCCTTTCCGAGCGGACCGGCTGCACGGTGCACCTCAAGGTCGAGGGCCTCAACCCGACCGGCTCGTTCAAGGACCGGGGCATGACCATGGCGGTCACCGACGCGCTGGCGCGCGGCCAGCAGGCCGTGCTGTGCGCGTCGACCGGTAACACGTCGGCGTCGGCGGCCGCATACGCCGCCCGCGCCGGCATCACCTGCGCGGTGCTCATTCCGCAGGGCAAGATCGCGATGGGCAAGCTGGCGCAGGCGGTCATGCACGGCGCCAAGATCATTCAGATCGACGGCAACTTCGACGATTGTTTGGAACTCGCGCGCAAGATGGCCGCCGACTTCCCGACGATCGCGTTGGTCAACTCGGTCAACCCGGTGCGCATCGAGGGCCAGAAAACGGCGGCCTTCGAGATCGTCGACGCGCTCGGTGCCGCGCCGGACGTGCACGCCCTGCCGGTGGGCAACGCGGGCAACATCACCGCGTACTGGAAGGGCTACACCGAATACCACCACGACGGCGTCATCGACAAGCTGCCCCGCATGCTCGGCACCCAGGCGGCCGGCGCGGCGCCACTGGTGCACGGCGCGCCGGTCCGGCACCCCGAGACGATCGCGACCGCCATCCGTATCGGTGCTCCGGCATCGTGGGCCGCCGCGGTCAACGCGCAGCAGCAGTCCAACGGGCGCTTCCTGGCCGCCACCGACGAGGAGATCCTCGCCGCCTACCACCTGGTGGCCGAGAGTGAGGGCGTCTTCGTCGAGCCCGCGTCCGCGGCCAGCATCGCGGGTCTGCTCAAGGCTGTTGACGACGGTTGGGTGGCGCGCGGCTCGACCGTGGTGTGCACGGTCACCGGCAATGGCCTCAAGGATCCCGACACCGCGCTGAGGGACATGCCGACGGTGTCGCCCCTGCCGGTCGATCCGGTGCTCGTCGTCGAAAAGCTGGGCCTGGCCTGAGATGGTGGTTTGTCGGTGAGCCAGATGCTGCCCGCCGGGCTGGTGGCAAGCGCCGTGGTGTCGGCGTCCAGCGCCAACCTCGGTCCCGGTTTCGACAGCCTGGGCCTGGCGCTGAGCCTCACCGACGAGATCGTCGTGGAGACAACGGATTCGGGCCTGGTGGTGCTGGTCGAGGGCGAGGGCGCCGAGCAGGTGCCGCGCGGCCCGGAACACCTGGTGGTGCGGGCCGTGGAATGCGGGCTGCGCGCTGCGGGCGTGCGCGCCGCGGGACTGGTGGTCCGCTGCCGCAACGCCATCCCGCACTCCCGCGGCCTCGGCTCGTCCGCGGCGGCCGTGGTCGGTGGCCTTGCGGCGGCGAATGGGCTTGTGGCCCAGGGTGATTCGGATCCGTTGAGCGACGCGCAGCTGATCCAGCTGTCCTCGGAGTTCGAGGGGCATCCCGACAACGCCGCGGCCGCGGTGTTGGGCGGCGCGGTGGTCTCCTGGATCGATCGCTCCGGTGAACGGCCCCGGTACTCGGCGGTGTCGGTGCGGCTCCACCCCGGCATCCGCCTGTACTCCGCGATACCCCAAGAGCGCTCCCTCACCGCCGAGACCCGGGTGCTGCTGCCAGCTCAGGTGAGTCACGACGACGCCCGGTTCAACGTCAGCCGCGCGGCCTTGCTGGTGGTGGCGCTCACCGAACGCCCGGACCTGCTGATGCCGGCGACCGAGGATGTGCTCCACCAACCGCAGCGTGCACCGGCGATGCCGGCCTCCGCGGAATATTTGCGGCTGTTGCGGCGTAATAACGTGGCAGCGACACTTTCGGGGGCGGGTCCGGCGCTGATTGCCCTGAGCACGGAGTCGGAGCTGCCCGCGGAAGTGGTGGAGTACGGGGCCACGAACGGATTTGCGCTCACTGAGATGACCGCCGGCGAACGAGTTCGCTGGAGCCCGGGAGTCAAAGTCCCCGGTTGATCCACAGCGTGGCCGGAGGGTTTGCTTGCTTCCGACAAGGATGCGGGCTATCCTCGGACGCGTCCAGCAATCGCAGCATCTGCATCTGCATCAATACTGCCTTGCCACTAGGACAACACCAATTCTTCTCGTGAACGAGGTTCGCCGCTTACTCCGCCGACTGAGGCGATCACCGTTGCAGAGTCGATGATTGGGTGCACTCGGCACATTTGGCTGAATGCAACGAACCCCCCGGAATGACCTGATCAACGGGGGAAGAAAGGAAATCCGTGACCGATACGGACCTGTTCACGGCTGACGCGAGCACCGACAGCAATGACGTGCCGAACGCCGTGACCCCGGACACATCCGACGTCAAAACCAATGCCCCGGTTGGCTCTCTGTCCACCATGGTGCTTCCCGAACTGCGCGCGCTGGCTAACCAGGTCGGCGTCAAGGGGACGTCGGGCATGCGCAAAAACGAACTCATCGCCGCCATCAAGGAAATCAGGGGACAGTCCAACGGGACCTCCGCCCCTGCCGCACCCGAGGACGGCGGCAAGTCCGACGCCGGCGCTGATGCACCGGCCGCTCAGGACCAACAGAACGGTTCCACTACCGAAGCGCCCCGCCGTGAACGGCGCAGCGCCTCGCGCGAGCCGGGTTCGGCCCGCACCGGCGACGACGCGGATGGCGAGAGCTCACGCACCCGTGAGGGCGCGGCCGCCGGAGCCGACGAGGGCCGCCAGGGCGGCGGCAAGCGGGAAACCCGAAGCGACGAGCGCGGGCAAGACGCCGGTGGTGACCAAAGCGGTGACCAGCAGGGCCCGGGCGGCC
Source organism: Mycobacterium europaeum (assembly GCF_002102155.1). Classification (GTDB taxonomy): domain Bacteria; phylum Actinomycetota; class Actinomycetes; order Mycobacteriales; family Mycobacteriaceae; genus Mycobacterium; species Mycobacterium europaeum. Next base: position 33,622 of record NZ_LQOU01000048.1, read on the forward strand.
AGCAGTCTCGCGGCGGCTCGAACCAGCAGGACGACGACGGCGAGGGCCGTCAGGGCAGGCGCGGCCGCCGCTTCCGTGACCGCGATCGCAGGCGGCGCGGTGAGCGGTCCGGTGAGGGCGGTGACACCGAGCTCCGTGAGGACGACGTCGTGCAGCCGGTCGCCGGCATCCTCGACGTTCTCGACAATTACGCGTTCGTCCGCACCTCCGGCTACCTGGCCGGTCCGCACGACGTCTACGTCTCGATGAACATGGTGCGCAAGAACGGCCTGCGCCGCGGTGACGCGGTGACCGGCGCGGTTCGCGTGCCGAAGGACGGCGAGCAGCCCAACCAGCGGCAGAAGTTCAACCCGCTGGTCCGCCTGGACAGTGTCAATGGCGGTCCGGTCGAGGACGCGAAGAAGCGGCCCGATTTTTCCAAGCTGACGCCGCTCTACCCCAATCAGCGGCTTCGCCTGGAGACCACGCCCGACAGGCTGACCACGCGGGTGATCGACCTGATCATGCCGATCGGCAAGGGCCAGCGTGCGCTGATCGTGTCGCCGCCCAAGGCGGGCAAGACGACCATCCTGCAGGACATCGCCAACGCGATCACCAAGAACAACCCGGAATGCCACCTCATGGTCGTGCTCGTCGACGAGCGGCCCGAGGAAGTCACCGACATGACTCGTTCGGTCAAGGGCGAGGTCATCGCCTCGACGTTCGACCGGCCGCCGACGGACCACACGGCGGTCGCCGAGCTGGCCATCGAACGCGCCAAGCGGCTCGTCGAGCAGGGCAAGGACGTCGTGGTGCTGCTGGACTCGATCACCCGCCTCGGGCGCGCCTACAACAACGCGTCGCCCGCGTCGGGCCGGATCCTCTCCGGTGGTGTCGACTCCACCGCGCTGTATCCGCCCAAGCGCTTCCTCGGCGCGGCGCGCAACATCGAGGAAGGCGGGTCGCTGACGATCATCGCCACCGCGATGGTCGAGACCGGATCCACCGGTGACACCGTCATCTTCGAGGAGTTCAAGGGCACCGGTAACGCCGAGCTCAAGCTGGACCGCAAGATCTCCGAGCGGCGGGTCTTCCCGGCGGTCGACGTGAACCCCTCGGGTACCCGCAAGGACGAGCTGCTGCTGTCGTCCGACGAGTTCGGCATCGTGCACAAGTTGCGCCGGGTGCTGTCGGGTCTGGATTCACACCAGGCCATCGACCTGCTGATGTCGCAGCTGCGCAAGACGAAGACCAACTACGAGTTCCTGGTGCAGGTCTCCAAGACCACGCCGGGCTCCATGGACAACGACTGACCGGCCACCCCTGGGCCGGACGCTCTGGCCGCGACACGTAAACCGCGCACACGACGCGCCGGCGGGCCTCGCCAAGGTTCATGTCTCGGGGGGATCGGCAGATCGGCGGCCCGCCGATCCAGCCGCTGCCGGCCCCGGTCCCCGGGAATGCCACGGCCCAACCCGGTGTTTTGGGGGGATAGCGGTTGACCTGGCATAATCGACGCTCGACTATCCCCGAACCGGCCGAGGTTCGCCAGGCACGGGGATCGCGGGCAAACTACCGAAAAGGACAGCATGAAAGCCGACATTCACCCCGCCTACGGGGAGACCACCGTGCACTGCGGGTGCGGGAACACTTTTCAGACCCGCAGCACCAAGCCCGGCGGCAACATCGTCGTCGAGGTGTGCTCGCAGTGCCACCCGTTCTACACCGGCAAGCAGAAGATTCTGGACAGCGGCGGCCGGGTGGCCCGCTTCGAGAAGCGTTACGGCAAGCGCAAAGGTGCCGCGACGGACAAGACCGACAAATAGCTGCGTTGCCGACGCCCGAACTGTGCCAGAGCGCACAGGCCGGGCGTCGGTTTGCGTTTGCGGCAATGGGAACGCGGGGGCTGATCGGGGCAGGAGGTGACACGTGACGCAGCCGGTGCAGACGATTGATGTGCTGCTGGCCGAACACGCCGAGCTCGAGCGACGGCTGGCGGACCCCGACTTGCACAGCAATCCCACCGAGGCGCGCAAGGCCGGCCGCCGGTTCGCCCGGTTGGCCCCGATCGTCGCCACCTATCGCAAGCTGGAGTCGGCGCGCGGCGATCTCGAGGCCGCGCATGAGCTGGCCGCCGACGACGAGTCGTTCGCCGAAGAGGTCACCGAACTTCAATCACGGGTCGCCGAACTGGACACCCAACTGACCGACATGCTGGCCCCGCGCGATCCGCACGATCCCGACGACATCGTCCTCGAAGTCAAATCGGGTGAGGGCGGCGAGGAATCGGCGTTGTTCGCCGCGGATCTGGCCAGGATGTACATCCGCTATGCCGAGCGGCACGGCTGGACGGTGACGGTTCTGGACGAGACCACGTCGGACCTCGGTGGCTACAAGGACGCGACGCTGTCCATCGCCAGCAAGGGCGACTCGCCCGACGGGGTGTGGTCCCGGATGAAATTCGAGGGCGGGGTGCACCGGGTGCAGCGTGTCCCGGTGACGGAATCCCAAGGCCGCGTTCACACTTCGGCCGCCGGCGTTCTGGTCTATCCCGAACCCGAGGAAGTGGGGGAGGTGCAGATCGACGAGTCGGACCTGCGCATCGACGTGTACCGCTCGTCCGGCAAGGGCGGGCAGGGGGTGAACACCACCGACTCCGCGGTGCGGATCACACATCTGCCCACCGGCATCGTGGTCACCTGCCAGAACGAACGCTCGCAGCTGCAGAACAAGGCGCGTGCGTTGCAGGTGCTCGCCGCCCGGCTGCAGGCGCTGGCCGAAGAGCAGGCGCTGGCCGACGCCTCGGCCGACCGGGCCAGCCAGATCCGGACCGTGGACCGCAGCGAGCGGATTCGCACGTACAACTTCCCGGAGAACCGGATCACCGACCACCGGATCGGTTTCAAGGCACACAATCTCGATCAGGTACTCGACGGCGACCTCGACGCGATGTTCGACGCGCTGAGCGCCGCCGACAAACAGTCTCGGCTGCAACAGGCATGAGTGCCCTGCGGCGCGCGATCGACTCCGCTGCGGCGACGCTGGCCGCAGCAGGAATCGACTCCGCGCGTTGGGATGCCGAGGAGCTGGCCGCCCACTTGTCCGGCACCGAGCGCGGTCGGCTGGCCCTGGTCGAGTCCACCGGTGAGGGCTTCCTCGATCGGTACCGCCACGTCGTGGCCGCGCGTTCCCGCCGGGTGCCGTTGCAGCACCTCACCGGCACGGCCGCGTTCGGACCGCTGACGCTGCACGTCGGCCCCGGCGTCTTCATACCGCGCCCGGAAACGGAAGCGCTTCTCGCGTGGGTCACCGAGCAGCGTCTGCCGGCCCGGCCCGTCGTCGTCGACCTGTGCACCGGTTCGGGCGCACTGGGGTTGGCGCTGGCCCATGAGCGCCCCGCCGCCCGAGTCATCGGCATCGATGACTCCGAGGCGGCCCTCGAATACGCGCGCCGCAACGCGGCGGGCACCGCGGTCGAACTCGTCCACGCCGACGTCACCGAGCCCACTCTGCTGCCGGAACTCGACGGTGAGGTCAACGTGGTGGTGGCCAATCCGCCCTATGTCCCCGACGCGGCCATCGTGGAACCCGAAGTCGGTCAATACGATCCGCACCACGCGGTGTTCGGCGGACCGGACGGGATGGCGGTGATCGCCCCCATCGTCGCCCTGGCCGGCCGCTGGCTTCGCCCTGGTGGCATCTTCGCCGTCGAACACGACGACACCACCTCGTCGCATACGGTGGAATTGGTCTGCGAGACGGGGCTTTTCGAGGACGTCAGTGCTCGTCACGACCTCGTCGGCCGGCCGCGGTTCGTCACCGCGCGCAGAAAGCGGGGGCGGGTATGACGGAGGTCTTCGACTGCGCCGATCCCGATCAGCGTGCGCGCGGGATCGCCTCGGCGGCCGGGGCGCTCAAGGGCGGCCGATTGGTGGTCATGCCGACCGACACCGTGTACGGCATCGGCGCCGACGCCTTCAACAGCGCCGCGGTGGCCGCGCTGCTGTCGGCGAAGGGGCGGGGCCGCGACATGCCGGTCGGCGTGCTGGTCGGCTCCTGGCACACCATCGAGGGCCTGGTCTACACCATGCCGGGCGGGGCCCGAGACCTGATCCGCGCGTTCTGGCCGGGCGCGCTGAGCCTGGTGGTGACGCAGGCACCGTCGCTGCAATGGGACCTCGGCGACGCCCGCGGCACCGTGATGCTGCGCATGCCGCTGCACCCGGTGGCCATCGAGTTGCTGCGCCAAGTGGGACCCATGGCGGTGTCCAGCGCGAATGTCTCCGGCCGCCCGCCCGCGGTGGACGCCGCCGAGGCCCGCACTCAACTCGGTGATCTCGTCGACGTCTATCTCGACGCGGGGACGGCCGAGCAGGGGGCGGCCTCCACGATCGTCGACCTGACCGGGCCGGCCCCGCGGATCCTGCGACCCGGCCCGGTGAGCGCCGAGCGGATCGCGGAAGTGCTCGGCGTCGATCCCGAAAGCCTGACCGCCCAGGCCTAGCCAGAGTGGTTCCCCGGTTGCCAGGTTGGTGCAGTACGGTCTCGACGTGTCCAGCGACCCGGCCGGCGGCCTAGCGAACCTCGCCAGTGGTTTGCTCGCCCTGTCCGACCGCGGCGCCGGAGTCCCCCTGCGCGAGCTGGCACTCGTGGGGCTGACCGCGGCGATCATCACCTACTTCGCGACCGGCCCGGTGCGGGTGCTCGCCACCCGGCTGGGTGCTGTTGCCTATCCGCGGGAACGCGACGTGCACGTGACGCCCACTCCCCGCATGGGTGGGTTGGCGATGTTTCTCGGCGTCATCTCGGCCGTATTCCTGGCGTCGGAGCTTCCCGCGCTCACCCGCGGGTTCGTCTACTCGACGGGGATGCCCGCGGTGCTGGTGGCCGGCGCGGTCATCATGGGCATCGGTCTCATCGACGATCGTTGGGGGCTCGACGCCTTGACGAAGTTCGCCGGCCAGATCACCGCGGCCAGTGTGCTGGTCACGATGGGCGTCGCCTGGAGCGTCCTCTACATCCCGATCGGCGGTGTCGGCACGATCGTGCTGGACCAGGCCTCGTCGATCCTGCTCACGCTGGCGCTGACGGTCTCCATCGTCAACGCGATGAACTTCGTCGACGGGCTCGACGGACTGGCGGCCGGGCTCGGGCTGATCACCGCCCTGGCGATCTGCATGTTCTCGGTCGGACTGCTGCGGGATCACGGCGGCGACGTCCTCTTTTATCCGCCCGCCGTGATCTCCGTGGTGCTCGCGGGGGCCTGTCTGGGCTTCCTGCCGCACAACTTTCACCGCGCCAAGATCTTCATGGGTGATTCGGGCTCGATGCTGATCGGCTTGATGCTCGCGGCGGCTTCCACCACCGCCGCGGGGCCCGTCTCGCAAAACGCCTACGGCGCGCGCGACGTGTTCGCGCTGCTGTCGCCCTTCCTGCTGGTGGTGGCGGTCATGTTCGTGCCGATGCTCGATTTGCTGCTGGCGATCGTGCGCCGCACCCGCGCCGGCCGCAGCGCATTCAGCCCAGACAAGATGCACCTGCACCACCGGTTGCTGCAGATCGGTCACTCCCACCGCCGGGTGGTGTTGCTGATCTACCTCTGGGTGGGCATCGTTGCGTTCGGCGCCGCCAGCACGATCTTCTTCAACCCCCGTCACACCGCGGCGGTGATGTTGGGCGCCATCGTGGTCGCCGGCATCGCGACGGCGATCCCGCTCATGCGGCCGCGCGACGACTACGACGACGAGGACTACGACAGCTAGTAGTAGTGGCGCCTCGCCATATGGTACGGTGCTGGTAGAGCCCCAAAAAGCCGCACAAATTGCCGGTCCATCGGACACAGATCCGGTCGGGTCGGCTGAGGACTCGCGCCGGGAGATACCCCTTGGGCGAATCCACTGTGACGTGCGATACGCTCGGCGGGCCACCGATCAGTCGGTCGGGGGACTCCCGCTCCACCAACTTGGGATTGAGGTGCTGCAGTGACGACACCAGCGCAGGACGCGCCGTTGGTGTTTCCCTCTGTTGCGTTCCGCCCGGTCCGCCTGTTGGTCCTCAGCATTGCGGTTGCTGTGGTGGCCGTCATCGCCGCCGGAGCGACCGGTCACCCGATGGTCGGGGTGTACTTCGGCGTCGGGATGCTCCTCGGTTTGCTCAACGCCCTCTTGGTGCGTCGTTCGGTCGCGTCGATCACCGCGAAGGACCATCCGCTGAAAAGCACGATGGCGCTGAACTCGGCCACCCGGCTGGCCATCATCACCGTCATCGGGCTGATCATCGCCTACGTCTTCCGGCCCGCCGGCCTTGGCGTCGTGTTCGGATTGGCCCTTTTCCAGATCTTGTTGGTGGCATCGACGGCGCTCCCGGTGTGGAAGAAGCTGCGCGCCGGCGACTGGGCGGAGGCCCATCCCGCGGACGGAGGCGGCGTGATCGCGGGATCGGATGGAACGGAAGGAAAGAACGGCAACGATGACTGAGACGACGTTCCTCGCCGAATCCGCCATCGAGGTCGGCGCCCACACCCACGCCACGTGGCTGGGCATGACCGTCAACACGGACACCATCCTGTCCACCGCGATCGCGGCGGTGATCGTGCTCGCGCTGGCATTCTTCCTGCGCGCGAAGATCACCTCCACCGGCGTCCCCAGCGGCGTTCAGTTGTTCTGGGAGGCCATCACCGTTCAGATGCGCGACCAGATCGAGAGCGCGGTCGGGATGCGGATCGCGCCGTTCGTGTTGCCGCTGGCCGTCACCATCTTCGTGTTCATCCTGATCTCGAACTGGCTGTCGGTGCTCCCGCTGCAGTACACCGACAAGTCCGGGCACACCACCGAGCTACTGAAGTCGGCGGCCGCGGACATCAATTACGTTCTGGCGCTGGCCCTTTTCGTGTTCGTCTGCTATCACGTGGCCGGTATCTGGCGCCGGGGCATCGTCGGGCACCCGCTCGCCGTGCTCAAGGGCCACGTGGCGTTCCTGGCGCCGATCAACCTCGTCGAAGAGCTCGCCAAGCCGATCTCGTTGTCGCTCCGACTTTTCGGCAACATCTTCGCCGGCGGCATCCTGGTCGCGCTGATCGCGCTCTTCCCCCCGTACATCATGTGGGCGCCCAACGCCATCTGGAAGGCCTTCGACCTGTTCGTGGGGGCGATCCAGGCGTTCATCTTCTCAATCTTGACCATCCTCTACTTCAGTCAAGCCATGGAGATCGAGGAACATCATGACTGAGGCAACCATGAATTGTTTTGTCCCACACACCATTACAGAGGCCTGGTAGACCGCTACCAGATATCAAGGAGGATAAGAATGGCTCTGGACCCCCAAGTCGCTGCCGCTGCACTCATCGGCGGTGGACTCATCATGGGCGGTGGCGCGATCGGCGCCGGTATCGGTGACGGTATCGCCGGTAACGCGCTGGTCTCCGGCATCGCCCGGCAACCCGAGGCACAAGGTCGGCTGTTCACGCCGTTCTTCATCACCGTCGGTCTGGTCGAGGCGGCCTACTTCATCAACCTGGCGTTCATGGCGCTGTTCGTCTTCGCCACACCCGTCGGCACCTAATTCGCTGTGATGGGTGACGCGAGCCTGAGCTTTCTGGCATCCAGCCAGGTGGTGGCAGAGGGAGGCAACAACTTCCTCGTTCCGAACGGCACTTTCTTCTTCGTGCTGGCGATCTTCCTGATCGTGCTTGCGGTTATCGGCACGTTCGTCGTGCCGCCCGTCATGCGGGTATTGCGCGAGCGGGACGCCATGGTCGCCAAGACCGTCGCCGACAACAAGAAGGCCGGCGAGCAGTTCGACGCCGCCAAGGCCGACTACGAAGAAGCCCTCACGGAGGCGCGGGTTCAGGCGTCGTCGCTGCGCGACAATGCCCGCGCAGAGGGCCGTAAGCTCGTCGAAGACGCGCGCGCCCGTGGGGAGCAACAGGTGATGTCGACGATGCAAATGGCCTCCGAGCAATTGAAGCGGGAGAGAGACGCCGTGGAACTGGATCTGCGCGCCAACGTGGCGACCATGTCGGCGACGCTGGCCAGCCGGATCCTCGGTGTCGAGGTGGCCCCGGCCACCGCGGCCACCGGTAAGTCTGGACGGTAACCGCGTATGTCGACCTTCATCGGGCAGTTGATCGGATTCGCGGCCATCGTTTTCCTGGTCGTGCGGTACGTCGTGCCCCCGGTGCGCCGTCTGATGGCCGCTCGTCAAGACGCCGTGCGCCAGCAGCTGAAAGACGCTGCGGCGGCGGCCGATCGGCTGAGCGAGTCGACCACGGCCCACAGCAAGGCCGTGGAATCCGCCAAGTCCGAGGCCGAACGGCTCGTCGAAGAGGCCCAAGTGGACGCGGGCCGGATCGCCGAACAGTTCCGGGCCCAATCCGAGACCGAGTCTCAACGCATCACGACACAGGGCGGGCGCCAGGTCGACCTGCTGCGCACGCAGCTGAGCCGCCAGCTCCGCCTCGAGCTCGGCCACGAGGCGGTGCGGCAGGCCGGCGAATTGGTGCGGAACTACGTCGCCGACCCGGCCCAGCAATCGGCCACCGTCGACCGGTTCCTCGACGACCTCGAAGCGATGGCCCCCGCGCCCGCGGAGGTCCAGTATCCGCTGTTGGCGAAGATGCGCTCCGCCAGTCGCGAGGCGGTGGCCGGGCTGTCGAAGCGGTTCAGCGACATTGCCAAAGGCCTTGACAACAAAGCCCTTACCGATCTGTCGGGCGAGCTCGTCGCGGTGGCCGAAATGCTGCACCGCGAGATCGTCGTCACCCGGTATCTGACGGTGCCGGCCGAGGACGCGGCGCCCCGCGTCCAGCTGATCGAGCGGCTCGTCTCCGGCAAGGTCGCCGACGCTACGCTCGACGTCTTGCGACTGGCCGTCTCGGAGCGGTGGTCGGCCAACTCCGATCTGGCCGCCGCCATCGAGCACATCTCGCGGCAGGCGCTGCTCGAAGTCGCCGAACGTGAGAACAAGGTCGACGACGTGGAAGACCAGCTCTTCCGGTTCTCCCGAATCCTGGACGCACAGCCACGGCTCGCCATCCTGTTGAGCGACTACGGCGTACCGGTAGAAGGCCGGATCGGCCTGCTGCGCAAGGTGCTTGACAGCGCGAGCGACAGAGTCGATCCGATCGTGGTGGCGCTGCTGACCCAGACCGTCCAACTGCTCAGGGGTGAGTCGGCCGAGGAGGCCGTGCAGTTCTTGGCGAAAGTCGCCGTGGCACGTCGCGGCGAGATCGTCGCCCGGGTCAGTGCGGCGGCCGAACTCAGCGATACCCAGCGGTCTCGCCTCACCGACGTGCTCGGCCGCATCTACGGCCACCCGGTGACGGTGCAGCTGCAGACTTCTGACGAACTACTGGGCGGGCTGCTCATCTCCGTGGCCGACGAAGTGATTGACGGGACACTCGCTTCTCGCCTCGCCGCGGCTGAGGCGCAATTGCCCGACTGACACCAACCATCCATCACAAGCACACGCGAAGCACGATCAAGTAGGAAGACGAAAAGCCATGGCCGAGTTGACAATCTCCGCTGATGACATCCAAAGCGCCATCGAGGAGTATGTAGGCTCTTTCACCTCCGACACCTCACGGGAAGAGGTCGGTACCGTCGTCGCGGCCGGTGACGGCATCGCGCACGTCGAAGGCTTGCCCTCCGTCATGACGCAGGAGCTGCTCGAGTTTCCGGGCGGGGTTCTCGGCGTCGCGCTGAACCTCGACGAGCACAGCGTCGGCGCGGTGATCCTGGGTGACTTCGAGAAGATCGAAGAGGGCCAGCAGGTCAAGCGCACCGGGGAGGTGCTGTCCGTCCCCGTCGGTGACGCGTTCCTGGGGCGCGTGGTCAATCCGCTCGGCCACCCCATCGACGGGCGCGGCGACATCGACACCGACATCCGCCGCGCGCTGGAGATCCAGGCGCCGTCTGTGGTGCAGCGGCAAAGCGTGAGCGAGCCGCTGCAGACCGGCATCAAGGCCATCGACGCGATGACGCCGATCGGCCGCGGCCAGCGGCAGCTGATCATCGGGGACCGCAAGACCGGCAAGACCGCTGTGTGCGTCGACACCATCCTCAATCAGCGGGAGAACTGGGAGAGCGGCGACGAGAAGAAGCAGGTCCGCTGCGTTTACGTGGCCATCGGTCAGAAGGGCACGACGATCGCGTCGGTCCGGCGCGCGCTCGAGGAGGGCGGTGCGATGGACTACACCACCATCGTCGCCGCCCCGGCGTCCGACTCCGCCGGCTTCAAATGGCTTGCGCCCTACACGGGTTCGGCGATCGCCCAGCACTGGATGTACGACGGCAAGCACGTGCTGATCGTCTTCGACGACCTGAGCAAGCAGGCCGAGGCCTACCGCGCGATCTCGCTGCTGCTGCGCCGGCCGCCGGGCCGTGAGGCCTACCCCGGTGACGTGTTCTACCTGCACTCGCGGCTGCTGGAGCGCTGCGCGAAGCTCTCCGACGAGCTCGGGGGCGGTTCGCTGACCGGCCTGCCGATCATCGAGACCAAGGCCAACGACATCTCGGCCTACATCCCGACCAACGTCATCTCGATCACCGACGGGCAGTGCTTCCTGGAGTCCGACCTGTTCAACCAGGGCGTGCGGCCCGCCATCAACGTCGGTGTGTCGGTGTCCCGCGTGGGCGGTGCGGCGCAGATCAAGGCCATGAAGGAGGTGGCCGGCTCGCTGCGTCTGGACCTGTCGCAGTACCGCGAACTGGAATCGTTTGCGGCCTTCGCTTCGGACCTGGACGCGACCTCCAAGGCACAGCTGGAGCGCGGTGAGCGGCTCGTCGAACTGCTCAAGCAACCGCAGTACCAGCCCATGCCGGTTGAGGAGCAGGTGGTTTCGATCTTCCTGGGCACCGGGGGTCACCTGGACTCGGTACCGGTCGAGGACGTCAGGCGTTTCGAGACCGAGTTGCTGGACCACATGCGGGCTTCGGAAGAGAAGTTCCTGGCCGGCGTCCGCGACAGCGGAAAGCTCGCTGAAGAGGGCGAGAACCAGCTGACCGAGATCATCAACAACTTCAAGAAGGGCTTCGCGGCCACGGGCGGCGGATCGGTGGTGCCCGACGAGCACGTCGAGGCTCTGGACGAAGAAGACCTCGAGAAGGAGTCGGTGAAGGTGAAGAAGCCTGCGCCGGAGAAGAAGGCGAAGAAAGAGAAGAAGTAGCAATCAATGGCTGCCACACTTCGCGAATTACGCGGCCGGATCCGCTCGGCGGGGTCGATCAAGAAGATCACCAAGGCCCAGGAGATGATCGCGACATCGCGCATCGGAAAGGCGCAGGCCCGGCTGGAAGCGGCCAGGCCCTACGCGTTTCAGATCACGGCGATGTTGACCACGCTGTCGTCCGAAGCCGCCCTCGATCACCCTCTCCTGGTGGAGCGGGAAGAACCCAAACGCGCCGGTGTCCTGGTGGTGTCCTCCGACCGTGGCTTGTGCGGCGCGTACAACTCCAGCATCTTCCGCCGCTCCGAGGAGCTGTTCTCCCTGCTGCGGGAGGAAGGTAAGACGCCGGTCGTGTACACGGTGGGTCGGAAGGCGCTGAACTACTTCAAGTTCCGCAACTGGGACATCACCGACTCGTGGACGGGCTTTTCCGAGCAACCTCAATACGAGAACGCCGCGGAGATCGCCTCAACTCTGGTCGATGCCTTCATGAAGGGCACTGGCGACGAGTCGCAGGAGGACCAGGGCGTCGACGAACTCCACATCGTCTACTCGGAGTTCAAGTCGATGATGTCGCAGGCCGCGGCGGCTCACCGGATCGCACCCATGGTGGTCGAGTACGTCGAGGACCAGCCGGAAGTGCGCACCCTGTATTCGTTCGAGCCGGACGCGACGACGCTTTTCGAGTCGCTGCTGCCGCGTTACGTGACCACCCGTGTCTACGCCGCGCTGCTCGAATCGGCGGCATCGGAGCTCGCTTCGCGTCAACGAGCGATGAAGTCGGCAACCGACAACGCGGACGACCTGATCAAAGAGCTCACGCTGATGGCGAACCGCGAGCGCCAGGCCCAGATCACCCAAGAGATCAGCGAAATCGTCGGCGGCGCAAACGCGCTCGCCGACGCTCAGTAGCACACGAGGAAGAGAAAACATATGGCTGCTACTACTGGAACGACAGAAAAGGCCGGGAAGGCCACGAACTCCGAGACCAGCGGCCGCGTGGTGCGAATCACCGGTCCCGTGGTCGACGTCGAGTTCCCGCGCGGCTCCGTGCCGGAGCTGTTCAACGCGCTCAACGCCGAGATCACGTTCGAGGAGCTCAAGAAGACGCTCACGCTGGAGGTCGCACAGCACCTCGGCGACAACCTGGTGCGCACCATTTCGCTGCAGCCCACCGACGGGCTGGTCCGCGGCGTCGAGGTGACGGACAGCGGCAAGCCGATCTCTGTGCCGGTCGGCCAAGAGGTCAAGGGCCACGTCTTCAACGCGCTGGGTGACTGCCTGGACAAGCCGGGCTACGGCGAGGACTTCGAGCACTGGTCGATTCACCGCAAGCCGCCCCCCTTCGAAGAGCTCGAGCCCCGCACCGAGATGCTCGAGACCGGCCTGAAGGTCGTCGACCTGCTCACGCCGTACGTGCGTGGCGGCAAGATCGCGCTGTTCGGCGGTGCCGGCGTCGGCAAGACGGTGCTCATCCAGGAGATGATCAACCGTATCGCCCGAAACTTCGGTGGGACTTCGGTTTTCGCTGGGGTGGGGGAGCGCACCCGTGAGGGCAACGACCTCTGGGTGGAGCTCAAAGAGGCTGACGTGCTCAAGGACACCGCGCTGGTGTTCGGTCAGATGGACGAGCCGCCCGGCACCCGTATGCGGGTGGCCCTGTCGGCGCTGACGATGGCCGAGTGGTTCCGCGACGAAGCCGGCCAGGACGTGCTGCTGTTCATCGACAACATCTTCCGGTTCACCCAGGCCGGGTCCGAGGTATCGACGCTGCTCGGCCGTATGCCGTCCGCGGTGGGATACCAGCCCACGCTGGCCGACGAGATGGGTGAGCTGCAGGAGCGCATCACCTCGACGCGAGGCCGTTCGATCACCTCGATGCAGGCGGTCTACGTGCCCGCCGACGACTACACCGACCCGGCGCCGGCGACCACGTTCGCGCACCTGGACGCCACCACCGAACTGTCCCGTTCGGTGTTCTCCAAGGGTATTTTCCCGGCGGTGGACCCGCTGGCCTCGAGCTCGACCATCCTCGACCCGAGCGTGGTCGGTGACGAGCACTACCGGGTTGCGCAGGAAGTCATCCGAATCCTGCAGCGCTACAAGGACCTTCAAGACATCATCGCGATCCTCGGTATCGACGAGTTGTCGGAAGAGGACAAGCAGCTGGTCCAGCGTGCACGACGCATCGAGCGGTTCCTCTCGCAGAACATGATGGCGGCCGAACAGTTCACCGGTCAGCCGGGTTCGACGGTGCCGGTAAAGGAGACGATCGAGGCGTTCGACCGACTCACCAAGGGCGACTTCGACCACATCCCGGAACAGGCGTTCTTCCTGATCGGTGGCCTTGACGACTTGGCCAAGAAGGCCGAAGGCTTCGGCGCCAAACTGGATTCCTGAGGCGTGAGCGAGCAGGCTCTGAAAGGCTCTGTGGCATGGCCGAATTGAACGTTGAGATAGTCGCCGTCGACCGGAAGATCTGGTCGGGTGAGGCAACGTTTTTGTTCACCCGCACCACCGTCGGCGAAATCGGAATTTTGCCCCGGCACATCCCGGTCGTCGCCCAGTTGGTCGACGACGCCATGGTGCGCGTCGAACGTGAAGGCGAGGACGATCTGCGGGTCGCCATCGAGGGCGGGTTTTTGTCGGTCACCGAAGAGACGGTGACCGTGCTGGCCGAGTCCGCCGCGTTCGAGTCCGAGATCGACGAAAGCGCCGCCAGGGAGGATTCGGAGTCCGACGACCCCCGCATCGCGGCGCGCGGGCGCGGCAGATTGCGCGCCGTCGGCGCGATCGACTAACAGCCGATGAGCGCGCCCATGATCGGCATGGTCGTGCTCGTCGTCGTCCTGGCGGGCGCGGTGGTCGCGCTCAGTTATCGGTTGTGGAAGCTGCGCCAGGGCGGCACCGCGGGGATCATGCGAGACATTCCCGCGGTCGGAGGTCACGGCTGGCGGCACGGCGTGATCCGTTACCGCGGCGGTGAGGCCGCGTTCTACCGGCTCTCCAGCCTGCGTCTGTGGCCGGACCGTCGACTCAGCCGCAGGGGAGTGGAGATCGTCTCCCGCCGTGCGCCCCGCGGCGACGAGTTCGACATCATGACCGACGAGATCGTTGTGCTGGAGTTGCGCGACACGACGCAGGAGCGCAGGACCGGTTACGAGATCGCGCTCGACAAGGGCGCTTTGACGGCGTTTTTGTCCTGGCTGGAGTCCCGCCCGTCACCGCGCGCTCGCCGTCGCAGCGTCTAGGCCGTGCGCCGCAGGTTACCCCGCGTCCGGGGCGCCGCCGCCGGGCTGCGCCCCTGGTTTCCAGAGCACGTCGCCGTCGGGGTTGGCCCTGCGCGCCAGGATGAAGAGCAGATCCGACAGGCGGTTCAGGTATTTCGCCGGGAGGACACTGATCTGCTGCGGCGCCGCCTCGACCGCCGCCCAGGCCGAGCGTTCCGCCCGACGGACGATGGTGCGGGCGACGTGCAACAACGCCGAGAGAGGCGAACCACCCGGCAGCACAAAGGAATTCAGCGCCGGCAGGTTCTCGTTATATTTGTCACACCAGCCCTCGAGCCGGTCGACGTACGGCTGGGTGACCCGCAGCGGTTGATATTCGGGGTTCTCCACCACCGGGGTCGACAGGTCCGCGCCGGCGTCGAACAGGTCGTTTTGGATCTGCCGCAGCACTCCGGCGATTTCCTGGTCGGGCTGACCGAGCGCGATCGCGACGCCGATCGCCGAGTTGGCCTCGTCGCAGTCCGCGTAGGCGACCAGGCGGGGGTCGTTCTTGGAGACCCGCGAAAAGTCGCTCAGTCCCGTCGTGCCGTCGTCACCGGTTCGCGTATAGATGCGGGTCAGGTGTATCGCCATGAGCAAAACGGTACTGCGGCTCGCCGAAGGACCGACCCCCGGCTGACTCCTGACGCCGGCTCCGCGGAGGCATCGTCGTCAGGCGGGCTGACTGACAACCCGATACCGCTTCACTAGACTGACGCGGGTGGCTGAGCGATTCGTGGTGACCGGCGGCAACCGGTTGTCCGGCGAAGTCGCAGTGGGGGGCGCCAAGAACAGCGTGCTCAAGCTGATGGCCGCGACGCTGCTGGCCGAGGGCACCAGCACCATCACCAACTGCCCCGACATCCTCGATGTGCCGTTGATGGCAGAAGTCTTGCGCGGCTTGGGCGCCACCGTCGAACTCGACGGCGACGTCGCCCGGATCACCTCGCCCGACGAGCCGAAATACGATGCCGACTTCGCCGCGGTGCGGCAGTTCCGGGCGTCGGTCTGCGTGCTGGGGCCGCTGGTCGGCCGATGCAAGCGGGCCCGGGTCGCGCTCCCCGGTGGGGACGCGATCGGTTCGCGTCCGCTGGACATGCACCAGGCGGGCCTGCGCCAGCTGGGCGCCCAGTGCAACATCGAGCACGGCTGCGTGGTCGCCCACGCTGACACCTTGCGCGGCGCCGAGATCCAGCTGGAATTTCCCTCGGTCGGGGCCACCGAGAACATCCTGATGGCCGCCGTGGTGGCCGAGGGCGTCACCACCATCCACAACGCGGCGCGCGAGCCCGATGTCGTGGACCTGTGCACCATGTTGAACCAGATGGGCGCGCAGGTCGAAGGTGCCGGTTCGTCGACCATGACCATCACCGGGGTCCCGCGGCTGTACCCCACCGAGCACCGGGTGATCGGGGATCGCATCGTCGCAGCCACCTGGGGCATAGCCGCCGCGATGACCCGGGGAGACATTTCGGTGACGGGCGTCGACCCGGCCCACCTCCAGGTGGTCCTGCACAAGTTGCACGACGCCGGCGCGACGGTCACCCAAACGGACAACAGCTTCCGGATCACCCAGTACGAGCGCCCGAAGGCCGTCAACGTGGCGACGCTGCCGTTCCCCGGGTTCCCGACGGATTTGCAGCCGATGGCGATCGCCCTGGCCTCCATCGCCGATGGCACCTCGATGATCACGGAAAACGTTTTCGAGGCCCGCTTCCGCTTCGTCGAAGAGATGATCCGGTTGGGCGCGGATGCCCGCACCGACGGCCACCATGCGGTCGTTCGGGGCCTGCCGCAATTGTCGAGCGCCCCGGTGTGGTGTTCGGACATTCGGGCCGGTGCAGGCCTGGTTTTGGCGGGGCTCGTCGCCGACGGTGACACCGAGGTCCACGACGTTTTCCACATCGATCGCGGCTACCCGTTGTTCGTGGAAAACCTGGCGATTTTGGGAGCGGAGATCGAGCGGGTAGAGTAACCAAAGTCAGTGCCCCACAGGGGCGGTCGCCACACCAGGCGGCCGACAACCCGGGCCCTTGACTCCCTCGCTGGATTGGTACTAGCCTGGCACGGCTGCTCCCGACACGGTCTCACAAAGACCAAAACTGGGAGTTGACTCCACTGCCGGATCTGTATTAAGCTGGCAGGGTTGCCCCAAAACGGGCGAAACAAGTGTTGTTTGAGAACTCAATAGTGTGTTTGGTCTTTATTATTTGTTGTTGTTTTTGGCCATACCTAGCACTCCCCGTGTGTGGGTATGGCAACTTTTGATGCCAGTTATTTGGTGTCTTTTTGTTAGGTCAGATTTTCTCTGATTTGAAATTCACCTCGTTCTGCGAGGAGATTTTGTTTGGAGAGTTTGATCCTGGCTCAGGACGAACGCTGGCGGCGTGCTTAACACATGCAAGTCGAACGGAAAGGCCCCTTCGGGGGTACTCGAGTGGCGAACGGGTGAGTAACACGTGGGCAATCTGCCCTGCACTTCGGGATAAGCCTGGGAAACTGGGTCTAATACCGGATAGGACCACTTGGCGCATGCCTTGTGGTGGAAAGCTTTTGCGGTGTGGGATGGGCCCGCGGCCTATCAGCTTGTTGGTGGGGTGATGGCCTACCAAGGCGACGACGGGTAGCCGGCCTGAGAGGGTGTCCGGCCACACTGGGACTGAGATACGGCCCAGACTCCTACGGGAGGCAGCAGTGGGGAATATTGCACAATGGGCGCAAGCCTGATGCAGCGACGCCGCGTGGGGGATGACGGCCTTCGGGTTGTAAACCTCTTTCAGCAGGGACGAAGCGAAAGTGACGGTACCTGCAGAAGAAGCACCGGCCAACTACGTGCCAGCAGCCGCGGTAATACGTAGGGTGCGAGCGTTGTCCGGAATTACTGGGCGTAAAGAGCTCGTAGGTGGTTTGTCGCGTTGTTCGTGAAAACCGGGGGCTTAACCCTCGGCGTGCGGGCGATACGGGCAGACTAGAGTACTGCAGGGGAGACTGGAATTCCTGGTGTAGCGGTGGAATGCGCAGATATCAGGAGGAACACCGGTGGCGAAGGCGGGTCTCTGGGCAGTAACTGACGCTGAGGAGCGAAAGCGTGGGGAGCGAACAGGATTAGATACCCTGGTAGTCCACGCCGTAAACGGTGGGTACTAGGTGTGGGTTTCCTTCCTTGGGATCCGTGCCGTAGCTAACGCATTAAGTACCCCGCCTGGGGAGTACGGCCGCAAGGCTAAAACTCAAAGGAATTGACGGGGGCCCGCACAAGCGGCGGAGCATGTGGATTAATTCGATGCAACGCGAAGAACCTTACCTGGGTTTGACATGCACAGGACGCGTCTAGAGATAGGCGTTCCCTTGTGGCCTGTGTGCAGGTGGTGCATGGCTGTCGTCAGCTCGTGTCGTGAGATGTTGGGTTAAGTCCCGCAACGAGCGCAACCCTTGTCTCATGTTGCCAGCGGGTAATGCCGGGGACTCGTGAGAGACTGCCGGGGTCAACTCGGAGGAAGGTGGGGATGACGTCAAGTCATCATGCCCCTTATGTCCAGGGCTTCACACATGCTACAATGGCCGGTACAAAGGGCTGCGATGCCGCAAGGTTAAGCGAATCCTTTTAAAGCCGGTCTCAGTTCGGATCGGGGTCTGCAACTCGACCCCGTGAAGTCGGAGTCGCTAGTAATCGCAGATCAGCAACGCTGCGGTGAATACGTTCCCGGGCCTTGTACACACCGCCCGTCACGTCATGAAAGTCGGTAACACCCGAAGCCAGTGGCCTAACCCTTGGGAGGGAGCTGTCGAAGGTGGGATCGGCGATTGGGACGAAGTCGTAACAAGGTAGCCGTACCGGAAGGTGCGGCTGGATCACCTCCTTTCTAAGGAGCACCACGAAAAGCACTCCAATTGGTGGGGTGCGAGCCGTGAGGGGTTCCCGCCTGTAGTGGGCGGGGGCTGGGTGCGCAACAGCAAATGATTGCCAGACACACTATTGGGCCCTGAGACAACACTCGGCCAGTCCGTGTGGTGTCCCTCCATCTTGGTGGTGGGGTGTGGTGTTTGAGTATTGGATAGTGGTTGCGAGCATCTAGACGGATGCGTTGCCGGCAACGGTCGCGTGTTCGTCGAAATGTGTAATTTCTTCTTTGGTTTTTGTGTGTAAGTAAGTGTTTAAGGGCGCATGGTGGATGCCTTGGCATCGAGAGCCGATGAAGGACGTGGGAGGCTGCGATATGCCTCGGGGAGCTGTCAACCGAGCATTGATCCGAGGATTTCCGAATGGGGAAACCCAGCACGAGTGATGTCGTGTTACCCGCATCTGAATATATAGGGTGCGGGAGGTAACGCGGGGAAGTGAAACATCTCAGTACCCGTAGGAGAAGAAAACAATTGTGATTCCGTCAGTAGTGGCGAGCGAACGCGGAACAGGCTAAACCGCATGCATGGATAACCGGGTAGGGGTTGTGTGTGCGGGGTTGTGGGATTGATATGTCTCAGCTCTACCTGGCTGAGGGGTAGTCAGAAAGTGTCGTGGTTAGCGGAAGTGGTCTGGGACGGCCCGCCGCAGACGGTGAAAGCCCGGTACGCGAAAACCCGGCACCTACCTTGTATCAACACCCGAGTAGCAGCGGGCCCGTGGAATCTGCTGTGAATCTGCCGGGACCACCCGGTAAGCCTAAATACTTCTCGATGACCGATAGCGGATTAGTACCGTGAGGGAATGGTGAAAAGTACCCCGGGAGGGGAGTGAAAGAGTACCTGAAACCGTGTGCCTACAATCCGTCAGAGCCTCCTCGTGGGGTGATGGCGTGCCTTTTGAAGAATGAGCCTGCGAGTCAGGGACACGTCGCGAGGTTAACCCGTGCGGGGTAGCCGCAGCGAAAGCGAGTCTGAATAGGGCGCATCCCCTTTGGGGTGTAGTGGCGTGTTCTGGACCCGAAGCGGAGTGATCTACCCATGGCCAGGGTGAAGCGCGGGTAAGACCGCGTGGAGGCCCGAACCCACTTAGGTTGAAGACTGAGGGGATGAGCTGTGGGTAGGGGTGAAAGGCCAATCAAACTCCGTGATAGCTGGTTCTCCCCGAAATGCATTTAGGTGCAGCGTTACGTGTTTCACCACGGAGGTAGAGCTACTGGATGGCCGATGGGCCCTACTAGGTTACTGACGTCAGCCAAACTCCGAATGCCGTGGTGTATAGCGTGGCAGTGAGACGGCGGGGGATAAGCTCCGTACGTCGAGAGGGAAACAGCCCAGATCGCCGGCTAAGGCCCCTAAGCGT
This sequence comes from Mycobacterium europaeum, assembly GCF_002102155.1. Lineage (GTDB taxonomy): Bacteria > Actinomycetota > Actinomycetes > Mycobacteriales > Mycobacteriaceae > Mycobacterium > Mycobacterium europaeum. The sequence continues at coordinate 53,297 of NZ_LQOU01000048.1, forward strand.
GTGCTAAGTGGAAAAGGATGTGCAGTCGCAGAGACAACCAGGAGGTTGGCTTAGAAGCAGCCACCCTTGAAAGAGTGCGTAATAGCTCACTGGTCAAGTGATTGTGCGCCGATAATGTAGCGGGGCTCAAGCACACCGCCGAAGCCGCGGCAACCGCAAGGTTGGGTAGGGGAGCGTCCCCCATGCGACGAAGCCACCGGGTAACCGAGTGGTGGAGTTTGGGGGAGTGAGAATGCAGGCATGAGTAGCGATAAGGCAAGTGAGAACCTTGCCCGCCGTAAGACCAAGGGTTCCTGGGCCAGGCCAGTCCGCCCAGGGTGAGTCGGGACCTAAGGCGAGGCCGACAGGCGTAGTCGATGGACAACGGGTTGATATTCCCGTACCCGTGTGTGGGCGTCCCTGATGAATCAGCGGTACTAACCACCCAAATGGTGGTCTATCAATCCCTTCGGGGTGCGAGGATCGCCGGCTGCGTGGGATCTTCGCTGGTAGTAGTCAAGCAATGGGGTGACGCAGGAAGGTAGCCGTACCAGTCAGTGGTAATACTGGGGCAAGCCCGTAGGGAGAGCGATAGGCAAATCCGTCGCTCATGAATCCTGAGAGGTGATGCATAGCCGATTGAGGCGAATTCGGTGATCCTCAGCTGCCAAGAAAAGCCTCTAGCGAGCACACACACGGCCCGTACCCCAAACCGACACAGGTGGTCAGGTAGAGCATACCAAGGCGTACGAGATAACTATGGTTAAGGAACTCGGCAAAATGCCCCCGTAACTTCGGGAGAAGGGGGGCCGGAATACCGTGAACACCCTTGCGGTGGGAGCGGGATTCGGCCGCAGAAACCAGTGGGTAGCGACTGTTTACTAAAAACACAGGTCCGTGCGAAGTCGCAAGACGATGTATACGGACTGACGCCTGCCCGGTGCTGGAAGGTTAAGAGGACCCGTTAACCGTAAGGTGAAGCGGAGAATTTAAGCCCCAGTAAACGGCGGTGGTAACTATAACCATCCTAAGGTAGCGAAATTCCTTGTCGGGTAAGTTCCGACCTGCACGAATGGCGTAACGACTTCCCAACTGTCTCAACCATAGACTCGGCGAAATTGCACTACGAGTAAAGATGCTCGTTACGCGCGGCAGGACGAAAAGACCCCGGGACCTTCACTACAACTTGGTATTGGTGTTCGGTACGGTTTGTGTAGGATAGGTGGGAGACTGTGAAACCTCAACGCCAGTTGAGGTGGAGTCGTTGTTGAAATACCACTCTGATCGTATTGGACACCTAACGTCGAACCCTTATCGGGTTCACGGACAGTGCCTGGCGGGTAGTTTAACTGGGGCGGTTGCCTCCTAAAATGTAACGGAGGCGCCCAAAGGTTCCCTCAACCTGGACGGCAATCAGGTGTTGAGTGTAAGTGCACAAGGGAGCTTGACTGCGAGACTTACAAGTCAAGCAGGGACGAAAGTCGGGACTAGTGATCCGGCACCCCCGAGTGGAAGGGGTGTCGCTCAACGGATAAAAGGTACCCCGGGGATAACAGGCTGATCTTCCCCAAGAGTCCATATCGACGGGATGGTTTGGCACCTCGATGTCGGCTCGTCGCATCCTGGGGCTGGAGCAGGTCCCAAGGGTTGGGCTGTTCGCCCATTAAAGCGGCACGCGAGCTGGGTTTAGAACGTCGTGAGACAGTTCGGTCTCTATCCGCCGCGCGCGTCAGAAACTTGAGGAAACCTGTCCCTAGTACGAGAGGACCGGGACGGACGAACCTCTGGTATACCAGTTGTCCCACCAGGGGCACCGCTGGATAGCCACGTTCGGACAGGATAACCGCTGAAAGCATCTAAGCGGGAAACCTTCTCCAAGATCAGGTTTCTCACCCTTTTAGAGGGATAAGGCCCCCCGCAGACCACGGGATCGATAGGCCAGACCTGGAAGCTCAGTAATGAGTGCAGGGAACTGGCACTAACCGGCCGAAAACTTACCAACACACAATCGCAACCACTTTCCATTTCCAGCGGCATCAGCCGCGGGAAACTTGGGCACCACACCCCCCACCGAAACCAAATTTAAATAGAGTTACGGCGGCCACAGCGACAGGGAAACGCCCGGTCCCATTCCGAACCCGGAAGCTAAGCCTGTCAGCGCCGATGATACTGCCCCTGCGGGTGGAAAAGTAGGACACCGCCGAACATACACAAAAACACCCCCGGCGACGGGGGTGTTTTTGCATTTGCGGTACCGGCGATTCCTAGTCGAATTTCCCTAATCGAATAGTGTCAAAGTCGCGTCCGCCGATGCGCGCTTCCTTTCCAGCGCGAGCAGGGTTTGTTTCCGGTCGAGGCCGCCACCGTAGCCGGTGAGGCTGCCGTTGGCGCCGATCACGCGGTGGCAGGGGACGACGATCGCAATGGGATTGTGGCCGTTGGCCAATCCCACCGCCCGTGCGGACCCGGGAGCGCCGATCTGTTCGGCAATCCTTCCGTACGACCGCGTTTCGCCGTACGGAATTGTTTGTAGCGCCTTCCACACTCGCCGCTGGAATTCGGACCCGCGCAGTTCGAACTCGAAATCGAATTCGGTCAGTTTGCCGGCGAAATATGCGTCGAGTTGCTCGGTGGCCTCTTGGAATGCGGCCGGGTTCGGTGTCCAGCCGGTGCGGCTCGGTTCATAGGTCTGGTCGACCATCCGAAGCATGGTCAAGACCGAGTCCTGCCCCGCCAGGGTCAGCGGCCCGATCGGGCTTTCGATGGTGCGGTACTCGATCATGCGACCTCCTGTGGTGGCCATTGGTTAACCGGATGCTCGAGGGTGGTCCAAAGGTATTGGGTGGCGTAGGAGCGCCAGGGGCGCCAGCGGGCGGCGTGGGTGGCCAGCGCCCCTTCGCCAGTCGGCAAGCCCAGCTGCCTGGCGGCCGAGCGAAGGCCAAGGTCGGTGGCGGGGAAGGCATCCGGGTCGCCGAGGCCGCGCATGGCAATCACCTCTGCGGTCCAGGGGCCTACCCCGGGCAGATCCAGCAATTGCCTGCGGGCGGCTTCCCAGTCGCTTCCGCTGTCGAGAACGATACGGCCGTCGGCGAGGCCGGCGACCAATGCGCTCAGGGTCCGTTGGCGGGCTTTGGGGACCGCCAAGTGGACGGGGTCGATCTCGGCGAGCTGCTCCACCGACGGGAAGGTATGCGTCAATCCGCCGTCCGGGTCCGCGATCGGCTGCCCGTAGGCGGCGACCAGGCGGCCGGCGTGCGTGCTCGCCGCTTTGGTCGAGACCTGTTGGCCCAGAACCGCGCGCACGGCCAGCTCGGCCTCGTCGACGGTGCGGGGAACGCGTTGTCCGGGCGCCTTCACGACCGCGGGACGCAGTCCGGGGTCACCGGCGAGCGCCTCGTCCACCGCTTCGGGATCGGCGTCGAGATCGAGCAGCCGCCGGCAGCGGGCGATCGCCGTCGTGAGGTCGCGAAAGTCGTCGAGCGCGAGCAGGCAGCGGACGTGATCGACGGCCGGTGTCAGGGTGACGACGGCGCTGCCGATCGGTAGGCGCAGGGTGCGTCGATAGGTGCCATCGCGAACTTCCTCGCACCCGGGCACCGTGCTGGCGGCCAAGTGGCCGAAGACCCCTTGGTAGGCGAACGGGGTGCGAACCGGCAGGCGAAGGCACACCGTTCCCGCCGACGCGGCGCCCGACCCGGACCTGGCCGCCGCCAGCCGGCGCAGTTCCGTCGGCGTGTTCTCGAAGACCAGGCGCACGGTGTCGTTGAACTGGCGGATGCTGGAGAACCCCGACGCGAACGCAACATCGCCGAACGGCAGGGTTGTGGTCTCGATCAGCAGGCGGGCGGTTTGCGCGCGCTGGGCCCGGGCCAGCGCGAGTGGCCCGGCGCCCACTTCTGCCTGCAGCAGCCGCTCCAGCTGGCGAGTCGTGTAGCCGAGGTGGGCCGCCAAGCCGCCGACACCCTCGCGGTCCACCGTGCCGTCGGCGATGAGGCGCATCGTCCGTGCGACCGCGTCGCCGCGCACATTCCATTCCGGCGATCCCGGCGACGCGTCGGGGCGGCACCGTTTGCACGCCCGGAACCCGGCCCGCTGAGCAGCGGCGGCGGTTGGGTAGAACCGCACGTTGCGGGCGAACGGCGGCCGCACCGGGCAGCTGGGGCGGCAATAGATGCGGGTGGTCAGGACCGCCGTGACGAACCAGCCGTCGAACCGGGGGTCCTTGGACTGGACGGCGCGGTAGCAACGCTCGAAGTCGTCGTGCACGCTTCCAGACTTACACCCACCCACCGACAAAACTGGCGGAAAAACGACATGGCAGTGGGCGTGCGACCGCCGCGGTCTCAGCCGAGGGGAAATCGTTTCGGCGATTGCCGCAGTTTGCGGCCGGGAAAGTTGCAGGTGTCTTAGGCCGGCTATATGTTTCGCTCTATGCGAAGTTGCCTCGGCGCATGAGCCGGTTCGCACTGCAGGCTCGGCCACGGCTCCTGCGGTCGGGCGAGCTGGCGCCCTCAGCGGTGTTCGACATCGGCTGGGTTTTGTTCGCTGGCGGCTGTTCGCGCTGACGCTCATGGACGGGCCACTGCTACCGGGGAGTCGTGCTGCGGAGGCCGAAGACGTCTCCGACTTCCTCACTACCTGCTCCACAAGGCCGGCATGCTTGCTTTTGGAGGGCGAGGCCGGTATCGGCAAAACCACCCTGTGGTTGGCCGCAATCGAGCAGGCCCGGGCACGAGGCATGCATGTGCTCACCGCGCGCGCTGCGGCGACCGAATCGGTGACGGCTTACATTTCCTTGACGGACCTGTTTTCGGGGATCCCGGAAGAAGTCCTTGACGCGCTCCCAGCACCGCAACGCATGGCTGTCGACCGAATGCTGTTGCAGGTCAGCGACGATGGGCAGACAACCGACCAGCGTGCGATTGCGGCGGCGTTCCTTTCGTTAATCGAGATTCTGTCGGATCGCGCACCCGTCCTGGTGGCCATTGACGACCTCCAATGGCTGGACCCTTCGAGTGCTCGCATCATCGCGTTCGCGGCACGACGGTTCTCAGGACCGGTCGGGCTGCTCGCGACCGTGCGCACCGGGGACGGTGACGATGTGTCGTGGTTCCAGTTCGAAAACCCAAATGGGATAACGCGAATTGCGCTCAAACCCTTGACCATCGCTGGGCTACATCAAGTCATCACAGCGCGGTTGGGTCGCTCGGTTTCAAGACATGCCATGCTGCGGATCCACGATGCGTCTGGCGGCAATCCGTTTTACGCCCTCGAATTGGCGCGCACAATACCCGAGGGCCAAACGGGTATCGAGATGACTCTGCCGACGACGTTGGCTGGGGTAGTGACCTCCAAAATTGGAGTGCTCGATGACGGACTTCGCGAAATACTGCTTGCCGCAGCATGTCTGGCTGAACCGACGGTAGATGTCGTGTCGAAGGCGACGGGGTGGGCCGTCGATGAGTGCGTTCAGCGACTGCTCGTTGCAGAGGAGCGCGGCATCGTCACGATCGACCGTAACCGGCTGAGGTTCACGCACCCGCTGCTCACCGCCGCGGTTTACACCGCTGCCCCGCCCGCGCAACGGCGCGACGTGCACAGGCGCCTGGCGGCGCTGGTTGACCACCCGGAATTGCGCGCTCGCCACCTGGCACTGGCCGCCACCCACGGTGACGCGGCGACGTTGGAGGCCCTCGATGCGGCGGCCGAGTTGGCGAGCCGGCGCGGGGCGCCAGCGGCCGCCGCCGAGTTCATGGAATTAGCCAATGAGCTCGGTGCCGGCAGCCCGGAACGTCAGATTCGTTGCGGAGCGTTTCATTTCAGTGCTGGCGATGCCGCGCGCGCACGCGAAGTCCTCGACGAAGTGCTCAGGAATTCAGCACCCGTGGAGGTGCACGCTGAGGCCCTCAGCTTGCTGGGATTGTGGGCATTGCTTGACGGCAGTTCCCGGGACGCCGCCAGGTTGCTGCAGCGAGCGGCGGACGCTGCCGCCGGGGATAACGGGTTGCTCGGTCGGATACTCGTGTCGTTGTCCTTCGCACGGATCAACATCCACGAGTTCGACGCCGCAGTTCATGCGGCCAACGAGGCGGTCAACAGAGCGGTCCGTCTAGACGACCGCCAGGTGCTCAGCCAAGCGCTGAGCATGCAAGTGCTGGTGCACTTCTTGGTCGGTGAGGGGTTCGACGAGACAACTTTGCGAACCGCGATGCTGCTCGACGACGGCCAAGAGCCGTCGTCAGCCATGTTGTGGCCCACGCTCCAGCGCGCCGCACTGCTCGTCGGGACGGGAAAACTTGACGATGGGCGGCGAGAACTCAGGGTCATCAGACAGCGCTACATCGAACGTGGTGCGGACAGCGAAATGATGGTCGATGCTTTCCACGGCGCACTCAACGAGATATGGCGCGGCGACTTCGCGGAAGCATCGCTCATCGGTGAAGATGCCCTGCAGCGTGCGCGTCTTCTCGATGAGGACCTCCCGTTGGCGGTGGCACTGATGATCCAGGCCATGGTGGCCGCCTATGCGGGCGACGAGCCCATCGCTCGCCGTGACGCCACGGACGCGCTGATGGCGGCTCGGCGGTGCGACTCACCTGCACTAGTTACCGTGTGGCCGACGACCACACTTGGCTTTCTTGAAGTTTCCCTCGGCAACTACGAGGCTGCGCTGCAAGTACTGTCACCGCTGGTAGCCGCATTCGAGGAGCACCCGCGGGCCACGGAGATCTTCGTCACCCCTTTCCTGCCCGACGCCGCTGAAGCCCTCATTCACCTCGGCCGGTTTGACGAGGCCGACAGCCTGATCGAGGTTCTGGAGGCGAACGGCCGCCGGTTGGATCGGCCCTGGATGCTGGCGTTGGGTGCGCGTTGTCGGGCGATGCTCCTGGCCGGGAGACGAGATCTGGGAGCGGCGCTGGTGGCTGCTCAAGGTGCCATGGCCGAGCATGAGCGGCTACCGATGCCGTTCGAGCGGGCCCGGACGCAATTGCTGCTCGGTGAAATCTTGCGGAGACAGCGTAGCCGCGAGAAGGCCGCCGCGGCGATGCGCGCGGCCGCGGCGACATTCGAAGAACTCGGCACACCCCTTTGGGAGCGACGTGCGCGAACCTCTCTGGAACGCATCAACTTCGGTCGAGCTGATTCGAAGGTGCTGACGTCAGCGGAGCAGCGGATCGCCGACTTAGCGGCAGCCGGGAAGACGAACCACGACATCGCCGCTGCACTGTTCATCAGCCCCAAGACCGTCGAGGTGCACCTCTCGAGGATTTATCGCAAGCTCGGCATCCGGTCCCGCGCAGAGCTCGGCCGTCGCCTGGACCGACTGGAAAGCGACGCGTGAACAACGGCTCTGGTTCACCAAATATGTTCTGACAGTGTATTTTTGGCGCGATATATAAAGTTCGGCCGCCGGCCGCTGCCCGGTGCGTTACCCGCACATCGCTAAGACGGACTTAGGGAATTTGGTAGGCACAGCGTCCCGGTTTGTGCTCCGTGAGGTGAACGGCTTGGCCGTCTACCAGGATCGCGCAGTCGTGAGTACCGTTGTGGTCCGTGTAATTCAAGGCCAGAAACTTGGTTCCGGTAACCCGCACCGTCTGCGACCACGGCGTCGACACCCATGTGGTGGTGCTGGCTGGATACACCGGCGTGCCGGGATCGGGAATGGCCGAGAAGACATCACCCGCTCCCAGGACCTGGTAGGTCACCGTGTGCTCCCCGGACGCGGTCGAGTTCGTCTGTGGCTTCAGTCCGCCAGTGGCACCGATACCGGCGTTGGCGTTCTCCTGCCAGGTTTCGGCGCGCCTCTGCGGGCTGACACACACCGCATCGCCGTCGTACGCTTCCCGCCAGACCAAGCCGGAAACGCATGTCTTCGGCCCGCTTGCGCCTCCACCTGCGTAGCCTTGGCCGGCGGCTGCGGCCGCATTCTCGGTTTGGACTTCCGAGGCGACCGCTGGTGATACGCAAACGTTGTCACCGGGTCGTGCTTGACGTGGAACCTGTCCGTTGGCGTCACCGGGAATGCATCCGCCATTCGCAGAAGCGGCGGGGATCGTGAAGCCGAAAAGGACAACGGCCGCCGCGAGCAACGGCACGGATATTCCGACCGCGCGCCGGTCCTTCCGTCGTGCGGCTCGCTCCGGCCCGCGACCGGGTTCGTCTACGGACTTGGTCTCTGGTGCCGAATCACAAGACATCAGAACAACTCCTGTCGCCGCCTACGCTCTGTTCGCGCCTCAAAGCTAAAGCCGGCGGGGTCCGCGATGGAATACGGAGTTTCCCTATAAGTTCGATGGCCGAACGCCGAAGTGATAGTGCTTTCCTGATGTGTGGCCGGCCAGTGCACTGAAACGCCCTGGAAATCCCGGAGGCTCCTGACCTTGGAAACGAGGATGCAGGTATGCCCACGGAATCGTCGTCGG
>NZ_LQOU01000049.1 GCF_002102155.1 Mycobacterium europaeum
GGGCCGACGCCGGGGGCGGTGGGACGGCCGACGGCGGCGGCGCCGGGTTGGCCGGCTTGGCCGGGGCCACGACGTTCTGGGTGATGTCGGGACGCTGGGGCGCGTGGGGCCGGATGTTCAAGGCCAGGGCGATGGCCAGGGCGACCACGCCGCCGACGAACACGAGGGTCACCGCGACGACGGCCAGCACCGATCGTCGGTTCTGTCGCTCGCCCGACGCGGTTTTGCGGTCGACGGCGGTCCCCCGGCCCGCCCCGTTGGCCGATTCGGCGCTGTAGGCGAGCTCCCTACCGTCCGCCGAGGGATCTCCGACGTAGGGCATCGCGATCGTCGAGGGTGCGCCCAACCTGGCGTTGGCCGCCGCCAACGAGGCGCCCCGCGCCAGCGCCATCTCGGGTTCCTCGGGCGTGGTCACCGACAGTGAGGTCGCCGCCTCGAGCGCCGGCTTGATGTAGGGGATGTCGACGTCCGAGCCAACGAGGAACAGCCCGTCCGGGCGGGCCCGCATCGATTCGGCGCTCGAGACCATCGCGGCCAGCTTCGCCAGGGCTTCCTCGTCACTGCTGGGCAGCGGATGCCGACGCACGTCGGCGACCGAACCGTCGGCGGTGTCGACAACGGCCAGCGTCGCCGTGCTCGGCTCCACGAAGAGCAGTGCGGTGCGCGCGCAGTTGGTCGCGCTGCCCGCCGCCTGAGCGAGCGCCGCGGCGGCCATGACCGACGACACCAGCATGACGTTCTCGATCTTGCGTTCCGCCAAGGCGTTTCGCAGCGCTGCGGCCTCGGCCGGATGGGTCCAGGTCACTCCGCTCGACTTCAGCTGATAGCCGCCCCGGGCCGCGCTCTCCCGGGTGCCGAGAATCGCGGCGACCACGCGATCCGCCGCGGCAACCGCCGTCGTCTGACCGGCGAGGGGGAAGCCGTCCTGGTCGACGGTCACGCCACCGGCGGATTCCCCTTCCACCAGCACCATGCGGACCGTCTCAGGCGCCATAGACACGCCAAGTACGACGTCCACCGCTCCTCCAAGTCGTCGAAATCGATTGCCGTGCCGTGCGAGCGACGCCCGCGGGGGCTTCGTCACATCAGGATTGGCCGGGTGCATTCGCAGCCATCTCGGCCGCACCCCACCCCGATTCGCCACCCTAGCGCGCGAACTTGAGTGCCTCCGGCAGCCGAGGCCGCCGAGTGGCGTTCCCGTTTATCGCGGGCTACTTGTGCCCGCCGCCACCGCCGCCGCCGTGGCCACCACCGAAGCCACCACCGCCGAAGCCGCCGCCACCGCCCAGCCCTCCGCCGTGGCCACCACCGAAGCCACCGAAGCCGCCGCCCCCGGGAGCGCCGCCGTGGCCACCACCGAAGCCACCGAGGCCGCCGAGGCCGCCGACGGGTCCGCCGCCATGGCCACCACCGAAGCCGCCCAGGCCGCCGCCGAAGCCACCGAGGCCGCCGCCGGAGCTGGGAGACGGGACGTGCCCGCCGCCAAGGCCGCCCGGACCCGAACTCGGCGGCGACACATGCCCGCCACCCAGACCGCCCTCACCCGGCGGGGACACGTGCCCGCCACCCAGACCGCCCTCACCCGGCGGGGACACATGCCCGCCACCCAGACCGCCCTCACCCGGCGGCGACACATGCCCGCCACCCAGACCGCCCTCACCCGGCGGGGACACATGCCCGCCACCCAGACCGCCCTCACCCGGCGGCGACACATGCCCGCCACCCAGACCGCCCTCACCCGGCGGGGACACATGCCCGCCACCCAGACCGCCCTCACCCGGCGGCGACACATGCCCGCCACCCAGACCGCCCTCACCCGGCGGGGACACATGCCCGCCACCCAGACCGCCCTCACCCGGCGGCGACACATGCCCGCCACCCAGACCGCCCGAACCCGAACTCGGCGGCGGTTCGTGCCCGCTGGTGCCGCCCGTGCCCGAGCCGGGCGGCGGAACATGGCCGCCGGTGGAGCCGCCGGGGTGCTCGGGGATCGGCGACGAACCTTGCCCTGGGGGCACCTGATGAGGCGGCGACTGCGGGGTGCCGCCGACCGACGGCGGCGACTGTGGTTGCGGGAGACGCACCGGCGGCTGGGGCAGCACCGGCTGCGGTGGCGAGACGCGCGGCGGCGGTACCCGGATGACCGGCGGGCTCACGACCGGGTTGGGCACCGCGACGTGGACCGGCGGCAATATCACCGGCGCGATCGGCGGGACCACGACGGGCACCGGCACCACCGGCGCGGGCATCGGGGCAGCGGGGATCGGAGGCGCGGCGGGTGGCGGTACCGGCAGCGGAGCCGCCGGCGGATTCATCGGCATCGGCGCCGCCATCGGCACCGGTGGGTTGATCCGCTGCGCCGGGGCCGACGCCTTAACGGGCGCGGGCGCCGGCGCCTCCTGCGTCGGAACGATGAGGTGCTGCCCGGGGGTGGGCTGCAGGGCGATGGTGCCCGTCGTGCGGATGCCGATCGCCAGCGCGATCTCGAGCGCCAGCACCGCGCTGATGCCGGCGACAGCCAGGCCGCTCCCGATCAGCAGGGCCGGCCGGCGCCGCGGTTCGCGCTCTTCGGGCAGGAAGAGCTTTTCGATCACGACGGTCGGCGAGTCGGAGTCCTCGTCGGGCACCGCGCTGTAGGCGAGCTCGTCGTCGCCGGCCTCCGGCCCGAATGGCACGTAAAGGTATTCCGGCAGCGAGTGCTGACCGACGGCACCGGTGCCGGGGTCCTGGGCGTAGGCCAGCGCGGCGGTCGACGAGGCGAACAGCGGCGCGTTGGCCGACGCCAAGGCGGCGCCGCGGGCCAGCGCCGTCTCCGGCTCCTCCGGCATGCTCACCGCGAGTGAAGTCGCCGTCTGCAGGGCAGGTTTCAGGGGGGCGACGTCGATGCCTGAGCCCACCACCAGCACGCCGTCCGGCGCCGCTTCCAGCTTCTCCAGCCCGGCGATCATGCCGCCGAGTTGCGCGGCGGCCTGGTCGTACGACTCGGCGTAGATCGGTTGCTTGTAGACGTCGGGGATGGAGCCGTCGGAAGTCTCGACAACGGCCAGCGTCGCGGTGTCGGGCTCGATGAACATGACGGCGGTTCGCTCGTAACCCATTGCGCCGCCAACGTTTTGGGCCAATGCCGTCGCGGCGAGAAACGCCGGCACCAACATGACATTCTCGACCCGGTGGGCGGTCAGCGCGTCGCGCAACGCCGCCGCCTCGAGCTGGTCGGTCCACGTCACGCCGATGGACGACACCTCGAGCCCCGCCTCGGCCGCGCCCTCGCGGGTGCCCAGGATGGCGGCAAGCACCTGGTCGGGAGCGCTCGCGGTGGCCGCTTCGTCGGCGGCGGCGACGTCGAACACGTCCTCTTCCACCGTGGCTCCGTCGGCGTATTCGCCTTCCAGCACGACCATCTGGATCGACGCCGGTGCCATCGACACCCCGAGCACGATATCCAAGACCAACCCCTCCAAAGGTATTGCTCGACGAACCACGGCTAGGCGGAGGAAAAAACCATGGCTAACTAAGTATCGCGCAGAACGTGGGCGGGGGTGCCCCGCGGAACCTATGTAGTCCTTATGAAGTTCTGATAGGAACGCGACGGCGTGGGTCCGCGCTGGCCCTGGTACTTCGAACCTACTTGCGAACTGCCGTAAGGATGTTCGGCCGGACTGGTCAGCCGCAGGATGCAGAGTTGGCCGATCTTCATGCCCGGCCACAGCGTGATCGGCAGGTTGGCGACGTTGGACAGCTCCAGGGTGATGTGACCGCTGAAGCCGGGATCGATGAAACCGGCGGTCGAGTGCGTCAACAGCCCAAGCCGGCCCAGCGACGACTTGCCTTCCAATCGGCCCGCGAGGTCCTCGGGCAGGGTGAACAGCTCCAGCGTGGAGCCCAGCACGAACTCCCCCGGGTGCAGGACGAACGGCTCGCCGTCGACGGGTTCGACCAGCGTCGTGAGCTCATCCTGCTGCTTGGCGGGGTCGATGTGGGTGTAGCGGGTGTTGTTGAACACCCGGAACATGCAATCCAGGCGTACGTCGATGCTGGACGGTTGCACCAGGGTGTCGTCGTACGGGTCGATGCCCACCCGGCCGGCGGTGATTTCGGCCCTGAGGTCTCGATCGGAGAGCAGCACCCGACGAGCCTAACCGCTGCTCACCGTCGAGCGATCAGTCGGCGAGATACATTTCGCCACCCCTGGGGTAGCCGCCCCCGGTGGTCGTGACGTGGACGTGGTCGTAGTGGCCGAGCCGGCTCGGCTGCGCCCCGCCCGGCGTGTAGTAGACACCGCGCCAGATCGCGTCCTGGATCCCGAAGCGACGGGCGTTCTTCATCACGTAGGCGACGATCTCGTTGCCCAGGGCGATGCCGTCGGCGCTCTGCGGGTTCGGGATCATCACGTCGATCGCCAAACCGAGTGGATGCCAGGGCAGCGGATCCGGTCGCACTCCGCCCATTTCGTGGATCTGGGGGAAGTTGGCGCTGATGCTGCGGGAAACCTGGATCGTTCGCACCTGCAGGCCCTGCTCCGGGGCGAGCCCGGCGGGCAGGAACCGCGACCTGGTGTGATACCGCGACGCGGCGACGGGCTCGGCCGCGCCGTCGCCGCGGGACACATCCGACGCGAGCGCAATCGCCACCGGTTTTGCCGCCACGATCTCGAGGCAGCAGGGGCCTGTGTCGCCAATAACGGGTACGGGGTCGTGGCGGGGAACGAATGGGCCGGCATCACCCGCCGCCGCGAAGAAGGCCGCCGCCGGGGCCAGCGCCGCTGCCAGGACGAGCGGCGATTTCCGCCGCTTCTTGGCTAATCTGTGCCGACCCACCCCAGGCACATTACGACAAGATCACGAAAGAATAAACATCGTCCGGAAATTTGCCAGAAGTCGGCCATTCTTCGTCGACGTGCATTTGCACCCTTGGCCGGACCGGCGCTGGGCCGTTGGTGTTCGGCCGCACCACTCGCCCGACGGATCCGCTCTTCGATGCTAGTCTTCGATGCCGACACCGCCGATGTAGTTCAATGGCAGAACATCAGCTTCCCAAGCTGAATACGCGGGTTCGATTCCCGTCATCGGCTCCACACCAAGCGCCCCCTCCTCATGGTCGCGGCCGTCGCCCCCGTGAGTCTTGTAGCCGAACCGCCGCGGGGTCACTCCCGGCCCGGCGATCCGGCTGGCCGGTGACGCCGATCCGTTGGCCGAGGCGCCGGTCTGACACCAATCCCACCTCGGCGGCCACGCGCGCCGCGCAGCACGCCGACCCGCCGAGCCCGGAGCTGACCGCCAGCTCCAACACGCCGCAGGCGCCCGGCGGACATGGCCGCCCGGCTCAACGACGCCGGTGTTGGCCACACGCTGGGTTCAGCGTCAACACCGCGAACTTCTTCACCACCGAGGACGAAATCGGTTATGGCGAGGAGATTTCGACGCTGACGAACGGTTCGCACCACGTCATCGACACGTCGCGCAACGAAACGCCCCGGTAAATCCGATGGAATATCCCGCGGCTGGGACCTTTGGCCCTCACAATTGGCGATCTGGGCAGCGATAGTCGATGCCGTACAGCCCTGTCCGCGCACGGTTTGAGTACCGAAATATCAAGGGGCTTGGACCCGATGCTCCCGAGGAGTGCGCATGTCCGCTCTGGAAGACCAACAAAATATGCACGACGACGGTGGCGCGGCGAGCAGCAACCCGCGGGAATCCTTTCAGCACACGCCGTCTCGGCCGCCCCGGAGCGCGGCACCGTGCTACCTCCCGAATGCGATCGCAGCCATCGCCGGTAGCGTGGGCATCATGGTCGGCAGCGCCGGCCCATGGGCAAGCCGTGCTTGGGTCACCGCGAACGGCGCCACGGCCAGCGTGTGGTGGCAGGGGAAAACCACCTTTGTCCTCGGGGCAGTCGCCGGCATCGCGTTGTTCGCCTTGCTGAACCTTGCACGAATCGGGTCCGGCACGCGGTGGCTGGCCCCGTTGGCATGGATCGCCTCGATCGCCGGACTCGCATGTCTTCTCACCGCGATCGTCAACATCGTCAACGTGGCATCGACCAGCCACCGACTTGTCGGACTTCAAATCGAATGGGGTCTGTGGCTGGTCGCCATCTCTGCCGTCGTTCTGTGCGCCATGGGGTCGGTGGCCGCCGCACAGGTCGGCACGGTGACCAAGGCAGGGATGCGCACGGCGATCGTCATCCCTGTAGTCATAGCGCTCGGCGTCGCCCTGTATTTCCCGATCCGGTGGGCCGCGCTAGACCCGTGGTCGAGTCGGGACCCGCACCTGCCGACCAGCCCGGCGGCACCGTTGCCATCAACCCAGTCAATACCACCGGCCCTCATTCCGATCCCGGCCACGCCCGCGCCCGAAGATGGCGAGATCGCGGAGGTTCAGCAGCTGTGGCAAACCTCCCTGCAGAAACATCACCCAGTTCAGGACTTCTTGGCCGCCGTGCAGGCGGCAGGGATCACCGGATTGCAACCGGCACTATTGAACAACGGTTACACGGTTTGCGGCGAGCTCTGGAACAGCGGCTTGGACGGTGTTCAAGCGGCCAAGGCCCTGCAGAAGACCTATCCGACGCTGACCCTCAAACAGGCGGCTCAGTTCGTTCTTGCTGCGGCTGAGGACCTGTGCCCGACGAGTGCCTATTCCGGTGTCTATAGCTGGTGGCAATCCGGTGGCGGCGGTGATGCCGGTGGTGGTGGCGCTGCCGCCGGCGGCGGATGATCGCGAAACCAAGCGCCCGCACGGGTCGGCGGCGTGGGTTTGCGCCACCACGGGTGAGCGTCGAAGCGCTATGAAGCCAATATTGCGCGCAGCATCGACAACATCTCGGAACGCGAGCCGGCGCCGAGCCGGCGGCGGATCCGCGCCACATGGTGTTCGACGGTCTTGGCTGAGATGAACAGCTGACGGCCGATGTCGCGGTACGGCAAGCCCAGGAGAAGCAGTTCGGCGACTTCGCGTTCCCGCGCGGACAACGGAGAGGCCGACGGCGGCCGTCGGGTCGTTTTCGGAGCGCCAGACCCGGGCTCGTCATCGGGTGTCTCCTCCACCGCGGCGACCAGCTTGAGATCGCGAGCGAGCTGCAGCATGTCGCCCGATACACGGGCATCCGGCGTCTGCAGCGCGGCTTGACCGGCAAGGCGGGTCGCATCCCAGGTCAACCCGAACTGGGCCAGGGAGCGGGCGGCCATGGTCACCTCGTCGGCGTCGACCTGGTCGGCGAGCACCCGCAGCCAGGTACGACCGGCACCCGCCAGCGCTTGGGCGAAGACGCTCTCGGAGGCCGCCGCGGTGAGGGCACGCCCGTGCGGGGCCACGGATTCCGGTGAACCCGTCAGGATTCCGGCGTGCACCCCTGCCCAGTGCAGCGGCACCGACCACAAGACCGGGTTGCCCAGCGAGTCCAACAAACCGAATGCCAGATCGAGGGTGTGGCGCAGCCGGGCCACCTGGCGCATCCTTGCCGCGGCGACCCACAATTCGCCCAAGGGCAGCAGGGTGAACAAGTCGATGGAGTACTCGGCGAGCACCTCCATCGCCGCATACCAATGCTTGTGCAGCGCGCCGGTGTCGCCGCTGCGACGCGCGATCGCGGTGCGCAGCGTCGCCGCCCATAGCGCGTCACGCCGATGCAGGTCGGTGGCCGCACCCGAGCAGGCGGCGTCGGCGTCAGCGCCGGCCGAGGCGAGTTGGCCGTCGCACATCTTCGTCCAGCCAAGCAGCAGCAGGTGCCGTCGCTCGAAGAACCCGTCACCGTCGGTGCGCACCGCGCGACCGATGATGCTGCGCGCCCGCACCGGATCGCCGCCGTGCAGCGCCGCCAGGGTAACCAACGCGGCCGGGCTATCGGGGATGACTTCACCGATCGATCCGCCCACCGCGATCGCCTGCCCAAGCTTCGCCACCGCGGCCGGGTACGGCTCATTCATGCTCATCAGGAGGCCTTCGGCGAGGCCGCGGGCGGCGCGCGCGGCAGCCGTCGGCGGCCCCTGTCCCGGGACCCGCAGCGCAGCGCGCGCCGCCGTGAGGTCTCCCGTCGCGGCCAGCGTGATCGCGCCGGCGGCGCTCACCACCGGGTCCGGGTAAGGCCCCAGCCAGCCGAACAACTCGGCCGCCTGCCCCGCATGGCCGTCGTGGGCGGCGACGCTGGCCGCCACCCGCACCGCGGCGGCACGTTCGGCAACATCGGCCGAACTCAGCAGATCATCGGCCAAGGCCGCCGCCCCCGCGCAGTCTCCGGTCAGGGCCAGGGCGTCGGCCAGCCGGCGCGACAGCCCTTCGGCGCCGGCGCCGACCGCCGCCCGGTACAGCCGGGCGGCGCGGCCGGACTCGCGGGCCTCGGTCGCCGCGCGGCGCAGGGAACTCGCCAGATCGGCGTCTCGCAGTCCGTGTTCGGCGAGACGCAGCGCGAGGTCCGGTGACAACGTGGACATGGCGAGCTGGGAACGCAACAGTGCGATCTCGACTTGGTGGTGATGCGCGGTGCCGACGAGCTGAGCAACGGCGTCGTGCACCAACCGGATAAAGCCCGGGCTGTGCGACGGCTCGATCAGCCCGCTGGCGCGCGCCCGGTCGACAAGCAGCAGCCCTTCGGTCGTCGAGATATCCAGTGCCGCAGCGACATCGGCGGCACCCAAACCGGGGCTCAACGACGCGATGAGCAGAGAGTCCAACGTTGATTCGTCGAGGCGGCGCAGCCGGTCGATCAACGCGAACTTGGCCGCCTGCAATGGGTCCTGCGCGGTCTCGGTCACCGCCCGCACCAAAAACGGCAGCCCCGCGGTGCTGTCCACGAAGTGGTCGGCGACGGGCAGCGGACCCAACGACAAGCGCGGCCACTCCCGTTCGAGGGCCGCGGCCACCGTCCGCAGCGCGGTGTGCTGCTCGCGCGGTTCGGCGGCCACCACCACCGTCGCCGCGGGGTCAGCGATGCGCTCAGCGAGCGCCAGCAGCTCGGTGTCGGTTAACAACTGCGCGTCATCGATGACCACCGCCGCGTCCGGTCGGTCCCCGTCGCGCGGGGGGCGCGTCAGCACCGTCACCCCGGCACCGCGCAGGGCATCCCGAACGGCGGCGAGGACGGTGGTCTTTCCGGTGCCGACCCCCCCGCTGACGAGGACCTTGACCGGGGTTTGCGCGCCGTCCGCCAGCGCGTTGACGATGCGACGCGCGTCGGGGGGGACCTCGGTGGAGGCCGCAATGTCCGGACTGGCCACGGTGGGGGCTACTCGGGCGTGGCGCGGGTGGGCGACCGGTGATCGGTGCGCACCCTCGCGCCCGTGGCCGTGTCGGGCAGGTGGTTCTCGGGTGGCCGGTGGCCGAGGCGCGCCGAGCCGTCGGCGTCCGGCTCCCAGGCACGCGACCCGGCGCCCAACCCGAGCGAGTTCCCCATAGTGCACGTCCCTGCGTCGATGTGGGTGACTGGCGTCGGCGGCCGTTGCCTACCCTAGCGCTCCCCCGCCGTGCCGGTCATCATAATCCCCGTAGGCACCGAGATCCCCTAATGGGGGATCCCCTAACGCGGCGGCCGGGCAGGGTGGGCGCACACCGATCACGGCGGTGCCATCGGCAGATAGCATTCCGGGAAACGGCTGGTTTTGGGCTGCGGGTAGGCGTTGATGGTGACGGAGCGCACGCTGGAGGCGTGTCATGGCAAATGCATTGCTTGACTTTGTGATGTCGCTCGTGCGCGACCCGCAAGCCGCCGCGCGCTACGCGGCGGATCCTGCGCAAGCGATCGCCGACGCGCACCTGACGGGTGTCACCAGCGCCGATGTGAATCATTTGATCCCGATGGTGTCGGACTCGCTGTCGATGTCCACTCCGGGCGGTACCGGCGGCGCCTCCGAGCACGGCAATGTGTGGGCAAGCGGTGCGGCCACGGCCGCGTTCGACGCGTTCCCGGCGCACGCGCCGGCCCAAAATTCGGGGGCAGCCGATGGGCACGGCCTGACCGGCCACGTCATCGATGCCCCGCCGGCCGGTGACGGCGGCGAGGCCCACGGCGCGTGGACAGATCCCAATCCGGCGCCACTCCAGCCGCATGATCCCTCGGCGACGATCGCTGCGTCCGACGAAATGCCTCATCAGCCGGTCCACGACGGCGGATTCGGAATGCACGGCCCGGAAGGATGGGATCACCCCGTGGCCGACAGCCACCCCGTCGAACATGAGCATCATGGATTCGACCCACACTTCGGGTGATTTCGATTCGTTATCGACTTGGGCGATGACCGCAATTGTCGGCCGTTATGGTCCTGAAGTGGGCAAATGTCGTCGATGGGGGGTTATCCGACCAAGCTCCACCTGTCCCTAACCACCCCCTAATCCCCTAACGGCATGGACTGAGTGATCCCGCCAAGGGCGCAAACGACTGGGGGATTCGGCCCCGTTACCGGCCTGGAAAGAAGCGCCTAGCTTGAGTGTCGGAACGTCGGCGTAGCACCGGCAAAGGCTCAAACGAGTCACAATCGAAAGGCACTGACGTGAGCTCTCTGATCGACTACATCCTTAACCTGTTCCGCAGCGAAGACGCGGCCAGGGCCTTCGCTGCCTCTCCGCACCAGGCGCTGAATGATGCCGGGTTCGCTGACGTGTCCCCCGCCCAGGTCTCCTCCGTGGCGGCCAGCGCGATGCCGGGGCTGCAACTAGGTGGCGGCGACCCCATCGTTGGTCTGCAGCAGGCGGTGGCCAGTCAGTTTGGTCTCGCGGCGGCCTCGAACGTTTCTGCGGCGGCTGGCGGTGAGGCTGCTGCTGGGCTCGGCGCCGACGTCGGTGCCGGCTTGGCTGGCGGCGCAGGGTTGTCGGACGCGGTGGGGCTGGGCGCTCAGGTTGGCTACGGCGTCGGTGGGGGCTTCGGCGGTGAAGCCGGCGGTGGCTTCGGTGTCGGTGGCGGCTTCGGCGGCCAGGCCGGCGGTGGCTTCGGTCTCGGTGGCGAAGCGGGCGCGGGCATCGGCGGCGGCTTCGGCGGCCAGGCCGGCGGCGAAGTCGGCGGAGGCTTCGGTGTCGGTGGTGAAGCGGGCGCGGGCATCGGCGGCGGCTTCGGCGGCCAAGCCGGCGGAGGTTTCGGTCTCGGTGGTGACGCCGGCGCGGGCATCGGCGGCCAGGCCGGCGGAGGCTTCGGTCTCGGTGGCGAAGCGGGCGCGGGCCTCGGCGGCCAGGCCGGCGGTGGCTTCGGTCTCGGTGGCGAAGCGGGCACGGGCATCGGCGGCCAGGCCGGCGGTGGCTTCGGTGTCGGCGGTGACGCCGGCGCGGGTATCGGCGGCGGCTTCGGCGGCCAGGCCGGCGGCGAAGTCGGCGGAGGTTTCGGTGTCGGCGGCGACGCCGGCGCAGGCATCGGCGGCCAAGCCGGCGGTGGCTTCGGTGTCGGCGGCGACGCCGGCGCGGGCATCGGCGGCGGCTTCGGCGGCCAAGCCGGCGGCGAAGTCGGCGGAGGTTTCGGTGTCGGCGGCGACGCCGGCGCAGGCATCGGCGGCCAAGCCGGCGGCGGCTTCGGTGTCGGCGGTGACGCCGGCGCGGGCATCGGCGGCGGCTTCGGCGGCCAAGCCGGCGGCGAAGTCGGCGGAGGCTTCGGTGTCGGCGGCGACGCCGGCGCAGGCATCGGCGGCCAAGCCGGCGGTGG
>NZ_LQOU01000050.1 GCF_002102155.1 Mycobacterium europaeum
TACGATGCACAACGGACCGACCAACCCCTGGTCGGAATCCAATAACCCGAGCCTCCGACAGAGTCAGGGCGTTTCACCCGGAACGCGGCCTCCCCCTCGGAGACCAGATAGGCGATCGCGGCGCTGATGTCTTTGGGCTCGAGCAGCTCCACAGGCAGCGGGTTCTGCAGGTGGGCGCCCCCTTCCGGGAAGCTCCGCGAGGACATCCCCTGGCTCCGCACAATCGATGCCGAAGCCTGCATCGGCTGCCAGCTCTGCTATGTGACCTGCGGGCGAGCCGTCTTCGAGATCGAGGATGCCATCGCCGTCGCCGTCGACCCTATGAACTGCGCGGTCGGTGCTCCACCTGCGGTAACGTCTGCCCGACCGGCGCGATTACGTTCCCGCCGATGGACGCGGTATGGAAGCTCGAACGTCAACGGCAGATCTTCCGCACCGTCAAGAAAACAGGCGGCGCGCAAGCACGAACGCGAAGACATCGCCAAAGCGCGCGCCGACGCGCAGGCCGCCATCGAACTCGTCACCACCCGCGCTCGCGTCGAAGTGGCCGGCGAGTTCGGTGACAAGCAGTTCCTCGTCCGCCTCGAAGAGCTCCCCGGCGACCGCCCCTACGACATCGTCAAACTGCGTCTCGAGGTCCCCACCGTCAAGGGCGCCCGCGCCAAAGCGCCGTCCTACATGACCTTCGAGGTCGCCTCTGAAACCCAAGAGGCCGTCGAGCCGTTCCTCAACGACGTCCGCGCCCCTATCCGCGACGCCTCGCGCGTCCTCGTCGCCATAACGGGTCAGTGACAACCGGACGCGGTAGGTGCTTGCGTCACATTTCGTGCCCACCGATTGGCAATTGATTCGGACTCTGTCAATATAGAAGGATGTCAAATCAAGCGGTCGTTGTGAGTGCACCGCAGTGCTCACCCCTAGCCCGTGCACCCCTGAGCGAGGCTTCGGCCGCGACGCTGGTGCCGATGTTCAAGGCACTGGGTGACCCGGTGCGACTGCGTTTGGTGAGTCTGATCGCCAGCCATTCCGGCGGGGAGGCCTGCGTGTGCGACATCTCCGCGACCATCGACTTGTCTCAGCCCACCATTTCCCATCACCTCAAGGTGCTGCGCTCGGCAGGGCTGCTGGGCAGCCAGCGCCGCGGCACCTGGGTCTACTACCGGGTGATTCCCGCGGCCCTGCAGCAACTTTCAGCCATCCTGCAGATCGAGGGCGGCCCCGCCACCCCGTCAGATGCCTGCACCGAGGAGGTCACCCGATGAGCGCCACCGCCCACACCGAGCACCCCGCTGTGGTCAAGAAGCTTTCAGCGCTGGACCGGATGCTCCCGCTGTGGATCGGCCTCGCCATGGTCGCGGGGCTGCTGCTGGGCCGGGTGATTCCCGGCCTCGGTGACGCGCTGAGCGCCGTCGAGGTCGACGGGATCTCGCTGCCCATCGCCATCGGTCTGCTGGTGATGATGTACCCGGTGCTTGCCAAGGTGCGTTACGACCGCCTCGACACCGTCACCGGCGACCGCAAGCTCATGGCGGCGTCCCTGGTCTTGAACTGGGTCATAGGGCCGGCACTGATGTTCGCGCTGGCCTGGCTGCTGCTACCCGACCTGCCCGCATATCGCACCGGTCTGATCATTGTGGGACTCGCGCGGTGCATCGCGATGGTCATCATCTGGAACGACTTGGCCTGCGGCGACCGCGAAGCCGCCGCAGTCCTGGTGGCGCTGAACTCACTGTTTCAGGTGGTGATGTTCGCCGTGCTGGGCTGGTTCTACCTCTCGGTGCTGCCGGGCTGGCTGGGCTTGGAGCAGACCACCATCAATACCTCGGTGTGGCAGATCGCCAAATCGGTGCTGATCTTTCTGGGCATCCCGCTGCTGGCGGGCTTCCTCACCCGCCGCTGGGGTGAAAGGGCCAAGGGCCGGCAGTGGTACGCGTCGCGGTTCCTGCCCAAGATCGGGCCGTGGGCTCTCTATGGGCTGCTGTTCACCATTGTGATCCTGTTCGCGCTCCAAGGCGATCAGATCATTTCCCGGCCTTTGGATGTCGCGCGGATTGCGCTTCCGTTGCTGGCGTACTTCGCCATCATGTGGGGTGGAGGCTATGTCCTCGGCGCTGTCCTCGGCTTGGGCTATGAACGCACCACCACGCTGGCATTCACCGCCGCCGGCAACAACTTTGAGCTGGCGATCGCGGTCGCGATCGCCACCTATGGCGCTGCGTCGGGACAAGCACTGGCCGGGGTGGTGGGCCCGCTGATCGAGGTGCCGGTGCTTGTCGCTCTCGTCTATGTCTCCCTTGCCCTACGTAAGCGATTCGTTCAACCGACGCAACCTGACTCGTCGCCCGCGGAATCGGCCACATCCATCACCAAATCCTGAGTCCTCACAGATCAGCTTCAATTCCGGAATGGTTGACCCCCATGGCTTCTCGCCCCAGTGTGTTGTTCGTCTGCGTTCACAACGCCGGCCGTTCGCAGATGGCCGCGGGATTCCTGGCCCATCTCGCCGGCGACAGGATCGAAGTCCGCTCGGCCGGTAGCGCCCCGGCCGACACGATCAATTCGGCCGCCGTTGAGGCGATGGCCGAGGTCGGCATCGACATCTCAGACCAGTCCCCCAAGATCCTCACCGCCGACGCGGTCGAGTCATCCGACGTGGTGATCACCATGGGCTGCGGCGATGCCTGCCCGGTGTTCCCGGGTGTCAGCTACCGGGACTGGGCGTTGCCCGACCCCGCGGGCAAGGGCATCGAGGCGGTCCGCCCGATCCGCGACGATATCAAGGCCCGGGTCGAAACGCTGATCGGCGAACTCGTCCCCGCTAGTCCTCCCCAGGGGAGCCATCCGTGAGGAAGCCCTCGGTGCTGTTCGTGTGTGTCAAGAACGCCGGGAAGTCGCAGATGGCGGCCGGCTTGATGCGCAAGATCGCCGGCGCGACCGTCGATGTGTACTCCGCGGGGACGAAACCCGGTACCGGCGTCAACGCCCTGTCAGCGGAATGCCTGCTCGAGGTTGGTGTCGACATCACCGGCGAGCACCCGAAGCCGCTCGACCCGGAGCTCGTCGGCGACGTCGACATCGTCGTGACGCTGGGAAACGAGGCCCACGTCGAGCCGGTCCAGGGCACCAGGTTCGAAACGTGGGACACCGATGAGCCGTCCGAACGCGGCATTGACGGGATCGACCGCATGCGGCTGATCCGCGACGACATCACGGCGCGAGTGCGAGTGCTCGCCGAGCAGCTGCGCACCGCATCACCGGCACAAACCAAAACCGGCCCAAACCAAGGAGATCGTTCGATGAGCAAGGTTCAGGTGTTCGAGCCCGCATTGTGTTGCGCCACTGGCGTCTGCGGTGAAGACGTCGACCAACGACTGGTCAGGTTCTCCGCCGACCTGGATTACGTCCGCAGCCGCGGTGGTGACGTTTCCCGCTACAACCTGGCAAGCGAACCCAGTGCGTTCGCCGAATCCGACACCGTGAAAGCGTTCCTGCACGTTGCCGGATCCGACGGGCTGCCGCTGGTTCTGGTGGATGGAGTCACCGCGATGACCGGGCGGTACCCCGACCGCGCTCAGCTCGCTACCTGGGCCGGCATCGATGCTTCCGGACCAGCCGGACCGACCAGCCTCGATATCACCGAGACGACCACTGCCGGAGGCGGTTGCTGCAGCAGCGACAGCTCAGGCGCCACCGACTGCTGCTGAAAGAACCGGCCATGCCCATGAAGTTTCTGGACGCTCCGCCACGATTTCTGTTCTTCACCGGCAAGGGCGGGGTGGGCAAGACCTCCATCGCGTGTGCCACCGCGATCGCGCTGGCCCGCCACGGCAAGAAGGTGCTGCTCGTCAGCACCGACCCGGCGTCCAACGTCGGACAAGTCTTTGGGCTGACGATCGGCAACACCATCACCGGGGTCCCCGCGGTCGACGGTCTGTCGGCTCTGGAAATCGATCCGGAACAGGCCGCCGACGCTTACCGCGAACGCATCATCGGCCCGGTGCGTGGACTATTGCCGGACGCGGAGGTGGCATCGATCACCGAACAACTCTCCGGCTCGTGCACCACCGAGATCGCCTCCTTCAACGAATTCACCGAACTGCTAACCGATTCCGACGGCGAAATCGGCCAGTTCGACCATGTGCTGTTCGACACCGCCC
Source organism: Mycobacterium europaeum (assembly GCF_002102155.1). Lineage (GTDB taxonomy): Bacteria > Actinomycetota > Actinomycetes > Mycobacteriales > Mycobacteriaceae > Mycobacterium > Mycobacterium europaeum. The sequence continues at coordinate 4,158 of NZ_LQOU01000050.1, forward strand.
CTACCGGGCACACCATCCGCCTGCTGCAATTGCCGGGCTCGTGGACTGACTTCCTCAACGAGGGCAAGGGCGATGCATCCTGCCTGGGGCCGCTGTCCGGTCTGGAGAAACAACGCGTCGTCTACGCCGCTGCGGTCGCCGCGCTGGCCGATCCCCAGCGCACCCGCCTAGTGCTGGTGGCCCGTGCCCAGAGGTCGACGCTGGCTGAGATCGCCCGCACGCAGCGTGAACTCGCTGCGATTGGCTTGACCCACCAGTACGTCGTGATCAACGGTGTCCTGCCCGCATCTGCCGGGCGCACTGACCCGCTCGCTGCGGCGATCTACCAGCGCGAACAGCAGGCGATCGCGTCGCTGCCCGACGAACTAGATACCCTGCCGCTGGACCTGGTCGATCTCAAGCCCAGCAACATCGTCGGCCTGGACGCCCTGGCGTCGCTATTCATCTCGGATGCGGGCGGACCGGATGAGCAACAAGGAATGGCCGCCGACGTGATTGACACCCCGCTGGCGAATCTGATCGACGAACTCGCCACTGGGGACCACGGATTGATCATGTGCATGGGCAAGGGCGGGGTCGGCAAAACGACGATCGCCGCCGCGATCGCTGTCGCCCTTGCCCGGCGTGGTCAACAAGTGCACCTGACCACGACCGACCCCGCCGGGCACCTCATCGACACCCTCCACGGAACACTGCCGAACCTGCAGGTGTCGGCCATCGACCCGGTCGAGGCGACCCGCATCTACCGCGAACATGTGCTCACCACCAAAGGCGCCGCGCTCGATGAGCACGGCCGGGCGACCCTCGCAGAGGATCTTCGCTCGCCATGCACCGAGGAAGTCGCTGTGTTCCAGGCGTTCTCGCGCGTCATCGGTGAATCGCTGCACAAGTTCGTCGTCGTGGACACGGCCCCAACCGGGCACACGCTGCTCCTACTCGATGCCACCGGCTCCTACCATCGCGAGGTCGCACGGCAACTGGGCAACCGACGCTTCACGACTCCGCTGATGCGTTTGCAGAACCCGGACCAAACCAAAGTCATCATCGTCACCCTCGCCGAAACCACCCCGGTCCTCGAGGCCGCCGGATTGCAGGACGAACTCGAACGCGCCGGCATCCACCCCTGGGCCTGGGTGATCAACGACTCGCTTGCGGCCGCAAACCCGACCGCACCACTGCTGCGGCAGCGTGCCTTCGCGGAACTGCCGGAGATCGACAAGGTGAAGGGTCAGCACGGCGACCGGGTTGCGGTGGTGCCGTTGCTTGCGACCGAACCGGTCGGTATCCCCGCGCTGGAAGCGCTCGGGACGGCCCGAGGCGTCATGGCCCGGTGACCAGCAGCGACATCGACGTCAATGTAATCCTCAATGATCAGCCGCGGCCCGTGCCGGTACCTAGCCACACACCTCGCGGTCGGTACGGTTGCTGTCCCCCATGGCACTTCGCATCGCTCGAGCGTGCGGGAGCGACCCGGCCGGGCCCAAAGCAGGAAGGTTCTCCAGCCGACCGAAATCCTGCCTGTCCCGCGACCCTCGCGAAGTTCCGTGACGGCACGCCGTCGAGAAGTCGGGTGACCGCTCACGCTGCACGGGGAACCCGAGGATGACGAGGCTACTGTCCTACGCCGCCGAGCAATCGGTTCGAGGGACGACTGCGGGCGAGCGCGGCAGTGTGGCCAGTCGGGACTTTGCGCCAACGCACGCCAGCCGATGGGGAAGCGGCCCGGTTTCGCCACCTTGCGACGGGCGTAACCGCGGCCATCGGCAGGGCGTTGGAAGGCTGGTTAACGTAGGGATATGACACAAATGGCACCTAAGACCCCGGCCGCGCCTGAGGGGCCTGTGACGCTGTATTTTGAGTTTCGCGTTGCCGGCCCGGAACATGACGCCACCACGGGGGCGCTGAGGGAGCGGGCTTCGACATGGCGCCAATCGCCGGGCTTTCTGAGCCTCATGCTCAAGCAGATGAGCGGCGACTCGACCATGGTGAAAAACTACCCAGAGGCCTATAAGGGCGTCCTTGCCGAAGCTTATCTCGACGGCGTCAGGAGCCATTCGCAACCATATTTTTATTCCCTGTTCATTCGCTTTGCCGATTACACGCAACTCCGGGCATCCAAGATCGACGAGGACTTCGACCGAGCTGTGATGCCATTTCTTCACGCCGTTAAGCAAACTTCGACCGGGGTCGCCAAATCTCCCCAGCCCATGAGCGTCTATCGCAGTGTGTTCCAAACCATCGCCGCCGGCAACCGCGCGGGCATTTATACGACCACCATGGAAATGACGGACTTCCTGCGTCATCCCGTCGAAGCCCACGAGTACGACACCGTGACGGTCGTGAACCATGTCATGGTCGCAGATTCCGGACACCTCGAATGGGAAAAGCTCGTTCTCCCACTTCTCGAGGTGGCGCAAGAGACCTATCAGCCAAATGATGATCCAAGTGGCATCGGCCAACCCGGCAGCAAGAATAATCGACTTTATCGTAAGGCGTTATCGACCGAGATACTGCGCAACGCAGCCCCTGATGGCGAGTTGCGCGCCTATCTTATGCACGGCGTCTGGGAATCCGTCTGGGATCATGAAAACTCCCATCTCGATAGCCGGTTTCAGGAAGCCTCCGGCCCGGTAGGAGCCGGGGTCGAAATCGGCCCCGTTGAACCGTTCTATCTGACCCGGTTCCTGGCCGAGGCGTGAGCAAACCGAGGTTTCAATGACCACCTAAATTGGTGCTCACGGCAATCATCCGACCAAACCATGTTCGAAAGCGTCCCGCGTACGAATCATCCAGACCTACTAGCCCCACCTCGTTTTTGCGCGGGCTGGCTCGGCGGTTCGAGCCCGTTCCAGCCGGCGTGTGAGCTTGAGTATCGCAGCAGCGAGCTCATTGATCCAGTGGCCGAGATGCGTTATCTCGCAACGTGGTCCAGGTATTACGAGTGGGTCGTCGAGGGAAACATCAAGACCTGCTTCGATGAGATTGAGCACTCCGCGTTGACGGGGCGGGTACCTCAACCCGTCGGAGTCAACCGCACCCTCATCCATTTGCTCAATCCCGTTTCTTCGTTGGGCCCACGGAGATCTTGATGGTCAGCTCCCAGGACTGTGGTGCCAGTTCCAAGCAGCTGCGAGAGTTGTTTCAGCACAGTTCGATTCACTCAGTAGCGCCTTCAACCTCGCGCCAACTCAATGGCCGCGACCGCCGAGAGCGGCTCACGCACCGGCGGGCGAAGGCACATCCCCGCCCTGCGATCGACGGCGCAAATGACTTTGCATACATCAATATTGACCGGCATAAAATAGCCGTTACGCCTGTAACGCATGGACCACACCAATGCGCGGCAGCGGCGGGCGGGACGGCAGCACTGCCGTCCGCGCCGCTGCGGTCACAGTCAACAACACGTGACCGCCGTTGCCTTTTCGCCATCAGCCGGCGATCCGCCACAGCACGCAGCGCCGTCGGTTTCACGGTCGCCGTGTTGGGGGCTTGATCCGAATGTTTCAGAGTCGGCCAACACCGTGTAGACCTCCCACTGCTCCCCGCCCGGGCCGGTGACCCAGACCTTGTCTTGAGTGGCGAAGCAACAGGTCGTTCCGATCTCCTCGTCGGTGAACAAGCCCTCGCCCTGCAACCGGGCGATCTCCTCATGCACCTTCTCACTGGTTGGGACCTCCACCCCGAGGTGGTTGAGCGTGCCGCCCTTCCCGGGGTTCTCCAGCAGCACCAGCTTCAGCGGCGGCTCAGCCACCGCGAAGTTGGCGTACCCAGGCTTGCGCTTCGCCGGTTCGGTATTGAACAGCTTGGAGTAGAACGAAATCGCCTCGTCAAGGTTGTCGACATTGAGGGCCAGTTGTACGCGGGACATGGACCGACCTTCCCTATGTGTAAGACATATATCGAATTGGTGCAACACGCTCAGGATGCCACCCTTTTGATATATGTCAAACCCCTATGGCAAGATTGAGTCATGCCGAAGGCGTTGCCCCTGGTCGACATCACCGCGCCGGCCTGCTGTGCGCCGCTGGCGGCCGGCCCGATGAGCGATGACGATGCCCTGCGAGTGGCCTTGCGCCTGAAGGCGTTGGCAGATCCCGCGCGGGTCAAGATCATGTCCTTGCTGTTCAGCTCGCCTGCGGGCGAGGAGAACACCAGTGACCTGGCCGCCGTTGTCGAACTAACCGAATCAACCGTCAGCCACCACCTTGGCCAACTGCGTAACGCGGGCCTCGTCGAGTCGGAACGCCGCGGCATGAACGTCTATCACCGTCCCCACCACGACGCGATGGCCGCCCTGTGCGTGGTGCTCGACCCGCGGTGCTGCAGCTGACCTTCCGCCACCGCACATAACGCCGTCACGGGTGGGAGAGCTGTGGTGCTTCGGCTGATGGGTGGATGCCAACCGTCTGCCCGGAAGCCCGGAAGCCCGGGCTGGCGTACGTGTGGCGTAGGTCGTGAATCGTCAAGGGCGCCAGATGTGTTGTCTGCAGAGCATGAGACCAGCGGACGTGTCGGCGCCAGTTGTTGGACCTGAGGAAGCCACCGTTTGGCGAAGTAACATCTACAGCGACCTCTATTCAGATGAACTCGACCGCGTAGCCACAAACCTTGACCGGCTCCATAGCTCCGCCGCGAACCAGACGAGCGGACAAGAACCGGACACACCGAATCGTCCATAGAGTGCTGTCACCGTGTCCGTGCAGCTCAAGACTGGTGGCCAGGGGCGGGATCGAACCGCCGACCTTCCGCTTTTCAGGCGGAGTTCTGGCCTACACCAATGTGTTTCAGCTGGTCAGACCAGACGCGCGACCGGCATTCGGACGTGTTGGATCAGCTCGTCTAATGCGTTGGCCCCATCTTGGCCCCATGAAATGACCCCTATAGCGCCAGCCGATCGGCTCTGTGTGCGCCCCAGCGGCGCCAGTGTGAGACACGGGACTCAAAAGCCGGGCAGGACCTTTCAGCCCACTACAAACCCCTGCGTCGGCGGGTGTCAGACGGTCAGCCGATGCTTACGGCTCCGGTGATCGCTTCATCGAGTTCGCGCAGCGCGCCGTCGACCCCAACTGGCGTGGGGCACTCGCGATGGAGTCGGCTGCGTCCGTAGTCGTGCTAACCCGGCGGGTTCCGTTTCGTCAACAGCGGCCGCGCGCGACGAGCTGGCTGGCGATCACGTTGCGCTGGATTTCGTTGGTGCCCTCGCCGACGATCATCAGCGGGGCATCGCGAAAGTAGCGCTCGACATCAAACTCCGTCGAATAGCCATAGCCGCCGTGGACGCGCACCGCGTTCAGCGCGATCTCCATCGCAACCTCGGACGCGAACAGCTTTGCCATGCCGGCCTCCATGTCGGCGCGTTCGCCGCTGTCGTACCGCTCGGCGGCATACCGGGTTAGCTGGCGAGCGGCGGTGAGCTTGGTCGCCATGTCGGCCAGGTAGTTGCCGACAGCCTGGTGCCTCCAGATCGGTTGGCCGAAGCTCTCCCGTTGCTGTGCATAGGCGAGCGCGTCCTCGAGCGCCGCCGTTGCGACTCCGAGCGCGCGCGCCGCCACCTGAATGCGGCCGGTCTCTAGGCCTTTCATCATCTGCGAAAAGCCCCGACCCGGCTCGCCGCCCAAGACGGCCGACGCCGCCACGCGGCAGTGGTTGAACGTCAGTTCGCAGGCTTCAACGCCTTTATAGCCGAGTTTGGGCAGATCGCGTGACACGATCACGCCCGGGCCGTGCTCAATCAGGACGACGGAGATGCCCTTGTGCCGCGGCGTCGCGTTCGGGTCGGTCTTGCAGAGCAGCGCGATCAGCCCGGACCGGCGGGCATTGCTGATCCAGGTCTTGGATCCGTTGACCACTAACTCATCACCGTCGCGAAGGGCGGTGGTTGTCATATTCTGCAGATCCGAGCCGCCCCCCGGCTCGGTCAGCGCCATCGTCGCGCGCATCTGGCCCGTCGCCATCACTGGCAGATACTTCTGCTTCTGCTCCTCTGTGCCGAACAGCGCCAGCAGTTTCGCGACTACGGTGTGGCCGCCCATCGCCCCGGCGAGGCTCATCCACCCGCGCGCAAGTTCCTGGGTAACTTCCACGTAGCACGGCATCGACACCGGCGACCCGCCATACTCCTCCGGGATCGCCAGCCCGTAGATTCCGATGCGCTTCATCTGCTCGATCCAGGGCTCCGGATATTCGTTGGCGTGCTCCACCTCGCGCACGGTCGGCTTGACCTCACGGTCGATGAACGCCCGCACCGTGTCGACCAGCATGGACTCTTCATCGGTTAGTGCCGCGAACATCGATCCCCTTCCGCTGCGGTATGTACCAGGAGCTGTACGGCCATATGGGCGCAGCCGAGGCCCGCGCGAATGACGGTGCCTACTTCGATCGGATGAACGCGGGACATTGTGCCGCCGCCTATTGGCAAGCGCAGCATACATGCTTTGAAACGCCCTGACTCTGTCGGAGGCTCGGGTTATTGGATTCCGACCAGGGGTTGGTCGGTCCGTTGTGCATCGTAG
>NZ_LQOU01000051.1 GCF_002102155.1 Mycobacterium europaeum
CACCATCGGGGACAGTTTCGACAACGCTCTGGCCGAGACCGTCAACGGCTACTACAAGTCCGAGCTGATCTACGGACCGGCCCACAGCGGGCCCTGGAAAACCGTCGAGGACGTCGAGCTGGCCACCCTGGGGTGGGTGTACTGGCACAACACCAGCCGCCTCCACAGCTACCTCGCTGACGTTCCTCCGACCGAGTTCGAAGCCGCGTTCTACGATGCACAACGGACCGACCAACCCCTGGTCGGAATCCAATAACCCGAGCCTCCGACAGAGTCAGGGCGTTTCACTTAGCTCGTCAACATGATCTCGCCCTGAGTGATCTGCTGAACCTTTGCAATCCAAAGGGGCTCAGCCTCGTACCGTGCTGCGGCACCAACCCAATCCGTCGAACCATCACGGGGGTCGCCCCCTGGTGCGCCTGTGGACTCGCACAACGGCGTCGACCTGGACTCGCATGTGCAGGATCCTACCGTGCAGGAATGCCCCGGCGCCGTCGGCAGCGCCACCCACATCACGGGTATGGCGTTGGGAGAGTTGCATTTTCGAGGTGCGGAAATAACTGGTCGGCATGTCGATGTGTACCCAACTCAACGATTTCCTAAGGAGTGGGCCGACGTCCAAGGCCCTGATCCCGCCGCTACACGCCCGATGGCAAATCGACCGCCGCAATACCGTGGACTCTCTTCTAATCGCTTACTAGGTGGGCCATGTCTGGGATCACAAGCCAAAGAAGGGTTCAGCGACAACTTCTGCAACGCAGCGATGTTTGATGTCAACGTCGACGGTCGGCACCCCGTTCCTTACCCAGTCGTCCGTTGGCTAGGCTGCCGCCGGTGCGCGCATCCGCTGGTCGACGTGGAGTTACGGCCCTCTGTGCAGGAGTCGAACGTCCCCAGCCCGAGCCGCTTGTGACGTCTTTGAGCAGCGGCACCGTCCGGTAGGGCAACGGCGTGGTCAACGCCAACGTCGTGGTGGAGTGAACTACCCCTGGTATCAACAGGATCTGCTCAATGAGCTCCTGCAACTCGGCCTGCGTCTGCGTCGCGACGCGGACCAGGAAGTCTTCGCGACCAGTCGTGGCGTGGACCTCCAGCACGTGAGGCATAGCGGCAAGGGCGGCCACGATCGACGCGAGTCGACCCTGCTGTATTTCGAGGCCAATGAATGCCTGGGTCGATATCCCCGCCCGGGCCAGATCGAGTTCGGGTCGGTAACCGGTGAGTAACCCGCCCTCTTCCATCCGCTTCAGTCGCGACTGCACGGTGTTTCGGGAGATCCCTAGCTTCGATGCCAGCTCCACCACACCCACGCGCGCATCGCTAGTAAGCGTCTCGAGCAACTCGGCATCAAGTCGATCGATGCTGACCAATTCACTCACCCCAAAACGTGACGCAGCCCACTGGCTGACCATTCTGAATAGTTGATACGAGATTAGTTGACCCGATTATCCATCAGAGCCACAGTTATGTATACGTCCGAGTCACCTGCTGTGTGGCGACAACTGAACCGATGGGCGGTGAAACGCTATGACGACAACGCAGACCGCCGAGTCGGTGGTCATCGACTCGACCCTCGCTGCCCGGTATCGCCCGCGCTCCGGTCCGGTGCTACTTACCGGTGTCCAGGCCATAGCACGGCAGGTAGTCGAGCAACACGAACGCGATGCCCGCGCGGGTCGGCGGGTTGCCACTTTTGTCTCGGGTTATCAGGGCAGCCCACTAGCCGGGCTTGACCAACTGCTGGCGAGCCTGCCCGAACTGGCGTCGGAACACGACGTGCGCCTGGTCCCTGGTGTGAATGAAGAGCTCGCCGCCACATCGGTGTGGGGAAGCCAGCTCGAACTGCCCACCGGTACCCGCTCCTACGACGGCGTCGTCGGCGTCTGGTACGGCAAGGGTCCCGGTCTGGACCGTGCCAGCGATGCACTGCGCCACGCTGTCATGTACGGCGCGAACCCGGGCGGCGGAGCGCTAGCCCTGGTCGGCGACGACCCGGCGGCGAAATCGTCCAGCGTCCCCGTGGCGAGTGAACGCTCGCTGGCGGCGCTGTCCATGCCCATCTTCTTTCCCCGCAATGCCGAAGAGATCGTTGCATTCGGCCTCTACGGCGTCGCGTTGTCCCGCGCATCGGGATGCTGGCCCGCGCTAAAGGTCGTGGCCGACGTCGCCGACGGCGTCTGGACTCTGGACAGCGATTTCACCGACTTCGGCATCACGGTTCCGTCGATCGAGTGGGAAGGCCGGCCGTGGTCGTATCGGCAGCACATACCTGCCGCACCACCCGACAGTGTGCTGGCCGAGGCCGATCTATATGGGCCCCGATGGGCGATGGTCGAGGCCTTCAACGCCGCCAACGAGATCGACACCATCGAGGTGGATCCGGCTCATGCGTGGCTCGGAATCGTGGCCGTCGGCACCGCGTACGACTCGGTCCGCGAAGCCCTTTCCGCCCTGGACCTGACCGAAGACGACGTCGCGCGCAACGGAATTCGGATCCTGCGGGTCGGCATGCCCTACCCGCTGGGCGCCGACAAAGTGCGCCGTCTGGCCCGTGGCGTCGAGCAGGTGCTCGTCGTCGAAGACAAGACCGCGTTCGTCGAGCTCCAGGTAAAGGACATCCTGTATGGACGCAGCGACGCGCCGCAGGTTCTGGGTAAGCGCGGACCCGACGGACGCGCCCTGATTCCGCCGAACGGCCAATTGACCGCCGCCCGTTTGACCGGCCCGCTACGCACGGTTCTCAAGAGACGAGTGGCCCTGGCCGCTCCGCCGCCGCCCAGCCTCGAGTTGACCGTGCTGCCCACCGAGCGCATCGCGTACTTCTGCTCGGGCTGTCCGCACAACCGCTCCACCGCCGTCCCGGAAGGCTCGTTGGCCGGTGGCGGTATCGGGTGTCACACCCTGGTGACGATGTCCTCGCGCACCGACTCCCAGGTCACCGGGCTCACCCAGATGGGCGGCGAGGGCGCGCAGTGGATCGGCCAGTCCCCCTTCACCGATGTCGAGCATATCTTCCAAAACGTCGGCGACGGAACGTATTTCCATTCCGGCCAGCTGGCAGTGCAGGCCTGCGTAGCCGCAGGAGTCAATATCACCTACAAGATCTTGTACAACTCCGCGGTCGCGATGACCGGCGCACAAGAGGTCGAGGGCGGACTGACGGTGCCCGAGCTGACACACAAGCTCGTCGCTGACGGTGTCAGAAAGGTGATCGTCTGCGCCGATGAGCCCAAGCGGCACAAGGGTGCATCGTTCGCCAAAGGCGTTCTGGTCTGGGACCGTGACCGCCTCGACGAGGCGCAGCGACTCCTGCGGGACACCAAGGGGGTCACCGCGCTGATCTACGACCAGCAGTGCGCGGCCGAGGCCCGTCGCAAACGCAAGCGCGGCAAGTTGCCCGAGCGCAGGACCCGCGTCGTGATCAACGAGGCGGTCTGCGAGGGCTGTGGCGACTGCGGCGTGAAAAGCAATTGCCTGTCGGTGCAACCGATCGAGACGGAGCTGGGGCGAAAAACGCAGATCGACCAGAGCACCTGCAACACGGACTACTCGTGCCTAGACGGTAACTGCCCGTCGTTCGTGACGGTGGAACTGCCGCGGTCACGCGCCGCAACGGCGCCGCCGCAGGCTCCGTCGCCACCGACGGTCAGCGATCCGAAGCGAATCGACATCAACGGTGCCTACAACATCTTTCTGGCCGGCATCGGCGGGACCGGGATCGTGACCGTCAACCAAGTGCTGGCGATGGCCGCTCTGCGCAACGGATTACACGTTGAAGGGCTCGACCAGACCGGCCTGAGCCAGAAGGCGGGTCCGGTGACATCGCACCTGCGGCTGAGCAACGAGGCCGTTGAGTCGTCCAACCGCATCAGCCCGGCATCGGCCGACTGCGTTCTCGCGTTTGACCTTCTCACCGCCGTCGACGCAGAGAACGTCGGCTACGGCAGTCCTGACCGCACGATCGCCGTCGCTTCGACCAGTCAGACCCCAACCGGCGACATGGTTTACAACAGCGCCATAGGCTATCCGGCCACCGACGCCCTGTTGTCCCGGCTCGATGTGCACACCCGCTCGCTGATTTCGTTCGACGCGCTCGGCGCCGCCGAGCACCTGTTCGGCAGCACGACACCGGCCAACTTCCTGCTTATCGGCGCCGCCTATCAGCTCGGCGCGATCCCCATCAGCGCCAGGGCGATCGAAGACGCGATCGCCATCAACGGTGTCGCCGTGCAGGCCAATCAGACCGCGTTCCGGTGGGGACGCGTCGCGGTGGACAACCCCGAGGCCTTTCAGAGCGCCACCGCCCCGTCGGGACGGCCGCCCCGACGCGACGTCAAGATACCCAGCCACCTGCTCGACTCGTGCACGGTGATGGACACGACCCGCGACATATTGGCACGCCGCACCGCGGAGCTTGTCGCCTACCAAAGCAATGGCACCGCGGCGCGGTTGGTCAACGTGGTAGAGCAGGTGTGGAATCGGGAACGCGGAGTCACTGATCGCACCGAACTCTCCGAGGCGGTGGTCACGTACTTCTTCAAGCTTCTCGCCTACAAGGACGAGTACGAGGTAGCGCGGATGCTGACCGATCCCGACTTCCGGCACTTCGTCCAAAGTCAGGTCCCAGGCGGGGGAAAGCTAACCTACAAGCTGCATCCGCCGCTGCTAAAGGCGCTCGGGCGCCGCAAGAAGATCAGCCTGGGGCCCCGCACACACTTTATGTTGCGGCTGTTGGCGAAGGGCAAGTTCCTCCGGGGCACGGTTCTCGACCCGTTCGGTCACACGCGGATGCGACGCCTGGAGCGTCGAATCGCCGCACATTACGAGACAACTGTCCTCGAACTCTTGTCGTCGCTCACCGCCGAGAACTACGGCAGGGCCGTGGCCATTGCTCGCGCCCCCGAACTGATCCGCGGGTACGAAGAAGTGAAGATGCACAATCTGGAGCGCTATTTCACACGGCTGGGTGAACTCGGAATCGATACCCCGCCGTTGTTGCCGTGACGGGTGTCTCCGGAACCTGCGCAACACATACTCAGGCCACGTAGGAACTTGCCAACCCTCATACACATCCCCTGCTCCGCCCGAAAAAGAGCCGCGTTAGCCGCGCGCGGCCGACGTCCAGGGAGCCGACCAGAGTCGTCATCCTGCGCCGAGCTTGCCGATGGCTGGTGTCGAGTTGGGGCCAAAGCGCCCGGATATCAGGACGACGGCTGTTGCGGCCTGTTGGCCGTCTACGCAGGTCGGCGGCTACTGGCCTGGAACAGTCACCGTTGTTGGTCTTGCGGGTTTGCCGCTTATCCGGATGAATCCAGGTCGCAGGTGGCGGATACAACGGCCGCATGGCCAGTATGGGCTTGAACGGCCTCCACTGACCCAGGGGTTGGGCGAGGCGGTCAAGGATGACGGCCAACACGGCGGGGTTCGACGCCAGGCCGATATGGCTGCTGCGGACCTCGACGTTCTCGGCGCACGGATTACCGGCGTTGGGGCCGGTCTCATCGATGCTCAAGTGCCAGGGGGCGAAGCCGTCGTTGCGGCTGTACACCGCCGTCGCGGGCACCGTCAGTGGGGGACGTTCGTGCTCCTGCACCGTCAACAGGTCAAGCTCTGCGCAGTGCCGTGCAACGAATCGCTCCCAGTTTTGGCGCCCAAAGGGTATGTGCGCGAACTGGTCGTGGGCGAGCATCCGGAATGGGCTGCCGAGCGTGATCACCTGACGTATTCGTTCGGGCCGCTCCCGGGCGAGCATGCGGGCGTAGATACCACCCAGACTCCAGCCGAGGACGGTGATGGGTGTGTCGTGCAGGGCGTACAAGTCGTCGACCCGGCCCCGCAGGCCCGCCAACTGCGTCTGGTCGAGTCCGAGGTTGCGGCCCTGGTTCCAGCCGTGAACCGAATACCCTTGCCCGCTAACACCCCACCGCAGGTGGGCTGTGGATCCGTCGCCGCCCATGCCGCCGGGCAACACGAGAACCGCGTGTGGCTCGCCCGCAGAGTGCAGCCTCGTCAGAATCGACCGCGTGAGGACATAAGCCGCCGCCTCCATTGGAGCCCTGAGCTCCAGCAGTTGCCGTCGCAGACGCATGTACCCGACGGCCGGCCGCCCGGGAACTGCCGGCTGGCGTGTTGTCATGAGGTCCCCTTCGGGTGTTTGCGGACTGACCGGACTGGTTGATGTGAGCGCGCCACATCGCGCAAGCTGTTGAATGCGTCGCGTATGCACTGCTTGTAGTGCACGGATCGGGGAGCGCGTCGCGGTCGGCGGTGAAAAACAGTCCGAGTTCACCCTCGTAGCCGACGACGATGTTCATCAGGCGCATCCCATCGGATACCGGGCCGAATCCGCCCCTCCGATAACATTCTTGACAGATTGTGTCACGACCGGACGATCTGTGCAGCCCGCGCGGCATGAAAGGTGGTGCGGCTATGAGGGGTGGTCCGTCGATCAAACACCTCGACGACGTTCCGGCCGAGGAGATGCTGCGGTACGAATTCGACGACGGTCGCACGGCGTCGATCTGGGAGAAGTGGATCGAGATGTCGCCGCGATATTTCGCGTTCTGGAACAAGTGGGATCCGGGAGCCATCTCACCCCGACATGGCCACACCGGCGATCACAGCAACTTCATCCTGTCGGGTGAGCTTCGCTGCGGTGACGTGGTCTGCGGGCCAGGCACTCACATCATGCTTGAGTGGGGCGATGTATTCGGCCCATGGGAGGCCGGCCCGGAAGGCTGTGAGTTATACGGATTCATCGCTGGTGAGGGGCCGCCGTTCAACGGGGACACCACGGCCTACGAAGCTCTGCTGAAGGAACGCGGCGCCCGCATAGTGCCGACGCCAATGCCAAAGCGCCTCCCACCGTGGATCGTTGCCAAGCTCGGCGGCAGCTTCACATCCTCGGTGACAAGCTGGGATTCCGAGGTTTGACAACGGATCTGGGTCTGCCTCCGGGTGTGGGCTGACGTATGACCGGGCTGGATCAGTCGTGCTTGATCCCTCCCGGAACGCGCATGAGGTGGCTGGAACGGATCAGCGACGTCCATGCCGGCAGCGACTGGCCGGCCGTGGCCGACGCGTTCGGGTCCGTCACGGGCCGGGAGCTGATCGGCAAGGCGGTCGCTACCGCAGAGTATTTTGACCGCCCTCGACGTCGCGGGCGGCTGTGCGGCGCCGGCACTACTCACCACCAACGCGGACGCGTTGGCGTTGTTGATCGGCGGTGTGGACCAACACACTATTGGCGGGTCCTTGCCCGAACTGATCAGCTGTGTCAATGAGCGCGTCGAGTTGCGTTGCGGTGACCTGCTCTTCACCGGGACGACCGCCGGTGTCGGCCGTGAGGACGGCCGATTCCTGCAACCTGGCGATGTCGCCGAGACGGAAATCGAGGGTATCGGGCTACTCCGCAAGTACCGTGGGAGAGCGAGTGACCTGAGGCTGCCATTCCTGCCTGCACAGGTGAGACGGGTGACGCGGTGAACGTGGGTTTGCTCACATCGGCGCGCGCCGGTCCCGGATATTGATGCGGCATGAGCCATACTTAGACAAGTAGCACATCAAGTGATCAGGTTGTTCCAGTCGGTCACAAAGACGCAGCAATCGTGGCGCCATTCCGTGGCTGAGTGGCTTGCTAACGAGGTGAAATGACACATGGCTGGAAGTGATCAGCGGTCGGAGAAGACCGTCGAGAAAATCGTGGCCGGCACGATGAAGGCGATCACCCGGCAAGGGATACACAAGCTTTCGGTGAGTGACATCTGCGAATCCTCTGGTGTAGCCCGCGGCACCTTCTACCGCTACTTCACCAGCAAAGACGATGTATTGGCCACGCTGGGCCGGTATTTCGAAGACGGTGTCGCCGACGCGTTTGCGGCTGCGATCGAGGCCAACCCCGACCCCGCCGCCCGTGTCCAGGTGGTGTTGGACACCATCATCGCCAACCGCGCCGCCGGTGGGAATTTCGTCCGGATGCTCGATGTAGCACCCGATTTCACGTTGTGGTTTATTCGCGAGACATTCCCGAAACTCGTCGACGCGGTCACCGCGGCGTTGGGTCCGGCCGCCGACGAATCGCCGCTGGTACTCAGTGGGGCGTTGACGAAGCGCCAACTCGGTGAGCTGTTCTTGCGCAGCGTCATGTCGATGCTGTTCCTGCCCGGTGACCGCTCCGACGAGGTGCCCACCATGATCACGGCGTTGTTTCGCGTCGTGCCGCCGACTGCGACCACAAAGCGAGCCAAGCGGCGACCACGCGCGAAGGCCAGCTGACCTTCACCGCGGTTAGCGGGGCGCCATCCGCAGCGCACCGTTGGGTCCGATCGTTTCCCCGTTCAGCATCGATTTGCGACGATCTGCTCGTCAAGCAAGGCGAATTCACCTGCGCCCAAGCCCACCGGGTCGTTGTCGTTGACCGCTGCTGGCCCGGTAACCGCAACGACGTTGTGCTTGCCCTTCACACACTGTGGCACAGCTTCTTGACGGCTGTGTCGTCCTCGGCGACGGCGGCTACCGCGGCATCAAGTCGATCACTTCGCCGCGGCGCGACAAGACCGGCCGCATCATCCGCAATGACCTCTACCACACTTATCGCCGCATCAGAGCCCGCGTCGAACACGTCATCGCCGGCTCGAAGACTGACAAATGCTCCGCGAACGCCGCCGCTGCGGCGACGCCATCAACTACAGCGTCCAAACCATCAGTGGACTCTTGACCCTCAAGACCCATACCCAATTACGTGTCAACGCCTAGTCAACCGTTCTAAGCAGGTGCCAAATCGGCTCCTTACCTATGCTTCGGTGATAACGTGACAGTCGACTGTCATTCTTAAGGTCGACGATGAGGATTGAGATGACCGGCCAAGCCCTGCGAGTCATGCTTCAGTCAGCCGATGACGTGACGCCCGATGTTTTGACGTCGCTTTTGCGCCGACACGACCCTGACGTGGCGGTAACCGGCGTCACGGTGGGGCACACCTGGCAGGGCACCACTTCGCACTTGCACTTCGATGTGAACTATGCGGATCCAAATACCCGGCTTCCGCAGCGGCTCTTCGTCAAAACGCAATTGAGCACGGTACACGAACTGCCGGAGGCCTTCGACGAATCGCTGTCCGAAGGGGGTGGCGGGACCGTGCTGTACGACGACGAGACCAGGTTCTACCGTGACCTTCGTCCGGACCTGGACGTCGAGACCATGACGACATACTTCGCCGAGCATCTGGACGGTCCATCGCAGTTTCTCATCATCGGCGAGGACATCACCTTGCGCGGCGCGCAGGTCCCCGACGCGGTAGCCGGGCTTTCCGTCGAGCAGGTCGACGCGCTGCTGGCAACGTTGAGCCGAGTGCATGCCCCGTTCTGGGGCAGCCCGCGGCTGGCCGACGGCGGCGACCTGTCCTGGCTGCAGCATCCCGTCACCGGCGGGTTCGCAGACTTCCTGCGCGACAACGGGTTTGCGATTATCCGCGCCCTCATCGAGGCCCCGTACAAGAAGGCGCTGCTCGATGCCGCAGGCACCGACATGGACGGAATGGAGGCGGCGTTCTGGAGACTCCAGGAGCGGGTGGCCCGCGATCCGATCACGCTGCTGCACGGCGACCCACATCCACGCAACACGTATGCGTTGCCCAACGGCCAAATGGGCGTCCTTGACTGGCAGCTGGTTCGGCGCGGCTCGTGGTCACACGACGTCGGCTATGCGTTGATCGGCGCGCTGTCGCCGGAGCTTCGGCGGGCCCACGAGCGCGAGCTGCTGGACAATTACCGCGGCCGGCTGCTCGACGCCGGTGTCACCTCGGTACCCGACCGCGAAGCGATGTGGGCCGCGTTTCGCCAGAGCCCCGCCTGGGGCTTCTGCATGTGGGCGATCGCGCCCGACCAGATGTATTCGGTCGAGGTCGTCAACGCGGTGCTTAGCCGCTTCGCCGAGGCCTATTTGGACCTGGGCACCGGCAAGCTGTTGAGCTGATCCTGCGGCGCCAGACCAGCACTAGCCCGCCTCAGGTCATATTCATGCCGGCGTCGAGCATTAGCGTTGTGCCGGTGTAGTACCGGCCACTGTCCGACACCAGGAACAACACGGTTTCGGAGACGTCGGCCGGTTCGATCACCGTGACCGGCAGGGCATTGGCCATCGCCTTGGCTAGATGTTCGTGCTGGGCGATCACCTCGAACAGTGCCGGGTTCTCCATGATCATGGAGGTGTTGACCCCGGTCGGCGCGATCGCCATGACGCGGATGTTCTTTGTTGCCAGGCGCTGGGCGTAGGCCCGCACCAGTCCGGTGACGCCGATCTTGGCCGCGGCGTAGGCATCCGCGCCGCCGCTGCCGTCGGTGAGGGCCTTCAGACCCGCCATCGAACTGGTGGCCACGATGGCGCCGCCACGGTCGGACTTCAGCATGTGGGCGCTGGCGATCTGAAGGGTATTCCAGACACCGGTGAGCAGCACGCCAATGCCGAGTTCCCACGCCGCCTCGGGATCGGGTTCGTCCACCCGGTTCAACAGGATCCCCGCATTGGCAACCACAGTATCGATGTAGCCGAATTCCGCTACGCCGTCGTCGAAGGCGGCCTGCAGCGCTTTGCGGTCGCGGACGTCAGCCTGGCGGGCGATCATCCGCCGACCGGTTTTCTCCACCAGGTTGACAGTCTCGTCGAGGTCTTCCGGTGTGGCCATCGCATACAGCACGCCGTCGAGTTGGCGACAGATATCGACACCGACGATGTCAGCCCCCTCCTCGGCCAATCGCACCGCGTGGGATCGGCCCTGGCCCTTGCCTGCGCCGGTGATAAAGGCGACGCGACCGTCCATTCTGCCCATGCGCTGCTCCCTATGCTGGCTACTTGATAACGAATTCGGGTATGCGGTAACCGGTTTCCCCGAGATCGGCGACGCGCAGCTCTACCGGCTCGCCGATCCGGACATCGGCCGGATCGGCATCGATGACGGCGTTGATCCGGAGGCCCGGCTGCTCGGCCAATTCGACGAGCCCAACGACGTAAGGCGGCACACGGCCCGGGACAAGGGCCTGGCGGACGACGATATAGCTGAAGATCGTGCCGTCACCGCTGACCTCCTCGAAATGCACGGGACCACCCGTGTACCGGCTGCGTTCCAATGGCGGATGTATCCACTTCCCTGTGTCGTTGCAGCGGCACAGGATCAACTTCCCGTTTCTCAGACCTTCCCAGAAAGGCGCCGAGTCAGGGTCGGGCACCGGAACAGGCGCCGCCAGCGCGGGATTCTTCACGGGTGCTCCTTGCTGTAGACGTTCGCCCCGCCGAAGGGCCCGCCGCCGGCGGTGACCAGCGCGAGTTGCGCATTGTCGACCTGGCGCACGCCCGCGGCGTGGCGCAGTTGCAGCGCCGCCTCGTAATGGTGGTTCAGCCCATGGATATAGCCCTCGGACAGTAGGCCGCCGTGCGGGTTGACCACCACGTCGCCGCCGTAGGTCGCGCGCCCGGTGGAGAAGAACTTCCCGACTTCACCTTTCTCGCAGAAGCCGTAGCCCTCCATCGTCGCCATTACCGTGTAGCTGAAGCAGTCGTACACGCACGCGACGTCCATGTCCGATGGACTCAGTCCGGTCTTGTCCCAAATCTTCGGACCGGCTGTGCGTGCATACATTTCGGTGGGATCGTCCCATTCCGTCCAGCCTGCCCCGCTTTGAGAGTTCGACGATCCGACCAGCCACACCGGTGGCTGCTTGGCGCTGCGCGCCACGTCCTCGCGAGTGATCAAGATCGCCACCGCACCGTCGACTTCGGACGTACAGTCCAGCACCCGGAACGGTTCGTTGATCCAGCGAGCGCCCAGATAGTCGTCCATGGTGAGTGGTTCGCGGCGCAGCGCGTGTTCGTTTGGGCCGGCGTGTTTGCGTTGCGTGATCACGATCTGGCCGAGGTCCTCGCACGTCGAGCCATACTCGTGCTGGTGTCGGCGGGCCCACATGGCGAACCACTGCGGCGGCACCATGAACCCCGAGACGGTGTCGAATTGGTCGTCGTACCGCGCCTGCAGCGGCCCCTCGATGTGGCCGAAACGGTATCCCGAGCGGCCGTTGAGCGATCGATAGACGAGCACAGCTTGGCACATGCCCGCCTCGATCACAGCTGCGGCGGTAGCGATCTGGTCGGCCACCAGGTTACCGCCGCCGTACATGGCGTTGGCCCAGGCTAATTCTTCGATCCCGAGAGCCCATCCGACGAAGATCGGCTGCTCGGAATCGTTGACCATGTAGGTACAGATCCCGTCGATGTCGGCCGGTGCCAGGCCGGCGTCGGCAATCGCCTCCCGGCATGCGGCCACGGCCATGCCCCGGGTGGTACGGCCGGACTTGCGGGTGTAGGTGGTGCGTCCGATCCCGGCGATGGCACAGGTCATCAGATCCTCCGATCTACTTCGGTTCGCGCGGCAGACCGAGAATGCGTTCGGCGATCAGGTTGCGCAGGATCTCCGATGTTCCGCCCGCGATCGTCAGGCACCGGCTAAACAAATAGTCGTGCGGGATGTTGCCCTCAGCGCCGGTGAGAACGGCCCGGACGGCGATGCGAAGCGCCAGTTCCGCAACGCGTTGGGCATGTTCGGCACCGAAAAGCTTGGCGATGTTGCCCTCTATCCCGGGGCCGGTATCGAAGACGGCCCGTGCAGCCTGCCGAAGGTTAAGGGCCGCGACCGAATACGCCTCGATGAGCAGTGCTCCGACCTCTCGCGCCAGGCCCTGGTCGCCGGCGCGGTGACGCGCCAACAGATCGACCAACGCATCGGCCCGATGGTCACCGAACCACCGCCGATGGACACCCGTTCGTTGCCGAACGTTGCCATCGCCACACTCCAACCGGCGTTGACGGCGCCGACCACGTCACGGTCGGGCACGAAGACGTCGTCGAAGAACACTTCGTTGAACAACGTCTCGCCGGTGGCCTCCTTGAGTGGGCGGATCCGGATGCCCGGTGCGGCGAGGTCGATGATCATGGCCGTGATGCCTTGATGCTTGGGCACGTTCGGATCGGTGCGTACGGTGGCCAGCCCGCGCTGGCAGTTCATCGCGTCACTGGTCCACACCTTCTGGCCAGTCACCCGCCAGCCGTTGTCGACCCGCGCGGCCTTCGTCGCGACTGCGGCGGCATCCGAACCGGCACCGGGCTCGCTGAACAACTGGCACCACCGCAGCTCGCCTTCCAGGCTCGGCCAGATCAGGCGCTCGACCTGCTCAGCGCTGCCGTGCTGCAGCAGCGTGGGCACCACCCATCCGCCGAGTCCCAGGTCCGTCTTGTCGAGGCCGCCGAGCACCTCCTCGATCACCAGTTGCTCCGCGGAATCGGCGGCCCGTCCATACGGCTGGGGCCAGTGCGGGACCAGGTAACCGCTGCGGGCCCACAGCTTGGGCTTTTCGGCGGCGTCGGTTCGCCTAAGCTCGTCACGGAATTCCTCTGCGGCCCGCCGGTACTGCTCGGCCTCAGGTGGCAGGTCCACGGTGTGACGCCGCCGCAGCCCTCGGCTCTGCAGTTCGATAACTTTGTCGCGCAACGCCTCCGGCCCACCGACAAAGGTCACCAACACCGTCGCCCGCCGGACGTAGAGGTGCGCGTCGTGCTCCCACGTGTAGCCGATGCCGCCGTGCACCTGTATGTTCTGCAGCGCCACCCGCTGGTAGGCGGGCAGCACGTGACCGGCCGCCATTGTGGCGGCCAGCTCGGCTTCCGGCCCGCACGCCCGGGCGGCATCCCATGTGACTGCCACCGCCAACTCCGTGTCGACCAGCATGTTCGCACAGTGATGCTTGACGGCCTGGAACGAGCCGATCGGCCGGCCGAACTGCTCGCGCGCGGCCGCATAGGTCGTCGCCATCTCGGTGCACGCCGCCAGGCCGCCGACGGCCTCTGCGGCGGCGAGCAGGCGCACCATCCGGGTCGCCGCCCCGGCGGCGCCCGGGAACACATCGGCGATGGGCGCCGACGACAACCTCAGGATGGTAACCGGCCGCATCAACAGATCCACGGAGTCGGTGCGGCGAGCAGTGACGAATTCTCCGGCCTCGACCAGTATCAGGTCGTCTCCCACCGGGACGAGGAAGACATCGGCGTCGGGTTCGGCCAGGGCGGCGACGGCGTCGGCCGAGATCGCAGAATCCGTTCGGACCGCGTCGCTGCTCGTGCCGATGCCTGCCACCAGCTCACCGGACACCAGGCGCGGTAGCCACCGCTCGCGCTGCTCTTCGGTGCCGGCCTCGGCGATCACCGACGACACGATCACCGTCGGCAGGCACGGTCCGCCGATCGCCGCGCGGCCAAGTTGCTCCAGGACAATGGTCAGCTCGGGCAGCCCATAGCCCTGGCCGCCGAATCGCTCCTCGATGTGCAGGCCCAGCCAGCCGGTGGAAACGATCTCTTTCCACAACCCGTCATCGAGCCACCAACGGCCGCCAGCCGGGGCGTCGAGCAGGATGCGGCGGGCGCACTCCGTCCCCGCGCGCCCGGCCACCATCGCCTTCGCCACGTCGGCCAGCGCGCGGTGATCTTCGGTTATCGCCAAAGGCATTGGCAGCGCTCGATTCTCGTCACTCGGTCGTCACCAGGTGTTGCCGTACCGCTCTCGGAACGTCACCGAGGCCGCGGGCCGGCGACGCGGTGGTGACAGCTTTTTCGCAAGCGCGCCGAGGTAGACAGCCGCCATCGGCAGCAGGGTGCCCGGCAGTCCCAGCAGTTCGCGGACGCGGTCGACGCCGAACGTCGTCAGTCCGGTGGTCAAGCAGGAACCGTAGCCCAGGTCCGCCGCGGCCAGCAGCAGGTTCTGCACGGCCGGGTAGATCGACGACGGCGCGTAGATCGCGGCAACGCGTTCGGTGTCCACGCAGACGGCGACGACGACCGGGGCCGCTGCGAATCCTCCCCGGTTGAAGCCGTATTCGAGGTCGGCGATCAGCGCCTTATCGTCGCGGCTGCTCCGGATAAAGTCGCCCCCGCCGGCGTTCCACGTCTCGGTCCACCACTCGGCGGGCAGCGACCGCGTCTTCTGGTCGCGGACCACCACGAATGCCCAGGGCTGCGTGTTCTCGGCGCTGGGGGCGTGCACCGCGGCCTGCAGGATCTGCTCGATATCGGAGTCGGGCACATCGGCGTTGGGGTTGAATCGCCGGCAGGCGCGCTGGGCGTGCATGATGGCCAACAGGTCACCCACTATTGATCAGCAACCCGACGTTCGCCCCGAGGTTTCCAGCCCGTGAGCGAGATGGTGGTGAGGTCCAGCGTCTCGTGCAGCGACAGCTTGCCTGCCATGACGCGTTTCAGGAACTCTGACATTACGGTGTCAGGGTCGCGGTCCAGTTCGTAGATCACCAGGTAGCGGTGGGTCGGCGGCGGCAACTGCGCCGGGAGGTCCTCGTCCTCGGGGACGGTGACCTCGGAGAGGTCGTAGCGCTGCGCGGCCACCACGCCGGGCACGTCGAGAACCTCGGGCACATGCTGGGTGTCGTACCAGGTGTTGAAGGCCTCGTCTTGGCCCTGCACAGGGTTGGTGAGCACAAGAAAAAGGTTCTCGGCCACGGGTCACGCCTTTCTGAGTGGGCTGGTCCAGCGCGTCGAGGTCACATTATGACAGTCGACTGTCACAGTCAACGCACCGTCAATCCGGACCGCGCAAGGTAGATTTGAAGGCCGCAGGGGTGAGTCGCGTGTCCGCCAGGATCGGATCGGGGCCGGATTCAACCGGCGCGGCGTCGGAAACGATCCAGGCTGTGTAGACGTACGTGGCTAAGACAAAACAGATAACCCCGATGCTCGAGCAAAACAGCACTGGCCGAATGGTTTTGACCCTCGTAGGCTGTACTAACGGTCGGCTCGACGTTGCCGATAACGCGGGGACACTCCAGATCTGTCACTGCTCACGCCTCGTTTGGCGCATTGACGACCGCCCAATGATGACAGTCGAATGTCACAGACAGCTCGACTGGACCTTCCGCTCAGGCCGTCACTTGCCAGCTAATCGTGAATTATACAACTAGTTTGATGATTCTAAATGCTTGGCGTAGCATCCCATTCGTGGGACGGCTGACCCCATTTGATCTTACGCGCCTGGGCGCCGTGCCCCCCATCATCAATAATCGGCGAGAGGAACGGGTATGGCGGTACTTGATGGTCGGGTCGTATTCATTACCGGTGCCGCACGCGGCCAGGGCCGTTCGCACGCGGTGATGTGCGCAGAGGCGGGCGCGAACATCGTCGGTGTCGACATCTGTAAAGACCTCGACGTGGTGCCCTACAGGCTGGGAACGGCCAACGAATTGGAGGAGACCGCACGCTTGGTCGAGAAGACCGGGCGGGAGATGTTGTTCCGTACCGCCGACGTCCGCGACAAGGCCGCTCTGCAAGAGGCGTTCGACGCGGGTGTGCAGCACTTCGGCCACATCGACACCGTAATCGCGAACGCCGGAGTGATCCTGACCAACCCCGACGAAAGCGACGCCTCCGAAGCGCTTCGTGTCGGCATCGACATCATGCTGATCGGCGTCTGGAACGCGTTCCAGGTCGCGATCCCCCACCTCAAAGAACGCGGCCAAGGCGGCAACCTCGTAGCCACCAGCTCGATGGCTGCCCTGCTGGATCTCACCGACGGCCGCGGCGGCTCTGACGCCTATCTGATGTCCAAGCTAGCGATCACCGGCCTCGTCCGCGCATACGCGAATATGCTTGCACCGGCGCGTATCCGGGTCAACGCGGTCGCTCCGACGAACTGCGCGACGCCCATGATCACCGAGAACCCAGCCCTGTTCAAGGTCATCGAGGACAACCCTCACCTGGTCAGCGCAATGCAGACGGCGCTGCCGGACCTTCCCATGATCGAGCCCAAGGACGTCAGCAACGCGATCCTGTTCTTGATCTCCGACGCTGGGCGGTCGTTCACCGGAAGCCTGCTCAAGGTGGACGCAGGTATGGACGTGCGGCGCTAGCTTATCCCGGTTTATCGAGGAGCAGACGTGGACTACCGCATCACCGGCAAAACCGCGCTGGTCGTCGGCGGAAGCAAGGGCATCGGCTTTGAGGTCGCGAAAATTCTTGCTGCCGAGAGCTGTCGAGTAGCGGTACTCGCCCGCACCGAATCCGACATCGACGCTGCGGTCGATGTGATCCGCGCGCAGGGCGGCGCCGCAATGGGCCTCGTGGCCGACGTCAGTCACCAGGACGAGATGGACGATGCGGTCCGCCAGGTTCGATCACAGTGGGGGCCACCGCTGATCGTCGTGGGTCAGGCCAAGTACCAGCGGCCCGGCGATTTCGGCGACATCACCGACGTGAACTGTTACCGCGAGTCATTTGAACTGCACACGATGAGCCAGATCTTCCTTCTCCGGGCCGTGCTACCTGGTATGCGCGACGCTGGATGGGGGCGGTTCGTCCACGTCGGTTCGGCTACCGCGAAGGAGCCGGCCGGCAACATCCATCACGCGGTCGCCAACACCAGTCGCCCATCGACGATCGGGCTGCTCAAGACAGTGTCCGACGAATATGCCCGCTACGGCATTACGGTGAATACCGTTGCGCCGGGCTGGATCGAAACCGACAACGCGATCGCCTACATCGATAAGAATCTGGGGGCCGGCACCGATGAGCAACGACGCGAGTACATGCTGACCCAGGCCCGAGTGCCAGCGGCGCGGATGGGCAAGCCGCATGAGATCGCCTCGCTTATCGCCTATCTCTGTTCCGAGCCTGCAGGCTATATCACCGGCAGCTGGATCGAAGTCGATGGCGGCCTGCACCGGTCAGCGTTCTAAACGCCACCGTACTTCTTGACCAGCTCGCCCTGGCACAGATTGCCGGCATCGGGGACCTGCCAGCGGCGCCTCGAACGAGATCGACCGCGCCCGCCGCTGGAGATAAGGCGTAACACCCGTCAATGATCGGACCCCACCAGTCGATCATCTGCTTCTGGATATCCATCTGCTGGCCTGGTCACGACGGCATCGACGACACCAATACCGAGGACGCCTATCCTGCCTGCCATCGATGCCGCGAACAACAATGATCCCGATCTACAGCTGCGGTATTCGAATTAGCCTTAAATTAGATCGGATCGAACGATGAGATCAGCCATCGGCTGCCGACCCTGTCCAATGTCACCCGGACGGTGGATGCGGTGTCGGTAGGCGCATCATTGCCAACGGTCACAACCTGGTCGACATACACCAGAGCGACCGCGTGGTTTGGTGTCGCCGACACCGAGGCGGCAGCGGGCACGGTGGCGATCGCCGAGATGTGGTCCTTCTTGGCGCCGGGTATCACCACGTCGCGGACCAAGTCTGTGTAAGAGTCCCGAAACTTGCCGGTCAATCGGCTACGGGCGGCCCCCAAATCCTTTTCCACGCTGTCGGGCTGGTAAGACAACAGCGAGATGGTGGATTCCTTGGCCGCTGCAACCGACTCGATCGCGGCGGTTCCAGAGTTGCGGATCCACCCGTCTTGCCACTTCAGGAATCCAGCGGCCGCCGCGACTAGCAAGGCCAGCACGGGCAGCACTCCGAAGGCCAACACCCCAGACCATTTAACTCTGCGCCTACGCACCGGGAGCTCAACGTCTTTCGGCTCCTCGGTTTCAGTGTCCGCATCCTCGGAAGACGCTTCCTCTGACGCAAGAATGTCTTGTATTGCGCTGATGCCTTGGGCATCACCGGTCGTCCGAGGGTCATTTGGCGCGCTTGCGGCCTGGTCAGTCGTCTCCTCGGTGACCGTGGCCTCGTCTTGCTCGGCGGTGGAATCAATTTCAACCGGCACAGCGATGGTTCTCTTTCTGGCTCTTAGACTTAGTGCTCGGTGCTTGCCGAGCTGGAAGTTCCTCATGGCACGAAGGCGACGTTGGAGACTTTCGCATCGTTTCCGACCTTTTGCACGGTGATTCGCATTCGCCAATGTCGCTGATCCTGTTCGGCCGCACCGAGATTCGATGTCTTCACGGACACAGCAACCAGAACTTGGGCTTCGTTGCCCGATTGCGACTCCACGCCCGCCTCGGTGATCGTTCCTACCGACTTCGACTGCGCTTTCTTGACGACGTCGATGAAGGGTTTCGATCGATTCGAGAAGTCGTCGTAGAAAGTGCCCGTCGCCGAGTCCAGAATGCGCTGGATGTCGGCATCGGCGTGTTGCCAGTCGATCGTCGTCAGGTTCAGTGCCCCTTGCCTTGCGACCTGCACTAAGAACTCGCGCTGCTCTTGGGCCTGGTGTGACTGATACATTCGAAACCCGAACCACCCGGCCAGCGCCCCCAGGGCGGCGACTGTGACCAGGCCCAACACTGTTGCCAGCCGTAGCGGCGACATCCGCTTGTTGACTGGCGCAGCCTCTTGCGAGGCATCGTCGACTTCGTCATCAACCGCGGGGCTGTAATCGTCGGCTTCGTCGGTCAAGTCTTCCGCCGCCTGCGCCGATGCGAGTGCCGCCGCGGCGCTCTTCTCCTTCGAGGTGACCTGGTTGGGCAAATCCGACGAACCCTCGTCGGTGTGTCCGGCCGAGGTTATCGCCGCCGATCCCGTTTCACTCAGCTCCTCTTGGGAGGAATCAGCATGCTCTGCCATGTTTGCTCCTTTGTGGCCCCGTGGGCCAGGTCTGCTTGGGTATACATACGCCCGTCTGGCCCCACGTACATGCCGGTGGCTGGGTCGTATTGGACAGCCGCGATGGGAGGTGGTGGCGGACCCGGCGGCGACGGTGGTGGGGCCTGCCCGGACGGCTCCTCTCCTGGCCTGAGCTGCGGGACATCCTGCCCGGTATACGTCGCGTTCGGGTCACCCTTCCAGTTCCACCCATCATTGAGGGGAACATACGTCTCGTCGCTTTCGCACATCTTCACCGTCGGGGCGCGCTTGCCCGGGCGGGTCTCACACGGCAGGTTGCGCGCGCCGCGCACGTCGAGCATCGAGTCTTGCGGCACCCGGCAGTATAGGTCGCCTTTAGGTGGATCCGGGTAGTCCTCGTAGCTGGGAGACCGCCGCTGCTGGGCGGGCAGGAACCCCGTGGTGCATGGCGGCGGCCAGTTGAGGTTCAGGTTGAAGGCGAGGTAGCTACCCAGGTAATCCTGTTTGGTGTTCCTGTTGGGCACCCCCGTCGCCTGGACGTCGGCCGCCCCCTGCGGTAACTCCACCAGGACAGCTTCCAGGTTATCCCGGTAGGTGACCCCCACCTGCCCAACACTGACCAGATTGGCCAGCACGATCGGCAATGTGGGGTTGAGCCGGTCGAACAACTGCCGGGCCTCGGCAGCTGCTGGGCCGCCGGTGCTAAGCAGGCCCGCGACCGCGGAGTCGTTGTCCCGCAGCTGCGACGTGATGGTCGCCAGGTGGGCGGCCCACTCCTGCACCGCATTCGATGACTGAATCTGGCTGTCCAGCAGTGGCTTTGACCCGTCGATCAAGGTCACGAGCGCGTCGAGGTTCTTTCGGCTGTCAATCGCGAGCTTCGAGGTCCCATTCACCAGCCGGGACAGTTCTGGGCCGAGCCCGCCGACGGCGGCATAGGAGTCGTCGACCACCGTTTTGAGGTTGTCGCGCGGGATCGCGTTCAGGCCACGATTGGTCGCCTGCAGCAGCGAGTTGAGGCTTGGCGGAATAGAGGTGCGGTCCACGGGGATCACGTCGCCGTTTGTCAGCGACGGCCCCTTTCCGGTGCGCGGCAGCAGCTCAACATATTGCTCGCCGACCGCGGACACGCTGTGCACCTGGGCGCTCAGATCCGCGGGGATACGAACATCGGAATCCAACTGCAGCACCGCCTCGGCGCCACTATTGGTTAATCGCACGTCGCGCACTCGGCCCACCTCCACTCCGCGGTAGGTGACGTTGCCTCCGGGATAGAGGCCAGAGGCCTGGGCGAGCTGCACCGTGACTGTATAGCGGTCGACCCCGAAGAACACGGTCGGGACCTGCATGTAGTCGAAGAACATGATGGTACCCGCGGTGAGGCTGACAACCGTGAAAACCAGCAGCTGGATTTTGATTCGCCTGGTGAGCATGAGATCAGCGCCCCTGATCGAAGTGGTAGGGGACAACCAGCGGGTTACCGGGATTGTACTGGCTTCCCGCCATGCATGGGCTGGGCATCTGGCCGATGGTGCGGCCCCACTGCAGCTCTAGCTCAGTCAGATTGCACTCGAACCGGGTACCGGTGAAAAATGACGAGTCGAGTCGGCTCAGCGTCAGGTCGATGATGGCAGTCAGGTTCGCGTAGTCGCCGCGTATCCATTTGCTGAGTGTGCTCGTGGGGAACGGGAAGGTCCCGTAGAAATCCAGCGATCGAGTCAGCGCCGGCCCGGCATCAGCCAGCGACTGCAGCACCGGGCCAAGGTCCTTGAGTTCCTTGACCAGGTTTTCCTTGGTCTTGTTGACCGAGTCAGCGGCAAGTGCGCCGAATCTGCTGAGGTCACCGAGCGCGTCGGCCAGGGCGTTCCGCTCGTCTTTCAACACGCTCAACGCATCCGGGATGGTCTTGGCCGCCCTGTCGATCACCGGCTTCTGGTCGGCGAATTGACCGACCAGGTTGTTGAGACTGTCCGTTGCGGCGATGATGTCGTTTTTTTGGTCGTTGAGGTAGCCGACGAACGTGTCGAGCTGTCCCAGCAGGCTTCTTAAGTCCTCCTCGCGGCCGGTGAAGGCGGTGCTCAAGGCTTTGGTGATGTCCTGGACTTGGCCGAGACCGCCGCCGTTGAGCACCAGCGAAAGCGCGGCCAATGTCCGTTCGGTAGACGGGTAGGTGCCGGCTGACGACAGTGGGATCAGCGACCCGTTTTTGAGCTTGCCTTCGGGCGAGATCCCAGAAGGCGGTGGAGCCAGTTCGACGTGTACCGACCCCAGCAGGCTGGTCTGCCCGACCGTGGCGGTTGCGTTGGCGGGCAGGTCGACGTTGCCGTCGATCGTCATGGTCACCAACGCATGCCAGCCCTGAAGCTCGATATTGGTCACCTTGCCGACAGTGACATCATTGACCCGAACCCGGGAATTCCGTTCCAGATTTTGCGCATCGGGCATCTGCGCCTGAATGGTGTAGGAACCCGGGCCACCCCCTTTGGTTCCCGGCAGCGGAAGCGAATTCGCGCCGCGGAACCCGCAGCCGGACAGCGTCGCCAAAGCAAGTACCGCCACCACCCCTATGGCTGCGCGCGACAAGCACCGTGATCGGCTCACTGCCCACCTCCGTGCGGCGCCATCATCCCGCGCAGGCCGTCGGCTGGATTGGTCGGCACCGGTTGGGCGGCCGCCGCCGGCGCCTGCGCCGCCAGCGGCGAGGGTGAGGCCTGCACTGGGGTGTTTGCCGGCGGCGGGTTGGCGGGGGCGGGCGCTGCTGGCCCCGGAGGAACATAATCGGGCCGCAGCCAGTCCTCGCTGTAGGTAATTTCGTTGGGGCGCGCCGTGGCTCCGACGAAAAGATTCTCGCCCAGCGGCGGGAAATTATATTGACGGTTCTTAAAGATCGGCGCCAGATACTGCACACAGAGTTTCGCTGACTCTTTGGCGCCCCGGCGCGAGGCCGCTTCTATTGCGCTGCACAGGAACTGGATCGGGTTGGCGAATTGGTTCACCGCCAACGTGCCGGTCAATACGCCCTGCGCGGGTTGGTAGATGTTGAGGAAGTTCTGGAAGGCTGTCGGGGCGACGTGCAAAACCTGTTTGATGTCGTCGAGGCTCGCGTTGAGCGCCTGTGACACCGACGCCAGCCTGTCGGAGGTGGTCCCCAGCGTCTCGCGGTTATCGGCCACAAAGTTTCGCACGTCGTCGGCCACCTCGTTGAGGTTGCGAACCGCATTTCCGACCTCGTCGGGATCGTTGGCCAACAGGTTCGTCACCGCGGCCAGGTTCTGGTTCAGTTGTCGCAACAAGTCGCTGCTGTCATGTAGTGCAGAGACCAGGATCGACAGGTTCTTGACCGTGGTGAACAGGTCGTTGCTGTGGTCGCCGATCGCGGATACCGCCTGTGACAGCTTGATGATGGTGTCGCGGATGTCTGGACCTTGGCCGCGCACATTCTCGGCGGCCGTGTTGATGAACGCCCCCAAAGTGCTGGTGCCGCCCGGTGTGGTGGGCTGTAGTGTCTGCGTCAGTTTCTCGAGCTGCTGGCGCAGGTCGTCGTATTCGACCGGAACCGCGGTGCGGTCCTGCGGGATCACCGCCCCAGCCCGCATCACTGCCCCGCCCGTGTAGGCGGGGGTCAACTGGATGGATCGTGGCGTCACCAGGGACGGCGACAGGATCACGGCTTTGGCGTCGGCGGGCACCTTGTACTTCTCGCCGTACCAGAAGGTGATCTTGACGCGGCTGGGCTGCGGTTCGATTTTCTCGACCTTGCCGACGCGCACGCCGAGAATGACAACGTCGTCCCCGTTGTAGAGGCCAGTGCTATCCGCGAAATATCCGATGACAGTGGTTCGGCCGATGCCGCTGGCCGACCGCACCGCCGTGACGATGCCGCCGATCAGTAGTACTACTAGCGCCACGGCTAAGCCGATCTTGGCGTTTCGTGAATTCACTGTCCACCGCCTTGATCCGGCTGCGGACTCGGAAGCGCGGGAGGCCCTGGCGGCGGTCCGCCGGGTGGCGGTGCGGGTGGCGGCTCCCGATACGGATAGCAGCCAGGGCCGGGCAACGCCACCCCGGGTAAACCGCACGGATGGTCGCTGGGGTTGCCGGTGATGGCATCCGGGATGGTCATGCGTGGTTCCCCGCCCTGACCGGTCCGCGGGTAGGGCATCGGTAGCGGCGGTGTGCCCGGCTGGCCGACCTCCGGGTCGGTGAGCTGCGAGGGCAGCAGCACGTTCGGGTCCAGGCCCAAATCGGAGAAGGCCGCGTCGATGAACGGCTGCACGAACTGGCCGGGCAGCAGGTTGGCGACATACGCTTTGTAGAACGGCGTGGACGACACCGTTTCACCGAGTCTCAAGGAGAAGCTGTTCAGCCCTGTGAGTGCCTTTTGCACGCGTTCTTTGCGGTTGTCGACGATGGCTAGGACCTCGTTGAGCTTGTCCAGCGCCGGCTTGAGGGTGTTGCGGTTCTCGGCGATGAAGCCCCTGACCTGCTGGGCCGCCGCGGAGAGATTGTTGGAAATCTGGTCTAGCGCGCTGCTCTGGCTTTTCAGTTGCACTAAAAGCGCGTTGGTGTTGGCGATCAGCTTGACGACTTCGTCGCTGCGTTCGGCCAGCACCTTCGTCGCTTTGTTAGCGTTGCTCAACAGGTTTCGCAGCTGGGTGTCGCGTTCGTCTAGTGTCTGGGAGAATCGCGCCAGCCCCTGCACCGCGGCCTTGAGGTCGGGTGGGGTGTCCGAGAACGTGTCGGCCAGCACGGCCAGCGAGTTGGACAGTTGATCGGTATTCAACCCGCTGATGGTTGTCGTGAGGTCACCCAACGCGTCGGGCAATTGATAGGCCGGTCTGGTCCGGTCGAGCGGTATCGGGCCGGTCAGCTTTCCATCTCCACGTGGGGTGACCTCGAGGACCTTGTTGCCGAGAAGGGTCTTCAATTTGATTGCTGCCTCGGTGCGGTCACCGAGGCGCACGTTGCCGGCGACGTGGAACTTAACCAGCACCCGGGGTCCGTCCAGCTCGACGCCCGAGACTTGACCGACCCGCAAACCCGACACCTGAACGGCGTTGCCGGGGATTAGGCCACCGGCCTCGGCGAAGTAGGCCGAGTAACTTTTGCCCGTGTTGAAGAACGGCAGCTTGTCGTAGTTCAGGGATATCAACATGACAGCAGCGGTGATGCCGAGGCCGATGGCGCCGATGCGGAGCGGGTTGCGTTCGGAAAAGGTTTTCATCGCGGCGTGCACCTTCCGGTGGACTGGCCGGCGACCTTGATGTACACCGGTTGGCCCCCTTTACCGTTGACCTTCAGCACGACATCGCACAGATAGAAGCTGAACCAGTCGCCGGTTAGGCCCTGTCTGTTCAGAATTTTGTACGCGTCGGGCCATGTGTTGAGGTAATTGTCGAAGAAATCGCGATCGCTCAGCACGGTTCCGGCGGTCCGGTCCGTCTCAGCCACAACCTTTTTCAGCGGCGGGCGGGCGTGTGCTAGCAAATCGGCGATCGACCCGGCAGCGGCGTTGGCATATGCCACCCCGTTGCTGATGTCCTGCTTGCGGGCGTTGAGGCCTGCGACGAGTTCAGATAGCGAGTCGACGGCCTTGGCGAACTGCTTGCTCTGCCCGCTGAGCGAACCGAGCAGGGTGTTCAGGTTGGTGACGACTTGACCGATCAGTTGATCCCGGTCGGCCAGGGTGTTGGTCAGTGCCGCGGCCTGGGCGAGAAATGAACCGATCGTGCCGCCCTGGCCCTGGAAGGCTGCGATCAGTTGGCCGGTCAGCTTGTTCACTTGATCGGGGTCCAGCGCGCGGAACAGGGGCCGGAAGCCGCCGATCAGCGCGTCGAGGTCCAGCGCCGGCTCGGTGCGGCTCAGCGGGATGGTCGCTCCCGGATGAATTCTCTTCACTCCCCCGGCGCCCTCCTCAAGTGCTACATATCTGCCCCCGATCAGATCAGCAAAGCGGATGGCGGCCCTCGTCCCCTCGGTGAGCATCACCGAGTCGGCGGCGGAGAATTCCACGAGCACGGTCGCGTCGGGCTGGATGGTGATGTTTTTGACCTTGCCGACCTCGACCCCGGCGATGCGGACGAAGTTTCCGCCCTCCAGCCCGGACACGTTCGCAAAAATGGCCTTATAGGTCTTCTCCGGTTGGAAGCGGAGCTGGCCGAAGACGGCGACCAGCGCAAACGCGCCGACCAGGCACACGACCAAGTAGATGGCGAGGCGCCAGGTGGCGCCCGCCAAATTCTCTCGCATATCTGCCTTCCTCTATGGCTTCTGTTGACTCTCACCGTCGGCCGTCAAAGGCTCAAGGGGCAGGCGGCGGTGGCGGTACGCATGGCTGGTTGAGGATTCCGCATGTGGCTTGCACTCCGGACGGCACTGAGGGCACGAACGGTTCGGAACCCGCCGGCGGGGGGCCGGGTTCGCGCGGCCTACCCGACGGAGGCGCCGGCGGCAGGCCGGGATACAGCGGCGTTCCGTCCGGAGCGTAGAGCTGCGCACCGTAGGGTGCCGGGCTCGAGTATCCAGCCGTTCCAGGGACCGGACCCGGGGCCGGGCCGCCGGGGTGACGGATGCTGGGCGGTTGAGGGGTTCCCCTGGTGACTGGCAAATAGTCGACGTAGCCGGGGAAGCCGATACCGGGGTTGGGTCGCACATCCATTCCGGTGCCCCACCCCGAGTCGGTGACGAGGTAGCGCTGCGGCCAGTTCTTGGCAACGTCGGGCAACGAGCCACATCCTGGCTGGCCGCCGGGGCCGCCCTTGATGTCGTTGATCGGCAGATTGTCCGGGTAGCGGTAGGCATCCTTGCCCAGCAGCAACGCGACGTCCAAGATCTCCGAATATCCATTGGCGCCGCCCGAAGAATCCCGAGAGCCGAAATCGAGGGCGTTTTTCCCGCCGACCAGCGTGCAGGTCAGTTCCGGGTTGTACTTCATCAGCAGCCGCGAGGTGGACTCCAGCAAGTTGGCGCCGTGCACCAGGTTGTCCTTGTTCGGGCCGATCAAGTTGGTGCCGGCGCGGGAAAGGCCGCTGACATTAAGCAGCAACGAGTCGAGTTGCTTTGCGCTATCGGTGATCGTGACGCTTGTCGTGCTGGCAGCGTCCAGCACCGTCACGATGTTGCCTGCGGCCGCTCCGTAGGTGTCGCTGAACCCTTTGAGGGCGCGGTAGTCGGCACGGACCGTCTCGCTGCGCGGATTGATCGCCATCAGGACCTGGTTGAGGTCGGTGGTGGCCTCGCCGATCGCTTCACCCTTGCCGCGAAACCCGTCGGCAAGCGCAGTGAGCACGGCGTTCAGTTTGGGGACGTCGACCTGGTTCAACACCCCAACAAGATTCTGGAACACTGTGTTCACCTCGACGCCCACGTTGCGCGATTTCACCACCGCTCCAGCCGCCAGCCGTTGCGGGCTCGGGTGCGCGGGGGTAAGCAGGTCCACATATTTGGCGCCGAATGCCGTGGGGGCGGTGATTTCGGCGGTGACGTTGGCGGGAATGTATTCGAGCTGTTCGGGGTACAGTTCCAGCTGCAATTTCACCGGATCGCCCGGCTGAATTGACGCGACCCGGCCGACCTGCACGCCGCGTAACTTCACTTTGGCGCCGGGTTCCATAACCAGTCCCGCGCGGTCAGATGCCAACGTCACCCGGGCGTAGGGCCTGAAGTCCCTGTTGAATGCCCCGACCGTCAGCACGGTCAGCGCACCGATGGAGGCCAAAAGGATAAAGGTCCAGATCGCCGGATGCAGGCCGGCCTCACGACGTTTGCTCTTCATTGCCGCTACCCGGACAGGTGGAAGTTGCCGGAAATGCCATAGGCGGCCAGCGCCACCGCCAACGTCACCGCCACCGCGACGATCAGTGAGGTGCGCACGGCACGACCGACTGCCTCACCGACGCCGGCCGGCCCGCCCGTGGCATTGAATCCGTAGTACGTGTGCACCAACATCACCGTTATCGCGGAGGCGATGACTTGCAGCAGCGACCAAATGAGATCGGTTGGTTGCAGGTACGTATGGAAGTAGTGGTCATAGACACCGGGAGGTTGCCCGTAGACGAAAACAACAAGGCCGCGCGTGGCCAGATACCCGGACAGTGCCGCCAAACACCACAGCGGAACCACGACAATTACACCCGCTAATACTCGGGTTGAGACCAGGTAGGTGATCGTGTGGATGCCCATCACCTCGAGCGCGTCGATCTCCTCGTTGATCCGCATAGCGCCCAGTTGTGCGGTGGCACCCGCGCCGATCGTCGCAGCCAGTCCGATATCGGCGATCAGCGGCGAGCTGATTCGCGTGTTGATGTAGGCGGACGCGAAACCGCTTAACGCCTGCACCCCGACATCGGACAATGATCGGTACAGCTGGATGCCGACGAGTCCACCGGTTGACATCGTCAAGGTAGTGACGATGACTACGGTGCCGCCGATGATTGCCAGCGCGCCGACGCCCAGACTCATATTGGCTATCAGGCGCAGCGTCTCCACCTTGTAGCGGACGATAGCCTCCCAGACAAAGCCGAGCGCTCTAACATAGAAAGCGGTCTGACTTCCGAGCCGGTTCCATCCGTCGACAAAACGGCGCACAAAATTCGTCAGCTGTGGTAGCCGCTGCGCAGCCGGGAGCGCGCTCACATCGTCGCCTTTGCGGTGACCGCGGTCAGCACGACATTGATCACGAACAACGCCATAAACGTGTACACCACGGTTTCGTTGACCGCGTTGCCGACACCTTGCGGACCGCCACCTACGGTAACGCCCTTGTAGCAAGCGATGAAACCGGCAATGAGGCCGAACAGCATCGACTTGGCGAAGGCGATGACCACGTCGGTCAGCCCGACGAGCAGCGTCAGGCTCGCTGCGTAGGAGCCGGGATTGACGTGTTGGAAGTAGACCGAGAAGACATAGCTGGTGACCAAGCCGACGATAGTCATGACGGAGTTCAGGGCTAAGCCGTTGAGCCCGAGCGCAAGTACCCTGGGCACCAGCAGCCGTTGGACCGGGTTGATTCCCATCACCCGCATGGCGTCAAGTTCTTCGCGGATCGTGCGAGCGCCGAGGTCGGCGCACATCGCGGTCGCGCCAGTACCGGCAACTACGAGCACCGTCGCGATGGGGCCGATGTACACCACGGCGGCCAGCGCAGAGCCACTTCCCGATGCGTCGGCAGCACCGATTTCAACAAGCAGGACGTTAGTGATGAATATCGCGAGGGTGTTGAACGGGATCGCCAAGAAGACGGCCGGGGCCGCCGACACCCGGGCCACGAACCACGCCTGATGGATGAACTCACGCCAAGCAAAGGGCGGACGGGCCATCTGCGCCAGGATGTCCAGCGACAATGCGAAGAAGCTGCCGACCTCGCGCAGCGGCTTGCCGGCGGAAGCCGCCAAGGGACTGGCAACCAGGAGCGCCTCGACCCGCGCCGGCGCACCGGTGGCCGCAGGAATAGGAACTGTGTCCATTTCCACCACTAGCACACCCGTTGGTATCTAATCTCAGCCCGCATTCGACCGATGAATCCTCCCCGCAGCGGAAAGACGGCCCGGTGCCGCCTTCTAATGTGTGGCCCACAGCACAGCGGGACGCTACACCATGAGATTGAGGCAAAGCAACATAGGAATCGCTATTCTTAACAAACCGACCCAGCGGACATCCGTGGAGCTATCTCGATTTGCTGCGAGATCCGACAATGTTACCGTGAATGTCGCAATCTCTACGACCTGGGCCCCCCTTAGGCATTGCCTCTCCACACCGCCAGATAGCGCTGTCCACGTCAGGACCTCGCAGATATAGCCGCGTGGCGCCTGACTGAGCAGGTAGAACCCTTCTGGGCGTCGCGGCATTACGCCGCCACTTCAGGGTGACCGCCTGTGGCTACGATGGTTGCTGGAGGTGCGCATTATTTCCGCACGCTCAGCCACGAAATGATTCACATAAATTAAAACTACGACATTCGCAGAGCGATTTGTGAGCGCCACTCTTTTGGATTTATTCATTGACTGATAAGCAATACGTTTCGTGGAAATTCCCGTAGCGCCTATGGCTCGTCTTTGTCGTGTATCCTATACAAATAAAGCAATAAAGAGATCCGACGTAAATCAGACCGAATGGGTGGTGGGGCATGCCTCGCAGTCCGATCCCGACATCCCGGTCCCGAACGGCGTTGGACGCAGCATTGGACGGCCCGCCAGCCCACAAGTCCGACGCGGGCCCAGCAGCCGTCGGCCGGTGTCGATGCACTGGCGAAGCTGTGAACAGCGTTTATGCGCGGCGGCAAGCCTGAGAACTTGACATCGGTCGGTGCGGCCGCGGCTCCTCCGAGCGCCGAACCTCATTATCTAGTGCATCCTCACAACTACCAACGTGGCCCCGACCAGGCTGGGCAATTAATCGCTGCTCGCGGCTAGCCAGTCGGCCCGTCTAGGCTTTATTGCTCCGAGGGTCGGCGGTGCTCCCGTGAACAGGAAAGGCGCCGGCCGTAGCTTCCTCAGCAAATTATCTATCTATATATCGGGTTGTATCATTAGGTGATTATTTAGGAGTATTTGCTGAAGAATCTCAAGGGGTCTGCCCGGTACTGAAACCCAGTGAGTCGCACTCGCTGCTCGATCGTTGCCACCCGGTTAACTGGTCGGATATAACGTCGGTGGTGTACGTGCCGCATTGCCCTGATTGCCGGTTGTCCGGGTAGCCGCTTGAGTGATAGCGGAGCCTAACTTGCGGCGAACTGGGAGCAGTGGGAACTGCCTGCTGTGATGAGCTGACACTGCCAGCTAATCGTCAAGCCCCTCCACCACTTCTAGACCCAGGCTGCTGCTAACACCGCCACGTGGTAGGTGTTGTCCGGTACCAGTCGCTGCCGATCGTGTTGCATCAGTCAGCAGCGGCGGACCCGGGACGGCCGGTGGCGCGGTGGCGAGCCGCCGTAGAACTCCTCCACACGGGCAAAGCAGCTATCGAGCGTTGAGCTGCAGGCAGTGGCTTGTTGTTATCGCGCCAACTGTCTGCCACGAAGGCCGTAGTGTGCTCTTGTGGCCGCTCACCCCAGAGAACATCGGGCGAGTTCGAGGAGCGCCGACGCGCCTGCGGACGACGACGAGGCGCGCGAACGGTTGCTGAGCGCAGCCGATGCTTGCTACGCCGAGAAGGGGCCAGTACGTACTCGCATGGGCGACATTGCCCGGCGCGCGGGTGTGCACCGGTCGACGGTGTATTACTACTTCCCGAACAAGGACGCACTGTTAGCAGCCTCCTTTGTGCGAGTGCTCGCCACCACGCTGCAAGCCATTGAACAATGCTGGCAGACTGACGAACCCTTTCTGACTCAGCTCGTCGCAGCATGCCTACAGGGGATCGACATCGCCCGCAGCTCACCGATAATGCGATCACTAGTTGACGACCACCAAGCCCTTGGTGCTGCCTATCACGCCGCCGAAGGCTCCGAGTTGTGGAGAGCCAAACTCGCTGACGCGCTCGTTCGGCGCCTCGAGGCTGCTGCCGCTGCCGGCGAGATTCGGAGCGATCTTCGCGCCGACACCCTCGCGCGCTGGATTGTCCGCATCAACTTTAGCCTTATTGCCCAACCCGCCGTATTTGAAGACGGTGGTAACCAGGGCGTGCTGCGCAACCTGCTCGTCGCCTCGCTAAATCCTCCGCGGTAGCCGAGTCGATCACGTCAACCCACGGTTATGGCGGCTGGGCCGTCAGCGCCGGCGGCGAGCAATCTCGCTGGCCGTGCCCGCCAGGAAGGCGAGACTATCCGCATTGCAGCATCGAGCCGAAAGTCCCTCTTTTTCCAGCAGGATCCATGTTCGTCCAGCGCTGATCCGTGCGGGCCAGGACACGACTCGATTGCGGCCTGACAGCATCGATCGCCAATCATGACGTTCGGCTGATCGCAGCGATGCTGACGTCTTGTTCGAGCACGTCCGCATCGACACAGAGGTGCAAGTAAGTGTTCTTCAACTGGTCCCCCATACG
The DNA here is from genome assembly GCF_002102155.1 of Mycobacterium europaeum. Lineage (GTDB taxonomy): Bacteria > Actinomycetota > Actinomycetes > Mycobacteriales > Mycobacteriaceae > Mycobacterium > Mycobacterium europaeum. The sequence continues at coordinate 31,557 of NZ_LQOU01000051.1, forward strand.
ACCTGCGCCGCCGCCGGCTCAGCGTTGCCGGCAACGTTGACGAGGTCATCGTCAGCGACCAGACCGCCGCCGCGTTACCCGAGCTGGTGTTGCTTGACCCCGACTGTGAGCGGCTGGCGTTCGGCATGCGCGCCCACCCAGACGGCGCTGCCTTGCTGGCCGGAGCAGATGACCTCGAGGAGCTGATCGAGTTCGTGGCCGCCGAAGCCAACCACGAACCCAACCGGGCGCCGTCAACACCGCCTCGACGCCGCGTTTAATTTAATGCACTGACCGACTCCGCCCAAACCCTCTACGGCTGAACATCTCTCGGCCCTGCAGTGTCGCTCCCGGGGGGCTGCCAAAGCATCTGGAGCGGGGTGAACGAAAACCCGCCCCCGCGGCAGCAGCGGGCGGGCCTGTCGCCTGAGTTCCTCAGCCCGTATGCTGATGGCGAAGCCGCGAACCGGCCTGTGCTTTTACACCAACTTTCGGACGCAACCGCTTCAACTAATGCATCGTGATGTCCCGTTACTACGGCACCAAAGTCGGATACCGTTGTTTCGACTATGCTCACAGCTCACTTCGCTGAGCGGTCTGCCGCCGACGGGTCCGGGGTGGTGGCTACATTGCTCTCCGCGTGGGCTCGGTATAGGTGGCGAAATGAAGCGAGGTGCGCTTGTGCAGAAGCGGTTCAGCGCTGCGTCGGCAGCCGTTTTGATAGCGGCGATTCTTGGCGCGTGCTCGCTGGGTTCAAAAGCAGCACCACAACCGGGAACATTACCCGCCGGAACTGCGCAGGTGACGATCAACGATCAGGTTCTCCCGGAGACCCATGCGGTGATATGCATACCGGCAGGATCGTTAACCACCATTACCATCGGTGACACCTCGACAGGCACTCAGGCGTTTGTCTCCAACGAGAAGGCGCTCACGGCCAAAGCCGTCAACATCAACGATCTGGGCGGCTTCACCGGCAGTTTTAACCAAGACCTCCAAGGCAAAGCCGAGGTAACCATAAGTGGTTACACCTACACAATCCGTGGCAGCGCAAAGGGATTCGACACGAACAACCCCAGCCTGAACGCAGTCGGCACATTCACGATCAAGGTTGCGTGTTAGGGCTACCCAGCTATCGCCGGCCAGAACTGGATCATGGCTTGCGCGCACTTACGTCGAGCGATCCGTAGCGCAAACTCCAGCAGAGCCGTCGCCGCTTAAGGCTCAGTGCGGGCGCCAACGACGGTTGATTCCTGCCCTATTCCGGAGGATAGCCTGGCGGTGGATACACGCCCCTTAGGATCCAGGGCAGCCATCTGAGGCCGAACTCGAGTTCGTCGCTCGCGTCATAGTCGGGGGTGGGGTCAAGCGGAATATTCTGCCCTTGGGTGCTCGCCGGCGTTGTGCCCCCGCTCCCTTGTGGCTGTCCGTAGACCGCCACCACAACGGTGCGGTCCGGGCTGTTTTCCGACCACACCCCAACTTGGCTGTGGTCGCAATTGGACATGATGTTGAAATAGGCTGGGTTGTGGTACCACCGGTTGAGTAAATCGTTGCCGCTGATTGCGATTGACTGATTGATCGCCACCGTTTCCGCCACTGGACCATGGAAGCCGGCCGCATTGGCACGGTCTTGCGGCGTGGACCCGTCTGAGCCGATGTCACCGTCGAGCGCACGGTTGTTCAGCACATCCTCGGTGTGCCGCTGCGCAGCGAGTTGCAGTTGCGGGTTGATCCGAACGTCGTTGGTGCAGCCCGCCTGATGCTGAATAGTGTAGACATTGGCGACGACACCGTCGTTGAGTCGCTTATTGTTCGGTATGAGCGTGTTGTTGTCGCCATCCGCATGTGCGACGGGAACTCCCAGGAGGGCGCCGGCGGCAGCCACCAAGACAGACAGGGATAGCGGCCGATACTGCATGTCCAACTGTCCAACTCCTCCTTGTTAGCCACGAGGTGGCGGTAGGCGCCACTGGGCGGCGACGGACCTTATCCGACGAGGTACTACCTTGACCGCGATCGCATACTCGGATTTTGAAGCATCGACACGGCACCCGGGCACCAGAGCTACAGCCGATGTGATTGCGGCGCAGAATCGCTCGGATCCGCTCGCCCTCACTGCAAGCGGATGTGGGACCGACTTGAATCTAGTCAATGTGCGACCAAACTGAGCCGGGCATGGGTGTAGGCTACCCACGGCGCTGCGGCGGCGTCTAGTGGTTCTATTGAATTAAACAGTTAAATATTATCAGGTGCACTCGTTGTCCTCCGGTCCGAGATCCCGAATGCTGCCACCATCGATCCAACCGTCCTGATAGCGCCCCAACGAGGGCATACGATCCAGGTTGCCACGCTTCAGCAATTGATTGGGAACTGGCCGACCCCGTCATCGGCAAAAAGCCGACCGTGGCCGGCGCAGCTGAGAAAAGCCGCGTCTCGGCGCTCGTTAGCGGAACCGGGACTGGCAGCGCGGGGTGGTCACGACACGATCGATCCGGCGGTCACGTTGACCATTCGCCACCTGCCACGCTGACATCGACCCGATACTGCTCTGATAGTCGGGAGATCAGCCGTGCCTAACCCGCAGGTGGTTGGTAACCCACAGCCGACTTCCGCAGCTGCCAGATTTCGGCGGGGCACAATAAATTAACCGCATACGAAACAAGGTAGTTGGCCGCGAACTCGTCGTCAGGAGTCACGTCACTTTTCACGTCACCCATTATTTGGGCGTAGGGTTCGCCTCGGGTGACTTTGTCGCAGATTCCGTGACCGTAGCTGAGCGCGTCATTATTTGGGAAGTTGTAGTGCCGCCGCACCATAACGTCATATACGTACTCCACCTCAGGTGCCGGAGCGGCACGTGCCCGCGATGCTAACGTTCCCGCGACTCCGCCAACCGCAGCCGCCGCGACGAGCAAGGCGACCGACAGGCTACCTGGTTTCAATGACTGCCACCCCCATCCACGCCTGGCATCGAATGAGCCCCGGACACAGCACCGCTAATTGGTTCCCGCTTTCCGACTCCACGGCTTAGTAGCTGAATATATAACTATTCGTAGGTTTCCGTCTATGTGTTTTCGTCTATGTTGAGTCGTCGGGCATTACACAAGGCGCACGACACCGGCCCAGCGTCGCGCACCGAACTCGACGCCAAGATCGCCGGTTTCCATGTGGCCGCCCGACGGCATCTACGACGCCCCACACCGGACGTGGTCGATCGCGTCTCCGAAGATTACGTTTCGGTCTGACGTCGGCGTCGACGCGGGGCGCGGCGTTACCGCGAGGGCGTAGAAGAGAACGGTTCGCCACCGTCCACTGTCCGCCAGCCCGTAGCGACCACTGAAGTAATGGATTGACATTAATCTCTGGCGCTGCCAAGCTGGCGTGGCATCGGTCACATGAGTGTGTCACACACCCGGCCGTCACAAGGGGAGCGATCATGGCGGCAGCCGAAGCGGAGTCCACAGCCCCACTCGCAGGCGTGGTCGTCGTTGATCTGTCGACGACGCTGCCTGGTGCGCAGGCCACCCAGTTCCTGGCCGACTGCGGAGCCGACGTCATCATGGTCGAGCCGCCCGACGGCAGCCCGCTGCGGCAGTTGCCGGGATGGCCAGCACTTCTGCGGGGCAAGCGCAGCGTCACGCTGGATCTGCACGACGACGCCGACCTGGATCAGTTGCGGGAACTGTTGAAACGCGCCGACGTGTTGGTGAGCACCCTGCGCCCGGCCGCCGCCGAGCGCCTGGGCATGACCCCCGCCGTGCTGGCCGAACGCTACCCGCGCCTGGTGGTCGCCATGATCACCGGGTGGGGTTCGACCGGCCCGTGGCGCGAGTACAAGGGCTGGGAAGCGCTGATCATGGCCAAGACCGGTGTCATGCACGAGAAGCGGGACCTCACCCGCAGGCCGGGACCGGCCTACATCTCGTTTCCCTATGCATCGTGGGGCGCCGCACAGGCCGCCGTCCAGGCGATCCTGGCCGCACTCATCGAGCGCAGCTCCAGTGGCCGCGGTCAGGTGGTGGAATCCAACCTGGTCACCGGGGTGGGGTCGATGGACCCGTACAACTGGTTCTACGAGATGGTGCTGGAGCGGTACCCGGGTGCCTTCGAGCCGATGGACGCCGCCTACGACGAACAGGGACGCCCGCAGGCGTACCTGATCTACGCGCTGCTGGTGGCGCCCACCGAGGACGGCCGCTGGCTGCAGTTCGCCCAGGTATCGCCGACGCTCATGGCGGCCTGGCTCACCGAACTCGACCTGTTGTCCGAGCTGGCCGACCCCAAATGGCAGGGCTTCCCGATGCTGCCCACGGCCGAGCTGCGCACACAGTGGTGGGACCTGATGATTGAGCGGGTCCGGGCCCGGTCCCTCGCCGAGTGGGAATCGGCCATGGGCGCGAACCACGACCTCAGCGGAGAGCTGTTCCGGACCCCGGACGAGGCGCTGGATCACCCACAGGTCATCCACGAGGGCCGCAGCGTGACCGTGACCGACCCAGACCTCGGGCCGGTGCGCCAGCCGTCCACGCTGATCCACGCGGCCGGCAAACCGCTGACCACACTGCGACCCGCGCCGCGCGTGGGCGAACACAACGACCTGTTGACGTCCGGACTCCCGGGGCCCGCGGCGGATGCGACCGAACCGGGCGGGGTCGTGGACACCCTGCCGCTGGCGGGCGTGACGATCCTGGAATTCGGCAGCATGTTCGCCGGCCCCTACGGCGCGACCCTGCTGACCGATCTCGGGGCACGAGTGATCAAGGTCGAGCCGCTGGAGGGCGACAACATCCGTAACCTCGTGGCTTTTCCGGAAGCCGGTGGCGCGAAAGTGTTGCAGGGCAAGGACAGCTTCGCCGTCGACTTCACCCAACCCGAGGGCCTGGAACTGGTCTACGAGCTCGCCAAACGATCCGACATGGTGCTCCAGTGCTTCCGCGGCGAGGCCGCCAATCGCGCCAAGGTGGACGAGGCGACGCTGAAAGCGATCAACCCCGACCTGGTGTTCCTGAGCACCTCCGGGTACGGCGTCGACGGGCCGTACGCGCATCGGGCCGCCTATGCCCCGTCCATCGGAGCGGCGTCCGGTCTGTCGCTGATCGACAGCCGCCACGCCGCGGTGCCCCCGACAGATCTCGACGACACTCATCGCAGGGCTGTGACACTGCACGCGGGCAGCGCCGTGCCCGCGGTTCAATCCGATGGGATCGCGGCCCTCGGGGTGGCCTCGGCGCTGATGGTCGGGCTGTATGCCAAACGTCGGGGAATCGAGCTGCCGAACATGGTGACCACCATGCTCGGCACCACCCTGCAGGCACTGATCCCCAACAACACCAGTTATGTCGGCCGGCCCGAGATCCAGGCGGCCGACGAGAACTTCTACGGGCTCAATGCCCTGTACCGGATGTATCGCGCCGCCGACGGCTGGGTGTTCCTGGCCGCGCCGCTGGCGCACGAGTGGCCGGCCCTCACCAAGGCGATGGCACCCTATGTCGACGTGGACACCGACGAGCGGTTTGCCACCGCTTCGTTGCGGACGGACAACGATGCCGCGCTGGCCGACACGTTGGGCGCGGTGTTCGCCACCAAGACCAAGCTGGAGTGGGAACAGGAACTGTCCTCACAGGATGTCGGCTGTGTTGAAGTCGTGGAACGCAATTCGGAACTGGTCCTGCAGACCGACCCGTACTTCGACGCCGGGTATTCGGTGCAAGCCCACAGCCCAATCTTCGACGAGCACCGGCGGCTGGCGCCGCTGTACCGGTTCTCACGCTCACGCACCAAGGCCGATGCCGGCTGCACGATCGGACAGCACACCGACGCGCTGCTGCGCGAAATCGGCCTCGATGAGGTGCAGATCGCCGATCTGCACGCGCGCAAGATCGTCGGCGGACGCCACTAGGAATCTGACGATTCGGCGAACAGGCCGCGGGTCTCGTAGGACACCGGCGCGGTCAGCATGCCGACCCAACCGTCGACGTAATTGTGCAGCTGAGCCTCGCTGATCCCGTAACCCGACCGCGCCGACTCGGCTAGCACGTTGAGCAGGCTGATGTAGAGCTGGAACGTGCGGCCAAGCCGAACCCGTTCGGGCAGGTCCTGCAATGCGGCTTCGACGAGTTCTTCGAGTCGTTCCTGGGTCCAGTCGTCATCGACGTGATCCGGCCAGTAATCCGAGCGTGCCCTGGGGTCCTCGCTGAGCCGAGCCAGGAACGGCACGAACATCTCTCCCGCCTTGATGCTGTTGGCCAGCGGACGCACAAGTAGCCACACCACGGCGCGAGGATCTGCCTCCCTACCCTCATCACGCATCCGCGCCAGCATCTCCTGCCGCTCGGTGCCGAGCGTGCTCAGGCGGAACGCGATGAGAGCACGGATGAGGCCGTCCCGCGAGCCGAAGTGGTAGCGGATCACCGAGGTGTTCGACTGGCCGGCGGCTTCCTGGATCTCGCGGAGAGTGACCGCTTCGATACCCCGGGTGGCGAACAACCGCTCCGCCACCTCCATCAGCATCACGCGGGTTGACTCCCCCGAGGCGTTGTGACGGCGCGCGGTAGCGGGCCTTTCGGTTCCCGGTCCTGCCATCAGGCCTCCTTCGACGTCCCCCAGTCTTACCTGGTTGCGCGCGCCAAAAATACTAATACTTCTTTATTAAAAAATCTGGACTTCCGTCGCCGGAACTGCCACTATCGATGCAAGCAGCACAACGCAGCCCGTGGAGGACACATGAGCTTTATCTGGACCAACTCCGGCGATTCGCACTTCATGGAACCCGACGACCTGTGGCAATCCCGACTCCCCAAGAAGCTCGCGGATCTGACGCCCCGCGCCGAGAAGGACGACGACGGCGAGTGGGAGACCGTGCACGTCGACGGTCAGATCTTCCGACGCAAGCTGCCCTCGTCGGCAATGGTGCAGTTCGTCGAGGAGAGCTCCAAGCCCCAGGGTGTCCGTGACGCGAAAGTGCGCCTCGCGGACTTGGACAAGGAGGGTGTCTGGGCCGAGGTGATCTTTCCGTCGCTGGGTATGTGGGCGTCGAGCTTCCGCACCCCCGAATTGCTCAAGGCCTGCATGCGGGTCAGCAATGAGTACGCGCTGGAGGAGATCGCCGCCGTGTCACCCCGGTACGTCGTCACCGCGCAGGTCTCCACACTGATCGTGCAGGACGCTGTCGAGGAATTGCAGTGGGCCGCCGACAAGGGCTTCAAGGCCGTCTTCTTGCCGACCACCCCGCATCCCAGTGCGCCGGACTGGCACCGCACCGACTGGGAGCCGCTGTGGGCGGCGGCAGAAGAAGCCGAGATGGTGCTGGCCTTCCACATCGGCACCGATCCGGTCGACATGACGATCGGCGGTGCGACCGGCGGGGCCGGCATGGTCTATCGCGGTCCGGGGGGTGCGGTGATGAACTACACCGAGACCACGTTCTCCGGTCAACGAGCCGCGATGAAGATGGTGGCCTCCGGTGCCCTGGACCGCCACCCGAATCTGAAGGTGCTGATCTCCGAGGGCGGCGCCACCTGGGTTCCGTTCCTTGGCGACCGGATGATCGAAGGTTACCGTCAACATCACATGGCAGTGCGGCCCAAGCTGGATCGATCGCCCAAGGAGATCCTGTACAGCCAGGTGTACGCCTCCTTCCAGCATGACGAGACCGCCGTCGCCGCGCTTGAGCACATGGGCTATAAGAACGTGATGTTCGGCAGCGACTACCCGCACATGGAGGGCACCTTCGGGCATACCCAGGACACGCTCAAACACCTCTTCGACGGGATCAGCGACGAAACCCGGCTGCGGATCACCCAGGGCGCGTTCTACGAACTGTTCCCCGACGTGCCGCCCGTGCCGGCCGAAACCCACTGAACCGGTGGGAAACAACTCGGGCTTGCGTGACGTCGCGATCGTCGGAATCGGTGCGACGCCGTACTACAAACGCGGTGGATCGCTGCCGAAGACGACGACCGAACTTGCCGGCGAGGCCATCCTGGCGGCCTGCGAAGACGCCGGTCTGGCCGTCACCGACATCGACGGTTTCGCCTACTACTCGGGCGCCAGTGCGGGCTATACCGAGAAGATGGACACCGCGGACTTCATGGAGACCCTCGGGATTCCGGAAGTCCGCTTCACCGCGGCGCTGACGTCGGGCGGCGGGGGCTCGGCCGGCGCGATCGGTTTGGCCCGAGCGGCGATCGTCTCCGGCGACGCCTCCGTCGTGGTGACCTTGATGGCCCTGCAGCAGTCCAAACAGCGCCTGGGATCGGTGTTTTCGGCGATGGAGCCCGACCCGATCAACTCGTTCCTGCAACCGTCGGGGCTGTTCGGCCCTGGTCAGCTGATGTCGGTGCTGGCCCGAAGACACATGTATCTGTACGGCACCCGTCGAGAGGCGTTCGCCGAGATCGCCATCTCGACCCGGGCCAACGCGGCCAACCGGCCCAAGGCGATGCATCGCGAACCGCTGACGCTGCAGGACTACTTCAACGCGCGCATGATCGCAGAACCGTTGTGCCTGTACGACTTCTGTCAGGAGACCGACGGTGCGGTCGCAGTGATCACCACCAGCCTCGAGCGGGCCCGTGACCTGCGCCAGCCGCCGGTTCCGGTGGTCGCCGCCGCGCACGGCGGGGTGCGTGAGTGGGGCCGGGCGTTCGCCTGGATGGGGATGCCCGACGAGTACTTCGCCTCCTCGGGCAACAAGCCCATAGCTAAACGACTCTACGAGCAAGCCGGCATCACCGCCGCCGACATCGACGTCGCCCTGTTGTACGACCATTTCACCCCGATGGTGCTCATGCAGCTCGAGGATTACGGCTTCTGCGGCAAAGGTGAGGGCGGCCCGTACGTCGAGAGCGGTGCGATCCGCTATCACGGCGGCTCCATACCGGTGAACACCCACGGCGGTCAGCTCTCCGAGGCCTACATCATTGGGATGACCCACATCATGGAAGGAGTCGAGCAGATGCGCGGCACCGCCATCAATCAGGTTCCCGACGCCGAACTTGCACTGGTCACCGGCGGACCGGCCAGCCTTCCGGTCAGCGGACTGATCCTGGGACGTGTGGCATGAACGCGCCGACCACGACGCTTGCCACGACGATCCCCAGCGAACACATCCGCATCGCGGTCAACGACACGACTGAACCGTTCTGGGCGGCCGCCAGACAACACCGCCTTGTGGTGCCGCAGTGTGGCGACTGCGGCACGTTCCGCCTACCGCCGACCCCGTTCTGCCCGAACTGTCAATCCAAGAACCTCAGCTGGCCCGAATTGAGTGGGAATGCAACGGTTTACAGCTTCGCGGTGGTCCACGGCTTTCCCGGCATACCTGATCTCTTGTTGGTTCCCGCCGTGCTCGACCTGCCCGACGCGCCGGGCGCCCGGCTGGTCTCCAACATTGTCGACGTCGCCCCCACCGACGTGACCATCGGGATGCGCGTGCAGGTGGACTTCACCCCGATCGCCGACGGTTGGATGCTCCCGGTATTCCGGGCTCTTCCCGCCGCTCGCGACGCGGAGTAACAACGATGTCCGACGACAGCGCCCTGCACGAAAAACCCCTGGAGTTCCTCACTAGCATCGCCAACACCGGGGGCTCCTGCGACGGGCAGGCCATCCTGCCCGAGAACGGCCGCTATCGCGCCTACTGCTCCTGCGGCACGTGGGCAATCGAGGTCGACGACGCACAGGAAGGGTTGCGCCAGGCCCGCATTCACACACACAGTGCGCCGAACCAGAACATGAGGAGCTGAACACGTGGGAAAACTGGACGGCAAAGTAGCCTTCATCACCGGAGCAGCCCGCGGCCAGGGCCGCGCGCACGCGGTGCGACTGGCAGCCGACGGCGCGGACATCGTCGCGTTGGACATCTGTCGCGACATCGACTCCATCGACTATCCCAACGCCAGCCCTGAGGATCTCGATGAGACCGTCAAGCTTGTCGAGAAAGAAGGCCGGCGCATCATCGCCCGTCAAGCCGACGTGCGCGATGCCGATTCCATCGAGCAGGCCGTCGCCGACGTGCTCGCCGAGTTCGGGCGCCTCGACATCGTTATCGCCAACGCCGGTGTCGTACGGCTGAGTGCCGGCGGGGACAGGCGGCAGACGTTTCGCGACATCATCGACGTCAACCTCATCGGGGTGTGGAACACCGTCGAAGCCGTGACCCCCGCCCTGATTGCCGGCGGCCGCGGCGGGTCCATTGTGATCACCTCCTCCAGTGCGGGCCTCAAGGGCACGGGCACCGACAGAGCGGGCGGGCAGGCCTACACCGCCTCCAAGCGCGGTCTAGTCGGTCTGATGCAGGTGTGGGCAAATGAGCTGGCGCAGTACTCCATTCGCGTCAACACCATCCATCCGACCGGGGTCGCGACCGGGATGGTGATGAACGAGACGATGGCGAGGTTGTTCGAAGAGGGCGACACCGCGGTGAGTGCCATGCAGAACGCCCTACCGATCCCGATCCTGATGCCCGAGGACATCGCGAACGCGGTGGCCTTCCTGGTCTCCGAGGAAGCGAAGTTCATCACCGGTACCGCGTGGCCGCTGGACGCCGGCTTCGCCGTCCGATAGCGATTCGAGAAAGAGGGACATCGGATGACTACAGTCGCGGTGCCGCGCCCCGCTGTCGAGTTGCGAATCGGATCAGAGCGGCTATCCGCCGGCTCCGGCGGTGTGCACCAGCACATCGACCCGTCCACCGGACGACCGGATGCCGACGTTCCGCTCGCCGGGGTGGCCGAGGTGGACCGGGCCGTGCGGGTGGCGCATGAGGCGTATCTGGGCTGGCGCCGCACCAAGCCTGCCGAACGTCGTCGGGTCCTGATGCAGCTTGGCGATCTGATCGAGGCCCACTCGGCAGACTTCGCGCGACTCGCCGCGCTCGACAACGGCTCACCGCTTCCAGCGTCGTCGGCCATGATCCCCATCGCGGTGGAGTGGACTCGCTACTACGCCGGCTGGGCCGACAAGATCAGTAGCGAAGTGACGGCGTCACTGCGCGCTGACGGTGAGTTCAGCTACACGCTGGCGCAGCCATGGGGCGTGATCGGCGCCATCATCACCTGGAACGGTCCGCTCGTCTCACTGGCCATGAAGGTGCCCGCTGCGCTGGCCGCGGGCAACACCATCGTCGTCAAGCCCTCGGAGCTGACGCCATTCACCGCGGGACTCTTCGCCGATCTCGCCGCCCAGGCCGGCATCCCAGACGGCGTGATCAACGTCGTGCCGGGCGGTCCCGAAGCTGGTGCGGCGCTCGTCGAGCATCCTTTGGTCAAGAAGATCAGCTTCACCGGCGGACCCGCGACGGCACGCAAGATCCTGCATTCGTGCGCCGAGTTGATCAAGCCGACTGTCATGGAGCTCGGCGGTAAGTCGGGCAACATCGTGTTCGCCGATGCCGACCTGGACACCGCCTGCGGCGTGGGGACCATGATGTCGGTGGGAATCCTCAGCGGTCAGGGCTGCGCCTTCCCGACCCGGATGATCGTGCAGCGAACCGTTTACGACGAGGTCGTCGAACGGGTGCGCACCACCGCTGGATTCCTGAAGGTGGGCAATCCCTTCGAGTCAGACACCATCTCCGGGCCGGTTGTCAACGAGGAAGCGCTGAACCGGATCCTGGCCATGATCGAACGCGCCCAAGCCGATGGTGCGCGCCTGATCACCGGCGGCAAGCGCATCGAGGGTGAGCTCGCCAGTGGTTTCTACCTCGAGCCGACCGTATTCGCCGATGTCGACCCGCATTCCGAGCTCGCCCAGGTCGAGGTCTTCGGTCCGGTGCTCTCAATCATCGCGTTCGACGACGACGATGAGGCCATCGACATCGCGAACAGCACGCCGTACGGACTCTCCGGTTACGTCTTCACCAAGGATCTGCGCCGCGCCCACCGGGTGGCCGAGGAGCTCGAAACCGGTGAGGTGCTCATCAATGGAGCCATGAACCTGGGCGCGACCCGGCCCTTCGGCGGCATTGGGATCAGCGGGATGGGCAAGGAAGGCGGCCGCCATGGTCTCGACGAATTTCTTCACATCAAGACCGTCAGCATCGCCTGACCGATCGCGAGCAAGCAAAGGTTCGGGTGGAAAGAAGGCATGACAGCGACCGATCTGGGATCACCCGCTTTCCCGCTGCACCCGCTGCACGGCCCGCACCAACCCACCACCCACACCCCGCCGCGGCGGCCGCACTCGGTCCGACGCACCACGTCGATCGACATGACGCGCGAAGAGAATTCGCTGGATCCGGTGTATCTGAACGGCGCTGGCCGTGACCTGTTCACGGCTGGCGACGGGTCGGCTCGCGAACTCGGGCGGGCAGCAGTGACCGCGACGATCGACCTGGTGCCCCGCGTTGTCCAGCACATCGACACCACGCCGGCCATCGAAGGCCTGTCACGGCTGGCCGGAGCGCCGGCGATGAGCGGTTTCCGCGCTGCGGTGGACGGGGTCGCACCGCAGCTGCGGAAGCGCCGTGAGTTGCTCTACGCGTTGCTCGACGACGTTCCAGTGGCCACCTTGATCTCCGGTCACGCGTTGTCGGCGTCGGGCGTGCTGGGGGCTGGGGTCAAGTCCGGGTATCTGCCGGTGGCCGACCAGTGTGCGGGGTTCGTCACCGGCGGACTGCTGATGTCGTCGTTCGAAGCCGGCGACCCCGCGATCGTGACCGGACCTGTCGCTCCCCAACTCGATGATCCCACCGACCCGGCGGGCTGGCACGACATGGCGCCGCTGCCGCTTCACGGCATGCGCCGACGCCGCCGCCTCGACGTCGCCGAGAACGACGATGCCGCCACGGTCAGCATCGACGCCATGTTCCGTGACACCTACGTGCGCGCCGACGGCCTGGAAACGATCATTCACGAATACACGCTCGCCGCGGCCGTGGACCCAACAAGTGGGCTAATTCTTCGATCCGAAGCGGTTCCCCGTGTTCTGCCGTGGCGGGAATGTCCCGGGGCGGTCGCCAGCGCACAGCGAATCACCGGAATGACGTTGACCGATTTACATTTTCGTGTCCGCCATGAACTCACGGGCACCAGCACCTGCACGCATCTCAACGACCTGTTGCGCTTCGTCGCAGACGCGCGGGCCCTCATCGAGCACTTATAGGCCAGCCGGAATCATGCCGATAACCCTCACCCTCGATGTGACCGCGGCCATCGACTCAGGTGAGCAACTCACCCAGGTCGTGTGGGTGTTCCTGCCCGATGAACCCGCCGAGTCCGTCGCCGCGCTGTTGTGCCTTCCCGGGGGCACCTACGACAAGCGCTACTGGCACCTCGAGATCGACGGGCATCCCGGCTACAGCTTCGGCGAACACCTGGCCAGAGCCGGCTACATCGTCGTCGCGGTCGACCATCTCGCGGTCGGCGACAGCACCGATCCGATCGCATCCGGTCCCCTCGGCCTGGAGCTGCTGGCCGCAGGCGATGCCGACGTGGCCCGCCAGGTCCGAAAGCGTTTGCAGCAAGGAGATTTCGTTGACGGCTTGGCACCGATAGATCTTCCGGTAGTCGGTGTCGGGCACTCCATGGGCGCATGCCTGACCACGATGGTGCAGGCGAACACGGGTGCCTACGACGCGGTGGTGCTTCTCGGCTACGGCGTGCAGATCACCAACGTGCACGAAACCATGGCCGATGCCGAAACCCTGGAGGCACGCATCCAGCAGAGCATCGAAATGTTCTATCAGGTTTCCGGAGCCGAACCCGGAGACAGCCACGGCATCGCGCCGCGCGAGTACCTCATCGCGATGTTCTACGCCGGAGAAGTCCCGCAAGTGGTGATCGACGCCGACACGGCCGCCCAGAGCAGGGTGCCGGTGCGGGCCGGTAGCGAGGTCACCACACCGGGATTCGTCGAACGCTACACGCCCCTCATCGATGTTCCGGTGTTCCTTGGCTTCGGCGCCGCCATCGACGTGTCACCCGACCCACACGCCGAACCGGCCAACTACGTCAAGTCACCTGATGTCACACTCCACCTGGTTCCAGAGTCGGGACACTGCCACAACTTCGCCAGCCACAGAACGCAGGTCTGGGACCGGATCGCCGCATGGGTTCCCACGGTGACGAATCGAACGGGGCAGGTTGGCACCCGGCAGAACCCGTCCGTCGGCTAGTGAACGGGCGCTGGCATACCGCATCGCCGAATCCGACCAACGGTGACGAACACCTCCGCCAAAGCCAGGCGCAGCCATAGCAATTCGTGATTGTGTGTCGATGTCAGCGACGCGCTGACCGATTGACGCCTGCGGACGGAGGGAGTAGACGGGTGCGCATCATCATCACCGGCGCAAACAGCGGCGTGGGCCGGGCGGCGGCGACCGCGTTGGCAGCGCAGGGCCATGAGGTGCTCATCGCGTGCCGCTCCGTGAGCAAGGGCGAGGAGGCCGCCGCCGCCATGAGCGGGCACGTCGAGGTCCGCCAGCTCGATCTCGCCGATCTCGCCAGCGTACGTCGCTTCACCGAGTCCATCGACGTCGCTGATGTATTGATCAACAACGCCGGTGTCCTCGGGCTGCCGCTCACGCGGACCGCCGACGGGTTCGAAGCGCACATGGGCACCAACCACCTCGGCCACTTCGCCCTGACCTGTCTGCTCGGTGAGCGCATCCGTGACCGTGTCGTCGTGGTGGCCAGTAGCAACTACGCCATGGCGACGCTGCATCTCGATGACCTGAATTGGCACCGCCGGCGATACAACGCATGGGCGGCGTATGGCGAGTCGAAACTGGCCAACCTGCTGTTCGTCTACGAACTGGTTCGACGGGGCCGCACCGCGTATGCGGTCGACCCGGGCATGGTTGACTCCGGCATCACCAGGAACGGCTCGGGCCTGTTGCAGTGGGCTGGCAGAGTACTGTCGCCGCACATCGCGCAACGCCCGGCGGACGGAGCCCGTTCGACCATTCAGGCCGTCCACGCCGATCTGCCCAACGGGACCTATATTGCACCTCGGGGACTTGCGCACCAATGGGGAATGCCCAAGCCCACCAAGCTGCTCGGCAAGGCTCGCGATCCAGAGAACGCTCGGCGGCTGTGGGAACTCTCCGCCGAGCTAACCGGTTGTGACTGGCCCACAAGCTGACGGGCTGTATGCGAAATCGAGCACCGCCGAGAACTACTCCTGTTATCGTGACAGTCAACTGTCATAATTGGTGAAGTTGTCAGGAGCGTAAACATGACAAGCCAGCATCTGCCTATGATGCTGCGGTCCGCAGATGATGTGACACCCGAGGTGTTGACGTCGCTATTGCGTCATCACAATCCGGAAGTGACAGTCACTGCCGCCGCGGTGCGACGTACCTGGCAGGGCACCACTTCGCATCTGCATCTCGATGTCGACTACGCCGACCCAGCCACACCATTGCCGCGGCAGTTGTTCGTCAAAACCCAACTAAGCACCGTCCAAAACCTGCCGGAGGCGTACGAGAAGTCTCTGTCTGAGGGTGGCGCCGGGACGATGCTCCTAGACGACGAGACCCGGTTCTACCGGGATCTACGACCGACGCTCGACATCGAGACGATGGCCACCTACTTCGCCGCCCACGTCGACGGCCCGACGCAATTCCTCATCCTCGCCGAGGATGTCACGATCCGGGGAGCACAGGTCCCTGACGCGTGCGCGGGATTCACCGTCGAACAGGTCGACGAGTTGCTGCGCACGCTGAGCCAGCTTCATGCCCCCTACTGGGGCAGCCCACGCCTGAGAACCGGCGGCGACTTATCCTGGCTACAGGACCCGGTGAACGGAACATTCACCCAATTCTTTCGCACGACCGGCTTCGCCGTCCTCCGGGCATTTCTCGAATTGCCGTACAAGAAGGCGTCGCTCGACGTCGCCGGCACCAATCCCGACAGGCTGGAGGTTGCGTTCCTGAAGCTCCAGGAATGCGTTGCGCGGGAGCCGATCACGCTGCTTCACGGCGATCCCCATCCGCGGAACACGTATGTGCTGCCCGACGGACGGATGGGTGTGTTGGACTGGCAGTTCGTCCGGCGCGGGTCGTGGTCGCATGACGTGAGCTATGCGCTGATCGGTGCGCTGGCGCCTGATCTGCGGCGGGCTCACGAACGTGAACTGCTGGACAATTACCGCGGCCGGCTGCGGGATGCCGGCGTGGATTCGGTGCCCACCCGCGAGGAAATGTGGACGGCCTACCGGACCGGACCAGCCTGGGGCTTTTGCATGTGGGCCGCCACACCGGATCAGCTCTACTCGACCGAAGTAGTCGCCGCCATGCTGGGTCGCTTCGCCGAGGCGTATTCGGATTTGGGCACTGGCGAGCTGCTCCGAGAGTGATGGCTCACACGATGTTCATGCCGGCGTCGATCAGCCGCATGCTGCCCGTGTAGTAGCGCCCGGCTCGGCTCAGCGTTTGATGACGAATTCGGGGATGCGGAATCCGCTGTCCCCGAGGTCGACGATGCGAAGCTGCACGGCTTGGCCGATCCGGACCTCGGCCGGATCGGCGTCGATGACCGCGTTGATGCGCAGACCCGGTTGCTCGGCGAGTTCGATGAGTCCGACCACGTACGGTGGTGTCCGACCCGGAACCAGCGCCTGGCGCACGATGATGTAGCTGAAGATGGTGCCTGCGCCGCTGACCTCTTCGAAATGCACCGGGCCGCCGGTGTATCGGCTGCGTTCCAGCGGCGGGTGGATCCACTTGCCGGTGTCGTCGCAGCGGCACAACATCAGCTTGCCGTTCTTCAGGGCTTCCCAGTAGGGCGCCGAGTCGGGGTCAGGCACCGGGATCGGCGGAAGCAGTGCCGAATTCGTCATGGCTTCTCCCTGCTGTAGACGTTTGCACCGCCGAAGGGGCCTCCACCGGCGGTGACCAAGGCAAGTTGCGCGTTGTCGACTTGGCGGACACCGGCCGCGTGGCGCAGTTGCAGCGCCGCTTCGTAATGGTGATTCAGCCCATGGATGTACCCCTCGGACAGCAGCCCGCCATGCGGGTTCACCACCACATCGCCACCGTAGGTGGCCCGTCCGGTGGAGAAGAACTTGCCCACTTCGCCTTTCTCGCAGAAGCCGAAGCCCTCCATGGTGGCCATCACGGTGTAGGTGAAACAGTCATACATGCAGGCGAAGTCCATGTCGGCCGGGCTCAGGCCGGTCTTCTCCCAGATCTTCGGGCCGGCAGTTCGCGAGTACATCTCGGTGGGGTCATCCCACTCGGTCCATCCGGCACCGCCCTGGGAGTTCGACGAGCCCACCAACCACATCGGCGGCTGTTTTGCGTTGCGGGCGATGTCTTCGCCGGTGATCAGGATGGCCACCGCACCATCGACTTCCGACGTGCAATCCAGCACCCGGAACGGCTCGTTGATCCAGCGGGCGCCCAGGTAATCGTCCAGGGTCAGCGGTTCTCGACGCAGGGCATGCTCGTTGGGCCCGGCATGTTTGCGTTGCGTGATCGCAATCTGCCCCAAATCCTCACATGTCGAGCCGTACTCGTGCTGATGGCGGCGGGCCCACATGGCGAACCACTGCGGTGGCACCAGGAACCCCGACGCGGTATCGAACTGGTCGTGATTGGCAACCTGCATCGGTCCCTCGATGTGGCCGAAGCGATGCCCGGATCGACCGTTGAGCGAGCGGTAGACGAGCACCGCTTTGCAGATACCGGCCTCGATGACCGCTGCCGCGGTCGCGACCTGATCGGCGACCAGGTTCCCACCGCCGAACATGGCATTGGCCCAGGCCAATTCGTCGATTCCCAACGCCCACCCAACGAAGATGGGTTGCTCGGAGTCGTTGGCCATGAACGTACAGATACCGTCGATGTCGGCAGGTGTGAGCCCGGCGTCGGCGATCGCGTCCCGGCATGCGGCCACGGCCATGCCTCGGGTCGTGCGCCCGGAGTTGCGCGAGTAAGTCGTGCGCCCGATTCCGATGACAGCACAGGTCATGTCAGTTCTCCGATCTGCGTTATTTCGCCGTGGGAACAGGATCCCGTGGCAGTCCCAGGATCCGTTCGGCGATCAGGTTTCTCAGGACCTCCGACGTTCCGCCCGCGATCGTCAGGCAGCGACTGAACAAATAGTCGTGCACCACGGTGCCCGCCGCTTTGCGGCCCAACGGATCGTCGCCGACAGCCTGGCTACCAGCAGATCCGGTCAGCAGAGCGGGCCCGGCGATACGCATCGCCAACTCGGCGACGCGCTGGGCGTGCTCGGCGCCGAACAGCTTGGCGATATTGCCCTCGATACCGGGTCCGGAGGCGAACACCGCACGGGCAGCCTCGCGCAGATTCACCGCCGCCATGGCGTACGCCTCAATCAGCAACTCGCCGACATCACCGGCGAACCGATCACTTCCGGCACGGTGACGCGCCAGCAGAGCCAACAGATCCTCGGCGACCATGGTGACCGAACCGCCGGCGATGGACACCCGCTCGTTACCCAGGGTCGCCATCGCCACCCGCCAGCCATTGTTCACCTCACCGACAACGTCGTCATCAGCGACGAACACCTCGTCGAAGAACACCTCGTTGAACAGGGCTTCGCCGGTGATCTCCCGAAGCGGCCGGATCTCGACCCCCGGTGCGGCCAGGTCGATGATCATCGCCGTAATACCCTTGTGCTTGGGCACACTGGTGTCGGTGCGCACCGTAGCCAACCCCAGCTGGCAGTTCACCGCATCACTGGTCCACACCTTCTGGCCGGTCACCAGCCAGCCCCCGTCGGTGCGTACTGCCTTGGTGGACACCGCCGCCGCGTCCGATCCCGCACCCGGTTCGCTGAACAACTGGCACCACCGCAGCTGCCCCTCCAGGCTCGGCCACATGAACCGCTCGATCTGCTCGGGGCTGCCGTACTGCAGCACCGTCGGCACCACCCACTCACCCAGACCCAGGCTGGGGCGTTCCACGCCGTCGAGCTCTTGTTCGATGATCAGCTGCTCGACAGAGCCGGCGGCGCGACCATAGGGTTGGGGCCAGTGCGGCACGAGATAGCCGGTGCGGGCCCATAGCGTCTGCCGCTCGGCGGCCTCGGTCTGCTCGAGCTGTGCCCGGAACCCGCGCACCGCCTGCCGGTACTGCTCGGCTTCGGGCGGCAGGTCCAACGACTCGCCGTGGCGCGCACCACCGATCTGCAGGGCCGCCACGTCATCATGTAGCGCGTCCTGCCCGCCGGCGAACGCCAGCAACACCGTGGCCCGCCGAAGGTAGAGGTGAGCATCGTGCTCCCAGGTGTAGCCGATACCGCCATGAATCTGAATGTTCTTCAGCGCCACCCGCTGATATGCCGGGAGCACGTATCCAGCCGCCATCGCCGCAGCCAGTTCAGCCTCCGACCCGGCGGCGCGGGCCGCGTCCCAGGTGACCGCCACCGCAAGCTCGGTGTCGACAAGCATGTTCGCGCAATGATGCTTGACCGCCTGGAAAGACCCGATCGGACGGCCGAACTGTTCACGCGTCGCGGCATAGCCACTCGCCATCTCGGTGCACGCGGCCAGGCCACCCGCACCCTCGGCACTCGCGAGCAGCCGCACGATCCGCGCCGCGGCTGTGGCCGCGCCGGGGAAGACGTCCGCGACGGGGGCCGATGACAGGTTCAGGACGGTGATCGGCCGCATGAGCTGATCGACCGAGTCGGTACGCCGGGTGCCCACCGCGTCACCGGCCTCGACGAGCACCAGATCCTGCCCGATCGGAATGAGGAACACGTCAGCATGCTGCTCCCCGAGGGTGGCGACGGCGTCGGTGGAGACTGTCGATCCGCTCAGCGTGGCGTCACTGCTGGTGCCGATCGCGGCCACGATGTCGCCGGATGCCAGCCGCGGCAGCCACCTCTCGCGCTGCTCATCGGTTCCGGTCTCGGCAATGGCCGCCGACACGGCCACCGTCGGCAGGAACGGTCCGCCCATCGCCGCGCGGCCGAGCTGCTCCACGACGATGGTCAACTCAGGCAATCCATATCCCTGGCCGCCGAATCGCTCGTCGATGTGCAAACCGAGCCAGCCAGTGGACGTGATCTCCTTCCACAGCGCATCGGTGGTCCACCAGCGAGCGACGACGTCGGAGTCAAGCATGATGCGGCGCGCACTCGCGGTCCCCGCGCGACCGGTCACCATCGCCTTGGCGACGTCGGCGAGCGCACGATGGTCCTCGGTTATCGCCAGCGGCATTGATGTATCTCCCTTTTCAGTGTTCTCAGTCGGCTTTCAACCACGGCGAGCCGAACCGTTCCCGATACGTGACGGAGGCAGCGGGGCGGCGTCTCGGCGGCGAAAGCTTGCTGGCCGGCACACCGATGTACACCGCTGCCATCGGCATGACGGTGTCCGGCAGGGCCAGCAGCTGGCGGACGTGGTCAACGCCGAAGGTGGTCAGCCCGGTGGTCAGGCAGGCGCCGTAGCCGAGATCAGCGGCCGCCAGCAGCAGGTTCTGCACACACGGATAGATCGACGACGCAGCGTATATCTCGTCGACGCGGTCGAGATCGGCGCACACGACGACCACCACCGGAGCGGCGGCCAGACCACCGCGGGCGAAACCGTATTCGAGATCGGCCAACAGCACCGCGTCGTTCAGCCTCTGCCG
This sequence comes from Mycobacterium europaeum, assembly GCF_002102155.1. Lineage (GTDB taxonomy): Bacteria > Actinomycetota > Actinomycetes > Mycobacteriales > Mycobacteriaceae > Mycobacterium > Mycobacterium europaeum. Next base: position 52,090 of record NZ_LQOU01000051.1, read on the forward strand.
GACCAGATCGGCGCCTCCGCCCTTCCACAGTTGCGTCCACCAGTCGGCGAGTTCAGCCCTGGTCCGTTCGGCCCGCACGACCACGAACGCCCAAGGCTGGGTGTTCTCGGCACTCGGGGCGTGCACGGCCGCCTCCAGCATCTGCTCGAGGTCGGCGTCGAGCACCTTGGCGTCCGGGTCGAATCGCCGACAGGCACGCTGAGCGTGCATGACTTCCAGCAGGTCACCCACTACTGGTCCGCCACGCGACGTTCTCCTAGCGGTGTCCAGCCGGTTAGGGAGACGGTGCTAAGATCCAACGTCTCGCCGAGCGACAGCTTGCCGGCCATGACGCGCTTGAGGAACTCGGCCATCACGGCGTCAGGTTCGCGATCAAGTTCGTAGATCACCAGATAGCGGTGCGTTGGCGGCGGCAACTGCGCGGGCAGGTCCTCGTCGTCGGGGACGGTGACTTCCGAGAGGCGGTACCGCTGCGCCGCCACCACGCCGGGGACGTCGAGAACCTCCGGCACATGTGTGGTGTCGTACCACTTGTTGAACGATTCGTCTGCACCCTCGATCGGGTTGGACAACACGAGAAAGAGGTTCTCGGCCACGGACCACGCCCTTCCCGGCCGGCCCTCGCGGCCCGCCCCAAGCACAGTATGACAGTCGACTGTCATAGTCAACGCAGGTTCGCGCCAGCCAGATTGGACCGCTCGATGTAGATGTGGCCGGTCTCGCCGCCCCAGATCACCTGCGCCCAGCTGACGGTATATGCGCGCGCGGGATCCGTTACGCCGTAGGGCAGTCCGTCGGCCATCGACAACCACAACGATGAGCGGACGGTCCCCGACACGTGATCACCGTCGAACTCAAACGCGAATGTCTCCCCGTCCCGGGCGAGCAGTGCCGGCGGCGGAACCCGCACCACTCGCACGTGGCGGAACTGGCCGGCCGACACGACGTACGCGCCTTCCAGGGTGGTGCGTCCGTCGGGTGCCCAGTAGCGGCACAACCCGAATCCGCGGCCGCTGGGCATCACTCCCCCGGCGATGACGTGGCCACCCCAGTTCTTCAACGCGTCGGCTCCGCGGGGTCCGCGGGAATGGTCGCGCCAGCCGCCGCCGTCGAATTCGGTCGTCTCCCCGTCAACGGTGATTTCGCCGACGACCCGGGTGAGTTGTTCGTAGTGCTCACGCGCCCAGCTCTGTTCGGCCATACCTGCCCCGACCGTCTCGGCATCCCACACCGGCGTCAGGCAGTCGACGTGCAAGTCCAAGCGGACGTGGCTCTTGGGTCCGTCGGTCAGCGGCCCGGTGCGCATGGCCGCGTAGGAGGACCGCACGCAGAAGCCATCGAAGGTGATGTGCCACTCGCGGAATGGCTGCTCGCAGCGGAACGCGAGGTTGGACCCCGCCGGTCGGCGCTCGGGCACGGTGCGGTGGTAGGCCCACATGCTCAACACACCCTGCTCCTCGGGCAGCGCGATCAGGACGCGGTCCTCCCACATCTCCCACATGTCGGCAACGGTGCCCAGGTGCAGCCACATTCCGATGTCGTGCACGGGGTCGTAGGGCGTGAACAACAGGTTCTCTGTCCAGCCGGGGACCTCGGGGCACGACTGGACGATCGCCTCGGCCTCGGGTGCCAGTCCACCCGATAGGTCGGGGCTCACCGGGCCGGCGATCGCGTCAGGAGGGCGACTTCACCGGTCGACCCATCGACTCGGACCCGATCACCGGTGCGCAGTGCGCGGGTTGCGTTGCCCGTCCCGACCACACAGGCGATCCCGAGTTCGCGGGCCACGATCGCCCCGTGGCTGGCGGCGCTGCCGATGTCGGTGACCAGCGCGCCGGCCAGCGACATCAGCGCGGTCCAGCCCGGATCGACGAACTTGCAGACCAGCACCTCACCGTCGTCCAGGATGTCCTGCGAGTCCGGCTCGAACACCACTTTCACGGTGCCTTCGAAAACTCCCGCACCGGCCGGTGTCCCCCGTACCAGCTGCCCACCGTCGCCGCCCGTCTCAGCCGCTGCGATCGGTGTCGGCATTCCGGTGAAAACCACGGGCAGTTCCAGCTGCCGGTACTCCTCGCGCCGGGTGCGGCGAAAATCGACCAGGTCGCGAACGTTCGACGGCAGCGGCGCGAGCAACTCGTCGACGGTCAGGTAGAAGGCGTCGTCGGGCTGGACGAAGACCCCGGCGTCGCACAGGTCGCGGCCCAAGGCGTGAGCTGCGGCCCGGCAACCGTCGATGGCGGTCAGGAAGGCTGCCTTGGTCAACTCGACCGACCGGACCTGACTGCCGGTGCAGGAGAGCAGGTGACGAAATAGCTGGCGCCGTAAGGGCGGAAAGGCCCGCAACAGCTCCGCTTCAGCACCATGCCGGGCGGCGACGGCGCGCTGGACACGTGCCCGGGGACGCTCATCTTCGCTCCGGCCGGCATGGGCGGCGGCCGCCCGCCGTACCGCGTCAGGGTCCTCACGCCAGGACTGCCCGATGACGTTGCCCTCGTTGGGCCCGTGGAAGCCGTGCCGAGTCAGGAACTGGTCCATGGTCAGTCGTCCTTGGCCGAGCGACCAGACATCGTCGGCCAGTTCGGTCTCGATCACGCCGCCGTAGCCGGCGAGCAGGGCCGGCACCAGATCGGCGCGGCCCACCTTGGCGGCGATCGACTCCACCTGGGTTCGAAGCGCGTTGAGAATGAGTCGGGACCGCACGTGTACCCGCATGGCAAGGCGGAAACGTTGGGCCGAGTCAGCCAGCAGGGCTTTGGCATCGGCCGAGTCGCCGGCCAGCACCGTCGCTCGCCACCAACTCATCTGCCGCGAGTAGATCCGTCGCGGTGCCCACCGTTCTCCCAGCAGCGTCAGGGGCGCCTTGACGGCGACCACAGGCAACCGTTTCGGATCGCTCCTGGTGGGTGTGGCGTCGGGCCGGACCGAGCCCAGCAAGTCGCGCTCGAAGTCGTCGCCGGTCATTCCCGGAAGCAGGCCGGCGAGCTCACGAGCGTGGTCGACGTTCATCGCCTGCCTGCCGAAGAAACACGCCGTGTTCCACTGGTTTGGATCATCGGGGACCGCGAGCGCCGACGATGGCAACACTCCGAAGTCGTAAAGCGCTCGTCGGGAGGCGACCTCGACGCCGTAACCCCACAGCGACCAGCACAGGGGGGACAGGACGTCCGGCGTCGCCTCGCCCACATTGGTCAGCGTCCACAGCCGACCGGGATCGCTGTTGCCCCGAATGGGATCGGTCAGCGGAGCGGTAGTGACGGTCATACGCCTCCTGACCCTTTGTTGACAGCGAACTGTCAATTGTCAGCGATTGCCACACAGTACAACTCGGCGATACCAAATATCCGGGACTTGATCAATCTGACGGCCCGTTGACCGTTGGCAGTGCACTGCCATAATGTTGCGCTTCACAGCCTCGGCGTGTAGTAGGCCCGGACTCGCCACGCGGACGAGGAGCCACCGAACCAGGAAGGTACGACATGAGATTCGCGGTCTATCTTCCGAACTGCATGGATGTCGCGGCGATCACGCAGCCTTGGGAGCATCACCTCAGCGGGCCAGACATCGCCGGGGTTGCGCAAACGGCCGAGCGCTTGGGCTATTCGATGGTGTTCCTGCCCGAGCACTACCTGACGCCCACCGGGCACGTCGAGCTGTCCGGCAACCACTACTTCGATGCCACGACCGCCCAGGCCTTCATCGCCGGCGCCACGTCGACCATCACCATCGGTTCGATGGTGACCATCCTGCCGCTGCACAATCCCGTCATTGCGGCCAAGTCGATCGCGACGCTGGACTGGTTCAGCGGCGGCCGGGCACAGGTCACCGTGGGTGTCGGGTGGCTCAAGGAGGAGTACGACGCGATCGGCGTCCCGTTCACCAAGCGAGGCCGGATCGCCGATGAGTGCCTGGCCGCGATGTTCGAGCTCTGGCACAGCGACGCCCCCAGCTTCGAGGGCGAGTTCGTGAGTTTCGACGAGGTGGCCTTCGGGCCGAAGCCGGTGAGCCACCCCCACCCAGTCGTCTGGATGGGCGGCGACGCCGATGCCGTGCTGCGCCGCGCCGCACGGTTCGGGGACGGCTGGGCGCCCTGGCTGACCAAGCCCGAGGAACTGCCCGCCAAGATGGACTATCTACGCGGTCAGCATGGCTTCGATGGTCGGCCGTTCTCGCTGTTCTACAGTCTCGCGGTGTTGTCCATCGGCCAGGAGCACGTGGTTATCGATGATCCGAACGCGCAGTTCGGCCAGAGCGCGCAGCAGGTGATCGACAACTGCTGCAAGCTCGCCGAATTCGGCGTGACCGACACCTGGGTCAATCCGCCAGCGCTCAACGACTTCAACGCCTACCTCGATCACATGCAGTGGGTCGCCGAAGAAGTGATCCCCAACGTCGGATGATCGGCGCACAGTGAGGCTGCGCGCCGAACCCAGCCGTTAGCGTGAGCCGAGATCGCCTCGGCACCAGAGAAAGAGGTGACCACAGTGACAGCTGATCGTCAACCCGCGGTTGGCTCCCGTAGTTCGGTAGACGGTGGACACCGAACCGGGACACGGACGACGCATGTCGTTCCGCTTGAGTACTGCAGTGCTGATCTGGCCGACGAAATCGGTGGAAAGGCCAGAGGACTAGGAAATCTGATCGGGCAGGGCATGTCGGTTCCCGCCGGGTTCACGGTCACGGTAAGCGCCTACTGCGAGGCCGTTGCCGCCGCCGGCCTGCAGTCGCGCATCACCAAGCTACTGGCGGCACCCGGAACCGACCAGCAGATCTCGGAGGCGATCATCGCGCTCTTCGATCAGGTCGTGCTCCCTGAGAGTCTGGCCGCCGAGATCGTCGGGGCATACACCACCGAGATCGGTGGCGGCCCCGTGGCGGTGCGCTCGAGCGCTCTGGCCGAGGATTCGTCCGAGGCATCCTTTGCGGGTCAGCAAGATACCTATCTGTGGATCGAGGGAGCGGGGGCTGTTCTCGATGCGGTGGTGCGGTGCTGGGCGAGTCTGTTCAACCCGCAGGCGATCGGATATCGCAGACGTTTCGCCGTGGCTCCCGACGAAGTGGCGATGGCGGTCGTCGTCCAGCAGATGGTGCCGGCCGTCGCAGCGGGGGTGACGATGACGTTGGAACCGGTGACCGGAGACCGCCGGCAGATCTATGTCGCCTCCGCTCTGGGCTTGGGCGAAGGTGTGGTCAAGGGCGATGTGGAAGCGGACAGCGCCTGGGTCGACAAGGCTCCGCTGCGGGTGCGGAAGCGTGAGATTAGCCGCCAGACCCGCGCCTATCGGTACGACTCCGGGGAGGTCAAGCTTATTGATCTTGCGCCAGGGGAAGGCGACGCACCCAGCCTCGACGACGACACGTTGCTCCGCGTCGCGGGCCTCGCGTTGCAGATCGAGCGGCACGCGGGGCATGCGGTCGATGTCGAGTGGGCTGTCGATGTCGATGGTGAGGTTCATCTGCTGCAAGCACGACCGGAGACGGTGTGGAACAACCGAAATGCCGAGCCCCCGGGATGGCGCAAGCCAAATATCCTGCACCACGACGGCGGTGAACGCCCGACGTGGACTACGACGAACGCGGCCGAGGCGATCCCCGGCATTCAGACCCCGCTCGGGGTGTCATTGGTAGACCATGCGGGCGAGAAGGCATTCCGCGGAGCGTTTCATGCGATTGGGGCGCTGTCCCGGGCAGAGCTGGCCACACCCGTGCGCCCCGAGGAGCGCATCGCCGGGTTCTTCTTCGGGCGAGTTGCGGTGAACCTCAACGTGCTGTGTTCGTGGGTCGACCGGATTCCTGGTACTAGCGGGCACGGCTTGGCGGAGCAGATCTTTGCGCATGTTCCCGAGGATTACGAGGGACACGCCCACTACCGCTACTACCCGCGGGTCGCCGCGAAGATGTTGACACCCTTCATCAGGTACCCGCGCCTGGTCCGTGAAGACCGGCGCGCGATCGATGTATTCTGGCGCGACGCGCAGCGCCAGTTGATTGATGCTGACGAAGCGCTCGCGCGACAGTTCCTTGTTGACGGACGGGAAGCGTTCACCGAATCGATAGTCCGTCACATCGCGCTCGTCATGGGCGCGGTCCAACCCGCCTACGACATCCTCGAGAAACTCGCTGCCCAGGTGGGACTTTCAGCGTCAACACTGATGAGCGGCCACGGGGGGCACGAGGAAACCCACGTACTCGATGACATCTGGGAGTGTTCACGCGACCGCTTGAGTCTCGAAGAGTTCCTACTGCGCCACGGCTACCACGGGCCGAACGAAGGCGATGTGTCGGCCACCGTCTGGCGCGAGGATCCTCGCCCGGTACGCGAACTGATCGAGTCCTACCGCAGAAAGACCGAAGCACCGAACGCCGACGCCGCGGAACGTACCAGGCGCCGCAGGGCCGCCGAGTCGGAGTTCATCGCAAGACTTCCTCGGCATAAGAGGCCCCTTGGGCGTGGGGCGATCGCGCTTGCCGGCAAATACGTCCCCATGCGCGGCATCGGAAAGGTCGCCTTCCTGCAAGGCACAGACGTTGTCCGGGCGGCAGCGCGGCGACTCGGCCATCTCCTCGCCAACGCCGGGGTGCTCGAAAATCCTGATGACGCATTCTTTCTCACGATCGATGAGCTGTATGCCGGCTGCCTCGCGAACGCCCGAGCGCTCGTCGCCGAGCGTCGCGCCCTCTACGAGCACTACCGCACCATTGACCTACCCACCTTCTGGCGTGGGATGCCCGAGCCCGCGACGGTCGACTTCGATGCCACCATCGAGTCGATCGACGGCACCGGCGCCAGCCCCGGCGTGGTCGAAGGCGTCGTCCGCGTCGTCGAGGATCCAGCGACCGCACACATCGCCGAGGGCGAGATCCTCGTCGCCGGTTGCACCGACCCTGGCTGGGCATCGTTGATGTTCCTGTCCGCAGGACTCATCACAGACATCGGCGGCATCATGAGCCACACCGCAGTCGTGGCCCGCGAGATGAGCATCCCGTGCGTTGTCAACACCAAGATCGCCACCCGCGTGCTGAACGACGGCGACCGCGTCCTCATGGACGGCTCCACCGGACAGGTCCAGATTCTCGAACGCAACAACGGAGGTCGTGCGTGATGGATAGCAACCACCCCACGTTCCCCGACGTCGCCAGCTGGAGCGAAACTCGCTGGGTCGGCGCATGGAGCCCCGACTCCTCAGCAGGCCTGTGGCTGCACGCCGGTCGCTGCAAACAGGACCTCGACCTGTGGTGGGTTCAGACCAACGTCTACCTGCCCGCCGACCGCCTCGTGGTCGGCCGTTCCTGGTGCCGGGCCGGGCGGGACAACGTCGTGCTGGACGGAAACCTCCGGCTCAGCGCTGACGATGAATTCAAGCGCTTCTCGCTGACCTTCGACGGAGCTGGTGAAGCGACCACCACTGCCGCGCTCGCCGAGAAGCCCAGGGGTGCAGGTATTGCCGTGCCTTTCCGCATCGAACTCTCCGCAGAAGCCGCCGCGCCTCCCTTCGACCCGTTCGGGGGACACGCAGGTTCCGAGGCTTGGGCGTCCCGGCATATGCAGCAGCTCTACACCACGGCCGGCGCGCTCCTCGTCGAAGGACGCGAACTCAGCCTCGATGGGGTTGGCTACATCGACCACTCCAGCGGCCCGCGATCCTTCGCCGGGTACGGGAGTCACGACTTTGTCAACGCGGTCCTGCCTGGGCTCGGCATCCACGCCCTAGCGGTACGAGACCCAGACGGCCAGCAGGTGATGGCCACCGGAGCCGTGTTGGCCGGCCAATCCCGCTTCGCAATCGTCGGCATTGAGATGCCGTCATTCGGCGACCTTGCCGGTCGCCCACATCATTTCCCACTAACGATTACTCGTGATGATGGTCAGACCACGACGTTCAACGTCGAGATCATCCACACTTTGCCGGTGACACTGACCGACAACAATGAAAACCTCAACGGAATCGACTGGGACCTGCCGGACGACCCTCTCGTCCTCACCGAGTGCGCAGCCCGAATCAGCGCCCCGGACGGCACCATCGGCCACGGACACGTCGAGCGCAGCATTCGACGAAGCCGACTCACCGAAACGACGGCCGGTTAAGGGACATCTCCCCGACCAGCTCGATCAGCCCATAACCAGTGGTACCGCGCCGAGGCTGAGCGTGGCGCTGGGCCACGGAACCTCTGGTTCGACACCGTCGGCGAGCCGGTAGTCGGGGATCCGGTTGTGCCATTCCTCCAAGATCAGCCGCAACTCCAGCCGCGCCAAGTGGGAGCCTAGGCACCGGTGCGGACCGCGGCCGAAAGCGAAGTGCGGCGGCCGCTTTTCGAGATGAACCTCGTCAACCTCGCTGTACTGCTGTGGATCGTGGTTGGCGCAGCCGTAGCTGATCAGCACAGTGCTGTCCTTGGCGACCGGACAACCAGCAACCACGGCGTCTTCGGTGGCGACGCGGGGAGCAAACGGCACCGGTGGGTCGACCCGCAACTGTTCCTCGATGAAATACGGGATCAGCGAGTAATCGGCGGCGATTCTCGCCCGCATGTCGGTGTCGACGGCAAGGCGGGCAAACGCAAAGCCGAGTGCCGCAGTGACGGTGTCCAATCCCGCGAGCACGAAAAGGAAACACAGACCGAGGATTTCGGCGTCGGTCATGCCGCCCTCGTCGTGGAGGTGAATCAACTGGGACAGCAGATCGTCGCCATCGGTACTGGACCGCCGCTCGGCGATGTGTTCGCTGAGGTAGGTGTAGAGCTCCAGAGCATGGGCAAGCACCTCCGGCGTCGGCTCGGCGCTGCCTGGATCGGTGAACTCCAGAATGGAATCCTTCCACTGCACCAGGCGGTCGCGGTCGGCCAACGGCAGACCGAACAGCGTCAAGAAGACCTGGGAGGGAAAGGGGACAGCCAGGTCCGCGACGAGGTCGCAACTTCCCTTGACCTTTATCGCATCGATCAGCTCGCCGGCTTGTTTGCGCAATTCGGGCTCACGCTCGGCCATCTTCTTGGGGCTGAAGAACGGATCCAGCAGCCGACGAAACCTGGTGTGGTCGGGCGGGTCGATGGCGATCGGAACCATCGGCACCGGACTGCCGATACGGTCGAAAGCCCTTGCCGAGGAGAAGATCTCAGGATGCTTGGCCACGAAGTCGGCACCGGCTGCACTGGTGATGACGGCTTGTTCTCCACTGCGAACCACTGCACCACGTTCACGCAGCTCTCGCCACGCCCTGGCCCGATCCTCGTTGAACGGAAGGTCGTCGACGCTGAATTCCGCTTCACTCGTGATGTCGGTCATGGATGTTCCCACCCTCTCGTTAGCCGGCCTGATGCTGCCAAGACGTAGACGTGACAGTAGACTGTCAGTCTTGGGCAAGTATCGTTGGGGCATCGAACGGTGTCAACGACCGTCGAACAGACCTGCCGCCGCGGTAAGGTCCTGAGCAACCGATCACGCGGAAGGATTGAAACGATGGCGCGGGGCGACCGCTCGCCGCGAAGCGAACACGCGGACCGGACTAGGTCGGCGCTGCTCGATGCCGCTCTGAATCTCTTCAGTGCGCACGGCTACGACGAGACGACCACTGACCAGATCGCCGAGGCGGCAGGCGTGTCGCCCCGGACCTTCTTCCGCTACTTCCCCACCAAGGAGTCGGTGCTGTTCTCCGGGGAATACGACTTCATCGACGCCTTCAGCGCGGTCTATCTCGGCCGCGACGAGTCCCTGTCGGACTACGAGGCGATGGTGGAGTCGTTCGCCCTGCTGGCACCGGGTCTCAAGCGCATCAGAAAGCGGATCGGGCAGTATCACGAGGCGGTCGCGTCGTCACTGGTGCTGCTTGGGCGCGAGCGCCGCAACCACGACTCCAATGCCGACACCGTGGCGAAGGTGATCGCCGAGCGACGCGGGCTGCAGTCCCCTGATGGCGAGTGCCGATTGCTCGCAGCGATCGGCATGGTGCTCGTTGACCGCGCAATCAAGCGATGGTTATCGGCCCCCAACACCGGGCTCGACGATCTCATCCGCCAGGAGTTCGCCGCGCTGCCCGCGGTGGTGAAGTGAGGCGGGAGTTACGGGTCGTCGAATCGGGTGCCGTCCGTGCAGGGCCGGGCGGTTCCGGGTCCACACAACTGCGTGCGTAAGTAGGTTGGGAAGGTGTCTGTCGGACCGGCATAAAGACCGGCGAGGTTGGCTGGGACGTCGTAGACGCCGATGGCCACCAGGTGCAGGAAGCCGGTTACCGCAAGGACTCGCAACAACGACGCCGTCTTCGGTCCGGCCCACCGCAGGGTCTCCACGCCGCTCTCCACGCGGATCTGACTCTTCTAGTTGCGGAAGAACATCAGCGCACCAATGGAACTCAGCACCAGTGACCACAAGACAGGCCCGTACAGCGGTAGTTGAACGGTCTGGCCAGCCCACAGCGTCAGGCCCGGGATGGCGGCGGGGTAGCCCACCAGTCCGTGGTGCACTGCGAAGATCTCCAGCGGGAATTCGATGACGTACACCGCCAGCCAGCCACAGCAGAAAGTGCGGACCGGGCCGAGGGCGGGCCAACGGTCGCGAGCGCGACCCATCGCCCACCGCGCGGTGGAGCCCATGGTCAGCGGCATCCAGATGTAAATCATCCCGATCATGAGCACAGGTTTCGGCCATCAGGCGCCCGTCCGGGCTGAGCCAGCCGGGAATGTTCTCGGTCCAATTCCCGAAGTTCACCAACCGGCGTTGTAGAACAGCGCGGGCTGGAACCAATTGATCAGCGGATCGTGCCACCACGCGATCGCCGACCCGATGACGATGGCCGCCTCGACACATAATCGGCGCTCTCGCAGGCTCTTCCGGACGACATAGACGATGGCTGTCGCAGCCAGGATCGGACACGCGATCTGGAACACAGTCATCGCCAGGCGGGTGCCGCGGGGAATCGGGTCCGGCCCCGGATCGACCGGCGTCGCGTCGCCGGACAGAATCCAGGAGAGGTAGACGTAGCCGGCGACGACCACACAGATCGCCCCGACGCTCGACCAGAAGAGCACCGGCCGAAGGGTTTTGATCCCTACCGGCGGCAATGCTGTCGGTGCGGCCTCACCGAGTTCCCGCGGGCTTCGGAGATCTGTCACCGAGACGCCTCCTCCCCCGCGTGTGCGATCACCCTAAGATGACAGTTGACTGCCACACTGTCAATGGCCTGCACCGGTCAGTAGCGTGTGGGGAATACCGAGCCGCCGCACCATCGCATCGCCCGTCTCATCCCCGCGGCTGGACCGGCGGCACCGGCCGTTCTAACATATGTGTCACTTATGCGATGAGGTGGCGTCTGTGAATTCCGATCGACGGCTGGTGGTCTGCGCGAGTCACAGCCCGGGCAAGGAGCGCGACGTCGAGCAGGTGTTCGGGCGGAAATTCCGATCCGCGCTGGCATCGGCAGCCGATGACGTCCGCCGCTTCGATCCCGACTTGGTGATTGTGTTCGGTGGTGATCACCGCCGCGCGTTTCGGCATGTCGTGCCGACCTTCGGCGTGGCGCTATCCGCATCGATCATCGCGGAGGGGCGTCATCGCGCTGGCGATCTACGGGTTGCGTCCGGACTGGCTCGCGAGCTCTGCGAACACCTGCTGTCCGCAGACTTCGACATCGCGGTGTGCCGTGACATCGGACTGGATCATGCTTTCGCCCAACCGATTCGAGACCTCCTCGGTGACTTGGATGCCAAGCCGGTCATCCCCGTGCCGGTGAACTGCGCGACCGCCCCGCTGCCGACGGGGCGCCGAGTGGCCGACTTCGGGGCGGCGATCGGGCGATTCCTCGACGGCGTGGATCAACGAGTGCTGCTGATCGGGACCGGTGGGCTCTCACATTCACCGCCGAGCCTGGAGGTCGATACCTACGACCTCAGCGACGACGAACGGGCACGGCTGATCGCGGACGGAATGGCCGAAGCGCGCACGAGAATTCGCCCCGACTGGGATGCCGAAGTGCTGCAGGCGATGTCGACGTGGGATGTCCCGGCGCTGGTGCGGCTGGTCGACACTGCCCACGAGCGGGCCGGCGCCGGCGCCAACGAGGTGCGGACGTGGGTTGCCGCCGGCGCAGCGGGCGGGGGTCGACCGGTCGCACCGCTGGTCTACGAGCCGGTTCCGGAGTGGATCACCGGCATGGCCGTCGCCACCTCTCGGAGTTGAGGCGCCCCGACGGGCGGGTCACCAAGCCGCACCGCCCAGAAGCAAATCTGACAGTATGTACATATGTCGCGACACGCTGACGATCCGACCGGGGCGCCGTTGGCGGGCATCACGGCGGTGAGTCTGGAACAAGCCGTGGCGGCTCCGTATGCCACGCGCCAACTCGCCGACCTCGGCGCTCGGGTGATCAAGGTCGAGCGCCCCGATGGTGGTGATTTCGCCCGCGGCTACGACCGCACCGTGCATGGCCAGTCGAGCTACTTCGTGTGGCTCAACCGCGGCAAGCAGTCGCTGACGCTGGACCTCAAACAACCCGCGGGCAGGCAGGTCGTGCATCGCCTCCTGGACAGCGCGGACATCCTCGTGCAGAATCTGGCGCCGGGCGCCTCGGCTCGGCTGGGCCTGGACGCCACCTCTGTCGGGAAGCGCCATCCGGGCGTGATCGCCTGCACGATAACCGGTTACGGCGAGAGCGGCCCGTGGCGCGACCGCAAAGCCTACGACCTGCTGGTGCAGGCCGAGGCCGGCCTGTTGTCGGTCACCGGCTCCCCGGCGGAGGCGGCTCGGACCGGTATCTCGGTCGCTGACATCGCCGCCGGAATGTTTGCGTTTTCCGGGCTTCTCAGCGCGCTGTACGTGCGTGCCACCACCGGTGAGGTGCGACCGGTATCGGTGTCGTTGCTCGACGCGCTGGCCGAATGGATGGGACAACCGCTGTACTACGGTCACTACGGCACTCACCAATCCCCGCGCACGGGTGCCCGCCACGCAACCATCGCCCCGTACGGTCCCTTCATCGCCGGCGACGGCGGCACGGTGCTGCTGGCGGTTCAGAATCAGCCGGAGTGGCAGCGGCTGTGTGAGTTCGTGTTGGGCAGACCTGAACTGGTGCATGATGCCCGCTTTGCGGCCAACCCCGACCGGGTGGCGCACCGCGAGGAGCTGGAGTCGATCATCACCGCCGCGATCGCTTCGCTGACCGCTGACGAATTTCAGCGTCGGCTCGACGAGGCCGGTGTGGCCACGGCACGGATCAACGACGTCGAACAGGTGTGGAACCATCCGGTGCTGGCCGGACGGGACCGCTGGCGGCGGTTCAACACACCCGGCGGCCCGGCGGAGGCGCTTATCCCGCCGGCCACATTGGCCGGCGTGCAGGCACGAATCGGCGACGTGCCCGCGCTCGGTGCACACAGCCGAATGATCTTGGAGGGGTTGGGTTTCTCTTGTGAGGAAATCGCTGAGCTGGCCCGAACGCGCGTCACCACGTTCTCCTGATCGGGGAATGGCTAATCTAGGCGGCCACCCCGAAAAATCCCCGCCGCAGACAGCTCAGCATCAGGTCGACGACCTCGTCGCCGACGATTGGCTCGCGCAGATCGAGTGCCGCTTGTGGGACCCTGGTCACCAGAGCGCGGACGATGACTGCCGAGACGATCGGATCGAACGGGTAGGGGCCCGGGTGTCGGATCAGCATCGTCGCCACGCCGACATCCATCAGCACCTGGCCGTTGTTCCCGATTGCGCTCACCATCGGGTCGTCGGTGCTGTTCTCCACCCACACGTCGATGCAGCCCGAGAAGCGATCATAGAAATCGATGTAGGTCGCCAGCCACTGCCGCAGCGTAGGTACGTCCGTCAGCGGGTCGAGACGGGCGATCCGGTCGGCGAACGCCTTTATCGCCTCGTAGATCTCGGCGGCCACGGCCACCAGCAAGTCCTGCTTGTCTCGGAAGTACTTGTAGAAGGTGCCCCGGGCGACCCCGGCCGCCTCGACGATGTCGTCCACGCTGGTGCGCCGGTAGCCCCGTTCGCGGAACTGCGCCGCGCCCGCGTCGGCCAGCGCGACAATGGTAGCGACAGCGCGCTGGCTCAGCGCGGCGCTGCGCTCGGTGATCGACAAGCCGGTGGTGTCCGGCGCTGGCGGCACCACGACGGAAGCCACCCCGCGAGCCGGGTCGGTGACTGTGTGCAACCGCAGGCTCGTCAGGACCGCGGTTGGCGTTTCGGGGAACAGCACCAGTTGTAGGAACACCGACAAGGTGTCCATCACTTGCTTGGCGCTGTATCCGTAAGCGCGCCCGGTGTGGACGTAGAGGTTGACCCGGTGCACCAGCGCGGTCATCGTCATCGCCGCAACTTCCGGATCGATGCCGCGCACACCGGAGGCGGCCAGCCGCTCGGCGATGCGGTGGTTGTAGCTGCGCACGAAGCCCGCGATCGTCGGGCCCACCTTGGTGTCCGACGATGCGATCGCAGTCCACTGGATGAACATCGTGGAGTACTTCTCGAACACCCAGCTCCACTCGCCCAACCACCAATTCAGGTTGTCGAAGCCCACCTCATCGGGTCCCAGTGGGCCGATTCGGCGGGCGACCCGGAACAGCGCACTGCCGCACTCGTCGAGCAGTTCCAGGAATATTTCGTCTTTACCCTGAAAGTACTGATAGAGCGTGGCGCGGGAGACGCCCGCGGCCTTGGCGATCGCATCGACGGAGGTGTCGAAGAATCCGAGGCGGCCGAACAGCTCGAGTGACACCTCGGCGATCCGGTTGCGCGTGGTGGCGCCCCGGATGCCGACCGCCGGGCTGGACGGTCCGTAGCTGGCTCGGCGGACGATCGACGCATCGGACATGGCCTGACCAGCTTATGGCCGATTCGCATCACCGGCGCCACCCGCCGAAGCGTTTCGCGCGATGAAGAGCTCGGCGGTCCCGGTGACGGCCACCCCGCCGCCCTGCCGGGTGCCCGTCAGCTCCACCGTCACCCGGTCGCCGCTCTCCTCGGCGGCGATGTCAATGATTCGTCCGGAGCACATCAGCACATCGTCGGGCCAGACCTGCTGACGGAAGCGCACGCCGAAGCGCCGGAGGGTCTCGGCGCCCAGCCAATCCGTGGCGAAAGTGGCCAGCAGCGCCGCGGTCAGCATGCCCTGGGCGAAGACGGACGGGTAACCGGCCGAACGCGCCAACTCGTCGTCGTAATGCATGGGATTGAAGTCGCCGGACGCGCCGGCGTATCGGGCGAACATCTGGCGGGTCATCGGCCCGAACTCACGCGGTTGGGCCTCGAGGCCGACGTTCAGCGCCGCTACACCTGCGGTCATCCGCCAGCCGTTTCAATAAACGTGGCCTTCGCCTCGGCGACCAATGCGCCATCGGGCGCGCGGAATTCGGTCACCACGGTCGCGAACCGCATTGTCCCGCCGCGCTTGCCCGGCTTCTCGAACCGGTCGACGATTCGCTCGTGTGCGGTCAGGGTGTCCCCGGCCCTCGGCAGCGGGCCGTGGAAGGTGTACTCCTGTTCCCCGTGTAACAACCGCTTCCGGTCAAAGCCGACATCGACTCGCGCGCCGGGCGGCGCCCACCGGCCGGCGGTGGTCAAGAACGTCGGCGGAATGATGGCATCGGCGCCGCGGTACGCGGGATTGCTCGACGCCATGGCGTCGGCGAACTCGGCGATTTTCCCGCGTTCGACAATCACCTCCCATGGCTGCCCGGCAATCGGGGCGGCCGCGGGTTCGGGCGATGGATTCATGTGATCAATACTGTCAGAAAATTCACCGGCGCGAAACCTGGTACCCGACATGAAGCGGCTATAACCCGCTTGTACAAAGATGACATTACTGCCAGAATCGGCCGATATGATCACGTTGGCGGCGAGTTATGTCGCGGGCAAGTGGGGCGGCGGTACCGGCGAGCAGTTTGCGGTGACATCGCCGGCGACGGGTGAGCGGATCGGCGCCGTGGGTGCTGCCGGCGCCGGTGACGTCGACGCCGCGGTCGCTGCGGCCGGCACCGCCCTGGTGTCCTCGCCCTGGCGCGACTTCTCCCCTGCCGAGCGGGCCGCGGCGCTGAGCCGGCTTGCCGATGCGCTGACCGCCCGCAAGGGCGAACTCGCCGATCTCATGACAGCCGAGATCGGCTCCCCCCGGAAGTGGAGCACTTTCGGCCAGGTGCTCACCGCCGTCGGTGCGCTGCGCGCCTGTGCTGCGATCACCCCGGACTACCCGTTCGAATCCACCCGCCCCTCAGCAACCGGTGGCACCGTCACGGTCAGCCAGCTCCCCGTCGGTGTGGTGGGGGCGATCATCCCGTGGAACACGCCGTTGTTCATCGCCGCACTGAAGCTCGGCCCGGCGCTGTCCGCGGGCTGCACCGTTGTGCTGAAGCCGTCGCCGGAC
This sequence comes from Mycobacterium europaeum, assembly GCF_002102155.1. GTDB lineage: Bacteria > Actinomycetota > Actinomycetes > Mycobacteriales > Mycobacteriaceae > Mycobacterium > Mycobacterium europaeum. The sequence goes on from NZ_LQOU01000051.1 coordinate 68,442, forward strand.
GCGCCGTTGAGCATCGGTGTGCTCACCAAGGCCATCGAAGAGGCCGGTCTGCCCGACGGTGTGGTCAACGTCGTCAACGGCGGTACGGCCACCGGTGCGGCACTGATGTCGCATCCCGCGGTGGACAAGATCAGCTTCACCGGGTCCACCACGGTGGGTGCGCAGATCGCGGCGGCCTGCGGATCACAGATCCGCCGCTGCAGCACGGAATTGGGCGGCAAATCAGCTGCCATCGTCCTCCCTGACGCGCCCCTGGAATCGACGGTCAGAGGGCTGGTCGGTGGGGTGATGGGCAACAACGGTCAGCTGTGCGCCGCACTAACCCGAATCATATTGCCGCACAGCCGCTATGACGAATTCACCACCGCGCTGACCACCGCGGTGGCGGGGCTCAGCGTCGGGGACCCGGCCGACCGATCCACCGACATCGGTCCGCTGATCAACGAGTCCGCCCGCGACCGGGTCGAGGGCTTCCTGCAGCGGGCCCGGGGAGAGGGCGCCACCATCCTGACCGGCGGCGAGTGTCTTACGGGGCCAGGGTGGTTCGTCACCCCCGCGGTGGTGGCTGCAACCAACGACATGGAGATCGCCCGCGAAGAAGTCTTCGGACCCGTCGCGGTGGTGATCACCTACGACGACGCCCAAGGAGACAGTGCCGCGGTGAGCATCGCCAACGACTCGAAATACGGCCTGGTGGGTGCGGTCTGGTCAGCCGATGGTGACCGGGCGGCGGCGGTGGCATCGCGGTTGCGGGTGGGATCGGTGGCGGTCAACTCGACCGCGGTCCTGGATTTCGGCAGTCCGTTCGGCGGCTTCAAACAGTCCGGCATTGGCCGCGAGGGAGGCCCGGAGGGCATCGCCGGTTTCGTCGAGTATCAAGCCGTCATTCGCTAGACCGGAAGGGCACATCAATGCAGACGCAGGCGGCGGTGCTGTGGGAACGAAACACGCCGTGGTCGATCGAAACGATCGAGCTCGATCCGCCGAAGGCACCCGAGGTACTCGTCGAACTGCACGCGTCGGGGATGTGTCACTCCGACGATCATCTGGTGACTGGCGACATGCCGATCCGGCTGCCGTGCATCGGCGGCCACGAAGGCGCGGGTGTGGTGAAGGCCGTCGGCGACCATGTGTCGTGGCTACAGCCCGGTGACCACGTGGTGTTCAGCTTTATCCCGTCCTGTGGGCGCTGCCCGTCATGTTCGACTGGCCATCAGAGCCTGTGCGACCTGGGCGCAAAGATCTACTCCGGCATGCAGATCCACGACGGGACCGCCCGCCACCACGCGGGTGATCAGGATCTGGCGCTTGCCTGCGGTGTCGGTTCGTTTTCGCACCACACCGTTGTCCACGAGGCGAGCTGCGTCAAGATTCCCGAGCATTACCGACTCGACCTCGCCTGCCTGCTCGGCTGCGGGTTCATCACCGGGTGGGGTTCATCGGTGTACGCGGCCGACGTACGGCCCGGGGACACCGTCGTAGTGGCCGGTGTCGGCGGTATCGGTGCGGCGGCCGTCCAGGGCGCGCGACTGGCCGGGGCGCGCACGATCACAGTGATCGACCCTTCGGAGCACAAACGCGAAGAAGCCCTGAGGATGGGCGCCACCCACACCGCGGCGGACTGGAAGGAAGCACAAGGCGTTGTCGCCGAGGCGACCTGGGATCGCGGCGCGGACAAGTTCATCTGCGCTATGGGTGTCGGCGATGGGCAGCTGGTCGGCCAGGCGCTGGCCATGACGGCCAAACGCGGCAAGCTGGTGGTCACCAATATCCACCCGATGCTGGAACGCGAAATCCGGGCGAACCTGATGGACCTCACCCTCACCGAGAAGCAGATCATCGGCACGCTGTACGGCTCCGGCAACCCGCGGGCCGACATCCCGAAAATCCTTGAGTTGTACAGCGCCGGCCAGGTGGACCTGGAGTCGATGGTCACTCGGACCTACCCGCTCGACAAGGTCAACGACGGCTACGCGGACATGCACGCCGGCGCCAATATCCGTGGCGTGCTGACCTATCCAGCGGCCGAGAGCTTCCCGGTGACGCGCTAGCGGTACGACGCTCAGACGGCTAGGTCGGCCGGCACCTCACGCGGTCGCATCTACGGGCTCCCAACCCCCGCCTTCTGCGGATCGGTGCGCGGCATCGATCACGGCGAGGCTGAGCAGCCCGTCCTCGAAGGTGGCCACGGTGACCGGTTCCCCGTCGAAAGCAGGGTGCCAGTCCTCGAGCATGAGGGCCATCGCCCGGCTGGCATGTCCGGCCAATCCCTTGGGCAGGCACTCCGGGTGGGCCGGCTCGCGGTCGTTGACCGGCAGCGGGCTCAATCCGCCGTCAGCGGCCGCCCCCGCCGTGTAGGCAGTCGATCGCAGATCGCCGTCACCGATGATGGTGCCGTCAGCGCCGAACAACTCGAGGCGGTAGTGATCGGCGTGTGCACCGATCACCGACACAGTGAGGATGGCGGTCAGCCCGGACTCCATGCGCAGCAACAGAGCGGCCGTGTCGTCGGCAGTGATGTGCAACGTCTCACCGTTGGGAAGTTCGCGGACCGGGTCACTGGTGCGGACTTCCGCGCACACCGACTTCGGCCGGCCGAACAGACTGCACACGAAGTCGAGATCGTGGACCAGCATCCCGGCCAGGTATCCCCCGCCCTGGTCGCGGTCATACATCCAGCGCGCCTGAGGCTGATGACTCGGGTGCCAGTACGACGCGCTACGGCTGACCCGGGCGAGGTACTGCTTGCCGAGGAAGCCCGAGCGGACCAGGTCGGCCACGGCCAGCCAGTCGGGGTTCCATCGGTTCTCGAAGCAGCAGGCGGTGGGCCGGCCCGACTTCGCGGCGGCACGCACCATGTCGCGTGCAGCCGCGAGATCTCCGGCCAACGGCTTCTCGCACAGCACAGCTTTTCCGGCGGCCAGGGCGGCCAGGACCATGTCGTGGTGCAACACGGTCGGTGTGGCGACGGAAATGACATCGAGATCGTCGCGGGCGACGAACGACTGCCAGTCGGTGGACGTGTCCTCGATGCCGAGCTTGGCCGCGACGCGGTCCAACCGCTCGGGCGTGCGCGCGCACAACGCAACGGGCTCGAAGCCGTCGGCCGCCCGGAATCCGGGAACCTGCACGTGCGCGCCCCAACCCACTCCTACTACGCCGACTCGTAAAGTCACTCGACCTCCCTGGTGTCCCGAACCGATCCGCGCCTCGGCCGCATAGTGACAGTAATGTTAGATTCTGCTGCAGTTCAAGGTGGTGTTTGGGCATCAGACCGCTATCGTCCAATATTTTCCTGCATCTTCTCGTTGCCTATGGGTGACACGAGTGCCAGAATCAGAGCTTGTGAACGCGCTTGAGACCGACGAACTGGAATTCACGTCACTGATCGACCTGGGGTGGTGGCAGAACCACCCCGACGAGCGTGCCGACCTGTACCGCCGACTTCGAGACGCCGGCAGGCCGGTGTTCGTGCCCGTCGGGCGGCGGGGCAGGGGGTTCTGGGCGGTAGGCACCTACGCCGACATCGTCGACATCAGCCGTCGGCCGGCCGAATTCAGCTCGGGCCAGGGCACGCAGATCTTCGACCAAACCCCGGAGATGCGCGAATACCGCGGATCGATCATCGACATGGATGATCCCGAGCACATGCGGATACGCAAGATCGTCTCGCGCGGGTTCACCCCCCGGATGCTCTCGGAGCTGCGCGGGCTGGTCGAGGAAACCACCGCCGAGATCCTCGACGAGATGCCCGAATCGGGCGATTGTGACTTCGTCAGTCACTTCGCGATCTTGTTGCCGCTGCGGATCATCGACAACATCCTCGGCGTGCCGCGCGAGCACGAGCAGTTCATCCTGCAGTCCACCAATGTGATCCTCGGTGCGTCGGATCCGGAGTACGTGCCCGACCAGACCGTCGCCGGTATCGAGGCGGCCGTCACCGAGACCAGCATCAAGATGATCGACCTGCTGCGCGGCCTGGCTGAGGAGCGGATCGCGCATCCCACCGGGGATGTGATCAGCAAACTGGTCACCTCGGACGAAGAGAACCTCACGCCGCAGGAGTTGGCGAAATTCTTCATCCTGTTGGTCGGGGCGGGCAACGAGACGACTCGAAACGCACTGACACACGGCCTGCACATCCTGACCAATCACCCCGATCAGCGTGACAGGCTGCTGGCCGACTACGACACGTTAGCCCCCACCGCGATCGAGGAGATCCTGCGCTACGCCAGCCCGGTGATCCATATGCGCCGGACGGTCACTCGCGACGGAGTGACGCTGGAGTCGGGCGCCCATACCTTCAACACGGGCGACCGCGTGGTCATGTGGTATCCCGCAGCCAATCGTGATCCTGCGGCGTTCGACAATCCGGAGGTGTTCGACGCCTTCCGTACTCCCAACAACCACCTCGCGTTCGGCGGCCCGGGACCGCACTTCTGCCTCGGCGCGCATCTGGCCAGGCTGGAACTCAATGTGGCGTTCAAGATGATCTACGACCGCTACCCCGACATCAAGACGGCGGGCGAGCCGGTGATGCTGCGGTCGAACTTCGTCAACGGCATCAAGCACCTAAGGACGACCTACACACCATGACCAGTGCCATCCTGTCCGACGTCACCAATGGGGTCATGACCATCACGCTGAATCGGCCCGATGCGGCCAATGCGGTGCGACCCGATGACCGTGACGCGCTCATCGCGCTGTTCGGGGCCGCCGACGCCGACCAGGACGTCCGGGTTGTGGTGTTGCGTGCCAACGGCAAACACTTCTGCTCCGGCGCCGACGTGAATGCATTGCAGGACCGCCGCCAGACGGTCGAGAAGCGGGTGATGGACCCGATGCGTCGTATCATGAACGGCGCGCAGAAGCTGGTGGCCAGCGTGCTGGACTGCAACAAGCCGGTGATCGCTGTGGTGCAGGGCGCCGCGGCCGGAATCGGCGCACACATTGCATACGCCAGTGACCTGGTGATCGCCACCGAAAATGCCTACTTTTCGGAGTCTTTCGTCAGGCGTGGCCTGGTGGTCGACGGTGGCGGCTGTTACCTTCTACCCAGGCGCATCGGCATGCAGAAGGCGAAAGAATTGGCATTCTTTGGCGAAAAGGTTTCGGCGACTGAGGCATTGACGATCGGACTGGTGAACCGTGTAGTGCCGTCCGATCAACTCGACGCCGTGGTTGACGACTTTGCCGGCCGGCTGGCCACTGCGCCGACAAGCGCGATCGCCTTCACCAAGAGGTTGCTCAATGACTCCCCCGACACCGACCGGGCCGGCGCATTCGTCGCCGAGGCAATGGCACAGGAGATCCAGTCCTACGCCCATGACTCGACGGAAGGCGTACAAGCGTTCGTCGAGAAGCGCTCGACCGAGTACACCGGGTGGTGAGTATGGCACCCCAGCGCACCGACATCCCGATCATCGATCCCGCCAGCGCGCCGTACTGGGACGCGGCCCGAGAGGGCCGGTTGCTGATAGCGAAATGCCGGACATGTCAGCGAGTGCACCACTATCCGCGCCCGTTCTGCCCATACTGCTGGAGCGAGGACGTCACGCCGGTGACGGCCAGTGGAAAAGGCACGCTCTACACCTATTCGACGGTGTACGTCAACGACCTCTCACCATTCCGCGACCGCCTGCCCTACGTCGCGGCGATCGTCGAATTGGCCGAAGGCCCAAAGGTGATGACGGTAATCGAGGGCACCCCGCCTGAGCAACTGAGGACGGGGATGGCGGTCGCCGCCACGTTCCGGCCCGTTGACCACGAGGACCCCGACAGCCCGTATCTCACGGTCTTCACCCCCAGCGAGGAGACAGCATGACCGGATTACTCGACGGCAAGATCGCGCTGGTCACCGGTGCCGGCCACGGCATCGGTCGCGGGCATGCGCTCGAGTTGGCCAAACATGGCGCAACCGTGATCGTCAACGACCTGGGCACCTCGCTCGCGGGCGAAGGGTCCGGCAAGGTAGCCGACGAGGTGGTGCAGATCATCGAAAGCCGTGGCGGCAAAGCGGTTTCGGACTTCAGCGACGTCGGCGACGAAGAACAGGTCGAGCTAGCCGTCGAACGGGCCTACTCCCAGCTGGGCCGCCTCGACATCGTCGTCAACAACGCCGGAATCGTTCGCGACAAGGCGATCTGGAACATGACGGTCGAGGATTTCGATCTTGTGATGCGGGTGCACGTACGGGGCAGCTGGCTGACCAGCCACGCGGTCGCCCGCAAGTGGCGTGCGGAGTCGAAGGCCAACGACGGGGCAACGGTGTACGGCAGGATCATCAACACCACCTCCGGCGCCGGCCTACACGGTCACTTCGGGCAGACGAACTATAGTGCGGCCAAGGCCGCAATCGTCGGCCTGACCCAGACCCTGAGTCTCGAGCTGGCATCGATCGGCGCCACCGCCAACGCGATCAGCCCCGGCGGCCGCACGCGGATGTCCGCGTCGATGCCCGGAGCTCCGGCGGCGATCGAACCCGACGAACGCGCCGAGGACGAATTCGACCCCAAGGACCCGTCGCTGAGCTCACCGGTGGTGGCGTGGCTGGCAAGTCCGGAAGCCGGCCACATAAGCGGACAGGTCATCCGCGCGCTCGGGGAGAACATCCAGTTGCTCAAGGGCTGGCATCCGGTCGCGACGGTCTCCAGCGGCCAGAAGCGCTGGGACGCAAATACGCTCGGTGTGATCATGGCGACTGACGTGTTCGGCACCCGCAATCCGGGACTGCGGCTCGGCGGCTGACTGCCCGCCACACCCAGCAGCGCGGCCAGCTGATCGGATGTGCTGCAAGCCAACGCCGGGTTGCCCCTGGCGACGCGCACCTTCTGCGCACCTTCTGGTGTCGTCGGGCGTTTCGAACCGGCAATGGCGACACCGATAGGGTTATCCGGTCCGGACTAGCCGGTAAGTTGGGTGTTGCTCCATTCGGTTTGTGCCACCGCCGGACGAATTTTACCGAGAACCGTTGCGATGGTGTCCATCTCGGTGTCGGTTAAATTGGCGCGCGCCGTCAAACGCAGCCTGGACGTGCCGGCTGGCACGGTCGGCGGCCGAAAGCAGCCGACGCTCAGTCCGCCGGCTCGGCAGGCCTGAGCGGCCGCATAGGCGCGCTGCGGCTCTCCCAGCACGACGGAGACAACCGCCGAATCCGGTTGGGCCACCGACACGATGCGCGAGATCTCGGCGGCGCGGGCCAGTGCCCGACCCGCCATCGTCGGGTCCCGGCGCAATAGCCGTAACGAGGCCAGCGCGGCCCCCACGGCGGCTGGGGCCAGTCCGGTGTCGAAGATGAACGTCCGTGCGGTATCGATCAGGTGGCTGCGCAGTCGCTCGGTGCCCAGCACCACACCGCCCTGGGCTGCCAGCGCCTTCGACAGCGTCGCGGTGATCACCAGATCGGGCTGGCCGGCCAGACCGAGTTCGTGCACGAGACCGCGACCGCCCTCGCCGCGTACGCCGATGCCGTGCGCCTCGTCGACGATCAGCACCGCCTGGTGGGCGCGCACCACGCGGTGCAGCTCCGCCAATGGCGCCAGGTCGCCATCAGCGCTGAACACCGATTCGGTGATCACCAGGGCGCGCTCCTCGGCGCGTTCGGCCAGCAGCCGCTCGATCGACGCAACGTCGCCGTGCGGGGTGACCTCCACCCTGGCTCTCGACAGCCGGCAGGCATCCACCAGCGACGCGTGGCTGCTGGCATCGGAGATCACCAGCGTTCCGCGCGCGGCCAGGGCCGTCACCACGCCCAGATTGGCGGCGTACCCGGAGGCAAACACCAGGCCTGCCTCTGCTCCGACGAAGTCGGCAAGCTCTGTCTCCAGCTGCTCGTGGTCAAGGGTCGTGCCGGTCACCAGCCGGGACCCGGTTGCTCCCGTGCCCCAGGTGCGGACGGCCTCGATCGCACCCTGGATCACTGTGGGATGCCGCGACAGTCCCAGGTAGTCGTTGGATGCCAGATCTATCAGCCCGCTCTGCGGCGGTCGCGCCCGCAGCTCCCGACGCAGGCCAGCCCGCACGCGCTCCTCGGCACGCAGGTCCATCCAGTTCAGCGGGTCCAAATCCACAGCTAGCGAGCTTACTTAAACAGTGTTCAATGATTGCGGTGGGCTGCCGATCGGTGCCGAACTCCGGGGAAGATAGGGACCGTCGGCTCCGACCAAGGGATTTCAGCGTGCCCTGAGGCGCTTAAGCCCACCGTTATTCGTCGTCGAAAACTTTCAGTACCCCTTCTGGGCAGGCGCTTGCACCTGCGATCGCGCTGTCGCGCAGCGATTCGTCGATCACGCTGGGCGGTGGCAGGAGATATCCGTTGTCGTCGAGCTCATAGACGTCGGGCGCCGCGGCGTTGCACTGTGCATGCCCGACGCAGCGTGATTGGTCGAATTCGATTCTGGGCATCAGGATTTCACTCCCGTAAGGTTGCCCGGGGTGAACTTGATCGGCAGGCTGCGCGGGGCGTATACCTCACCGGCATCCTCGAACATCACCGCAGGTCCGTTTGCTTCGAAATCGGGCAGGCGTTCGAGGATTTCGGCGATCATCTCCTGAAACATCATCCGTGCCAAATGTGAGCCCAGGCAGCGATGTTGTCCGACCCCGAATGCCATGTGTTTCTGGCTGTTCTTGCGCCAGAGGTCGATCTTGTCCGGCTCGTCGAACACCGCCGGGTCGCGGTTTGCGGCCGCCCACATGAGGATGGCGCGGTCACCGGCTTTGAGTTGCTGGCCGTGGAATTCCGCGTCGCGCGACACCGTGCGGGCCAGCCCCAACGTCGGCGTGGCGTGCCGGAGGAACTCGTCGGTGGCGGGTTTGAGCAATTCGGGCTGCTCGATGAGGATCTGACGCAGCTCAGGCTGATTGATCAAGCGCAGCAGCACGTTTCCGGTCAGACCGCTGGTGGTGTCCATGCCGCCCAGCATCATCATCACCGTGTACATCAGGATCTGGCTGTCGTCGAGGGGGACGCCGTCGATCTGGCCGTCGAGGATCTCGCCGAACAGGTCGTCGCCGTTCTCACCGGCCTCGCGGCGCTCGGCCATGTGCTTGTGGATTTCGCCGAAGAGTTCCATGGCCGCGGTGGCGGCCTTCTCTTCGTCGTGGGTGCGGTCGTGGACGAAGGTGTGCACCCAGTTCACCCACTGCCGATACATCGATTCGTCGAACCCCAGCATGTGCAGCACCAGTTTGGCCGGCAGTGGGGTGGTCAGCTCGCCAACGATGTCGCATTCACCTCGCTCGATGAACTCGTTGACCATCTCGGTGGCCATCCGCCGCGCCGCCGGTCGCAACCGTTCGGCCGCACCGGGCGAGAACGTCTTCACCGTCACCTGGCGCAGCTTCTTCGTCAGCGGTGGGTCGGACTCGATCGGAATGATCGGGAAGGGAGCCGTGCTGGCCGGCACGCCCACGGAGGGATACGAATTGAACAGATCGTCGTCGCGGGCGGCGTCGAATACCGACGCGTAGTCCAGCAGCGACCAGAAGCCGCCATGCTGCCCGGAATGGGTGACCGGGCACTGGGCGCGCATCTGCGCGAGCGCCGCGTGGGGCGGCGCCTCGCGGAACTCCGGTGAATGGTGATCGAAGTTCGCGTGGAGGGGGCAGACCTCCTGCTCGACTGTCATGGCCATGGTCCTTTCGCGGACTGCAAGAATATGTCAGAAACTACAATTTCCGTCACTTTGTAGTGTGCGCTACACGCTAAGCAATTGTGTAGTCTCGGTCAAGTATCACAGGTAAGGTGCCGATCATGACGGTCACCGGGCAGGCAACTCCGGGCCGCGCCACGGCCTGGGGCGCCGATACGCCTATCGATGAGCAGCAGGCCCGGGATCGGCTGCTCGACGCCGCCGAGGCCTGCTACGCCGACCGCGGGCCCAGCCGCACGCGGATGAGCGACATCGCGCACCGCGCCGGCGTGCACCGCACCACGGTGTACTCGTATTTCCCCAACAAAGACGCGGTGTTGGCAGCGTGTTTCGTGCGTGCGGTGACCGAGGTCCTCGACGCCGGCGAGCCATGCTGGCACACCGACGAGCCGTTCCTCGAGCAGCTGGTGCAGGCGATGCTTATCGGTATGGAGGCCGGGCGCCGATCACCGGCCATGCGGCTGCTGATCGGTGAGCAGGAAGCCGGACGCACGTTCCGGGCCGCCGAAGCCTCCGAGCTGTGGCGCCGGGACCTCGCCGAAAACCTCGGTCAACGCATCGCGGCCGCGGCCGCCGGCGGTCAGGTCCGCGACGACGTGTCCCCGGAAACAATGGCCCACTGGGTCACCCGCATTGCGTTCAGCCTGGTCGCCGAACCGGCCCGGCCCGAAGACGGCGGCGACGAGGGCATCTTGCGGACCTTCCTCATCGCGTCCCTCGCGCCGGCCGAAAGAGCCTGAGCCGTATCACGATATCTCGTTACGGAGTAGCTACAGTGAGGCAGCGGCAGCCAACCTGCGCAACGCAACCCGGTCCGGTTTGAGCATCGGGGTCAGCGGGATGTCGTCGACCAGGACGAGGTGGTCGGGCGCCTTGTAGTCGGCCAGCTGGGTGCGCACGTGGGCGCGCAGCTCCGCCAGTGACGGTGCGGCGGCGGGATCTTCAGGCACGACGAACGCGACGCCGATCTCGCCGATGACCGGTGCCGGCCGGCCGACGACGGCGGTGCGGGCGACCCCCGGGTGGGTCGCGATCACCTGCTCGACTTCGACGGGATGCACATTGAACCCGCCGCGGATGTACATGTCGCCGGAGCGTCCGACGATCGACAGCGTGCCATCGTCGTTCAGCACCCCCATGTCGCCGGTGCGCAGCCAGCCGTCGCGTAGCACCGACGCGGTCAGCTCAGGGTCGCGCCAATAGCCGCGCATCACGCACGGTCCTCGGACCTCGACGACGCCGTCGTCGACGATGCGCACCGCCATGCCCGGCGCCGGCCTGCCCACGGTGCGGAACTGGATCTCGGGCGGATCTTCGGGCTCGGTGCCGCTGATCGTCGGGCATTCGGTCATGGCGTAACGGACCACCAGTGGCACTCCGATGCGGTCGGCCACCGCGCGTACCAGCTCCGGCGACGCGGGTGCGGTCGCGGCCACGCCCACCCGCAGATGTGGGAACACGGCCGGGGACACCTCCAGCAGCTTGGCCCACTGGGTGGGCACCGCACCCGCGACGGTGATCCGCTCCTCGCGCAGCGCGGTGGCCATCCCGGCGGCGGACCATGGCGTCGGCGGAATCACAAGCGTTGTGCCCCAAAGCAGTTGGTCCCAGAGCTTGAACATGTAACCGGCGTGGGCGAACGGCGTAGAGGTCAGGCGGCGGCCATAAGGTGCGCTCATCACCCCCGCCGAGGTCGCACCGGCCAGCAGATTGTTTCCATCGAACACCGCTCCCTTGGGCAAGCCGGTGGTTCCGCTGGAGAAGATCAACGCGACGGGGTCGTGACGGTTGATCTCAACATCGGGGACAGCCGGAAATCGGTCGCCGCTCTCGTCTGAAATGCGGCGCAGCTCGGCGGGTTCGGAAATCACCAGCGCCGGGTCGGCCTGCTCGAGGATCGCCCCGACCTCCCTGGGGCCCAGCCGGGGGTTGATCCCGGTGGTGATGGCGCCGATGATGGCCGCGGCCGCATAGCACGTCGCGTAGTCGATCCCCGACGGCAATCGCAGCGCCACCACATCGCCCTTGCCGACCCCACGGGCGACCAACCCGGCCGCGACCCTGCGGGAGCGCGACGCCCATTCCGCGAACGAGATTCGTGAGCCGGGTTCCACATACGCCTCACGGTCGCCGTACGTGACGGCTGCGGCCTCCAACAACTCGCGGGTGCTCGCGAAGTCACCGGCCAGCACCGTCATGGCTTCTCGTTACCGAGAATCATTGTGCCGCTGGAGCAGAACCAGCCCCCGGTGCCGCTGACACAGGCAATTTTCGCATCCGCCACCTGCCGCGGTCCGCATTCACCGCGCAACTGGCGAACCGCCTCGACAAGCAGGAACAGGCCGCGCTGGCCAGGATGACATGCCGACAGGCCGCCACCGTCGGTGTTGGTGGGCAGTTGCCCACCGATGCGCAGCGCTCCGGTCTCCACAAACGCGCCGCCCTGCCCCTTCGGGCAGAAGCCGAGGTCTTCGAGGGTGAGCAGCAGCATGTAGGTGAAGGCGTCGTAGAGTTCTGCCACGTCGACCTCGGCCGGCGACACTCCGGCCCGGGCGAATGCGAGCGGGCCACTGACCGCCGCGGGTCCGACGGTCATGTCGTCCCACTGCGAGGTCAACATATGCGAGGTCGTCTCGGCGGCGCCGAGCACCCACACCGGCTGCGACCGCAGATCCTTGACCCGGTCGGCGTCGACCATCACCACCGCGGCGCCGCCATCGCTGCGGATGCAGCAGTGCAGCTTGGTGAACGGGTCGGCGATCATCGGCCCCGACAGCACCTCGTCGATCGTTATCGGGTCGCGGTAATACGCCTCGGGGTTGTCCGCGGCGTTGCACCGCGCCGACACCGCCACCTCGGCGAGCTGCTCGATCGTGGTGCCGTACTGAGACATGTGGCGGCGGGCCGCCATGGCGTACTTGGAGATCAACGTATGTCCGTACGGCGCTTCCCACTGCAGCGGTCCGCGCGCACCCCAGTTGATGCTCGCGCCGCGCAATCCCTTCCTGAGGTCGGCACGAGCGGTGGATCCATACGTCAACAGCACGACGTCTGCGTGGCCTGCGGTGATGGCGTCGGCGGCGTGCGAGGCCATCACCTCCCACGCCGCGCCGCCGACCGCCGTCGAGTCTACCCACCGCGGACGCAGCCCCAGGTATTCACCGACGTCGACTGGGGGCAGCGTGCCCTGGCCGGTAGACGCAAGGCCGTCGACATCGCCGGGCGAAAGGCCGGCGTCGGCCAGAGCTCGACGGCTCGCCTGTGCGATCAGCTCGTAGGGCCCCTTGTCGTCGACGCGGCCCACGTCGGATAGCGCCACGCCGGCGATGGCAACCGTCACTGCAGCCTGTCCTGCGTGATCATTTCCGCGAGAACGTCGTTGGGCTCGGCGAACAGGTGCCGGAGTAGGTGGGAACGTTTGAGGTAGAGGTGCATGTTGCTTTCGAAGGTGTAGCCCATACCGCCGAAGACCTGGATGCCCGCCGCGGCGTTGTCGACGGCCGCCGTGCCGGCCACTGTGAATGCGGACAGAACCTGCCACAGCGCGTCGTCGCGCCCGCTATCCAAAGCGATTGCAGCGAAGACGGTTTGGGCCTGTGCGGCCTCGGCGGCGACCACCATGTCGACGCAACTGTGCTTGATCGCCTGGTTGGCGCCGATCGGCTTGCCGAACTGCTGGCGGGTCTTGGCGTGTTGGGTTGAGTCGGCGGCGGCGGCCAGCGCCAGTCCGGTCAGGAAAGCCGACGCGAGCACAACCGCGCGTCCCCAGATCCACTCCTTCTCGGCGGGCAGCCAATGCAGCGGCCCCGCCCCGGTCACCGACGCTGACGCCAACCGGACACCGGGGTCGGCGGACTCGATGATGGTCGGCTCGCCGAAAATCGCGATGTCGACGAGTGCGGCGCCCTGCCGCGATAGCACCAGTGCATAACGTGCACCGAACCAGTCGAGCAGGTCGAAGGTGCCCTTGACGCTGCGCGCCTCGCCGTCACCTCGTAATACCGCAAGCGCGACGGTCGCTGCGCCCGAGCCGATCTCACCGGCCAGCTCCGCGTCGCCGCAGGCGGCACCGACCCGTGCGGCCAACGTCCCCGCCAGGAACGGGCCTGGCGCCAGCCGCCTGCCCAGTTCGATGTGCAGCAGCACCTCGTCGTCGAACGGCTGACCGGACCCGCCGAATTGCTCCGGCAACCCGAGCGTGAGCAGTCCCATCTCGGCGCCCTCGCGCCATACCTCGGGCCGCACGGCTGCGGGCTCGGCGCGGTCGGCGCGCAGCTGCTCGACCGACATCCGTTCGGCGATGAATTCCGATGCAGTCGAGACGATTTCGAGCTGTGCGGCACTGGGCAGCAGATCCATGATTGCCTCCCCTACCTCGGCAGACCGAGCACACGCTCACCCAGGATGTTGCGCTGGATCTCCGAGGTGCCACCGCCGATCGCCTGCGAGAACGAGTAGTAGTAATAGCCCACCCAGCCGTCGGCGTCCCATCGCGACGAATGCCGAATAGCGCCCGGACCGAGGATGTCCATGGCCAGCTTGCCGATCTGTTTGGCGAGCTCGGCATAGAGCAGCTTGACCATCGAACCTTTCGGGCCCGGTGTCTCCGATTGCATGGCCAGGCAGATGTTCTGATAGGTCAGCGCCCGCAATGACGCCACCGCTGCCCGGGCGCGGGCCAGTCGCCGCGCGATCTCGTCGTCGGCGATGGCCGGCCGTCGGCCGTCCGGGCCGACATGGTCGCGGGCGTAGTCGATGAGGTCTTCGATGATCTTGGCCAGCCGCACCTGGTTCGCGGTGAATGCGGTGCCGCGCTCGAAGGACAGCGTCGACATCGCGACAGACCAGCCGTTGTCGATCTCGCCGACGACGTTGGACAGCGGAATTCGCACGTTGTCGTAGAAGACTTCACAGAATTCCGCGCCGCCTTCGATGGTCTCGATCGGCCTGACGTCGATTCCCGGTGCCGACATGTCGCAGATGACCCAGGTGATTCCGTGATGCTTACCGCCGGTGTTGTCGGTGCGCACCAACAGTTCCTGGTAATCGGCGACGGTGGCGAAGCTGGTCCACACTTTCTGGCCGGTGACAACCAGATCGTCGCCGTCGATCACGGCCTTGGTACGCAAGGCGGCGAGATCAGATCCGGCGTCGGGTTCGGAGAAGCCCTGGCACCAAATCACTTCTCCTTTGAGGATTTTCGGGAGGTGGAAGAACTTCTGCTCGTCGGTGGCACGCGTGATCAATGTTGGTCCGGCATGGGACAGGCCGACGAAACACGCGTCGATGCCCGGGAAGCCGCGCGCGGCGTACTCCTCGTACCAGATCAGCTGTTGCAGCAGGGTCAGTCCCTTACCGCCGTATTCTTCTGGCCACGCGATCCCGGCCCAGCCGCCCTCCCACTGGGTGCGCTGCCAGGCCAGGTCGTATTGGCGGATGCCGGTGTGGTCGCGCGGCCTGGGTTCGGTCGGCTTGTTCTCGTCGAGCCACGTGCGGACCTGGTCACGGAACTCCAGTTGATCGGCCGTGAAATTCAGGTCCATAGCTGCCGAGTATAGGTGACACTATAGTCAGAAATAAAGCTCATGGCGGCGGCTGGCGGTACCTGGCGACCAATTGTTCGGCGCCGCGGGCCAGCAGGGTCACATCCGCGCCGACCAGAATGAAGCTCGCTCCGGCGGCCAGATAGCGCCGGGCGAGGGTCTCGTTGAACGCGTTCACGCCCGCGCTCTTGCCGCGCTCGACGATCGTCGCCAACGCATTCTCAATGGCGCACACTACCTCTGGATGCTCGGGCTGACCGAGTTTGCCCATGGAGGCGGCCAGATCGGCAGGCCCGATGAAGACCGCATCGATTCCGTCGACGTCCGCGATGTCGCCCACCACTGCCAGCGCAGCCGTCGACTCCACCTGCACCGTCACCGACACACGGTGATCTTCGGTGACAAGATAGTCAGAAATGCGGTTCCAGCGGGAAGCTCTTGCCAACGTGCTGCCGACCCCGCGGATACCAGCGGGCGGGTACCGGGTTGCGGCGACGACGGCGGACGCTTCCGCGGGGCTGCCGATCATCGGGACGATGAGATTGTGCGCGCCGATGTCGAGGAGTTGCTTGATGAGGACCGGGTCGGCCACCGGCGGGCGCACCACCACGTCGACGTCGGGATAGCCGGCCAGTACCTGCAGCTGTGCCAACGTGCTATGGATGTCGTTGGGTGCGTGCTCCTGGTCGACCAGCACCCAGTCGATACCGGATCCGGCGCAGATCTCGGCGATGTACCCGCTGCCCGAGGCCAGCCACATGCCGAACCGTGGACCCTCACCGGCGATCCGTTGCACCCAGCGTGTGGTCATGGCGTCGGGTCACTCTGCTCGATGTCGCCGGCCGGGCGGCTCCGGGGGTCGAACAGCACCGAGACGGTGCCAAGCGGTCCATAGTCGGCGACGAAACTGTCCCCCGGCTCGGCGAACACCGGTTTGGTGAACGAACCGGACAGAATCACCTCACCGCGCTGCAACAAAACACCGTGCGGAGCGAGCCGATTGGCAAGCCACGCGACGCCGTTGCCGGGATGGTTGAGCACTGCCGCGGCGACCCCGGACTCCTCTATGGTGGCGTTGCGCAGCAGCAGCGCGGCCACCCAGCGCAGGTCGACGTCCAGTGGGCGGAACACCCGGCCACCGAGCACCAGCCCGGCGTTAGCCGCGTTGTCGGCGATCGTGTCCACGATCGTACGCAGGTGGCCGGTCTCGGGGTCGGACATCTGGACGCGGGCGTCGAGAATCTCCAAAGCGGGGGTCACGAACTCCGTGGCGCGCAGCACGTCGAACAGCGTGACGCCGGGTCCGCGCAGTGTTTCGCCGAGTATGAAGGCCAGCTCCACCTCGATCCGGGGACGAATGAAACGGCCGGGCGGCACATGGCCGCCATCCTCGATGAACATGTCATCGAATATCGCGCCGTAGTCCGGCTCGTCGATCGAGGCGGCCCGCTGCATCACCTTGGAGGTCAGGCCGATCTTGCGGCCCCTGATCACGCGACCATCGGCGACCTTCAGTCCGACCAGTGCGCGTTGTACCGCATAGGCATCCTCGACGGTCATCTGCGGATAGTCCAGCGACAACTGCCGGATCGGTTTGCGGTCATGCTCGGCCGCATACAGCCGCCGCGCGATGTCGTCGATCTCGCCGGGTTCCGGCCGTCTCATCGGCACGGTCTCACCTGGTGAGGAACGAAACGGCCGCCGAATTGAACTCTTTCGGGTCTTCGAAATGCGGCCAGTGCCGGACATCAGGCATCTCAAAGACCTCGGCATGCGGGATCAAGCGGGCAATCGAGGTGGCCGTCTCCTGGTACACCCCGTGGTCGCGACCCGAGGCGACCACCATGACCGGTGCGGTGATCGACCGCCACTTGTCCTCGGGTATCAGGTTGCGATCGCGAACCGCGGCGTCCTGCAGGATCAGCAGGTGGTCGATGCTCTCTCGAGTGTCGTCCCGCTGGTAGATCGCTCGGCGCAGCCCGATCAGGTCCGGCAGGCGGTTGGTCTCGTCGGCGATGAGGTGGGCGAACACCGCGTGCAGCGATTCCCAGGTGGGTTCGTTGACGGCTTTGGTGCGTTCGGCGCGGATACGCGCCATGTTCGATGCGGCCGCCTCCTTGCCTGCCGGCGACATCAGGATCACCTTCGACACCCGGTCGGGATGGTGCACCGCGATCGTCGAGGCCACCCAGGCGCCCAGCGACATCGCGACGAAGTTCGCCCGCTCCATCCCGAAGTGGTCCATCACGCCGAGGACATGCTCGACGTAGACCGCGATTTCGTAGTCGTAATCAGGTTTGTCGGAAAAGCCGTTGCCGACCATGTCGATCGCCACACAGTGGAAGTGCTCGCTCAGCGCGGCCAGGTTCGGCGCGAAGGTCTCCCAGTGCCCGCCTGTGCCGTGCAGCAGGATCGCGTGCGGCTTGTCCGGCCTGCCTGCCTCGGCGTAGCGGGTCCGCACCGGCGACCCGTACACGGCAACGTCGATGAACCCCTGCCGGAAGTCCAGCTCCTTGAGGTACATCCAGATGCTCCGGTAGTCCTCAGTATCGATCACGGCACCGGAGGTGACGGTCTCGGTCATACGGCCCCTTCGCAATGTTTCTGACATTGATGTCGCCAATTGTCGGTCATGCCTTTACGCAGCCAGTGTGCATGTTCAGGGGCGGTTGACGCAATGGCTCCCGACACAAAGTCGATTGATTCTGACAGTAGTATGCGGTAATACTTGGTGAGTCTCTCCGCCTGAACTTGAGCACCAGAGAAGAGTCCCGAGCGCCCGATGGAACCCGACAATCACACGCCGAAGCGTCGCGAGTTGGCGATCCTGATCAATGAGTTCGCCGCGGTCCGGCTGTGGCTGGACAGGTCAGGCAACGGCCGCCGCCTGCTGGTCGAGGATCTGGAAAGCGGTGACGAGGTGTTCTTGGACCCGCTGGAACTGTCCAGCTTCACCCTTGCCACGCCCGAGGATCGCGAGGATTGGCTGCGCGTCGGAAACTACCGGGGCGAACGAAAGCACCGGACACCATGACCAACGTGGACATCGTCGGGTTGGGAAAGACCCGGATGTCGCTGCAGCCCAGCCTGTCCGGGGACGCCACCCCGGTACAGCTCGCCGGCCAGGCCGCGCGGGCCGCCCTCGCCGACGCCGGCATCGGGCACCGTGACGTCGACGGTATGTTGGTCGGCTCGTCGCAGGGGGTACGGCCGGACCGGCTGGGAGTCGGGTTCGCGACGCAGGGCGGCTTCGGCGACCTGCGCCTCCTCGAGCACGTGGAGATCAAGGGCGCGACGACGGTCGCGATGATCCAGCGTGCTCGGCACGCCATCACCACCGGCGAGGCGGCGACAGTGATCTGCGTGTTCGCTGATGCGCCACTGCTGGCCGGCAAGAGATCGGGATCGACCTACGCGCACAGCGGCGGCAATGCCGGCACCCGTGGCCTGGAGCGGGCGTCGGGCCTCCTCGGCTCGGTGCCGACCTACGCCCTGCTGGCCCAGCGCTGGCTGCATGTCACTGCCAACAGTGCCGACGACCTGTGCGCCGTTGCGACGACGGCGCGGCGGTGGGCCGAAGGCAATCCCGACGCGGTGAACCGCGAGCCGCTGGATGAGAACGGATACCGGAGCAGTCCAATGATTTCCGAGCCGCTGCGACGGCTGGACTGCGCCCGGCCGGTGAACGGTGCCGTGGCGATCGTGCTGACCGGGGAACCCGCGATCGGCACGTCGCGGCTGCGGGTGCGCGGCACCGGACGGAAGCACCCGGTGCGGCGCCGTCGCGCCGGCGCGGAGTCCTGGTTCGGGGGCGGCCGCCGCGCCGTCGACGACGCGCTGAGCCAGGCCGGGATGGGCCGCGACGACCTCGATGTCGTGCAGCTCTACGACCCGTTCACCATCGTGACATTGATCCTGCTCGACGAGTACGGGTTGACCGGGGAGGCCCCGGTGGGCGAGTTCGTCCGGGCCGGCCAGCTCGGCCCGGGCGGTGCGCTGCCGACCAACACCGGCGGCGGTCAGCTGTCCGGTTTCTACCTGCAGGGCATGACACCGCTGGCCGAGGCCGTGATGCAGCTGCGAGGAACCGGCGGGGCACGTCAGGTCCCCGGCGCCAGCACTGCCCTGGTCGGTGGGATCGGCGGTCGGATGGACCACCATGCCGCGCTGGTGCTGGAGCGGGTGGCGTGAGCACCGTGAACGTCGTGTCCGACTGGCTGCTCAGCGCCGAGTTGGCGCCCGACGTCGAGCACGATCCACTACGTCCGCTCTACGACGCAGCCGCCCGCGGCGAACTGGCGTTGCCATTCTGCGCGTCATGCGCGCTGCCGCTCGAGCTCGAGCAGTGCGTGTGCGACGGGTGCGGCGGCCAGCACCGCGACTGGCGGGCGGTGGCCCTCGAGGGCGTCGTGCACTCCGCGACCGTCATGCACCGACGCGAGCCGGGTCTGGTCCTGACCGACGCTGCGTACCCGGTGGTCGACGTCGAACTCACCAGCGGCCACCGGCTCATCATGACCACGCTGCAACCCGAACCGACCGCCCCCGCGATCGGTACCGCGGTACGGGTGGCATTCCGTCGGCTCGGCACGGTCCATATACCCGCCGTGGCAAACTCCGCCAACACCACCGAACTAGGGGAAACTGCATGACCACTCTCGAACGGCCAACCACCACAGATGATTTCGACGTCTCGACAGTCGTGCGGCGCGACCGTGTGCACGGCTCGGTCTACACGTCGCCGGAGCTCTTCGCCCGTGAGATGGACACCATCTTCAAGAAGGGCTGGGTGTACGTCGCCCACGAGAGCGAGGTCAGCGAACGCGGCGACTACCTGACCCGGATGATCGGCCGCGAGCCCGTGGTGGTGGCACGCGGCAAAGACGATGTGGTGCGAGTGCTGTTGAACCGCTGCACCCATCGCGCCAACAAGCTGTGCAATGCCGAGAAGGGCAATGCCAACTCATTCCGCTGCCCGTACCACGGCTGGACCTTCTCCAATACCGGTGCGCTGTCAGGTGTTCCGATGCGCGAGGCATATGGTGAGGCGTTTGACCAGGTGCGCTCCGAACTGGGACTGGCCGAAGCGCCGCGGGTGGACAGCTACGGCGGGTTCATCTTCGCGTCGCTGTCCCCGGAGGGCGTCACGCTGCGCGAGCATCTGGGCAAGGCGACCCACGCGATCGACCGCCTGCTCAACCTGTCCCCCACCCGCTCCATCGACCTGCGCGCCAACTGGATGAAGCATCTGCACCACGCCAACTGGAAGATGGTGGTGGAGAACAACGTCGACGGCTACCATGCGCTGTTCACCCACGCCTCGGTGTACGACGCGATTCGCCCCGCCAAGGTTTCGCACGTGCCTACCAAGGTCGACGTGCTGGTTCGCGACATCGGCGACGGGCACTCCGAAATCGATTACAGCAACGAATACCGCAAGCTCGATGAGGAATTCGTCTGGTACGGCCGGATTCCGCGGGCCAAGCTGGCCGAGTATGTCGGCGCGCTCGAGGGCGCCTACGGGCCCGAGCAGACGCATGACGCGTTGGTGGTCGGCCCGCCGCACACGCTGATCTGGCCCAACCTGTTTCTGGCCGAGATGAACGTGATGTTCGTCGAACCGCAGGCCGCCGACCGCACCGTCGCCTACACCACGGCGGTCCTCATCCCGGGACAAGACAAGCTCAACGAACGCACGCTGCGTCGTGCCGAGGGTGCGATGGGGCCTGCGGGCTTCCTGATCGCCGACGACGGTGAGATCGGCATGCGCAACCAGGCCGGCCTGGCCGCCGAAGAGCCCGAGTGGCTGGTTCTGTCCCGCGGTGTCGACAGCGACGTCGCCGATGACACCGGCATTATCAACAACGACAAGAGCGCCGAGACACCCCAGCGTGGCTTCTATGCCCAGTGGGCAGCTGTCGTCGGCGGGAAGGCCTGACCGCCATGACTATCGAAACAGACACTGCTGACCGGTCTGCGATCATCTCGGCGGCGATGCGCCCAGTGCCAGATCCTGAGATCCTGTCGTTCCTGCACCTGGAGGCGCGACTGGCCGACGAGGGCCGCTACTCGGAGTGGGAGGCCTTGTGGGCCGATGACGGGGCCGACGTCCTCTACCGGGTGCCGATGCACCCCGATGACGATCCCCGCACCACGTTAGCCTACATCAACGACAACCGCAGGCGCATCAAAAGCCGTGTGGCCCAACTCAATACCGGAAACCGCCATTCGCAGATCCCGCCCTCGGTGATGCGCCGGGTACTGTCCAACAGCGAGGTGACCGATACCACCTCGGATACCGTGACCGTCGAGTCCAATTTCTCGCTGTTCGAATACCGCTACCGGCAACGGTTCTGGGCCGGCCGGGTCAGTCACACCGTCCGTCGCACCGGCAAACCGGGCGAGCTGTGGCTGGTGCGCAAGATCGTCAATCTGATCGACGCCGGCGGCCCGGTCGACACGTTGGCTTTCCTGATATGAGAACCACGTGCTCGTAGGCGATATCTCGGCCAACAACGCCCGCCGCTATCCGGCGAAACGTGCCCTGGTTGACGGCGACCGGGTGCTCACCTGGTCGCAGGTCGAAGACCGGGCGCGGCGGGTGGCCAGCCTGCTACTGCACCGCGGCCTCTCTCCGGGCGACCGGGTGGCGGTGATTGCGCGCAATTGCATCGAATGGCCCGAGATTTCGTTCGGGCTGGCCAAGGCCGGACTGATCGCGGTGCCGGTGAACATCCGGCTGGCACCCGACGAAGTGACCCACATTCTGGACGATTCGGGTGCGCGGGCCGTGATCGTGCACGCCGACCAGCACGACAAGTTCGCTCTCGAGCTTGCCGACCTGATGGTCCTGACCATCGGGCCGGACTACGAGAGCGCGCTGGCGGCCGCCGATCCGCACCCGCCGCGGCTGGACATCTCCCCCGACGATGTCGCGGTCATCCTGTACACCAGCGGAACCACCGGCCGCGCCAAGGGCGTGATGCACACCCACCGGGCACTGCTCTATCAGGCCGCCGACACCAATCTGGTGACCGAGGCCAACCGGTCCGATGTGATGCTGGCGACCACGCCGTTCTTCACCGCCGGCGGCATGGTGCGCACCGTGTCGTGGCTTTATCTCGGCCAGACGATGGTGATTCACCAGCGGTTCGATCCGCATGCGGTGATCGACGAGATCGAAAGCAGCGCAATCACGTTCACGACGTTCATCCCGACCATGCTGCATCGGACGCTGGCAATCCTCGAGAACGGTCCGGCCCGCGACATGTCGAGCCTGCGACGGATCTCCTACGGCTCGGCCCCGGTACCGCCGGGGCTGGCGCAGAAGGCGATGGATCTGCTGGGCTGCGACCTGCAACAGCGCTACGGACTGACCGAATGCGGCGGCCAGGCCACCATCCTGACGCCGCAGGACCACCGCGACATCGTCGCCGGCAAAACATCGACAGCCACTTCCTGCGGGCAGGAGACCCCGATGTGCTCGATTCGGATCGTGGACGGCGACGGCGTGACCCTGCCGGCCGGGGAGATCGGCGAGATC
Organism: Mycobacterium europaeum; assembly: GCF_002102155.1. GTDB lineage: Bacteria > Actinomycetota > Actinomycetes > Mycobacteriales > Mycobacteriaceae > Mycobacterium > Mycobacterium europaeum. The sequence goes on from NZ_LQOU01000051.1 coordinate 91,181, forward strand.
GTGATCGAGAGTCCGGCGAATGCGATCGGGTACTGGAACCGCCCCGAACAGACGGCTGAGACATTCCGGCCCGACGGGTTGCGGACCGGGGACCTCGGGTACCTCGACACCGAGAACTACCTGCATATCACCGGCCGGAGAACGGAGCTGATCATCTCCGGCGGATTCAACGTCTACCCTGCCGAGATCGAGCGGGTGATCGCCCACCACGACGGCGTTGAACTCGTCGCGGTGGTCGGTGTGCCGGACCCCGAGTGGGGTGAGTCGCCCGTCGCAGTGGTGATCCCCAGAAACAAGAAGGGCACCGCCGCCGACCTGGACGGTCTGACCGCGGAACTGACAGTGCTGTGCCGAGCCGAACTCGCCGGCTACAAGCAGCCACGCCGATTCGAATATCGCGACGCGTTTCCGCTGGGACCGGCGGGCAAGATACTGAAGCATGAGATAGCCAATGAGCTCAGCGAAGCCGGCACTGGGGATGGGCTCACGCCCATGGCATCAGGACCGAGCAAGGAGGGCCATGACCGATCTGGCTAACCCGACCACCATCGAGTTCGAGGTCGCCGATCACGTGGCGACGGTGACGCTGAACCGTCCCGACCAGCTGAACAGCTTCAACGAGCAGATGGCCACCGAGCTGATCGCGGCCTGGCGGCGGGTCCGCGAAGACGACGACATCTTTGTCGCGGTGGTGCGTGCAAACGGTGAGCGGGCGTTCTGTACCGGTATCGACGTGTCCAAGGGTGCGTGGTGGCATCACCTGCCGATCTTCAATCAGGAAGATCCCGGCGCCCACCTAGGACCGAAAGCAAACCTGGTGTGGAAGCCGGTGATCGCCGCGCTGCACGGCATGGTGGCGGGCGGCGCGATGTACTTCGTCAATGAATGCGAGTTCGCCATCTGCTCGGAGAGTGCGACGTTCTTCGATCCGCACGTCAACTCGGGTCGGGTGTCGGCGCTGGAGCCGATGGGGATGCTGTCCCTCGGTGTGCCCTACGGCGAGGTGATGCGCTGGGCTCTGTTGGGCAGCGAGGAACGGCTCACCGCGCAGACCGCGCAGCGGATCGGATTGGTCACCGAAATCGTGCCCGACGATCAGTTGCGCACGCGCGCCGCCGAGTTGGCCGGCGAGATCGCGGCCCGCCGACCCCTGGCCATCCAGGGCACCGTACGTGCCATGTGGGAGGCGAGGGACCTCGCACCGAGCCTGCGCCAGCGACACGGCCTGTCCTACACCCAGATTGGCAACCCCAAGGGCGACGAACGGACCGACTCGCGGACCAACAAGCGCACACCACGCTTCCGGTGACCTGACTTCGGACCTGGAGGAACCATGACTGACACGGCCATCGACCGGTTGACCGAGTTCAAGCTGCTCATCGGGGGCGAGCAGATGGCAGCCACATCGGGCGCGACCTATGACAGCGTGGACCCGTTCACCGGCAGGCCCTGGGCCCGGGTGCCTGATGGTGATGCGGTCGACGTCGACTGCGCGGTGGCGGCGGCCCGGACCGCTCTGGAGGGGACGTGGGGGCAGCTGACCCCCACTGCTCGCGGCAGACTCATCCACCGGCTGGGCGAGGTCATCGCGCGCGAGGCCGAGAACCTGGCCGAACTGGAGGTACGGGACGGCGGAAAGCTGCTGCGAGAGATGGTCGGTCAGATGCGCTCGCTGCCCGACTACTACTTCTACTACGCCGGGATGGCGGACAAGCTGCAGGGCGAGGTGCTACCCACCGACAAGACGAACTACCTCGTCTACACCCGCCACGAGCCAGTCGGGGTGGTCGGGGCGATCACACCCTGGAATTCGCCGCTGCTGCTGCTGACCTGGAAGCTGGCCGCCGGACTCGCGGCAGGTTGCACTTTCGTTGTCAAACCCAGCGACCACACCCCGACGTCGACGCTGGCGTTCGCGAAGCTGTTCGCCGAGGCGGGTTTCCCGCCCGGGGTGATCAACGTCGTCACCGGCTGGGGATCCCGTACGGGCGCGGCGCTGGCATCGCATCCGGGAGTCGACAAGATCGCATTCACCGGCTCGACCTCCACCGGAATCGCGGTGGGCAGAGCCGCAATCGAGAACATGACCAGGTTCAGCCTGGAGCTCGGCGGGAAATCAGCTCAGCTGGTGTTCCCCGACGCCGACCTCGACGCGGCGGCCAACGGCGTGATCGCCGGCGTCTTCGCGGCCACCGGCCAGACGTGTCTGGCCGGATCGCGGCTGTTGGTGCACGAGGAGGTCGCCGACGCACTGGTGAACAAGATCGTCGCTCGCGCTGCCACCATCAAGCTGGGTGACCCGAAGGACCCGGCCACCGAAATGGGTCCGGTGTCCAATGAGCCGCAGTACCAGAAGGTGTTGTCGCACTTCGCTTCCGCCCGTGAGCAGGGCGCGACGATTGCATGCGGCGGTGAACCGGCAGAGGAGTTGGGCGGGTTATTCGTCAAGCCCACCGTGCTGACCGGCGTCGACCCATCGATGCGAGCGGTGACCGAGGAGATCTTCGGGCCCATCCTGACGGTGATGACCTTCCGCGACGAGAACGAGGCCATCGCCGCCGCGAACGCCACCGAGTTCGGGCTGGCCGGCTCCGTCTGGACCAAAGACATCCACCGAGCGCACCGGGTAGCCGCCCGACTGCGGGCCGGAACGGTCTGGGTCAACGCGTATCGCGTTGTCGGCCCGCATGTTCCCTTCGGCGGTATGGGCCACAGCGGCATCGGCCGGGAGAACGGCATCGACGCCGTGAAGGACTTCACCGAGACCAAGGCGGTGTGGGTGGAGTTGTCCGGCGCTACCCGTGACCCGTTCACCCTCGGCTGATGTGGATCTGACGTGTCGACGGTGCCGAGCCCGACCGGGGCCTGGGAATTACCCGACGAGTTGGTCATGCTGCGGGACACCGTCCGGCGGTTCATGGGCAGCCATGTGCATCCGCTCGAGGACACCCTCGGACACGACGCCAACGGTCTACCCCGCGAACCGCTCGTCGAATTGCAGGCCAAGGCGCGTGAGATCGGGCTGTGGGCGCTGCAGACACCTGAGGAATTCGGCGGCGCCGGTCTCAGCGTGCTGGGCCAGGTGGTGGTTGCCGAGGAAGCGGCGAAGTGCAGGATGGGGGCATTCTTTCCGGCGCTGGGCGCATTCGGCGGAAACCCACCGAACATCATGTTCAAGGCGTCACCCGAGCAGTTCGAGAAGTATGCACGTCCGATCGTCGAGGGCACCATGAGCAAGGCCTACACCGCGATCACCGAAGCGTCGGGCGGGTCGGACCCTGCCCGGGCCATTCGGCTCAAAGCCGTTCGCGCCGGGTCGGATTACCTGCTCAACGGGTCGAAAATGTGGATCTCGCATGCGCCGGACGCGGACTGGGGCGTCGTCTATGCCCGGACCGGGGCGGGTCGTGACGGCATCTCGGCGTTCATCGTCGAGAAGGACACCCCCGGCGTCACCTTCACCCGTATCGCGGTGATGGCCTCCTTCGCCCCCTATGAGCTGCGTTTCAACGACGTCCGGCTTCCCGCCGATCAGTTGATCGGCGAAGAGGGCCAAGGGTTTTCACTGGCCACCGACTTCCTGGTGCACGGCCGCATCATCTACGCCGCCGGTCCGATCGGTATCGCCCAGACCGCGCTGGACATGGCGTGCCGGTGGGCCAAGGACCGTGAGGTGTTCGGCGGCAAGCTCGCCGATAAGCAGGGCATTCGGTGGATGCTGGCCGACAGCGAGGTGCAACTGCGCGCCGCCCGGCTGCTGGTCTACCAGGCGGCGTGGAATGCCGACTTGGGCCGAAACGTCGCGGTGGATGCGTCGGTGGCGAAAATGTACGGCACCGAAGCGGCCTGCCAGGTGCTGGACCGCTGCATGCAAATCCACGGCGCTCTGGGCCTTGCCGACGAACTGCCGCTGGAGCGCTGGTTTCGCGATCTACGGGTCAAAAGGCTCGGCGAAGGCGCGACCGAGATCCAGCGTGAGGTGGTCGCCCGCGCGATGCTGAAATGAGGCGCCGATAGGCGGGAAGTGCTCAGGGGGCGCCACCGTCGGCGTAGATGGTCTGACCGGTCACGAAACCGCAGACGTCGGAGAGCAGGAATGCGATCAGCGCGCCGATCTCCTCGGGCTGACCTGGGCGCTGCAGCGCGGCGTCGAAACCGAAGTCGTCGACGAGTGCCCGCTCGAGTGCCTCCTCGTAGGGATAGCCCTTGTTTTCGGCGATCAGTCCGCGAAGTGCGTGCAGCGCATCGGTTTCAACCGCGCCGGGGGCGATGCAGTTGGCGCGCACACCGGACTTTCCGTGCGTGCGGGCGATCCCACGGGTGAATGTCGCGACCGCGGCCTTGAGGCTGGCGTAGGGGATCCGCGGCTCATGCGGAGCCCGCACCGAATAGGCGGCGGTGGTCACGATCGCTCCCCTGCTGGCCGTCAGGTGAGGCAGCGCCGCCTGCACACACCGGGTGGTCGCCAACAGAACGTCGCGAAAAGCGTTCTCCCAGGCCGCGTCATCGGAGTCGATCGGCATCATCCCCGCGGTGCCCATCGTGACAGCAATACCGTCTAGGCGACCCAGAAGCCCCACCGCCTGCTCGACCACTGACAGCGCCACACCGGGCTTGCCGACATCGCCGACCAACCCGTGCGCCGCTGCGGCGCCATCGTCGGCCAGGATTGTGGCGGCAGCTTTGGCCTTATCCTCGTCGCGTCCGACCACGACCACCGCGGCACCGTCCGCTGCGAGTGCCCGCGCTCCGGCAAGACCCATCCCCGCGGTGCCGCCAACGACGACATAGCCTTTACCGCCGACCCGCAGATCCATCGCGACCTCCTACCGTAGACGTGACTGTCAGAACCCTAGATCACGGTGCGGCCCGACCCGTTCGGGGGTGGACGCGACGACGAACTCGCGAAGAAGGACTTCGCTATCAACGGTATAGCCGTCGAAGTGACACCAATGCCAGAATAGGGGCCGATGGCCACGATCGACGAAGGACCGTACGCATGACACTGCCTGATCTCGTCCTCGTCCACGGTGGTGAACATGCTGGAGACTGTTGGGATCTGACGGTCGCACAGCTGCGCAGGCTCGAATCGCGGCTGCGAATCCTCGCAGTGGACCTGCCCGGCCACGGGTCGAAGCCGGGTGATCTGGCGACGGCCACCATCGGCGAATGGGCGGACTCGGTCGTCGCCGACATCGAGGAGGCCGGCCTCGGCGACGTGGTCATCGTCGGTCACTCGATGGCCGGCGTGACGGTGCCTGACGTCGTCACCAAACTGGGCTCGGCACGGGTTCGGGAGATGATCTTGGCGACCGCGTTCGTACCGCCGCAGGGAAGAGCAATCGTGGACACCCTCGGCGGTCCTCTTGCGTTCTTCGCGCGCCGAGCCGCCACCAGCGGCAAGCCGGCGAAAGTTCCGAAGGCCGCCGCCAGATACGCGTTCTGCAATGGCATGACTCCCGCGCAGCGGACTTTCACGCTGTCCCGGCTCTGCCCGGAATCAGCGCGAATCCCGGCCGAGCCCGTCGACCGGAGCGCCCTCCCGCAGGACGTGAGGCGGACCTGGATCCTGACAACGCGAGACCGGGCACTGTCGGTGCGGTCACAGCGCGACAGCATCAACGCCCTCGGTGGCGTGCACGAAGAGATCCCGGTCGCAGCATGCCACGAACTGATGATCAGCCATCCAGAACTGTTGGCACAGATCCTGATCCAACGATGCCGCTCCTGGCAGCGCGACTAGATCGAACCGACACCGTATCCGGCCCCGACCCGGCATCTCCTAAATCTCCCCGGACCAACCGGACGTCGAGACCGAGACGACCACCCTATGCCCAATCGCGCAGGACGGCCTCGGTGTCGGCTCCGGGCACGCCGGGCGGGGTCGGCTGGGTAGGCACCGTGCGGGAGAACCGGGGGGCCGGAGCAGGAAATAGCGAGCCGTTCTCGCGGTAGAAGGTGTCGCGCTCGGTGTTGTGCGACTCGGTCTCGACTTCGCCGAACGACAGCACCGGGGTCACGCACGCGTCGCTGTTGGCAAACACGGTTGCCCAGTGGTCGCGGTCGTGGGCGGCGAAGATCGCGGTGAGCTTTGCGCGCAACTCGGGCCAGCGGGCCACGTCGTTCTGGCCGGGCAGTTCTGCCGCGTCGAGGCCCAGCTTCTCGATCAGCTCGGCGTAGAACTGCGGCTCGATCGATCCGACCGCGACATAACGCCCGTCGGCGCATTCGTAGGTGTCGTAGTACGGCGCGCCGGTGTCGAGCATGTTCGTGCCGCGCGCATCGCTCCACAGTCCCATATGGCGAAGCGCCCACATCATCGTGGCGAGCACGCTGGAGCCGTCGACCATCGCCGCATCGACGACCTGGCCCTTGCCGGAGCGTTCCCGCTCCCACAGCGCGGCGAGAATCCCGACCAGCAGGAACATCGAGCCACCGCCGAAATCGCCGACGAGGTTCAGTGGCGGCACCGGCCGCTCGCCGGCCCGGCCGACGGCGTGCAGCACACCGTTGAGGGAGATGTAGTTGATGTCGTGTCCGGCCTGCCGGCTGCGCGGCCCGCTCTGGCCCCACCCCGTCATCCGGGCATAGACCAAGCGGTGGTTGACCTTTGCGCAGTCCTGCGGGCCCAGCCCGAGATGCTCGGTGACGCCGGGCCGGTAGCCCTCGATCAACACGTCGGCCTTGGCGATCAGCCGCAGGACCAGATCGCGGTCCTCCTCGGTCTTGAGGTCGGCTGCCACCGACCGACGGTTGCGCAACACGTGGCTGCTTGCCTTGGTGGGGTTGCCCGACCGCTTGCCCGGCCGCTCGACGCGCACGACGTCGGCACCCAGGTCGCCGAGGATCATCGCAGCGTGCGGGCCGGGACCGATACCGGCCAGCTCAACGACTCGCAAACCCTTCAGAGGTCCCGCCATATCTCTACCGCCCTTTCCCAACGGACCCGGGTATACCGATATCTATTTAACGGTATAGACTGGCGCGAACGGCTGGGTCGGCAACCCGTTCGCCGTCCGACGACCTAGGGAGAGACATGGGGACAGCAACGCCCCGCGCAGTGATCATCGCCGCCGCCCGCACGGCGATCGGCACTGCACGCAAGGGCACATTGGCCAACATGGACGCCATCGATCTCGCGAAGCCGGTTGTCACAGCGGCCATCGACCGATCGGGCCTAGCTGCCTCGGACTTCGAGGACCTGGTGCTCGCCGAGAGCATGCAGGGCGGCGGGGACAGCGCCCGCTACGTCGCGGTCGACCTGGGACTCGACCAGATTCCGGGAATGGCCGTCAATCGGCAGTGTGCGTCCAGCCTGACTGCCATCGCCGTGGGCGCGGGTCAGATCGCCGCGGGGATGAGTCGTGCGGTGTTGGCGGGTGGGATGGAATCCTGTTCCACCACGCCGCTTCTGCGTAAGCGCAAGCCCTTCACCACCGGCAAGTCCGCCGAGGACTACCAGGATCCGTGGATGCCGCTCTCGCACCCGCCCGCCGACGATGCGCCCGCAATCGACATGTCGATCACCGTGGCGCACAACTGTGCGGTGCAGTACGGCATCACCCGGCAAGACCAGGACGAGTGGGCGCTGCGCTCACACCAGCGCGCGATCAAAGCCATCGACGCAGGTTCGTTCCTCGACGAGATCGTGCCCATCGAAGTGCCCCAAGCCGACGGCTCGACGGTCGCGTTCGCCGAGGACGAGCATCCCCGGCGGGGCACCACGCTCGAGGTGCTGGCGGGCTTGAAGGTACTGCACCCGGAGATCGACGGTTTCACCGTCACCGCGGGCAATTCCTCGGGCATCAACGATGCGGCCGCGGTGGTCGCCCTGGCAGCCGCCGGCTCGCAGGTCGCTCCGCTGGCCAATGTACTCTCGTGGGCCGCGGTCGGTGTGGCACCCAACCGCACGGGCAGTGGGCCGATCACCGCGATTCCCAAGGCACTTGAGCTGGCCGGCCGCACGATCGATGACGTCGCACTATTCGAGATCAACGAGGCCTTCGCCGCGCAGGCGGTCGCCTGCGCGCGGGAACTGAAACTCGACGAGGAGATTGTCAACGTCTACGGCTCGGGCATCAGCCTCGGCCACCCGATCGCGGCCACCGGTGCGCGGATGGTGACCTCGGCTATCTATGAACTTCGCCGCCGCGGCGGCGGCATCGGCGTGCTGTCGATGTGTGCCGGCGGCGGGATGGGTGCTGCAATGGTTATCGAGGTGGTTTGAGATGAGCGCGTTGATCAACGAGGGACTGTTCCGGGTCGACGGCGACCGTTCGGTGCTGTTCGGTTCGCGCCGACGCTCTACGGATGTGGTGAAGTTCCCCGCCGAGCGTCCGGAATTATTCGATGGCACAGACGATATCGAGCCGATCGAACTGTCCACCGAGGGAACCCTGTACACCTACACCACCCAGGAGTTCGCACCGCCGCTGCCCTACAAAGGCCATCGCAGCCCCGAGAAGTTCCGGCCATATGTGGTGGGCTTCGTCGAACTGCCGGAGGGTCTTTTGGTAGAGGCCCTGATCGTGGGTGCATCCTCCGATGCTCTACGCATCGGCCAGCCGATGGTGTCGACCACGACGACCCTGGAAACCGCTGACGGGCAATCGTTTCTGACCTATGCGTTCCGCCCGGCCTGACATCGTTGGACCCGGCGCGACCCGGTCAAAGCCGGCCTGCAGTCAGGGGCGGGCCATGGCATGGATCATTTCGGCGACCACGGCGATCATCTCGTCGCGGTCCACGGGGACGGACTGGGTCTGTACCGCATACCACGAACGGTCGAGCAGACCCATCACGGCCACACCGATCACCTCTGGCGAGTGTGCTCCGGCGCCGCCGATGGCTTGTCCCAGCTTCCATGCGGCACGCGTCAGCATGCGGTTGCGGGAACGGCGAAACGCCTCATCATCCGGGGCGGAGTGGGCCGAGGCCAGCACGAACGCGCCGTGGCGATCGAGGTAGGCGAAGTAGTCGCCGACCCAGTTGCGAAGATCGTCGCGCGCCAAGGTTCCACCGAAATCCTCCAGAACGGAAAGTACCGCGAGCACATCGTGATACGCGGTCTCACCGAGAACGTTGAAAACCTCACGCTTGTCCTTGAAGTAGGTGTAGAACCCGGCACGCGAGATGCCGCAAGATTCGGTGATTGCGTTGATTGGTGTGCCGGCATAGCCGCGCTCGAGGAAGAGTTGGCGGCTGGCGTTGAGTATCGCGGTCCTCGTGCGCACGCCACGGGTGGCGTCCAACTCCTCGGCGGGCCGGGAACCCGAAGTCACTGTCATGGCCAAGACCGTATACGACAGGAATGTCAACTGGCAATCGCTGCACTGCAAAGTGCCTGCTGCGGTATTTACAGCGTCACTACTTGACACTATTGTCAAGTTAGGTCAAGCTCGACAGCACGCCGAGTAAGAGGAAGAGGCAAGCGATGACGCAGTTCACCGAGGCACCGATCTTCGATGCCGACCAGCACATGTATGAAACGCCGGAGGCACTGACCAAGTATCTGCCCGAGCAGTACCGGTCGAAGGTGCAGTTCGTCCAGATCGGCCGGCACACCCGCATCGCGATCCTGAACAAGATCACCGACTACATGCCGAATCCGACGTTCGAGCGGGTCGCCGCCCCCGGGGCGCACGAGAAGTTCTACTCCGGGCAGAATCCCGAGGGACTGTCGATGCGGCAGATGTCCGGCCGCGGTATCGAGGCGCCGGCCGGTTCCCGCAACCCCGAGGACCGGATTGCCGAGATGGACCGGCAGGGGGTGGAGGCGTGCCTGAACTTCCCCACCCTGGCCAACCTGGTCGAGCATTCGGCCGCCGAGGATCCCGATCTGACGGCGGCGATCATTCACGCGCTCAACCAGTGGATGCTGGAGCACTGGGGCTATGTCTACGCCGACCGGGTCTACTCGACCCCGGTGCTCACCCTGGGGATTGTCGACAATGCGCGCCGCGAGCTCGAGTACATCCTGGAGAACGGGGCCAAGGTCGCGCTGATCAAACCAGCACCGGTCAACGGTTACAAGGGCTGGCGATCGCCCGCACTGCCCGAGTTCGATCCGTTCTGGAATGACGTCCAGGCCGCCGGACTGCCCATCGTGCTACACGCCAGCCAGCCCCCGCTGCAGGAGTACATCGACAGGTGGGAGCCCCCGGAGACCAGCAGTGCCTTCGAGATGTCAGCGTTCAAGTGGACTGCTCTCGGCCACCGGGAGATTGCCGACATGCTGACCAGCCTGATCTGCCACGGCACCCTCACCCGGTTCCCGAAGCTGCGCATCGCCAGCGTCGAGAACGGCAGCTCCTGGATCCATCCGCTGTTCTACGACCTGGGCGAGACCTACAAGAAGATGCCGCAGAACTTCGAGGAGCATCCGCACGATGTCTTCCGTCGCAACATCTGGGTCAGCCCGTTCTGGGAGGGCCGGGTATCCGATGTGGTCGAAACCGTCGGTTGGGACAAGGTGCTGTTCGGTTCGGACTGGCCCCATCCCGAGGGCCTCGCGACACCCAAGGGCTATTGGAAGTACGCCGAGGGGATGGACAGGCGACGCACTTACGACTTCATGGGTGACAACGCCCGTCGGTTCATGGGCTTGCCGATCCGCAACCCCGACCCCGATGCGGTGAACCCGCCGGTTCTGGAAACCGCTGGCGCATAACAGTCGAGCAGGAGAATGGCCCGAGCATTCACTCGGGCCATTCTCCTGAGTGGTGAGCGGTGGCCCCCTGAGGCCGCAAAGATCCTCTCTAATCCGATATATAGTTATAGACTTAGCGCCGCAGCGAGGAATGCCGGACGCCGGTCGGCAATGCCGCCTTCGCCCCGCAGTGCCCGAAAGGAGCCCCATGAGCAGCCCTGACATCGCCATCATCGGCGTCGGAATCCACCCCTTCGGTCGGTACGCAGATCGCTCCGCGCTGGAGTTGGGAGCGGTGGCAATCAACCGGGCGGTCAAGGATGCGGGAATCCATTGGACCGACGTGGACAGCCTCTACGCCGGCAGCCTGGAGGTGGCGAACCCCGAGGCCGTCACCGGAATCGTGGGCATGACCGGCTTACCCGCGCGCGCCACCCTGAGCGGATGCGCCACCGGCAACTCGTTGTTGACGCTGGCTGCGCGTGATGTGTTGGCCGGCGAGGCGGAGATCGCCGTCGGTGTGGGGCTGGACAAGCACCCCCGCGGCGCATTCGGTGCCGACCCGTCAGTGTCCGGCCTGCCGCAGTGGTACGGCGACCAGGGCATGTTCTTGACGACCCATTACTTCGGCACGAAGATCATGCGCTACATGCACGACCACGACATCAGCGAACAGACGCTGGCCCGGGTTGCGGCCAAGAACTTCGCCAACGGCGCCCTGGCGCCGCACGCGTGGCGCCGCAAGGCGATGAGCGTCGAGGCGATCCTGGACTCACCGGTGGTGAACGCCCCGCTGCGCCAGTACATGTACTGCAATCCGAACGAGGGCGCGGCGGCCGTGGTGGTCTGCCGCGCCGATAAGGCAAAGCAGTACACCGACACCCCGATCTATCTGCGCGCCTCAGCGCTGCGCAGTCGCCGCGAGGGTGCCTACGAGCTGCTGCGCACCTCGATCGAGCTGCCGATAGTGCCCGGAACCACCGCCGAGGCGGCCAAGGCCGCCTACGAACAGGCCGGGATCGGACCCGAAGACATCGACGTCGCGCAGTTGCAGGACACCGACTCCGGGTCGGAGATCATTCACATGGCCGAGACCATGCTGTGCAAGGACGGCGAACAAGAGGCACTGCTGGCCGATGGCGCCACCGAGATCGGCGGCCGCATCCCGATCAACACCGACGGCGGGCTGCTGGCCAACGGTGAGCCGGTCGGCGCGTCGGGCCTGCGGCAGATCTACGAACTCGTCCATCAACTACGGGGGACCGCCGGCGAACGCCAGGTGCCCAACGACCCCCAGGTGGCCCTGGCCCAGCTGTACGGGGCACCCGGCACGGCCGCCGTCGCCATCCTCAGCAAGTAGGCGCGGGCCCGGATGTCCAAAGACGGTTCGGTCACCGTCGACGACGTCGATATCCGCTACACCGAAAGCGGTTCCGGCCCAACGCTGGTCTTCGTCCACGGCGCCTACGTGACCGGCTCGCTGTGGGACGACGTCATCGCTCGGCTGTCCGCCGGCTTCCGGTGTGTCGCGCCGAGCTGGCCGTTCGGCGCACAGTCTGCGCCCGTCGGCGCCCCGAACCTGGGGGTGGCGGCCGCGGGACGACGGATCGTGGGTCTGCTGGAGGTGCTCGACTTGCGCGACGTCACGTTGATCGCCAATGACACCGGCGGGGGCATCGTGCTGGCCGCGCTGGGCGACACGGCACTGGACTTCGGCCGGGTGTCGCGACTGGTGTTCACCAATTGCGACAGCTATGAACACTTTCCGCCGAAATCGTTCGCGCCGATCGTGAAGTTGTGCGGTTCGAGCGCCCGCGCCGGCGCCGTGGTGATGCGGGCGCTGGCGACCGGCCCGGGCCGGTCGTTCTTCGCCTCGGCGGTCACTCGGCACGGCATCCCCGCCGAGCGCCAGCCCGCCATCTTCGGCGGGTTTATGACCTCATCTGCGGTCCGCCGAGAAGCGGTCCGGTTCAGCGCCGACCTCAACCCGCGCTACACACTCGCTGCGACCGGCGCCATCGCCGAGTGGAACAAGCCGGCGCTGATGGCGTGGGGATCCCAGGACAAGATGTTCCCCCTGACACATGCGCAGCGGCTGGCCGAGGCCTTCCCGAACGGCCAACTGCGCACCATCGAGGACAGCTCGACCTACGTGATGCTGGACCAACCCGACGAATTAGCCACCACGGTGACCGATTTCGTCAGGAATTCCTAGTGCATCCGGTGAACCCAAGGACATGTCGGTGAGCGCCCGCACCATCGCCGGTCTGCTCGATGACGCCGCGGCGGCCCGGCCCGCCCAGCCCCTACTGCTTGATGTCGACGGCAACGCGCTCACCGCCGGAGAGGTCGCGTTGCTGTCGCTGGCAGCGACCAGATGGCTGCACGATCAGGGAGTGCGACCGGGTATGACGGTGGCCTGGCAACTGCCCTCGACCGTCCCGGCCGCACTGCTGATGCTGGCGCTGGCCCGGTCCGCGGTCAACCAGGCTCCCATCATCCACATCTACCGCAGCCGCGAGGTGGCGCAAGCGATCGAGGTCGGCGATGCCGACGTGCTCGTCGTTGACGGCTCCACTGCCGCCAACGCCCCCGCCGGCATGCATGTGATCACCGTCCCCGACGGGTTCGTCGGCATGCTCCGCGGTCTGCACCAGACCGCACGCCCAGAGCTTGCCCCGGCCAACCACGACGCAGCCGAGCCGCGGTGGATCTATTTCACTTCCGGCACCACCGGCAGCCCCAAGGGTGTGGTGCACAGCGACACGACATTGCTCTCGGCCGCAAAGGGATTCACCGAGTACCTCGGCCTGGGCAGCCACCCGGCTGAGACCGGCACGATCTGCTTTCCGATCGCCCACATCGGCGGGATGGTGTATTTGTCGTGTGCCCTGCTGGCGGGATACCCGTTGCTCATGGTCCCCAGGTTCACACCTGAACAGCTGCCCGGGCTGCTCGCCGAACACAACGTCACAGTCGCGGGCGGAGGCAGCGCCGTCTATCAGATGCTGGTATCGGCGCAGCTCGGCAGCGGCGCTGCCGAACCGCTCATGCCCAGCCTGCGCATGCTGATCGGCGGCGGCGCCCCATGCCCACCCGAGTTACACCGGCGGGTCCGCCAACATCTTGGTGTTCCCGTCGTGCACGCCTACGGCATGACCGAGGCGGCGATGATCTGCGTCGGCCGCGTCGACGACACCACCGAGCAGCAGATCCAGACCAGCGGCTCGGCGATCCCCGGCTCCCAGATCCGCATCGTGCGCTATGAACCCGACGGCACCCGGACCGTGCTGCCGCCGGACACCGAGGGTCAGATCGAGCTATGCGGGGCCAACATGACCCGGGGCTACCGCGACGAGCAGCAGTGGGCCGCCGCGCTCACCGACGACGGGTGGTTCCGAACCGGCGACCGCGGGCTGCTACGGCCCGACGACCACATCGTCGTTACCGGCCGCACCAAGGAACTCATCATCCGCAAAGGCGAGAACATCGCGCCCGCCGAGATCGAGAGCGAACTGCTGCGCCACCCCAGGGTCGACGAAGTCGCCGTGGTCGGGGTGGCCGATGAGTTACGCGGCGAGCTGGTCTGCGCCGTGGTGCGCCGATCACCGCGGCACCGGGATCCGACGCTCGACGAATTGTGCATCTTCCTCGACGAGCGCGGCCTGATGAAGCAGAAGTGGCCCGAGCGTCTGGTAATCGTCGACGACTTCCCGATGACCGGCCTGGGCAAGGTGGCCAAAGCCGAACTGGCACGGCAAATTGCGCACCACGGGCCCGACCGAACCGGCTGCCCGCCGCGATAGCCCGATTTGCTTGCTGGCAGGCGATGCGGTGACTACCATCGCAGCTAAATAACTAAATGTTTTGACGTTTCACGGCTGTGTGACGTTCACCCGCCCAAGGAGACATTGATGCCGTTGCAGCCCTGGATGGAGTTGATCTCCGTCGACGATCACCTGATCGAACACCCGAAGGTCTGGAGCGACCGACTCCCTACCAAGTACGTGGAGGCCGGGCCGAAGATCATCGAGTGGGAACGCCCCGACACCGGACAGATGTGTCAGGTCTGGGATTACGAGGGGCGTATATACCCCTACATCGGGCTCAACGCGGTGGCGGGCAAGAAGCCCGAGGAGTACGGCATCGAGCCGGTGCGCTACGACGACATGATCCCCGGCTGCTACGACCCCAAGGCCCGGGTCGCCGACATGGACATCGACGGCGTGCAGGCGATGACGTGTTTCCCGTCGTTCCCGCGATTCGCCGGTGCGGTCTTCGCCGAGGGCGAGGACAAGGAACTGGCGGTGTTGTGCTCCAAGGCGTGGAACGATTTCCACCTCGATGAGTGGGCCGCCACTGCGCCCGACCGATTCGTCCCCGTCGCGATGCTGCCGTTCTGGGACATCGAGGCGAGCGTGAAGGAGGTCCACCGCGTCGCCGGCAAGGGCGCCAAGTGCGTGACGTTCCCCGACCTGCCGGACAAGCTGGGTCTGCCCTCGGTGCATTCCGATCACTGGGATCCGCTGCTGTCGGCGATGGAGGAGACCGGCATGGTGCTGGCCCAGCACTTCGGTTCCGGCGGCTTCCCGCCGCCGATCGCGCCGGACGCCCCGTTCGCGGTGTTCGTCACCTTGATGGGCACCATGTCGATGACCGCGCTGACCGACTGGTTGTTCAGCCACACCCTCTACCGGCACCCCAAGCTGAAGATCGGCTTGAGCGAGGGCGGCGTCGGCTGGATTCCCTACATCTTGGAGCGCGCCGACAGCGTATGGCGCAAGCATCGTTTCTACAACAACGTCAACCAGGACCATCCGCCAAGCTACTTGTGGAAGAAGCACTTCCATGGCTGCTTCATCGAGGATGACTTCGGTATGGAGGTCCGCGACAAGATCGGCATCGAACAGATCACCTGGGAGTGTGACTACCCGCACTCGGACTCGTTCTGGCCGCAGAGCCGCGAACGTGCCGCCCAGGCGTTGGAGAACGTGCCCGACGATGAAGCCCACAAGATCGTGGAACTCAACGCCCGGGGCTTCTACAACTTCCCCAAGGCGGCCTGACCGTCGACGGCACCAGCACAACGGGAACCGGCCCCAGGGTGGGTCCGCGTGCCGACCACTGGGTACCCCCGAAAGGGTGATCAGCGTGGCAGATTTCGAGCGCATCAAGCAGTTGCCCGTCGACGACTGGGCCGACCAGGACCTGCTCACCAAGGACGAGGCCAGAGGGCGATTGGTTGCCGAGATCGAGCGCACCCGGCGCCGGCTGGATCAGCTGCGGTCCGACGATCCCGCCAACGACGCGGAGATCATGTTGGTGGCCCGGCGTCTCAACGCCATGGAATCCGTCCGCGGTGAGTACGACGCCTACCTGGACGGGAAATGACCCCACCTCCTTCCGAAAGCCCGGTGCTGAGCACAGTCGGCCCGAAAGGTCTCGAATCGGCGCTGCGGTCGGTACTGCGGGCCGGAAGCCGCGTGGTGCTCGGGGACGGCGTCGGCCAGGTTCGCACGCTGGAGTCCGGTGACGCGATCGGCACCGTGCTGTCAAAGGTGGCCCGCGACGTTGGCGATCTTGGGCTGGTGCTGGCGTGGCTGCCGACACCGCTCGAGGGTCTAGAGCCCGAGGCGTTCGGTGAGATCGTTGCACTGATGCCGGGCTGGGGCATGCGCCGGGTGCTGGGCGCCCCCAACGCGCGGTTCGTGCCAACCAGGCTGGCGGCTGTTCCCGCGCTGCTGGCCGGTGCGTTGCGACCCGATGTGCTCGTCACCAGGCTCGTCGAGCGCGGCGGTGCGCTGCACTTCGGCACCGAGGTGTCCTGGCAGCGCGAACTGGTGGATTCGGGGGTTCCGGTACTGGCGATCCTCGACAGCAACGCGCCGAAGGCCGACGCCGGTCCGCCGCTGAGCCGGGCGGCGGTGACGGTCGTCGCCCGCAGCGACGACGGCCCAATCCGGTTCCCGCACAAGGAGCCCGACCCGGTGCACGACCAGCTTGCCGACGCCGTGCTGCGCTTCGTCCCCGAGGGCGCCCGGCTGCAGTACGGTCCGGGCCAGCTGGGCACCGCCCTGCTTCGGCGAGCGTCGTGGCCGTTGCGGATCGATACCGGCCTGCTCACCGACGCCGTGGTCGACCTCGACGACCGTGGTCTGCTGGCCGGGACGCCGTCGGCCACCTACTTGCTCGGCGGTGACCGGCTGTTCGACTGGGCTGATGGTCGACCGATCCTGCATGGCATCTCCTATACGCACGACTTCACCCGGCTGCGCGACGGCGCACCGCTGATCGCGGTCAACACGGCCATCGAAATCGATCCGGTCGGTCAGGTGAATGTCGAAGGCATCGGCGACAACGTGGTGGGCGGCATCGGTGGACATCCGGACTACTGTGCCGCAGCCGCGATGAGTCGTCATGGATTGTCGGTCATCGCGGTGCCGTCGGCCTTCGGCGGCCGCTCACCGCTTGTGGAGCGGCTCAGCCGCCCGGTATCGACACCGGCCTACGACGTCGACGTGATCGTCACCGAGTCGGGCCACGCCGATCTGCGCGGCACCGATTGGGCGCGGCGGCGCAAGCTCATCGGCGAGCTGTTCGGAGCCTGAACCGGCGAATTAGCGCTGGAAGTACTTGAGCGGGCGCTCGACGAACTCGAAGACCACCCCGTCGGGTGAGCGCAGAAACGCAATGTAGAGGCCCTCGATCTTGGTGCCCGGCAGCGGACACCACACCGGGTTACCTTGCGGCTCGATGGAATCAGGCAGCGCTGCCAGTGCTTTTTCGACGTTCTCCACCCGCAGCGCGCACCGGTAGAGGCCTTGGTGGTTGCCGCCCCAGGGCACCGGAGGCAGATCGGCGCTGCCGGGGTGCTCGACCACCGTGAGGCTGAATTGGTGGCCGTCCTCGGGCAGGGCGAGCTGGGCGACGACGCACTCGACGGGTTCGGATGACCCGCCGGGTGAAAGCTGGTCGCCGGTGATGGTCCTGCCCGTCGGCGCCTGCACCACGGCGAAGCCGAGAGAGGTCAAGAACTCCGCGGTCTTGCTCGCGTCGATGGCCGCGATGCGTATCCCGCTCAACAGCGCCCCCGCCGACGCGGGGGCGTCACCGGGGGCCTCGGCCAGCTCGATCACCACACCGTCGGGGTCGAGCACCAGCACCGACTTGCTACCGGAGATCAGGCCGTCGACCGGGTCGCTGACCACCACACTGCGCTCACGCAGCATCCTCACCGTAGCGGCCAGGTCGCTGACCGTCATCAGCGCCGACCGGATGCCCGGGCGGAGCGGGTCGGTGCTCAGGTCGCATTTCAGGGCCGGCGAGTGCCACTCGATGACCTCCAGGGCGCAGCCGCGGCGGCCGCCGCGGGCGTCATACAGAAACGAAGTGGCGCAGTAACTTTCGCCGTCGAGTCCGAGGATTCTGCCGTCGGTGGGCGCTTCGGGGTCGGTCCGCATCCGCGCGGACAAGCCCAGCTGTTGGGCGTAGAGCGCCTCGCTGGCGTCTAGCGACGCGCTGTTGAGGTTGACGTGCAGGAACCGCCGCGCCAGGTCGTCAGATACCGGCATGCCTACAGCACCACCGAGTTGATCTTCAAATCGATGATCTCGTCCTCACTGAACCCCAGTTCGGCCAACAACGCGTCGGTTTGTTCACCGTGCCCCGGCGCGCAGGTCAGGTCAAGCGGCGCCCCGTCGAACTGAACCGGGCTGGCCGCCAAGGCGAATTCGTTGTCGTTGGCGTCGGTGACCCGCGGTAGATACCCGTTGACGATCGCCTGTGGATCACTGTGCACCTCGTGGGCGGTACGCATGATGTCCCACACCCCGTCGAACCCGGCGAATGCCTTCTCCCAGTGGGCGAGGTCCCGGGACTCAAACGCCGAACGCAGTTCGGCGATGCACTCGGTGCGGTTGCCGAAGCGCACCATCGCATTCGCGAAGCGCTCATCGTCGATCAGGTCCGACCGGCCCAGGCGGGTGCAGAAATCGGCCCAGAACCGATCCGCCTGCAGCAGCACGAAGGCGATGAACCGGCCGTCCCGGGTCTTGTAGATGCTGGCCACCGGATTGGGCATCTCGTCGAGATTGAACTTAGGAATGTCCTGCCCGGTCACCCCGGCCCCGACGATGTCGGGCCCGAGTTGCCAGATCGCCGCATTGAGCAGCGAGACGTCCACCACCGAGGGCTCGCCGGTGCGCTCACGTTTGACCAGGGCCGCCGCGATACCACCCGCGATGGCCAGACCACCGTAGGAGTCGCCGAACGCCGGCCGCTGAATCGGTGGGTAGGAGCCGTCGCCGGCGGCGTACGCCTCGCCGATTCCCCCTCGCGCCCAATAAGCGGCCAGATCAAAACCACCCTGGGAGGCCAGGTCTCCCTTGGTGCCGTAGCCGTGACCGCGAGCATAGATGATCCTGGGGTTGCGGGCACGGACCTGCTCGACGTCGATGCCCATCCGCTGCCGGGAGTCCGGCAGCAGGTTGGTAACGAAGACGTCGGCGGTCTCGAGCAGCTTCATCAACACCTCCAGCCCCTCGGGACTGGAGGTGTCCAGCCCGATACTGCGTTTCCCCCGGTTGGGCTGCTCGACGAAATGGTTCACTCCCCCGGCGCCGGTGACGATGCCGGAACTGACCAGGCCGCGCTGCGGGTCGCCGGTCTCGGGGTGCTCAACCTTGATGACGTCGGCGCCCCAGTCGGCGAGCACGGCTCCGGCCGCGGGCACGAATGTCCACGCCGCCAACTCGACGACACGGATTCCGTTGAGGATGTCTGTCATTGCTTCCTTCGTTTTGCTGACGGGCTCAGTACGCGATGACCTTGGTCTGCAGGTGCTGCTCGAAGCCCTCGAAACCGTTCTGCCGGCCGATGCCGCTCATCTTGTAGCCGCCGAATGGTGCGTCGGGGCCGTAGAAGATGGCACCGTTGACATTCACCGATCCGGTACGGATGCGCCGCGCGATGGCCATCGCCCGCTCGGCGGACCCGAGAACGGTGCCCGCCAGCCCGTAGATGGAGTTGTTCGCCATCTCCACGGCGCCGTCGTCACCACCGTCGTACGGGGTGATCGTGATTACGGGACCGAAGATCTCCTCCTGAAAGACCCGGTGCTCGGGTGCGACGTCGGCGAGAACTGTCGGCGCAACGAAGTAGCCGCGGTCCAGCCCCTCGGGCTTGCCACCGCCCACGGTCACCCGGGCGCCTTGTTCCTTGGCGACCCGGATGTAGTCCATCACCCGGTCGCGCTGTTTGGCCGACACCAGCGGGCCGCAGAAGTTGGCCGGGTCGCTCGGGTCGCCAATGGTGACCCCGGCAAAGGCCGCGGTGGCCAGTTCGACGGCCTGGTCATAATGCGATCTGGGCACCAACATCCGGGTGGTCAGCGCGCAGCCTTGGCCCGAGTGCATCAGCGCGCCGATACATCCTGGGACGGTCTCGGCCAGATTGGCGTCGTCGAGCAGCAGATAGGCCGACTTGCCACCGAGTTCCATCAGGTTGCGCTTCATGGTCGCCGCGGTCAGCCGACCGATCAGTTCACCGACCGCGGTCGAGCCGGTGAAGGAGATCATGTCGACTCGCGGATCGGTCAGCAGGCGCTGGGCGATGTCGTTGTCCGACGCGGGCACGATGTTGACCACACCGGCCGGGATATCGGTCTTTTCGGCGATGATGCGGCCCCAGCGCAGCGCGCTCCACGGTGTTTCCATCGCGGGCTTGAGCACCATCGTGTTGCCGGTGGCCAGGATCTGGCCGACCTTGTTGCTGATGATCTCGACGGGGAAGTTCCACGGCGTGATGGCGCCGACCACACCCATCGGCTCCTTGACCACGACGCGGTTGTAGGGCACGCCCATCAGGGCGGCCTCCTCGAGCTGGCGCTCCCAAGGGAATTCGGAGATGTACTGCGCGGGCCAGCGGATCGCCTCGGCCAACGGCCAGTCCAACTGCGCGATGTAGGTCATGCCCAGCGGAGAGCCCGCCTCGGCCACCAGCTCGGCGCGCATCTCCTCCTTCTCCTGTTGCAGCGCCTCGTGCAACTGCATGAGGCAGTGCTGCCGGAACGCGCGGTCGGTGGACCAGGTCGTGGTGTCGAAGACCCGACGGGCCGCTGCGATCGCCTCGTCCATATCCTGGGCGCTGGCGTCTGTCGCCACGCCCAACAGCTCTTCGGTCGCGGGATTGAGGTTGTCGACGGTGTTGCCCGTCGAGGATTCGCGCAGGCAACCATCGATGTACAGGCGCGATTCGGGGTTGAACTGGACGGTGGTTGCGGCGACTGGCGAAGCCGTCATCAGAGCTTCCTCTCGCTGGACTGTCGGCGTGGTTTATTGTACTCATTTATAGATAATTGTTTAGCGGATTAGCCGACGGGTTGTCCGCGACGTCACGAAGGGGGTCCCGGTTGACCGCCCCTGCCGATGCCGCCAGCCGTCACCGTGACTACAGGTCGGACGTCCCACTGAGCACCTCGTGGCGCTTCAGTGCGCGGTTGTCAGCGCAGGCCGCCAAGGCTACGGCCGGGCGGGCGCACCGCGTCGTCAGCGAGGCGGCCCTGCAGGTGTGCGGTGCGATCGCCCTGACCGCCGAGCACGAGCTGAACCGTTACACCGCGCGAGGGTTCCAGGTTGACGCGCTGCGCGAATCCCACCTTCAGCTGGAAGACCTGCTCGACGAGCGACTATTCGAGATGCATCCCCCGACCCGCCCCTTGCCTGTGCTCGTCGCCTGCAGCTGAGGAAGGAAACCACATGCGCCGCAATATTTTCGACGACGTCCACAACGAATTTCGCGCCACCGCACGCGCGTTCTTCGAACGTGAATGCGCGCCCTACAGCGAGAAATGGGAACGCGAAGGCAAGGTCAGCCGCGAGGCATGGCGCGCCGCCGGTGAGCATGGCTTGATCGGCTGGGCGCTGCCGGAGCGCTTCGGCGGCATGGGACTCACCGATTACCGTTTCAACCAGATTCTCTCCGAGGAGATGATGGCCACCGGTTCGGTGGGCATCGGTCTGGGCGTGCAAAACGACATCCTGGTGCCGTATCTCGACGACCTCACGACAGAGGAGCAGAAAGAGCGCTGGCTGCCCAAGTTCATCTCCGGTGAGTACATCGGCTCGATCGCAATGTCAGAGCCAGCCGCCGGTTCCGACCTGGCGGGCATCAAGACCACCGCGACGGATGCCGGCGACCACTGGGTGGTCAACGGCCAGAAAACGTTCATCAGCAACGGGCTGCTGTCCAAGCTCGTGCTGACCGCCGTCAAGACCGAGCCGTCGGCGGGCCGCAAAGGCATCAGCCTGCTGATGATCGAGGACGGCATGGAGGGCTTCACCCGCGGCCGCAAGCTCGACAAGATCGGCCAATGGTCCGCCGACACCGCCGAGCTGTTCTTCGACAACGTCCGTGTCCCCAAGGAGAACCTCGTCGGCGAGCTCAACCGCGGCTTCTACCACCTCCTTTCGCACCTCCCGAGCGAGCGGCTGGGCATCGCCTGCTATGGCCTGCCGATGGCCCGGCGCGCGTTGCAGCTGACGAAGACCTACGCACTCGAGCGCACCGCGTTCGGTCAGCCCGTCGGCAAGTTCCAGGTGAACCGCCACTTCCTGGCCGAGATGCAGACCAAGCTGGACGCCGCGCAAACCTACCTCGACCAGTGTGTCCTGGCGCTGAACGAGGGCGAACTGACGGCCGAGGACGCCGCAGGCCTGAAGTGGTGGACCACCGAGGTGCAGTGGGAGATCATCGACCGTTGCCTGCAATTGCACGGGGGCTACGGCTACATCAACGAATACGAGGTGGCCCGGCTGTGGCGCGATTCCCGGGTGCAGCGCCTCTACGGCGGAACCACCGAGATCATGAAGGATCTGATGGGCCGGTCGATGGGCTACTGACGCTGGTCAGGTTCCGCACTGGCCGACACCCGCTCGGGCTGCGGCGAGTCGGTTGATCTGCACTGACAGTTAGTTGATTCAGCGAGGCGGAGGGCGATTATGGAGGTCACCAATCTTCGGGAACCGAAGATGGCCGATCGCGTGGCCACCGTGCTGCGCAGAATGTTCATCCGCGGTGAGATCAGCGAGGGCTCGATGTTGCCCCCGGAATCGGAGCTGATGGAGCGGTTCGGGGTGTCGCGCCCGACGCTGCGCGAGGCGTTTCGGGTGCTGGAGTCCGAGTCCTTGATCGAGGTGCAGCGTGGCGTGCGTGGCGGCGCGCGGGTCACGCGTCCACGGCGCGAGACGCTGGCCCGATACGCCGGGCTGATCTTGGAGTACGAGGGCGTGACGTTGAAAGACGTCTACGATGCCCGGGCCAACCTGGAAACACCCATGGTGGTGGCGTTGGCCAATGGGGCCGACCCCGACGCCATCGCCGAGCTCGAGCGGATCGTCGAACACGAATCCCGACTGCAGCCCGGTATCGAGTCGATCGACAAGATGACCGACTTCCACGCCGCTATCGCGCGCTTGTCGGGTAACAAGACGCAGCAGATCGTCAGCGCCATGCTGCATCACATCATCGAAAAGGCCAACCGCTCGTTGCAGCCGACCGAGGGCGCAGCCGCAGAGCAGGCGCTGCGCCGTTCGGCCACGACGCATCGCATGGTCCTGGAACTGATCAAGTCCGGCGACGCGGACAGGGCCGGTGAGCTCTGGCAACGCCATCTGATGAAGGCAGAGGAGTTTCTGTTCGCCGGATCCAAGTTGTCAACCGTCGTCGACCTTCTCGAATGAACCGCATAACCGAGGAAGAGGTTCAGCGCGACATCGAGACACCCGACACCATCCGGGTGCGGTTCGGAATCGAATTCCTCGAGGCCAATCTCGCCGATGCGGCTATCGCCATGTCGATGCCGATAGCGGGCCTGCGCAACCCCTTTACCGGCGCGCCGGCGGTGGGTTTGCTGGCCATCCTGGTCGACGCCGCCGGCGGCATGTCCAACCATTACCGTCGTCGTACCGATCAGTGGACGGTGACAACGGAACTGACACTGGAGCTCAGCCCAGCCGAGTGGGCCGATGTCGAGAAGCCAGTGCTCGCCCGTGCACGCCCGCTGGGCCCCGTCGGCGGCACGACCCTTTCACTGTGCACGCTGAGCTTAGGCGGAACCGTCATCGGCGCCGGCGCGGTTCGTTCGTACTTCATCCCGGCAGAAGGTCGGCGGATCGAACGTCCCGCGGACTCATACCGGGGGTCGACGCGACAGTTGTCGGATCTGATGGCGGTCGATGTTGCCAGCCGCGGCGACGGCACCCCGGTACTGCGGCAGCGTGTCGACCCCTGTCTGAACAACGAGATCGGCATCATGCACGGTGGTGTCGCCGCGGCCGGCCTGGAGCTGACCGCATCGGCGGCAATCAACGCCGACCAACCGGGTGATCCGCTGCGAACCGCGTCGTTACAGGTGAACTTCTTGCGCCCGTTCATCGCCGGCCACAATTCTCGATACGTCGGAACGCCACTGCGCATCGGCCGCACCTCCGCGGTCAGCGATGCCCGGGCGATCGGCGACGATGACAAGGTGGCGATCACCGCGCGGCTGACCGCCTACCGCTGAGCGGCCAGGCAGGTATCGCCTCGGGCGGCTCAGGCCCGGTCGCGGGAAAGGATCGTCACTGCCGAGACGGCTGTCGGACCGCCGATGTTGTGCGCCAACCCGATTCGCGCACCGTCGACCTGATTCTCGGCCTCCCCACGCAACTGGTTGAACAGCTCGTAGCACTGGGCGACCCCAGTAGCGCCCGGCGGGTGGCCCTTGGCCTTCAGTCCCCCGCTGGGGTTGATCGGGATCGCGCCGCCAACGTAGTTCTCACGTCCCTCGACGATCTTGTACGCCTCGAAGCGCTCAGCGAAGCCGAGGTCTTCGTAGCTGATCAGTTCGACACCGGTGAAGCAATCGTGCACCTCGGCGACATCGATGTCGCGGGGCGTGAGACCGGCCATCTTGAGTGCCGCCTTCGCGGCCCGCACCGTCGGGGGAAAGGTGGTCATGTCGTCCTTGTGCTGGTGCATGACCCGGTCCATACCCAGGCCGACACCACGCACCCACACCGGCCTGTCGGTATAGCGGTCGACGACATCCTCGGCGGCCAGGATCACCGCGGCGGCGCCGTCGGACTGGGGGGTGCAGTCATAAAGTCCGAACGGCTCGGCCACGATGGGCGCGGCCAGTGCCTGCTCAACGGTGATTTCGTAGCGCAGCTGGGCTTTGGGGTTGTTCAGCGCGTGGAAGTGGTTCTTGACCGCCACCATGGCCATGTGCTCCCGGGTCGCCGGTGACTCATGCAGATAACGGGTGACGTGCAAGGCGAAGTTGGCCGGTGCGACAAGGCCCAGTGGATAGTCCCACGCGTTGTCGCGGGTCATCGCGGCCCACTCCCAGAACGTCGCGTTCGTCGCCGTCTCGCGCACCTTGTCAGCGCCAAGCACCAGCACGACGTCGTAGAGGCCGGAGGCGATGGCCAGGGTCCCGTTTCGGATCGCGTCATTACCTGTCGCACAGGCATTTTCGACACGCGTGACGGGGATGTCGGTGAGATCGAGGGTGTCGGCGAGGATTCCGGACGGGAATCCATCGGTGGTGGACAGCTCCCCGAACCAGGCGGCCTCGATCTCGGACTTTGTGACGCCCTTGTCGACGTGGGCCACCGCTTCGGCATAGGCCATCGGCACGAGGTCTTTGATCCCCAGGCCGAAATGTTCGGCGAACGGGGTCATCCCGGCACCGACAATTGCGACGTTCCTCATGCCCGGGCTCCTTGTGCCGTGTGCCGTTCGGTGCGCCCCGGCCAGAAGGCGTACCCGTAGTCGGGGATGCCTGCACGGGTCGCGATCCTGCGCAATACCACCGCGCCCGCTTGCCCGATGGTGGCCTCCCCCGCCGGCACGCCGGTGACCTTGAGCAGGACGCGCACCGGAGTTTCGTCCAGCTGGACCACCGCCAGCGAGTACGGGCTGGGCAGGTCGGGGACCGGAATCCGGATCGTGGTGTGAGTGTAGACGGTGCCGGTACGCGGCAGCGGCTCGAGCCGGTAGTGGTCAGACAGTACGCCGGAATCGTCGACACGGACCCGCGGCGGGAACTGAGGGGCTGCGTCGATTCCGGGACGCTCGTCGAAAACCGCTGCTTCCCAGCGAATTTTCGGCTCGAACGCACGTGCGTAGGCCGGTAGCGAGATCGGGATGCCCACACCGTCTGCCACGCGTGTCTTGGGCAGGTCACGGGCGGGCACCTCGTCGCGGACGATCCGCGGTGGCGTGTCGGCGAGCGTCAGCTCGCCGACGCTGACCGCGGATTGTTCGATGGCGAACAGCAGGCCGGGGGTGCGGTTGTCGATCACGTCGGCCAACAACCGGATGACCGCGGCGGCCGACACCGTTGCATCGTCGAGTGCGGCGGACGTGTCGAAGCCTCCGCCGAGCTGTCCGGCCTTTGCCCCGGCGACCGCGGCCACGACGGGAGACCCGGTCAGACCCAGGCGTGCGACCGTGGCCCGCACCCCGACCTCGCGCTGCAGCCGGGGATCAACATATACGTGGCGGGAACCGTCATCGACGCGGGCCAGCATGGGCAGGCTGCGGGCCTGACGCGCCGCGGCGGCCAGCGTGGTGCCGGCCGGGCCGGTCAGCACCGCCGACGCCCCCGCCGTGGCCTCGTTGTCGTCGGCGGCGATCACCAGTGTGTCGTCCGGGGCGCTGACGAGTTGGTCCAGCAGCGCCGGCGCCCCGCCGAGGACCTCAGCCACCGGGGTGTCGGCCGGCAACGAGAGGCCGGCCAGCAGCACCGCACCGTTGCCGCCCTCCAGCAGCGGGAAGTTGCGCGACACCATGATCACCCGGTGCGCCGATGCGTCGGGATCGGCGGCCCGGCCGGCCGCCACCGCCATGGTCAGCGCATCCTCGTCGGGCCCTTTGACGCGGCGGTCACCGACCTGCCATGGCGGCAGATAGGTGCCGATCGAGACGACATGGGTCATAGTGCCTCGCTTCAATCCGGCGGGGCGGCCGCATCTGGTGCCCCATTAATAAGCTATATAGTTATAGCATTTCAGGACAAGGTTCAACCGAGGCAGAAGGAGATGCATCGTGGCCGACGGCGGCTTGCGCACCTTGAAGGATCGTGTTGTCGTCATCACCGGGGCGAGCCGGGGTATCGGCCGCGACATCGCAGTCCGCGCGGCTGCCGATGGGGCCAGTGTGGTCTTACTGGCCAAGACGGACACCCCGAATCCCAAGATCGCGGGTACCCTCGCCGAAACCGCCGAGGCGGTGCAGGAGGCGGGCGGTAAGGCGCTGCCCCTGATGTGCGACGTGCGCGACACCGAGGCCGTCGCCGGTGTTGTCGCACAGGCCGCCGAGACCTTCGGCGCCATCGACATCGTGGTGAACAATGCGGGTGCGCTCGATCTGCGTCGCACCCCCGCGCTACCGCTAAAGATGTTCGAGCGTCTGCTCGCGGTAAACGTTGAGGGTCCGTTCGCGGTGGTGCAGGCGGCTTTTCCGCATCTACGAGCCTCGGACAACGCGCACATCGTCAACGTGTCCCCGCCGCTGGACCTGGCGCCAGCATGGGTCGGCGCGCATCTCGGCCACACCGTCGCCAAGTACGCCGAGAGCCTGCTGACCCTGGGCTGGGCCGCGGAATTCGCGTCGATTCCCATTGCCGTCAATTCGTTGTGGCCAGCCACCACCGTCGCCAGCACCGGGATGATGGCGGCGATGGGCGAGGACGTCGTGCGGGCGCAGGCGCGCAGTCCACGCATCATGGCCGACGCGATGCACGCACTGGTAACCCGCCCCGCCGCGAACTGCAGCGGTCACTTCTATACAGACGAAGAGGTGTTGCGCGAGGAGGGTATCGAGGATCTGGCCCAGTACCGTCTCGCCGCACGCGAGGAAGACCTGACCCCTAACTTCTACCTGCCGTCCACACCGCGGCCGGCTCTCTAAAGGCCGTGTGCGGCTGTGGCCTCCACGCGGAGCTGCCGGCACGGCAACCTAACCCAATGAAAAGTTCTGTTATCAAGGAGGACTGTTGAACCTACAGCAATTCGACGGCGCGTCGGCCATAGTCAGTGGCGGCGCGGGAGGTTTGGGCGAGGCGACCGTGCGGCGTCTACACAACGACGGCCTGGGCGTGGTGATCGCCGATCTCGCCGACGACAAGGGTAAGGCGCTGGCTGATGAGCTGGGCGACCGCGCCGTTTTCGTCCGCACCGATGTCACCAGCGAGGACAGCATCCTGGCCGCTATCGAGCAGGCCAATCAACTTGGTCAGCTGCGTTATGGGGTCGTGGCACACGGTGGTTTTGGAGTCGCGCAACGAATCGTCCAAAGGGATGGCAGCCCAGCGGATTTCGGCGGCTTCACCAAGACGATCGACCTATACCTCAACGGCACCTACAACGTCGCTCGACTGGTCGCCGCCTCGGTCGCGACGGCCGCACCGCGCGAGGATTCAGAGCGCGGCGCGCTGGTGCTGACGGCGTCGATCGCCGGCTACGAAGGCCAGATCGGGCAAACCGCCTACGCCGCGGCCAAGGCCGGTGTCATCGGGCTAACACTGGCCGCGGCCCGTGACCTGGGATCGGTGGGTATCCGGGTCAACACCATCGCCCCGGGAACGATGAAGACGCCGATCATGGAGTCGGTCGGCGAGGAGGCGATCGCCAAGTTCGCTTCCAATGTGCCCTTCCCCAGGCGACTCGGCGCTCCCAGCGAGTATGCCGACGCGGCGGTGTTCCTGCTCACCAACGGCTACGTCAATGGCGAGGTGCTGCGCCTCGACGGCGCTCAGCGTTTCACACCGAAGTAGACCAGCGGCACACGCAGCCAGGTCGGCGAACGAGCGCCGACCTGGCTGCGCTGCAACTGCATCCAGATGCGCCGGCCCGATGTCGGCCTACAGACGGCCGGCGACGCGCAGGCCGGGATGCACCCAGCTGGGTGACCGCTTCTCCTTGAACGCACGAAACCCTTCCCGCGCTTCCTCACCCGCCAGGCTGGTCTGCATTCCGATGCGGTCGAATAGTCCCAGGTAGTCGTCCAAGCTCGCCTTGATCACGCTGCGCGCGCCCGGTGCAGTCCGACAGCACTGGGCCAGTAGGTCATGTGCGACGTGCAGCACGTCGTCGTGGGCAACCACACGACTGACGATTCCCCAGTCAAGCGCCTCCTGGGCGGTCAGTGTCCGCCCAGTCAGCATCAGGTCCCGAGTCCGGACGGGCCCGATGATGCGCGCCAACATCTGGCTGTAGTAAGTGTCGGCGATACCGCGGAACAGCTCGGGTACCCGGAACGTCGCGCGCTCGCTGACCACGGCCACGTCGCTGCACATCGCGATCTGCAGACCGCCCCCCTGACACAGGCCGTTGACCGCTGCCACAACCGGTTTTGACGACGTGCGAAGACTGTCAAACGGCGTCACATCCATGCCCAGGTTCGCCGCGAAGTCCATCCAATCATCCACGCCCCCCTGACCCAAGTCACCCCCAGGCGCGAACACATCACCGGTCCCGGTGATGATCAGACCAGCCAGCCCGGGATCAGCGTTGACTCTGCTGACGGCATACCGGATCCCGAAGTACATCGCCGGAGTCATGGCGTTGCGGGCTTGCGGCCGGTCCAGGGTGCATACGGCAACTGGTCCTTCCCGCTTGAACGAGAGATACGGAGTCCCGAGCCAATCCCCGTGCGGCGGACGCGGAGCGGCGGTATCACTGTTGTCCGGCATGTCGATCTCCTATCACTGCAGTGGCAAGGTCACCCCCAAGGAAATAACAAAATAGTTGTATGATTCAACCCGCCGGGGGTAACATCCCCAGGTAGATCTGAGCCGGCTGATCACAGAACCGCACCCTCAAGCCGCGTACCTCGATCACCAGCAGGCGACAAGAGGAGCAGGTCATGGCCGTACTCGATGGCCGGGTCGTTTTCATCACGGGTGCCGCACGGGGACAGGGCCGCTCGCACGCGGTCATGTGCGCCGAACAAGGCGCGAACATCGTCGGGGTGGACATCTGCCGTGACCTTGACGCGGTGCCCTACACGTTGGGAACTGCCGACGAGCTTGACGAGACAGCACACCTGGTCGAAAAGACCGGCCAGACTATGCTAGTCGGGACAGCGGACGTGCGCGATAAGGAAGCGCTACAGCAAGCCTTCGACGCCGGGGTGGCCCGTTTCGGCCACATCGATACGGTGATCGCCAATGCCGGTGTGATCCTGACCAACCCAGACGAGCGTGACGCTGCCGAATCGCTGCGGCTCGGAATCGACATCATGTTGATCGGTGTCTGGAACACCTTCCAGGTGGCGATCCCCCATCTCCGGGCACGCGGCCTTGGCGGCAATCTCGTGGCGACCAGCTCGACGGCGGCTCTGCTGGACCTCACCGACGGCCGTGGCGGCTCAGACGCCTACCTGATGTCCAAGCTGGCGATCACCGGCCTGGTGCGTGCCTACGCCAAACTCCTTGCACCCGAAGGCATCCGCGTCAACGCGGTGGCACCAACCGACTGCGCAACACCGATGATCACCGAAAACCCGGCACTGTTCAAGATGATCGAAGACAACCCCCACCTTGCCAATGAGATGCAGACAGCCCTATCAGACCTGCCGATGATCGAACCGCGCGACGTCAGCAACGCGATCCTGTCCTTGATCTCGGACGCGGGGCGCTGGTTCACTGGCAGCGTGCTGAAGGTCCACGCCGGCATGGACGTCCGCCGCTAGCGCAGCCCCCGTATCTGATGCCGAACTCGCATGGTCAGAGAGCGCGTACTCGATTGCGGCGCAGTCGACTAACTTCGACCCCAGCCCTAGCAACTCCAGATACACCTGAGGATCTCAATGTCACCATCGCCGCTCACGCCTGACGATCCCGCGACTGTCGCAGTAGTGTGCATCGAATGCCAGCAAGGCGTTCTCGGACCAAAGTCGGTCTTGCCGGCTTTGGCGGCCGACATCGGCGGACTCGTTCCGGCTCTGGGCCGAGTGCTCGACGCCGCCCGCGGCGCAGGCGTGCACGTCGTTCACGCCACCTACGTAGGCCCGTTGCCGGGAAGCTCCCCCACCGGGACCGCGCGGATATGGCGGGCATTGGGACCGGCCACCTCTGGGTGGACGCCCGATAGCCCAGAGTCACACGTCATTCCCGAATTGCTGGCAGCAAGCGATTTCGTGCTGCCCCGCCACCACGGTCTGTTTCCCACCCTGGGCACCGAACTGCTACCCCTGCTGCGGGATCTCGGTGTCGGTACGATCGTCCTGACCGGTGTATCGCTCAATTTGGCGTTACCCATCACCGCGGGGCATGCCAGCCAGGCCGGATTCAACCTCGTCGTCCCGCGTGATGCTGTCGGCGGAACCCCGACCGGCTACGCCGAACAGGTACTGGAGAACACTATCGGCCTGCTGGCACGGCTTACGACGGTCAACGACCTCGTCGCGGAGTGGGCCCGCCACTAGCCGGCCCGCGACATCCCTCGGCGGCCGCGCGGTGTCGCTGTGACGCTTCAGGCTTTTCAGTCGTGGTCAGGCTGGCCCGCGAGCAGATCGCGCATCTGCGAGTAGACGATCTTCGCTGATCGGGCGGGCATGAGCCGGGAGAGTTTGTCCAGTAGGACCGAATCGGCACCGATGAACACGTGGTAGGAACACTTTTCGATGCCGCGGACGATCTTGGCCGCCGCGACCGGCGATGGGGTCATCCTCATCGTTGCCGCCGTCGCCGCGTTCTCCGCCGCTGTCATCGCACCCGAATTGACCGCAATGCTGGTGGCGATGGCTCCCGGGAAGACCACGCTGACGCCAACGTTGGTGTCGCGCAGTTCGGAGTTGAGTCCTTCCATCAGTAGCTTCACTGCGGCCTTCGAGGCGCCGTAGATCGTTTGCCCCGGTACCGGCACGAATGAACCCATGCTCGACACCGCCGTGATGTGAGCCTCGGGACGCTTTAACAACACAGGCAAGAATGCCTTCGTCATGTTCAGAATGCCGTAGAAGTTGATGTCCATGATCCGTTCGATCTCGGTGAACTCCAGGTCGTTGACGCGCGCAAAGCGATGGATGACGCCGGCGACGTTGACGAGACCGTCGACGACGCCGTGCTCCTGGGCCACGGAATCGGGCAGCGACGACACCGCCATCCGATCGGTGACATCCAGGATGTGGGTGGAGATCCGGTCAGAGTGGTTGCGGCCGAGCGCGGCCGTCTCCTGCAGCGCAGTTGCGTTGTTGCCGACGGCGGCGACTCGTGCGCCCTTGCCTGCCAACGCGAAGACCACATCGCGACCAATGCCGCTCCCGGCCCCGGTCACGACAAATACCTTGCCCTTGATGATCAAATCCCGGCCACCTCACGACGTTTGGCCTTGGCGCACCTCGTCTGGTGATGTACGCGCGATCACTGCATCATACGGAATTGTGCCCCTGCGCCAGTGCTGATTTCGAGTGGCCCGAGACTCGGGTATCGGTCGAGACGTCGGGCGCGACGGGAAGTTGACGACACTGCGAGTAAGCGGCTACCCGGTTGTGAGACTCAAGAAGCCGGTGCGCAGCGGGTCGGTCCGCAACCGTCGCCGCGGGATGGGGGCGATGGACGCCCGTTGTGGTCCTGGCGATCACCGGTACTATGCTCACGTAGCTTACTAGGTTAGTCAGCACCGATGGATTGAGAATCGAGAAGATGAAGTGGGGATTGCCCTGGCCGGGCCCGCAGCGTGCCGCTGAGGCGGAGACCGCCGGAGCCGGCGCATTCTGCGCGGGTGAATTCAGCGACCTCAACGCCTACGTCACTTCGGCCGAAATGGCGCTGGCGACAACTGAGGCGGTGGTCGGTCCCGGTATCGCCTACGCGTTCGCCCGCTCACCGTTTGTGCACGCCTCCGCCGTCCGCCATCTGTCCAAAATCGCCCCCGGAAGGGTGTTCTTGGGCCTCGGCTCGGGAACATCGCGGATGAACCGGGATTGGTTCGGTGTACAGGCCGACCACCCAGCACCTCGGATGGCCGAACTCGTCGAGGTGATCCGGGCATTCCTGGAGGCCGAGAACGGCGAGACGATCCACTACTGCGGCCAGTACTACAACATCGAGGCCGACATCCGCGCGCCGGTCCTCGGCCGGCTCGACGTGCCAATCCTGATCGGGGCCTTCAACAAGATCATGTTGCGCACCGCGGGCCGCACCGCCGACGGCGTGCTCGGTCACGGCATCTTCACCGACCGCTGGTGGGACGAAGTCGTCGACCCTGAGCTTGCCCTCGGTGCGGCGTCGTCGGGGCGGGACGCCGCCGCCCTGCAGCGATGGGGCTGGCTGATAACCGCGATCGACGACAGCGACCCGCAGCGGGCCACCCGCGAAGCCCGCCTGCAGATCGCGTTTTATCTCACCGTCCGCACCTACGACTCGCTGGTCGAATTGCACGGATGGCACGACCAGGTCGCCGCGATCCGCGGCGCGTTCCGCAGCGGCCGCCCGGACACGATCGCCGAGCACGTCACCGATGACATGCTCTGGGCGATCGCGGTCTGCGGCGACACCGGCCAGGCCCGCGAGATGCTGAAGTCCCGCACCGCGTTGCCCGACACCGCTTTCCTGTCGCCACCGAGTTTTCTGGTCGGCCGCCGCCGGCGATCTGACTACGACGCTGCCGCGGTTCGCTTCGCCGCCGCGAACGTCGGGTAGCTACGGTCGCCAGGACCGGTAACCGATGCCGAGCGGTGCAGCACGACGAACAAATCCCTCGGCCTCGACGTGTACCTCGTCCGTCATTGCCCATTTTTCTGGCAGTTAACTGCCATTGCACGTGAAATATTATTTTTTATAGTGGGTTAGGTCGCTGCTGGTCTATTGACGTATGACATGCGACTGTCATATTTTGAGCGCGACAGTCCTGATGGGATCCGGACCGACATTTCGCAGTGCTGCGGTAACACCGCAGCCGGTGTGCTGGTTCACCCAGCGGTGCCGGGTGAATCCGGTGTTGGGTGCGGAGAAAGTGAGAGCAGAAATATGGGTCGACTGGACGATCGGGTCGCGTTCATCACCGGAGCCGCGCGGGGTCAGGGTCGCGCACATGCCGTACGGCTGGCCGGCGACGGTTGCGACATCATCGCGCTGGACATCTGTGCCGACATCGACACGATCGACTACCCGAACGCTCGGCCGTCGGATCTGGAGGAGACAGTCAAACTCGTCGAGAACACCGGCCGCAGGATCGTCGCTCATCAGGGCGACGTGCGCGATCATGATGCCGTCAATGCCGTTGTCGCCGCCGGACTCGCGGAATTCGGTCGCCTTGACATCGTGATCGCCAATGCCGGCATCATCCGCCTCACGTCGGGGGGAGACGACCGCCAGGTGTTCCGGGACGTCATCGATGTCGACCTGATCGGCGCGTGGAACACGGTGCACGCGGCGATTCCGGCGCTAATCGACGGTGGCCGTGGGGGTTCCATCGTCATCACCAGTTCCAGTGCCGGCCTGAAGGGCACCGGAACGGACGTGACCGGCGCGCTTGCCTATACCGCCGCAAAACGTGGCCTTGTCGGCATGATGCAGGTGTGGGCAAACGACCTGGGCAAGCATTCCATCCGCGTCAACACCATTCACCCCACGGGCGTGGCCACCGGGATGGTGATGAACGAGACGATGCAGAAGATGTTCGAGTCTGGCGATCCCGGTCTGGCCGCCATGCAGAACGTGCTGCCCATTCCGGTGCTTGCGCCCGAGGACATCGCAAATGCGGTGGCATTCCTGGTCTCCGATGAGGCCAAGTTCATTACGGGTACAGCCTGGCCACTCGATGCCGGTTTCGCCGTGCGCTGAGGCCGACACGCGGTCCGGTCCGCTCGGCCTGACCGCGCCCGCCGATCGGCTAACCGTTGCTGACCTCGGTGCGGATGCGCTTCTTGTCAATCTTGCCGCTAGGTAGCACGGGCAGTTCGTCGACGATGACGAGCCGGCGCGGCACCTTGTAGGACGCCAGGTTCTCGCGGACGACTTCCTGGGCCCGGACGAGGCTGAGCCCGGCGCCGGGCCGGAGCACGACGACAGCGGTGACCGCTTCTCCCCAGCGCGGATCCGGCGTTCCGACCACGGCGCAGCTCACCACCTCGTCGAGGCCAGACAATACGTCCTCGACCTCGGGCGAGTAGACATTCTCACCGCCGGTGATGATGACATCCTTTT
This sequence comes from Mycobacterium europaeum, assembly GCF_002102155.1. Taxonomy (GTDB): domain Bacteria; phylum Actinomycetota; class Actinomycetes; order Mycobacteriales; family Mycobacteriaceae; genus Mycobacterium; species Mycobacterium europaeum. Next base: position 126,025 of record NZ_LQOU01000051.1, read on the forward strand.
TCCGGTCAACCAAGTACAGCAGTCCGTGCTCGTCGAACCGTCCGATATCACCGGTGTGGCACCACCCGTCCCGCAGCGTCGCGAGGGTGGCCGGTTGATCATTCCAGTAACCACGAAACACCGTATCGGCCCGCACGACGATTTCCCCGGGCTCACCCTGCGTCACGTCGGATCCGTCCGCACCGAGGATGCGCACCGAGATACCCGGAAACGGAAACCCGACCGATCCCAACCGGCGTACGCCTGCCGGCGTGTCCGGCGAATGTAATTCACGCGGCAGACTCGACACGATGCATTCGGTTTGGCCGTAGAGGTTGAGAAATCCGGCGTCTGGCATGGTCTGTATCGCTTGACGCAGCGTTGGCGCGGGCATCGGCGCGGCCGAATAGAGCACCGTGCGCACGTTTTCGAGTCCGGCCTGGGCGCCGCGTTCGTCCAACAGCGTCTGCAGCATGACCGGGGCCAGGTGCAGCAGGGTGATGCGTTCGGTCTTGGCCAACCCGATCGCTTCACGCGGATCGAACTGCCGTTGCAGCACCACCGATCCCCCGCGGGCGTGCAGCGCACCGATGATCGCGATCGCGCCGAAGTGAAACATCGGCATGTTGATGAGCGCGCGGTCGTCGCAGCCGGTGCGCATCTCAGCGTTGGCCGCGAAGGCGATTCGGCACAGCTCCTTCTGCCCGAGCATGCAACACTTCGACGGTCCGGTGGTCCCACTGGTGAAAAGCAGGCACGCGATGTCGTCGGGCCGCGCCACCAACGGCGGATCCGATGCGACACCTTGGGCGATGAAATCCTCGTACCCCACCATTCCCGACGCGGGCTGCCCACCGATGGAAACGACCTGGCGAAGTCCGCTCAATTGGGCAGCGCAGTCGTTGACGAGCGGGGCGAATTCCTCATCGCAGAACACGATCGACGGCGTCACCCGGCGCAGGGCATCGAGTACTTCTGACTTGGAGAACCGAAAGCTGACCGTTGCCAGCGTGATACCGCTGAGCTGAGTCGCGGCCAGCAACTCGCCGAATTCAATACTGTTGCGTCCAAGCACGGCAATCCGGTCCTGGCGTCGAACACCGAGGTCCACCATCGCCGATATCAGTTGAAGACTTCGTTGGCGTAACTCGCGGTGGGTGACCGCACGCGAGCCGAGCCGGTAGGCGGCAACATCGGGGAACCGCTCGGCGTTGTCGGCGACGATGTCGCCCATCGTCATCCCCGCCTCAGCTACGAGACGACGCGGTCTCACCCGTGGGGTTGCAGGCTGGGCGGGACTGGTGCCCGCGGGAATCTTCTGAGCTGTGTGGTGATCACGCCCGCTCAGTGCCCTACCGCCGTATTGTTGGTCCACAGTTCCTACTGTCGTGAGATATCGCGTGCGAGCACATCGGGTGGAGTTCGGCACATCCGACCCGATGTACCTGGCATTTTCGTCGAGTTGCTAGTAGCGTGCTGGCTGCTCGACGGGTCGCTGGGCTTCCTCGCGACAGTCCCCGACCCGCGCGTCGTATGAGCCGCGGTACGGATCCGGGGGCTTTGGAGGGAGCTCGAAATGGTTGACGTCACAGGCGATTCGCAGCACACCGACACGGTGACGCGGCTGTTGAGCCACTTCTCGGCGGGTGACTTCGACCAAGCCATCGCCTTATTCTCCGACGACATCGAAGTACGGCTGCCATTCCAGGATGAACGCACCGGGTTTTGGTCACATGCCGGTGGTAAAGACAAGGTTCGGCAGCTTTTCGCCGGGGTGGCTAGTCTGTTCGACCCCCATCCGCTGTACATCGACGAACTCCTTTCGGCAACAGACGGCAAGACCGTGATCGCCAAATATCACGGCGATTTCGCTGCCCGGAAAACCGGGAAGCCGTACCGGAACTCCTACATCGCCGTGTTCGAATTCAATGACGGCATGATCCGGTCGTGGACCGAATTCCACAACCCCATCGTGTTGGCCGAGGCGTTGCGCCCCTAGGGGGGTGGTGCTACGTCGCACGTGTCTCACGTGGCAGCCCGAGAATGCGCTCCGCGATGATGTTGCGCTGGATCTCTGAAGTGCCGGCATAGATGGTGCCCGCCATCGCATTGCACAGGTGAACAGATAGCCACGAGCTGGAATCGTTAGGCGCACCGGCGTCGTCGGCTCGGTAAAAGCGCATAGGAATGTCGCCCTCCCAATACAGCGCATCACGGCCGAGTATGTCGACCGCCAACCGCGTCGTGCCCTGGTGGTATTCGCTCCAATACAGTTTCGACACCGACGCCTCAGGGCCCAGGGTTCCGTCGCGCATGTAGGAGGCAAGGATCTTGTCCCCCATCGCCTTCATCACCGCAACCCCGAGATAGGCGCGCCCGAGGCGCTCCCGAGTACCGGGCTGTTGGTCGGCGCCGCGCTGCTTGGCCATCTCAAATACCCGCCCCAGCTCGTGGGCGAACAGGATCGGGTTGACCGCCGCTTCCTCGCCCCGCTCGTGGCTCAGGAGGGAATTGGCCACCCGCCAACCGTCGTTGACTTCGCCCACAACCAGATCCGCCGCGGTGCGCGCGTCGTTGAAGAAGACCTCGCAGAACTCCTTGGCGCCGTTGAGCATGGTGATCGGTCGAACATCGACACCCGGCTGATCCATCGGCATGAGCAACATGGAGATGCCTTTGGTCTTCGGCGCATCCGGCTGGGTGCGCGCCAGCAGGAACATCCAGTTTGCATTGCTCGCGTTTGACGTCCAGATCTTCTGGCCATCGATGTGCCATTCGTCCCCGTCCAGCGTGGCGCGGGTGCGCAGGCTGGCGAGATCCGAACCCGCCTCGGGCTCGGAGTACCCTTGGCACCACACATCCTCGCCGCTGATGATTCGTGGCAGGAAGCGAGACTTCTGATCGTGAGTTCCCCACGCGGCCAGCGTGTTTCCGATGAGCTTGACCGACACGGTATCCCCCGGCGTCCCGACAGGGACCCCTGCCCGGGAGAACTCCTCGACAACCACGAGGTGGTCGATTTTGGTCAGGCCGCGCCCGCCGTATTCGACCGGCCAGGTGACGCCGATCAGTCTGGCTTGCCCGATGAGCCGCCGCCAGCGGCTGACGAACTCGCGCCGCTGCGGTGCCAGGAGGGCGCCGACCCCGGCCCAATCCGCTGGCAGGTTGTCGTGGAGAAAGGCGCGGACCTCATTACGGAAGCCAGCGGTTTCGCCCGGCCGTTCCTGAGTCATCGATACCCCAAAGCATCCCGTCCAATAATCATCTATACATTAGACTATATTCGCCCTATCGCGGGCCGACGTCGCACGAGGAGGAACCGGTGGCCGTGCTTACCGACGAAGACCGGATCGAGTTCCGGCTCTGGGTTCGCGATGGCCTGCAGCGACTGGCTCCGCTGCCGCAGACCCGCAGTCTTGCCGAGTGCGGGCGACGTGCCGACCCTGACCTGGTCAAGAGCCTCGCGGAGCTGGGCATCTTCGGATTCGCAGTTCCCGAACAGTACGGCGGCGCCGATGCCGGGGCGTCGGGGTTGGCCGCGTTTCTGATCGAGGCGGGGCGCTGCCTGTTGCCGGTGCCGTATCTAAGCAGTGCCGTGCTCGCGCCCGCTGCGATCCGATGGGCCCAGGCCGAGACACAGTTCGCCGAGTTGCTGGCCGGCATCGCCGAGGGTGCGGTGCGGGTGGCACTCAGGGTAGGGCCGCTTGATGACGCATCGCCGCGGGTCACCCGGGAGGGCGATGTGTGGCGGCTGACCGGGGACGAGCCGACAGTGCTCGAGGCCGACGTGGCCGACTGGTTCATCGTTGCCGCCCACACCGACACCGGTGTCGGGATCTTTGTCGTCGACCGCGCCGACTCCGGGGTTGAGGTCACCAATCTCGGCTCCCTCGATGTGACCCGGCCGGTGGCGGCCGTGAGCTGGCGACAGGCGCTCGCCGTTCCGCTGGGGCCGATGGGCAATAGCGCGCCGGCGGGGACACTGCTGACCCGGCTGCAGGACCTCACACGCTTGGCCGTGGCGGCCGACGCCGTCGGTGGCGCCCAGCACCTGCTCGACATATCGGTCGACTACGCCAAGACTCGGATCCAGTTCGGCCGTCCGATCGGCGCGTTCCAGGCCATCAAGCACCGCTGCGCCGATCTATACGTGGCGGTGCAGGCCGCCACCGCGGCCGTGGAAGCGGCCTTCGAGGGGCTCGACCAGCCGCGGTCGTCGGTGCCGGTGCCGGCAGCCGTTGCCGAGATCACCGCGCTCGAGGCGTACTGGCAGGCGGTGCGTACCGCCATGCAGATACACGGCGGCCTCGCCCTGACCTGGGAACATGAGATAGGGCTCTACGTGAAGCGGGCCACCGCGTCGCAACATCTGTTGGGCAACCCCGACCAGGAACTCGCGCGCCTGACCGACCTGGTGCTCGCCGCAGACTACGACGTGGTGCAAGGACTCATCGGATGAGTGCCCGCGGGCGCTGGACCGACCTGCAAGGGCGACAGCTATGACCGATCAACGCAATTCGACGAAAGGTGTGCCGTGCGCACAATAGAAGGCCCCGACGAACTGCGGTCCCTGGTGGGCCAAGAGCTCGGCGTCAGTGACTGGTTGGCCGTCGATCAAGACCGGATCAACCTGTTCGCCGACGCCACCGACGACCACCAGTGGATCCACGTCGATCCGGCGAAGGCCGCCGAAGGGCCGTTCGGCACAACGATCGCCCACGGTTACCTGACTTTGGCATTGCTTCCCCCGTTGATGAACAACATCTTCGAGGTGACCAACAAACGGATGGGCGTGAACTACGGACTCAATAAAGTCCGATTCCCGGCCCCGCTGCCCGTTGATTCCCTGGTCCGGGTTCGGCTCGGCATCGCCGCTGTCGAGGACGTGCCCGACGGTGTTCAGGTCGTGTGGCAGGCCACCGTGGAACGTCAGGGTGGTGACAAACCGGTCTGCGTCGCAGAGTCGATCACCCGCCTGTACTTCTGAGTGCTCCTGCACCACCGACACCGAAGCCATCAAGGAGGAATACATGTCAAACCCGGTGCGACTCGCTGACCGAGTCGCCGTGGTAACCGGTGCGGGTCAAGGGTTGGGCCGCGCGATCGCGATCCGTTACGCCGCCGAGGGCGCCCGGGTGGCCGTCGTTGACATCAACGAGTCGACGGCGCAGGGTGTAGCCGACGAGATCACCGCCAGCGGCGGTACGGCGATCGCCGTACCCTGTGATGTGTCGCAGCGCCGCGTCGTCAACGACGCCGCGGCGCGCATCGCCGCCGAGCTGGGAACGATCACAGTGCTGGTCAGCAATGCAGGGCTGACGCGCCCGGCGATGTTGTGGAAAATGACCGACGAGCAGTGGTCCACGGTGCTCGACATCCACCTCAACGGTTCGTTCTACTGGCTGCAGGCCGTCGTCCCGGGCATGCAGGAAGCCAAGAAGGGCCACATCATCTTCACGACCTCCTCGGCGGGCATCAACGGGACAATCGGGCAGATCAACTACGCCTCGGCCAAAGCCGCACTGCTGGGCATGACGCGGTCGGCCGCCCGCGAGCTCGCCGCCTACAACATCGTCGTCAACGCGGTGGCTCCCGCGGCGGCGACTCCGATGACCGAGAATCTGCGGAGCAACGAGAAACTCAATGACAATTACCTGCAACGGATTCCGTTGAAGCGGTGGGCCGATCCCGAAGAGATCGCCGGCACCTACGTATTCCTCGCCTCCGACGAGACCGATTACATGACCGGTCAGGTGCTCGCCATCGATGGCGGCCTAGTGATGGTCCGGTGAGCGGGCAGTGAGGCTGGAAGCAACCGACCTCAGCGTCGAGGAACTACGGCTTCGCGACGAAGTCCGCGCCTTTCTGGCGCAGCGACTTCCCGCCGGCAGCTACGACATCGGCCTCGGCTTCGCCGCCGCCAGCGACCCGGCATTCTCGGCTGACCTGGGTTCGCGGGGATGGCTGGGCATGGCGCTGCCCCGCGAGTACGGCGGCGGTGGGCGCACCGCCGTCGAGCGGCTCATCGTGGTCGAGGAGTTACTCGCGGTGGGAGCGCCCGTCGGCTGGCACTGGGTCGCGGACCGCCAATCGGGACCCAACATCGCCGCCAACGGCACCGAGGAGCAGAAGCGCTACTTCCTGCCGCGCATTTCCAGTGGTGAATTCTCCTTCGCGATCGGGATGAGCGAACCCGACGCGGGATCGGATCTCGCTTCGGTGCGCACCAAGGCCGTCCAGGTCGGCGGTGGGTGGATGCTCAACGGGACGAAGATCTGGACCTCGGGCGCCGCCGAGGCCACCCATCTATTGGGGTTGTTCCGCACATCCGAGGACCGCTACCGCGGGCTGACTCAGCTCATCGTCGATCGCAACGCCGAGGGCCTGACCGCCTCGCCGATCCCGTTCATCGATGGCACCCGCCACTTCTGTGAGGTGTCCTTCGAGGACGTGTTCGTTCCCGATTCAATGCGATTGGGCGAGGTGGGCGCCGGCTGGGGCCAGAACACCGCCGAGCTCGTGCTCGAACGCGGCGGCGTCGACCGGTGGATGTCGGTGATGCCGGTGCTGCAGCACTGGGCAGAAAACCTGTACGGCGCGGTGCCCGGGTGGGCACAGGCCGAATTGGGTTCGGTTACTGCACGCTGCTGGGGATTTCACGGATTGTCGCTGTCGATCGCCCGGGCGGTTGACCGAGGCGAGTCTCCCACCGTGGAGGCTGCCCTGGCCAAGGAGATGGCCACCCGATTCGAGCAGGAATGCATCGAGATCGTGCTGCGGCATTTCGGGCGCACACCCGAACTGACGTCCTCCGACCCGTATGAGTCGCTGCTCGCCAGGGCTGTCCTCACCGGGCCGGCGTTCACCATCCGAGGCGGCACCACCGAGATCCTGCGCAACATCATTGCGAAAGCGTTGGTCAAACCATGAGCCAAACCGTCCATCGCGATTCCGACCTCGTTGGGCTGGTCCGGGATTATTTCTCCAAGACCTTCACCCCCGAGGTCATCGCCGGCGTCGAACGTGACGGTCCCTCACCACAGCTTTGGCGCTCCGTCGACGAACTCGGTTTGCCCCTCGTCGGCATCGACGAGGACAGCGGCGGCTCTGGTGGATCACTGCTAGACCTGCTCGCGGTGATGGAGGGCGCCGGTCGCTATGCGGTGCCCCTGCCGCTGGCCGAAACCAGCCTCGCTGCCTACCTGTTGGCGCGGGCGGGGGCCGAGTTACCTGCCGGACCGCTTGCCGTCGTACCCGATCCGGGTGAACTCGCCCTTGCCGGCGGGCGACTGACCGGAACAGCAGCCCATGTTCCCTGGGTGCGTGGCGCCACCCGCATCGTGGCGGTGGTGCCCGATGAATCGGCCCGGGTACAGGTGGTCTCGATCAACCCCGAGCACCTCGATGTCACCGCGGGAGCCGACCTGGCCGGGATGCCGCGCGACACGATCCGGGCCCTCGACGTCGCGGTCAACTGCTACCCCGCCGAGACGGGTGTCGACGATGTCCTGCTGCGCGGAGCATTGCTGCGCGCAGCACAGATGGCCGGTGCGATCACTGCGGTGTTCGAACTGACCAAAACCTACGTTGGACAGCGGGTCCAGTTCGGCAAACCGATCGGTATCTTCCAAGCCGTCCAGGCGCACGTCGTGGAACTTGCCCAGGCGTCGGCGCTGACAGCACTGTCTGTCGACCGGGCCGGGGCCGCCGCCCTTCGGGGGCCGGGGTCGTTTGAGATCGTCGCGACGAAGTCGCTGGCCAACCGCCATGCCGGCCTGGTGACAAGGGCCGCCCACCAGGCGCACGGCGCGATTGGGATGACGCAGGAGTACTCCCTACAACTGTTTTCACGGCGCCTGCACACCTGGCGTGGTGACTTCGGCGACGAGACGACGCTGAACCTGCGCCTTGGCGCGGCCATAACTGAACGGGGCGGATTGACCTCTGCCGTGACATCCGCCGGTTCCACGATCGGAGTTTGACATGACCCGCAACATCACTGTGAGTACCGACGACCATGTCGCGGTGATCGAGATCAACCGGCCTCCGGCCAACTATTTCGACCGTCAGCTCATCTGCGAGATCGTAGATGCGACAGGCGAACTGCACGCCCATGGCACACGGGCGATCGTCCTGTGCTCAGAAGGCAAGCATTTCTGCGCCGGGGCGAACTTCGCCGACGGCGAGATGGAGGGCGATCGGTCCCGTTCTTCGGGGCTGCTCTACCGCGAGGCGATTCGGTTGTTCGACGCCAAGGTGCCAATCATCGCGGCGGTGCAGGGCTCCGCCGTTGGCGGAGGCTTGGGGTTGGCCTGCGCAGCCGACTTCAGGGTGGCCACCCCATCGAGCCGGTTCCACGCGAACTTCTCGATGTTGGGCTTCCACCAGGGTTTCGGGCTCTCCGAGACGTTGCCCGCCATCGTGGGCGCCCAACATGCGATGGACCTGCTCTACACCAGTCGACGCATCGATGGTCAGCATGCCTTTGAGATCGGACTGGTCGACCGGCTGGTGCCGGACGCGGAACTGCGGACCGAAGCGCTGAACTGGGCAGCCGAGATCGCGGCGGCCGCTCCCCTTGCCGTGCAGTCGATCCGGGAAACGCTGCGGGCCCCACTAGCGAACCGTGTTCGCGTGGTGCTGGAGCGTGAGCTCGATCAACAGCAGAAGCTGTGGGCCACCAACGACAGCAAGATCGGCATCGCCGCCAACCTGGCCCGCGAAAAGGCGGTATTCACCGGTCAGTAGCGGCGGCGCGTACCGGCGCCGGTCACAGCATCTCGAATGCGGCGTCCACCTCATCGCCATCCAAAAATGCGCTGCCGACGACTTCGGTGAGCGCTTGGTGACCACCGAGAAGTGCGTCCAACGCGGCGGCGCGCTCGACGTATCGGTGAATGTCGCTTTCCCTGGTCAGGCCGATCGCACCGAACACCTGCACCGCGTGGCGCATCAGCACCGCTTGCGCGTGCCCGGCGCGGATCTTGGCGATCAGCGCCGCCCACACCTCTGCGTCGCTTCCCGCGACCGCGTAGGCGTTGTCGAGCACCGCTCGGGCGCCGGCCATGGCTACGTAGGCCTCCGAAAGCCGGTGGCGGACAGCCTGAAAGGAGCCGATCGGACGTCCGAACTGGACCCGGGCCGCGGCGTGCGAAGTCACCAGGTTAAGTGCGGTGTCACAAACCCCGAGGATCTCAGCCGCCAAGGCGCGCCGTCCTGCCGCCACGGCGCGATCCCAGTGCGCTGCCGCGCAGATGGCCTCAACGTCCTTCGGCACGACGGCGGTCACGATACGCCAGCCGCTGTCGAAGTCGAAGCCCCCCAGGGACTCGGCCGACACGCACAAGTCGGCGGCCGTCAGCGCAATGAGTCCCACTGCTCCACCGGGCAGCGTCGCGGCGATCACGGCCTCGTCGATGTCGGTGAGCGACCCGAGGCTCAGCCCGACGATCGGCTCGTCGCAGCGCAGCGCCACCGATCCCTCCGGTGGATGCGGATAAATGACCGCCCGACGCCGGCCGGTCGGCAATACCTCGGACAGCTCTGCCAGCATGACGTCGTCCAACGCGCGCGAGGATGCCAGTGCCCGACCGTGTTCGGTGAAAAGCAGCGTGACGGCGGTGGCGGGATCCTCGGCCAGAACCTCGGCCCAGCCCAGCTCGGCGAGCAGCGGCGCGATGTCCTGGGCCCCGGTCCGCTTTTCGAAGAGCTCACGCAGCGACGCGGCAATCTCCTCGCGGGTGGCGGCGTCGAATCCCGGTGTCTGTACGGCGCTCACGCGGTTCGTTCCTTGGGCAGGTTCAACACTCGGTCGGCGATGATGCCGCGTTGCACTTCGGCGGACCCGCCCATGATCGTCGAGGCCCGGCTATACCACCAGTCGTCCCGCCATCGCGCCGCCAGAGGACCCTCGCCGAAGAGGAATTCACTGGGCAAAAGGTCGCGGGCGGCGTCGTGCAGGCCGGTCTCAACCGTTGCCAGCAGAATCTTGTCCACGCTGGCCTCCGGACCGACGCTGTCCCCGGCGGCGAGCCGGCGCACCGTGTTGGCGCTGCGCGCTTTGAGCGTGGCGATGTCGGTGTAGCACTCACCAAGCCGGCGCACGCCGCCATCGGGCAGTCCGTCGACAGCGTCACGCAACTCTCGCAGCTTGCGACCAGCGACAGTGGCACTCAACCAGGCATACATCGCCCGTTCGAACTGCAGCAGAAACATCGCGACCTGCCAGCCTTGTCCCTCATCGCCCAGCAGGCGAGATGCGGGCACCTCGGCGTCATCGAAGAACACCTCGGACAGTTCGTTCTGTCCACTGGCCATCGCGATCGGACGGATCTCGACGCCGGGAGTGTCGGTATCGACCATCACCATCGTCAGCCCGCGGTGCCGGCTCTCCAACGACCCGGTACGCACCAGGCAGATCAGACGCCGGGCGGTAGCCCCATGGCTGGTCCAGATCTTCTGGCCGGACAGCACATAATGATCACCCTGCCGGCGGGCCCGGCACCGCAGCCCGGCCAGATCGCTACCGGCGTCGGGCTCAGAGAACGACTGGGCCCACCATTCCTCACCGGCGAGATAGGCGGGCAGGAACTGCGCGCCCAGCGCCGGCGCGAACCGGAGTACCGCCGGCCCCAGGGTCTCCAGCAGCATTTGCTGCTCGGGTACATCCACACCCGCCGCGCTCAGTTCGTCATACAGCACGGCGCGATGCCGCTCGTCGCCGCCGCAGCCGCCCGCATCGACGGGCCAGCCGTACCGATTCCATCCACCCTCGAACAGCCGCGCCATCAGCGCCGCATGCTCGGCCATGTGCGTCTCGGTCGAGGGGTAGCAGGAATTGCGCCACCGCTGCAGACTCGGGTCCTGCCCCAAGTACTCACGCACGGCGCGCCGATAGGCGGAGACGTCGGCGGTCAGCTCCGTCCGCATTGCAACGCTGCTCGAGGTCACTATGACGACTTCGCTTCCGCCGCCCTGGCCGCGGACCGTTCCAGGAAGCGGTTGACCAACGCCTGGTGCTCGGGGGTCTCGAACGAGTCGTACTCCTCAGACAGCGCGTACTCCAGCACCCCGGCAACCGCGCGCTTGATGTGCATGTTCAGCGCCCGCTTGGTGCTTTGCACCGCTTGCGGAGGCAGCTTGGCGATGCGTTGCGCCACGGCCAGCGCCTGATCGAGCAGGTCCGCGTCGGGCACCACCCGGTTGGCCAGCCCCAGCGCCACGGCCTGTTCGGCCGGGATGGGCTCACTGGTGAGCAGGTACTCCTTGGCCCGTAACATGCTCATCAGCAGCGGCCAGGTCGGTGCGCCGCCGTCGGCGGCGGTCAGACCGACGCTCACGTGCGGGTCGGCCATGTAGGCGCTCTCGGCGATCAGCACCACATCGCTGAGCACGGCCAGGTTGCAGCCCAGGCCCACGGCGGGACCGTTGACCGCGGCCACGACGGGCAGCGGGAAGTCGACCATCTCGGTCAGTAGCCGCCGGGCGCCCTCGATCTCACGACGGCGCCGGGGCCGGTCGTCCCAGAGTTCGACGAAGTGCTGGAAATCGCCGCCTGCGCTGAACGCCCGACCCGCGCCGGTCAACACCACCGCGCGCGCATCCTCGTCGGCGGCGAGGTGGCGCCACACGGACTGCAGCGCGATGTGCAGGGGTTCGTTGGTCGCGTTCAGCGCTTCCGGTCGGTTGAGGGTGACCACGCGAATGGCGTCGCGTTCCTCGATCAGCAACTCAGGCTCGAATGGATTGTGCATGTGCTCCCCACTTATGGCGCCATCGGCAATCGGCATGAGCGCCCGCCGGAACGGTCTTTGGGAATCCTAACCCTTAACTTGACGCCCTTGTCAAGTAAGGATGTTGCTAGTCCCTAGATAGATCGTGATTACCCGTATTTATCCAGCTCAAGATGGCAATGGACAAGAACCGACGCTTATGTCAACTCCTCCCGTATTCCCGCGGACTGTGCGGCGGTGAAACGGGACACCGAGCACTCCGCGCGCAGCGCGGTCTCTGCTGCCACGCCTGCCACCGCGTCGCCCACTTCAACCTCATGCCTCGACGCCCACCGGCGCCTTCGTGGCGTACGCCGCGAAGTCCGGCTTGCGTTTCTCGGCGAACGCCCGGGCACCTTCCTGCCCTTCGGGCGACTCGTAGAAGAGGTCGACCGCGGACAACCCGAGGTTGCTCAGCCCCGCCTGATGATCGGTGTCGGCGTTGAACGACTGCTTAAGGAAGCGGATGGCCGTGGGGCTCAGCGCGGCGATCTCGGCCGCCCAGGACTTGGCTTCCTCGAGCAGCCGATCGGCTGGGACCACCGCGTTGACCAGACCCCAACGCTCGGCCGTTTCGGCGTCGTACTGCCGGCACAAGAACCAGATCTCGCGAGCCCGCTTCTCGCCGACCACGCGTGCCAGGAAGGCTGAGCCGAAACCCGCGTCGAAAGACCCGACCCGTGGCCCCGCTTGACCGAACGTGGCGTTGCCGGAGGCGATGCTGAGATCACACAAGACATGCAGCACATGACCGCCTCCGATTGCGGCCCCGTTCACGGCGGCGATCACCGGTTTCGGGATGTCGCGAATCAGCTTGTGCAGATAGCCGATTTCGAACAGCCCGCTCTCGGTAGGGCCGTAATCACCGGTCTCCGCGCGCTGTTTGACGTCACCACCCGCGCAGAATGCCTTGTCACCGGCGCCGGTCAGGATGACTGCGCGCACGGAGTTATCGGCCCAGGCCGAACGAAAGGCTTTGATCAGTTCCTCGACCGTCTGGCCACGAAAGGCGTTGTAACGCTCGGGTCGATTGATGGTGATGACGGCGGTGGCGTTTTCCACCGAGTAGGTGATGTCGTCGTAGTCGGCCATTGGCATTCGCTTTCGGTCGTGGATCAGTGGGAGGGCAGTACAAGGTCGGCGGCCAGCGCCTGCAGGCGGTTCTTGTCGACCTTCCCGCCGGGATTGATGGGAAGTTCGTCGACGATCAGCAGGCGTTCGGGGAACTTGAATTTCGCGAGACCGTGGTGGTCGAGAAACTCGGTGAGATCCGACAGCGTGGGCGGTTGGGCGCTGGCGACCACGACAGCGCAGGCGCGTTCGCCCAGTCGCGCGTCGGGCACGGGGACAATCGCTACCGCCGCCACGGCATGGTGCTTGATCAGAACCGTTTCCACCTCGAGCGGAAAGATGTTCATTCCCCCGCGCAGGATCATGTCCTTGGCTCGTCCGACGATTCTGAGGTATCCGGCATCGTCGAACTCGCCAAGATCTCCGGAGCGGTACCAGCCCTCGGGATCCCAGTTGGCCAAGTCGTAATCCGGCTGGTTCAAATATCCATACGTGTTGTTGGCGCCGCGCCAGACCACCTCACCGGTCTGGCCCTGAGGCACCACGGAGCCGTCGGGTCCCCGCAACTGGACTTCCTCGCCCTCGCAGACTCGGCCGACGGTGTTCCATCGCGCCCACTCGGGATCGTCGAGGGTTGTCATGGTCGGCACACCGCCATCGGTGGTTCCGTAGACGTTCTGGACTTTGCAGCCCATCCGCCGTTCGACCTCCTCGGCGACGCGGGGCGGCAGGGGTGCACCGGCATTGTTGAACCGCGTGAATGCCGAGAGGTCGGCCGACTCCAGATCGAGGTCGAGCATCATCACCATCTGGGTCGGTATCGCGGTTGCGAAGGTGCACCGCTCGCGTGCGATCAGTTCCAGCGCCGGCTGCGGGCGCCAGTGCTCGAGCATCGCGCTCGTCGCACCGATCAGCAGCGGCATCAGGATCGCGAAGATGTAACCGGTGGATCCCTGCCCGGCCGGTGCGATCGCGGCCGCCACGTCCTCGCGGGTAAGGCTCAACGCCGGGGCGGTCTGGTGCACCAGCAGCGTGATCATGTCGTTGCCGCTCCACAGCGACGCCTTCGGCACACCGGTGGTACCCGACGAGCACATCACGTGCGCCGGCTCATCCGGATCGGCACGCAGTCGGTGCGCGGTGGCTGCGTCCAGCGGTTCGGTGGCGCGGATCAGCGCTTCGAACCCATCGGCGGCTCCCGTCCGGGCGTAGAGCACCTCGCGTAGATCCGGCAGCGTCGACCTCAAGTCGTCGTGCAGCGCCCGGACGTCGATATCACCATCGGATTCCACGCCGATCAGCACCTGCGCACCGATCGTGTCGAGCAGTGCGCCGACCTCAGCGCGGCGCCATCGGGTGGGCATGGCCACGATGTAAGCGCCGATGCGGTTGGCCGCCAGGTGGACCAGGGGTATTAGGCCGCAGGTCGGCAGCTGCACAGCAACCGCGTCACCCGGTTTGACGCCGAAGTGCAGCAGCAGATTGGCCGCCCGCCGGCTCAAATCCGCCAGCTCTGCATAGGTCCAGCGCACATGGTCGTCGATCAGCGCTAGTCGATCCGGGTCGCGGGCGACATGCTCGTCGAATACCTCAGGCAGTGTTTGGTCGCCCCAGATACCGGCTTGGCGGTACCTGCGTGCCTGCTCCTCGTCATGCCAGCGGTGGATGACCTTGTTCTTCATCGGGTGAATCCCGCTGCCACCATTGTGTTTCGCAGTCGTCCCACACCCTCGACTTCGGTCTCAACGATGTCTCCGACCGCGAGGTAGCGAGGCGGCTTGCGGATGAAGCCGACGCCGGACATGGTCCCGGTGAAGATCAGGTCGCCGGGATAAAGCGTGCAATACATGGATAATTCGGCCACGATGTCAGGCACCGAATAGATCATCCGTGACGTGCGGGCGTGCTGGACTTGCTCACCATTGACCCAACAGGTGATGCCGATGTCGTCGGGATTAAGAAATTGATCCGGCGTTACCAACCACGGCCCGGTTGGGCCGAAGGCCGGGTAGGACTTGGCCAAACCCCATTGGCTGGCGGCCATCTGGCGCTCCCGCTCGGAATAGTCTTGGCCGCCCATCACTCCGGCGACTTGATCCCACACCTCGCGTTTGGCCACGCGGTGTGCCAGCGTACCCATGACAACCACCAGTTCGGCTTCCCAGTCCACCGTGTTCTTGGGAAGCGGGACGTCGGCGTTCGGCCCGACGATCGAGGAGGGGAACTTCGAGAACACCTCCATCACCTCGGGCAGGGTGAAGTCGGCTTCTTCGGCGTGATCAGGATAATTTGCACCGATCGAGAACACCTGGCGCGGCCTTGGTGACGGCGCTCCCAGGCTCTGCTCGTCGATCGGGTCGGCGGGAAAGTCGACACCCGACGCCGCCCAGCGCCGGAATTCCGGCCACCGGTCGTAGACGGCCGCCGGATCGGCCGAAAACAGGCCGTTGCTGGCCTTCTCGACGTCGATGCCACCGCCGGCGACCACCAACGTTAACCTGCCACCAACATTGGCTACACGCACCAGGATTCACCTCCGCGGCCGATTGGCCGATCGATTTCGGTCTTCACAGAATGAAACTGACCTTTCCCTGCGGCCGGAGTTCCTCGCAGTCCAGCGTGGCCCGACGCTCCCGGATGCGGAAGCCGCCGTCTGCGCCGCGTACCAGCACATGGCGGTACTCACCGGTGAACAGGTGTGACGCGCTGCGCCGGTACCGGTAGACGGCGAAGTTGGACAACACCTCGAAGCCGTTCGCGCCGTTGTCATGGACGCGCACGTTGGTGATCAACCGGCGGGTCCGGGAGCGTGGTCGCTCGACGAACGCCATCTCACTTTCCAGGCGCTCCACTCTTCCCACGATCTGTGGGTAGGAGTCGGCGATGATGAAGACGGTCTTGTCGGGAGTGGTGGAATCGATTGCGTCCGTGGACGGAACGAGGTATGAACAGTCCTCGGTCAACAGCTGCAACCATTCCGGTAGCTTCCAGGCGTCCAGTAACTCGGCCTCGTGATAGAGGAATGATTCGACTTCGTATGCGGTGTCGCGGTCAACGGTCGCCGGATGGGAAGACAGCATCTTGGTCATGACTGCTCGGCCCCTGCCATGGCGACCTCGTCCGTCCCGACAACGTCCGTCTGCCACTGCCGCCAGAATCCACGCATCTGCTCCTCGTCGGTCAGACTTGGAACGTCCTTGCCTATCCCCTTGGAGACGATGTTCCACTCCGTGCCGCGCACGCGTCCGTAGGCTTCCTGGCAGGCTTCGATGACCTCGTTGTCGTCCGGAGTCGCGAAACCACCCGGCCCTAGGAATTCCAGATACCCCTGGATGCGGTGTTTGCGCAGTTCTGGGTCCTCGCCGACGGGGGCCAAGCACCACGCCGTGACATCGGTGTGGTCGACGGCGACCGGGTCGAGCACCCGCAACTGCAGCGATGCGGCGTCGATGATCAAAAGGTTGGGATAGATCAGAATGTTCTTGGAGGTCTGCCCCACGAGTTCGGCGGTCTCGTCGCCGAACTTGTCCACCAGCTCCGCGGCGATGGTGCGGACCCGCTGCTTGGCCTCTTCGCTCATCACCGCAACAGTTTTCGCGACCGACCGGCCGAAAGGCGCCTTGTAGCGCATCATTACGTGTCCGTTGCCAAGGCTCAGACCCACTCCGTCCAAGCCTCCGCCGAGATCGTAACCCCGGCTGTTGAGGTAGGCGAAATACGTCTTGTGCACGGCCATGCCGTGGTAGCCGTCGAGACTGTTTTCGACGATGAGCTTCCAGTTGCCGCCCATCCGGTAGATATGTGTTCCCTCAACCACTTCCATCTGTCCGGTCAGTGATTGGTCGATGACGGCATCCAGGTATGGCAGCACCGGACCGAGGTAGTCGCGCAACGGCTGGGCGTCACGGTTGAACGTGGCGAAGACGAAGTCCCGGTACACCTCGAACCTGGGCGAATCCAGGCTGAAGTTCGCGGGATCGAAACTGGGTGGGAACGATGCGCGCTCGGCGACACCGATCAACTCTCCCGAGTTCTTATACGTCCATGCGTGATACAAGCAGCGGAATCGCTCGGCATTTCCCTTGGGCTCGCGACAGACCAGCGCACCCCGGTGACGGCAGGTGTTGAAGAAGACCCGAAGCTCACCGCTGTTATCCCGGCACATGATCAGCCGTTCTCCGACCACCGTCCGCGCGACGAAGTCACCCGGGCGAGCCACCTCGGTGGCGTGACCCACGTACAGCCACTTATTGGCGAAGATGGTCTTCTGCTCGCGTTTCAGATGTTCCTCGTCGGTGAAGACCGACCGATGTACCCGGAAATCCACACCCGGGGTTTCGACGACCAGATCCTTGTATCCGTTGCCAGTCATGCGAGCGTCGACCCCCCATTCACACCGACCACCTGGCCGTTGATGAATCCCGCCTCATCGCCGGCGAGAAACTCGACGAGAGCGGCAACCTCACTGAGCTCCGCAGGCCGGCCCATCGGGATCTGGGAAACGAAGCGCTGGGTCAGTTCGGGCTGCTCCCGCAGGAACCGCTCGAATTCGGGCGAGCGGACAGCCGGAGGCGCCACCACGTTGAAAGTGACACCCTGCTTGCCGAATTCGCGGGAAAGGCTGCCCGCCACCGCATGCACGCCACCCTTGGCCGCGTTGTACATCGCATGGTCCTCGAGGCCGTTGCGCACCGAATCGGCGCCGATGAAGATCACCCGGCCCTTGCCGGCCTCGAGCATCACCGGCAGCGCGGCCAGCGTCGATCGCAGCGCCGTCCACAAGTTGCGATTGATGGTGGCTTGCAGGGTTTCCTCGGTGTGGCTGAGCGTCGGCCGGATGACTCCTCCGCCGGCGTTGTTGACCAACACGTCGAGGCGACCGAAGACCGAGACCGCTTGCCGTACCATCTGTTCGGCCGCTTCCCGGGTGCTCAGGTCACCGACGCTGGTGATCACCGGCGCGGCGTGGTCGCCTTCGAGCTTGGCGGCCAGTTTGGCCAGGCCCTCGTCGTTGGTGTCGGCCAGCACCAGCGATGCGCCCGCCGTGGCGAATCGCTCACTCAACGCCGTCCCGATACCGCCCGCGGCGCCGGTGACGATGACACACTTGCCGGTGAATGCGCCCATCTCAGCTGTCCCCTGCCACCTGGTAGACGCCGAAGACCTTGTTCGAGGTGAACAGGTCGGTTTCGATCATCTCCATCCACTCGGGACGAACGCCGAGGCGGTCGACGGCACCGGCAAGGCAGAACCAGTTCAGCATCTCGTGTTGCCCGGCCCGCTCGACCTCCTGAAGGGTTACATCGCGCCAGGCGGCCGGTTTGTCACCGTTAAGTTGCGCGAACAGCTCCCGGTCCCGGGCCGTGTCCGGAAGCAGGAAACGGCTCGCCTCGTTGAGGAAGGCGTGCGACCAGCTCGACGAGGCGACCAGGGCCACCCGTGACTTGCTTTGCAGACAGATCTCGGCCACCACGGCACCGAGGTCGAAGCAGCGAGCCGGCGCAGGTGCCGGTGGATCCAGTTCGGAGATGTCCTTGGGCATGCTGCTCAGATAGGCCAAACCGCCCTTGTGTTTGACCAATCGACGGCCATAGCAGTTGATGGAGAAGAACAACGACGCATAGGGGAAGCCGTCACCGGCCCAGTCGAGGTAGCGCAACGTGTTTGCGAACGCGGCCGGCATCGGACGGTCGGGCAGGGGCTGGTAGCTGTAGGCGATATCGAAGCCGCGGCTTAGCAGTTCGGTGGTGAGTTTCTTGCCGGCCCGAGGCGCGCCCTTGATCGGATACGGCGTGTCTTCTGGCTCGCCCCACGCATTCGGCCGGCCCTTGTAGAACGGCCGTTGCCATAACCGCGTTTCCAGGTCGTCGAAAGCACATACCGCGAACGGCGGCACGCAGTCCTCATGGAACAACTCATACTGATCGTCACCCCAGATCAGCACGACGTCGGGCGCGAAGTCGTCGAGAGCGTCACGCACGCGTTGAAAGTTCTGACGCAGCTCCTCGCGGTGGGCTGCCGCCGCGGCCAGGCCGTTGTCGTCGCCCAGTTCGCGCACAAGCAGACTCGAGAGCGCGGCCGGGTCGCGCTTCTCGTCCGGCAGCTCAGGATCCCGCAACGCCCACCGAAATACATCGGCCATCCGCTCGTCGGGCAGCGCGAGCGGCGGGAAATGTGTGGCACCTACAGCCAGTACAGCACCCATGATTCGGTGATCCTCCTTGATCGCTGTTCAAGCCCCTGCGCCGCAGCGCCGAACAGATCCAGCTCCTCACCAAACTTGCGGCGGTGTGGGGAGCGCTGAATCTGATGAACGAATAGTATCGATAATACACATATTCTACAATATGTTTCATAATGCTGAGTTGTATTACCATCGTTGTTACCGAGCACGCCTGTCCAGCAGGGCGACTGAGTGCCAGAAAGGGAGGCGATACCTTGGCTACCAGGGCGACGACCGAGGCGAAGATCTTCAATGGAGCTTTGCGCGCGCTTGCGCGTCAGGGACCGAAGAAGCTGGCAATGAGCGACATCGCGGCCGAGGCGGGGGTATCGGGTGGCACGCTCTACCGGTACTTCAAGAACAAGGAAGACCTCCTCGAGGCGCTCGGGGATCACTTCGTCATGAGGTTGCGCGGGATCTTGCAGGGGGCGATTGCCGAACAGCCCGATCCCGCCGATCGTCTGCGCTTGGTCGTGGACATCATGTTGCGTTATTGGCAGGACAATCCGGCGACGGTCCAACTCGGCCAGCTCGAGCCCGGTTTCGTGATCGCATATATCAAGCAAGTTTCACCGCAGCTGTCCGCCGTCCTCCATGACGCTTTGGAGCCCGCTCTCGCCGAAAGCCCGGCAGTCCGGCTCGGCTTGGCGACACCGGACGAGATCGTGGACCTCATTGTGCGAATGGCTTTTTCGCATTACTTCATGCCTGCCAAGGACTATCGTGAGCTGCGCGACCTGCTGGTCGCGCTCGGGAGTTCGGCCGGGCTGGAACCGAAGAAGGCCCGGACCAGGGCGGGTCGCAAGGCCGCCAGCTGACGGTTACGACTGCTTGGCGCCGACGACATTGCGCAGCACACCGATGCCTTCAATTTCCGCCTCGACGACATCGCCTTCTCGGAGGAATCGGCCGTCCTCCATCCCGACACCGTCCGTGGTGCCCGTGAACACAATGTCACCCGCGTTGAGGGCGACCCTCGCGACGACGTAGTCGAGACACTCATCGAGGTTCCAGATCATCTTCGCGGTGCGATCATGTTGGCGCTCTTCACCGTTGACGCGTAAAGAGATGCCCACATCGATCTGGCCCGGTCCGCCGAACTCATCCTTGGTGGTGATCCACGGCCCCACTGGGGTCGCTCCGGTGAGCGCCTTCATCGTGAACAGGTCCAGTCCGCCCATAGGCGACGCGGCGTCCCTGGCACTGACGTCGTTGCCGACGGTGTAGCCCAGCACGGCGTCGGTGAGGTGCCCGTCGGCCTTGCTCGCCGGCCTGGCCATCACAGCGACCAGCTCGACCTCGAAGTCCAGCTGGTTGGTGATCGCGGGATTTGCCAATTCGTCGTCGTGCCCGATGATGGCCGCTTGCGGTTTGAGGAAACCCACGGTGCTGGGTGGGCGCTCGGTGACACCGAGCTTCTCCAGGTGAGTCCAGTAGTTCATTCCGACCCCGACGATCGTGGACGTTGGGGTGATGGGCGGCAAGAGGCGCACGTCCTCAAGCGCCACCGGTGGACCCGCGAACTCGAAGGCCGCTTGGCCCTCGGATGCGGCGGGGCCCCAATCAGCTATCTCACCGCGGACCGGCTGTACCGTACCGGCTCCGATATCGACCAGCGCCCACGAATCATTGTCCTGGAAGCGGATTCTCGCGATTTTCAGGGTGACCCCTCCAGCCGTATGTCCACGTGCACTGTCTGCCCGATCCCGCGATCAAGGAACCGCGGGCGGGCGCGGTAGACCAACCCGAAGTCGCTGCGGGTGAACTGCCCTCGTCCGATGAAGATCGGCCTCGCAGCGCCCCCGTCGTGGATGAACCGCTCGGCCTGAATCCGCAGTGGTACGCGGCGGGTAACGCCCATGAAGGTCAGTTCTCCGTCCAGCAGGAAGCCTTGCGGATTGCCGCCGGTATCAGGGGTGACTCCCGTCGAATGGTATTCCGCGGTCGGATGGTTCGCTATGTTTAGCAGCGAAGCTGCGCGAATCGCCTTGTCACGGCCCTTGCTCTTCGTATTGACCGAGCCAAGGTCGATCGTTGCGATCACGGCCGAAGCCGTCGGGTCATCGGCGACAACGATCTGTCCCTCGACCCGCAGGGTGCCGCGCACTGTCTGCACACCCAGGTGCTTGACCGTGAACCTCAGCGTCGACCGGACCGGATCGATCGCCCATGTACCTGCCACATAACCCGGAATCTCTGTCGCAGAAGGCAATTCGTAACCCTGCCTCACAGATAGATGGCGAGGTTTTGCACGCCAAGCGTGGCCTGCTCGAAATAGATGGTGCGCGACGCGATTTTCCATTCATCGCCTCCGCGGAGGATGTCGACCCGCCTGGCCGGAAGTATCTCGAGCTTCGGGTCGTCGTAGCGAGATCGCAGCAAGACGATGGAGCTGTGCACTTCGTACTCGCCTGCCAAGCCCGTCTGGTAGGCCCGCACCTTGTGCACGATCCGTTGGGTGCGTGACAGCGGATTCTCAGCCCAGGCGCTGTCGGTCTGCGTCATCCGCATGATCTTGAGCATCAGCGTCATGATGTTCTCGTTGAACAGATACATGTCTGATTCGAAGACGCCCATGTTCCGGTGATCACGTGTGGTGCGCACCGGTGCCCGATAGACGATGTCGGGCGCGAGCAGACCGGCCCAACCGGTCAGGTCATCGGAGTCCAGCAGTGCGGACTCGTCTTCGAGAAACGCTACGATCTCGAAATGGAGCGGATCGGTCATCGGGATTCGTGCCCCGCGCGGTATCGGGTAGCTGACACCCGATTGGGACTGGGTTTCGATGTCCGGTGCGGCCTCTGCAGTCACCACGGTCTCCCTTCCATGAACTCGCTGTAGCGCAGCCAGAAGTTCCACTGCGTGTCGTCCTTCGGGAACCCGGCGTAGACCTGCCCGGGCCCCGGCCAATCGGCGGGCTTGTTCTCACCGGTGATCGCCTGATAGCGAAGTTTCGACTGGCGGCCCAGAGCACCGCGTGCGGCATGGCTCTGCATCGGCCAGGTGTCGGTGTCGTCGGCCTCGACGAAGCCGCTTATCCCGAACGTCGCAGCGGTCATCAGATTCATGGATTCGGCGAGCTCTTTTGGTGCGTCGCGTTCGACCAGAGTCCAATGGAACAACTCGAAGTGGTCCGGTCCCTTGGGAACCCACACCCGCCAACTGAAGAACGCCGAAACGGTTCCGTCCGGGAACTGGAACGGCATCGCGAAAACTGCGACGTTGGGAAACAGCTGACCCACCTGCGGGGTGAACTGCGTAAGCACTTGGAGTTGCCCCTCGTCAAAGCGCTGGGGCAAGTCCTCGACCATGTCGGGCGACATTCCCGGCGGTGGCGCCAGCCGTAGCCGCTCCATCGGTGACATCGCGGCGAGATTCTTGCCCTTCATTGCGGTGAGGTAGTGCTCTTCGGTCAGGTCGAAGCATCGTACGAAGTGGCCATTGAAGCCGGCGCTCACACCGGCCATCGCCGGCTCTTCCGCCGCCGCTCCCAGCAGCGCCAATTCCTGCA
The DNA here is from genome assembly GCF_002102155.1 of Mycobacterium europaeum. Lineage (GTDB taxonomy): Bacteria > Actinomycetota > Actinomycetes > Mycobacteriales > Mycobacteriaceae > Mycobacterium > Mycobacterium europaeum. The sequence continues at coordinate 148,580 of NZ_LQOU01000051.1, forward strand.
TCGAACGGTGCAGCGACAGGGTGTGGAAAATGTCTCCGGCAAATTGCTCGGCAGCGCACTTCCAGTTGGCGGGGATGATGAAGCGCTGCGGATGACCCAAGACTGTCATGCCGCGCCGGGTTCGGTCGAACATGAGGTCCCAGTACCAAGTCATCGGGCCGAGGTATTCGCGCAGCGACGGCGCGCTGTCGTCGAACGTCACGAAGATCATGCCCGTGTAGGTGTCCACCCGCCCGCGGCGCAAGCCCAACTCGCCTTTACTGCGCAATTCGCCGTGCATGCTCTCCCGAGCGATGGGAGACGCCAGGAAGGCGCCGTCCGACTTGAATACCCAGCCGTGGTAAGGGCACTGAAACTGCTTGGCACTGCCGGCTTCGAACCGGCACACGCGTGCGGCACGATGGCTGCAGACATTGAGTACCGCCGTGATGCTCCCGTCGGCCGCCCGGCTGACGATGACCTGGTCCTCCCCGACGTAACGCACCACGTAGTCGTCGGCGTTGGGGATTTCATCCTCGTGGGCTACGACCGTCCAGGCCCTGGCGAACACCTGTTTCAATTCCAGCTGGTAGAGCTCGGGATCGTTGAGCACGCGCAGCGACACCTCGCGATAGTCCTGGTCGATCAGCTCTGACAGTGGGGTCCCGTCCGCGAGGACCAGTCCGGTTCGAGCGTGTTTCACCTCGTCGATAGTCACGACGCTCTCCTTACTTGTTTTCGGACCCGGGGCTGCCGGGCAGTGAGTCGAAGACCGAGGGGTCTGGCGGCCGGGTGTTCAGCCGGGGTACGTGGAGGCCCCCGTCGACCGGGATGGTCGCGCCGGTGATGAAGCGCGCCTCGTCGCTGGCCAGGAACGCCGCCACCGGGGCGATGTCCTCCTCCGGATCACCCATCCGTCCGCAGGGGATCATCAGCGGAACCGCCTCGAGCAGTGCAGGATTGGCTGACACCATCTCTTCGAAGGCAGCCGATGCGGCGATCGGTGCGATCGCGTTGACCAGGATGTTGTGCCTGGCCCACTGGAAACCGGCGGTCCGGGTCAGAGCCTGCACACCGCCCTTGGCGGTGTTGTAGTCGCCATGGACCCAGTTTCCGTTATCGGCATCGATCGAATAGAAGTTGATGATGCGTCCACCACCGCGAGCTTTCATGACGGGGAACGCTGTCTGCATCCCCCACCACACGCTCCACAGGGCGACTCCGAGCATCTGCTCGAACATCTCGTCGGTCTTGTGCTCCAGCGGAACGTCCGGGGTCAGCGAAATCGCGTTGTTGACAAGGATGTCCAAACCGCCGAAGGAGTCTTGGGCGGCCGCGACAGCATCTTCGATGTCTCCCTTACGGGACACATCGGTCTGCACGAACAAGCCCTCGCCACCGAGCGCGCCTAGGTCCTCGGCGACCCGCTTACCCGCGTCGGCATCGAACTCGGCGATGACCACCTTGGCGCCCTCGCGGGCGAACCTGCGGGCGATTCCCCGCCCGATGCCCTTACCGGCGCCCGTAACGACGGCAACCTTTCCCTGCAGACGGCTCACCGGTTAGGCCTTGCTCTTGGCGTCGATAACCTCACGGACGCGCGCCCGGAAGTTGGGGTCGTGGGTGTGGCTGAAGTTCACATTGCCGCTCTCACCGTCGAACTCGTGCAGGCCGGTGAGATCCCGCTCCGGGTCGGAGAAGTCCACTGCATAACCGCCTTCGCGGACCGCCACGATCTCCCACCAGTTGCCGTCGGGGTCGGTGAAGTAGAACGACGTGTCCCCGTGCATGTGTCGTGGCTCGGTGATGGTCTTGAGGCCCCACTCGTCCTTGAGCTCGAGCAGCCTCTTGTGGGCCGCGTACACCTCTTCCTCGCTGCCCACGTCGAGGCCATTGTGGGCCAGCATCGTCATGGAGCTCTCCTTGCCGGTCTCCACCACCGCATAGGCGTGGTTGGTGTTGAGCCGGATCATCATCGAGCGGGCGCTCGGTTGGATCACCTCGAGGCCGAGGACCTCTTCGTAGAAGCGGCGTGACCTGGCGATGTCGACTACCTCTAAGGTGCCGTGACCGAGCCGTTGGACCTTCAGCACAGGTTCGCCGGTGAACTTGTCTGTGATTCCGGGCATTACAGGTTCCTTCCTATTCCTGGCCGAGTTGTTCGGGCCGGTCACACGCCGGCTTGCAGTGCCTGCATCGCCGCGGCCATCTGGGCCGAATCCATGTATTCGTCGATTCGCCGGATCCGACCGCCCGACAGGGAAATGCGCTGAATCGCCGGAATGGCCGCCACTTCGCCGTTCGGTAGCGTCACCCGCACGACGTGTCGCTGAACGCAGGTGTCATCCGTGAAGTCTCGCCCGACGATGTGGAATTCGGCCCGCATGGCCGCCAGCCCCGCAAGTGCAGCAAGGGCTTCGCTTTTCGGTTGTTCCTGCTGGGTGTAGTTGTGCCAGACCACCGCGTCGTCGGTGAACAGTGCTTCGCAGGTCGTATGGTCCCCGGTTGCCAGCGCGGTGAAGAACTTGTCCACCGTGGCCTGCACGCCGTTGTGTTTGTCGGCCATGATTCTCGCTTTCTGTGATCAGGGCTGTTACGGCCACACCTTCGGGGTGAAGATCGCCCGTGCGATTCGTTCCGAAATTCGCCAGCCCTCGGGCGTTTTGGTGTACTTGTCGTGGAACTCTATGACGCGCCCGTTGTCGGTGGCGTAGACGACCGGCTCACCATGTTCCGACGGCGGTCCGTGGTAGACCATCGAGCAGACGACGGCCTGGGCCGAGTCCGGACGTACGTTCGTGAAGTGGAAATTGGTGAGTAGGTGCCGCGTGGTCGCCTTTGGCCGTTCTCGCATGCCCTGGCGTAGCTCGTCGTGGCCGTGGTGGACGTTGCCGGCGCGGTCGAAGACTGCGTCGGGGGTGAACAACCCGATCATCGATTCGAAATCACCGTTGTCCATGTAGTAGGCGAAATCGTTGTTGAGGCGAACCAGCTCCCACTCGGTCGTCATCGTCTCGGTAGAAGTCATGTGCTCTTGAGAGCCTGACTCAGATCAGGGCCGACGGAGGGACGGGTTCCTCGACGAGCAGAGCGCCGACGATCTGGTAGATCTCCGGGCTCGCCGCGACGTGCTGTGCCGCGGTGCGGATATCGCGGAAGCGTCGCTGCAGTGAGGAGCTGCTGTACATGGCATTGCTGCCGGCCAGGCCGAAGGCCTCGTTGACGATTTCCACGCACTCGGTGTGGGCCCGCGCCACCATCGCGCGCTGGCGCACCGCGGCCATCGTCGTGATCGGTTCACCCGCGACCGCGGCGTCCCACATCAACTGGGTTTCCTTCTCGGCGAGCGCACGCACGGCCGCCAGACGGACGTCGAGCAGACCCAGTCGGAACTGGAAGACGGTGTCCTCGGCCAGTCGCATGCCGGGGTTGAATGCCGGCCGTTTGGTCTTGGCGAGCTTGCGCACGTCATCTAACGCACCCTGGGCGATGCCGAGCACCACCGCGACGTGGGTCGGCCCGAGCGCCAAGCGGGTCGGTAGCCGGAACATCGGCGTGTCCACACCGGAAGCGCCGAAGAACTCACCGGTGTGGTGCTCGGGCACGAACACGTCCTTGAGAACGAAGTCGTTGCTGTTGGTCGCCCGTAGCCCCACCGAGTCCCAGGTATCCAGGAACTGGGCCTGCGCGGTCGGCACCATGGCGAGTTTCATCTCGGGGACGCCCATGTCGGTCATCCGAGGCTGGCCGTTGTCCAGGACGATGCAGTTTCCCATCACCCACTGGTGCTCGTAGCTGCCGCTGGCCAGCGGCCATTGGCCGTTGACGATATAACCGCCCTCGGTCGCGACGGCGACGCCCTTCGGGGCAAAAGCCCCGCGTGCCATAGTGTTTGGCCCGTCGGGATAGATCTCGTTGTCGAGCACCTCTTTGGAGAGGCGGGCGAATACCGGTGCGAAGTCGGCGCCGATCATCACGGTCCATCCCGTGGAGGCGTCCGCCCGCGACACCTCCTCGATCACGGCCATGGCCTCGGGCAGGCTCATCTCCTCCCCGCCGTATTGACGCGGGACGAACATGCGGAAGGCACCGGCATCGGCGAGCCGCTTGAGCAGGTCGGCGGGCACCACCTTGGCCTTCTCGATCTCGTCGGCCCGCTCGGCGATTTCCGGGGTCAGCGCCCGGACGGCTTCGAGCACGGTGGTCGTATCCGCCGCAACGGTTGTCATGCAGTACCTCCAGGTTGACAAGGTCCACCCCGTCGACCACCAACGCAGCCGCGGACATTGTTGAATAAATATGTTGGGTTGAACACTAACCGTATTATGTGTCCCGAATCACCGCGCAGTCAAGTAGCAAGTGCTACGGACCGATGACTGTAGTGCCAGTATCCCGCAGCACGTGGCATAATTGGAACAAGTTGGTCACAGAAGACATAATCTTCACATTTTGTCTTAACCAATGCTCTAGGCCTCAGCGGTCGGAGCCCATCGTGGAGGGGCCGTAACCATGGCAGAAAACGAGCAAACCTTGATGATCACCGTCGACCGGTCCAAGTGCTGCGGCTATACGCTTTGCGCCGCTGAGGCGGCTGACGTGTACTCGATCGACGACGAGGGCTTCGCCGTCGCACCCGCGAGCGTGCCGGCCGAACTCGAGGATCAAGCCCGCCGTGGCGCGGCCGCATGCCCTGACAGCGCAATCATTCTCAAGCGCAAGAACGCCACCGGCGAGGGCACGGACAGTGCGTAGCCCGGCGGCCGCGGAGGAATTCGAACGTGACCCAACGGTGCGACGCACGGGCTTGCCGGGTGGCCTGCCCCACGGTGGTCGTCACTCGGACGTCCCATCACGGGTCCACCCCTGCGGCCTCCTAACAGGGAATCGCGCCACCCTGGATGCTTACTGCCGAGCGCCCGCCGTGGCACCAGCCTGCGGCAACTGTTCGAGTTCGTGCAGAGCCGACGCGGCGCTGGTCTCAGCACCGATCAGTTTGCGGCATATCAAGATGGCTTTCGGCCAGTTGACGGTCACGGCGCCTCGGAGCAGCCCGCTCTCGTCGCTGTAAATTGCTGCAGCACGCGGTTTTTCACCGCGCAAGTTGCCGATGAGCTGTAGGAGTTCGGCTCGGCCCGGTCGGCCGGCGATCTGGATCTTCCAGTCGTACTGGTCGCTCCAGACGTACTCCGTCGGTGCATAAGGATGCAGCTCATCGGGGTGCAGGATGTTGTGGGCTACACAAACCGCCTGCTCGGAGGCGTTGGTCCAGTGCTCAACCCGGACATCTTCACGATGCCGCGGATGATGCCAACGGGCGACGTCACCCACCGCGAAGATATCGCTGTGATCGACTGCACGGCAATACTCGTCGCACACGATCCCGTCGTCGATGAGCAGTCCCGACGATGACAGCCAGGTGTCGTTGGGGCGGGCGCCGATACCCACGACGACGGTGCTTGCCGGTAGCACCTCGCCGTTGGTCAATGTCACGCGCAGCTTCCCGGCCGTGCCCTCGACCGCCTCGACACCTTCGCCGAACCGGGTCCGTACGCCGTGGCGATGGTGCAGATCGGTGAACATGGCTCCAAGTTCCTCGCCCAGAGCCCGGCCGATCGGCGCGTGCAGAGGGTCGATGATCGTGACGTCTCGGCCCGCCGCGTGGGCGGTTGCCGCCACTTCTGCGCCGACGAATCCGCCGCCGACCACCACCACGGGACCCGATGACGAGGTGAGGTCGCGGGCCAGTCCCCGGCTGTCGTCGAGTGTGCGGACAACGTGCACGCCGGATTCGACCGGCCACGGGGACGGCCTCGCGTCAGCGCCGGTGGCCACGACAAGAACGTCGTAGGGCATTCGCGTGCCGTTGGCAAGGACGACTTTCCGATCAGCGACATCGAGGCGTTCCGCGGCACTGCCGAGGCGTAGCTCGATGCCGGCGGCCTCGGCGTCGTCCGCTGTCAACAGTCGCACCCTGTCCTCATCCCATGCGCCGGCGAGGAACTGCTTGGAGAGCGGCGGCTTATCGTATGGGAGTTCGGTCTCCTTGCCGATCAACACGATGCGACCGTCGAATTGTTGTGTTCTCAATGCCCGGGCAGTTCGCACCCCGGCAACTGAGCTTCCGACGATGACGACAGTCCCGCCGGCCATCAGCACGACCCTTCCGAGACACTCTCCTGCAACAGGTATCCCCTGCCGATCCGGGCATTCGGCGTCAATTTCGGCATGGCATCCCCGCAATCCGGCGATTTTGGCGTCGTTGCGGTAGGAGCAGCCGTGATACGGGCAACGGAAATGCGAGGTGCTGCCCATCTCGGCCCGGCATACCTGCATCCCACGGGTCAGAGCCCAAGCGACCGGGCGATGATCACCTTCATGACCTCGCTGGAGCCGGCGTAGATTCGCGACACCCTTGCATCGGCATAGGCCCGCGCGATCGGGTATTCCATCATGTAGCCGTAGCCACCGTGCAACTGCAGACAGCGGTCGATCACTCGGCCTTGTAGTTCGGTGCAGTACAGCTTGACCATGGCCGCATCTGCCGCTGACAGCTTTCCGTCCTCATGAGCCAGGAGGGCCCGGTCGAGCAGTGACTGACCGGCCTCGATTTCGGTGGCGCAGGCTGCGAGTTCGAATTTGGTGTTCTGGAATGACGATACTGTCGTACCAAACGCCTTGCGGCCCTTGGTGTATTCGATAGTGTCTCGTAACGCCTTGGCCGCGGCGGCCTGACTGTTCACCGCAATCGAGAGGCGCTCCTGGGCAAGGTTTTCCGTCAGGTAGGCGAACCCTTTGCCCTCCTCCCCTAAAAGGTTCTCGGCGGGCACCACTACATCGTCGAAGATCAGCTCCGCCAGGTCCTGTGACTTCAAGCCCAGCTTCTCGAGCTTGCGGCCGCGGATGAGCCGAGGGCTGTCGCCTTCGATCACCAGCAGGCTCAGGCCTTCCCGGCCGGCTTCGGGATCGGTCTTGACGGCGGTGACGATGAGGTCAGCGTTGGCGCCGTTGGAGATGAACGTCTTTGAGCCGTAGACGATGTAATGATTGCCGTTGCGCACCGCGCGGGTGGTGATCGCCTTCATGTCGGAACCTGCGCCCGGCTCCGACATCGCCAGCGCGCTGACCGCGTCGCCGGATACCAGCCGCGGCAGCCACCGGCTTTGCTGCTCGGCATTGGCGACGTTGAGGAAGTACGGCATCGCAATGTCGGTATGCATTCGCAGCCCGCCGAGCGCGACGCCGGCGTGCTGGGATTCCTCGGTCAGGATGACATTGAACAGATAGCTGTCCTGACCGCCCCCACCGAATTCTTCGGGAACCTGGATACCTAGGAGGCCGAGCTTGCCTGCAGCGGTCCAGAAATGTCGCGGCGGCGCCCCGGCCTGCTCCCACTCGGTGTACTCCGGAACCACCTGCTCGGCGTAGAACGCGCGGACGGTCGCTCGAAACGCCTCATGGTCATCGTTGAACAGGGTGCGCTGCACTTGTTCGCCTCTCTGCCGCTTTGGCAATGCCGGTATTCGGGAAGATTTCAGATCTGGATCCAACGTCGCAGCTGGGAGCCACAACGCGACAAGGCGATGTCGGTGCGCTCGGCCAACCCGACGATCAGGAGTCGATGTCTCAGGACGGACCGCCTCCTTTCGCTTCGGGCCGCGCCATCCGGGCCGCTAGGTGGTATGGATCGAACTGATTATACATAATTACTATTTTCTGTACATTCGTGCAGGCATGCCGAGAAGCGCCGGGTGGCAGCCGATTATGGGGCCGTCATAGTGTCCGACTATGGAGGAGACGACCTCAAGGGCCGGCTCAACGCACTCACCGGAGGCGGCTTGGCGTTGTCGTCGACCCCGGTCGGCGGCCGGTATCCCGAACCCTGCCTGCATGCGATGCGGCTGGGACGGGCGCGACGTCGTGCGCGGCTGCGCCGCGGTCGAGATCCCGTGTATACCGCTGAACCTTGTTCTGCTCAAGGGAATTCGGATGATAGGTTTCGAGAACCGGACCATCATGGATCACCTGCCCGATGTCGTGACACGGCACCTCAGCGAGGTGCTGCAGATGCTCCTCGGCAAAGAGGCTTCATGCCGCGTGCAGTTCGGCAGCTAAGCGCGTCACGGCCTGATCTTGCGCGGAACCAGTATTGCCCTTCCGATCCGCGATGCGATACGCCATCCCTCTGGTGTGCGTGTGTATTTGTCCTGAAACTCCATGAGTCGACACTCATCGACGGCGTAATCCGCCGGCTTGCCGTCCTCCTGAGGCGGCCCGTGGTACACCATCGCGCAGATGACGCCCTCTGCGTATTCGTCGGAAACGTTGAGGAAGTGAAAATTCGTCAGCTGATGTCGCGCGGTCACCTTGGGGCGCTGACGCATAGCCTCCCGGATTTCATCACGGCCGCGATGGATGTTGCCTGCCCTGTCGAAATGCGCATCAGTGGTGAACAACTGGATCATCGATTCGAAGTCACCGTGGTCCATGAAGTAGGCGAATGCGGTGTTGAGCTTCACGAGCTCCCACTCGACAAGCGCCTGGTGCACTCGTTCCGCTGTCGCGGCAGATGTTTCCATGTCACAACCTCACAGATGTTGATTTACGTTGACCTACAGGGATGCTCGGCGAGCGTTCGCCGCAAAAATCCACCTAACGACCACAACACAACCGCCGCAGTGATCGTATGAATATACTCTATTGAACACTACTCATATTATGTGTTCATACATGCCTAATGGTCAAGGACGGGCGCCGGGAGAACGGGCCGGACCCAAGTCATTGCGCCTGCCGCACATGCCATCCCCGACAAGTCTTAAGCCGGCGCTGTTTCTCATCGGCGCCCGCCCATCCTGGCTCAGGACGCGTGAGAGATGCCCGTGCACAGCCCGGCGTGCGACAGCGTACTCGCCGAGAGGGGGCCGCCGATCATCCCGAAATGTGGGCCAGTTGGCAGCCTTGATGGGCGATCACGATGGACTCGCCCGCGGCAACCCGATCAAAGTACCGTCCTGCATGGGATCGAAAGTGACTGAGATCCACGACGACCGGATGCGGTGGCGATACGACCGGCTGTCCGGCGCCCCTGGCCGGCGCTCTTTTTGGCATCGCGTCGATTCTGGCCACGATCCGACCGCGGCGCTTCACATGCAAGCTGTCGCCGGCTGCCACCCGCCGAAGGTAGGCGCACGTAGCACCGCGCAGCTGGCCGATCCCGATCGTGTGTTCCATGACCATCTCCCCAAGTGACCCGGCGGTGCGGGGGTCAACCGGTAGCTAAATATATTCCTATATAGCACCTCGGCGACGCAGGCCCTAACAGCGGCGGGCCATCGGCGCAGCTCGTGCGGTGACGGCACGTTCAGCGTTGGTGATCGGTCTGAAGTCCCTCTCGCACTTCGTCTGTGTTGAATCTGGCAAACATGGCCACGCCACGGGATCGCACACACCCGCATGTGCGCACAGACCCACCGACGCTAACCCAATGACAAGGCACGCAGGTTGTCCCGCAGGGAGGCTCATGTCAACGTGACCCGGCGGAACGCCGCTGACGCGGTGGCGATGATGCGGCCGTCGGCAGCTTCGTCGATCATGGTGGCCTCGACACCGAACCGCGGCCCGTGCGGGTTGACTACGACGGCACTGGCCACAAACGGGCCGGTGTAACCGGCCCGGACAAACATCACCGTGTAGTGCTCTACCTGCAGGTCCGTAGCGCCCAGGATCCGTTGGAGTTGGTCGGTCATCGCCGCTTCCAAGGCGATGTTGATGGGTCCCTGGTGCAGCGCCGAGTGCGGCGAGGCGATCTCAGGTGTCACCTTCGGGATTTCCAGCGTGCCGTCCGCCCGCTTGCTGATGCCGAACACCTCGCGCAGCGGCGGCAGATCCGGGGTGTCGGCCAGGTCATCGATCGGGTTTTCCACCGGGTAGAAGCCGGGCGGTACATCACCCAGGCTCACCCCACTGCCCGTCGAGATCGCGATGACCCGGCTGTGGTCGGCGGCGTCGACGACCCGGGCACGGCTGAAGCCCATGGTGCGACCCACGCTGATCACGTCGCGAATCACCTCTAGGCGCGTGACGTCGTAGGCGGGATCGAGGATGTCGTAGGTCATCGTCACCGGCGCGGGCACGCATTCGTCGTCGCGCCACCACGGTTCGGGCGCCAGGATCGTCAACGGGCCCGCCGTGATACCGCCCGATGAGTTGCGCATATCGTGGCGCAGCGGCATCGCTTCCTTCTCCACGCCGGCATCCAGGTGCGGTGTCGTTTTGCCAAGGTAGGTATAGCTTTTCAGGGCTCGCCAGGACTTCTCGAAGTGCTTCCAGTGCTCTTCGGGCGTCACGGTCCTGATGTCGCCGTAAGAATCGTTACCCACCTGACCTCCTTGTCGTGGGGCGCTAGCTGCCGATCGAGTTCACAGGCCGAGGTCGCGGCCGATCAGGTCTTTCATGATCTCGGTGGTGCCGCCGAAGATGGTCATGATGCGGGTGTCCACGTAGTCGCGCGCCACCCGGTACTCGTTCATGTAGCCGTAGCCGCCGTGCAGCTGCACGCAGGCGTCGACGACTTTCTTGGCGAGCTCGGTGCACCACCACTTGGCCTTGGCGGCTTCCACCGCCGTCAACTCGTTGTCCCGCACCGCCAGCAGACACCGGTCGATGTACTGCTCGGCGATCTCCAGCTCGGTGTCGAGCTCGGCCATCACGAAGCGGTTGTGTTGGAAGCTGCCGATCGGCTGTCCGAATGCCCTGCGGTCCTTGGCGTACTGAAGGGTCTGCCGCCAGGTCTCGCGGGCGCCGGCGACTGCGGAGATTGCGATCGACAGTCGCTCGGAGGGCAGGTTGTGCATCAGGTGGTAGAACCCTCGACCTTCGGCGCCGAGCACATTGGTCGACGGGACCCGGACGTTCTCGAAGTGCAATTCGGCGGTGTCTTGTGAGGGCAATCCCATCTTGTCCAGCTTGCGCCCCCGGGTGAAGCCCGCCATGTCGCGCTCCACCACCAGCAGTGTGAATCCCTTGTGTCCTGCCGCGGGATCGGTGCGCGTGACGACCACGACGAGATCGCAGTTGATGCCGGAGGAGATGAAGGTCTTGGAGCCGTTGAGGATCCAGTCGTCGCCGTCGCGGACCGCGGAGGTGCGGATGCCGGCCAAGTCGCTACCCGCGCCGGGCTCGGTCATCGCGATCGCCACGATGGTCTCCCCACTGATGATCCCCGGCAGCCACCGCTTCTTCTGCTCGTCATTGGCCAATGTGCTGAAGTAGGGGCCCACGACATCGTTCTGCAGGCTCAGCGCGGGAACAACGTTGCCCCACTTCGCGAACTCCTCATTGATGACGGCGTTGAACCGGAAGTCATCCGAACCACCACCCCCATACTCCTCGGGCATATTGAATCCGATCAGGCCGTACTTAGCCGCCGCGAGGTAGGCCGAACGGTCGACGATGCGCTCGCGTTCCCACTTCTCGGCATGCGGTGCAACCTCACGCTCGATGAACTGTCGCGCGGTCTCCCGCAGCTGTTCGTGCTCGGCCTCGAACACCAAACGCCTCATCCTCACACCCACTTTCTCGCCGGTCCGCAGCCGCGACGGGCCGGCTCGGCAACGCCCTGTCGATCACCTATAATCCGATATATGGTTATCTGATTATCGTAGGGTACCTCCGGTGTGAGGACTCGCTGGGGTGCCGGATCGTCAAACCCGGTGCGACCGACGGGACCGGCTGGACTCGTTATCGGTCGCTGAGCAAGCACTTGGAAACTGGCCGAGCAGCCGTTGGCGTTATGTTGGTCGTGATGCCGAGCCAGCGAGTTGCATTGAGCGCCAATGTGATTGTTTTTCGCCGGTTCGCTAGGAGAGCAGGTCGATGACGCGGTCCCGGTGCTGAACCTTCGTGAGATAGCGACGGGCGCTGGTCATGTGGTCCCGCCAGGCTTGTTCGGCGGCTTCGCCGTCTCCGGCGTGGATGAGGGCCGCGATCTTTTCGTAGCTGCGCAGCGCGCGCCGGTTCGCCCGCGCGAGTTCTGGACTGTCAGACCCGATTTCAGCGACAGTCGTGGCCAGTTCGCGCTCGATGATCTCCGAGAGCATGCCGATAACCGCGGCCAGGGTGTGGTTGCCGGACAGCTCAACGAGTTTGAGGTGGAAACTCACCCCGGCACTGTGGAATCCGCGGGGGTCTTCGGCGGCGGCGCAAACCCGGCCGAGTTCGTCGTCGAGCGCGGTCAGTTGGGCCCATGAGGCAGTTTGCGCCAGTCGGCGCACCGCGGGCGGCTCGATGACCAGTCGGGCGTCCCAGACGTCACCGATGGTCGTGCCGGACAGCATCAGCACCATGGCGAACAATCTGGCGGCGGCGTCGGGACCAGGCACCGTCACGCGCGCACCGCCGGGTGGGCCGCGGCGGATGGTGACCAACGCGTCGCCTTCCAACAACCGCAGCGCTTCCCGCAGTGTCGGTCGCGATACCCCGAATCGTCGTATCAGTTCGGCTTCGGGCGGCAGCCAGTCACCGTCGACGAGTTCCCCGCTGACAATCATCCGCCGGACCTGAGCCGCAACCTGATCCGACATCTTGAGCGGACGGACCCGCTGCTCGGCGCCGGCACGTGCAAACGGGTTGCCCTCCGTCACGCACTCCTCCTCGCCCGGTCGTGCGGGTCAATGATAGTCACCCAAGGAAGTGGCGCTAGTTCATCTACAGCAATGATCCCATCCTCATAGCTAAGGGTAGGTTGGCGCCACGCACGCATGTCGTTGCACAACAAGGGATCACACGATGACCTCACATCGGCAGGGCGCGTCGCAGCACCTTGCCCGCCGGTGATCGAGGGAGCTCGGGGATTCGCACCCACTCGTCAGGGACTTTGAAGCCCATGGTTCTCGCCCGGGTCCAGACCCGGACCTCGTCGAAGTCAACCTCGTCGCCGACGACATACGCCCGGATCCGTTGACCGAGCCGCTCGTCAGGAATGCCGACGATGGCGACCTCGTGGATGCTCGGGTGGCCGGTGATGAGGGCCTCGACCTCGGTGGGGTCGACGTTCTCCCCGCCGCGGACGATGCGGTCTCCAGCGCGTCCGATCAGGCGCAGCCGCCCCTCTTCGTCGAGGGTGCCAAGGTCTCCTGTGTGCAACCATGCACCGTCCACCGCTCCGAAGAGGTGGGCGGCGCGGGCGACCACCTCTTCACCGTCCAGCCGCAGCTCGACGCCCGGAAGGGCGACGCCGACCGTGTCCAAGCCAATACCCGCGCGGTGGGCGTCGTCGTCGAGCCAGGTCAGCGGACTGCCCTCGGTCTGGCCGTAGAGCTGGATCAGCCGAACCTCGGGCAGCGCGTCGATGACGCGCCGTACGAGCGCGGGAGCCATTGGGGCGGCGCCGTACTGGATGACCTCCAGCGGTGCATCTGCGAGCGCACCCCGTTCCAGGAGGTCGTGGAGCATTGTGGGCACGAGGATGGTGTGCGTCGCGCCCAGTGCGGCGAGCTCAGCCCAGTGCGCGGCTGCCCCGCCGGGTAGCGGGGCGACCGCGGAGCCGGCGCCGAGCCCCACCAGGAGCTGGCCCAGGCCGGCAATGTGGTGCAGGGGCGATCCCGCTGTGACGATCGAGGCCGGGGTCAGGCCCAGGATCGCCGCGAGCAGTCTGATGCGGGCGACCAGCTCGCGGTGACGTCCGGGCACCCGCTTGGGGACGCCGGTTGTTCCGGACGTGTGCAACACCAGGGCGACGTCGGTGTCCCCGGGGATGGGCAGCGGTGTGGTTGACCGCGGGAAGGACGGAAGCGATACCGGCCGGCATCCGGCACTGCGCACCAGGTCGGCCAACGATCCCTCGTCGACCACGACCAGCGATGTCCGTCCCGGATCCAGCAGGGGTAGTAGGTCGGCTGGCCCGGAGCGGGGGTTCAATGGCGCCACGGGAAGTCCCAGGGCGGCGCCTGCCACGGTGAGGGCAAGGACGTCCGGGCCGGAGGGGACGAGCAGCGGGATGTGCAGCGCGCCTTCGGTGGGCTGTCCGGCGAGCCAGTCCGCGGCTCCCGCGGCGCGCTCGAGCAGTTCGCCTGTACTCCAGCGCATTTGGGGCGTGACCACCGCCAGCGACGTCTGAGGCCTCGCCCGAAGCAGGGTGAGCAGGGTTTCCACCACTGCGTGGCTCCCTTCAGGTGGTGACCGCGTAGGTGGAGGTCGAGGACCCCAGCAGCGCACCGGTCTCGTCGAGCAGGCGGCACGTCGTGGAGACGATCCGGCGTCCGACACGGTCGATCGACGCTTCGCAGCGCACCAGGCATCCGGCCTGTGCCGGCACCGGGCGGAGGTAGCGGTGAGCGTGCCCCAGGGGTGTCACGGTGCGGCCTTGGGAGGCAACCCGGCGTGAGGCGAGCTCCGAGAGCGCCGAGATGAAGCCGCCGTGGATGTGACCGTGGCGGTTGGCCACGCGCGGGTCCGCAGCCCAGCTGGTGACGACCCGATCCGCAGACTCTTCCTCGACGACCAGCGACAGGACCTGTTCGATCGCAGTGCCGTAGACACTGCCGTCGACTAGCGCGGCGAAATCCGAAGGCTCACGGACCAGCGTGTGATACCGCGCGATCCCGTGGGCCAGCACCGTGCCCCGGTCGTCGACAACGTCGCCGTAGGCCACCAGCACCTCCCCTTGGTGGCTCAACACGTGGCCGTAGGAGAGCAGCTCGGTCCCCCTGCTGGGGACCCCGGCGGCGAACCAGGTCTGCAAGGCGCCGCTGATGCTCACCTCCTGCGGAGCCAAGGCAGTCATGGCCAGCATCCCCAGGCCGGAGTCCAGGACCACCTGCAACAGCGCAGGGTGGACGTGGCCGTCGGTGATCCACGCCGGTGCCAGGGCCGCTCGCGCGCAGGCACCACGCTTGGGGGCGTCGGTGAAAGTCATCCCGGTCAACGTGAAGCAGGGCGAGGAGATCTGCCGTACCGGCCCGCGGGGCCGCAACCCGTCACTCACCTGATCAAACGTCGACCGGATCGGCCGCGCGCCCAGCTGCGACGGCCATGGTCAGCACATCCTCATCGGGCCCGTTCACCTGGCGACTGCCCGCTGCCCCGGGCAGCGCATAGCGGCTTATCGAGACGATGTCGGTCATAAAGCCTCGCTTCGCGTAGAGCCCCTGGGGTCGCGGACACAAATACGGTAGATAGTTAGATATTTTTACGCAAACCTGCCGGCCGTCGCACCGCGTCGGTGCCGATCGTGGGCCCTGGACTGGCCAGCTCCCAGCCGGTGCGCACCCTATAATTGAGCGAGTTTATCTATATAAACTCATGCTGCGCCGGAGCCAAGGAGACGCGATGGATGTGTCATTCACCGATGACGACCGGCCGTTTCGCCGCGAGGTGCGTCAGTGGCTGCATGCCGATGTCCTCAACACCAAACGCCCCCAGGACTTCCGGGACGCGCGAGCGTGGGATATGGCGTGGCAGCGCACGCAGTTCGGCGACGGCTTCGGCGGTATCGCCTGGCCGTGCGAGTATGGCGGGCGGGTTCAACCATTGGTGCGCGAACTGATCTGGTACGAGGAGTATGCCCGCGAGGGTGGGCCCGACATCGGCTGCGGGTTCGTGGGCATCAACCACGGCGGACCGACGTTGATCGCTCGGAGTAGCGAGGTGCAGAAGCGACGACATCTACCGAGAATCCTTGCCGGCGAGGAAGTGTGGTGCCAGGGATTCTCCGAGCCAGGCGCGGGATCCAACCTCGCAGCCATCACCACAAGAGGCCGTGTCAACGGCGACGAGGTAGTGGTCAACGGCCAGAAGATCTGGATCAGCTTCGCCCACATGGCCGACTTTGAGGAACTGCTGCCCCGCAACGACCCACTGGAGGACTTGTGAGCAGCACCGAACTGGCAGCCGACATCGTCGACGGTGTCGGCGTGGTTTCACTGAACCGTCCACACCGCCACAATGCCGTCACCGACGCACTGTTCGAGGCGCTGAGTACCACCGTTCGCGGCTATCTCGACGACCCCGCGGTGGGCTGCCTGTTGCTGCGCGGCGAGGGTCCGTCGTTCTGTTCAGGTCGTGACACTGCCGAACTGGGCCACCGCGCGGGCGGCGAGGACGATTTCACCTTCGTGCGGGCTCATCAACGGCTGCGCCTGGACATGCTCGACGCCCCCAAACCCATTGTGGCCGCGGTCCAGGGCGCTGCGCTGGGCGGCGGTTTCGAAATGGCACTGGCGGCCGACATCCGCATCGTCGCCGACGACGCGGTCTTCGGGCTGCCCGAAGTGGAGCTCGGACTGGTACCCGATACCGGTGGCACACAGATTCTGCCGGCGCTGGTCGGTCCCGCCCGCGCCAAGTACCTCGTCCTCAGCGGTGCGCGGATCGACGCGGCCACCGCCTATGCCTGGGGCCTGGCCGAGGAACTGGTGCCCGTCGACATGCTGAGGGCCCGCGCGATGCAGCTGTGTCGGCTGCTGGCCACCCGACCGGCGTTGGCGATGTCGATGGGCAAGATGTTGGTGAATCAGTCCACCGCAGGCGGTATCCGCACCGGCATCGGCCAGGAGTTGCTCGCGCAGACGGCGCTGTTCGGCTCGGCCGACTTTCAACGGATCAAGCAACGCGCGACGGGTGCGCGACAGGAGGGCCACTGACATGGCGCTGCCGGCTCCTCCCCCGCTGGGCACCGCAATGCTGCCACCGAATACGTATGCCGGGCAGGTCGTTGCTGTCACCGGCGGCGGCACCGGACTGGGCCGCGCGATGGCGGTCGAATTCGCCCGACTCGGTGCGGCTGTCGTGGTGGCCAGCCGCAAACCCGACCATCGCGAGATGGGGTGCCGGGCCGTCGAGCAGGTCGGCGGCACAGCCCTGGGTGTCGCGCTGGACGTGCGCGACGCTGACGCCGTCGCGGCGATGTTCGACACGGTCGAGCGCGATCTGGCACCCGTCGATGTGGTGATCAACAACGCCGCGGGTAACTTTCCCGTGCCCGCTGCCAAGATGAGTCCGGGCGCATGGCGCAGCGTCGTGGATATCGTGTTGACCGGAAGTTTCTTGTGCAGCCGGGAATTCGCCGCCCGGGCGATCACTCGGGGTGCTGCGGGCGCGGTGCTCAACATCGGTGCCACCTACTCGTGGACCGGCGGCCCGGGTACCGCCCATTCGGCGGCGGCCAAGGCCGGAGTCACCAACCTGACCCAGTCGCTGGCCGTCGAGTGGGCGCCACACGGTATCCGGGTGAACTGCCTGGCGCCGGGTAAGTTCCCCCACGATGACCTGCCCGAGGTGCTGCGGGCACGCTCGACCCCCGAGCAGGACGCCGCCCGGATCCCCGGCGGGCGCATCGGCCAACCGCATGAACTCGGTTGGGCAGCAACGTATTTGTGCTCGCCCTACGCCGCATACCTCACGGGGCACACGCTGGTCTTAGATGGCGCGAACTGGTTGCGGCGCAGCCTGACCATGCCCGAATTCACCCCGATCGAACAGCAGCTGCCCGAGGGCTAGGCCGCCCGACGACTCATCGGCCGAAGTGGGTCGCGCGCAGGTCGGCCTTGCGGACCTTGCCCAGTGAGGTGCGGGGCAGTGATTCCACGATCACGAGCCGTTCGGGGGTCTTCTGCTTGGCCAGACCCGAGGCGGCGAAGTGGCGCCGCACTTCGTCGAGATCCAGGCATGCTCCGGGTTCGAGCACCACGACCGCGGCGACCACGTCGCCGTAGCGAGGGTCGGGGGCCGCCACCACCGCGGCTTCCCGCACTGACGGGTGGGCGTTGAGGATGTCCTCGACCTGGCCGGACGAAATCGTCTCCCCCGCCCGGATGATCACGTCTTTGATCCGATCGGTGATGCTCAGGCGGCCTTCGGCGTCGAGGTGACCGAGATCGCCGGTGCGAAACCAGCCGTCGGAGGTGAACGCAGCCGCGTTGAGCACCGGATCGTGGTAGCCGATGAATTGGTCGGGGCCCCGCACCACGACTTCGCCGTCCTGGCCTGGCGGCACCGGTGTTCCGTTGGGACCCAGGATCCGCACCGAGGAGCCGCGCATCGGTGTGCCGTCGGTGCCCAGTCGTGTCTTGTCGGGATCCTCGGGGTGTCCACCGGTGACCGTCGGATGCTCGGTGAGCCCATAACAGCGGTAGGTGGTGATGCCGGCGGCGGCAGCGCGCCGTCCCTGCTCGTCGGTGACCGTCGCGGCGCCGACAAGGAACTCGCGCAGGCTCGCCAGTTTCTCCGCGGTGTCACCGAGATCCAGCAGGCCTTCCAGGTGAAAGGGCGTTCCCGCTGTCGAGGTCACCCGGTAGCGCGCCACGATGTCGGCGGCCTTAGCCGGATCCCAGCTGTCGACGAAGACCGCGTGGGAGCCCGACATCAGCGGCCGCAGCAGCGAGCCGACGCCGGCGATGTGGCCCGGCGGGAATGACACCAACTGAACGTCGCCGGGCCGGCCGGCGATGAGGTCGGCCACGGTTGCCTGCTCGGCCAGCAGCGAATTATGGCTGTGCCGAACCCCTTTGGGTGCTGACGTTGTCCCCGAGGCGTAGAGCAACAGACAGACGTCGTCGGCCGACGGCGACGGCTCGGCATAGCCGGCCGACCGCGCCGGCAGTGCCGACCAACCCAGATAGCCCTGGCCGGATTCGGCGCCGACGAGCACGGTGTGCTGCAGGGTGGCGACGCGAGCGTAGTCATCGAGGCGGTCCAGATTCGACGTCGACCGGGACGTCGCCGCCATGATCAGGACCTTGGCGACGCTTTCGCCCAGGATGAAGCCGACCTCGTGCGGACCGTAGATGTGGATGATCGGGACCAGCACGGCCCCGCACAGCAATACCGCCTCGTAGGCGACTGCGCACTCCAGGCGATTGGTCAGCTGGACCGCCACCACGTCGCCGCACGCTACGCCCAGCCGCTGCAGCCCCGCCGCCAGAGCCAGTGCCTGGCCGTGGATATCGGCGACACTGGACCTGGTCTCGGTTTGCCCGGTGACAAAAACCACCGGGCTCTCGCCATGCCGGGCTGCGCCATCGTGCAACGCATCGATACACGTGCGCGTCGAGTACCAGCCCTGGCGGTACCACTTGTCCCGTAACGGTGCGTAGTCGAACCCGGTCGATGGGGTGGTGTCGGTGACCATGTGACCGGGCTTATCCGCAGCGACCGACAAGTCGTTGGGAGTACTTCTTGACCAGCTCGTGCTTGTAAAGCTTTCCGGTATCCGAACGAGGCAGCTGCGCCTCAAACGAGATCGACCGCGGACACTTGAAGTGCGCCAGGCGTTCACGAAGCCATGCCAGGAGTTCTTGTGCGAACTCGTCGGTGGCGTCGGTGGCATCGACGGTTTGCACGGCGGCTTTCACAGACTGACCCATCGACTCATCGGGGATGCCGAACACCGCGGCGTCGAGCACCCGCGGGTGGGTGATCAGCATGTCCTCGGCTTCCTGCGGATAGATGTTCACACCGCCCGAGATGATCATGTGGTGGCGCCGGTCGGTCAGGTAGAGGTAGCCGTCATCATCGAGGTAGCCGACATCGCCGACGGTCACCCATCCGTGGACGTCGCGCGCTGCGACGGTCTTCGCCTCGTCATTGAGATAGGTGAACGGATGCCCGCCGCCCTCGTAGTAGATCTCACCGGTATAACCGGGCGGAAGTTCATTGCCGTTCTCGTCGAGGATGTGTGGGGCGCCGACCAGCGGCTTGCCCACCGACCCGGGGTAAGCCAACCAGTCTTGCGCCCGGATGAACGAGGCGCCGACAGCCTCCGAGGAGGCGTAGTACTCATCGACGATGGGCCCCCACCACTGGATCATCTGGTGCTTGATAGCGACCGGGCACGGCGCGGCGGCGTGGACCACGCGCTGCAGGCTGGAGACGTCATACGAATTGCGCACGGAATCAGGGAGTCTGAGCATCCGGACGAACATCGTGGGAACGAACTGGCCGTGCGTGATCTGATGACGCTGGATGGCGTCCAACGCCTGTTCGGCGTCGAACTTCTCCATCACCACAGTGGTGCCGCCCAGCGCCTGCACCGACATGGACCAGAATGACGGGGCGGTGTGATACAGCGGCGCCGGACTCAAATACACCGACTGGTCATCGATGCCGACCGCGTTCAGCAATGGGGTCAAGATGTTGGGGGCCTCGACCGGAGGCAGGTGCGGCAGCTCGCGCCGGATTCCTTTGGGGCGTCCGGTGGTTCCCGAGGAGTACTGCAGCAGGTCGCCTTCCCGCTCATCGGCGATCGGGGTGTCGGGCTGGTCGGCGACACAGTCGGGATAGCGCAGCCAGCCCTCGAGTTGGTCGTCGGCCAGGATCCTCAGCTCCGGCAGACCGTTGCGGAGGTGTTGTGCCAGTTCGTCACACACCTGCCGCAGCGCTCGCGAGCCGATGACCGCGGCTGCGCCGCTGTCCTCGACGATGTAGGCGGCTTCCGCCGCGGTCAGATGGGTGTTGATCAGTGCGTAGTACAGACCGGCGCGCCGCGCCGCCCACATCACCGCGTGCACGTGCTCGTTGTTCTCCATGAGCACCGCAATGGTGTCGCCCTCGCGCAGGCCCGCCTGGCGAAAGTAATGAGCCAGCCGGTTGGCTCGCGCCTCGAGTTCCGCGAAGCTGAGCCGGATACCGGACGGGTGCAGAACTAATGCCGTCTTGTTGGATTCGATCCAGTCACGAATCTGCATGCGCTCAACTCAGTGGTCGTTGCCGCGGTGACCGACCTTGGCTGGACGCACCGGTCGGAACAACGGAATCCACACCCGGCTCTCGTCATCGCCGGTTCCCGTCGGCCAGTCTTCGAAGAACACCCCGACCTCAAGGCCGACGTGGACGTCCTGGACCGCGATGTCCACGACGTTGGTGATCAACCGGACATCGGGCTCGTCAGCAAGCTCGACGATCGCGACGACGTAAGGCGGCTCGAAGCCGGGAATCCAGGGCTGGCGGTTAATGGTGTAGGCGACCACCGTCGCGCGGCCGGAGACCTTCTCCGGGGCGACGTCGAAGCTTCGGCAGCGCCAACAGACCGGTCCGGGCGGGTGGTAGAAGTGTCCGCAGCCGTGGCAGCGGAAGATCCGCAACTCGCCGTCGCGCCCGCCGGTCCAAAACGGGGTCGATTCGGCCGTTGGAGTTGGGGCCAAACGCAACTGGGGGCGCCGATACCCCGAGCCGACGGTCGCGGTATCAGTCACGGTGACTCCGCGTGGTGATTCTGTGGTCGGACATGATCTGTGGGCCTCCGGTTGATCGATCGGTGTCGTGAAGGTGCGGTGTCACACCGTGGTGAAGTAGACGACGATTCCCAGCAGGACGATGCCGAGCAGGCAGCCGCCGACGAGACAGATCGTCTCTGTGCGCAATTCACGTCGCGACGACGGGGGCAGAAAGGTCATGGTTCCTCGTTTCGCAGCATCGGACGGTGGTCAGGGAACAAAGATGCTGTCGTTGCCGGTGATGATCCGCATCAGCACCAGCGGTGCGACGAGCATGACGAAGAAGCTGACCTGGAACACGACGAACCAGGACGCGAAACGGGCAAGCTCGAACTTCCAGCGCGGGATGGTGACCTCGTAGTTGAGCAGGTCGTCGTATTCCTGCTGCTTACTGCGGCGCTGAGCAGCCGGCGCCAACGTCGCCGTAGCAGTCTGGGCGGAGTTGACCGCCGCGTGACCCGTGCCGGTCTGCGCCGGTGTGGGTTTGGGCCGGGTGGCACCCTCGAGGCGAAAGAAGCGCTCGAAGTGATTGAGCCCGCGCACTGGTGGCTTGCCGGCCCAGTAGGCGATCAGATTGGGCCAGAAGCACATCAGGCCGATGGTCCACAGCAGCGTGATCTGCCCCCCGTTGGCGAATCGGAGCACCGGCCCCATCCCGGGGTCGTAGGTCCACCATCCCATTGCTGCGGCGATGCCTTCCACGAAGAAGTCCCACGCATAGTTGACCGGGATCGCAAGCACGAGAATCGCTTTGAGCATGCTCCAGTCGAACTTTTTGGCCAGCAACTGGCCCAGCCACAGCACCACCAACGCGTGCACGGTCCAATACACCGCGTAGGCGAACGGCATGAACAGCGGATCGTGGGGGGTTTTCAGCGGAAGCCAGTCCAGCAGGTGGTGCGTCCGGAACGTGGGGCTGTACACAAGTTCCTGACCCCAGTCGCCGATCGTCTCCATCCAGTACACCAGCATGCTGTTGATCAGGAACAGAAATCCCCAGGTGAGCCGGCGCCGGCGGACGGAGTCAACCACTGCCAGGACAATGATCAGACCGCCGACGATAGGCATCCCCCAGTTGAAGAACCACGTGCCCGCCGGGGCGACGAGCGCTGGCGGCGTTGGAGTTTCGGCTAAGGCCACACAAACTCCCGCCTTCGGTCCATCACGGTCGAGATAGATAACTTAGTTGACGTTATCAGCAGCATCCCCGGTGGGGAAGCGTCACACTGTCGTATCGACTAGCACGTGCGTGCCCCAGCCCACACCGATCACGCCCACCAGTACCGTCATCGAATATCGTCCGTAGCGTCGAAAGGCAAAAGCACATTGGTTCTTGCGGGCCGGCGACTGTGGCGCCGCCAGCCCGACATCGGCCGAACCCCGGCTAGGCCGAGAGAACCACCTCTCGGACCGGCACCCGGGGGAAGTTGAGCATCCGGCGGGCATTCTCCTCGACGATCAGTGCACATTCGTCGTCGGGAACCTCGGCGAGTACCTCGGCGGCACGCTTGCGCGAGTTCGGCCAGGTGGAGTCCGAATGCGGGAAGTCGATCTCCAGGGTGATGCGGTCGACGCCGATCGCGTGCCGGTTCTTCAACCCGTGCTCATCATCGATGAAGCAGCCCCAGAAGTGCTTGCGGAACAGGTCCGAAGGGCGGGTGTCGAAGTCGATCGGCTGGTAGTAGCGGTGGCGCTCCCACACGTAGTCCGTGCGCTCGAGGATGTAGGGCACCCAGCCGATGCCACCTTCGGCGAGCGAGAACTGCAGGTCCGGGAACTGCTGCAGCTTGCCGGAGAACAGCAGGTCGACGGTCGTCCACATCAGGTTGGTGGCGAACAGCGTGATGGCGACGGCGAACGGCGCGTCGGGCATCTGCATCTGGCCCGCTATCGGTTTCATCGAGGAGAACGAGAAGCCGGGGACATAGGACCCGGAGCCGAAGTGCAGCGACACCGGCATCTTCGCATCGGAGCACACGCGCCACAGGTCGTCCCAGTGGTCGGAGTGGAACGACGGCAGGCCCAGCGGCACCGGACTGTCGGGGAAGGACACCGTGCGTGCGCCCTTGGCGGCCACCCGCTGCGCCTCGGCGACCGAGGCGGCGGCATCCCATACCGGCAGGATCGCGAGCGGGATGTAGCGCTCGGGTGCCGTCGCACACCATTCGTCGATATAGAAGTCGTTCCAGGCCTGAACGCAGAGCAACGCCAACTCCTTGTCCTGCCCACGGAAGAAGGTGCCCCCGCCGAAGCCGGGGAACGACGGGAAGCACAGCGCGGCCTGCACGCCGTCGAGATCCATGTCGGCGATCCGCGCGACGGGGTCGTAGCAGCCCGGGATCATGTCCTCGTAGCGGACCGGATCGATGCCCCACTCCTCCCGCGGCTTGCCGGCCACGGCATTGAGCCCGATGGTCGGGAAGACCTGACCG
Organism: Mycobacterium europaeum; assembly: GCF_002102155.1. GTDB lineage: Bacteria > Actinomycetota > Actinomycetes > Mycobacteriales > Mycobacteriaceae > Mycobacterium > Mycobacterium europaeum. Next base: position 172,197 of record NZ_LQOU01000051.1, read on the forward strand.
TCGTAGGACCACAGGTGCTGGCCGTTTTGCTCGATGATCCGCGGGCCGGCCTCGCGGAACTTCTGCGGCAACCGGTCCTGCCACACCCGGGGATGTTCGACGAGGTGGTCGTCGACCGAAACGATCTGGTGATTGTCCTGTAGCGGCATCGGTGCCTCCGAATTCTGACGCACCGTCTTGATTTCTGACGGTTCATCTCACACCGTATATGATGCAAACCACACCCGTAAAGAGCTGAGAGGCAGAACATGTCCGGGATGCAGGAGAGGTCGTCGCCCGACGGTGGCGCCCGCGAAAAGATCGACGAAGACGACCACGACCTGCTCACGTTCGGGGAGGCCGGCGAACGACTGCGGGCGGAGATCGCAGCGACCGCCGCTCGCGTGGCTGAACTGCAGCGCCTCGGCGACCGCGACGCGTTGGCCACGGCGACGGCGCGCCTGACCGCATTGCGCGTGGCGGCCACGCGCAATGCGGCCGACCCGATCAACGATGCCAACTTCGAGTCGTTCTTCGGTTATCCCGGCAGAGCCAAGCGCACCGTGCCGCGGCCGCCGGCCAGTAGCTGAATGGCCCATCGTCGCCTCCCTTAGGCGATGATGGGACTGCCATGAAAAGTCCGGAGAGGGTGCGCCGCCCGGGGTACGCGCCGACCAACCCCGCGGTCGGCCGCCGGGGTATGCACACCCGCGAGCAGATCGTAGCCCGCGCGGGACAGCTGTTCGTCGAACACGGCTATCACGGCACCTCGATCGATGCGATCGCCAAAGCCGTCGGCGGGTCGCGCGCCACGATCTATCAGTACTTCGAAAGCAAGGACGACATCTTCCGGGAACTGGTGCGCCAGTGCGAACCGGCGGTGCTCGAGCACGCCGCCCGGCTGGGGCGGCTGAGCCCCGACGCCGCCGGTATGCGCAGCCTGCACCGGTGGCTGACCGAGTGGGCGCAGCTGTACGACAAGTACGCGATGGTGTTCCTGGAGTTCCCCGGCATCGGCGCGATCGAAGGCCTGCCCCAGACCGAGGCGGGCGCGGTGTCGGGGCAATACGCCGACCTGATCACCGGCAAGCTGCGCGACGCGGGGATCAGCGGCATCGAGCCTGCCGATGCCGCTGCCGCGCTGCTGCGCATCGCGCACATGGTCAACCTGTACCGGTTTCGCGGGATGTTCGGCCTATCCTCGGCCGCGCGCACCACGGACTCGCTGACCGTCGCGATGCAGTTGCTGCTCTTCCCCGAGACACCCGCCGGCGACATTGCCGAAGTGAGCTCGGCGCCGACAGGCGTCGCTGTCGGGCGCGGTGAGCGGGCGGCACCGGCGGCTGCGGTGCCCGACGAGCCTGATCCGTTCAGTGTTTCGCCGATCCGTCAGGATGTGCTCTCGGCGAGTTCGGTGTTGTTCAACGAGCGCGGCTACTACTCGGTGGCGATGGAGGACATCGCCGCGGCGGCCTCGGTCAGCCGCGCGACGTTGTATCGGCATTTCAGCACTAAGGTCAAGATCCTCGAGGAGCTCACCGGCTGGGCGGTTCTGGAAGGCGGGCACCTGTCGACGGAGCTCTACGAACTGGACCGGACCGGCATCGACGTCAACGGGCTGCATTCCTGGCTGGGCCACTACGTACGTTTCCATCGCAGCTACAGCGGCGTCATCCGCGCCTGGTACGACGGGACCTTGGCCCAGCAGCTCGCCGGTGACGCGGTGGTCCGCGGCATGGGCAGCTTCCATGTTGCGGTCACCGCGCTGCTGGACGGCGTACGGTTACCGCCCGGCGTTGACCGCCTGGTCGCTGCCGCCGTGTTCTTGTCGGTGCTGGGCCGGATGACGGAGCTGTCGATCTCGCAGCGGCGCAACGTCAGCGACTACGACACGGCCGGCCTGATGTTGCTGGTGCTGCAACGCGCGCTGTTGGGGACCTTGAACCCCGGGGCTGGCACCGCTCACCCGAGACCACGCCGGCGTAGCCATTGACTGAGGTTCTCCAGCGCCTCGGTTGCCGCTGATACCGTTTGTTCGACCTCGCGGGCATGGGAGAGGAATTCACCGCCTACCCCGCCCCTGGCCTCCAGCGCTGGAATGATGAACTGCCGGAAGCGTTTACGCACAGGGGCTTCGGAGCGGTCGGCCTCCTCGGCGGCCAGGTAGGTCTGCTCGACGAGGAAATCGATCAGGTCATCAAGCCCGACATCGGTGCGGATCTCGCCGCGCCGCTGGCCCTCCTCGAGCACGGGGCCCATCACCCGCACTGCCGACTCGTGCACGCGCGGGTGGTGGACCGATGCCGAGTGGCGGGCGATCAGGGCGACGATGGCCGGATCGGTGGGCAGCTCGCGGGCGGTGTAGATCAACGCCGCCTCGACCTTGGCGAACGCCCCGTTCTTGGTGCGCACCAGGTGATCCACGGCCTGGATGTGACGCTCGGCGCGCAGCAGTGCCACTTGGATCAGCAGCTCGGAGACGCTGCCCAGCTGCCGGAAGGCGGTGGCCCTGGACACGCCGGCCCGCTGTGCGACGGCTTCCATGCGCAGCCCGTCGACGCCGTGCTCGTCGACTTCGACGTCGGCGGCCCGGACGAGCCGCACCCGAACCGAGCCGTCGTCGCTGCGCTCGGCCTGTGCTGCGGTCATGTGATCGCGCCGGCGACCTTCAACTCGATGAGCGCGTCATCGTCGAGGCCAAGTTCGCGGAGCACATCGTCAGTGTGCTCGGCAAACTGCGGCGCCCGGGTCAGCGACAGCGCCGCGTCGTCGAACCTCACCGGATTGGCGACCAGTTTCTGCGGCTGCCCGTCGGCGTCGACGATGTCGACGATGCGTCCGTTGGCGATCAGCGCCTCGTCGTTGCCGACATCCCAGCCATCCTGCACCGCGGCCCAGGCGCCGGTCCCCTGCTTGAGCCGCCGCACACACTCGTCGAAGGTTCGCGACCCGATCGCGTGGGCGACGATATCGCAGGCCGCCTCGGCGTTTTCGGCCAATGATTCCAGCGAGCTGAACCGCTGGTCGTTGGCGTATTCGCCGCAGCCCATTAGCTCGCAGAATTCGGGCCAGTACCGCGTCGGCTGCAGCATCGACAGCTGAATGAACCGCCCGTCACCGGTGCGGTAGTTGCCCGTTAACGGGTTTCCGGGAGCCTGGGTTCTGGTGTCGATCTTGGGGAGATGCCCACCGCTGAGCAAGGCCAGGTTCACGCTGAACTGAGTCGCCCAGGCACCCACCGCCAGCAGCGACACATCGAGCACCGATGGCTGCCCGGTGACCCGCCTGCCGTATAGCGCGGCCGCGACCCCGCCGGCGATGGCCAGTCCGCCGATGTTGTCGCCGTAGGCACCCGACGGCATGAAGGCGATCCTGTCGGCATCGGCGGGCGTCACGCCGTTGGCACTGCCGCCGCGCGCCCAGTACGCCGTCGCGTCGTAGGCACCGGTATCGCGATCGGGCCCGTCCAAGCCGTATCCACTGCCCACGACATAGATGATGTCGGGATTGATCTTGCGGACGTCCTCGACGTCGATGCGCAGCTTGGCCCGGACACTGGGCAGATAGTTGGTCAGGAACACATCGCTTCGGCGGATCAGCTCCTCGAGGATGGGCCGCGCCTCGGCGGTGGTCAGTCCCAGGCCGACGCTGCGCTTACCGCGGTTGGGTGCCTCCATGATGGGTGCGAACGACGATCCGGGGGCGGTCACCGCGCGACCGAGGACCTTGACCAGTCCGCGCTGAGCGTCGCCGGTGACGGGGTTTTCGACTTTGATGACGTCAGCACCCCAGTCGGCCAGGACGGCGCCCGCGGAGGGGACGAAAGTGAACTGAGCGACTTCCAGGACGCGGACGCCGTCGAGCGGGCGCTGCATCAGCGCCCCCAGACCAGCGGCAGCGTTTCGATCCCCAACTGGGCGCCCGTTTCGGTCAAGTCGGCCCCAGCGGCGAGCCGGTAGTCGTGGATCCGTTTGTGCCACTCCTCCAGGGCGATCTTGAGTTCGCGGCGGGCCAGATGCGAGCCCAGGCAGCGGTGCGGTCCGGCGCCGAATCCGATGTGGTTGTTCGGCTTTCGGGTGATGTCGACAGTCGAGGGGTTCGGGAACGCAGCGTCGTCGCGGGTGGCGGCATTCAGCGGGATGCACACCATGTCACCGGCTTTCATCGGACATCCCTGTATCTCAACGTCTTTCATGACCTTGCGGGCCGGGATCACGATGGCGTAGGCACGCAGGAACTCTTCGACCGCGGTCGGGATCATGGCGGGATCCGCGACGATCCTGGCGCGGTCGTTGTCGTGGCCGGCCAGGTGCCAGAACGTCCAGCCTAGCGTCACCGATACGGTGTCGAGCCCGGCCATGAACATCAGCAGGCAGAACGACAGCAGGTCGGCGTCGGTGACCGGCTGGCCGTCGATCTGGTAGTCCAGGGCCTTGCTGACGATGTCGTCGCGCGGCTGCTCGCGGCGCTCGGCGATGAGAGTAAAAAATCGACCCATCACCGCCATCATCGCTTCGAGTTGCTTCTGCTGACGTTCTTCGTCGCTGCCACCGGCGTGCAGGATGTCGTGTTCCCACGCCATGAACTGGTCGAGCTCGTCGACGGGCAACCCCATCATTTCCAGGAAGATCGTGGTCGGGAACCGTTGGGCGAATTCGGCCATGAAGTCGCAGCTGCCGCGCTCGGCGATCCCGTCGATCAATTCGACGGCGCGCTGGCGGATCTTGCCGTCGAGGCGTTCGACTGCTCCCGGCGCGAACAACGGCGCGAGTTGGTGGCGCCATTGCTTGTGTTCATCGCCGTCGAGCATTTCCGGGATCCACTTGTACGGCGGATTCGGTTCGTAGGCAACGACGACGCTGTTGGAGAAGGTCTCCGGGTCCTGCATGACCTGCAGGATTCCCTGGTAGTTGACCATGGTCCAGAATCCGGGCCCGAACTCGTTGCGGAACCACGGAAATCGTGACCGCAACTCGTCATAGGTGTTCAGCCATGTCCCGGCCGGCTTGGTCTCGGTGTAATCGAAGTTCAGCGTCGGACACTGCTCGGCGGGTCGCTGGACCGTTGTCACGACAATCCCCTCTCTGCGATAGTCATTGACATTAGTCGCATTGATGCGACTATGAGCCGTTACAGTATCAGCAATGGTGCGCTGGTGTCGAGATCCAGATCACATCGGCCCCTAGGCTGTGGCGACCCCGACACCGCCACCGTGCCCACAACGACCCACCGATACCCGGATGGCCTGCGAGCACCAGTCGTCAACCGCCCCAGTGGGGTTCATCCGATCGGTCGGCCGCGCGGCTGCGGGAACTGGCGACCAGATCTCGTCCATACCCTCGGGGGCGCCGGCTGTGGCCTCGTGGTAGGTGGAGTCAGTCGCCGAGGAGGCAGGACAGCGTCTGGATGTCGGCGCGGAAGTCGGTCAGGCTCCTGCTGGCCGGCTCGAGGGTGATCCATGTGACCCCGGCGGCGGCGTAGGCCGACAGTTTGGGCTGCACTGCCGAGCAGAACGCGTCGCATCCCTGCGCAAGCAGAGCGGCCTCAAACGGCATGAACGCCACATCGGCGGCCCCGCGGCCGCGTTCGGCGCGCCGTGCGTTCACCTCGGCGATCCAGTCGGCCAGCACATCGATCTGTTCGAGCGCGCGGGCGCGGGTGATCTCAGCGAACTCCCCTGAGGCAGCCATCGGAATCCAGCCGTCGGCGACCTCGACCACCCGCCGGCGCGCAGCCCCGCCGTTACCTCCGATCCAGACCGGGGGTCCGCCCGGTGTGCGGGGTAACGGGAGAGCGACATGATTGGCCACGCCGAACTCCCCTCCCAGGTGCTCTTGGCCGTCCCAGGTGCGTTTCCAGGCCTCGATCGCCTCGTCCATCAGCTGGCCACGACGGGGGAATTCCGCTCCGAGCGCGTCGAATTCGCTCTTGAGGTATCCCGCAGCCGTGCCGAGGGTGAATCGACCGCCGGAGAGCACGTCCAGGCTGGCCGCGGCCTTGGCGGCCAGGTACGGATTGCGGTAGCCAGCGACCATCACAAAGGTGATGACGCGCAGTGTTCGGGTGGCCGCCGCGGCGAAGCTCAGGGAGACGAACGGGTCGAAGGCGTGGTGGCCCCCGTGGGCGAGCCAGTCCTTGTCCGGGTATGGATGCTCGCTCATGGAAAACCCGTGGAATCCCGCGTCCTCGACCAGTTTGGCGATCTCACCGATACTTGCGCCTTCCGACCAGCGGTCCCAGCGCTTGACCGCCCGCATGGGGAACAGCAGGTTGAACTTCAACGTCATCGTTTCCTCACCGCCGCCATGGCCGCGCCGGGGTTGGGTATCGACATCGGCCGGCGCCCCGACGTTCCCGGCAGCGACCGGGACGCATTGGATATAGTCAACCATATAGCTATTTTGGACAACATCGGATTGGGAGTTCCCGTGATCGCGGACAACACCGCCCAGCCCAACCCCGGGACTGACTTGTCGCCCGCGGCTGCATCGCCGGTTATCACCGACTTCCTAAGCCGCCACCATCGCGCGTTTCTGTTCTGCCGGGACTCCGCAGGCGAACCCACGGGGTATGCGATGCGCACGGTCGCCTACCAGGGCGGTGATCTGCTCTTCGCCACGTACACGAAAAGCACCAAAGTCAGAAACATCCGCGCCCGGCCCGGGGTCGCCTGCCTCGTGCAGTCGGGGCCCGAGCAGAACGCGTCGTGGGTGTCGGTTCGTGGGCATGCCGAGATCTTTCTACCGGCGCGCGACGAAGTCGACGCCCTGATATCCTCCGCTTCTTCTGATGCGCGAGTGCCCGACGCGGTGGTGGCGACGGTGAGGGACCGGCTGATCAGCGGGAAGCGCTGCATCATTCGGGTCGCTGTCGACGAGATTGTCGCGAGCAATCTGGCGGCGGCGCCTGGATCGAGCAGCGACCATGCAACGCAATGAGATTCGACGTGGGCCGATGGCCATGTCGCCCCGCGAGCTCGACGCGTTCCTCGAGGGCCGGCCGACCGGGGCGATCTGCTTCGACGAAGACAGTGGGGCGTTGGTGGCGCTGCCGGCTGCGGTGGTCGGCGGGTCCGTCCGGCAGGGCGAACTGCACGTGTGCGTGGCCGGGACCGTTTGCATCAGCAGGGATTTGCCCGCTTGCCTGGTCGCAGACAGTTTTACGAGCTACACCGCGATCCGGGGCATCATCGCTCAGGGCGCTGTGTCGAGCGCGACAGCCGGCGTGCACTCCGACATACTGGTCTGGCTGCGGCTCAATCGAGTTCGCACCTTCTCCTTCGCCGACGCCGTCTGAACATGCGATCACAGTTGCGGTCAGCCAGGCCCGGCTCGCACCGAAACGAACACCATCACCTCATCGCCGTCGCGGCGCCTTCTTGTTGACCCGGGAGTCGGTCTGGCCCTCGCCGGCGTTGCCGATGTGGGTGTAGTACAGACCGTGGCGCTGCGCGAGGGTGGGCGGCAGGTCCCGCGCCTCCCACATCGCCCGCACCGTGCCCTGGATGGTCTGGGGTCGCCGGGTGGCGATCTCGGCCGCCAATTCGGCAGCGCGGCTTCGTAATTGGTCGTCGGACACGACCTCGGTCACCAGACCGATCCGCAGCGCGGTCTGGGCGGCGATCCGCTCCTCACTGCCGAGCAGCGCCCACCGCATCACGTCGCCGTAGGGTAGGCCGAGTGCGAGCATGCCCATGGGCTCCAGCGCGGAGACGACACCGGCGTTGGCATGGGGATCGAAGAATTCGGTCGACTGCGCGCAGATGGCGAAGTCACACTCGTTGACGAAGTACATTGCGCCGCCGGCGACCATGCCGTGCAGGGCGCCGATCACGGGCTTCCACACCTTGTATGCCTTGGGCCCGAGCAGGGTGCCCGGGTCCTCTTGGTTGAAGATCGGCTTGTGATACCACCACGGGCCCTTGGACACGTCGATGCCGGTGCAGAACGCGCGATCGCCGTTGGCGCGCAGCACAGCAACGCGGATGTCGTCGTCATCGCGCACGGTGGCCCACACCGCCGCCATCTCGGTGGCCATCTGCTCGTTGAAGCTGTTGAGTTGACCGGGTCGGTTGAGGGTGACGGTGGCGACGTGGTCGGCCACGTCGAACTCGATGGTGTCCAGCGCGCCTAGATCTGTCATCGGTAGTCCTTGGTCATCGGGCCGACGCCGCCTGACGGCAGCTACGCCGGCGTATCAGGTTTACTTGCCCGGTCTCGGGCCGCGACGAAACGCCCGCACGGCGCGTTGAAAATCATCGGTCTGCGTCAATGCCTGCTGCCCTTGGGCTTCCAGTACCTGGGCGCCTGTCAGGTCGGGCAGTGTCGCGTTCGTCAGTGCGCGTTTGGTCCATCCGTATGACGTTGTCGGTCCGGCCGCCAGGGCCTGCAGCACCGACTCCACTTCGTCGTCGAATGCCTCGTCGTCGACAACGTGACTGATCATGCCCCAGTCGAACGCGTCGGTGGCCGGGATCTTTTCGGCCAGCAGGGCCATCCGGGCGGCGCGCGCCCGCCCGATCGCGGCGGGCAGTAACGCGGACGCCCCGCCGTCGGGCATCAGCCCGACCTTGGTGAAGGCGAGTTGGAAGAAGGCCGAGCGCGCCGCTATCACTAAGTCGCAGGACAGTGCCAGAGAACATCCGAAACCTGCTGCGGCGCCGCGCACCCCGGCCACCACCGGTTTCGGTAGCTGGGTGATTGCCTGGACCACCTCGTTGGCCGCGATCGCCGCGCCCTCGGTGTCGACCCCGCTCAGGTCGCCGCCGGCGCAGAACGCCTGGCCGGCACCGGTGAGCGCGACGACGCGCACCGCATCAGTGCTCGCCGTCGCGATCGCCCCGGTCAGCTCCCGCAGCATCGACGTGTTCACCGCGTTGCGCTTGACCGGCCGGTCAAGCACGATGTGCAGGACCGAGGCGTCGGTGTGCGTAGTAACGCCGTTCATCGCTGCTGTTCGGCCGAAGGTGGTCTCATGCCCGCGGTTACTCCCCGTGCAGTCGGCGCATCTCCTCACCGACCTTGCCCGACATCCGCGACACCACCTGCGCGCCGCGGCGCCGCAGATCCTCGTCGGGCACCGGCAATACCACCGCACCGGTCTGTTTGGACGGCAACAGAACCTTCGCCGTCCCTTTGGTGGTGGCTTCGTCGCGCTGACTGATTCCCTTCACCTCCAGCGACACCGCGGTACCCGGCTCGTCACCCTTGGCGGTGACCGTGCCCGTCATCCGGTGGGTGTCACCCATGTAGTTGAAGCCGCGCAGCTGCAGGTCCATTTCGGCCAGCCAGCCGTCATCACCGATCCAGTTGCTCAGCAAGTGGCTCACCCAGGCTGCCCGCATCTGCCCGTAGTCGTAGGGTGCGGGGAGTCCGAGGGCCTCTGCTCGGGCGACATCCCAGTGCAGCCGCTGCACGACGTCGGGCACACCGTACTCGTCGGGCTGATAGAACGCCGGCATCCGCTGGCGCAGCTGGTGGGCGTACTTGAGGGGGCCGACGCCGTAACCTCCCCAGCCCCAACCCATGTGCATGCTGATGATGTCCACCACCGTCAGCGGTCCCTTCATCACCGGCGGCAGCTCGTCACCGACGGCCACGTCCTCCCACCATTGCGGCTCGGCCCCGCGGCGCACCTCGGCGTCATAGGCCTGTTCAACCTTGGTGAATTCCTCCTCGGTCCAGTGCTGCCGGGTGATATGCGAGTACTTGCCGGACTTCTTCGAGCCCTGGCGTTCGGCGTTGATGTAGGACTCGTCGCGGGTGGCCAGCGGGTTGCCGTCGATATCGACATAGAGGTACCGAAAGGTCTCTTTGACCGAACGCCCACCGGAGAACTCGCTCTCCTTGACCTGCACATCGAGTGTGTAATTCTCCGCCAGCACCGGCCTGCCGGCGTAAATCGGCTGATACCAGGTCCATTTCACGCCGGCGTAGTACTTGCCGGTGCCGCGGAACAGGCCGCGGAACAGTTTCTTGCGTTCGGGATCGGTGAACCTGGGTGTCTGGTCTAGGCCCGTGCTGATCGGGAACGTCGGCGGGGCTATCTGTGCGTGCCAGCGTGTGGTGGCCCCGTAGCCGGGGTCGGTGAACAGTGGGTTGTCATCGCCGCAGCCGAACGCGAAATGGCTGATGGCATCGGCACTGGGCAGCCGGTTCCAGGCTTCGTCGCGCTGGTTGACCGGGATGCCGATCTGGGCCTTGGCCCGTGCAATGTCTTCGTCGGTGATGCGGCCCTCGACGGCGGCTGCTTCTGCGGTTGTCATCGTTTCTCCTTTTCAGAACTTCAGCATTGCTCCGGCGTCGACCTTGAACTGGCTGCCGGTGATGTAGCGCGATTCATCGGAGGCCAGGAAGCACACGACCTGGGAGATGTCCTCGGGCTCGACGTAGGGCACGGGCATGGCTTGCATGGCCGGAAATGCCAGCAGTGCGTCGTCGCGGGTGGGGTTCTCGAGATCGGGCCGGAACTGCTTGTACATCGGGTCGCTGTTGAGCATTCCGGTGTTGCAGTTGGTCGGGTGAATGACGTTGGCCCGAATCGACATTGGCGCCAGCTGGGCGGCGAGCTGCCGCGTGTAGGAATCCACGAGCTGTTTGGCGAAGCTGTAACCGGCCCCGCCCGGTCCGAGCGGGCCACCGCCGGCGGGCTGGCTGGCGGCGACGAGGCCGGCGATCGAGCCGGTGGTGATGATCGACGCACCGGACTTCAGGTAGGGTAGCGCCACGTGCACGGTGTTGACCACACCGACGAAGTCGACGTCGAACGCGTCGGCGAAGCCACTGATGGGAACATCGGCGCCGAGCGGGCAGATTCCGGCGTTGGCCACGACGACGTCGAGGGTGCCGCCGAGTTCGGCGACGGCGTTGGCCAGTTCCCGGGTCAGTGCCGCGCGGTCGCGGACGTCGACCTCGGCGGTGACGGCTCGCCGGCCGGTCTTCTCGACTTCCAGGCCCGCCTCGGTGAGGTCGTGTGGTGTGGCCAACGGATATTTGTTGGTGTCGATGTCGTGGCAGATGTCGAAAAGAATGATGTCGGCACCCTCTTCGGCGAGTTTGACTGCGTGGCTGCGTCCCTGGCCGCGCGCGGCGCCGGTGATCAGAACGACTTTGTCGCGTACTCTTTCCATTTGTCAGGGTGCCTTCCAGATCGATTGCCGCTTCTCGGCGAACACCGTCAGCCCGTCCCTTGCGGTGCTCATCACGACATCTCCATGATCGTCGCACCGACTCGGTCGTGGGCACCCATACCCGACGGAGCCGCGAATACCGTTGTCGCGCGGGATGATGACTGTGTCTGGCATCAAGTTTCTCCGTGGGGCTGGATTCAACAGGACCGTTAACGACCGGGTTCAGGTGGCCGCGGGCGGCCTCGATGATCGCAGGTCGTCGAGCATCTCGGTGAGCCTGCGCCGATCGACCTTCAATGCGGCGCCACGCGGCAACTCGCCGACGACGAAGATCTGGGCAGGCACTTCATACGGCGTCAGGATCGACCGACAGTGCGCCCGCAACTCTTCGGGGGTCACCGAGGTGCCGGCGCGCAGTTCCACGGCGGCGAGCGGGATTTGACCCAGCCGAGGGTCGGGCAGCCCGGCCACCGCGGCGTCGTGCACAGCCTCGTGACGTCGCAGCGCCTGCACCACCGTCGCCGGCGCGATCTTGAACCCGCCCCGCAAGACCACGTCGTCGGCACGGCCGTCGATGTACAAGAACCCTTCGTCATCGAGGTGCGCCAGATCGCTGGTGGTGACCCAGCCATCACCGGATCCGCTGACCTGTGGCGAGGCGACCTGCAATCGGCCGGTTCGCCCGGACGCCAGCACCGCGCCGTCGTCGTCGATCACCTGCAGACGTACCCCGGGGAACGCCCGCCCGACACTGCCCTTCTTGTCGGTCCAGCGGGCGTGGAAATCCTTCAGCGTCCATCCCGCGACGGCGCCGGAGAACTCGGTGGCGCCGTAGACGATGAGGATCGGGATGCCGTATCGCTGCCAGAAAGCGTCCACCAGTGCCGGATCGACGGGGCTGGTGCCGGCATTGATCGCGCGGACGCTGGCCAGATCCTCGCGGGGGATGTCCGCGTCCAGGACCGCTCGGATCGCCGGTGGCGGCAATCCGACCAGCGCGGGCCGGTGTTCTTTGACCGCGGCGTGCCAGCCCGCGACGGTGAAGCGTTCCAGCAACGCGAATCGGCGCGCCGAGACCAGCGATTGCAGCAGCCCCCACAGGCCGCCGATGTGGACGATGGGCAGGGTCACCAGGGCGACCGCGCCCGTCAGTGGTGCCTTGGCGCGGACTTCGGGACGCTCGTTGTGCTGTAGCGCCGCAGCCAGGGACGCCTCGAGTTGGGAGCGAGTGAGCGGGACGCGCTTGGGTGGCCCGGTGGTGCCGCTGGTCAGCATCTCGATCGCGACGTCGGGATCGCCGGGCACCGGCTGGCGGCTGGCCTGCGCGCGCGGTGTTACCGCGTCGCCCTCCACAGACCACCCTGCCACACCCAGATCGGTGACCACTTTGCTGAATTCAGTGTTGGACCAGAGGTTTTCGGGGGCCAGAACATAACCGGCGCCGGTCGCGGTCAAATCGGCGCTGAGCCGTCCGGGGGGCTGCAGCGGGCTGAGGGTGACCAGTGTGCGGGAGGCGCGCAGTATCGCCAGCAGCGCCGCGACCGACTCGACGCGGTTGCCGAACACGACCGCGACCCGGCCGCCGGGACCGCAGCCGGCCGCGGAGAGCTCGCGGTCGATGCGTTCGGTCAGTGACCTGACGTGTCCCCAGGACGCCCAGCGCCCGTCGCACTGCACCATCGCGGCGGCATCGTCGGCAGTCCACAGCCGTGCCAGCGCTTCGGGGAGGCTCGTCATCGTCTGTGTCCTTGCTCGGTTCGGTGCGACGTCCGGTTCCCCGAAGATAAACGACATGGTTTACTAGGTCAACCTACTGGGAAGGACCGACATGGACTTTGGGCTCTCCAGTGAGCAACAGCAGCTCGCCGAAGCCGAACGGTCTTGGCTCACACGCAATGATCCGATCCCACGGGCGCGCGCGATACTCGATAGCTCCCCGGTCACCGTCGACCCGAAAGCGATATCCCACGCCGCCGGGGCCGGGTTGTTGGCGCTGTTGACGCCCGAGGTGAACGGCTGTCACGTGGATCTGGCGGTCCTGGCCGAGGCCCACGGCTACGCGGCGAGCTCGCTGCCGATCGCCGATCTGGCGATCGCGGCCTGGCTACTCGGGGTGTCCGGTGCGCCGCAGGCGCAGGCGGCAGCCGAGGGCGAGGCGCTGTTCGGCCTAACCCGCGCGCCGGCGACAGTGACCGGCCCGAGCAGTCCGGTCCCCATGGCGGCCGATATGACGGGAGTCGTCGTCGTCGGCGAGGCGGACGAGGGTGACTACCTGTCCGTCATGACCAACCCGCGGCTGGATCCGATGTCGACGCTGGATCTGAGCCGGTCGTGGGCGCGTGTGGCCTTCGACCCGGGCGAAACCGGGCGGCTAGCGCTACCGTCTGGCACGGCCGGATTCGTCCGGGACGCGCTGGCGGTTCACCGCGGTATGGATGCGCTCGGGGCGGCCTCACGACTGTTGGAGATGACCGTTGTCTACGCCGGTCAGCGCCAGCAGTTCGGCGTGCCGATCGGTTCATTCCAGGCGGTCAAACACCATTGCGCGAATATGGCGCTCGCTGTGGAGGCTGGCCGGTCGACGTTGTGGGCGGGCGCGCTGGCGCTCGACACCACCGCACCCGCGGCGCAGCGATCGCGCGCCGCGTCCTCGGCTGCGGCCTACGCCAAAGCCGCGGCGGCCGAGGTTGCCGGGACCGCGCTGCAGGTGCACGGCGGTATCGGCTTCACCTGGGAGCACGATCTGCACCTGTTGCTGCGGCGGATCAAGGTCGACGAGGCGATGGACGGCACCGTGGCCGAGCATCGCGCTGCGCTGGTCGCCGTCTAGGCCCCGTGGCGGAGGGGCCCTCGCCCGGCGAGCAACTGGTTACCGTGGCAGGCCGAGCCCGCGCTCGGCGATGAGATTGCGCATGATCTCACTGCTGCCACCGGCGATGGTGAAGGCGCGGGCATAGAGCCACTCGTCTTGCCAGCGCCCGCTGTCGAGCACGTGGGGGTCACCGCCCACCAGGACACCGTCCTCCCCCGCCAGGTCGACGGCGAAGGTTGCGATGGCGAGGTTCAGTTCACTGAACATCAGCTTGGCCATCGCGGCGTCGTGCATGCGCTCGGTGCCGCGGGTCCATCGGGTGATGTTGGCGTAGGTCAGCGCCGAAAGGGCGTCCACCTCAGCGGTGAACATCCCGATCTGGTCACGGACCCGGTCGCTGTCGAGGGCGCGGCGGCCGTCGATGGTGACCCGGCGGGCCAGATCGGTCAGCGCTTCCACCGCCAGTCGCAACTTGACGACGATGGCGCCGACGTTGCTGCGTTCATGGGCCAGTGTGGAGTTGGCGATCGCCCATCCCTGGCCGGGCTTGCCGATCATGTTCGCCGCAGGGATCTCGACGTCGTCGAGGAACACTTCGTTGAAGTCCGAAGTCCCGGTGATCTCGCGTAACGGACGCACTGTGAGACCGGGTGTGGACATGTCGCAGATGAATGCGCTGATGCCTTGGTGCTTGGGCGCGTCGGCATCGGTGCGGGCCAGCAGGTAACCGTACTGCGCCCAGTGCCCGTCGGTCGTCCACACCTTCTGGCCGTTGACGCGGTAGATGTCCCCGTCGAGCACCGCCTTGGTGCGCAGCGCGGCCAGGTCGCTGCCGGCGCCGGGCTCGGAGAACAGCTGGCACCACTTCTGCTGGCCCGCGCGGATCGCCGGCAGGTGCCGGCTGCGCTGCTCTTCTGTGCCGTAGGCGATCAGCGCCTGGGCGGCCAGCACGTTACCGCTGGGTAGGCCGGGCGCCTGCGCCCGCGCCAGCTCCTCGCCGACCACCACCCCGTGTTCAGTCGTCCAGCCGTCGCGGCCACCGTATTCGGCCGGCCAGTCCGCGCCGGCGTAGCCGGCCTGATAGAGCCGGGCCGCCCACTGATTGAGGAGTTCATTCTCGTGGGCGTCCTCGGCACTGCGGACGCCAGCGCGCGGCGGGATCGCCGGTGCATGCGTGGCGATGAACTGCCGTACCTCCGCGCGGAAGGCCTCCAGTTCCGGACCCGTCCCATATTCCATCGATCTACTGCCCTCCGTCAGCGAATCGTCATCGTGCCAATGCCCGTTCGAGGCGGCGTTCCTGCAATGGGGCCAGCAACTCGCGTGCGGCACGGTCGCGCAGCGCGTCGGCCCGGCCTACCGCCACGGCGTTGGCCTGGGCGCGGCGCAGCAGCAGATGGGCGGGGTGCTCCCAGGTGAAGCCGATCCCGCCGTGGATCTGAATGGTCGCTTCGGCGGCACTTACCGCGCCGTCCAGGGCTGCTGCGGCGGCCAGATCGACCAGGCAGTCCGACTCGTCGCCGTCCAGATCCGCGTCGGCGGCGGCCTGCACCTGGCTTCGCGCGCCTTCCAGGACGACGAGCATGTCGGCGCAGCGGTGCGAGATCGCCTGGAAGCTGCCGATCGACCGGCCGAATTGCTGACGTTCACCGGCCCAGGCAACCGCCATGCTCAGTGCGCGGGCCGCGACGCCGACCGAGTCGGCGGCCACGGCCAGCAGAGCCCGCCGCCGGGCGGCACGCAGACCGTGCCGAAGAGTGCCGCCGGTGCACAGCGGCTGTCCGGTCGCGCCAGTGAGGGTCACCGAACCGATGGTTGCGGTCAGGTCCAGCGGCTGCTGCGCTGCGACGTGCACGCCCGCGATGCCGGGATCCACGGCGACGAGCAGTTCACCCTCGCCGCCCTCCGATCGGGCCACCACCAGCAGAATCTTCGCCACCGGGGCTCCGGCCACGATGGGCACGACCCCGGTGAGCGAGCCGTCCCACACCGGCAGTTCGATACCGCTGGTGACCCAGCCGTCATCGTGGAGGGGCACCGCGAACGCGGCCGGAGCCCCGGCAGTGATCCGCCGGGCTATCGCAGTGGCGCCAGTCTGCACGGCGACGTCGAGGGCGATGACGGTGGGAACGAGCGGTGCGGGCACCAGCGCCGCGGCGGCCTCCTCGATGGCCGCGTACAGCAGCCGGGGCGCGGCGCCGGCGCCGCCCGCCGATTCCTCGACCGCCAACCCGGGCAGCCCGAAGTCGACCAGCGCCGACCACACCGCGGGGTCAGCGATGTCGAAGCGGCGCCCGGAGTCCAGCAGCGCGGTCACGTCGACACGCGCGGGCAGGGCCTTGGCCAGCACAGCGCGTAACTCGACTTCGCTGGGATCGGCCACGGCCAGCGGGGCGCCCGGAATGACGGCTGGGGCCCGGGTGCCCTCGCCACGGTGGGACGGCAGGCCCAGCACCGCCTCGGCGATGGTGTTGCGCTGGATCTCGGCGGTGCCCGCCCCGATGGTGGTGGCGCGGCTCATCAGGTAACCGTAGGTCCAGCGGCCGCCGTCTACGGCGTCGGCGGCACGGCTGCCCAGCGCGGCGTGCGGACCGCCGGCGCGCAGGGCCAGGGCATGCATGCGTTGCTCGAACTCCGACTTGACCAGCCGGTTGACCGAAGCGACCCCACCGGGATCCTCACCGCGCAGCACGGCCGACAGCGCCCGGGCGCTGTTGGCCGCGATGGCGCGCACGTCGGTCTCCAGTCGGGCGATGTGCTGGCGCACCAGCGGATCGGAGTCGAGCCCGCGGGTCACCAGCAGTGCGACCACCTGGTCGACCGTGCGGCGGTACCTGAACTCATCGGCGAGGAATGCCGTGGCACGTTCATGGCCCAGCGAGGTCCGCATGATCGACCAGCCCTGTCCTTCGACGCCGACACGATTGTTGACGGGAACCTCCACGTCGTCGAAGAACACCTCGGCGAAGTGCGCACCGCCGCTGATGTCGCGCAGCGGGCGCACGGTAATTCCCGGGCTGTCCATTGCGATCAGCAGGTAAGTGATGCCGTCGGTGCTGCGGCCGGCCGGCCCGGTGCGCACCAGCGCGAACATCCAGTCGGCGCGGTCGGCCATCGACGTCCACACCTTCTGGCCGGTAACCCGATAGATGGCGCCGTCGCGGACCGCACGGGTGGACAGTGAAGCCAAATCGCTGCCGGCGCCCGGTTCGGAGAATCCCTGACACCAGAATTCGTCGGCCCGCAGCAACGGCCGCAGGAACCGCTCCTTCTGCTCCTGCGAGCCGTGGGAGATCAGTGTCGGCGCGAGGATGAACGACAGCTGACACGGGTGTGGCGGCGCGCCGGCCGCCGTGGTCATCCGGTAGTAGTCGAGCTGTTCTTCGACGGAAAGCTCAAGCCCGCCAGCCGATTTGGGCCATCCCGGTGCGGCCAGCCCATGGTCCACGAGCTCAGCATGCCAGGCTCGCGCGGCTTCGACCCGGTCGATCTTGACCCCGCCGCCCTTGGCCTCGGATCTGAGCTCGGCCTGCCGGCGGACGTAGTCGGCAAGCAACACCTGGAGCCGGGGTCGCCACTCGGTGGACTGGTTCACGGAGAGACCTTACATAGTTAACTTGGTGTGTTATCTACTAGCAGTGTCACCATAATGGGCCTTTTTGGCAAGAAGCGGCGATCATCCCCGGAGGATCGGCGCGAGTTACCGGCCGGCGGCAGCCCCGTCGCGGGCGGCCCGCTCGCCCTAGCGGTTGGTTGTCAGGTCCAGTGGCCCCTCGGTGACCACTGCCTGCAGGAGTCCGAGATCCGCTCCGGCCTGTTCGGCGGCGGTGACGGCGACGGCCACGTCTTTAGCCAGGAACGGTGCGGCCGCCTCTGCGAATCTGCCCAGTCCGCCGATGCCTTTTGCGTAGGTTGCCGCGCTGCTGGATCCGCTGCACGCCAGCAGCGCGTCGAGGAATGCGTGCGGCGCGATACCGAGTTGTTCACCGATCTGTGCGGCCGCGGCCAGCAGCTGCGCGTTGGCCGCGAACAACATGTTGTTGATCAGCTTGATTCGAAGCGCGCTCCCGAGTTCGCCGGTGGCGATAATCGGGTTGGCGTAGGCGGCCAGGATCGGTCGCACCCGCTCGACGTCGTCGCCGCACCCGCCGACGAGCACGGTCAGTGTGCCCGCGGCGATGTGGTCGGCGGTTCCGCTGACCGGCGCATCGAGGATCGCTTGTGCGCTCGCGGCGCTATTCGCCAGCTCGGTCAGGGTGGCGGCGCTTCCGGTGGTGTGCGATACGAACACCGCGCCGGGTTTGGCGTTGGCGATGAACCCCTCTGGGCCCAAGCCGGTCTCGCGCAGCTGGGCGTCGGAGAACAGGCAGGAGATCAGAATGTCGCTGTCGGCGGCTAGGCCGGCCACCGACTCGGCTACTACCGCGCCCCGGTCGGCCAGCCGCGAACGCACGTCAGAGCGACGGGCGTAGACGTTCACCGGATGCCCGGCGGCGAGCAGGCGTTTGACCATTGGTTCGCCCAGTTGTCCGGCACCGATGAATCCGATGGTCGGCATTGGCGGTTCCTTTCGTAGAACGGCCCGCGATCGTGAGATCAGCGGCTGCTCAACAACATTGACCCGGCCACCGGTCCGCCGCCGACCCCAACGGCCACCACCTCTGGGGTTTTAGACGCCTGGCACTGCCCGCCCTCACCCCACAACTGGACGCAGGCCTCATGCAGAAAGCCCATACCATGCAGACGTCCACCCGAGAGCTGGCCGCCACTGGTGTTGAGCGGCAGATCGCCATCCAGGGCGATCCGTTCACCACCGTCCACGAATTCGCCGACGCGGCCGTGCTCGCAGAATCCCATGGCCTCCAGCCACATCACCGTCAAGAAGCTAAATCCGTCGTAGAGCTGCGCCATGTCGACGTCGCCGGGGGTCATCGAGGTGTTTTTCCACAGTGTCGCGGCTGAATCGTGGGCGGCCATCGTGGTCACATCGCGGCGTTGATCCCACGTGGCGCGCTCGAACATGCCCGGTCCCACGGATTCCACTGTCAGGGGATGGCGGGGAAGACCGCGGGCGGCGTCGCGGCGCGAGACGATGACCGCAGTCGCCCCATCGCAGGGAACATCGCAGTCATACAGGCACAGCGGTTCGGAGATCATCCGGGCGCCCAGGTAGTCCTCCATCGTCATCGGGTCCCGGTAGACCGCATCGGGATTGCGTGCGGCGTTGCGGCGCGCGTTGATCGCAATCCAGCCCAGTTGCTCACGGGTCAACCCGAAGTCATGCATGTACCGCTGGGCGGGCATCGCCAGCCAATTGGCCGCCGAGAGCGCGCCGAAGGGGGCGACCCACTCCAGGTGCGGCGGCAGCTTGCCGCCGCTGAAGAGGACCGAGGCGCGGCCGCCCCCGGCCTGGTGGGCGGCGGTGGATTCCCATACCGACCGGTACACCACCACGTGATTGGCCAGACCCAGCGTGACCGCCATGCACGCCTCGATCGCCGGGCCGATCTGGCCGGCGGTCTCCATCGCCGAGATGTACCAGCGGCAGCTGAGCCCCAGCGCATTGCGGACCTCGGTGATGGTGGCGCCGGAGAACCCGGGATCAGGCGCCCCCGGGCCGGGATAGCTGGCGATGCCGTCAATGTCGTCGGGCTCCAGACCCGCGTCAGCGATCGCCCTCAGCACCGCTTCCAGCGTGAGCTCCAGGCCAGTGCGTCCCAGCCGCCGCCCCACTTGAGACTTGCCTGCCCCGGTGATGACGGCTTTGCCGTCGAAGGGTCCGTCATTCATGCCGCCACCGGGCCGGGTGGCCCCGACTGGTTGTTGGCCGGCGCCCGACGGACGATACGGTCGCCGACGCCGTTGGCCGTCTCCTGGCTCATAGGTCCTCTCCGGCACATCCCACGACACCGCGCGCTGCACCCCGGCAAATCGATATCGTCAACTGTATAGCGGATTATGCTAAAGGAGCACGTTCCGGTCGGCTGGCCGCGCGGGGGTAATCCACCCGAGCGCCGCGATTCGCAACCGGATTCAGAAGATGTACCGAGCGATCAGCTCGACCACGGCGGCGGGTCGCTCGGACCCCTCAATTTCGAGAGTGTGACGCACGGTGAGGTTGACGGTGTTGTCGTTGACCATGTCAGCAGCGGCAAGCTCGGAACGCACGCGGATCCGGCTGCCCGCGGTCACCGGAGCCAGGAAGCGCACCTTGTTGAGCCCGTAGTTGACCCCCATCTTGGCGTTGTCAACCCGGTAGGTGTCCTTGCTCAATTTCGGAATGAGCGACAGCGTCAAGAAGCCGTGGGCGATCGTGGCACCATAAGGGCTTTCGGCCTTGGCGCGCTCGGTATCGACGTGGATCCATTGCTGATCCTCGGTGACGTCGGCGAACGCGTCGATGCGCTGCTGATCGATCTCTTTCCAGTTGCCGACCCCGAGCTCCTGGCCAACGGTGTCGACAGCGTCTTCGACCGACGTGATCACTTTCATGGTCTCTCCTCGCGCTGGGCTCGATATCGCTATTTATATAACGCTATAGGATGGCGAGGCCACGAGCCCTCACCTGCGCAGCGATGGTGGCCCCACCAGGGTCGCTACGCATCTAATTCCCCCGCGCCGTGGGCAGCACACGATGACTCACTGCGTGCGTCACGACATGGGAGGTGAACTGGCCTCCATCGGGTGGCGGCCCGCGATGCGCTCGCGAACTGCGAGACCGCGCAAGCGGTCGCCGAATACGGTTGTGCGGCAAGCGTTCAGTCGCTGGCCGGCAGTGGCTTGGCTTCTTTGAGGCTCAGCGGGGTATCGCCGATGCTCAGAGTGCCGGCGCCGGCTTTGGTAACCAAGACTTCGGCGGCGTGGTCATCGACGTAGCGCTTGCCCATCAGGTTGCCGTCGGCGAACGCCGGGTTGAGTTCACCGGCACGGTCGGCGCCCAGCGCCACCATCGGCGCGCCCCCGCAGCGCAAATCGTCCAGACTTTCGGCGGACTTGATGACGATGACCTGGGTGTCGCAGACCTGGCTTTGCAGGCGGGTGCCGTTCTTCATCACGGTGCGTCCTCACTTCTGGGCATTAACATTTCGCAGGCTTTCCACGATGTCGCGACGCAGGATCTTGCCGGTCGGATTGGTCGGCAGCTCCTCGCGGAAAACCACGTGGTCTGGTGTTCGCGAACCCCGCAAGTACTTGCGGACGTGCGCGCGCAGTTCTTCGGGGTCTGGGTCGATGTCGGCGGCGGGCACCACCACGGCCACGATCGCCTGGCCCCACTGCGGGTCTTCCACACCGACGACGGCGACTTCGCGCACATCGGGATGTTCGATGAGCACGTCTTCGAGTTCGGCCGGTGCGATGTTCTCGCCGCCGCGGATGATGGTGTCATCGGAGCGCCCGCTGATAAATAAGTAGCCATCCTCGTCGAGGGTGGCCACGTCCCTGGTAGGAAACCAGCCGTGGTCGTCGAGCACCGAGCCGATGCCGGTGTACTTTCCCGACACCTGGTCGCCCCGCACGTAAAGCTCGCCGGTCTCTCCCGGCCCGACGAGGGTGCCGTCGGCGGCACGGACCTGCACCTCGATGCCGGGTACGGGTCGGCCTACCGACGCCAGCCGTTTGGCGATGGCCGCGTCGGGGTGGTTGTGGGCCGTGCGGTGATCATCGGGAGTCAGCACAGCGATGGTCGAGCTAGTTTCGGTCAAGCCGTAGGCGTTGACGAATCCGACTCCGGGCAGCAGGTCCAGCGCCCTGCGCAACAGGGGCAGGCCCACTTTCGACCCACCGTAGGCAAGGTTGCGCAGACTCGGCAGATCTGTCGGCTCCTGCTCAAGCACTGTCACGATGCGCTCGAGCATGGTGGGCACCACCGTGGCGGTGGTTACCTGCTCGTCGACGATCAGCCGGACCCATTGCCGGGCGTCGAAGCTGGGCAGGTACACCATCCGCCGACCGGCGTACAGGTTCGAGATCGCCGCGTTTACCCCGGCGATGTGATACGGAGGCACGCAGATCAGGGCCGCGTCCTCGGGGCTTGCCGAGTCGAACCCGACCGTGCCGGTGATGTAGCTCGTCAGATTTGCATGCGACAGCTCAACCGCTTTCGGCTTAGACGTGGTGCCCGATGTGAAGAGCACGATCGCGATCGCGTCGGGATCGGCGAACCCGTTGGCGGGCGCCGCCGTAGCAGCAGAGGCAAGAAACTCCTCAGAGGTGATCACCCGTTGGGCTGCGGTGGCGATCATGTCGCGGTAGCCGGTGTCGACGACGACCAGGGGGTCAGGCAGCCGTGCGATCAACTCCTGCATCGCCTCGGCCGACAGCCGGTAGTTGACTGGGGTGAATCCGCGCTCCGCACGCGCCGACGCGAAGATCAACGCTGGCAGCATTGCCCCGCCGACACCGACGTAGATGACATGCTGCGCGCCCGACGTGGCGATGACGCCGGACCCGCCGTCGGCGAGATCACTGAGTTCCCGGGCGGTCCAGCGCCGTCCGCCTGACACCAGCGCGGTGCGCTCAGGGTGGGCCTCGGCCGCCATCTCCAGCAGCAGCGAAATACTCACAGCGTTCGTCCCTTGTCGTGTGCCCGCGCGGCAGATAGCCTGCGAGCCTGTGGAGATACCTTAGCGAATCAGATATATAGTTAGCTAGTTGTGGTAGTAGTTTGGAGAACCGGGCATCAGCCGGCGGCGTGTCTGACTAACGCGCGACGTCGCGACGGATCCACTGGGTCAGGGGTGGCGATCAGCGATGACGTTGCACACTGAACTCGCGCGTATGGCCGCCGCCTTCGGGTGCCGGTCGGCTAACCTGTGAATCAGTTAGTGGATTGATGGTGCAGGCCGACGGAGGGACATGATGGAGGTCACCAGCCTTCGCGAGCCGAAGATGGCCGATCGGGTAGCCACCGTGCTGCGCAGGATGTTCATCCGTGGCGAGATCGCGGAGGGCACGATGTTGCCCCCGGAATCGGAGCTGATGGAGCGGTTCGGGGTGTCGCGCCCCACGCTGCGCGAGGCGTTTCGGGTGCTGGAGTCCGAGTCGCTGATCGAGGTGCAGCGCGGGGTGCGCGGCGGGGCCCGCGTGACGCGTCCACGTCGCGAGACACTGGCCCGGTACGCGGGGCTGATCTTGGAGTACGAGGGCGTCACAGTCAAGGACGTCTTCGACGCCCGCGTCGCCTTGGAAACCCCGATGGTCGTCCAGTTGGCGAAAGACCGCGACCCAGCGGTCATCGCCGAACTGGAGGAGATGGTCGAACGGGACGCTCAACTCATCAAAGGGGCCCACGCTACCGATCAGTTGACTGATTTTCATGCCGCGATCGCCCGGCTCTCCGGCAACAAGACGTTGCAGATCGTCAGCGCCATGCTGCATCACATCATCGAAAAGGCCAACCGGTCACTACAGCCCACGGCCGGCACGCGGGCCGAGCAGGCGGTACGGCGATCGGCGAAGACCCACCGGATGATTGTCGACCTGATCAAAGCGGGTGAGGCCGAGAAGGCCGGCGAGCTGTGGAGCCGACACCTGCGCAAGGCCGAGGAATTCGTGTTGACCGGTGCCGAATTGTCGACGGTGGTCGACCTTCTCGAATGACAGAGGTCTGCAGCGAGGAGTTTCTGCAGGCGATCGGAACGCCACTTCATCTCCTGCGCCCCTTCGACATCGACGTGATGGACGCCGACACCAGCCGAGGCACCGCGCTGATGGCGATGTCGCGGACGGCCCTAGTCGATCCGATCCGTTCACGGGCTTACCGACGGTCGGACCGCTGGCCATCCTCGTCGATGCGGTCGGCGGGCTGGTCAACCACTTTCGCCGCGACAGCGATCAGTGGACAGTGTCCGGCGAACGTGCCTTCGATCTGAGCCCCGACACCCAGCGGCGGGCCTCGATCGAGGCCGAAATTCCGGTCAGCGCCGCCGCTTCCACTTTGGGCCCAAAGGGAGCCAGCTCGCTGGCCTTGTGCACGTTGACATATGAGGGCGCCCTAATCGGAAGCGCCACCGTCCGGTCCTATTTCGTCGGCACCTACGATCTCGTCCTCGACGAACCCGACGAGACGGTCTCAGGCGATACGTCATGTGTCGAAACTGCCCCAGCGTGCTTGGGGTCTTAGGTCAGCACCGCAGGCAGGAACGGCGACCGGTTCGATGTGGACGCGACCCTCTCGCACCGCGGCTGGACGGAGCTCATCGAGGTCATCAGGGCAGTCCTGCGGGCCGAGAGGCGCGTGGCGATCCGCCTCCACGCCCGGCTGCGCACCTGCGATTCGGTTATTGTGCGGCTGCACGATCGGCAGAATCGGGGCGCTGTGATTGATGCGCTGCCGCCGCGATGGTTCTTGCCGTCCGTACGCCGTGCTCTGGCCCGGACCCGGTTGTCGCATCGCACTGCAGAACCACGTCCATCGGGGCGGGTTCAACCGCACCGACCGGTGCAACATGGTTTACTGAGTTGTATAGGTTGGCCCAGAGGAGGTTCCGGTGACTCAACGGCAGTCACTTGCGCCGGAGCCGGGTCCGGCTCGGTCGCCGAAGACTTTCGAGCTCGTGGCGGGCACCCTGCGCAAGATGATCGTAGACGGACGACTCAAGGACGGAGACTTCCTCCCACACGAGTCCGAGCTCATGGCGCAATTCCAGGTGAGTCGACCGACCCTGCGCGAAGCGGTGCGGGTGCTGGAGTCCGAACGGCTGGTTGAGGTTCGACGCGGCTCACGCACCGGGGCGCGGGTATGCGTCCCGGGTCCCGAGATCGTCGCCCGTCCGGCCGGACTGATACTGGAGCTTTCCGGGGCGACGCTCGCCGACGTGATGACCGCTCGTATCGCGATCGAGCCGGCTGCCGCCAAACTGCTCGCCGAAGTTGGCACCGTCAAGGCACACAAGGAAGTGAAGCGCCTAGTCGATGCGATTCCGGATGCTTGGGACGCCGGAGAACTGGCCAGTGCATCGGCGAACTTCCACCGCAGGATCGTCGAGCTGTCGGGCAACGCAACCCTGGCGATGATCGCGGGGATGCTGCACGAGATCTCTGAGCGGCACACCACCGCGGCAGTCCTAGCCGCCGAGAACGCGGTGCCCCAAGACCAGTACGACAAACTGCTCCGGTCCTATCACCGCCTCGCCGAGCTCGTCGAGACACGCAACGGCGACCGAGCGGAAACCCATTGGCGCAGACATATGCAGAACGCCGCCGGAGCGCTGCTCAAGGGCTACGAGAAAACCAAAGTTCGCGACATCATGGATTGACAACGCCGGTCGCGCGGCGACGGGTTAACGTCGACCCGACGTGCTCCCACTATGCGATGGCGTTCGCCCGCGCGCCGGAGGAAATCACCGAGGATGCGCGGTCTCGTGCCGCTGGCTAGCAGCGGACGCCGAACTGCAACGGCGGCAAGGCCATCCGGTGATCCGGCGGGCGCAGTGAATTTGTGACGCCAAGTCCCGCCGGTGCGGCAACCGCGGTTCAGCGGCTTCGACGGCGGCACGGGAGCGGCTCATCGCCGGGCCACAGACGTGCTCGATCCACCTCGATTTCGACAACGGTGGCCAACCGGATGGATCCGATCTGCCGTGGGTGCGCCTTCCAATCAACCCGGTCCGCCAAGGCCGATCGTGATCCGCAGATACGTGTTGTTGCGCGGGCTCATGGCTTCGATCCAGGCACCCGCGGGCCGCCGGGGTCCTGTGAGGGTTTACGCGGTGACGGCTGCGCAAAGCTTTGGACGGCGCGGTGCGAGCACGACTAAACCGGTTGTAAGTTTTTGACATATGTGTCAAAGACATGGCACGATCGCGACATGATTCAGGCGCCCAGCATGCAGCCCACTGGTTGGTTTCAAGTCGCCTGGAGCGCCGATGTGCCGGCAGGCGCGGTCAAGCCGCTGCGGTACTTCGGCAACGACATGGTGATCTTCCGCGGCATGGACGGTCACGTCAGCGTGCTCGACGCCCACTGTCAGCATCTCGGCGCCAATCTGGCCCGAGGCGGATTCGTTGTCGAGGACGGCATCCAGTGCCCCTTCCACGGCTGGGTGTGGAGCGGTGAGGGGCGGAATGTGCGGATTCCGTACGAGCCTCGCCCCAACCGGGCACGCAGGGTTCGCCCGTGGCGGGTCACCGAGCTCAACGGCTGCATCTTCATCTGGCACGACACCCAGGGACGCGAACCGCTGTGGCAGCTACCGGACTGGAAACATCTGCTCAATGCAGACGTCGTCACGCAGGACTATCGCCCCCTCGGGGATGACGAGCGGGAATTGTTCTCACAGGTGAAGGTCCACCCTCAGATCATCGCCGAGAACGCTGTTGATCCGCACCACTTCCGCTTCGTCCACGCGACGCCGATCAGTCCGGTGGTGCTCAGCGAGACGATCGACGAGCACGTCTGGCACGCGAAGGTGGGTTTCGGGCGGCGCTGGGCAAACGGGGTGGACCGCGCGGGCGATAACCGCAACACCATCGAAATCTATTGGTCCGGAATCGGATACGCCATCAATGGCGAATGCACCGCCGACGGAGTCCGCGTGATTGCCATCAATGCGACGCCAGTTGGCGATGGCACCTGTGACATCTTTGCCAGTTACTGGATCTCGGGGTCGGACAACTACGCCGAGCGGCTCAAACAGGCGAAAGCCGCTTTGCCCGACGATATCAACATCTGGGAATATCAGAAGTACATGGACAAACCGGCGCTCACGCCATCGGAGGCCGACGGCTTCTATAAGTTGCGGCGCTGGGCTCGCGGCTTTTATCCGCCGGAACCGGTGGCAGTCTCCGGATAGCAGCGGTGAGTCTCACCGATCCCACCCTGACCTAGGGGTGGCCCTTGATAAGGACGGACCGCCGGCCGCCGCGTTCGTGCGCCTCGACGGGCAGACCCGCACCGTATCGCGGCCGCGCACCGCCACGCCGCTCCACGTCCTGCTCGACGAGGGCATCGACGCTCCGTTCCCTGTCGCGAGGGTCATTGGGGCGCCTGTGCGATGCTCAAGCACCGGTGCGAGATCGAAATGGATACCAACGACGTCCTCGACCCCAACGACCTCGCCGACGGACTGATCCTGGCCTGCCAGGCCCGGCCCACGTCCGATGCTGTCGAAGTGACTTACGACGAATAGGCGCGACGCGCCGTTGGGGTGATTCGCTCGAAAAGGAGCTCACCCGACCGCGAGCAACTGGTGGAGGACTTCACAGAGTGCAGCAGTGATCTCCTCGCGCGACGTCGAGGCCATCTCCTCGTGTTGTGCCAGCAGCCAGGACCGCTCGATCATCGCCATCACCACCAGCCCCAGCGAGTGCGGGTCTGACCGCAGCGGCGTCGGTGTGAGTTTGATGATTCGCTGCCCCAGCGCTTCGGTCGTCCTGCGATACGACCGTGTGGTTGCAGCGCGGAACCGCCGGTCTAGGGGTGCATCCTCCGTGCTGCGCAGAACGAACGCGCCGTTGCGGTCGAGGTAGTCGAAGTACCGCAACACCCACTGCCTGATCTCGGGCATCGTTGGGGGGCTGCCGAGGTCGCTGAAGGCCTCGACAACGGCCAGCACTTCTAGGTATGTCGTGTTGCCGAGCTCGTAGAACAGCTCGGACTTGTCGCGGAAGTAGTAATAGAAGTTGGCGCGCGTCACCTCGGCCCGCTCGGTGATGTCCCGGATCGTCACGCCAGAAAAACCCTTGCTGGAAAAGGCATAGCGAGCCGCATCGACGATGCGCTCTCTGGTCCGGTCCGACTTGCGAAGCCCCGTCGAGCCAGCGGCGACGTCCTCAGCCGTCATGGATGATCGGCAATCCTCTGTTCTGGCAGTGGTCAGGGAGACGCGGTGCGAATCTCCGTTGGATCGTCGCACCGTTGCGGCGCCAATTCCCGTTCGCATCTCCGGACATTATCAACACATCTGTCAAAACTAGGCTAGTGCACAGCGGTGGGCGGCACAAGCGCCGGTGGCGACTGGAACGCAGCGAGAGCCGCGCATCCGGCGGCGCGCCCACGTCAACGCCGGCGCGCACCGTTGAGGGCCGCCACCCCCGCCAGTTCAGCGATCGCCGCAAGCGTCTCACCGCGGCCCTGCATACACGCCAACGCAGCGGCGCCGCCCAGGCGGTGTTCATGACGGCGACGCTCCCCCTCGGCGCGAACCTCAAGGATCCGGTTTGCTCCCACTCGTCGACCGCCGCCAGGCGCCCGAGCTCGACGAGAAACGGCGCTGCACCGGCGGCATTTTGACGTTCACGCTCAAGACGCGCCTCATTGGCTTTGTTCTGCGCCTCACGAACACGCTTGAGCGCTTCAGCTTTCGAGTTGATGCTCACGATCGCCGAACCATACGACGCGTCCGGCGCCTTCCTCTACCACCATCCGCAACATCACCGTGTCCCCATCTGTCGCCACCGCCTGTGCCCAGTTCCCTCGCCCGCCAACACAACCCAGTGCGCCCTGCGCCCACCGCTCACCACCGCCCACCAGCACCAGCACTTCTCAAGCACCCCACGCACCACACACCTTTTGCATACCTAGTGCTTGCGCCGCCACGTTGTTGGGCACGCCACCGCCGGCCTCTGGCCCGGCGGCGTCTACTGAACCTAGTGCTTGCGCTGCGGCGTCGGTGGCTGCGCCACCGTTGGCTTCCGGCACCGCGCCCTCTCCTACGCCCCGCGCCGCGCTGCCTTCCGCACCTGGTGCATCCGCACGCGGCGCTGCCTGCGCGTCGGCAGCCTTCAACACCGCGCGCACCTCACCGACTTTGACCCGCCAGTTCAGCGATCGCACTGAGGCTTTCACCGCGGCCTTGAATCCGGGCCACCGCTGTCGCACCAGCCTGGCGGTGTTCGTGACGGCGCCGCTCCCCCTCTGCGCGTATCTCGTGGATACGGTTGCGCTCCCACTCGTCGACGGCGACGAGCCGCCCAAGCTCGACGAGAAACGATGCAGCGTCATCGACATTTTGACGCTCACGCTCCAGACGTGCCTCGTTGGCCTTATGCTGCGCCTCCCGGACACGCTTGCGCGCCGCCGATTTCGAATTGATGTTCACCACGTAGGAACCATAGGACGCACCCACCGTCGCGCTCTACCATCCTGACCAACATCATCTGTGTCCCCATTTGTCCGCACCCACTGTCGCCAAATCGTCTGCCCACCAATGCAACACATCCGCACCGATCCGCACCACTCACCACAACCACCTGTCCGATCCGGGAAACGGTCGGGTGTGCTCATTCACGGGCTAACGCACACGTATCCAACGACGCCCCGTACCGCAGCCTCAAACCCGCTAGATGCACTGGTCGCCACACCGTGGTTTCGCCTGGTGTCCGTTGCCGCAATATGACCATTTCAGATGCACTTCCGGCGTCTCACCCGTTCGGGCTTCTAGGCTCTCCTAGAGCTGGTCTCGCAGATTCGACCCCCTGACCGCACTCGACGGTGCATTTCCGATCGAATGTCGCACTGCTGGTAGCGGGAATCGAGAACTAGGCCTCATGATCTCGGTATGACCTGCCGGCTAGTACCGACGGCGGGAGACGGGGTTGGAGACGATGACTATAGAAAATGCGTCGGTCATGCTCAGCGCTCATGAAGTTCGAGCGATGACCGGAGTTCCGGTCTCAACGCTGCATGATTGGGCGGCCAGGAGGGAACGTGGGATCGATGCGCCCGGTCCACATCACCTCAGGCTTAGCGATCGGCACCGTCGATGGTTACTGGATGACGTCAAAGATTGGCTGGAATCGACTCGGGTATAGAGCGATTCGCCCTCACAGACTACTTAGCGCAACCGCAAATTTTGAGCTAACGATTAAGCTCGCACACGGTCACCGCCGGCTGGAGGCACTGATCCTCAATTCCCCCAACGGCATTCGGGAGGAATCTTGGCCATAAAGCGCCGCGAGACGAAGGACGGCGTGCGTTATGACGTCCAATGGCGCCTACCGGATCGTTCGAAGCGCAAGAAGAGCTTCCGAACGGAGCGTGAGGCGCGCCAGTTCGAAGCAAGGCTCGTCACCGACAGCGCCGCGGGCGTCAGGGTGGATCCACGCGGCGGCAAAATCCCGCTCCGCAACGTCTATCGGTCCTGGCTAGCCTCCCGACCCGACCTGAGCGCGAAAGTCCGCCGCGGATACGAAGACAACTGGAGGCTGCGTATCGAGCCACAGTTTGGTTCGTGGCCGATCGCACGGATCGACCACGAGTCGATCCAGCGATGGGTGAATGCCCTGTCAGCGTCGGGTCTCGGACCGCGGACGGTGAGGTGGACGCACTCGGTCCTCAAGATGACCCTTGACCGCGCCGTCGAGGAAGACCAGCTCCTCGGCAAGAACCCCGCATCACGCACCAAATTCCCACCGATGCGGCAAGCTACCCACGTCTATCTAACCGTCGGCGAAGTCGCAACACTTGCCCAAACATGCGGGGCTCAAGGCGACGTCGTCTTGCTCCTGGCTTACACGGGCCTACGATTCGGTGAACTCACCGGCCTCGATGTCGAGGATGTCGACCTGGGCGCTCGTCGAATCCGCGTTCGCCGGTCGATGACCCAAGTCGGCGGCAAACTCGTTGAAGGGAATCCGAAATCGGAGGCCGGCCGACGTTCTGTCCCTATCCCCGAGCGCTTGATGCCGGCACTTAAGGCGCGGCTCGACGCACGACCCGGTGGCGCGCCGGCGATCGCGTCGCCGAAGGGTTCCCGGCTGAGCCTGGAGAACTGGAAGCGTGCGGTCAACTGGCGGAAGTCTGTGACTGAGATCGGCCGGGCCAACTTGCGTGTGCATGACCTCCGGCACACCTATGCATCGCTGTCGCGACGGGCCGGGGCCGACTTGCGACTCCTCCAAAAGGCGATCGGCCACGCATCAATCACCGTGACCGCACACACCTACGCGGACCTGTTCGACGACGAGCTCGACGACATTGCAACCGCGCTTGACTCGCTCGACGATAGTTTTCGCGCGGGTCGCGGTTAATCCAGTTTGGCCCCATTTTGGCCCCATTTCATCCGCTGCTCACGTGGTCGAGGAGGCGCCGAGGCCGTTCTGCAGCACTCTGAGCAGCATAAACAATGTGGTGGCCAGGGGCGGGATCGAACCGCCGACCTTCCGCTTTTCAGGCGGACGCTCGTACCGACTGAGCTACCTGGCCGGAAGGCATGCATTGTGCCTCGCCGAATCGGCGACCCTGACGGGACTCGAACCCGCGACCTCCGCCGTGACAGGGCGGCGCGCTAACCAACTGCGCCACAGGGCCTTGCTGCTGCTCCGCGTTACCGCGTCGCGTACCCCCAACGGGATTCGAACCCGTGCTACCGCCGTGAAAGGGCGGCGTCCTAGGCCACTAGACGATGGGGGCCAGAACCGAATCACTCCGGGGTACTCGCAACGTGGTTTCGTTAGGAGCCACGTCAGCTTAGGTCACCGCAGGCCCAATCCTCAAACGAGCCGCACTTTGGGCCCAAGTATCCTGAATCTCCGCAGCCCCTATAGCTCAGTTGGTAGAGCTACGGACTTTTAATCCGCAGGTCCTAGGTTCGAGTCCTAGTGGGGGCACCGACGCGTGTTAACCTCGCCAGCGCGGCGCTCGTCACCCGAGCACCGCGCTGCTGTAGGTCACGTCGGCGAATGCCTGGGCGACCTCGTCGTCGGCATACACGAAGCCATTGGCCGCGTGCAGGTCCGCGATGGTTTGCGACGAAGTCTGCCAGCCGCGCCGGTTCAGGTGGTCGACGATGTGGCTGCGCTCGCCGTGATAGACGAGGTCGTTGAAGTCGACCTCGAACCCGAGCTCGCTCATCCGGTCGTGGTGCGCCCGCCAGCGCGGGTCGGCGAAAACGGCGGTGTCGGGCACGAAATCGAAGGCCAAGCGACTGCCCGGGGCGCTCAGCGCGGTGATGGTGTCGAACAGCGCGTCCTGGGCCTCCTCCGGCAGGTACACCAGCAGGCCCTCGGCGCTCCACGCCGACGGCGCCTGCGGATCGAAACCGGCATCGCGCAGCGCCGTGGCCCAGTCGTCGCGCAGGTCGACGGCGACGGTGCGCCGCTCGGCGGTCGGCTCGGCGCCCAGATCGTGGAGGGTCAGCGTCTTGAACTCGATCACCTCTGGCATGTCGACCTCGTAGACGACGGTGCCGGCCGGCCCCGGCAGGCGGTAGGCGCGCGCGTCCAGCCCCGACGCGAGGATCACCGCCTGCCCGATGCCACCGCGCGTCGCTTCCAGGAAGAAGTCGTCGTAAAACCTGGTGCGGCAAGCCATTCCCCGTGCCATGCGCTGCGGGTCGAACTCCGCCTCCCCGCCGGCGGCGATGTCGCCGTTCACCAGCCGGACATAGACGTCCATCCCGACAGCCCGCACCAGCGGGGCCGCGTAAGGGTCGTCGATCAGCTTCGCCTCGGAGGACAGGGCCCGCTGGGCGGCGACCATGGTCGCCGTCGCGCCCACACTCGTCGCCAGATCCCAACGATCACGATCGGTGCGTGCCATGGTGCTCCCTCATCCGATACAGGAAATTAAATAGACCATCTAGTCACTATCACAGCGTCCATCCCCGACCCTCGCGCGACTACCCTGCGACCTGTGACCGACTTCGCCCAGCGGACGATCGAACTGGCCCGCCGAAACGTCGCGGAGGGCGGTCGCCCGTTCGCGACGGTGATCGTCAACGACGGCGAGGTCCTCGCCGAGAGCGCCAACCGGGTGGCCCAGACCAACGACCCGACCGCGCACGCGGAGATCCTGGCCATCCGCGAGGCGTGCATGAAGCTGGGCACCGAGCACCTCGTCGACGCCACGATCTACGTCATGGCGCATCCGTGTCCGATGTGCCTGGGCTCGCTGTACTACTGCTCCCCCAGGGAAGTGATCTTCCTGACCACCCGCGAGGCATACGAGCGGTATTACGTCGACGACCGCACGTACTTCGAGTTGTCCACGTTCTACGACGAGTTCGCGAAGGGCTGGGAGCAGCGCCGCCTGCCCATGCGCTATCAACCCCGAGACGATGCGGTGGACGTCTACCGGTTCTGGAACGAGCGCAACGGTGGTCAGGCCCGGTCCACGGTCGTCCCCTCCCCCTAAACCCGCTCATCGCAGCCGTTGGAAGCGCCGGCGCGCTTGACTATTATTTGCGCATGCATGCAGGTAATGGCGCAGCCCGGTTGCCCGATCACCAGGTGAGCCTGGTGGTCGAGGTATTCCGGATGCTGGCCGATGCCACCCGGGTGCAGGTGCTGTGGTCGCTGACCGACGGGGAGATGTCGGTCAACGAACTCGCCGAGCATGTGGGCAAACCGGCACCATCGGTCTCTCAGCACCTGGCGAAGCTGCGGATGGCGCGCCTGGTCCGCACCCGCCGGGACGGAACCACGATCTTCTACAGCCTGGAAAACGACCACGTCCGTCAGCTCGTCATCGACGCGGTCTTCAACGCCGAACACGCGGGCCCGGGCGTGCCCGGCCATCACCGCCGGGATGGCGGCCTGAAGGCCATCGGCGATCAGCAGAGCGCATCTACATAGGGAGGCTCCACCGATGACCGAGCACCACACCCACGACGCACCCCACGCTCACGAACACGAGCACGTCGACGGCACGGAGCACACCCATCAGCACGTGCATCAGGCCGGACTGGAGGACGTGCACGGTCACGCCCAGGTATAGCGGGGGCGTGCCGGCTCAGGAGACCGCGGGGCAGTAATGCTTGGGGTCGCCGCGCTCGTCCACGGGCGGCAGGTTGCGCGCCGGCGTCTGCACCAGCGGCGTGTCGGCCGGGATCCGCCCGGCGGCGCGGTCGAAGCCCGCGCGGGCTCGTGGGTGCTTGCGGAAGCGGCTCGGCACGAAGGCGAAAACCGCGCGAACCACGTCGCCGAAGCGGCGATGCAGCCACTCGTCGCGCCGCGACCACCGGTAACCCATCAGCTCGCGCACCGGGGGGTCGTACAGGCCCACGGTCACCCAGACGAAGAACGGCGCGAGGAGTTTACGCTGGGCGGCCCACAACCAGTCCGGAAGCCGTTGCGCGAACGGGGGTTTGGGCAACTCGGTGAGGTCGAGCACGGCGCGGGCGGCGAAGTTGTCTTCAAGCACGTTGCGGCACATGTGGTCCCAATAGACCTGAAAGTCCTCCCACGACGCGGGAACAGGCCGCATGCTCACGCCATACATCCGGTACCAGTCGACGTGCTCGTCGAACAACTTGCGTTTCTGCGCTTCGGTCAGCCCGCCACAGAACCGCTCGGCCACGTGAATGGTGCCGACGAAGAAAGTTGCGTGGGCCCAATAGAAGACGTCGGGGTTCAACGCGTGGTACCGGCGGCCCTGTTCGTCGACCCCCTTGATGTCGGTGTGGTAGTCGCGCACCTCAGCGCCGGTGACCGGGGCGCGATCACCGTCGAAGACGACACCACCGATCGGGTACAGCGAGCGCAGCAGGCGCTGCCAGCGCTCCCGGAAGAACGTCGAATGGTCGATGACGGCCGCGCCCAGCTGCGGGTGCATGTTCTGCATCGAGCCCGCCCACGGGCCCTGCAGCATGCCGCGCCAGTCACCGAAATATCGCCACGTCAACGAGTCGGGGCCCAGCGGCATCGGTGGCGCGTCGTAGCCCAGCGGCGATACCGGGCAGCCGACGGAGACACCGCCCGACGGGTCGGTCCCGGCGGCGGTGGCCGAACAGCCGCGCACGACGTCGCTGGTCGGCGGGCGGGTTCCGGACGTATGTTGGGTCACTATTGAATCCCTGTAGGTATCTGGAAAACTGACTACATGCGTTGTCATTTTTAAGCTTAGGAGTGATGTGCAGTCCGGTCAACGACGGGGCCGTTGGACCGGCGTTCCCCTGCAGGATCGCCTCACCCTCCGTCGCGACAACCTCATCTCCGCCGGCGTGCAACTGCTCGGCGGCGACAGTCGACCGGCGCTGACGGTACGTGCGGTGTGCCGCAAGGCCGCGCTGACCGAACGCTACTTCTACGAAAGCTTTTCCGACCGTGACGAGTTCGTGCGCGCGGTCTACGACGACGTGTGCACTCGCGCGATGAACACGCTCACGTCGGCGAACACCCCGCGAGACGCCGTCGAAAAGTTTGTCGAGCTGATGGTCGACGACCCGGTCCGCGGCCGCGTGCTGCTGCTGGCGCCGGCGGTGGAACCGGTATTAACCCGCTCGGGAGCCGAGTGGATGCCCAACTTCATCGAACTGCTGCAGCGCAAGCTGTCCCGGATCGGCGATCCGGTGCTGCAGAAGATGATCGCCACCAGCCTGGTCGGCGGCCTGTCGGGCCTGTTCACCGCCTACCTGAACGGGCAGCTCGGTGCGACGCGCGAGCAATTCATCGACTACTGCGTCAACATGCTCTACGTGACGGCGGCCCCGTACGTTGTCGCCCCCGACCTGGGGTAGCACAACCACCGGTTTACCGGGCGCGCCATAGCGGCAAACCCCAACAAAGTTGGCATTATCCGTTAGGCGGCGCGCGGCCAGGCGGCTTGATGCTACTGAGGTTCACAGATATATTGACTGCTACCCGTCGACACAGATAACTGGAGGCCGTATGTCAGCCGAGCTGACAAACCTACAGCTGCTGCACGAGCTCGAACCGGTGGTCGAGAAGTGCCTCAACCGGCACGAGAGCATGCACAAGGACTGGAACCCGCACGACTACATCCCGTGGTCGGACGGCAAGAACTTCTACGCGCTGGGCGGGCAGGACTGGCACCCCGAGGAGAGCAAGCTCTCCGATCTCGCCCAGGTGGCGATGGTCCAGAACCTGATGACAGAAGACAACCTGCCGTCATACCACCGCGAGATCGCGATGAACTTCGGCCTGGACGGTGCCTGGGGCCAGTGGGTCAACCGGTGGACCGCCGAGGAGAACCGACACGGGATCGCGCTGCGCGACTACCTGGTGGTGACCCGTGCGGTCGACCCGGTCGAGCTGGAGAAGCTGCGCATCGAGGTGGTCAACCGGGGCTTCAGCCCGGGCCAGAACCAACAGGTGCGGGCCGATCTGTTCGCCGAGAGCCTGTTCGACTCGGTCATCTACGTGACGTTCCAGGAGCTGGCCACCCGGATCTCGCACCGCAACACGGGCAAGGCGTGCAACGAGACGATCGCCGACCAGCTGCTGGCCAAGATCTCGGCCGACGAGAACCTGCACATGATCTTCTACCGCGACGTCAGCGAGGCCGGGTTTGAGATTGCACCTAATCAGGCGATGAAAGAGCTGCACAAGGTGCTGCGCAATTTCCAGATGCCCGGCTATCAGGTCCCGGAGTTCCGGCGCAAGGCCGTGTTCATCGCCGTCGGCGGGGTCTACGACCCCCGCATCCACCTCGACGATGTCGTGATGCCGGTGCTGAAGAAGTGGCGCATCTTCGAGCGCGAGGACTTCACCGGCGAGGCGGCCGCTATGCGCGACGACCTTGCCCTGCTGATCAAGGAACTCGAGCAGGCCTGCGACAAGTTCGAGATATCCAAGCAGCGCCAGCTCGACCGGGAGGCCCGCACGGGCAAGAAGACGACGGCGTTCGAGCTGCACCAGACTGCGGGCAAACTGGCGATGAGCCGCCGGTAGCGGCCTTGCGCATCGGACCCATCACGCTCGCCAGCCCGGTGGTGCTGGCCCCGATGGCGGGCGTGACCAACGTTGCATTCCGCACGCTGTGCCGTGAGCTGGAGCAGTCGAAGGTTGGCACGGTCAGCGGGCTGTACGTCTGCGAGATGGTGACGGCGCGCGCGCTCGTCGAGCGGCACCCGGTCACCATGCACATGACGACGTTCGCGCCGGACGAGTCACCACGCTCGCTGCAGCTCTACACCGTCGATCCGGCGACCACGTACGCGGCCGCCAAGATGGTCGCCGACGAGGGCCTGGCCGACCACATCGACATGAACTTCGGCTGCCCGGTGCCCAAGGTCACCAAGCGCGGCGGCGGGGCGGCGCTGCCGTACAAGCGACGGCTGTTCGGCCAGATCGTGGCGGCCGCCGTGCGCGCGACCGAGGGCTCCGGGATTCCGGTGACCGTCAAGTTCCGCGTCGGTATCGACGACGAGCACCACACGCACCTCGACGCCGGCCGCATCGCCGAATCCGAAGGGGCCGCCGCCGTCGCACTCCACGCCCGCACGGCGGCGCAGCGCTACTCCGGCACCGCCGATTGGGAGCAGATCGCCCTGCTCAAGCAGCATGTGCGCACCATCCCCGTGCTGGGCAACGGCGACATCTACGACGCCAGCGACGCCCTGACGATGATGGCCACCACCGGATGCGACGGCGTCGTGATCGGCCGCGGCTGCCTGGGCCGGCCCTGGCTTTTCGCCGAGCTCTCGGCCGCTTTCACCGACAGCCCGGCCCCCACCCCGCCCACGCTGGGCGAGGTCGCCGACATCGTCCGCCGACACGGGCGGTTGCTGGCCGCGCACTTCGGCGAGGACAAGGGCATGCGCGACATCCGCAAGCACATCGGCTGGTACCTGCACGGCTTTCCGGCCGGCTCCGAGCTGCGCCGGGCGCTGGCGATGGTCAGTACGCTCGACGAACTCGATTCGCTGCTAAGCCAATTGGACGGCACGGTGCCCTTCCCGGACGCGGCCAGCGGCCCACGGGGCCGGCAGGGCTCTCCCGCGCGGGTCGCGCTGCCCGAAGGCTGGCTGACCGACCCCGACGACTGCACCGTCCCGGCCGGCGCCGACGTGATGCACTCCGGCGGCTGACCGACCGCTCGAAATCGCATCCGCGCCGATAACTCAGTACGATGTGGACCTTGCCGCCGTACGCGTTCCTGGGACGGATGGGTAACGCGCCGCCGCCCGAGCGCGACAAAGGAGTGCGACCCACGGGTGGCACGAGCCGCAGCGCTGACAACGCACTGGGCCGGCATCGCGCACGGACGGGCTGGGATCCGCATCAGAGCTTCGGAGGCCGGTAGGACATGAGTGACGCCGAGGGCGACGCCACTCCCGACGCTCGGCGCACCGCGCTGGGCGCCGCCCCGTGGGAGCGGTTCTCGGAGCCGCCGTCCGACTACAGCCTTCACCTGTGGCAGATCGACAATGCGGTCGAGCCGGCCGGGCCCCTCCAGCCTCGACCAGCCGATGACGAGGGAGCCGGATCCCACGCCGGCGGTGGGGTCAGCGTGGCCGACCTGATCGCGAAACTCGGTGCCCCATCGACAGGCCGATCCACTCACCGCCGCGCCGACCCGGAGATCGAATCCGCCGACGCCGGCGCCGACCTGCCGGTCGAGCTGCAGAAAACCGAGGTGATCGAGGACCTCGCCTACTCCCTCGATCTGGTCACGGAGCTCCCCGACCTCCAGACCGCCGACCACCGGAACGGCGACGGCCCCGCCTCCGACGAAAGCCCCGGCGAGGCCGACCTCACCACGCGGCACCGTCGCCGGCCGGCGCTGCTGGCCGGACGCTCAGTCGCGGCGCTGCTCGCCGTACTCGCCATAGTGATGACCGGCGGGGCGTGGCAGTGGAGCACGTCGAAGAACGCCAAGCTCAACACCATCAGCGCGCTCGACCCGCAGTCGGACGACATTCGCGATCGCAACGGACAATACGGGGACGAAGACTTCTTGATCGTCGGCCTCGATTCGCGCGCCGGCGACAACGCCAACATGGGCGCCGGCAGCACCGACGACGCCGATGGCGCCCGCTCGGACACCGTGATGCTGGTCAACATTCCCGCCAACCGCAAACGCGTGGTCGCCGTGTCGTTCCCCCGCGACCTGGCGATCACCCCGATGCAATGCGAGGCGTGGAACCCGAACACGGGTAAGTACGGGCCCCTCTACGACCCGAAGAGCAAAACCTGGGGTCCGAAGATGGTCTACACCGAGACCAAACTGAACTCGGCGTTCGCCTTCGGCGGCCCGAAGTGCCTGGTCAAGGAGATCCAGAAGCTGTCCGGCCTGAGCATCAACCGCTTCATCGCGGTCGACTTCGCCGGCTTCGCCAAGATGGTCGACGCCCTCGGCGGTGTCGAGGTCTGCTCGAAAACCGCGCTGCACGACTACGAGCTGGGCACGGTCCTCGAACACGGCGGCCGCCAGGTCCTGGACGGCTCGACCGCGCTGAATTATGTGCGAGCCCGGCAGGTCACC
The DNA here is from genome assembly GCF_002102155.1 of Mycobacterium europaeum. Lineage (GTDB taxonomy): Bacteria > Actinomycetota > Actinomycetes > Mycobacteriales > Mycobacteriaceae > Mycobacterium > Mycobacterium europaeum. The sequence goes on from NZ_LQOU01000051.1 coordinate 211,223, forward strand.
ACCGAAACGAACGGAGACTACGGCCGCATCAAACGCCAGCAGCTGTTCTTGTCGTCGTTGCTGCGGTCGTTGATCTCAGAGGACACGTTGCTCGACCTCAACAAGCTCAACAACGTCGTCAACATGTTCATCAGCGACACCGTCGTCGACAACGTGCAGTCGAAGGACTTGATCCAACTCGGACAGTCGTTGCAGGGGATGGCCGCCGGGCACGTCACGTTCGTGACTGTGCCGACCGGCGTCACCGACCAGAACGGCGACGAGCCGCCGCGCATGGGCGATATGCGGGCGCTGTTCGACGCCATCATCAACGACGACCCGCTGCCCGAGGAAAACGACCAGAACGCAAAGAATCTGGGGCCCTCCGACGACAAATCGGGGCAGGCCAAGGCGCCCGCCACCAAGATGGCGCCGCCGCTCCCACCGGCCCCCGAGGCTCGGCACGAACAGGTCACCACCACCACGCCGGGCGACGTCACGGTGCGGGTCTCCAATGCCACGACGCAGACCGGCCTCGCGGCCACCGCCACCAGCGAGCTCAAGCGGGACGGCTTCAACGTGATGTCGCCGGACGACTATCCGAGTCCGGTGACCACGACGACGGTGTTGTTCTCGCCCGGCAACGAGCAGGCCGCGGCGACCGTGGCCTCCTCGTTCGCCAATGCCAAAGTCCAGCGAGTCTCCGGCTACGGGCAGGTCGTTCAGGTGGTGCTCGGACCGGACTTCAAGGCGGTTGCCACACCCCAACCGAGTGGGTCGTCGATCAACTTGCAGATCGAACGCGGCTCGGGCAGTGCACCGGCCAAGCTCCCCGAGGACTTGACCGTCACCAACGCCGCCGACACCAGCTGCGAGTAAACGCATCTGGCGGCGCTCCGCCGCCCTTTCCCGGCGCCGAGAACGTAGGCTTGGCGGTATGCGGACCGCCTACCACGAGCAGCTCTCGGAGTTATCCGAGCGGCTCGGCGAGATGTGCGGGCTGGCGGGCATCGCCATGGAGCGGGCCACCCAAGCCCTGCTGCAAGCGGATCTGGTGCTGGCAGAACAGGTGATCTCCGATCACGAGAAGATCGCCACGCTGAGCGCCCGGGCCGAAGAAAGTGCGTTCGTGTTGCTGGCCTTGCAGGCACCGGTGGCCGGTGATCTGAGGTCCATCGTGAGCGCCATCCAGATGGTGGCCGACATCGACCGGATGGGCGCGCTGGCCCTGCACGTCGCGAAGATCGCCCGCCGCCGTCATCCCCAACACGCGCTGCCCGAAGAGGTCAATGGCTACTTCGCCGAAATGGGCAGGGTCGCAGTCGAATTGGGCAACAGCGCGCAAGAGGTGGTGATGTCGCGCGACCCGGAGAAAGCCGCCCGGATCCGCGAAGAGGACGACGCGATGGACGATCTGCACCGCCATCTGTTCTCGGTGCTGATGGACCGCGAATGGAAGTACGGTGTGGCGGCCGCCGTCGATGTGACCCTGCTGGGCCGGTTCTACGAGCGATTCGCCGACCACGCCGTCGAAGTGGCGAGGCGGGTCATCTTCCAGGCGACCGGCAAGCTGCCCGACGAGGAAACCAACTCAACCTCGCAGTGAGCGAAACCGCGTCCGGCTAGCCGAAGCGGCCGGAGATGTAATCCTCCGTCGCCTTCTGGCTGGGGTTGGAGAAGATCTTCTCGGTGTCGTCGACCTCGACCAACCGCCCCGGCTTTCCGACCGCCTCCAGGTTGAAGAACGCCGTGTAGTCGCTGACCCGGGCCGCCTGCTGCATGTTGTGGGTGACGATGACGATCGTGTAGTCCTGTTTGAGCTCGCTGATCAGCTCCTCGACGGCCATCGTCGAGATCGGGTCCAGCGCCGAGCACGGCTCGTCCATCAGCAGCACGTCGGGTTGCACGGCGATCGCCCGCGCGATGCACAGACGCTGCTGCTGGCCCCCGGACAAGCCGCCGCCGGGCCTGTCCAGCCGGTCCTTGACCTCGTCCCACAGGTTGGCGCCGCGCAACGAGTATTCAGCCGTCTCGTCGAGTAGCTTGCGATTGCGCACGCCCTGCAGCTTCAAACCGGCCACCACATTGTCACGAATCGACATGGCGGGGAACGGGTTCGGCCGCTGGAACACCATCCCGATCGCCCTGCGCACCCCGACCGGGTCCACCCCGGCTCCGTAGATGTCCTCGTCGTCGAGGAGTACGCTGCCCTCGACCCGGCCGCCGGGCACCACCTCGTGCATCCTGTTCAGGGCGCGCAGCACCGTCGTCTTGCCACAACCCGACGGGCCGATGAACGCAGTCACACTGCGGGGAAGAACCGACAGCGTCACATCCGCGACCGCGTGAAACGAACCGTAGTAGATGTTGACGGCTTTGAGGTCCAACCGCTTTGCCACTTACTGCTCCTGCCTATGACTTGTTGGCGCCAACGAACTTCGCCAATATTCGGGCCCCGATGTTGATGGTGGCGATCACCAGAATGAGGGTTAGGGCGGCACCCCACAACCGATCCGTGGGGACGGGGTTGACGCCGGCACCGGCATTGGTCTGGTTGTACATCATGCCAGGTAGCGTTCCCATGAACCCGCTGAAGATGTTGAAGTTCATCGCCTGCGCATAGCCGACGAGAATCAGCAGCGGCGCCGTCTCGCCCATCACCCTGGCCACCGCCAGCATGATCCCGGTGACGATGCCGGAGATCCCGGTGGGCAGCACAACCCTGACGATCGTCTTCCACTTCGGGATGCCCAGCGCGTAGCTGGCCTCGCGAAGATCCAGCGGGACGATTCGCAGCATCTCCTCGGTGGCTCGCACGATCACCGGAAGCATCAACAGGACCAGCGCGAGGGACACCGCGAGCTCGGAGCGGGGAAGACCCAGCGTCGCCACGAACAGCGCGTAGATGAACAAAGCCGCCACGATTGAGGGCACCCCACTGAGGAGGTCCACCATGAAGCTGGCCAACCTGCCCAGCGGGGTGCCGCCACCGTATTCGGCCAGATAGATGCCGAGCATGAGGCCGACCGGGATGGAGATCAGCGCGCATACCAGTCCCTGCAGGACGGTGCCGACGATCGCGTGGTACGCGCCGCCACCGGCCACGAAGGCGGTCATGCCCGCTTGCGAGTGCGTCCACCAAGCGGTCGACACGACGGCCCTGAAACCCCTGGCGAACACCGAGTGCAACACCAACAGCAAGGGGGTCACCGCGATCGCCATCGACAGCGAAACCAGCACCAACGCAAGGCGATCGGCGACCCGGCGGCGCCGGCTCGGTCGCGAGAACGTGCGCGGCTTGAGCGGGCGGTCCAGCATCGAGGTCATCGGCCGCCCCATCTGGTTCCGGCGGCGGCGCCACGCGCCAGGGCGTCGACCAGGAAGGTGAGCACGAAGAGCGCCAACCCGGCGGCGATGTATGCGCCCGCCTTGTACTGGTCGTCGAATTGGGCCGCAGCCCCCGCGATTTTCGTCGCGACCGTGGAGCCGCCGTCGAACAGCGACCAACCAAAGGCCGCCTGGGTTCCCCGCAAGATGATCAGCAACGCGACCGTCTCCCCCATGGCGCGACCAAGCCCCAGCACTGCCGCACTGATGTATCCGGACCGCCCGAAGGGCAGCACGATCGTCTTCACCACTTCCCAACGGGTCGCGCCGAGCGCCAGCGCCGCCTCGACCTCCTCCCGCGGTGTCTGGATGAACACTTCGCGGGTGACCGCGGTGATGATCGGCAGGATCATCACCGCAAGGACCACGCCGCCGGTGAAGATGGTGCCGCCACCGGCGATCGACGCGTTGCCATCGGCGAACAGGAAGCACCAGCCCAAGGAGCGGTTCAGCCAGGTGGCCAACGGCCGCAGCTCCGGCGCCAGCACGTACAGGCCCCACGCACCGTAGATGATCGAGGGCACCCCGGCCAGCAGGTCGACGGCGTAGGCCAGGGCGCCGGCGACGCGTCGCGACGAGTACTGCGTGATGAAGATGGCGACGCCCAGCGCGACCGGCATCGCCAGGATCAACGCGAACGCCGACACGAACAGCGTGACCTTCAGCAGATCGGAGATGCCGAAGTGCATCGCCGACGCGTCGGTGGTGGCCCAGTTTCCGCCGTAGCTGAAGAAGTTCTCGCGGTCGCGTTTCAAGGCCGGTACCGCGCGCAGCAACAGGAATCCGCCGATCGCCGCCATCACGGCCACGATCAACAAGCCCGAGCCGTTGGCGAGCCAACGGAAAGCCCGATCTCCCACCTGCGGGCGCCCCTCTCCCCACGGGCTGATCGGTATCAGCGGCGCCTCGGGAAACGGCGCGGCGACGGTCGCGCCCGAACCGGCGTCGACGGGGTTCGGCGTGGTCACGGTGATCCCGGCACGGTTCTGTCGCTCCTTGACTGCGGGGCAACCTGGTTACTGCAGGGCGTCGATCGCGGCAGCGAGCCGCTCTTTGACCCTATCGGGCAGCGGGACGTAGCCGGCCGACGGAAGGTCGGTCTGCCCGCTGCCGGCGGCCACCGTGAGGAACGACTTGATCGCTCCGGAGGTGTTGGGGTCGGAGCTTTTCGAGCACACGATCTCGTACGTCGCCAGCACCAACGGGTAGGCACCCGGCTCCTGGGAGCTGTACATGGCGTTGAGGTCGAGCACCAGGTCGTTGCCGTCGGCCACGAATTGCGTCGCTTTCACGGCGTTGGTGGCCGTGTCGTTGGTGAGCGGGACGACGGCGCCCTTGTTGGTGGCGATCCGGGCGTAGGGGATGGCGCCCTGGTCGGCGAACCCCTTCTCGACGTAACCGATGGCTCCGGGGGTGGCCCGCACCACCTGGACGACCCCGGCCGATTTCGTGGCGCCCTCGCCCACCCCGCCCTGAAACTCGGTGCCGACGCCTCTGGTCCAGCTCTGCGGCGCGGAGGCCGTCAGAAACTTCTGCAAGTTGTCGGTGGTTCCCGACGAGTCCGTTCGGTAAATCGGCGTGATCCTGGTATCGGGCAGGGCGACGCCGGGATTGAGCGCCGCCAGGATGGGGTCGTTCCAGGCCGTGATCCGTCCGCTGAAGATCTTGCCCAACGCATCGCTGCTGACCACCAGCGCCGGGACTCCGGGCAGGTTGTAAACCAATGCGATCGGCCCGAACACCAGCGGCAAGTCCCACGCCGGGTTTCCGTCGCAGCGCGCGGCGGCGGGGCCGATCTGGTCGGCGGCCAGCGGGGAGTCGGCGCCCGCGAAATCGACATGGCCGGCGATGAACTGCTCCCGCCCCGCCCCCGAACCGGTCGGGTTGTACGCCACGCTCTTGCCCGGGCAGTACTGCCCCCAGACCTGGTTGAACAGCGACATGGCGTTCTGTTGGGCCGTCGAGCCTTCTGCGGTGAGCTGGTTCTTGCCGCCACATCCCGCCGTACCGGTGATCCCGGAGACTGCTGGCGACGGCGCTCCCCGAGGGTTCTGATCGCTGCCACAGCCCGTCATCACGACCGCACCGACAGCCAGCGCCACCAGCGCCGCCAGCGCCCCGCCACCCCTGTCGAGCCTCACCGATCCCGCTTCCTGACCATTCGTACCCGCGTGTGCGCCGCCGGCCGTCTCCCAAGAGGTTGCCGCGCAGCGGCGAAAATATGCTCGGATGCGGCCCGCGGCACCAGTTGAGTAGCAGGCGCAGGTGAACAGCCGGGGATACCCGACCCGCCGCCTGCGTGCGCGGTCACTCGGGAGCGACCGCGTAGGCGGTGTCCACGCTGTGAGTGGTGAAGCCCAGGCGCTGATAAGTGCGCACGGCGGCGACGTTGTCCGACTCCACGTAGAGCAGCACGGTCGGCTCGGCGGACCCGGCCAGCCGCTGCGCCAACGACTCGAGACCGATGGCTGTCAGGGTCCGCCCCAACCCGCGGCCCTGCGCCGACGGGTCGACGCCGACGACGTACACCTCCCCCAGGCCGGGCTGATCGGGATGCACCTTGGTCCAGTGGAAGCCCAGCAGCTTGCCCCGCTGACCGGCGTCGGACTCGTCGTACGCGAGGAACAAACCGGTGGGGTCGAACCACGGTTCGCTGCGCCGCTCGGCCAGCTGGGTCTCGGTCCAGCCGCCCTGCTCGGGATGCCTGGTGAACGCGGCGTTGTTCACGCGCAGCAGCTCGGCGTCATCGGTGGTGCCCGCGTAGGTGCGGATCCGCACACCGGGCGCGGGACGGACCAAATCCTGCGTGTCGCGCAACGTCCGTCGCATCTGCAGCAGCTCACGCACCGGAACCAGACCCATCGCCGAGGCGGCGGCCCGGGCGGGCTCGAGGGTGCCGTGCGCCCAGAACCGGTTGCGTCCCCCGGTCTCGGCCAGCGCCGAGCGCACCAGGGCGGTCCCGAATCCAAGCCGCCGGACCTGCGGGTGCACCACGAGTTCCGCCATCCCGGCTTCCGCATCGCGCGTGAGGTTGAGGTAGCCGACGACCTCGTCGGTCTCGGTGATGAGCAGATGGCCGGTGCGGTCGTGCGCGAGCTCGCGCAGCACCTGTTCGCCGACCGGGGCCACGCCATCGAATTCCGTGGCCGCCGTGACGAGTTCGCGCACTTGCCGCTGCTCGTCGGCGGTGAGCGTCGAGCGCCAGGCGGGCGCGGTCACTGACTGCGCAGGGCGTCGCCCACGGGTTGGTGCAGGCCCTCGGCACCGGATTCGACGTCGTCGGCACCCTCGGCGTCATCGGGCTCCGCGATCGGCGCGCGCCCGCGTGCCGGCCGGACCGCCTTGTACCCGACGTTGCGGACGGTGCCGATCAACGCCTCGTATTCGGGGCCGAGTTTGGCCCGCAGCCGACGCACGTGCACATCGACGGTGCGCGTGCCGCCGAAGAAGTCGTATCCCCACACCTCGTGGAGCAGTTGCGCGCGGGTGAAGACGCGACCGGCGTGCTGGGCCAGGTACTTCAGCAACTCGAACTCTTTATAGGTCAGGTCGAGCGGACGGCCCCGCAGCCTGGCCGTGTAGGTGCCCTCGTCGATCACCAGCTCGCCCAGGCTCACTTTGCCGGCGCTCTCCTGGTCGGCCAGCCCGCCGCGGCGGCCGATCACCAACCGCAGCCTGGCATCGATCTCGGCGGGGCCGGTGCTGGGCAGCAGGATCTCGTCCAGCCCCCAGTCGGCGCTGACCGCCACCAGGCCGCCTTCGCTGACCACAGCCAGGACCGGGACCGAGCGGCCCGCGGTGCTCAACAACCGGCACAGGCCGCGCGCCGACGACAGGTCGGTGCGCGCGTCCACCAGGACGGCGTCCGCCGTCCCCGCCTCGAGCAACGACGACGGCTCCGCCGGCGCCGTCCGGACGGTGTGGGGAAGTAGCGACAGCGACGGCAGGACGGGGTCGGGATGCAGCTCCGAAGTCAGCAGTAATAGCTCCAACTAGCCCCTCCAGCTCGGGGGAACGGCATCTTCACAGTTCGCAACGCAACGACGCGTTAGTTGCCAGGTCATCTAACGATAACTTGCCACCTGCCATTTTGGCGTGGCGAGGATGGCAGTGTGAGCCCCGCCACCCGGGCGGTCGGACGCACGGCGGGCGCGGGGCTACGCGACAATGTGCGGGTGCGCAAGGTCCTGATCGGGGCGGCGGCCGTGACGGCCGCCCTCGTCGTGGTCGCGGTCGGCGCCGTGGCCGTCGACTACGGAAGCAGCATCTACGCCGAATACCGGCTGTCGTGCAGCGTCCGCAAAGCCGCCAACCTGAGGTCGGACCCGTTCGTCGCCATCGTGGCGTTCCCCTTCATCCCCCAGGCCATGCGCGACCACTACAACCAGCTGGAGATCAAGGCCAACGCCGTCGACCACGCGACGGTCGGTGAGGCCACGCTGGAAGCCACCATGTACTCGGTCGACCTGACCCACTCGTCCTGGCTGATCGGGCCCCACGCGACACTGCCGGTCGGCAAGCTCGAGAGTCGCATCATCATCGGCTCGACCCATCTGGGCCGCTACATGGGCATCAGCGATTTGATGGTCGAGGCGCCGCCCAGGGAAACCAACACCGCAACCGGCGGCGTCACCGCGTCGGGCATTTCCGACAGCCATGGCCTGGTGTTCAGCGGCACCCCGGACTCGGCCAACTTCGAGCACCGGGTCAGCGTGTCGGTGGACCTGTCCATCGCCCCGGACGATCAGGCGACCCTGGTGATCACGCCGACGGGCATCCTCACCGGTCCGGACACCGCGGACCAGACCGTCCCGGACGACAAGCGGGACGCGGTCCTGCGCGCCTTCACCACCAAAGTGCCCAACCAGCGGCTTCCGTTCGGGGTGGCGCCGAAGACCGAGGGGGCACGCGGCTCCGACGTCATCATCGAAGGCATCAGCTACGGAGTGACCGTCAACCTGGACGGGTTCAAGCAGTCGTGAGCTCGTCACCGTCCAAAGCCTGCGGTCCGCCCAGCAACCGCCGTTGATTTGATCGTTCGCGGTCATTCGGTAAGCTTGCCGACGTGCTAGCCCGCCTTGAGCCTTTGCTCACCCAACGCCGCGCAGTCGATCTGTGCCGCACCGCGGGCTGTTGCTGTCGCTGTAGCTGCTGAGTGGCGTGCGCCTTCGCGCGTAGCACTCGGAGCAGCCCGGAACGTTGCCGTGGCCTGACTCCCTTCGTTCGTTCCCAAAAGCAGACAAGCAACAGGCGTATCCAGGAGTACCACCGTGCCGAACACCAACAACAGCACCCAGCCAGACACCGTCGACGTACGGGGCCCGAGGTTCGCCGCCTGGGTCACCACCGCAGTCCTGGTGGCGGCGCTCGCCGTATCCGCCATCAGCGCGCCGGGCGCGGCGGCGATTCTGGGGGTGCAGGCCGTCATCTTCGCCGTCGGCGCCGTCGGCGGCCCTCGCAAGCATCCCTACGGGCGAATATTCGCCGGCGTGGTGGCGCCCCGGCTCGGCCCCGTGACGGAGCGCGAACCGGTCGCACCCTTGAAGTTCGCCCAGCTCGTCGGCCTCGTCTTCGCGCTCGCGGGTGTCGCCGCGTTCGCCGCGGGCGCGTTCGTGATCGGCGTCATCGCCACCGCCGCCGCGCTCACCGCCGCGTTCCTCAATGCCGCCTTCGGCATCTGCCTGGGCTGCCAGCTCTACCCCTTGGTCGCACGGTTCCGGGGCCGCCGCGCGCGTCTCGTGACCCGCTCGTAGGAAGCGACCGAAAGGACCCCCGCATGGCACGCTCCGACGTCCTGGTCTCCGCGGACGGGGCCGAGAGCAATCTAGACGCCGCCGGTGTCGTCTTCGTCGAAGTCGACGAGGACACCAGCGCGTACGACACCGGCCACGTTCCCGGAGCGATCAGGCTGGACTGGCGTTCCGACGAGGAGCTGGCGAAGCTGTACGCCGACGCCGGCCTGGACGGCACCAAGGAGACGATCGCGTACTGCCGCAGCGGGGCGCGCTCGTCGCACACCCGGTTCGTGCTCCGGGAATTACTCGGCCACAAAAACGTCACGAACTACGACGGAAGTTGGACGGAATACGGCTCCCTGGTGGGTGCCCCGATCGAGTTGGGAAGCTGACTGATATGTGCTCTGCCCCGAAGCAAGGCCTGACCTTGCCCGCCGGCGTCGACCTGGAGAAGGAAACGGTGATCACCGGCCGGGTCGTGGACGGCGACGGCCAGGCGGTGGGTGGCGCGTTCGTCCGCTTGCTCGACTCGTCCGACGAATTCACGGCCGAGGTCGTCGCGTCGGCCACCGGCGACTTCCGGTTCTTCGCGGCGCCGGGGTCGTGGAAGCTGCGCGCCTTGTCGTCGGCGGGTAACGGCAACGCCGTGGTGACCCCATCGGGTGCGGGCATCCACGAGGTGGATGTCAAGATCGCCTGAGACGCCCGCTGCCCCGACCGGGATCCCGCGGGGCGAATAGACTGATCTCCGTGGCGCTCTTCTTCGAGATCATGCTGGTCGTGTCGGTCGTGGTGATCTCATGGTTTGCGCTCTACACGCTGTACCGGCTCATCACTGACGAATCGTGACCCGCGCCGGCGACGATCCAGAGCGCAGCGATGGGGTGGGGGTCCCTCCCGCTTGCGGGGGAGAGTGGCGCACGACTTCCGACGAATCGTTGAGTTCTGTTAGCTCCGGCGACCGCGCGGTGGCCGCAGCCGCCGAGCGCGCCAAGCTGACCGCCGGCCGCAACATCCCCGCCTTCGACGACCTGCCGCTTCCCGCCGACACCGCCAACCTGCGCGAAGGCGCCAACCTGCACGACGCATTGCTGGCGCTGCTACCGCTGGTCGGTGTGTGGCGCGGACACGGCGAGGGCCGTGGACACGACGGGGATTACCGGTTCGGCCAGCAGATCGTGGTCTCGCACGACGGCGGCGATTACCTCAATTGGGAATCCCGGTCCTGGCGGATCAGCGACACGGGCGATTACCAGGAACACGGGTTGCGTGAGACGGGCTTCTGGCGCTTCGTCAGCGACCCCGACGACCCCAGCGAATCTCAGGCCATCGAGTTGCTGCTCGCCCATTCGGCCGGCTACGTCGAACTGTTCTATGGCCGGCCGCGTACCCAGTCGTCGTGGGAGTTGGTGACTGATGCGCTGGCCCGCAGCCGATCGGGCGTGTTGGTCGGCGGCGCGAAGCGGCTGTACGGCATCGTCGAGGGCGGCGACCTGGCGTACGTCGAGGAGCGAGTCGACGCCGACGGCGGTCTGGTTCCGCATCTTTCGGCGCGGCTCTCGCGCTACGCGGGCTAACCGCCGACCCATTGCCCACCCGGGCAACCGGGTCGTGCGCGCCGACCCGGAATCATTGCTTTCGGCCGATCTTTTGCGTGTACTGTTCGACGTCCGAGCAGCCGATATCGCGCGAAGGGAGATCGGCGGATGCGTCCGACGAGCGCACCCTCGCCCTTCTTGCGGTGGGGTGTGACAACGGTCGGCGTGCTCCTCATCGCCTATCTGTTCGTGCTCGACCTGCAGCCCGGGCTCATCGACGTGCTGCCGCCGGCCGTGGGGTGGTTCGGCAGGCCCGGATCGATGCCGACGCTCGCGATCGTGGTGACGGTGCTGGTCTGGGCATCCGTGCTGACCTTCCGCTCGGGCAGTAGCCACCGGGTGGTGGGTGTTTCTTTCACCCTGATCGCAGCCCTGGTCGCCATGACGGCGATCCTCGGCCTCAGCTCGTACTGGGGTTGCCACGACGCCAACCACCCGGCCTTCTTCACCCCGCTGATGGCGACGGCCAGTCTGGTCAAGGGCGGCACCGGCGACTTCTCGGTGAGCGGACGGACTTGCCCGAATCCGACGCCGGTCGGCCTGGAGCTGGCCCGCATCGCGGCGCTGTCGGCGATCTTCACCGGGCTGGGCGGCGTCGTGGTCGGGGTCTTCCGAGCCCAGGTGGACCGGATGCGGGCCAACCTGGCCGATTCCGTCACCGCCATCGTCGGCGTCGACGGTGACACGCAGTCGATGATCAGCGGGGTCGCGCGGACGCTGGACCGACGCGGCACGCTGGTCGTCATCACCGGCGCCAGCGACGACCGGGTGCAGCGGGCCCGCAGACAGGGCGCCCGGGTGGTCCTGGTGGACTTCAACAACCCGTCCACCCTGGTCTCGCTGCGGCTGTGGCGCCGCCTGTCCCGGCTCTATCTGATGGCGCCCGACCCGGCGATCAACCTGCTGTGGCTGGACCTGATCGGCCACCGGCTCGACGAAGTCGCCCACAAGCGGCGGTTGCCGTTGATCGTGCGGATGGACGACCCGTGGCTGGCCCAGGCCTGGCGGGCCCAGCAGTTCGGCGGATCGGATACCCGCTGGGCTGCCGACGTGATCGGCAAGTACGAGGTGACGGCGGGCAGACTGCTCGACGGCATCATCGCGACGGGGCGCATCAAACGCGTATTCGTCTGCGGCACCTCACAATTGACCCTTGCGCTGTGCGCGGACCTCACTCAGCGCGCCCTGGAACGCGACTTCTACACCCCACCGGGGGCGGTGCCGTTGCCCGCGCTCACGCTGGTCGAAAGGGACGCCCAGGAGTACCTGGCGGATCACGAGTTCTACCGGCAGCAGGCGGGCTTCATATCGGAGGGGCCGAGCATCGATGCCACGGCGGAGGCGCCGACGGTGCCGACGATGCTGCAGCTGATCGGCGACGCCGACCCGACGATCAGCGCCGTGATCTTCGTGGACTCCCATGCGGCGACGACCGCCGCCAGGCTGGCGGCCCGCTTCCCTGACATGCCCATCTACGCCTCGGACCTCAACACCAGCATCAGCGACGACTCGATCCAGGTGGTCGGCCGGCTGCAGTCCTACTCGCTGGTGTTGGACACCCAAGAGGGCCAGGTGCGGGACACCTGGGAGCGCGCGGCCAGGCTGATCCACGAACGGTACGTCTCGACGATCGCTCCCGGCGCGCCGCGGTCCGCCGCCGCGATGCCGTGGTCCGAGCTCGACGAGTTCTACCGCGGGTCCAACCGCCGGCAGGTGCGCAACGCGCTGTGGATGGTCGAGCAGATCGCGGGGCACACCTGGAACACGTGGGGCAGCCCACCGGCACAGCTGTCCGGCCACGACATGGCGGCACTGCCCCCCTTGGAACAGCTCGCCCTCATGGGCTTCGACCCGGATTCGGCGATGAGCATGGCCCATGCGGAGCACGAGGATTGGTGCCGCTACTACCGGCGCAACGGCTGGAAATGCGGTTCGCCGCGCGATGATTCGCGCAAGATCCACGACAAGCTGGTGGACTGGTCGGTCGTCGAGAGCAACCCGGATCTGCTCAACGCCGCGGTGCGCAGCCTGGCGGCCACGTTGTGGAGTCTGCGCCAGCTCGGTTTCCGGTCGCGTCCGCTGTGGCAGTCCTTCACCCGGGTGGGAACGGTGACCGCCGAACAACGAAGCACCCCATGGACATGGACGTCGGATGCGGGGCACGTGATGCGCGCCGACGCCGGCGACTGGGCGATCCAGGAAGACGGCAAGGTGTGGTCCGTTCGCGACGACATCTTCCGGGACACGTACGAGCCCGCCGGCGAGGGTCGCTGGCGACGAAAGGGACGCGTTCAGGCCCGCCCGGCCTACCCAGGGGAGACCGTGAACACCTTGGAGGGGCCGACGACCGCGGCGGAGGGCGACTGGATCGTACGGGGATCCACCGGCGAACAGTGGCCGGTTCCCGGTAACGAATTCTCGCGTCGCTACGCCGAATTCCACCCGCCCGAGCAAGCGTCCGCGGTCGACGGCGGACACGGATGAGATTGGTCGCCGCCGCCCCGAGCGACCGCAAATTTGCGCGGTCCGGCACGGCCCAGCACTGATACGGTATCGGCGCATGCCCAATAGCGGCATGCGCGGATTTCACCGTCCGTTTGCTACGCCCGCCCGTAGGAGACCGCGATGCCGCTGTTCATCAGCTACTCGAGCCAGGACAGGGCGACGGTCGACGCCCTGACGACCGCACTTCGCCGCGGACAGCAACAGGTTTGGTTCGATCAAGAGCTCGGCGGCGGTGAGTCGTGGTGGCACAAGATTCTTGAGCAGATTCGCTCGTGTGACGTGTTCATCGTGGCGCTGTCCAACAACTGGCTGCAGTCCAAGCCCAGTCAGGCCGAGTTGCGTTACGCACGGGCGCTGAACCGGCCGATCCTGCCGGTCCGGGTCGGCGACATCGACAGCATGCGCGTGAATCCCCTTGCCTCGTTGCAGATCATCGACTATCGGGAACCGACCGTCGACGCAGGCATCCAACTCGTCACGGCGGTACACGCGTTGCAGAGCAAGCCGGTGCCGTTGCCGGACCCGCTGCCCGAAGAGCCGCCGGTGCCGTTCGGATACATCACCCGGTTGGGCGACACCCTCGCCGAAAAGGAACTCAGCCCGCAGCAGCAGACCCAGCTGTTGATCGAACTCCGGCAGGGGCTCGATGAGGACGGCGACGATCCCAGCGCTCGCGGGGACATCGGCCAGCTGCTGCGCATGTTGCGCCTGCGCCACGACGTCACCTACCGCACCCGCACCGAGATCGACAACGTGCTGGCCGAGATCGAGGCCAAGGACGGTTCGCCGGCGGCCGCGGCCACGCAAAAGACGCAGGCACCGGCGTCGGCCCCGCCGCAGCCCGATGCCGCGGCGCCAACCAGCGGTCCGCCCGAAGCTGCCGCACCGACCGTGGGGGCCGCGGGTGCCGGCGGCGGGTCCGGCAAGCGGCTGATGATCATCGGCGGCGCGGCCGCGGCCGTCGTCGCCGTGATCGCGATCGTCGTCGTAGTGGCCACGCAGGGCGGCAAGACGAAGCCATCCCCGAAAGCCACCACGGGCGTCCCGGCTTCAACGGCACCGAGTGCCCCGACCGCCGCGAACCTCCCGAATCTGGACGCGTATCTACTCGGCCCCGCCGATGTGAGCGCCATCGTGGGCGAGCCGAACCTGGTCGTGTCCGACAAGACGAGCGGGATGCGTTCGCCCCGATGGACCCTGTCCAACCCGGACTGCCTGGGCGCCTACGAGCCCATCGCGGAGTCCGCGTACCGGGCGAGCGGCTACACCGCGGTTTCCGGCCAGGCAGTTCACAGTCCCGGCCAGGAGCCCGCCCACCGAGTCTTCGAATCGGTGGTAGCTTTCCCGTCCACCGACAAGGCCGGTGCCTTCGTCCAGGCGTCGGCGGAGAAGTGGAAAGCCTGCGCCGGGCAATCGGTGACGGTGACCGCCACCAACGGCAAAACCACCGGATGGAGGTTCGGCGAGGTCACCGGAACCGTGCCGACGATCTTCCAGCAGCGGACTGAGGCGCCGGGCGCCCGGATCTGCCACCACGCGCTGCATGCGGTGTCCAGTGTGGTCGTAGACCTGTTGCTGTGCGGCCCCGAGGGCGAGAACGGTCAAGCGGGCAAACTGACCGGGCAGATCGCCACGAAGGTGGGCCAGTAACGGCTCCGGACATGGAGCGGCCCCCGAGCATGGCAACCGGGTGGACACACCGGAAGCTCGGGGGCCGGGTGGCTACGGGGAATTCGCCAGCGCGCGTATATCGCCGGCTCTTCGAAAGCCACTGCTGCTAGCGCGCAGCCACCTCACATGTCCATGAAGCTATCAATTCGCGGACCACCTCCTTCCTTGTGTACGGCCGACCGTACCCGCGATTCCGCGAGGCGACAACACAATTCAGCGCTTAGCGATCGCTGACGATCGCGGAGTCGATCAGCGCGGCGAATTCCGCGGCCATCGGCGACCTGGGGAGCGGACGACCGTCGAGCGTGTGTACCCGCGCCGCCAACGTCATGCTCGAGACCAACCAGATTCCTTGCGCGGCATTGAGATCGGCGGGCCGTAGCGCGCGATAGTCGCAGTCGTAGCCCTTGGCCCGCGCCACCTCGAAGAGCGCCTGCTGCGTGGTGCCCCGCAAAATCGGATACCACGGCGGGGGTGTCAGCAGGCACAGGTTCCCGCCTCCCGGCGGCTCGGCATCGGTCGCGATCACCACGGTCGAGCGAGGGCCTTCCAGGATGTAGCCGTCCGAGCTGACGAAGATCACGTCACCGGCGCCCTGCCGGGCGGCATGACGCAAGGCGGCCATGTTCACCGCATAGGACAGCGTCTTGGCCCCTGCCAGCAGCCACGGCATCGCGTCGGTACCGGCGGCGGCCAGCCCGCGGTCCAATGTGATGGCGGCCAGGCCCTCCCGCCGAACCGCCGTCACGCGATCCGGGACAGCGGTGATCATCACGTAGGCGGTCGGCGCCGTTCCGCTCTCCCGGCCGCGGCTGTAGATGAGGCGCATTGCGCCTTCATCAGCGGTGCCCGCCGCCCACTGCCCGGCGGCCACGCCGATCGCGCTGCGCCAGGCGGGCAGGTCGGGCTCGGGCAGATCCATCAGCCTGGCCGATTGGGTCAGCCGCTGCAGGTGGGACTCGACCAGACAGGGCCTGCCGTCGCGGACCAACAGCGTCTCGAAGATGCCGTCGCCGCGGACCGCTGCCAGGTCGTCGGCGTGCAGCAGCGGCACATCGGGCGGATGGATCGCGCCGTCCAGCGTGACGATCACACCCGTCTGGCCTGCCATGGGGGTAAAGCCTAGCCGCGAACGTAAAGCCGCCCGCACGCTCGTCGGATGGACCGCGCACCGGTCCGTAGAGTTGATGTGTGTCTGCAGTACCTGCACCCGATACCGGACCCGACGCGGGCGCCGTTTGGCATTACGGCGATCCGCTGGGCGAGCAGCGCGCGGCCGAGACCGGCGCGGTAGTGGTGGACCGCTCGCACCGCGCCGTGCTCACCCTGATCGGTGGGGACCGCCAGAAATGGCTGCACAGCATCTCCACCCAACACGTCAGCGACCTCCCCGAGGGCGCCAGCACGCAGAACCTCAGCCTCGACGGCCAAGGGCGCGTCGAGGACCACTGGATCCAAACCGAACTCGGCGGCACCACCTACCTCGACACCGAACCGTGGCGGGGCGAACCGCTGCTGGCCTATCTGCGCAAAATGGTGTTCTGGTCGGACGTCTCCCCGGCAGCCGCCGACCTGGCCGTGCTCTCGCTGTTGGGTCCGCGCCTGGCCGACCGGGCGGTGCTCGATGCGCTCGGCCTGGACGCCCTGCCCGCCGAGCTGACGGCGGTTCCGCTTGCCGGCGGTGGCTTCGTGCGCCGGATGCCCGGCGCCCCCGCCGGACAGATCGAACTCGATCTGCTGGTCCCGCGCGACGACTCCGCCCGGTGGCAGGAACGTCTGGCGCAGGCCGGTCTGCGACCCGCCGGGGTCTGGGCCTACGAAGCGCACCGGGTCGCGGCGCTGCGGCCGCGACTGGGCGTCGACACCGACGAGCGCACGATTCCGCACGAGGTGGGGTGGATCGGCTCCGCGGTTCACCTGGACAAGGGCTGTTACCGGGGGCAGGAGACGGTCGCCCGCGTGCACAACCTCGGTAAACCGCCCCGGATGCTTGTGCTGTTGCACCTCGACGGCTCAGTGGAGCGGCCGTCGACGGGTGACCCGGTGCTCGCCGGCGGTCGCGCCATCGGCCGCCTCGGCACCGTGGTGGATCACGTGGACCTCGGGCCCGTGGCCCTGGCGCTGGTGAAGCGCGGGGTGCCGGCCGGCACCGAGCTGGCGACCGGTCCGCAGGGCGCGGTGGCTGCGGTGATCGACGCCGATTCGTTGCCGCCGACGGAACAGATCGGTGCGGGACGGCTGGCCGTTGAACGGCTGCGGGGCGGTGCGAGATAATCGTCGATGACGTCCGCCACAGCGGCAGGGGGCACCGACGCCCGACCGCAAGGCACGGTAAACTGTCGGCAGGACAATAACGACACCAGGAGATCGGAGCCGCCTGATTCGGGCCGCTCCGTTATTGCGCGAGGGGGTTCCCCCATGGGCCGCGGCCGGGCTAAGGCAAAGCAGACCAAGGTTGCTCGAGAACTCAAATACAGTTCTCCGCAGACCGACTTTCAGCGGCTTCAGCGCGAACTGTCGGGCGGTGAGGAAACCGCCGAGCTGGAGGACGATGGCGCCGGCGACTCCTGGGAAGACAGCGACGACTGGCGCCGCTGACACTCACCGCGCCAATGCCGGCGCAATCCGCCTTGCGCCGGGGCTGACCCGGCTTCGGCCGTTTAAAACCTCGGGTGCTGTCCGACGAGCTTTGCCAGCGGGCCTTCTTTACCGCCCTTGCACACAGTCCCCAACACCCAGCAGTCCAAGTGGCGGGCCGTCAAGATGGCCAGGGCACGGTCGGTGTCCTCGGGCGCGACCACGGCGACCATGCCCACGCCCATGTTGAACGTCTTCTCCATCTCCTCCCGCGTCACCCGACCACGCTGGGCGATCATGGCGAACACGGGTGCGGGCGTCCAGGTCCCCCGGTCGATCTCGGCGACCAGGCCGTGCGGGATGACGCGTTGCAGGTTGCCGGCCAGCCCACCTCCGGTGACATGGCAGAACGTGCGGACATGGGTCTCGGCGGCCAGCGCCAGGCAGTCTTTGGCGTAGATCCGCGTCGGCTCCAACAGCTCTTCGCCCAGAGTCCGACCGAACTCCTCGACGTAGCCGGCCAGGTTCATCCGGTCGATCTCGAGTAGCACCGCGCGGGCCAGCGAGTAGCCATTGGAATGCAGGCCGGAGGATCCCATCGCGATGATCGTGTCGCCGGGTTTGACGCGATCGGGTCCCAGCACGTCGTCGGCCTCGACGACGCCGACGCCCGTAGCCGAGATGTCGTAGTGGTCGGGTTCCATCAGACCCGGGTGCTCGGCGGTTTCGCCGCCGAGCAGCGCGCAGCCGGCACGCACGCATCCCTCGGCGATGCCCGCCACGATCGCGCTGAGGCGTTCCGGTACCGTCCGGCCCACCGCGATGTAGTCCTGCAGAAACAGCGGCTCGGCGCCGCAGACCACGAGGTCGTCGACCACCATCGCGACCAGGTCCAGCCCGACGGTGTCGTGCTTGTCCATCGCCTGGGCCACCGCCAGCTTGGTTCCCACGCCGTCGGTGGACGCCGCCAGCAGGGGTTCGCGGTAGTCGTTGCGCAAAGCGAACAACCCGGCGAACCCGCCCAGGCCGCCCCGCACCTCGGGTCTGGTGGCCTTCGTCGCCAGCGGCTTGAACATCTCCACGGCGCGGTCGCCGGCCTCGATGTCCACCCCGGCCGATGCGTAGGTGATGCCGTGGCTGCCCGGGTTGCGTCCGGGGCTTTTTCCGGGATCCGTCATCGCGATAAAGGCTACCGGGCGCCGCCGACCGCCGTGATCAAACGTGGTGGAAGCGGCGCACCGGACGTCCGTCAGTGGACGATCGGGACTTCGTCGGGAGCCAGATCGTCGAGCCCGGCTCCGCGCGCGGCGTTGACGAGCATGTGCTCGATGACGTTCTTGCCCAGGGCCGTCTCCTCGGGCAGCTCGATCGGATACCGGCCGTCGAAGCAGGCGGTGCACAGCCGCGACGCGGGTTGTTCGGACGCCGCGACCAGGCCCCGCAACGAGATGTAGCCAAGGGAGTCGGCGCCGATGGCGTGCCGCACCGCTTCGAGCATTTCCTCTTTGTCCTGCACGGCATTTGCGATCAGCTCGGCCGGCGACGGGAAGTCGATGCCGTAGAAGCACGGCCATTTCACGGGCGGCGACGCGATCCGCACGTGGACTTCGACGGCCCCGGCCTCGCGCAGCATGCGCAGCAGCGCACGCTGGGTGTTCCCGCGCACGATCGAGTCGTCGACGACGATGAGCCGCTTGCCGCGGATCACCTCGCGAAGTGGGTTGAGCTTCAGCCGGATACCGAGCTGGCGGATGGTCTGGGACGGCTGGATGAAGGTCCGCCCGACGTAGGCGTTCTTCATCAGACCCTGCCCGTACGGAATGCCGGACTCCTGCGCGTATCCGACCGCGGCGGGGGTGCCCGACTCCGGGACGCCGATCACCAGGTCGGCTTCGACCGGACATTCGCGGGCCAGCCGGCGGCCGATCTCGACCCGGGTGGCGTGCACGGACCGGCCGGCCAGTGTGCTGTCCGGGCGCGCCAGGTAGACGTACTCGAAGACGCAGCCCTTGGGGGTGGGGCTGGCGAAGCGCGTGGAGCGCACCCCGTCGGCGTCGATCGCCAGCAGTTCGCCGGGCTCGATGTCGCGGACGAACGACGCGCCGACGATGTCGAGGGCCGCCGTCTCGGAGGCCACCACCCAGCCGCGGTCCAGCCGGCCGAGTGAAAGGGGCCGCACGCCGTGCGGATCGCGGCACGCATACAGCGTGTTCTCGTCCATGAAGGTCAGGCAGAACGCGCCCCGCACCGTGGGCAGCAGGTCCAGCGCGGCCTGCTCGAGGGTGGAATCCGCCGCGCCGTGCGCGAGCAGCGCGCCCAGGATGTCCGAGTCCGTCGTCGCGGGGGCGGGGCAGCGCCGGGCGATCAGACCCGCGTCGCGGGCACGGGCGGCCAGCTCGGCGGTGTTGACCAGATTTCCGTTGTGCCCCAGGGCGACGCCGGTGCCGGCGGCGGTGTTGCGGAACACCGGCTGTGCGTTCTCCCAGGTGGTGTCGCCGGTGGTGGAGTAGCGGCAATGGCCGATGGCCACGTGGCCCGGCATCGCCGCCAGCGTCTGCTCGTCGAACACCTGGCTGACCAAGCCCAGGTCTTTGAAGACGAGCACCTGTGACCCATCGGCGACGGCGATGCCCGCGGCTTCCTGCCCGCGATGCTGCAGCGCGTACAGGCCGTAATAGGTGAGCTTTGCGACGTCCTCGCCCGGGGCCCAGACCCCAAATACGCCACACTCTTCACGTGGGGAGTTCAGGTCCTGCTCGGGTTCCTGGATGGTCACAATTGGGGGGCTCCCTGGGGAACGGTTGGTGACGTAACGGAGTCTACGGGTCCGACGCCCGCGACCGCGAATTAACAGCGCGTGTTGAGCGGCGAAAATTCCCGCCTCCGACTGTAAAGCTGCAGCTCACGGTTATATTCAGCTGAGGTCGGACAGGGGCAGACAGTGTTGGATCTCACCGGCCCGAGAGCCGGAGAGGCTCAGCGCGCCGGTGTCCTTCGCCCGCTGGAAGGACAACTGCCCGGTCGCCAGCAGCAACCACGTCCGCGGATCGGTCTCCACCACGTTGGGCGGCGTGCCACGGGTGTGCCTGGGCCCGGCGATGCACTGCACCGCGACGAAGGGCGGAATCCGCACCTCGACGCTGGCACCGGGTGCAACAGCGGCCAGGGTGCGGGCGGTGAGCCGGACGGCGGTGCCGAGGCTCTCGCGGTCGGGGGCCGGCCGGGATTCGTCGCGAAGCCAGTCCGCGACGTCCAACACGGCCTGCCGAGTCTTCGCCGGATCGGCCTTTTGGCGGGCGGCCATACCCTAGGGTCTCAAACTCATGGAGCGTCGGCGCGTGCGGCGCGGGCCACCGTACAAGTCCGTCGGGCTCGTGACGGTGGTCATCATGGGGCTGGTCGGGTCGCTGCTGTACCTGCAGTTCCGGGGTGACCTCACGCCGACGACGAAGCTCACCATGGTGGCCGACCGGGCCGGCTTGATCCTGGACCCCGGCTCGAAGGTCACCTACAACGGGGTCCAGATCGGCCGGGTGGCCGGCATTTCCGAGATCACCCGTGGCGGCAAGCCGGCCGCCAAGCTGGTGCTCGACATCACCCCCAGGTATCTCAACCGGATCCCGGCCAACGTGGCGGCCAGCATCAAGGCGACCACGGTGTTCGGCAATAAGTACGTCGCGCTGAGCCCGCCGCCCCGCCCCGCGCCGCAACCGATCACACCGGCGACGGTGATCGAGGCGACGTCGGTGACCACCGAGTTCAACACCGTGTTCGAGACGCTCGTCTCGATCGCGGAGAAGGTGGACCCGGTCAAGTTGAACCTGACGCTCGGCGCGGCCGCGCAAGCCCTGACCGGATTGGGCGCGAGGTTCGGCGCCTCTGTGGTCAACGGCAACACGATCCTCGACGACGTGAACCCGCGGATGGGCGAAATCCGCAGCGACGTCGCGCGGTTGGCCGCCCTCGGCGAGGCCTACGCCAACGCCTCACCGGACCTGTGGGCCGCGCTCGACGACGCGGTGACCGCGGCACGCACGCTCGACCGTCAGCACGTCGATCTGGATGCGGCGTTGCTCGCCGCGGCCGGGCTCGGCGGCACGGGCGCGGACGTCTTCGGCCGCGGCGGACCCTACCTCGCGCGGGGGGCCGACGATTTGCTCACCTCCAGCCGGCTGCTCGACGAGTACAGCCCGGAGATCTTCTGCACCATACGCAATTTCGCCGAGGTCGGTCCCAGGATCCACAACGCCCTCGGCGACAACGGCTACTCCCTGGGCGCGCACGCCGCGGGCGCGATCGCCGGGGCGCCGAATCCGTATATCTGGCCGGAGAACCTGCCCCGCACCAACGCCAGGGGCGGTCCCGGCGGCCGGCCGGGCTGCTGGCAGACGATCACCCGGCAGCTGTGGCCGGCGCCGTTTCTGGTCATGGATACCGGCGCAAGCATGGCTCCCTACAACCACTTCGAGCTCGGCTCGCCACTTTTCCTCGAGCACGTGTGGGGCCGCCAGGTGGGCGACTACACCATCAATCCCTGACGCCACCGCACGCTCAGTGCGGCGATCGCGCCGGCCTCGTTGATGGCCAGGTGCACCAGCATGGGCGCGGCGAGGCTGCCGGAGCGGTCGGCCAGCCAAGCGAACAGCCACCCCGCGGCGCCCGTCACCAGCACGGTGCCCAGCACCGGGTCCCCCGTCACCCGCGCGTCGGCGATATGGGAGAGCCCAAAGGTCGCCGCCTGCATCAGTTTTCCACCCGCTGCGCCGCAGGCGCCGGAAGCGGCGGTGGCCAGCGCCGCACGGAACGCGGCCTCCTCGGCCCAGACGGTCCCGACGGGGATCTGCAGCAGCAGCCAGCCGGGCGTTGAGCCGGGTGCCGCACGGCCGGCCATGGACGACCGCACCATCGGCACCGTCGTCGTCGCGGCGATCACCGTCGCCGCCGCCGCGCCGGTCGCCGATCCCAGCCGCAGCCCCGACCACAGCCGCGGCGGAGATAGCCCCAGCGGTGCGCGCGTCACAAGCACCAGCAACCCGGCAGCACCGGCCTGTAGCGTCGTCCGCCAAGCCGTGGGCAGTCGCGGGCCGACGAAGCTCCAGCCGACCAGGGCGGCGGCCAACAAGAAGGCACGGGCCCAACGAAAGCCGCTGTCACTCATCAGGATTGTTCGCTACTGCTCATCCGAACAGGCGAGGCAGCACCGCCTCGGACGTCTCACGCAGTTCGGCCAGCGACACGGTGAACAGGCCCTGAACTTCGATGGCGTCGGAGGCCTCATCGACGACGCCGATGCGCACCGCGGGCAGTCCGCGCGCCTCGCACATCGCCCTGAACCGGCTCTCCTCGGTGCGCGGCACCGCCACCAAGACTCGGCCGGCCGACTCGGAGAACAACGCCACGAACGGGTCGGTGCCCTCGGGAAGTACGATGCGGCAACCGGTTTCGCCCGCCAGCGCCGCCTCCACGATGGCCTGCGCGAGGCCGCCCTCCGACAGGTCGTGCGCCGCGGACACCAGCCCGTCGCGAGACGCCGCGCTCAACACCTCGGCGAGCAGCTTTTCGCGTGCCAGATCGACCGCGGGCGGCAACCCACCCAGATGGTCGGCCGTCACCTGCGCCCAGATGGAACCGTCGAAGTCGTCGCGGGTCTCCCCCAACAGCATCAGGGTCTCGCCGGGTTCGCCGCCCAGGCCGGTGGGGATGCGCCGGGCGACGTCATCGAGCACGCCGAGGACGCCGACCACCGGCGTGGGCAGGATTGCCGCAGAGCCGGTCTGGTTGTAGAAGCTGACGTTGCCTCCGGTCACCGGAATACCAAGCGCCGCACACCCATCGGCCAATCCCCGCACCGCCTGCGAGAATTGCCACATCACCCCGGGATCTTCCGGGGAGCCGAAATTGAGGCAATTGGTGACCGCGACCGGGGTGGCGCCGGTGACGGCGACATTGCGGTAGGCCTCGGCCAGCGCGAGTTGCGCCCCGGCGTAGGGATCGAGCAGTGTGTAGCGCCCCGACGCGTCTGTCGACAGCGCGATGCCGCGGCCGGTGGTCTCGTCGACCCGGAGCACCCCGCCGTCGGCGTGCTCGGCGAGCACGGTGTTGCCGCGCACGTACCGGTCGTATTGTTCGGTGATGAAGGCACGGCTGCACAGGTGCGGGCTACCCACCAGCGCAAGCAAAGTCGCACGCAACTCGTCCCCGGTCGCCGGCCGCGGGAGGCGTGTTGAGCGGTCGGCGTTGAGCGCGTCCTGCGATTCGGGTCGCGCGACCGGCCGCTGGTAGACCGGGCCCTCGTGCGCCACGGTGCGCGGCGGCACGTCGACGACCGTCTCGCCGCGCCAGGTGATCCGCAACCGGTCACCGTCGGTGACCTCGCCGATAACCGTGGCCAGCACCTCCCATTTGCGGCACACCGCCAAGAAGGCTTCGACGTTCTCCGGGGCGACTACGGCGCACATGCGCTCCTGCGACTCGCTGCAGAGCACCTCGGCGGGCGTCATGTCCTTGGCGCGCAGCGGGACGGTGTCCAGCTCGATCGCCATACCCCCGTCGCCCGCCGACGCTAGTTCCGATGTGGCGCAGGACAATCCGGCCCCACCCAGATCCTGAATGCCGATTACCAGGCCGGCGGCGTAGAGCTCGAGGCAGCATTCGATGAGCACCTTCTCCATGAAGGGGTCGCCCACTTGCACCGACGGCAGCTTCTTGCGGGATCCCTCGCTGTCGAACGTGTCCGACGCCAGCACCGACACCCCGCCGATGCCGTCCAGTCCGGTGCGCGCGCCGAAGAGGATGATCTTGTTTCCGGCGCCCGAGGCGAACGCCAGATGCAGGTCCTCCTGGCGTAACACGCCCACGCACAACGCGTTCACCAACGGGTTGCCGGCGTAGCACGCATCGAAGACCGTCTCGCCGCCGATGTTGGGCAGCCCCAGCGAGTTGCCGTAGCCGCCGATGCCGCGGACCACCCCGTCGACCACCCGGCGGGTGTCGGGGGCGTCGGCGGCGCCGAACCGAAGCTGGTCCATCACCGCGACCGGCCGGGCCCCCATGGCCATGATGTCGCGGACGATCCCGCCGACGCCGGTCGCCGCGCCCTGGTAGGGCTCGACGTAGGACGGGTGATTGTGGGACTCGACTTTGAAGGTGACGGCCCAGCCGTCGCCGATGTCCACCACGCCGGCGTTTTCGCCGATGCCGGCCAGCATGCCCGCACGCATGTCGTCGGTGGTGGTTTCACCGAAGTAGCGCAGGTGAACCTTCGACGACTTGTACGAACAGTGTTCGCTCCACATCACCGAGTACATCGCCAGCTCGGTGTCGGTGGGCCTGCGGCCCAGGATGTCGCGGATCCGCTGGTACTCGTCGTCTTTGAGCCCCAGCTCGGCGAACGGCTGCGGCTCGTCGGGGCTGGCGGCGGCGTGCTCGACGGTGTCGATGGTGTGGGTATGCGAGCTCGTCCCGGAGACAGTCACCTGAACAGTGTAAGAGCGCTACCGGCCGCGCAGCAGGCTGGCGCTGGCGGCGTCGGCCGGATAGAACAGCTCGACCGCGAGCTCGGCGAGCGTGACGTCGAGCGGGGTCCCAAACGTCGTCAGCGTGGTGAACATCGACAGCCGTTGCCCGCCGCCGGCATCGAGCTCGAACGGAACGAGCAGTGCGGCGTTGTCGTGCGGCGAGCTCCATGCCTTGGCGGCCGCTTCAACTCCCGGATAGCCGCGCACCTCGTCGTCGAGCGCCTGCAATCCCGGGTCGCCGGTGAGCGCGATCGTGCGCCGCAACTGTTGCAGCAGGTAGCCCGCCCATTCGGGAAAATTCAGGGTCCGCCCGGCGAGGCCGTCGGGGTGCAGCGACAACCGGTAGACGTTGGTCGGCGGGCCGAGCAGATCGTCGGGCAGGCCGGCGGTAAGCGCCGACGCCGCGGCGTTGGCGCCCACGATGTTCCAGCAGCGGTCGATCACGATGCCCGGATAGGGATCGTGGGCATCGAGGAGGCGCTGCACCGCGTCACGGGCCGGGGACAGCGCGGCATCCTCCAGCGAACGCGACGGGTAGCGCGGCGCGAACCCGGCCGCGAGCAGCAGCGTGTTGCGCTCCCGCAGCGGAACGTCGAGACCCTCGGCGAGGGCGAGCACCATCTCCGGGCTGGGGCGCGAGCGGCCCGTCTCGACAAAGCTCAGATGACGCGCCGACACGCCCACACTCAGCGACAGGTCGAGCTGACTCACCCGTCGACGCTCGCGCCATTCGCGCAACAGGACACCTACCGCCGCGTGGTTCACGAAGCCACGTTAACCACGGCCGCGGACCCGTAGCGATGACCTCGGAGGTAATTGTGCCGCCGCACACCGCCGCGACACGCTTGGCGCAACGCGCTCGATCGGAGCGCCCGACCCAAGGAGAACCGATGACCGACGTCCAATCCGCCCCGAAATTCAGCGCCGAGGTATTCGCCGCGTATTGGGCCGCGCCCAGCATGTCGCGCGGCTTCGAGATCCTGGCCAACGACATCGTGGGCTATTGGCCGGGCGACCCCGAGCCGGTCCGCGGTATCGAACCCTACACGGCGAAGATCGCCGAGATACTGGACGCCGCACCGGATTTGAAGCTCGAGGTGGTGGACAGCGCCACCGTGCCCGGCGCCGCCGAGGGCGAGGAGCTGGTGTTCGTGCACTATGTGGGTCGGGGCACCGGTCCCGACGGGCCGTTCCAGATCCGGGGGCTCGACCGGGTTCGCACCCGCGGCGGGATCGTCGTGGAGAACGTCATCCGCTACGACCCGCTCTTCCTCGCCCGCGGCTGAGCGGCGAGCTACTGCCCCACGACGCAGAAGACGTTGCCCTCGGGGTCGGCCAGCACCACCCAGCGGAAGTTGTCGCCGAATCTGTGCCGGCCGACCTCGCTGGCCCCGGCAGCCGTCAGCCGCGCCGCCTCGCCATCGACGTCGGTGGCGCTGAAGTCGAGGTGCACGCGGTTCTTCCCGGGGGTGGGGTCGGACACCTTCTGGAATCCGAGCTTGGGTCCCTCCGGCAGGGTCACCGCGGTGAACTCGTCGGCGAGCAACTCCTGCGTCGTACCGCCGAACTGCTCGGCCCACCAGCCAGCCAGCCCCGCGGGAGCGCTGCAGTCGAAGGTGACCATTTCTACGTTGAGCGTCATGGCCGGATCGTAAGTCAGCGGGGCGACAGAAAAGCTTGCAGCGCCGCCGAATAGGCGGCCACATCGTGCGCGCCCATCAATTCCCGCGCGGAGTGCATCGCCAGTTGCGCGGCACCGACGTCGACGGTGGGAATCCCGGTCCGGGCCGAGGCCAGCGGCCCGATCGTCGACCCGCACGGCAGGTCGGCGCGATGCTCGTAGCGCTGCAGGGCGACGCCGGCCTGCTCACAGGCCAGGGCGAAGGCCGCGGCCGTGCGTCCGTCGGTGGCGTACCGCAGATTGGGGTGCACCTTGAGCACCGGGCCGGCGTTGACCTCGATGAGGTGGCCGGGCTCGTGGCGCTCTGGATAGTTGGGGTGGGTGGCGTGCGCCATGTCGGCCGAGGCCAGCAACGAGTCGGGCAGTCGGCGCAGGAAGTCTTCCCGAGTGCCGCCGGCCGCCAGCACGATCCGCTCCAAGAGGGTGCCCAGCAGGTCGGACTGGGCCCCGTGATCGGAGGACGAACCGACCTCTTCGTGGTCGAAGAGCACCAGCACGGGCAGGAAACCCCGCGGCTCGGCGGTCAACAGCGCTTCCATGCCGGCATAGCAGCTGGTCAGGTTGTCCAGCCGAGGCGCGCTGAGCAGGTCGGCGTCGGCGCCCACCACCGTCGACGGGGTCAGATCGTGGGTCATCAGGTCGGCGCCCAGCACGGCGGCGGGCGACACCCCGGCGCGTTCGGCGACGAAGTCGACGAACGACCTCGTTTCCGCGCCGGCGCCCCACACCGCGTTGAGGTGTCGCTGCGGATCCAGCGTCAGCGATTTACGGTCCTCGGCCAGGTGGATGGCCAGTTGCGGTACGCGCAGGATCGGCTCGTCGATCCGGACCAGCCGGTGCTCGATCCCGCCGCCGTCATGCACCGACAGCCGTCCACTCAGGCCGAGGTCGCGGTCCAGCCACGAGTTGAGCCATGCTCCCCCGTACGGCTCGAGGGCCACCACTCGCCATCCGGCCACCAGCCGATCCGGATGCTGCTTGACCCGCAGGTTCGGGCTGTCGGTGTGTGCGCCGACGATCCGGAACGGGCCGTCGGCCCCAGCGGAGTGCCAGGCGACCAACGAGGCTGCCCGCACGGTGAAGTAGCGACCCGGTTCGTCCGGCCAGCGCTCGGCCTCGCGCAGCTCGGTGTAACCCGCGGCGGCCAGCCGCGCGGCCACCGTCGCGCAGGCGTGAAACGGCGATGGAGAACCGTCGATGAAATCGCAGAGGCCTGCGGCGCTGGCCGGCATGTTCAACATCATGGCTGTCGGCGACAGCCGTCGCCACGCTGGGCCCGATTGCGCGGCTCCTCACTCGCGCACTTCCTGCGCTCGCCGTCGCCACGCTAGGGTCGGCAGAGTGCCCGCCGTCCAGCCGCAGCCGATCCTCGAGCCGTTGACACCCGCGGCGGTCTTTCTGGTCGTGACCATCGACGACGGCGGAGAAGCCACGGTTCATGACGCGCTGCCCGACATCTCCGGTCTGGTGCGCGCGATCGGCTTTCGCGAGCCGCCGAAGCGGTTGTCGGCGATCACCTCCATCGGCTCGCGGGCCTGGGATCGGCTGTTCTCCGGGCCGCGTCCCGCCGAGCTGCACCCGTTCGTCGAACTCAACGGCCCGCGGCACACCGCCCCGGCGACGCCCGGGGATCTGTTGTTCCACATCCGGGCCGAAAGCTTGGACGTGTGTTTCGAACTGGCCGACCGCATCCTGAGGTCGATGTCCGGTGCCGTCACCGTGGTCGACGAAGTGCACGGATTCCGCTACTTCGACAACCGCGACCTGTTGGGCTTCGTCGACGGCACCGAGAACCCCGGCGGCCAGCTCGCCGTCAGCGCGACCGCCATCGGGCCAGAGGATCCCGAATTCGAGGGCTCGTGCTACGTGCACGTGCAGAAGTACCTGCACGAAATGGATTCGTGGAATTCGCTTTCCGTCAGCGAGCAGGAGCTGGTGATCGGCCGTACCAAGCTGGAGAACCTGGAACTCGGCGAGGACGAAAAGCCGGCCAACTCCCACATCGCCCTCAACGTCATCACCGACGACGACGGCACCGAGCTGAAGATCGTGCGGCACAACATGCCGTTCGGCGAACTCGGCAAGGGCGAGTACGGCACCTATTTCATCGGCTATTCCCGCACGCCGCAGGTCACCGAACAGATGCTGCGCAACATGTTCCTCGGGGATCCGCCCGGCAACACCGACCACATCCTCGAATTCTCCACCGCGATCACCGGTGGCCTGTTCTTCTCGCCCACTGTCGATTTCCTCGACGATCCACCGCCATTGCCCGCACCGCCCGTGGCGGAAACATCCGCCGCCCAGGACGGCTCACTCTCGATCGGCAGCCTGAAAGGAACCACTTCATGAACAACCTCTACCGCGACCTGGCACCGGTCACCGAAGCCGCCTGGGAAGAAATCGAATTGGAGGCGACCCGAACGTTCAAACGCCATGTCGCCGGACGCCGCGTGGTCGATGTCAGCGGGCCCGGCGGCCCGGCCACGGCGGCGGTCAGCACCGGTCGGCTGCTCGACGTGGCGTCACCCTCCGACGGCGTGGAGGCCCATCTGCGGGCGAGTAAACCCCTTGTCCGGCTTCGGGTTCCGTTCACCCTGTCGCGCTACGAGATCGACAACGTCGAACGCGGCGCGCAAGACTCCGACTGGGATCCGGTCAAGGCCGCCGCCAAGAAGCTGGCATTCGTCGAAGATCGCGCCATCTTCGAGGGCTACCCCGCCGCGTCGATCGAGGGCATCCGCGCCGCCAGCTCGAACAAGCCGCTGACCTTGCCGGCGGACCCGCGCGAGATTCCGGATGTCATCACCCAGGCGATCTCCGAACTGCGGTTGGCCGGAGTCGACGGCCCCTACTCGGTGCTGCTGTCCGCGGACGTCTACACGAAGGTCAGCGAGACCACCGAACACGGATATCCGATCCTCGAACACATCGACCGGCTGGTTCCCGGGGACATCATCTGGGCGCCGGCGATCGACGGTGCTTTCGTGCTGACCACCCGCGGTGGTGACTTCGATCTGCAGCTGGGAACCGACGTGTCGATCGGCTACACCAGCCACGACGCGGACACCGTGCGGCTGTATCTGCAGGAGACGCTGACCTTCCTGTGCTACACCGCGGAGGCCGCCGTCCCGCTGGGCTCCTAGGAATAAACGGCCGCGGCCCGCTGCTGACGGGAAGGCAAATGAACTTCTTTCCCGGAGGCAGGGTGCGATGGCAACGACAATGGCCGGCTCCACCGCGTTGGTGACCGGAGCCACATCAGGGATCGGCCGAGCGATCGCGCTGCAACTCGCCGAACGTGGCGTCGAGGTGGTCGTACACGGCCGTAGCGCCGAACGCGGCGAGAAGACGGTTCGGGAGATCGAAAGCGCCGGCGGCAGAGCGCGATTCGTTGCCGCCGACCTCACCGACAGCCAAGACGTGCGCCGGTTGGCGGCCGAGGCGGGACCGGTTGACATACTGGTCAACAACGCCGGTATCTACCAATTCGGAGCCACCGTGGACACCGATGACGCAACGTTCGACGACCACGTGAACGTGAACTTGCGCGCCCCGTACATCTTGGTCCAGCAACTGGTGCCGGCAATGATCGAGCGCGGCGGTGGCACCGTGGTCAACGTGAGCACCGTCGCAGCATCGGCACCGGCGAGCGGCGCGGGCATCTACGGCGCGACCAAGGCCGGCCTGGAGCTATTGACCCGCGTGTGGGCAGATGAGTTCGGTCGGTCGGGGGTACGGGTGAACGCGATCGCGCCGGGGCCAACCGACACTCCCGGCGTAGCGGTTACACCTGGTGTGTTGGACGCCGTGGCGGCCGGCACCGCGATCGGCCGACCCGCCGAGCCGAGCGAAATCGCCGGCGTGGTCGTGTTCCTCAGCTCCCCCGACGCCAGCTATGTCAACGGCGCCGTCGTGCCGGTGAGCGGCGGTCAACGCGCGATCGCCGCCTGAAGCAACGGTTTCCGCTACAGGTCGAGCACCAGCTCGGTCTCTGGGGCCGCCGAGCAGATAAGCACAGTCCCCGGCTCGGGAGCCTCCAAGGGCTGCTGCACATATGTGGCGTTGCCGGCAACGATGCCGGTCACGCACACGTGACAGACTCCGCTTCGGCAGGAGTATCGGGTGGGCACGTCGCATGCTTCTGCCAAGTCGAGAATGCTTCCGCAGACGGACGACCAGCCGACCGTCAGGCCGCTGCGTGCGAACGTGATTGCCGGCCCCGCCCCCGGAGGGCCCGCCGGGGGATGCGGTGGCTGACGAGGGGTACCGTCGACGATCCCGGGGTTGATCGGCGGCAGGGCGCCGAATAGTTCGCTATGGATCCGCGCAGGGTCCAGCCCGCCAGCGGCCAGCGCGTCGCGCATGTCGCTCATGAATTGGGTTGGGCCGCAAAGGTACGCCGTCGCGTCGACCGGGATACCCAGTGCCGCGATGGACTGCCGGTCCAGCCGTCCCTGGGTCTGCGTGTAGAACACCAACTGCCGCGCATGCGGCAGCGACCCGATCAAGCTGGCGACCTCGGCTGCGAACGCGTGTGTTTCAGGACTGCGGGCGGTGTGCAGCCACCAGACTTCGCGGGCGCTCTGGGCCGCTGACAGCACGTGCAGCATCGCCAAAACGGGTGTGATGCCGATTCCCGCCGACATCAACAGCACCGGACCGTCGTCGTCGGCCAGGTAGAAATCACCCCGTGGGGCCGCGGCCTCAACGACCGAGCCCGGCTCGAGGTGCTCGTGCAACCATCGGCTCACCAGGCCGTGCTCTTCGCGTTTGACGCTGATGCGGAAATACCCTGCCGCGGGGTCGCCCGAGAGGGAGTAACTGCGCAGCGGCGCCGGCATGCCCGCGCCGGGGATCCGCACCGGCAGGTATTGCCCGGGAAGCGGCGACGGCAGGACGGCGTGGTCGTCAGCCTCCAGCCAGATGGACATCACCTGTGAACTCTCCTGGCGTATTTCGCTGACGCGCAAGGAGCGGAATCCATCCCACGCCGGTTGCGCGGCCGTGATCTCTGCCGCGGGTTCCCGCTGCGCCTCCAACATGTCCCGGAAGGACTGCCGCCAGCCGGGGCTGAGCGCGGCGACATCGACGACCTTACGGAGTTGGTCGCGGTCACGGTCCGGCAGATACAACAGCGCGTCGACGTCGGCGACGCTCAGTTCGTGGCGACCACGGCGGGTACGCACGATCTCGTCACCGGCGCTGACCTGCCCCTCGACGATGACGCGAAAGTAGAATCCCGGGCGGTGTTGGGAGACAAGCAGCTTCGGCATCTTTGGCTCGTTCAGCCGCATTCCGACTCGGAAGCAGGTAACACGGGGCTGGGTAACTTCGAATTCGGCTTCACCGATCCGATAGCGGTCACCGATGCACACATCGTCGTCGGGCAAGCCGGCGATCGTGAAGTTCTCCCCGAAGTGGCCAGGCACTAGGTCGTCGCGACGCAGGTATTTCTTCCAAAAGTCGTATGACTCTGTCTGGTACACCATGACCGCACGATGCTCACCCCCGTGACCGGCGAGATCACCCTGGCCGTCGCCATCGACATTGAGGCGGCGCACCATGACCGGCCCCTGAACCGGAGCTTTCCAGACACCGGTGTAGACCGTCTTGCCCCGCCATTCCACGTTTGTGGGCAGACCGACGTTTACCGAAACCAGCTTGCCCACCGTGTCACCTCCGGGCCCCCGTAACTGGGCTGGCTGACCCAGAATATGCCGCGCCGGGCCATTGGGCAACCCAGACGGGCTGTTGCGCCAAGCTCGTGTTGATGCATACTGGGCTAAGCATCCCAAAAATCAAAACCGTGGATGCGGTAGCGTCCGCCAACCGCCACCTTGAGTTGCGGGCCGGAGCCATGAGGAGGAATGTCATGCCGGCTGTCCATCATCGATACGCCACCGTCGACGGTCACCAGCTCTTCTTCCGGGAATCGGGTGACCCCAGCGCTCCCGCGCTCGTGCTGTTGCACGGCTTTCCGACCAGCTCCTACATGTTCCGGCATCTGCTGCCGGCGCTCGCGGACCGCTATCACGTCATCGCACCGGACCACCTGGGCTTCGGGCTTTCCGACGCGCCGTCCGTGCAACAGTTCGACTACACCTTCGATGCGCTGACCGACCTGACCGGCGGCCTGCTCCGCACGCTCGGCATCGACAGATACGCCATGTACGTCCAGGATTACGGCGCACCGATCGGATGGCGACTTGCTCTGCGCGACCCCTCGGCGATCACGGCCATCATCAGCCAGAACGGTAATGGCTACGACGCGGGATTCGTCGACGACTTCTGGAAGGTCGTGCGCGCTTACCAACGCGAACGGACGCCCGAGACCGAGGCCGCGGTACGGCAGTTCCTCACACTGGACGCCACCCGGTGGCAGTACGTCACCGGCGTTCCCGACGAGACCCTGCTCGACCCCGAATCCTGGCATCACGACTACGCGCTCATATCGCGTCCGGGCAACGACCTGGTGCAACTGAAGCTGTTGCGGGACTACGCGACCAACGCGCCGCTGTATCCGCGGCTGCACGAGTACTTTCGCGCCAGCCAGGTGCCCCTGCTCGCGGTGTGGGGTCGCGGCGACGAGATATTCGGCCCGGCCGGCGCCGAGGCGTTCGCCGACGACCTCCCGGATGCCGAGATCCGACTGCTCGACGGCGGGCACTTCCTGCTGGAGTCCGCGCTGGACGAGGTCGCCGAATTGATCCGCCGCTTCCTGGCCAGGGTTGACATGACCGCTTGACCGGGACCGCCGGCGCCTCCGGCGCTTCATTGGGTTGGATATCCCATAGTTTGGGGCGCCCGCGAGTTAGCCTGACGCGATGGCCCATCCCGATGTTCAGGACGAACAACGGTTGACCGCCAAGGGGCGTGCCACCCGGGATCGCATCGTGGACGCGGCCGCCCAACTGATCGTCACCGAGGGCCTGTCCGCTTTGAACATGGAGAATGTACGCAGGGCGGCGTCGGTCAGCGGTTCGCAGCTCACCCATTATTTCGCCGACAAGAACGCCCTCATTCGCGCGGTCATCCGGCGGCAGATCGGCGTGGTTCTCGACTTTCACCGGCAGCCCAAGCTCGGTGGTCTGGCTTCGTTCGCCGACTTCGAGCGGTGGATCGACCTCAATATGCGGTACCTCAGGCGCATCGGATATTTCGGCACGCCCACCTACCACGCCCTCGCCGCCCAGCTGGCGAAGTCCGACGATGCGATACGACAGGCGTTGGCGGCCGGCTATTGGCAGTGGGTCGACCTGCTCGACGCGACGATCCAGCGAATGAAAGATGACGGCGTCGTGGTCGCTGAGGCCGACTCGCGCGCGCTGGCGATCGTGATCGTCGCCGCCCATCAGGGCGGTGGCACCTTGGCCTTCACCTACCGCGCGGAATGGCCGCACGCCGACGCGGTCCGCTTCGCAATCAACCACCTGCGCCGCTTCGCCACCGATCCCGGCGAGCGGGTCGCCCGGCCCGCCCGGCGTCCTCGGCGCATAAGCAAGGTGCACGACCAAAGTGACGACAGCCCAACGCGTTTCACCCGCAAGGGACAGGCGACACGCGCGCGCATCGTCGAGGTCGCCGCGCGCCTGATGTTCGAGCGCGGCGTCGCCGGCACCAGCATCGAGCAGGTGCGCCAAGCGGCCGGGGTCGGCGGCTCGCAGATCGCGCATTACTTCCAGGACAAGCGCGAGCTGACTCGTCAGGTGATCGCCGCCCGCCGCGAAGACGTACGGGCCTTCCACACTCGGCCACCGCTGGGCGACCTGGACACCCTCGACGCCCTGCAGAAGTGGGCCGACGCCTGCATCGCCGACATCGACGCCGTATACCGCTTAGGAGGTTGCGTCTACGGCTCATTGGCGGGGGAATTGATCGACGCCGACGACGAATTACACCAGGAGCTCTCCGCCGGCTATGACCAGTGGATCGAGCTCTTTGAGACGGGCCTTGCGGCCATGCGTCGGCGCGGCGAGCTGCGCCCCGACACCGATCCGCGCCACCTGGCGGTATCGCTGGTCGTCGCGCACCAGGGCGGTGCGATGTTGACATATGCCACCGGGAATCCGGAACCGTTGCGGGCCGCAGTCAACGCCGCCGTCGACTACGTGCACGCCTTCACGACACCCGCCCGCAAAGGACGATCCACTCCGGCGCGACGCCGCGGCCGGTCCCGAGCCAAGTGACGTCACACCATCCCACTGGACAGATTGGGATAGGTAGCCCATAATAAATGGGTTAGCTAGCCCATTATGGACGAAGCCCCTCTGGCGTCGTTCCGCACATCCAGATATGGATGCCCACTGGGCATTTGGGAGGAGCGGCAAGTGTCGACCATCGAAGCGCCCCAGCTACCCACCGCGCCTGCGGTCGTGCGCGAGCACCCCGGCGGCGAAACCATGCGGGCCATCATCCTCGAGGGATTCGGCGGCCTGGACAGGCTCGTCTACGCAGACATTCCGAAGCCGCTACCCAGGCACGGCGAAGTGGTTATCGAAGTCAAGGCGTTCGGCCTCAATCACGCCGAGCTGCACATGCGTCGGGGGGAATGGGCCGAAGCCGCGGAAGTCAGCGGCATCGAATGCGTCGGCGTCGTCGACTCGTGTCCGGGCGGTGAATTCCCGGTGGGCGCCAGGGTGGCGGCGTTGATGGGCGGTCTGGGCCGCACCATCAACGGCAGCTATGCGCAGTACACGCGTGTGCGCGCCTCCAACGTCGCCCTCATCGAATCCGAGCTGTCCTGGTCGGATTTGGCGGCGCTGCCCGAAACCTACGCGGTCGCTTGGACGTGCCTCTTCCGCAACCTCGACCTGACGGCCGGGCAAACCCTGGTACTGCGCGGCGCGACCTCATCACTCGGGCAGGCCGCGCTCAAGCTGGCCGTCGCCGCCGGCGCGCGCGTCATCGCCACCACACGAAGCCATGGCCGGTTCTCCAAGCTGGAAGAGCTCGGCGCCTCCCGCGCCGAATTGGAACGGCGCGACCTGGCGGACCATCTCCCCGAGTCGAAGCGGGTGGACGCCGTCCTGGACCTGGTCGGCAACAGCACCATCTTGGACTCCCTGGACATGCTGCGCCGCGGCGGGACGGCCTGCCTGGCCGGATGGCTGGGCGGACTCGATCCCATCGGGGATTTCAACCCGCTGTTACGCATGGCAAGCGGTGTCAACTGGAACTTCTTCGGCAGCTTCGTCTTTGGGGCTCCTGGCTTTCCGCTGTCGGACGTGCCGCTGCAAGCCATCGCGCGGCAGGTCGCGGAGGGCACGCTGGAGGCCAAACCGTCTCGCGTCTTCTCTTTCGATCAGGTACGTGAGGCACACCGCGTGATGGAAGCGGGAGAGGCCGGAGGGAAGATGGTCGTCGTGATGCAGTGAGCAGTACCGTCGGGTTGACACAAGGGGTCCGCCGAAGGCGCAATCCTGCGGGCTGGGATCTGAGGGGGCGTAGTGGCCGTGCGGGAAACGGGCCCGGAGCGGGTAGCAGCGTTCTCCGACGGCGTGTTCGCGGTGATCATCACGGTCGGCGTCTTCACGATGGCCGGGGTCGCCGCGCTGTGGTGGCCGTTGCTCGGGATGGCGTTGATTTGCCGGTGTTTGATCGGGTACTTACGGCCCGAAGTTCCCACACTGAAGAAAATTGAGGCCTAGCCGTGCATCCGCCGTCCGTCCTGGTGTTCGACGTCAATGAGACGCTGGTCGACATCGATTCACTCGCACCGGTTTTCATCGAATTATTCGGTGACGAGCGGGTGCTTCGCGAGTGGTTCGCCCAGCTGGTCATGTACTCGATGTCCGCGACATTGGCGGACCGTTACATGAAGTTCTCCACACTCGCGCAGGGCGTGCTGCGCATGGTCGGCGACATTCACCACGTTCACGTCTCCGACGATGACCTGCACCGGCTGACGGTGGGCCTGCTCACCATGCCGGCGCACCCGGATGTGACGGAAGGGCTGGCCAGGCTGCGTGACAACGGTTTTCGGCTGGTTACCCTCACCAATTCACCGCCCAACCCGGACGGGCCGACGGCGCTGCAGAGTGCTGGGCTGGCCGATTTCTTCGAACACCAACTGAGCGTCGACGCCTGCCGCGCCTTCAAGCCGGCACCCGCCGTGTACCGATACGTGTGCGAAACGCTCGGGGTGGCACCGGCCGACTGCATGATGGTTGCCGCGCACGTGTGGGACACGCTCGGCGCCCAAAACGTCGGCTTCAGCGCGGCGCTCATCGCGCGCCCAGGCAATCCACCGCTGCCGGTCGAGGGGCTGCCCCAGCCGGACCTGGTGGTGGCTGACATGCATGAGCTCACCCAGGAACTCCTCAAGAAACGGCGCCATAATTGACGGATGGCGACCACCGACGGATTCCACCCGGACTTCGACGAGACAACAACCGAAGCCACCGGCAACCGGGTGCACCACATCAAGGCGTCCGACCTCAGCTCCGACACCGCGCAATCGGAGGGGCTTCGTCGCTTCGCCGCGCTCAGCGGCACGTCCGTCGGCGCCGAAAAGCTCTGGATGGGTGAGACACACGCGATGCCGTCGGCCGTTTCCTCCAACCACCATCACGGCGACTCGGAAACCGCCATCTACGTGCGCAGCGGCCACCCGGAATTCGTCTTTCACGACGGCGCCCAAGAGGTGCGGATCTCGACCTCACCCGGTGACTACGTCTTCATCCCGCCGTATCTGCCGCACCGCGAGGAGAACCCCGACCCGAACGCGCCGGCGGAGGTCGTCATCGCGCGCAGCACGCAGGAGGCGGTCGTGGTGAACCTGCCGGCGCTCTACCCGCTCTGACCCCGATGACCAGCCGGTCGCTCGACCTCGAGTCCGCCGATCTCCGAGTCCGGCGTGGCAGCGTACCCGCGAGCACCCAACTCGCCGAAGCGCTCAAGGCCGCGATCATCAAGCAGCGCCTGCCCCGCGGCGGACGCCTGCCGAGCGAGCGTGAGCTGATCGAGCGCTCCGGCCTGAGCCGGGTGACCGTGCGCGCGGCGGTCGGACTGCTCGAGCGGCAGGGCTGGCTGCTGAGGCGCCAGGGTCTGGGGACCTTCGTGACCAACCCGGTGAGACAGGAATTGGGTTCCGGCGTGCGCACGATCACCGAAGTCTTGGCGAGTTCGGGGATCACCCCGCACGTCGACGTTCTGTCGCATCGCGTCGAGGAACCCCCACAACGGGTCGCCGACACGCTGGGTTTGCCCAAAGTTCTATGCATCCAGCGACGTTTCCGGGACGGAGACGCACCTCTGGCGCTGATGATCGCCTATCTGCCGCCGGGGCTGGGACGGGCCGTTGAGCCACTGCTGGCGAGCGTGTCGGACGCGCAACCCGAGCGGGCGATGGAAAGCACGTACACGGTGTGGGAGCGGCGACTGGGCACCCCCATCGCCCGGGCCACCTATGAGATCCATGCGGCGGGGGCCTCGGTCGAGGTAGCCGCCGCGTTGAACCTGCCGTTGGGCTCGCCCGTGCTCGTGCTCGAACGGATCAGCTATGGCAATGACGACAAGCCGCTCGAAGTCGTGGAGTTTCACTACCGCCCGGAGCGCTACCGGTTCTCGGTGACGCTGCCGCGGACCATGCCCGGGTCCGGCGCCGGGATCGTGCAGCGGCGACCGAACACCCGATCTTGATCGCGGGGCCGACCGGCTCCGGCCGCGCTCAGCAAATTCTCAACAGTTTCTTCGGGGGCTCATGGCTTGCCCCCCAGCATTCGCAAAGCCACTGGGCGCAACATGATTTCATGGCGACCGAGCTCATGTGCGCGAACCTGATCGAACGCTACCTGCGCACCCGGGGGCGGCGATACTTCCGCGGCCACCACGACGGCGACTACTTCTTCGTCACCAACGCGCGCATGTGCACCTCAGGGCGCCTGCACGTCCATCTCGAGATCTCGCCCGCGCATGGGGATGTGCTGATCGTTCGCGTGACTCCCGCCTGCTTCTTTCCCGCCACCGAGCGCCCCTGGCTGGTGCACTTCTCGGACACGTGGAACCGCGACGAGCACGAAGTCACCGCCATCGTGCACGGCTCGTGCGACCCGCAGCGGATCGGCGTGGTGGCGCGCAGGTCGCACTGGATCCGGCGGAATACGTCGTTCGAGGAATTCGCGGCCTTCGTCGACCGCACCATCGCCGACGCGACCGACCTGTTCGACGCCCTGAGCCCGGCCGCCCAGCCGTCGACGGCGCACCCGCTGCTGCGCGACGCCGGCTGACCTGGGCCGAACTCCCCATCGACGGATATGGCATTCTCTTCTCAGAAGAAGGGGATATGCCGCGCGGGGAGGTTTGAGAGCTGAGTCACACCGGCAATCAATAGCCAGCGGCAGGAACACGACGGCGGGGAGCCATGACGAGCAGCGGTGTCGGGGTAGCGGACGACCACGAGACGACCAAGTGGGACCCGGCTTTCACCGAACAGGTCAGTAAGACACTCGGACCGGTCATCAAGCGGTGGTACCGGGCCGAGGTGCGCAGCATCAGCAACATCCCGTCGTCCGGTGGAGCCCTGGTGGTGTCCAACCATTCGGGCGGCATGCTGACACCGGACGTGTTGATCTTCTCCCCGGCGTTCTACGAACAGTTCGGCTACGACCGCCCCGTTTACACGTTGGGCCATTACGGCCTGTTCATCGGGCCCCTGGACGGCTGGCTGCGCCGCCTCGGGGTCATCGAGGCCAGCCGTGAGAATGCCGCGGCGGCCCTGCATTCGGGAGCCGTGGTACTGGTCTTCCCCGGCGGCGACTACGACTCGTACCGGCCCACCTTCAGCGCCAACACCATCGACTTCAACGGCCGCACCGGCTACGTGCGGACCGCCATCGAAGCCGGGGTGCCGATCGTGCCCGCCGTGTCGATCGGCGGCCAGGAGACCCAGCTCTTCTTGACCCGCGGCAACTGGCTGGCACGCAAGCTCGGGCTGACCAAGGCGCGCATGGATATCTTGCCGGTGAGCTTCGGGTTCCCCTTCGGCCTCAGCGTGATCTTCCCGCCGAACCTGCCGCTACCCGCCAAGATCGTGACCGAGGTGCTCGAACCGATCGACGTCGCCGCCCGGTTCGGCGCGGACCCCGACATCGACGAGGTCGACAGGCATGTGCGCGGGGTCATGGAGTCAGCGCTCAAGCGACTGGCCAGTGAGCGCCGGCTGCCCGTCCTCGGCTGACCGACGGCGACCGATGACTTGGGTACCGATGCCATGGGAATACCGCTGCAGCACGACCTGATTCGTCATCTTGTGGCTTCGGCACAGCGAGGTGGCGGGTGAAAAGACTCAATGGCATGGACGCGATGCTGCTCTACAGCGAGACACCCAACCTGCACACGCACACCTTGAAAGTGGCGGTCATCGAGCCCTCCGACCCCGAGTTCGGTTTCGAGGCGTTCCGCGGCCATGTGCGCCGCCGCCTGCACCTGCTGGAGCCGTTGCGCTACAAGCTCGTCGACATTCCCTGGCAGCTCCATCACCCGATGTGGCAGGAGGACTGCGAGGTCGACCTCGACGATCACCTGCGCCGGGTGCGAGTGCCCGCGCCGGGCGGCCGGCGAGAACTCGACGCCGTCATCGGCGAGGTGGCCTCCACTCCGCTGGACCGCAGCCGCCCGCTGTGGGAGTTCCACTTCGCCGAGGGCCTGGCCGGCGGCCGGTTCGCGTTGATCGGCAAGATCCACCACGCGCTGGCCGACGGCGTCGCCTCGGTCAACCTGCTGGCCCGCGCGATGGATCTGAAAGACGCACCGACCGGCGAGCGTGACAACGACGAGGCGGGCGCCACCGCCTCGACCGCTGACCTACTGCGCGCCGCCGCGCGCGATCACGCCCGGCAGATCGCCGAACTGCCGGGATTGGTCAGGGACGCCGCTGTGGGGCTCACGCGGGTTCGCCGCCGGTCCAAACAACGCGGTGACCATCCGGATCTGGCCGATGCCTTCGATGCACCAACGACCTTTTTGAACCACGTCGTGTCGCCCCGGCGGCGGTTCGCCAGCGCGAGGCTGCCGCTGGCCGACGCCAAGGCGGCGGCCGCGGCGCTGGGCATCACCGTCAACGACCTCATACTGGCGACGACCGCCGGCGCCCTGCGCACGCTGCTGTTGGCCTATGACGGCGCGGCCGACCGGCCCCTCATCGCGTCGGTGCCGACGGCCACCGACAGGTCGGACCGCATCACGGGCAACGAGATCAGCGGTCTGATGATCTCGCTGCCGGTACACGTCGCCGCTCCCGCCGAGCGGGCGCGGCTGGTGGCCTTGGCGACGCGAATCGCCAAGGAAGACCACGAAATTCTCGGACCGCAGCTGTACGGCCGGCTGATGGCGTACCTCCCGACGGCCGTTGCCCCGGC
This sequence comes from Mycobacterium europaeum, assembly GCF_002102155.1. Lineage (GTDB taxonomy): Bacteria > Actinomycetota > Actinomycetes > Mycobacteriales > Mycobacteriaceae > Mycobacterium > Mycobacterium europaeum. Next base: position 252,233 of record NZ_LQOU01000051.1, read on the forward strand.
CGCGTTCCGGTGGCTGGGGCGGCGCGACGCCCCGAACAAGCTGATGAACGTAGCGGTCTCCAGCGTGGTGGGCCCGCGCGAACGCGGCCACTTCGGCGGCGCGGCGGTCAGCGAGATCTACTCGACCGGCGTGTTGTCGCCGGGCGCCCCGGTCAACATCACCGTGTGGAGCTACGTCGACCAGCTCGGCGTCGCCGTCCTCACCGATGACCGCACGTTCAACGACCCGCACGAAGCGACGGACGCGATCAGCGCATCATTCGCCGAATTACGCTCGGTCGCAGGGACTTCCGTTCAGACCGCAAGCACCGCGTCCAGCACCGAATAGAACAGGCCCAAGCCGTCGTCGGAGGGGCCCGTCAGCGCTTCGATGGCGTGCTCGGGATGCGGCATCAGCCCGACGACGCGGCCGTTGGCAGAGCTGACCCCGGCGATGTCATGCAGCGAGCCGTTGGGGTTGTCGAGGTAGCGGAACACCACCCGGCCCTCCCCTTCCAGTTCGTCGAGCACATCGTCGGGGGCCACGTAGCGGCCCTCGCCGGACTTCAGCGGCACCAGCAGCTCAGCGGCCCACTCGAAACGCGACGTCCAGGCCGTCGAGATCGAGGCCACCCGCAGCCACACGTCGCGGCAGACGAAGTGCAGTCCGACGTTGCGGGTCAGCGCCCCGGGCAGCAGCCCGGCCTCGCAAAGCACCTGAAAGCCGTTGCAAATCCCCAACACTGGCATGCCGCGCTGCGCGGCGGCCACCACCTCGCCCATCACCGGTGCGAACCTGGCGATCGCCCCGGCACGCAGGTAGTCGCCGTACGAGAAGCCGCCGGGCACCACCACGGCGTCGACGCCTTTGAGGTCGGCGTCGGCGTGCCAGAGGCTGACCGCTTCGGCGCCGACATGGCGCGCGGCCCGGGCGGCGTCGACATCATCGAGGGTCCCGGGGAAGGTGATGATGCCGATTCGCGCGGTCACGGGGTCTCCCGGCTGATCGTCCAGTCTTCGATCACGGTGTTGGCCAACAACGTCTCCGCTATGTCGGCGAGCACAGAATCGTCGACCGTGTCGTCGACTTCGAGCTCGAACCTCTTGCCCTGCCTGACATCTGAGATCCCGGGATGACCGAGCCGGGCCAGCGCGCCGACGATCGCCTGACCCTGCGGGTCGAGAATCTCCGCTTTGGGCATCACATGAACGACTACCCGGCCCACCGGCGCTCCTCCTCAGGTTTGTTTCCGCGCCAACTCTACCGGCGAAAGCGCAGCTCGCCGCTACGGGCACGAGGCAATGTAGGCCTCGCACAGCGGGGCGGTCATGGCGTTCAGCACCGGGTCGTCGGCCATTGACGGCCACGGGACCTGCGGCGGCCCCGACGACCAGAGGGTGAGTTCGCTGATCGTGCTGCTGGCCGGGTGGGCGATCAGATAGGTGTGCATGACAACCGGTCCGCTGATCACCGCGGCCATCCGGTTGGTTTCGTCGCTGGTGATCGACGGTGATTGCGCCGGCACCCGCTGCTGGCAGGAGCGCAGCGCGGCGACGGCGTTGCTGAACACCGACGCCGCGATAGCGCCGCCGCTGGCCGTGTCGCCGCGCCAGTGCAGGATCTGAGCCTGCAGCTGCCACTGCCCGTCCGGGTGGGTCACTGTGGCGCGTGCCGCGACCGCCGAGTCACGCGGATCCCGGGATACCGGGGGCGTGGCACACAGCTCCTCGAACCGGAATCGGGGGCCGGGCGTCGCCCCGGTCACCTGCGCCGCGACCCCCGCCAGCGCGGGCCAGCCGTAGACGGGGTCCAGCGGCACGGCGCGCCGCTGGACCCACGCGGAATCGGGAATCTGGTCACACACGGGCGGGCACGCCTGGGGCTCGGCATGGGCGGGCACTACGACAATGAAAGCCACCGCGAGGCCGCCGACCACGATCATGGTCGCCAGGATTACCCGCATCGGCATCACCCCCGTCAGGGCACAATCGTAGTCATGCAACTGACGCATTTCGGTCATTCCTGTCTACTTGCGGAATTCGACCACACTCGCGTGCTCTTCGATCCTGGAACCTTCGCGCACGGTTTCGAGGGCATAACGGGGTTATCGGCCATTCTCATCACCCACCAGCACCCCGACCACGTCGACGGCACCCGCCTGCCGGCGCTGCTCGAGGGCAACCCGGACGCCGCGCTGTACGCCGACCCGCAAACCACCGCCCAGCTGGGCACGCCGTGCCAGGCGGTGCACGTCGGCGACGAGCTACGGATCGGTGAGTTGACAGTGCGGGCCGTCGGCGGTAAGCACGCCGTCATTCACCCGGAAATCCCTGTGATAGAGAATATTTCATTTCTCGTCGGCGACGGCGATCACCGCGCCCGGCTGATGCACCCGGGTGACGCGCTGTTCGTTCCCGATGAGCCGGTGGACGTATTGGCGACACCCGCGGCCGCCCCGTGGATGAAGATCTCCGAAGCCGTCGACTACCTACGCGCGGTGGCGCCGGCGCGCGCGGTGCCCATCCACCAAGGCATCATCGCCCCGGATGCGCGGGGCATCTACTACGGCCGGCTGACCGAGATGACCACCACCGACTTCCAGGTGTTGCCCGAGGAAAACGCGGTCGTCTTCTAGCGCGAGCAGACGCAAAATTGCACGATCTCTGCCCGATCAGTGCGATTTTGCGTCTGCTCGCCCAGTCAAGTTAGGCGATGTCGTCGGCGACGCCGCGGCCGGCGGCGCGTCCCGAGAAGATGCAGCCACCGAGAAACGTGCCTTCCAGGGCGCGGTAACCGTGGACGCCGCCCCCACCGAAACCGGCCACCTCTCCGGCGGCGTACAGCCCATTCAGGGGTGTGCCGTCAGCCGTCAGCACGCGGGCGTCCAGATCGGTCTCTATGCCGCCCAACGTCTTTCGCGTCAGAATGTGCAACTTGACCGCGATCATCGGCCCGGCCTTCGGATCGGTCAGCCGGTGCGGGGCCACCACCCGTCCCAAGCGGTCGCCCAGGTAGCTGCGCGCGGCGCGGATCGCGGTGATCTGGCCGTCCTTGCTGAACTTGTTGGCCACCTCGCGGTCGCGGGCGGTGACCTCGGCCTCGACCGTCGCATAGTCCAGCGGTGCGACGCCGGGCAGCTTGTTCATCGCGGTCACCAACTCCCGCAACGTGGTTGCGCTGACGAAGTCCGCCCCCCGGTCGACGAATGCCTGCACCGGCCCGGGCGGCCCGGAACGCGCCCGGTTACGCAGTAGCTCGAGCAGGCTCTGCCCCGTCAGATCGGGATTCTGCTCCTGCCCCGAAAGGGCGAATTCCTTCTCGATGATCTTGGCGTTCAATACAAACCAAGTGTAGTCATACCCGGACTTGGTGATGTATTCCAGCGTGCCGAGGGTGTCGAATCCGGGGTAAAGCGGTACCGGCAACCGCTTGCCGGCCGCGTCGAGCCACAGCGACGACGGCCCCGGGATGATCCGGATCCCGTGCAGCGGCCAGATCGGGTCGTAGTTGGTGATGCCCTCGGTGTAATGCCACATCCGGTCAGGGTTGATCACCCGCGCACCGGCCCGTTCGGAAATGCCGATCATCCTGCCGTCCACGTGAGCCGGCACCCCGCTGAGCAACTGCTCGGGTATCCGGCCCATCCGCTTCGGCCAGTTCTGGCGTACCAACTCGTGGTTCCCGCCGATGCCGCCGCTGGTGACGATCACCGCGGCCGCACGGAACTCGAATTGCCCCAAGACTTTTCGCGACGACGCCACGCCCCGCGGCGCAGCAGAAGGCTCCAGTACCGTGCCCCGAACGCCGGTCACCGCGCCGCCTTCGACGATCAACTCGTCGACTTGGTGACGGTGCGCGAAGCGCACGGTCGACCGGTCCCGCAGCTGGCGGGCGAACGCCTCGACCAGAGCAGGCCCGGTCCCCCAGGTGATGTGGAAGCGGGGCACCGAATTGCCATGGCCCTGAGCGTCGTAGCCGCCGCGTTCGGCCCAGCCCACCAGCGGAAAAATCTTGACGCCGCGGTCACGTAGCCACCGGCGTTTCTCACCCGCTGCGAAATCGACGTAGGCGTGCGCCCATTGGCGTGGCCAGTAATCCTCGGGGCGGTCGAACGCCGCCGTGCCGAGCCAGTCCTGCAGGGCGAGTTCGTGGCTGTCGCGAATCCCCAGCCGGCGCTGCTCGGGGCTGTCGACGAAGAACAGGCCACCGAACGACCAGAAGGCCTGCCCACCGAGGTTGGCACTGCTCTCCTGGTCGACGATCAACACTCGCAGGCCCCGGTCCATCATCTCGCACGCGGCCACCAGGCCTGCGAGTCCCGCGCCGACGACGATGGCGTCGGCACCAAACGCGCCGGCCGAAGAATCGCTCATGTCGGACCAGGGTAGTGCCCGCGGCGGGCCAGCCGAGGGGACGCTTGCTCAGGCCGCGTCGAGAATCGCTTTGTCGCGCCGCCAGCGGTAGACCGTCGGTTCGCAGCCGTGCATCAACGACAGGTCGACCGCGTCCACCATCGCCTGCAGCGGGCCCGGTTTGCGCAGGTGACGAGCGGCGACGGCAACCCGTACCACGCCGCCGCGGCGGGCGATCCGCTCCGCGGACAGCACCACCATCCGGCACCACCACGGTTCGGTGAGGAAGCCTTCGCCGATGCCGAGCACGCGGGAGCGCACGGTGGCGTGCCGAACCAGGTCCGTGATGCCGTGCAGGTCCGCCAGCATCCGAAAACCGTTGTCCGGTAACGCCTTGACGACTCCCGGGGACACCACCCAGCCGGGCGCGGCGAACAGACGGGTGCGTAAACCGAGATGCTCGAGCACCCGGTCGGCGGCCATCAGCCGCAGGTTGGCCTCGTGGGCCCGAAGAATGGCGAATTCACCGCGGCGCTTCTTGGTCGCCGCATCGTCATAGCCGTGCAGCACGATGGCGTCGCCGCCGGACCGCCGGGTATTCAGCCATTCGACGGTGTCGGGGTCGCGGTCGAGTCGATAGTCACCACTGAGCCGGGGCGCCACCAACAGCGACACCGGCACGTTGCGGGCATCCATTTGCGCGCAGAACGCCTCGACGTCGGGCAGGGTGCGTTCCCCAATCCCCGAGACCGAGACGATCAATTTTCCAGCCACACCCGCAGTTTGACGAGCTCAGGTGTCGGAATGGTGAAGGACACGCAGACGGCAGACGTATATCGAGACCGCGCTTCCGCAGGTGCCGCCCCATCCGCGGCTGGTGGCCAGGGCCAGCGGGGGGCGGTGGGGTCAATCGGTTCGATATGCTAAGCAACGCCATGGATCAGGCCCCGTACGCAGCGGCCGACACCCCGCTACCTTACGTCCCCGCCCCACAACCGGGCGCGGGCGAGCGGGACTACCCGGACAAGCTGGACGCCGGCCTGTTGCGGATTTCCGCCGTCTGCATCCTGGCCACCGTGATGGCGATCGTGGACGTCACCGTCGTCAGCGTCGCGCAGCGCACCTTCATCGACCAATTCGCGTCCTCACAGGCCGTTGTCGCCTGGACGATGGCCGGCTACACGCTGGCGTTGGCGACCGTAATCCCGATCACCGGGTGGGCGGCCGACCGGTTCGGCACCAAGCGGCTTTTCATCGGCTCCGTGCTGGCCTTCACGCTGGGCTCGCTGCTGTGCGCGGTAGCCGCAAATATCCTGCAGCTCATCGTCTTTCGGGTGGCTCAAGGCGTCGGTGGCGGCATGCTGCTGCCCCTGAGTTTCATGATCTTGACCCGCGAAGCGGGGCCACGACGGCTCGGGCGCCTGATGTCGATCCTGAGCATCCCGATGTTGCTCGCCCCGATCGGTGGCCCGATTCTGGGCGGCTGGCTGATCGACACCTCCAGCTGGCGATGGATCTTCCTGATCAACCTGCCGATCGGGCTCCTGACCATCGTGCTCGCGGCGATCATCTTTCCCAGGGACCACGCGGCGCGCTCGGAAACCTTCGACCTCGTCGGTGTGCTGCTGCTCTCACCCGGCCTGGCCATATTCCTGTTCGCGGTCTCATCGATCCCGCATTGCGGCACCGTAGCCGACCGCCACGTGGCGATACCGGCGGCCATCGGCCTGGCGCTGGTCGCCGCGTTCGTCGTGCATGCGTGGCGCCGCGCCGATCACCCCCTCATCGATCTGCGGTTGTTTCGCAACCCGGTGCTCACCCACGCCAACGTGACGATGCTGGTATTCGCCACCGCGTTCTTCGGTGCCGGCCTCCTGCTGCCCAGCTACTTCCAGCAGGTGCTGCACCAAACCCCGATGCAGGCGGGTCTGCGCATGATTCCTCAGGGACTCGGCGCCATGCTGACCATGCGGCTGACCGGGCCGTTGGTGGACCGGCAGGGGCCCGGCAAGATCGTGCTGGTCGGCATCGCGCTGATCACGGCCGGCCTGGGCACCTTCGCCGTCGGCGTCGCCAGGCAGGCCGACTACCTGCCCACTTTGCTCATCGGCCTGGCAATCATGGGCCTCGGCATGGGGTGCACCATGATGCCGCTGTCCGTCGCGTCCGTGCAGGCGCTGGCCCCGCATCAGATCGCCCGGGGCACGACGCTGATGAGCGTCAGTCACCAGGTCGGCGGATCGATGGGCACCGCGCTGATGTCGATGATCCTGACCAATGAGTTCAACCGAAGTGAAAACATCGCCGCCTCGAACAAGCTGGCGGCGTTGCGGCAGCAGGCAGCGGTCAGCGGGGTCCCGGTTGACCAGTCGGCAATACCGCGGCAGGCGCTGAGCACCGGTTTTTGGCCCAACGTGGTGCATGACCTGTCCCATGCCTATTCGGCGGTATTTGTGATCGCGGTGGTTTTGGTGGTGTCGACGATCATTCCGGCGTCGTTTCTGCCGAAAAAGCCGGCGAGCCAAACAGTGGGTGAATAGCCGCATCCGCTCGAGCGGTGTCGAGGCGCGCACAGCGCTGGATCTGCAGCGACATCGTTGACGGTCCGACCACCGGTCACCCGCCTGGCCAGCAAAAAAAGCGCCGGTGGGGCCAAACGTCTGAAAGCCTCCGCGGGCGGGTATGGGAGTCGATATGCTCGGGGACACGATGCAGAAGGCCTATTCCGCCCCTTCCGACGCCGCGGGCGAGCCCGCTTCAACCGCGCGACCGGACACGGACCGACACGAGTCTCCAGACAAACTGGACGCTGCGCTGCTCCGCATCGCCGGCGTGTGCGGGCTGGCCTGCATCATGGCGATCCTGGACAACACCGTCGTACTCGTCGCACAGCCCACCTTCCTCGCGCAATTCGGCTCCACCCAGGCCATCGTCTCCTGGACGATCGCCGGCTACATGCTCGCCTTTGCGACGGTGATCCCGATAACGGGTTGGGCGGCCGACCGCTTCGGCACCAAACGGCTTTTCATGGGTTCGGTCCTGCTGTTCACGCTGGGCTCGCTGCTATGCGCGTTATCACCAAATATCTTGACGCTCATCATCTTTCGGGTGTTGCAGGGTGTCGGTGGGGGCATGCTTTTGCCGCTGAGTTTTGTGATCTTGACTCGCGAGGCCGGGCCGAAGCGCGTCGGCCGGCTCATGGCGATCGGTGGCCTCCCGATTCTGCTCGGCCCCATCGGTGGCCCGATTCTGGGCGGCTGGCTGATCGACACTTACGGCTGGAAATGGATCTTTTTGGTCAACCTGCCGGTCGGCCTCGCGGCGTTCGCGCTCGCAGCAATCATGTTCGCCAAAGATCGCTCGGCCCCCTCGGAGGCATTCGACTTCGTCGGCGTTCTCCTGCTGTCGCCCGGCGTGGCCGCCTTCCTGATCGGCGTGTCGTCCATCCCGGGGCGGGGCACGGTGGCCGACCGCTACGTTTTGGTACCGGCGCTCCTCGGGCTCGCCTTGATCACCGCGTTCGTCTGGCATGCCTGGTACCGCGCGGATCATCCGCTGATCGACCTGAGGCTTTTCCGAAACAGCGTGGTCACCGAGGTCAACGTGACGTTGCTGGTGTTCGCCGTCGCCTTCGTCGGTGCCGGGCTATTGGTCCCCAGCTATTTCCAGGTCGTGCACCACGAAACCCCGATGCAGGCCGGCCTGCACATGGTGCCGGTAGGGGTCGGTGCCCTGGTGACGATGCCGCTCGGCGGGGCCTACGTAGACCGACGGGGGCCGGGCAAGATCGTGGTGGTCGGCTTGGCGCTGATGGCCGCGGGCCTCGGCGTATTCACCTTCGGAGTGGCCAAGCAGACCGCATACCAACCGACCCTGCTGGCCGGGTTGACGATCATGGGCCTGGGCATAGGCTTCACCACGACGCCGCTCAACGCGGTGCTCATGCAGTCGCTGGCGCCGCATCAGATCGCCCGCGGGACGACGCTGATGAGCGTCAACCAACAGATCGGCGGCTCGGTCGGGGCGGCGCTGATGGCGGTGATCCTGACCAATCAGTTCAACCACAACGCATACATCGCCAGCGCAAACACGCTGGCGGCTCTGCAAGGCGACGCCGCCAGGCGCGGGCAGGCGGTCGACCCGTCCGCCATTCCGAGGCAAACGGCCAGCCCGGATTTCGCGAGCAACCTCATGACCAGCCTGTCGCACGCTTACACGGTGGTGTTCGTGCTGGCTGTGGTGCTGGTCGCGTTGACGATCATTCCGGCGTGGTTCTTGCCGAAGAAGGTGCCGAGCCACGTAGCCGGCGAGTGACCTTGCCGTCGCCGTCGAAGCAAGATCGTCGCTTTCAGCCGCCGCCGTCGCGCTGGCCGGAGGCGACAGCTAGCAGCCAGGCGTACTGGAATGCGGTTTCCTGCCACGCCTTGTAGCGACCGCTGACTCCGCCGTGCCCGGCATTCATCTGGGTCTTGAGCAGGACCGGGCTGCCGCTGCCGTTGGCGTGGCGCAACGCCGCCACCCACTTGGCGGGCTCGACGTAGTAGACCCGGGTGTCGTTCAGCGAAGTCATCGCCAGAATGGCCGGATACCGCTTGCTCTCGACATTCTCGTAGGGCGAATAGGACTTCATGTAGAAGTAGACGTCCTTGTCCTGCAACGGGTTTCCCCATTCGTCCCACTCGGTGACCGTCAGCGGCAACGAGGGATCCAGGATGGTCGTCAGTGGGTCGACGAACGGGACTTGCGCGAGGATCCCGGCGAAGAGCTCCGGCGCCAGGTTGGCGATCGCCCCCATCAGCAGGCCGCCCGCGCTGCCGCCCAACGCCACCAGTTGCCGGGGCCGCGTGACTCCCGTGTCGACCAAGTGCCTTGCCACCGCGACGAAGTCGGTGAAGGTGTTCTTCTTCTCCAGTAGCTTGCCGTGCTCGTACCACGGCCGGCCCATCTCACCGCCGCCGCGGACATGGGCGATGGCGAACACCATGCCGCGGTCCAGCAGCGACAACCGGGCGATGGAAAAGCTGGGATCGGTGCATATCTCGTAGGCGCCGTATCCGTAAAGCAAGGCCGGCGCCGGGGATTCGATACCGGCGCGGTGCACGATGGACACCGGGATTCGGGTGCCGTCTTCGGCAAGTGCCCAGTCCCGCCGCTCCACGTAGTCCTCGGTGCGGTAACCACCGAGGACCGGTTGCTCGCGGAGCAACGTGCGTTCACCGGTGGCGAAGTCGATGTCGTACACCCGCGCCGGGACGACCAGCGACCCCGCCCTGATCCGCAGCTTGGGCGCATCCCAGCTCGGGTTGCCGGCGGCACCGGCGCACATCAACTCGGAGTCGAAGGCGATCTCCTCGGGCCGACCGTACTGCCCCTCGGGTTCGATGCCCCACACCTGGAGCCGGGGCAACGCCTCCCGCCGGTAGCTGACGACCAGATGGCCGGCGAAAGCATCCACCCCGTCGAGCCGCACGTCGTCGCGGTGCGGGATCAGCGTTCGCTGCCGGGTCGGGTCACTGACCGGCGCCTCGGCCAGCGTGAAGTTCACCGCGTCGTGGTTGTGCAGGATCAGAAACGTGTCCTGCCCGCCGACCACCGCATGTTCGACTGCGTACTCGACGCCGTCGCGCCGCGGCAGCACCACGGTGAACTGTGCATGCGGGTCGGCGGCATCGGCGTACCGGTACTCGGAGGTGATCGACGAGCCCGATGCGATGAAGATGTAGGCCTCGCTGCGGGTGAGCCCCACGCCAAGCCAGAACCGTTCGTCGGCCTCGTGGTACACCAGCTCCGACGGCTCGCCGGAGCCCACGCGGTAGCGCCAGACCTTGTCGGGGCGGTGGGCCGCATCCAGAGTCAGGTAATAAACGGTGCGGTTGTCGGCCGCCCAGGTCGCCCCCGCCCCGATGTCGGGGATCTCGTCGCGGTACAGCTCGCCGGTGCGCAGGTCCTTGAACCGCAGCGTATAGCGTTCGTCGCCGACGACGTCGACCGAATACGCCAGCAGGTTCCCGTCCAGGCTGACGGTGGCGGCGCCGAGCGCGAAGAACTCGTGGCCCTGCGCCTCGGCGTTCGAGTCGAGCAGGATCTGCTCGCCGGGAATCTCGGTGTCCTCATCGAGGATCGGCGGATCCCAGTCGTCGGGATCGCTTATCGGGCAACGACACTGGACCCGGTACTGCTTTCCTTCGAAGGTTCGGGCGTAATACCACCAGTCGCGCTGCCGCGTCGGCACCGACAGGTCGGTCTCCTTGGTACGCGCCTTGATCTCGTCGAAGATCTTCTGCCGCAACGGTTCGAGATCGGCCGTCATCTGGTCGACGTAGTCGTTTTCCGCCTCCAGGTAGGCGATGACTTCGGGGTTGGACTTGTCCCGCAGCCATTCGTAGGGGTCGATGAAGACGTCTCCGTGATGCTCGCGTCTGGTGTCCTGCCGCTTGGCGGCCGGTGGTACGGGGGGAACGTCCCGCTCGCTGGTCGCTGCGTCGGCGCGCGTTTCCGTCATGCGCCGATCCAGTCAGCGAAACTCAGCCCGGAAATACGTTCGTAGGCATCGATATAGCGGCCCCGGGTGGCATTGATGATGTGGTCGGGCAGCGGTGGCGGCGGCTGTGAGCCGTGGCGGTCCCAGCCGGACTCGGGACTCGTGAGCCAGTTACGGACGAACTGTTTGTCGAAACTCGTCTGCACCACCCCCACCCGGTAATCCTCGGCCGGCCAGTACCGCGAGGAGTCGGGCGTGAAGATCTCGTCGGCGAGCAGCAGGTTGCCGTCGCGATCGGTGCCGAATTCGAACTTGGTGTCTGCGATGATGATTCCCTTCGTCAGGGCGTGGTCGGCGGCCTGAACGTAGGTCTGCAGCGTGCGGTCGCGCAGTTGGTTGGCGCGCACCCCGCCCACCAACTCGATCACCCTGTCGAACGAGATGTTCTCGTCGTGGTCCCCCAGCGCGGCTTTCGTGGCCGGGGTGAACAGAGGTTCGGAGAACTTGCTGGCTTCCACCAGGCCCGGCGGCAGGTCGATGCCGCACACCTTTCCGGTCGCCTGGTAGTCGAGCAATCCCGACCCGGTGAGGTAACCCCGCGCGACACACTCCACCGGAAGCATGTCCAGCCGCCGCACCACCAGCCCACGGCCCAGCACCTCGTCAGGGATGCGTGGGTCGTCCGGCGGACCGGCCAGATGGTTGGGTGCGTCGACCAGACCGAAGAAGAAGACGCTCATCGCGGTCAGGATGCGGCCTTTGTCCGGGATGGTGCTGTCGAGAATGTAGTCGTACGCCGAGATCCGGTCGGTCGCGACCAGCAGCAGATGTTCGTCGTCGACGCGATAGATCTCGCGCACCTTGCCGCTGGCCAGGTGCTGGTAATCGGACAGTGCAGGGCGCATCGGGTCAGCCTATCGGGCGCCTCGGGCGGGCACATGCGTCGGGAGCTGTGCTGGGATCGGGACTATGACACCGCGGTTTCTGCCCTATTCCACCCGCCCCGGTCGACTGATGGCCCAGCTGCTCAGCGACGTCGCCGTCATCATGTGGACGGCGTTGTGGCTGCTCGTCGGGCTGGCGGTGTACGACGCCGTGTCGACGATCGCCGAGGCCGGCCGACAGGTCGAGAGTGGGGCGCACGGCATCGCCGGGAACCTGGCGTCGGCGGGCCACGGCGCCCAGCAGATCCCGGTCGTCGGGGACGCGGTCAGCAAGCCGTTGAACTCCGCGAGCCAGGCAGCGCTGGACCTCGCCGGCGCGGGCCACGACCTGGACTCCACCGCAAGCTGGCTGGCGATCCTGCTCGCGATGGCCGTCGTCGCGGTCCCGATCCTCATGGCGGATGTGCCGTGGCTCTTGCTGCGGCTGCGGTTCTTTCGACGCAAGTTGACGGTGAGCGCCCTGGCAGCGTCCCCGGCCGGGGAGCAGCTGCTGGCCCTGCGGGCGTTGACCAACCGGCCGCCGGGGCAGCTCGCCGCGGTCAGCGCGGACCCGGTCGGCGGGTGGCGCCGCGAAGACCCACTCACCATCCGCGCCCTGGCGGCGCTCGAATTACGGGCGGCCGGCATCTCGATTCGCGGAATGTAGCTGCGCGCGGCCGAAGACCAGCAGACCGGCCACGACGACGACCAGCCAGGCCGCCAACGCATCCCAGAAGAACACCAGCGAAACCGTCAGCAACGACCGGTGGCCGAGCTCGGCCGCCATGGCATAACTGGCCGCGGAATACATGCCGAGCGGAAAGACGAAAGCCCACCACACGCCGGCGAACCGCAGCATGTTGGGACGGCGGCTGATGCGGCGCAGGCCGAGGTAGATCAGCGGCGGTATCCACAGGGTCGCCGCCAACCACGTCACGACGGTGCCAGTGCGCACCGGCCCGGCCAGCCACGCCGGAGCCAGCGCATGAATGCTGTCCCCGGCCAGCGTCGCAATCGCCATGCCGCCCATCAGGATCCAGCTGTCCGGCTCCAACCCCTCCCGGTACCGCCGCTCGCTGACGACCCGCCAGAGGATCAGCCAGGTCGTCAGCGCGTAGATGAGGAGGGCCGAAACCCACACCGCCACGGCCGGGGCCAGCCACCAGCGATGGCCGGTGTGATACGCCGCCCGGGCGATCACGATCGCCAGCCCGGAGGTCCCCACGCTGCCCAGTTCCCACGCCCCGTGGGCGTGAGAACGCAGCGTGGCCCACCGGCGCGACACCACGTTCCGCGAACTCAGCCCGATCAGCACCAGCCACGAGCACAGCGCAACCGCGCCGAGCGCCCGCAACGCCCACACGTTGGACTGCAGCCGGGTGTCGATCACCGCGCAGGCGGCGACGAAGGTGAACAACCGAAGGGTGACATCGGGATCCGTCAGATCCCAGCGCGACCTGCGACGGCCGCCCAGGGTCGTCGCGACCACCAGAACCACCAGGAAGACCAGGCCGGCGGTCGCGACGACGCCCAGCGTGTCACTGATGCGGCCGTAGCCGTGGTCGCGGGCGGCGATCGACAGGATCCCGGTTGCCATCACAGCGGCGAAGACGTCCGGTGCCGGCTCGACATCGGCGCGCCCGACCCTCACGGGTCCTCGAAGAGTTCCACCACCAGGTGCCGGATGCCGGTATGCCGGTTACTGCGAGCCCATTCGACCGGCCGCACCACCCGCACGGCCCCGAACCGCGAAAACAGCTCCTCGTAGAGCACCCGCAGTTCCAGCCGGGCCAGGTTGGCGCCCAGGCAATAGTGCACGCCTTGGCCAAATCCCAGGTGCGGGTTCGGCTTTCGGGTGATGTCGAATTCACCGGCGCGCTCGAATACGGCGGCGTCGCGATTCGCCGAGCCCTCCCAGATCTGAACCTTCTGCCCCGCCTCGACGCACTGACCGCCGAGCGTCACCTCGCGGGTGGCGGTGCGGCGCTTGGACGGTGACGGCGACGTCCACCGCACGATCTCCTCGACGGCGGTCGGCAGCGCGTCGAGATCCGCACGCAGCGCCCGCAGTTGATCTGGACGCTGGGCCAGCGCCAGCAGACCACCGGCAACCGCGTTGCGCGTCGTCTCGGCGCCGGCGCTGAAGAGCAGGCTGAAGAACAGGTACAGCTCGAGATCCGACAGCGACGGCGCATCCGCATCGTCGACCATCGCGTTCGCGACAACCGACAGCATGTCCTCGGTCGGCTCCGCCCGCTTCGATGCGATCAACTGCCGGCCGTAGTCGTACATCCGCGACCCGGCCTCTTCGACCGACAACTGAGAAAGCGCTGCCTTGCGCGAACCGCCGAAGTCGAACTGCGGCTCGATGGCTTCGAACAGCCAATGCCGTTCGGACTCGGGCACTCCCAGCAGGATGCAGATCATCTGCATCGGCAGCTCCGCGGCGATGTCGACCAGAAAGTCGAACGGTTCACCGGGCACCACGGCATCCAACAGCCGGCGAGCCCGCACCCGCAGGTCGTCTTCGACCAGCCGGATCATTCGCGGCGTCAGCCCCGAGCTGACGAGTCGCCGGATCTGTGAGTGGCGCGGGTCGTCCATCATGTTGAGCACCTGGCCGGCAATGGCCAGGTCCTGCAACAGCGTGCCGCCGTACGGCCGCCCGCCGCCGGTGACCGACGAGAAGGTCGCCGGATCCTTCAGCACCTCAAGCGTTTCCGCATAGGTGGCGACCGACCAAAAGCCTTCGCCGTCGGGCGTGTTCTCCGTTGGCTCGTGCCAGTAGACGGGGGCCTCGCGCCGGTGGATGGCGAACAGCTCATGCGGGAAACCGTTGGCGAAATTGTCGAGATCGGTGAAGTCGATCCCCGCGAGCGCGCCGGCGAGAGTCACAGGATCGCGCCCGGCGCGTACTTGGCGGCGTCCGGATAGCGGCTCACCAATGCGTCCACCAACGCGGCCACCTCGTCCACCTGGTCACCGGCGGCACCGATGAACGCCTCCTTGTCGGCGAGCGCCGCATCCAACGCCGCCCGGTCCAGTGGCAGCCGCTCGTCGGCGGCCAACCGCTCCAGCAGGTCGGGCTCGGCGCCGCGCTCGCGCATGGCCAGGGCCGCGGCGACCGCGTGTTCGCGGATCACATGGTGCGCGGCCTCGCGCCCCATGCCGGCGCGGACCGCGGCGATGAGCACCTTGGTGGTGGCCAGGAACGGCAGGTAGCGATCCAGTTCGCGGGCGATCACCGCGGGGTAGGCGCCGAACTCGTCGAGGACGGTCAGGAACGTCTCGATCTGACCGTCGATGGCAAAGAAGCTGTCCGGCAACGCAACCCGGCGCACCACAGAACAGAACACATCACCCTCGTTCCACTGCGCGCCCGCCAGCTCGGCGGCCATCGAGGCGTAACCGCGCAGCACCACCTGCAACCCGTTCACCCGTTCGCAGCTGCGGGTGTTCATCTTGTGCGGCATCGCCGAGGAGCCGACCTGGCCCGGGGCGAATCCCTCGGTGACGAGCTCGTGCCCGGCCATCAGCCGAATGGTGTGGGCCATCGACGACGGGCCGGCACCGAGCTGCACCAGAGCGGAGAGCACGTCGTGGTCGAGCGAACGCGGATACACCTGTCCGACGCTGGTCAAAACGGTTGCGAAGCCGAGGAATTCGGCCACGCGAGACTCGAGTTCGGCCAGCTTGGCCGGGTTGCCGTCCAGCAGGTCCAGCATGTCTTGGGCGGTGCCCATCGGGCCCTTGATGCCGCGCAGGGGGTAGCGGTCGATCAGCTCGCGCAGCCGGGTCAGCGCGATCAGCGTCTCTTGCGCGGCGGACGCGAACCGCTTGCCCAACGTGGTGGCCTGCGCGGCGACGTTGTGGCTGCGCCCGGCCATCACCAGGTCGCGGTAGGCCACCGCACGCTCGGCGAGCCGCGCCGCCACCGCGATCCCATGGGAGAAGACCACTTCCAGGGATCGCCGGATCTGCAGCTGCTCCACGTTTTCGGTCAGGTCGCGGCTGGTCATGCCCTTGTGCACGTGCTCGTGACCGGCCAGCGCGTTGAACTCTTCGATGCGGGCCTTGACGTCGTGGCGCAGCGCCCGCTCCCGCTCCGCGATCGAGGACAAATCGACGTCCTCGAGTACCCGCTCGTAGTCGGCGATGGCGCCCTGCGGAACGTCCACCCCGAGTTCCGCCTGCGCCCGCAGCACCGCGACCCACAGCCGGCGCTCCGCGACGACCTTGGCCTCCGGCGACCAGATCGCGACCATCTCCGCGCTGGCGTACCGGGCGGCCAGGACATTCGGAATGCTCACAGACATAGAGCTTACGATCCGCCGCCCTACCCTAGGCAGGATGTACTTCGCCGGCGTCGATCTGGCCTGGGCCGGGCGCAACCCCACCGGGGTCGCGGTCGTCGACTCGCGGGGACTCCTCGTGCACGTCGGCGCGGCCGGCGACGACGCCGAGGTGCTCGCCGCGTTGTCCCCCTATGTGCTGCGGGGGGATTGCCTGGTCGCCTTCGACGCGCCGCTGGTGGTGACCAACCCGACGGGCCAGCGTCCCGCCGAGGCGGCGCTCAACCGCGACTTTCGCAGGTTCGAGGCGGCGCACACCCGGCCAACACGGCGAAACCGGAGTTCGCCGACGGGCCGCGTGCGGCGCGCCTGGCACACGCGATGGGGCTCGACCTGGACCCGCGGTCATCGGCCCCGCGCCGTGCCATCGAGGTCTACCCCCATCCGGCGACCGTGGTGTTCTTCCGGCTGGCGCGAACGCTCAAGTACAAGGCCAAGCCCGGCCGGGGAATCGACCAGCTCAAAGCGGAGCTGCTCGTGTTGATGGACGGCATCGAAAAGCTCGCGCACGCTGCGGTGCCCTTGCACGTGGCGGGCCACGAAGATTGGGTTCGGCTCCGCCACCGCGTGACCACCGCCCAGCGCAAATCCGAGCTGCGCCGCGCCGAGGATCCGGTCGATGCCGTCGTCTGTGCCTACGTGGCGTTGTTCGCGCAACGCTGCCCGGCGGACGTGACCATCTACGGCGACTTCGCCACCGGATGCATCGTGACGCCGTCGTTGCCGGCCGACCGCACCGGCCGCTGATCGATGGGCGCGAGCACCTCGATCAGATCGATCACCGTGCCCAACGCCACCGCGCGCGGATCGCGGCCCTCCACCAATGCCGACACCACGCAACCGTCAATCGCACAGATCAGCGTGCACACCAACTCGATGTGCACCGTGCGGCCCGATCGCTCGATGGCCTCGGCCACCGCCTCGGCGCGCTGGCGCAGGCTGCGACGCATGGTCTCGCGCAACGCGGGCAGCCGGGTGCATGCGATGTGTCGCTCGTAGCGTGAGATCAACTGGTCGCTGAGGCCCGGGCTGGACACGTCTCCGACGAGCAGGTCGACCAACACCTCGGCGATGGTTTCGGGTCCGCGACGACGCCGGGACAGGGCAGACACCCGTGACCGCAGCTGCGCCACCTCGATCATCGCGATGTGTTCGACGGCGCGCGCGATCAAATCGTCAAGGGACGAGAAGTAATACGTGGTCGACGCCAGCGGCAGGCCGGCCCGCCGAGCGACCGCGCGGTGACCCACCGCCTCGAATCCGCCTTCGGCGAGCAACTCGGCCGCGGCGCTCACCAGCGCATACCGCCGACGCTCTCCCTTGGGAGTGACTGCTGACGTCACGAGTAGCCATCGTGCCAGTCAAAGTGGTACTGCATTGCCATTTCCGCCAAACGGCCAGCCAGACCACCGTGGCATGATGGCCGGCATGCCCGACTTGAGCCGCCGCGCCCTGCTGGGCCTCGGTGCCGGCGCCGCCGCCGGCGCAGTGGGCACGTATGGGCTGGACATCCTGTTCAAGCCCCGGCCATCTCAAGCACTGCCGCTGTCACCGGCCGGCACCGAGGCGCCGCTCGCGCCGCCGCCGAGCGCGCCTCGCGAGCCCGCTCCGCCGGGACAACCCGCGCCCACCATGGTGACCGGTTCCTTCGTCTCGGCGGCGCGCGGCGGGATCAACACCAACTGGGCCATCGCACGCCCGCCCGGCCAGACCAAGGCGCTGCGGCCGGTGATCGCGCTGCACGGCAAGGGCAGTGACGCCGCCACGGTGATGGCCGGCGGCGTGGAACAGGGTCTGGCGCAGGCCGTCAGCGCGGGGCTGCCGCCGTTTGCGGTGGTCGCCGTCGACGGCGGCGGCAGCTATTGGCACAAGCGGGCTTCCGGCGAGGACAGCGGGGCCATGGTGCTCGACGAGCTCATTCCGATGCTCGGCGGCCAGAACCTGGACACCTCGCGGGTGGCGTTTCTGGGTTGGTCGATGGGCGGGTACGGCGCGTTGCTGCTCGGCGGCCGGCTGGGTCCGGCACGCACCGCGGCGATCTGCGCGGTCAGTCCCGCACTGTGGCTCTCCCCCGGCGCGGCGGCGCCGGGCGCGTTCGACGGGCCCGACGACTTCGCCGCGAACTCGGTGTTCGGCATGCCCGCGCTGGCGTCGATCCCGATCCGGGTGGACTGTGGCGACAGCGACCCGTTCTACGCCGCGACCAAGCAGTTCATCGCGCAACTGCCCCATCCGCCCGCGGGCGGGTTCTCGCCCGGAGGACACAACGGAGAGTTCTGGAGCTCGCAGCTGCCGGCCGAGCTGACCTGGATGGCGCCGCTACTGACGGCCTAGGAGCGTGTTGCGTCGAGCCCGCGTCACACGAGTCACTCCAACACCATGACCCTGGCACCGTGCGGCGCTCGGATTTGATAGCGCGGGCGATATCAGATCCGGCGGCAACACAATGCCTTTCGCCGGGCTTCCGCCTTGGGTGCAGTCGAAGGCTCGTGCGACGATCGCAGGGTGACCGCACCATTCGACTGGAACTTCCCCTACGCCTGGCCGCGGACGCCGATCTTGGCGGAAAACGTTGTGTGCACGTCACAACCGCTGGCCGCCCAAGCGGGCCTTCGAATGCTCGCCGACGGTGGCAGCGCGGTCGATGCGGCCATCGCCACCGCCATCGCCCTGACGGTCGTCGAGCCGGTGTCCAACGGCATCGGCTCGGACGCCTTCGCCATCGTCTGGGATGGTCGGCAACTGCACGGGCTGAACGCTTCTGGCCGCTCGCCCGCCGCCTGGACACCGGAATACTTCGGCGGCAGAGCCGTTCCCGCGCTCGGCTGGAACGCGGTGACCGTGCCCGGCGCGGTGTCGGCATGGACCGAACTGCACGCCAAGTTCGGCAAGCTCCCGTTCGACGCACTCTTCGAGCCCGCAATCCGCTACGCCCGCAACGGCTTCCTGGTATCGCCGACCGTCGCGGACCAATGGAAGGCACAGGTACCGCTGTTCGAGAAGCAACCCGGATTCGCAGCGGCGTTCATGCCCGACGGGCGGGCACCGAAACCCGGTGAGCGGTTCCGCTTCTCCGACCAGGGCGCCACGCTCGAGAAGATCGCCGCGACCAATGGGGAGGCGTTCTACCGCGGGGAGCTGGCCGCCCAACTGGAGGCGCACGCAGCGGCCAACGACGGCGCGATGCGGGCCGGCGACCTCGCCGCTCACCGCGCCGACTGGGTGGGCACCATCAGCGGCACCTACCGCGGCTACACCGTGCACGAGATCCCGCCCAACGGCCACGGGATCGTGGCCCTGATCGCCCTGGGTATCCTGGAGCACTTCGACATGGCTTCGCTGGCAGCCGATTCCGCCGACAGCGTGCACCTTCAGATCGAGGCGGTGAAGCTGGCCTTCGCCGACGCGCAGGCCTACGTCGCCGACATCGAGCACATGCCGCTGGACCCACAACGCCTGCTCGACGCCGACTACCTGAGGCAGCGCGCGGCCCTGATCGATCGGGCGCGGGCGAAGCCGGCGTCGGCGGGCACGCCGAGCGGGGGAACCGTGTACCTGACCGCCGCCGACGCCGCAGGGATGATGGTGTCGATGATCCAGTCGAACTACATGGGGTTCGGATCGGGCGTCGTGGTGCCCGGCACCGGCATATCACTGCAGAACCGCGGCACGAATTTCGTTGCGGCCGAAGGACACCCGAACCGGGTGGGGCCCGCCAAGCGCCCCTACCACACCATCATCCCCGGCTTCGTCACCAAAGACGGCGCCCCGGTGATGAGCTTCGGCGTGATGGGCGGAACGATGCAACCTCAGGGCCACACCCAGGTGATGGTGCGCATCGCCGACCACGGGCAGAACCCCCAGGCCGCTTGTGACGGCCCGCGCTTCCGCTGGGTGCAGGGCCTGCAGGTCGCCTGCGAGAAAGGCTTCCCACCCGCGACGCTCGACGAGCTTCGCCGCCGCGGGCACGACCTGGTTGCGGTGGACGACTACAACCAGTTCGGCAGCTGCCAGGCGATCTGGCGGCTCGATGCCGGCTACTGTGCGGCGAGCGATCCGCGTCGCGACGGCCAGGCCGCGGGGTGCTAAACGCTGATCTTGCCCTCGGCGGCCAGGAGCGCGATGTCACCGCGAAAGTGGCCGCCGGGCAATCGGATCGACCTCATCAGGTCATACGCCTGTGCCCGGGCCGCGGCGAGGTCGGCGCCGGTGCCCACCACCGAGAGCACCCGGCCGCCCGATGACACCACCTCGCCGTCCTCGCGCCGCGCCGTACCGGCGTGCAACACCCCCTCGGCTTCCGAGCCGGCGATCACGTCCCCGACCCGGGGGCGGCCGGGATAATTCTCCGCGGCCAACACCACCGTGACGGCCGCGCCCGCGCGCCAACGCAGGTCTTCGAAGTCGGCGAGCCTGCCGGTACCCGCCGCGTGCAGCAGCTGCCCGAGCGGCGATTCCAGCAGGGCCAGCACCGCCTGGGTCTCCGGATCGCCGAACCGGCAGTTGAATTCGACGACGGCCGGCCCGTCGGGGGTGATCGCCAGTCCGACGTACAACAAGCCGCAGAACGGGCTGCCCCGCCGAACCATCTCGGCCGCAACGGGTTCGACGATGTTGCCGACGATGTCCCGGTACACGTCGTCGGGAAGCCAGGGAACCGGCGCGTAGGCACCCATGCCCCCGGTGTTGGGCCCGGTGTCGCCCTCGCCGACTCGTTTGAAGTCCTGCGCGGGCAACAACGGCACCACGGTCTCGCCGTCGACCACGCAGAACAGTGATACCTCGGGACCGTCCAGGTACGACTCCAGCAGCACCGGGTGGCCCGCCTCGAGCAGTGCGGCGGCATGCGCGCGGGCGACGCCGCGATCCGCGGTCACCACCACGCCCTTGCCGGCGGCCAGCCGGTCGTCCTTCACCACCCAGGCCGGGTCGCCCGCCGGAGGCCCGAACCGGTCCAGGGCCGCATCCAAATTGGCGGGATTGTCGACGGTTTCGCTGGCCGCGGTACGCACGCCCGCCGCGGCCATCACCTCCTTGGCGAACGCCTTCGACCCCTCGATCCGGGCGGCATCCTTGCTCGGCCCGAAGCAGACGATGCCGGCGGCGCGCAACGCGTCGGCCACACCCAGCACCAGCGGCACTTCGGGACCGATGACCACCAGGTCCGCCCGGACGTCACGGGCCAGGGCGACGACGTCGTCGCCCGAACTGATGTCGACGTCGTGCTGCTCGGCCACCCGGGCGGTGCCCGCATTGCCGGGAGCGACGAATAGTCCCGTGACCTGCGGGTCTTTCCGAAGCGCCAGCAGCAGCGCATGTTCACGGGCGCCCGAACCGATTACCAGGACTCGCACGACACGTCAGACTAGCCCGGGAAAACGCCGCGCGCCCACGGCACCCGTATTCGGATCAGTCCTTGTCGCCGGAATGCATCTTCAGGGCGGCGTCCACGTTGGCCTTCTTGTCCTCGGCGGCGCCCTTGGCCGCGGCCTTCCTGCGCTTGGCGACGACGGCGTCGACGGCGCCGTTGAGCGCCGAACCCAGCGGGAACCCGAGATAGTGGGTGAGGAAGACGGCCATCTCCTTCAGCTCGGTCTCGGTGAGCTCCCCGTTGAGCAGCGCGGCGTTGATCTGGATCTCGGCCAGGTCGCGGTTCCCGACCGCGGTCACCGCCGTCAGCGTCATGATGCGCTTGTCGCGCATCGACAAACCCGGCCGCGTCCAGATGCTGCCGAACAGGTGGTCGACGGTCAGGTCGAAGTACGCGTCGCCCTCGATGTTGGGCATCTCCCAGCCGTACACCTCGTTCATCTTCTCGAGGCCCTTGCGGCGAATTTCGTCCATCACGCCTCTTTCTCTTTGTGCGGAACCCCGAGGCCGGCCGCCAGCCCCTCGTAGGCCAACCGGGCCAACGGCAGGTCCACCGACACGGCCTCACCCAGCGCCAGCGCCAGACTCAGGTCCTTCTCCCCCAGACCGCGGGTGTGCATGAAGGGCTGGTACAGGAAGTGTTCTGGCGGAAGGTCGTTCATGTCGTCGCGGACCATGATGGCTCCCGGCCCGCCGGTGAGGGCGTCGGTGTGACGCACCACCCGGCCCAGCGCCTGCAGATCCAGTCCCGCCGCCTCGGCCAGTTTCATGGCCTCGCACGCTGCCACATAGGACGTGAAAGTCAACATGTTGCGGGCCAACTTCATTCGGGTGCCGGCACCGGGCTCACCGGCGTGGATGACGACGGCCGCCCAGTGTTTGAACGCCGGCTTGATCCGCTCGTACACCTCGCGATCGGCCCCCACCATGGTGGCGAGCTCACCCTTGGCGGCGGCGGCCGCGCCGCCGCTGACCGGTGCGTCCACGATATGGATGCCCCGTGGTTTCAGATGGCCGGCCAGCTCCGCGGCCGTGGTGTCGCTGATGGTCGAGTGGATCGCGATGACCGTGCCGGGCTTGGCGTGGGCCGCCAATTCGCCGACGACCTCGCGCACCTGGGCGTCGTCCAAGACGGTGACGTGGATGATGTCCGCGGCGGCGACGTCGGCGACGCTGTCTGCCAAGCCGGCGCCCTTCTCGGCCAGGGGGGTCATCGCCTCTGGCCGGATGTCGTAAACCGTTACCCCGCCTGGCCATTCGGTCATCCTCGTGGCCATCGGCGCCCCCATGTTGCCCAGGCCGATGTAGCCGAGCTTCGCGTGCTCAGTCATGACCGGATGATCTGCCCGCCGTCGACGTTGAAAATCTGCCCGGTGATCCACGACGCCTCGTCGGACAGCAAGAACAGGCACATGCCCACCAGGTCCTCGGGAGTTCCCATGCGCGACAGGGGCAAACCCTTGACGATGTCGGCGACCATCTCCTGCGGCGTGGTGGTCCGGTTGGCCTCGGTGTCGATGGGCCCGGGCGCGATCGCGTTGATCCGAATGTTCTGGCCACCCAGCTCGCGGGAGAGCTGTTGGGTCAGCCCGTTGATGCCGACCTTGGCCAGGCCGTAGTAGTTCGAGTACAACCACGCGGCCGTGGACGACTGGTTGACGATCGCCCCGCCGCCGCGCTTGGCCATCTTCTTGTAGACCGCCCGCGTGCACCACAGCGCACCGTCGAGGTTCACGCTCATGAACTTCTTGTAGTACTCGGGGTCGATGGTGAGCAGGAAGTCCAGCTTCATGCCCCCGAAGATCGCCGCGTTGTTGACCAGATAGTCGATGCCGCCGAATTCGGCCAGCGTGCGGTCGGCCATCGCCTTGGCCGACGCCGGGTCGGACACGTCGACCGGAACGGCCAGGGCGGTGCCACCGTCGGCGACGATCTGCTTGGCCACTCCCTCGGCCGCCTCGACCTTGATGTCGGCCACGACGACCGCGGCGCCCTCCCGGGCCAGCGCCTCCGCGTAGGCCTGGCCGATGCCGCCGCCGGAGCCGGTGACGATGGCGACTTTGTTCTCGAATCGCATGCTTCAAACCCCTCTAGTTGACCGCTGTCGCAATCGTCTTGATTTCCAGGTACTCCTCGAAACCGGCCAGGCCCATCTCCCGGCCGTTTCCGGACTGCTTGTAACCGCCGAACGGGGCGTCGGCCGAATACCACACGCCGCCATTGACGTTGATCGTGCCCGCGCGGACCCGCGCGGCGACGCTCGCCGCCCTGTCCGGGTCCGCCCCGAACACCGTGCCCGACAGCCCGTACGGCGAGTCGTTGGCGATGCGCACGGCGTCGTCGTCGCCGTCGTGCGGGATCACCGTCAGGACCG
Organism: Mycobacterium europaeum; assembly: GCF_002102155.1. Classification (GTDB taxonomy): domain Bacteria; phylum Actinomycetota; class Actinomycetes; order Mycobacteriales; family Mycobacteriaceae; genus Mycobacterium; species Mycobacterium europaeum. Next base: position 276,065 of record NZ_LQOU01000051.1, read on the forward strand.
GGCCGAAGATCTCCTCGCGCGCGCAGCGGGCATCGTTGCCAAGGCCGGCGATCACGGTCGGCTCGATGAAGAAGCCGACGTCACGGTCGGCCGGCCGCCCGCCTCCGCACGCGAATGTCCCGCCATCGGCGCGGGCCGAGTCCAGATAGCCCTGAATCCGATCGCGCTGGCGCGCCGAAATCACCGGCCCGCAGATGGTTCCGGGGTCGGTGGGGTCCCCGGCCTTGATGCCCCCCACGGTGGCGGCCGCGATGGCGACGGCCTCGTCGTAGCGTGCCCGCGGTACCACCAGCCGGGTGGTGATCGCGCAGCCCTGCCCGGCATGCATGCAGACCGAGAATCCGGCCACGCCCACGGCACCGCTCAAGTCGGCGTCGTCGAGGACGATGAACGCCGACTTGCCGCCCAGTTCGAGGAAGACCTTTTTGATGGTCGCCGCGCCGTCGGCCATCACGCTGCGGCCGGTGGCCGTCGACCCGGTGAACGAAATCATGTCCACTCGTGGATCTTTGGCCAACAGCGCACCCACGCTGTGATCGCTGGAGGTGACGATGTTGACGACGCCGGGCGGAAAATCGGTGTGCTCGGCGATGAGTTCCCCCAGCACGGCGGCACACCAGGGGGTGTCGGGGGCGGGCTTGAGGACGACGGTGTTACCGGCGGCCAGTGCGGGCCCGATCTTGGCGAGGTTGATCTGGTGGGGGAAGTTCCACGGCGTGATGGCGCCGACGACGCCCACGGCCTCACGGGCGATGGTGCGGCGGGTGGGGATCCCCATCGGTGACGCCAGGCCGAGATCCTGGCTGTAAACGTAGGATTCGGCGGTGTCCGCCGCGAACGCCAGATCGCTGACCGGGATTTCGAGCTGGGCGATGCTGGTGAGCATCCGGGGCGCACCGACTTCGGCGATGGTCAGGTCGCGAAGCTCTTCGAGGTGCTGCTGCATCGCCTGCTGCAGCTGGCGCACGCATCGCACCCGCAGCTCGGTGTTGCGTGACCAGTCCGTCTCGTCGAAAGCGCGGCGCGCGGCGTCGATGGCGCGGCCCATGTCGTCGGCGTCGGCGTCGGCCGCGACCCCGAGCACTTCCTCGGTCGCCGGGTTGATCGTCGGGAAGGTGCCGGCGCTGCCGGGCGACATCTTGCCGTCGATGAAGAGTGCGCTCACGCCGTCGGCCAGCAAGGCCATCTCCCGCTCCCGTCTGTGCGGACCAAATCGAATACCCGAATTCCAACGGACATTTCAGTGGACAGTTGTCCGATATTCTCCGGTGGAACCATAGCCGCCGGGCCGTCGGCGGTGCAAGGGCCGATCTCGCCGACTGCGGTATGGACTCGCAAAACACGACATTAACCGGCATGTTTACTGATCGGGCTTGCTTCGGTCCGAGTCAGTCCGATAGCTTGGACATGTGTCCAGCGATGCACTGGTGGCGATCACGTCGCAGGCCGAGCTCCAGACCGGTCGCCCAGCGCGCAACCGCCGCCAGGAGGAGACCTTCCGCAAGGTGCTCGCCGCCGGCATCGAGACGCTGCGCGAGAAGTCTTACGCCGACCTGACGGTGCGCGCGGTGGCGGCCCGCGCGAAAGTCGCCCCGGCCACCGCCTACACCTACTTCTCGTCGAAGAACCACCTGATCGCCGAGGTCTACCTGGACCTGGTACGGCAGGTCCCCTACTTCACCGACGTCAACGACCCGATGCCCAACCGGGTGGAACAGGTGTTGCGGCACCTGGCCCTGGTGGTCGCCGACGAGCCCGAGGTCAGCGCCGCGTGTACGACGGCGTTGCTCAGCGGCGGCGCCGAGCCCGCGGTGGCCGCCGCGCGGGACCGGATCGGCGCGGAGATCCACCGCCGCATCACCTCGGCCATGGGCCCCGACGCCGACCCCACGGCCGTATCCGCGCTGGAGATGTCCTTCTTCGGCGCGCTGGTGCAGGCCGGCAGCGGCGAATTCACCTACCGCGAGATCGCCGATCGGCTGGCCTACGTGGTGCGGCTGATCCTCACCGGCGCGGGCGAGACAAGCCAGGAGAAAAGCACCGAATGACCGTTCACGTTGGCGACCACGAGTTGGTCCTCGATCCCTACGACTACGACTTCCACGAAGATCCGTACCCGTACTACAAGCGGCTGCGCGACGAGGCCCCGCTGTATCGCAACGAGGACCTCAAGTTCTGGGCGCTGTCGCGGCACCAAGACGTGCTGCAGGGGTTCCGCAACAGCACGACGCTGTCCAACAAGTACGGCGTCTCGCTGGATCCGGCATCGCGCGGGCCGCACGCGTCCAAAACCATGTCGTTTCTGGCGATGGACGATCCCGCGCATCTGCGGCTGCGGACCCTGGTGTCAAAAGGATTCACCCCCAGGCGGATTCGCGAGCTCGAGCCGCGCGTGACGGAGATCGCCACGCAGCACCTGGACACCATGCTGGAGCAGGCCAAGGGTGGCACCGTCGACTACGTCGACGAGTTCGCCGGGAAGCTGCCCATGGACGTCATCAGCGAGTTGATGGGCGTCCCCGAGCCGGACCGCGCCCAGGTCCGGGCCTGGGCCGACGGGGTGATGCACCGCGAGGAGGGCGTCACCGACGTGCCGCCGGAGGCTGTCGAGGCCTCCATCAACCTGATCGTCTACTACCAGGGGATGGTGGCCGAACGGCGCAAGCAGCTGACCGACGATCTGACCTCGGCCCTGCTGGAGGCCGAGATCGACGGCGACCGGCTCACCGACGAGGAAGTCCTCGGGTTCATGTTCCTGATGGTGATCGCCGGTAACGAGACCACCACCAAACTCCTTGCCAATGCCGCGTTTTGGGGTCACAGGAATCCCGGCCAACTGACGCCGGTCTACTCGGACCTGTCGCGGGTGCCGCTGTGGGTCGAAGAGACCCTGCGCTACGACACGTCCAGCCAGATCCTCGCCCGCACCGTGTCCGGGGAGCTCACCCTCTACGACACCACGATTCCCGAGGGCGACGTCCTGCTGCTGTTGCCCGGTTCGGGCCACCGCGACGAGCGGGTGTTCGACAACCCCGACGACTTTGTGATCGGTCGCGAAATCGGCCCCAAGCTCTTGAGTTTCGGTAGTGGCGCACACTTCTGCCTGGGCGCACATCTGGCCCGGATGGAAGCCCGGGTGGCGCTCACCGAGTTGTTCAAGCGAATCCGCGGATATGAGGTGGACGAGGCCAACGCCGTCCGCGTCCACTCGAGCAATGTCCGCGGATTCGCTCACCTACCCATGACCGTGGAGGTCCGCTGAATGCCCCGCTTTGACCCCCTGCCCGAACGCCGGCCGGTGATCGTGGCCGGCGCCTCCTCCGGCATCGGAGAGGCCACGGCCATCGAACTCGCGGCGCACGGCTTCCCGGTCGCCCTCGGCGCCCGCCGGGTCGAGAAACTCAACGACATCGTCGGCAAGATCAACGCCGAAGGCGGCGAGGCGGTCGGGTTCCACCTGGACGTCACCGACCCTAATTCGGTGAAATCCTTTGTCGCGCAATCGGTCGACGCGCTCGGCGATATCGAGGTCCTGGTCGCCGGCGCGGGCGACACCTACTTCGGCAAGCTCGCCGAGATCACCACCGACGAGTTCGAGTCGCAGCTGCAGATCCACCTGGTCGGCGCCAACCGGCTGGCCGCCGCGGTGCTGCCCGGCATGCTGGAGCGTCAGCGTGGTGATTTGATCTTCGTCGGCTCCGATGTCGCCCTGCGTCAGCGGCCACACATGGGGGCCTACGGCGCGGCCAAGGCCGCTCTGGTTGCGATGGTCACCAACTTCCAGATGGAGCTCGAGGGCACCGGTGTGCGGGCCTCGATCGTGCATCCCGGCCCGACGAAGACGTCGATGGGCTGGAGCCTGCCGGCCGAGAAGATCGGCCCCGCGCTCGAGGACTGGGCCAAGTGGGGCCAGGCCCGCCACGACTACTTCCTGCGCGCGGCGGATCTGGCGCGCGCCATCACGTTCGTCGCGGAGACCCCGCGCGGTGGCTTCATCGCAAACATGGAGCTTCAGCCCGAAGCGCCGTTGGCCGACAAGAAAGATCGCCAGAAGCTCGCACTCGGCGAAGAGGAAATGCCTTCATGACTTCGCGATACGACGATGCGGCGCACGGTTACGCGCGGCGAGGCGGGGGCACCTCCCGCTCGGCGGGGGAGAGTGAGCACATGACCACAGCGATCGTGCCGCGGGTTTCCGGCGGCGAGGAAGAGCACGGCCACCTGGAGGAGTTCCGCACCGACCCAATCGGTTTGATGCAGCGCGTCCGGGACGAGTGCGGAGATGTCGGCTGGTTCCAGCTGGTCGACAAGCACGTCATCCTGCTGTCGGGGGCGCAGGCCAACGAGTTCTTCTTCCGGTCCGCCGACGAGGATCTGGACCAGGCCGAGGCGTACCCGTTCATGACGCCGATCTTCGGCAAGGGCGTGGTGTTCGACGCCAGCCCCGAGCGTCGCAAGGAGATGCTGCACAACTCGGCGCTGCGGGGCGAACAGATGAAGGGCCACGCCGCCACCATCGAGGGCGAAGTCAAGAAGATGATCGCCAACTGGGGCGACGAGGGCGAGATCGAGCTCCTCGACTTCTTCGCCGAGCTGACCATTTACACCTCGACGGCCTGCCTGATCGGGCTGAAGTTCCGCGAGCAGCTCGACCACCGGTTCGCCGAGTACTACCACATGCTGGAGCGGGGCACCGACCCGTTGTGCTACGTCGATCCCTACCTGCCGATCGAGAGCTTCCGGCTGCGGGACGAGGCGCGTGTCAAGCTCGTCGCGCTGGTGCAGGAGATCATGGACCAGCGGCTGGCCAACCCGCCGAAGGACAAGGCCGATCGCGACATGCTCGACGTGCTGGTCTCGATCAAGGACGAGGACGGCAATCCGCGTTTCTCCGCCGACGAGGTCACCGGGATGTTCATCTCGCTGATGTTCGCCGGGCACCACACCAGCTCCGGGACGTCGGCGTGGACGCTGATCGAGTTGATTCGCCATCCCGATGTCTACGCCGAGGTGCTGGCCGAGCTCGAGGAGCTGTACGCCGACGGTCAGGAGGTGAGTTTCCATGCGCTGCGGTCGATTCCGAAGCTGGACAACGTGGTCAAGGAGACGCTGCGGCTGCACCCCCCGCTGATCATCTTGATGCGGGTCGCCAAGGGCGAGTTCGAGGTCGAGGGCTTCCCGATTCACGCCGGCGACTTCGTCGCGGCCTCCCCGGCGATCTCGAATCGGATTCCCGAGGACTTCCCCGACCCGGATGCCTTCAAGCCGGATCGCTACAACAAGCCCGAGCAGGCCGACATCGTCAACCGGTGGACCTGGATTCCGTTCGGCGCGGGACGGCATCGCTGCGTCGGCGCTGCGTTCGCCCAGATGCAGATCAAGGCCATCTTCTCGGTTTTATTGCGCGAGTACGACTTCGAAATGGCCCAGCCGGCAGACAGCTATCACAACGACCACTCCAAGATGGTCGTCCAGCTCGCGCGGCCGGCGCGGGTGCGCTACCGCAAGCGGAAGGCCGGATAGGCCATGGGGTTTCGAATCGAAGTGGATCTGGATTTGTGCCAGGGCCACGCCATGTGCGAACTGGAGGCGCCCGACTACTTCCGGGTGCCCAAGCGGGGCAAGGTCGAGATCCTCGACCCCGAACCGTCCGGAGACGCCCGCGACGAAGTCGAGCGCGCGGTCGATGTGTGCCCAACGCATGCACTGTTCATCAAAGAGAAAGAAGACCAATGATGGCGTCACGGGAAGAACTCGAGGCATGGGTCGACCGCTGGCTGCAGGCCAACAGGGACTGCGAGAAGGCCGGTGACTGGCGGCCGTTGGCCGACTTCTACGCCCCCGACGCCACCTACGGCTGGAACATCGGCCCCAAGGAAGACGTGATGTGCGTCGGCGTCGACGAAATCCGCGACATCGCGCTCGGGCTGGAGATGGAGGGCCTGGAGAACTGGGTGTACGAGTACCAGAAGGTGCTCATCGACGAGAAGCAGGGCGAGATCGTCGGCTTCTGGAAGCAGATCGTCAACAAGTCCGACGGCACCCAGGATGAGATCTACGGCATCGGCGGCAGCTGGTTCCGCCTCAACGCCGACAACCTCATCGAGTGGCAACGGGACTTCTTCGACTTCGGTCACGTCGCGAAGATGTTCGCGAACCTCATCGAGTCGGGCGACCTGAGTGCCGGCATGCAGAAGCGGATCGAGCGCAGCATCGCCGGCGAGAAGCTACCCGGCTACTACCCGCTCGGCCAGGCACCGGTGCCGATTTGGTAGCGGCGCCCGAGGGCCGGGGACCAACCAAGCATTTGATTCGTTCCACGCGCTATGCTGACGCGACAAGGGTGCCTGTGGCGCCCGTCACCAAGTTGTCCGGCGTGAAGGGGCCGGGCAGCTCTGATCGATTCAAAGGCGAAATGGGGTCAGGACCATCGTGAAGACAAAAGGCGCACTGATCTGGGAGTTCAACCAGCCGTGGTCCATCGAGGAAATCGAGATCGGCGACCCGCAAGCACACGAGGTCAAGATCCAGATGGAAGCGGCGGGCATGTGCCACTCCGATCATCACCTCGTCACCGGCGGAATCCCGATGGCAGGATTCCCGGTGCTCGGCGGGCATGAGGGCGCCGGCATCGTCACCGAGGTCGGTCCGGGCGTCGAGGACATCGCCCCGGGCGATCACGTGGTGCTGTCCTTCATTCCGTCCTGCGGGCAGTGCCCGACGTGTCAGGCCGGCATGCGCAACCTGTGCGACCTGGGGGCCGGCCTGCTCGGCGGTGCCGCGGTCTCCGACGGCACGTTCCGCATCCAGGCCCGCGGACAGAACGTCTTCCCCATGACGCTGCTGGGCACCTTCTCGCCGTACATGGTGGTGCACCGCAGCTCGGTGGTGAAGATCGATCCGTCGGTCCCGTTCGAGGTAGCCGCCCTGGTCGGCTGCGGCGTGACCACCGGCTACGGCTCGGCGGTCCGCACCGCCGACATCCGGCCGGGCCAGGACGTCGCCATCGTCGGCGTCGGCGGGGTCGGAATGGCAGCGCTGCAGGGCGCCGTCACCGCCGGCGCGCGCTACATCTTCGCGATCGACCCGGTCGAATGGAAGCGGGATCAGGCGCTGAAATTCGGTGCCACCCACGTCTACCCGGACATCGACGCGGCGCTGATGGGCATCATGGAGGTCACCTACGGCCTGATGGCGCACAAGGTCGTGGTCACGGTCGGCGAACTGCACGGCGCCGACGTCGACAACTACCTCAACATCACCCAAAAGGGCGGCACCTGCGTGCTGACCGCCATCGGTAGCCTGCTGGACACCAACGTCAATCTCAACCTGGCGATGCTCACCCTGATGCAGAAGAACCTGCAGGGCACCATCTTCGGCGGCGGCAACCCGCAGTACGACATCCCGCAGCTGCTGTCGATGTACAAGGCCGGCAAGCTGAACCTGGACGACATGGTCACCACCCAGTACCGCCTGGAGCAGATCAACGAGGGCTACCAGGACATGCTGGACGGCAAGAACATTCGCGGCGTCATCCGGTACACGGACGCCGACCGGTAAGCCACCCGCTGGGTCCCGAATGACGGGGTTCGGGCACCTGCTGGCGCCGGGACGGATCGGCGCCATGAGGGTGCGCAACCGCGTGGTCATGTCTCCGATGGAGACGATGTACGGCACGCCGGACGGCCTGCCGTCGCAACGCACCCGCGACTACTTCGCCGCACGCGCCAGGGGCGGTGTCGGCCTGATCACGCTCGGCGCCACCGGGATCGACCACCACCACCCCGAGACGCCCGGGGGCCTGCACCTGGCCAACGACGAGGCCGTCGACGCGCATCGGGCACTGGTGGACGTGGTCCACCAGCACGGCGCCAAGATCCAGCCCCAACTCGTGCACGCGGGGCCCGACGGCCTGGGGCCCGAGATGTTCGGTGTCCCGTCGCTGGGTCCGTCGGTGATCCCGTCCTACCTCACCGGGCGCCCGTCGGTCGAGATCAGCAAGCAGCAGTTGTGCGAGGTGTTCGACTTGTTCAGGACCGCGGCGCGGCGTGCGGTCGAGGCCGGGTACGACGGCATCGAGTTGCACGCCGCGCACGGTTACATGCTGCTGGGCTCGTTCCTTGCCCCGCAACGCAATCGCCGCACCGACGACTATCGCGGCGATTCGGCGCGGGGGCGGGCGCGAGTGGTGCTCGACGCGCTCGCCGCGATCCGCTCCGAGATCGGCGACACCCTGCCGATCACGCTGCGCATCTCCGGTTACGAACGGGTCGCCGGTGGACGGCCCATTTTCGAGACCGCCCAGCTGGCACCGGAATTCGTGGCCGCGGGCGTCGACGCGTTCCACGTCAGCGGCGGGGTGATCGATCGGCTGGTGACCGGGATGGTCAACGGCGCCGACGACGGCGACGAGCTCAACGTCGGCGCCGCGGCGGCGATCAAGCAGGTGGTCGACGTGCCGGTGATCGTCGTCGGCCGCATCCACGACCCGGTGAGGGCCGAGCGCATCCTGGCCGACGGGCGGGCCGACTTCATCGCGATGGGGCGCCCCCTGCTGGCCGACCCCGAACTGCCGAGCAAGCTCCGCAACGGTCAGGTGCGCCGGATCCGCCGGTGCATCTCCTGTGAGAACTGCATCGACGCAATGGAACAGCGTTTCTCCGTCGACTGCGCCGTCAATCCCCGCACCGGCAAAGAGCGCGAACTGTCCGCGGCTCCCGCCGCACGGGCCAAGCGCGTGGTGGTGATCGGTGGCGGACCCGCGGGGCTGGAGGCCGCCCGGGTAGCCGCCGAACGCGGCCACCGCGTGACCCTGTTCGAGCGCAGCGCCGCACTGGGCGGGGCCCTGCGCTGGGCATCCGTCCTGCACCCGGAGAATGAACCGTTCCTGCACTACCTGCGCGACGAGATCAACCGAAGTGGCACGGACGTCGTTCTCGGACAGGATGTTTCGGCCCAAGACATCGTCCAATCCGCACCGGACGCGGTAGTGGTCGCCACCGGCGGCCGGGTCGCCGTGCCGCGGTTCCCCGGCTCCGACCTATCGCACGTGCACACCGGGCCCGGGCTACGCGAATTGCTCGGCGGGCGAGCCGAATCCGGCGGCCAGGCCTGGCAGCGCCTGGGGGCGGCCGCGCTGGGCGGCTGGCGGCAGCGGCTGGTGCGGCCCACCGCGATCCGGCTGGCCAGCCGCGCCTGGATGCCGCTGGGGCGCCGAGTTGTCATCGTCGGCGGCGACCTGGTCGCCCTGGAGCTGGCCGAATTCCTGGCGAACCGGGGCCGGCTGGTGTCGGTACTCGAATCGGGCAAGAACCTCGCGCCCGAGGTGGGCAACAAACGCAAGACCGAGCACATGGACCGACTCGACCGGTTGGGCGTCACTGTGCACGTCCGGGCGAGCGTGCAGCGGATCACCACCGAGGCGGTGCTGTTCACCCCCGCCGGTGGCACCGTACGAGAGTTGCCGGCCGACAACGTCGTGCTGGCCGGCGCGGTCGAACCCGACACCACGTTGTTCGACGCGCTGGTCGCCGCCCTGCCCGACGCGCAGGTGCATGCCGCCGGCGACTGCACAGGACTGGGGCTGATCCGCAAGGCCACCGAGGAAGGCGCGCGCGCCGCGTGCGCAATCTAGTGACAGGAGAACGCAAATGACCCAAACCGAAGAATCGCAGGTGACGCCGGCGCTGGCCGCCTCGCGGGCCTCGTGGCGGTGCGTGCAAGCGCACGACCGGGAGGGCTGGCTGGCCCTGATGGCCGACGACGTCGTCATCGAGGACCCGATCGGCAAATCCGTGACCAACCCTGATGGCACCGGGGTCCGCGGCAAGGAGGCCGTCGGCGCGTTCTTCGACACCAACATCGCGGCCAATCAGCTGTCCATCACCTGCGAGGAGACCTTCCCGTCGAGTTCGCCGCGTGAGATCGCCCACATCCTGGTGCTCAACAGCAAGTTCGAGGGCGGCTTCACCAGCTCGGTCCGCGGCGTGTTCACCTACGCGGTCGACGATGCCGGGCTCATCACCAACATGCGCGGGTACTGGAACCTCGACCTCATGCAGTTCGGCAAGGAGGAGTGAGGGGCCCGCTGCCCGAGGCTCGTCGGGCAGCCGCCCCTATGCTGGGGCCATGGCGTCGATCTTCACCAAGATCATCAACCGTGAACTTCCCGGCCGCTTCGTCTACGAGGACGACGACATCGTCGCGTTCTTGACGATCGAGCCCATGACCCAGGGACACACCCTGGTCGTGCCGCGGGCCGAAATCGATCAGTGGCAGGACATCGACGGCGCGACGTTCGCCCGGATCATGGCGGTGAGTCAGCTCATCGGTAAGGCCGTGTGCAAGGCCTTCAAGACCGAGCGTGCGGGGGTGATCATCGCCGGCCTGGAGGTGCCCCACCTGCACGTGCACGTGTTTCCCACCCGCCGCCTCAGCGACTTCGGCTTCGCCAACGTCGACCGCAACCCGTCACCGGAATCACTGGACGAGGCGCAGGCCAAGATCAAGGCGGCCCTGGCTCAGTTGACGTGAACCGGCTCCTGCGCCGGCACCTCGCTGAAGCGCGGCAGCGTGACGCGGAAACAGCAGCCCTCGCCGGGTGCGGTCGTCACCGTGACGGCGCCGCCGTGCGCCCGCGCCAGCGAGTCGACGATTGACAGCCCCAACCCCGTACCGCCGCTGGCGCGCGCCCGCGACGAGTCGGTGCGATAGAACCGTTCGAACACCCGCGACGCGTCCTGCTCGGTCATGCCGGGTCCCTTGTCGGCCACCTCGAGCACCGCGTCGTCGCCGGCGGTGCCGACCCGCAAGGTGACGTCGGCGTTGGTCGGGGTGTGCTGCAAGGCATTGGCGATGAGGTTGCTCAGCACCTGCCGGATCCGCGGTTCGTCACCGAGCACCTCCGGGGTGCCCGGGCCGTCCAACACCTCCATGGCGATGTTGCGTTTGGGATCCATCGCCTGCGCGTCGTGCACGGCGTCGCTGGCCAGCGCCAGCAGGTCGATCCGGTTGTGTTCGAGCGGCCGTTGCACATCGAGGCGGGCCAACAACAGCAGGTCGTCGACCAGCAGCCCCATCCGGCTGGCTTCGCTCTCGATGCGCGACAACAGCATGGACACGTCGCGCGCGGCGCCCTGGCGATACAGCTCCGCGAAGCCCCGGATGGTCGTCAGCGGGGTGCGCAGCTCGTGGCTGGCGTCGGTGATGAACCGCCGCATCCGCTCCTCGGAACCGCGCGCCTTCTCCGCTGATGACTCCGAGGACGCCAGGGCTTCCTGGATCTGTGCGAGCATTCCGTTGAGGGCGAGCGACAGCCGGCCCACCTCGGTGCGCGGATCACGTTGCGGGACACGGCGATCCAGCTGGCCGGCAGCGATCGCCGCCGCGGTCTGTTCGACCTCGGACAGCGGCCGCAGGCTGCGCTGGACCACCGCGAAGCCGGCGATGCCGACCACGACGAGCACCGCCACCCCGATGCCGATCTGCAACCACACCAGGGAGCTGACCGTGTGCTGGACGTCGGACAGGTCGATCGCGACGGTCGTCAGGCCGTGCGGGCCGCGCACGGACACCGCGCGCCACTGGATGTCCGACCCGTTGACCGACGGCAACGTCGTCGGGTTCGGGCCCACGTCGTTGTTCGGCGGCAACGCCGGTTCGGAGTTGCGGTCGTTGATGGCGGTGAACGGGGTGCCGCTGCTGCTGATTCCGCGCACGTAGAACTTGGACGGCGGGCGGCCCGGATCGGGGCCCTCGTAGGGAGGCGGCGACTGCTTGCGCGGGGCCTGCGCCCAGCCGCGCGACGCGTCGAGCAGCGTCTGATCGATCCGGGAGACCAGGCTGTGCCGCAGGATCGACGTGACCGCGACGCCCGACACGGCCAGGCCGCACGCCACCAGCACCAGCGTGGCGGCGACCAGCCCCACCCGGAGCGGCAATCCACGTCGATACTGCTTGGCCATCGGGGGCGACGCTTCGCTATCGCTGACCGGCCGCGGGGTCAGCGCGGTTCCCGTAAGACATAGCCCACCCCGCGCAACGTATGCAGCAGCCGCTTCTCCCCGGTGTCGATCTTGCGCCGCAGGTACGACACGTAGGACTCGACGACATTGACGTCACCTCCGAAGTCGTACCGCCACACATGGTCGAGGATCTTGGGCTTGCTGAGCACAGTGCCGGCATTGATCACAAAGTAACGCAGCAGCGTGAACTCGGTGGGCGATAAGGAGACCGGCTCACCGGCCTTCCACACCTCGTGGGTCTCCTCGTCGAGTTCGATGTCGGCGAAGGTCAGGCGGGCGCTGCGGGGCTCCGCTCCGCCCTTGCCCGCGCGCCGCAGGATGACGCGCAGCCGGGCAACCACCTCTTCGAGGCTGAACGGCTTGGTCACGTAGTCGTCGCCGCCCAGGGTCAGGCCGGCGATCTTGTCCTGCAGGGAGTCACGGGCGGTCAGGAACAGCGCCGGGGCGTCGATACCGTCGGCGCGCAGGCGCCGCAGCACGCCGAACCCGTCCATGCCGGGCATCATCACGTCCAGGATGACCGCGTCGGGGCGGGCCTCCCGCGCCCGGTCCAGGGCTTGGGCACCGTTGGTCGCGGTGTAGACCTCGAACCCCTGGAACTTGAGGCTCACCGAGAGCAGCTCGACGATGTTGGCCTCGTCGTCGACCACAAGGACGCGAGCCTCCGGTTTGGTTTCGCTTGGGGTTGCCGTGGTCATCAGGTTCTTCTGCCCCTTGTTGTACGTTAGCTATGTAAAGATTGTGCGGTTCCTGAAAGCTCAGTGCCAACACTCTGATAGTAGTCTGCCAGGAATCGCGGCGGCGGCGTGGACCTGCGCAGCTTGACGTGGTCGCGTCGCGAATAAACTCGTGGGATGAATCTCGCCGTACGGATCGTCTCGGCCGCGACCGCCCCGGCGCGCGTGGGGCTCGCGGCCGCGGACGCCAGCCTGACCGTCGCCAGCGCGGCGGTGGGCGTGGCGAAGCGGGCTCTGGGTGACGGCGGTACCGCCGGAACGACGGCCATGACGTCCATGCTCGGAATCGACGACGCGATCGTTCGCGCCAACCGGCTGGCCCGGCTGCTCGACGACGACGCGCCACTCGGGCGGGCGGTGGCGCCGGATGGACCGATCGACCGGCTGCTGCGCCCGGGCGGCGTGGTCGACATGCTGACCTCGGATGGCGGTCTGCTGGACCGCCTGACCGCCGAGGGCGGCGGCCTGCACCGCACGCTGCAGCCCGGCGGGCTGGCCGATCAGCTTGTCTCAGAGGACGGGTTGATCGAGCGGCTGCTGGCCGAGGATGGGCTGGCCGATCGGCTGCTGGCCGACGGTGGCCTGGTCGACAAGCTGACGGCGAGAAACGGGCCGCTGGATCAGCTCGCCGACGTCGCCGACACCCTGGCGCGGCTGACGCCGGGGATGGAGGCGCTGGAGCCGGCGATCGCCACGCTGCAGGATGCCGTCGTCGCGCTGACCATGGTGGTCAACCCGCTGAGCAACATCGCCGACCGCATCCCGCTGCCGGGCCGGCGCCGTCCGTCGTCGCGGGCGGTGCGCTCAACGCGCATGATCGACACCGGCGAGTGACCGATTAGGCTAAACCCCGCTTGACCCCGCCTCCTTAGCTCAGTGGTAGAGCACTCGCCTTGTAAGCGAGCGGTCGTCAGTTCAATCCTGACAGGGGGCTCCGAGTTTCGGTGCCCCCCGCCGGCCCAGCGGGCCGACCCCGGATCACGGATGGCCCGGGATACCGTCCAAGCTGCCCTGGATGCCTTGCAGGTCGCCCTGAATGCCGTCCAGCTGCCGTTGGATGGCCTGCAGGTCAGAGAGGGTGTTCTGATAGGCGGGCTGCATCTGGTCCGCGGCGGTGGGCTGAGATTGAGGGCAATACGAGACAATGGCCCCCGCCGTCACTTGCGCGCTTTGATCGGCGTCCCAGACCGATGACCGCTGCACGAATTGAACCGCGTCCGCGAAATTGGGTCGGCGCGCCAGGAAGTCGCAGACCGCGTGGCCTTGGGCCATCACGTAGTCCTGGCTGGGAACCGGTATGCCCTGATGCTTCAACGCGGTGATGAACGCTGTGTCGGCAATGTCAACGCGCGGAGCGGGCGCTTTCGGTGCCATGCGAGGGGACGGCGGCCCGGCCGAGGGCGCGGTTTCGGTCGGCGCTTCGGTCCGCTGCGCCGATGGATCCTGGCGGTGGACGGTGAACACCACCACGACCAGCGCGGCGGCGACGGCTACCAGAGACAGCGGCATCGCCGCGGACAGACCCCGGCGGAGCAGCGGGCGCTTGGCCCGGCGTGCCCCGCGACCGGTTCTGCCGCCCGGCGACCGGTTGTCGGCGCGAACCCCGGCTTCGGGCGCCTCCACCGAGTTGCTGAAAGACACCCCGGTGTTGTGGGCCAGGAGCTCGTCGAGCAGTTCGTCGACCTCCTGCGATGACAGTCGACCGCCCCGCTCGCGTACCGAGCGGCGGCGCGCAGCGATGCGCCGCAACTCTGCGTCGATGGTCTCGCGGTCGCGCATATCAACAAGTTTGCGACTGCCCCGGCGCCGCCACAAGCCTCGGGGCAGAGGCGGTGGTCGGGTGCGGGCCCGCCGGCCATCGACTGACGCGGGACGGTGTCATACCCATGCGAGGCGGCACCCTGGTCTCGGCGCCGATAGCGACGACGCGGCGGCCCCCGATTCATCGGATCGGGCTGTTCACCACGGATTCGAGGATTCCTGACCCGATTGATCGACGACGGGCCCGAGACCGCATGAAAAGTGTTGCGTTCCAATCGGTTAGCATTCGCGGACAGCGCATGTGCTACCGTAACCCGGGGATGCCCGTCGGCATCCGTTCACAATGAGAGAAGTTGAAGGTATGACACAGGGAACTGTGAAATGGTTTAACAGCGAAAAAGGCTTCGGTTTTATCGCTCCGGACGGCGGCGCAGCGGATGTGTTCGTCCACTACTCGGAAATCCAGGGCAACGGCTACCGATCGCTCGAGGAGAACCAGCGAGTCGAGTTCAATGTCGAGCAGGGAGCCAAGGGCCCGCAGGCAGTCGGAGTAACTGCCGTCTAAAGCGAGTTCAACCCTATGTGGGCTGGTGGGAGGCTTCCCGCCAGCCCACAGTGCGTTGAGGCGTGTACATTGGTGGCAGCGGTCGTGTTCCGCCTTTCCCCAGCAACTTTCTCGCGGAGGGGCGCATCTACGAATCGATCGCTCTTCGCTCCACCACCTCCGTTTGGGCCGAAGCCAAACCAATTTGAGGAACCCATTCCATGACATCGTCCGACTTGTTCTCGCATCGCTACGAGCCCGAGGTCGTTTCACGGCCCGCTGGCGATGGGGAACCGGTACAACTTCCGGCCTTCTCCGACCGCCCCAACAGCGATCCCGGCACCGCGATGCCATCGTAGGCGGTTTGCCCGGGACCCGACGCCGCTCGCCCGGTCCGCCTAGCGGGAAAATCCCTATCGCCTACTGATCCGGCGGCGGAACAGGATCGGGCGGCGGGCCGTCCGGCGGGGGCGGCACAGGAGCCGGCGACCGATGCGTGCAGTCGGGCACGAACATCAACACGCCCCCGACCATGGTCCAGCCAATCGCGCACCCGGGCGGCAACAAGGGCGGGGTCTGCTGCCCTGCGATCAACACCGTCAGCGCCGCGGCAAGAATCGCCGGACGCGTCAGGCGGGGGACGAACTTCGCAGCAGCCCGGCCCGGAGGGCGACGGACGCGGGACCGTCTCGCCGACGGTTCGGCCGTGGCGTCAGGCATATGACTTTTCCGCTCTGCCGGGAAGCTGATTTCCCAGTCTGAAATGCGCCGGTGTACGCCGCAACTCGAAGGAATCCCCCCACTTCCGCGTGGTCCGGCGTCGCCGCTCCGCCGTCGAGGGATGTTCCTCGTCGACGCCCCGCCCCGAGCGGCCGTTGATGTGGGACCGCTCGATGCGGAAGACTTGTCACGGCAAATCGATGGAAGTGATCACAGTGAGCCGTGACCGCGTCGCGAACACCCGGACAGTGCGGCACGCCGCGCCGATGTTGCTCGGCGTGGCCATGGTCGCACTCGTCGGCTGTTCGGCGCCGACGGCGAAGCCCACCGCAACGGCGGTAACCGCTGTGCCGGCATCGACCGCGGTCGCCACCCCGCTGGCGTCGAGGACCGTGCCCGCCGCACCAACCCCGCCCCTCGGCGCACAACCCCAGTTGGCGACCGATCCGGGGCAGCTGGCCGACGACCTGGTCGCCGACGAGCGGGCACTGCGTGACCCGTCGACGGCGGAGCCGGCATTGGTGGCGGCGGCGCATCGCGAGCAGGCCGCGTACCGGGCCATCGGGAGACACCCGGAATGGGACTCCATCACCCGGCCGCGCATCCCACCGGAACTGGTCGACGTCTACGACCGCAACCTCGACGCGCGGCGCCAGCTTCAGGCGATGACGCCCGCAAAAGACACGCTTCCCGCCTGGCGGATCGAGCCTCCGGTTCCCGCCGACGAGTTGATCAACGACTTCCACACCGCGGAGGCGGAGACCGGCGTCGGCTGGAACTACCTGGCCGCCATCAATTTCGTCGAGACCCGCTTCGGCAGCATCAACGGCGTCAGCACGGCCGGCGCGCAAGGGCCCATGCAGTTCTTGCCGTCGACCTTCGCCACCTACGGTCAGGGTGGCGACATCAACTCGCCCCGCGACAGCATCATGGCGGCGGCCCGCTTCCTCGCCGCCAACGGCTTCGCCAACGACCCCGCTCGCGCCATCTACGGCTACAACCACGCGCACCAATACGTCGATGCGGTAGACCAATACGCCGCATTGATCGCAGCCGATCCGGCCGCTTTTCCCACCTACTACCGGTGGGACGTCTATTACGTCACCACCGCGGGCGACGTTCTGCTCCCCGTGGGCTACGCAGCGCCGGCCCCGATCCCCGTCGCGGACTACCTGGCCACCCACCCGCAGTGATTGTCACGGTCAGGCCAGGAAAGCAAGCACGGCAACGGATTTCAGGGCCAATGTCCCAAGTGAGGCGCGCTACCCTCGGTTCTTGCGCGCGAGGAACGCCCGCATGTGCTCTTGGGGCTCCCCGGTCAGGAACGCCAGTCCGAACTGCTCGATGCTGTCCTCGATCGCCGCGGGGACCGTCATGTCGAACCACTTGTTGAGCAAGCGCTTCTGTTGACGGACCGCGTGCGGGCCGAATCCCGCGAGCTTCCCGGCGAGTTCGGCGATGCGAGAGTCAAGCGCGTCGGGGGCGACCACCTGGTGCACCAGGCCCCAGGTGACGGCCGTGCCGGCGTCGATCGTTTCGCCGGTCAGCAGGAGCCAGGCCGCGTGCGACGCCCCGATCAGCGCCGGCATCAAGGCCGAATGGATCACCGAGGGAATGCCGACCGCCACTTCGGGCATGCCGAACTTGGCTCCGGATTCGGCGATCCGAAGATCGCAGCACATCGCGACCTCGAGCCCACCGCCGAGGCAGTACCCGGCGAGCCGGGCGATGACCGGGACGGGGCATTGACGGATCGCCTCACAGAGGCCCGCGAGCCGACGGATGAACACCTCGGCGCTGAAGCGGTCCAGGGCGACCATCTCATGGATATCGGCGCCCCCGATGAAGGCGGCGTCCCCCGCCCCGCGCAGCACGACCACCCGAACGTCATCGCCATGGCCGACGGTGTGGAATGCCTGCGTCAACTCCTCGATGGCGGGCGTGCCGACGATGTTGAGCGGCTTGGAGTTGGTCAGCTCGATGGTGAGCACGCCGCCGTCGCGACCGACTTGAGTGAACGGCCTTCCCGTGGTGTTCATGTGGCCCTCACAGGTACTTCAGGGCGATGTCTTGCAGATGGGTGCACATCGCTTGGCCGGTCGCCTTCTCCAGCTTGATTCCCAACTCGCCGGCGAGATTGACGAACCCCATCAACAGCATGATTTCGCCGTCGGGTTCGTTGGTGACGTTTTCAACGAGCCGGTTCCACGCGAATTCATTGCCGCTGTCCGACGTCCATGCCGTCATGACCTCGATGGCCCGGCGAACGTTTTCTCGCACATCCATTCCCGGAGCCTGCCATGACGACCCGCGCGCCGCCCGACGCGGTGATCGGCTCAGCCCGGGCCGTCAGTACAGCGGAACCCAGACCCCCATGTACCAGAAGCCCCAACCGCCGAACTGCCAGTTGAAGACCGGGATGGCGGTGTAGGTGTCGTACTGGAACGGCCCGAAATCCGCCTGCGCGACGGCGAGGTCACGCGGCGGCCCGGACCACGGACGGTTCCAGCCGCCCGGCGGCGGCGGACCGTCCCAGCCGCCCGGAGGCGGCGCGCCCACCCAGTGTGGCGGCGGGTGGCCCGGCGCCGGACCGTCATTCCAGCCGTAGCCTCGCGGTGGCGGCGGTGGCGGCGCGCCGTGGTCCACCGCGCTGAAGCCGGCCCGCGCATCGCCGGGCCCACCCACTTGGGCGTTGCCGCTCGCATAGGTGCCCCGCGGGACGTAGGGCTGGTGCGGAGGCTGGGTGCTCGGCGGGTTGAGGGCCTGGCTGCCCTGCGACGGCGGTGCGTTGTGCTCGCTCGCCGGCGCGTTGGATTGCCCACCCTGCGGGTTCTGTCCGTGCTGGTCGGGCGCGTTGTTCGGCTGCTCGTTCGGGCCGCCCTGCTGCGGGTTCTGCCCATGCCCCCCTTGGGGCGGATTGTTCTGCCCACCCGGCGCACCGCCGGGTCCGCTCTGCTCACCGCCCGGCCCGCTCTGCGGGCCGCCGGCGCCGCCGGGGTTACCCCCGCCACCGCCGCCGCCGTGGCAGTTCGGGCACGGCGGCGGCGGGTCGAGCGGGGCCGCGAAGGCCGAATTCGCGGTCAAGGTGACCGCGGAGATGCTCAGGCCGGCCGCAACCGCCGCCGCGCTGACGACACGTTTCATAGACATGACTGCGTCCCCTCTCGGGTGTCGATCGCCTGCGCTACGGGCAGGTGGCGTCCAACTCGAACGACTTGGTCACCTGCTGCGGTTGCTGCGGATTGCTCATGTCGAGACCCGTCGCTGTGCCCTTGATTGCATAGGTTTTCCCGTTCACGGCGGCTCCGGCGTTGCCGCCCTGATTGGGAGCGGCGTCGGAGAAGCCGAGTGTGATGCCGTTGACGCTGCCGAGTCCGACCGAGTGCACGATGGGTGGGTTCGCGTTGCCGACCACCGCGCCGACACCGGCCGTGGGATCACCGATGCCGATGTTGGTGTTGTCGCCGGACTGGATGCACGTGACCTGGCCGCTGACGTTCTGCGCCTGACCGTCCACGATGACCTGCGGACCGGCCGCCGATGGGGACGAGGACGAGGATCCGGTGTTGGGCTCGTTTCTCGAACAGCCGGCGCAGGCCGCGGCCACTACGGCCACGCCCGCCGCGCCGAAGACGATCCCACGCTTCACTGCTGCTCTCCTTCGTGTCGCTGGTGTCGCACGGCCAACTGCACTGGCCGGGCCGCGCCGATCCAGCACGGACGCCCAGATGCCGCGAGCGCGGTTACCCGCTGCCCGTGGGACACAAACCCGGTGTCGCGACGGCCGCGTATCACGGCAGGACGCGCAACCCCCACTTGCCCAGTAGCGGATCGACGAGTACGAAGTCGGTGGTGTTGTCGTCACCGTCGGGCGAAGACATCAACAAACCCACCGCACTCACGCTGCCGTCGTCGTTCTTCACGAAACCAGGGCTGCCGCTGTCCCCATTCAGGCTGAACACACTGGCCGTGACAATGCCACCTTCCACATGCTTGACGACACCACAGGTCTCGCCGGTGACCGCACCGATCTTGCAGAACGGCGCACCCTCGCGAATCTGGTCGCTGTGCAACACATCCCGAACCACATACCGTCCGCCGACATCACCTATCGGCGCGCCGACACCCGGGTCGAGGCGGATGATCGCCGCGTCGCGTATCTCGCCCTCCTGCTCGCTGGCGCTGATCCGCCCGAGCGGTAACGCATTCCCGTACGTCCACAACGAACCGTCGTGGGCGTCGCAGTGGCCGCTGGTCATCAGGTAATAGCTGCCGTCGATACCCTGTGCCGCGAAACCCGCTGTGCACGAGTTGTTTTCATCCTCGACCTTCATACCCGGCGCCACGCCCGCATCCGCCCATACGGGGTTCGCCAACGCCGTCGCGGCGACGACCACAGCACCGACCAGGCCCAACCCTCGCAACCACCGCATGGCCACGCCACCTCTCTTGATGTGTCGGGCAGCATGCTAACAGCGTCAACGGGTTGCGGCCGCCCGGGTGTTCAGGACGGATCCGCCAGCCACCCAAGCGAATTGACATGAACGCCAAATCAGTGGCATTCCCTCTGCCCGACAACCAGTTTCGCTTCGATGACGACGAGCCGGCGATCAGCCGACGACGTGCCGGGCGAGGAAGCCCAGCACGGCGTCGGCAAAGATGTCGTTGCGATCACCGGCGACCATGTGCCCGGCACCGCGCACGTCGGTGAATTCGACCTGCGGGAACCGCGCCAGGAATTCGTCCGCACGTTCCTGGCTGACGAGGTCACTCACCTGTCCCCGGATCAACAGCATCGGCACGCCGTCACGCAGGATCGCGTCGACGGCCGCGTGCATGCGATCGGGGTCGGTGACCTCGAACGGGGGAAACGCGGCGGTTCCGCTGATGAACTGGGGATCCCAGTGCCAGTACCAGCGATCGCCGCGGCGGCGCAGATTCGTGGTCAGGCCGTCCAGGTCGGTGGGCCGCGGCCGATGCGGGTTGTACTCGGCGATCGCGTCAGCGACCTCGTCGAGTGAAGCGAACCCCGATTCCACCCGCTCGGACATGAAGGCGTGGATCCGATTCGCCCCGGATTGATCCATGTTCGGCACGATGTCGACCAGCACGACCGCGCTGGCGATGCCCGGGCAGAGCTCACCGGCGAGCAGCATCGACGTGAAGCCGCCCAAGGAGGCGCCGACCAGCACCGGTTGCGGGGGCAGCGTCCCCAGCACTTCCCGGACGTCACCGGCGAAGCTGACGACGCGGTAGTCGCCCTCGTCGGACCAGTCGGATTCCCCGTGGCCGCGCAGGTCGACGGTCACGGCCTGCCAGCCGCGCTGCGCGACGGCGGCCGCGGCCCTGCCCCAGGAGCGACGCGTCTGCCCGCCACCGTGCAGGAACACCACGGCCCGCGCTTGCGGATCCCCCAACCGGTCGGCGACGATGCGTACGCCACCGGTCCCCTGGATCGAAAACGGCTCCACTGCCATGGGCATCAGGTGATACTAAGCCGCTTCAATACGATGCAGCGGGGCGTCCCGAGGAGAAACCCATGCGGCTTGACGAGTACATGTCCATGGACGCGACCGCGTTGGCCGAACTGGTCGAGCGCAAGCAGGTCACGGCGTCCGAACTTCTCGCACTGGCCCGGCAGCGGGCGGACGCCGTCAATCCGCGGTTGAACGCGATCGTCCGCCACCTGGGCGAAGTCGCGGACAGGCGGGCCGCCGACGCGGCCCTGTCCGGGCCGTTCGCCGGCGTGCCCTTCGTGATCAAAGACCTCGCCCAGGAGTATCGCGGCTTCCCGACGTCGAGCGGTTCCCGGTCGCTGGCCAACGACGTGTCCGACGAACACGCGCTGGTGACGCAGCGGTTCCTGGATGCGGGGCTGGTGATCTTCGCCATGACCAACACCCCCGAGTTCGGGGCCAAGGGGGTGACGGAATCGGATTACTGGGGGCCGGCGCGCAACCCCTGGAACACCCAGCACACCCCCGGCGGCTCATCGGGCGGTTCGGGAGCGGCGGTTGCGTCCGGGATCGTGCCGGCCGCGGGGGCCAACGACGGCGGCGGATCGATCCGCATCCCGGCCGCCTGCAACGGGCTCGTCGGCCTCAAGCTCAGCCGGGGGCTTTCGCCGTATGGGCCGCAGACCGGCGAGCCGATGTTCGGGATGGTGACCCAGGGCGTCGTCTCGCGCACCGTCCGCGACAGCGCCGCGCTCTGCGACGCGATCGTCGGCCGCGATGCGCACGCCGCCTACGAAGTCGCCCTTCCGCAAGGCGCGTTCGCCGAACACATCAAGCGTCGTCCGGGCACGCTGAGGATCGGGTACTCGTGGTCCTCGGCGATCAACCCGCAGCCCGACCGGGAAGCCGTCGCCGCGGTCGAACGGGCGGTGTCGCTCCTGAGCGATCTGGGACACCGGCTCGAGGAGGTTCGGCCGCCGTACGACGACGCCGCCCTGGCGCGCGACTTTCTCATCATCTGGTTCGCCCAGCTCTACCAGCACGTCGCCGACGCCAGACAACGCACCGGCGCCGGCGACCGCGATTTCGAGGCCGACACCTTGGCCGTGAGTGAACTCGCCCGGTCCACCGGAGTGCTGGCACCGATCTTCGCGTTGGAGAACCGCAACAACCACATCAGATCCCTGGCGGCCTTCCACGAGAGTTTCGACTGCTTGCTGACCCCCACCCTGGCCACGCCGCCGCTTCGGGTCGGCGCGACGGCCACGCCCCGACCACTCCAACGGGCGGCCCGCATCGCCAGCAAGGTGCGCGCGGGAAAACTCCTGGCGCTCAGCGGCATTCTCGACCAATTGGTCCGCGAAAGCCTGGGATGGGTGCCGTACACGCAGCTCGCCAACATCACCGGACGCCCCGCGATCAGCGTCCCCCTGCACTGGACCGACGCCGGGCTTCCCCTCGGCGTCCAATTCGTCGGGCGGCTGGGCGCCGACGGCGACCTCCTGCAGCTGGCGGCCCAACTCGAGGAAGCCGCCCCGTGGGCCCACCGGTACCCGGCGCCCGCGTGACTACCGTGACGCGTCCCGTTTGCCTTCCGGCGGGTGGTCGCCCCGCCAGAGCCGCGAAAACCGTCGGGCGACATCGCCGAGCCGATTCCCGGCCCATTGAGAAGCCTTGATCCTGCCGAGAGCCTGTTTTCCCTCCGCGGCATAGTCGTTGACCGTTTCGTCGCCTTCCTCAGCACGCATCCTCAACCTCCGATGTCTTCCGCCGGTGTGAGCCGTTCGGGTGTCTGGGCCGGCCTCAGCCGCTCGGGCGTCTCAGTGGGGGGTGCCCCGCTGCGGCGAATCGGTGGTGTCCATCGCTCAGCCCTCCGATCGGCTCCCGGGTTGCCTACCCGCCTGCCCCGGGAGCCGAAACGCGGACGAAGCCGGACCGCCGCCGCTCAGGACACCGGCTCCTTGCTGGCTTTGACCGGCGCGGTGCTCGGCGGCAGCTTGAGCAGATTGCCGCGCAGGCTCCCCCGCGCAGTCCGCACAGCCACCAGCAACCAGGTGAACAACAGCCCCGTGTACGCGATGGCCGCAGCCGCCCGGAACGCGGGCAGATGCGTATGGCCGGCGAGCTGGGAGGTGCCGGTGACGAACGTCCCCACCGGGAAGGTCAGGCTCCACCACGTCAGCGCGAACGGCATGCCGCGCCGCAGCGTACGCCCGGTGAGCGCGGTGGCCAGCGCGATCCACAACACCGCGAAACCCCACACCGGAACTCCGTACAGGATCGCGAAGGCGTTCATCTCCTCGGCCAGGTCGCGGTCGACGGCCAGTGCCGCGGTAGCACCCAAGAGCCCTGCAGCGGTGATGGATTGGCCGAGCGGGCCCAGAACGATCCACAGTGTCGGCACGCGCGCCGAGCCCGACGTGCCGTACAGGGTCAGGCGCGCCCAGATCATGGCGACGATGTTCAGGGAAGCCAGCAACGACAGGCCGAACATCGCATAGCAGCCCAAGAGCATGGTTTCGCGTCCGGTGCCTACCGCCATGTGCGGCAGCAGCAGCGCACCCATGGCCGCGCTCACCATGGGTGGAACCACCGGCATCAGCCAGCCCCCGAAGGCCGCGTCGGGCTCCACGTTGTGCTGGGTGAACATCAAGAACGGAATGCTGACCGCGGTGAACAGGCCGCCCAGCGTTCCCGCCGTCCACAGCACCCAATCCAGGTCGACGGCGAGGCGCTCGCCGATGAGGTCCCTGCCGACCAGCACCGCTCCCCCGCCGACGGTCATCAGCGCCATCGGCGCGGCGCCGTAGAAGTGCGCCATCTGCGGATTGCGCGCGTGGGTGCGCGCCACCGTCGGGTGCCGCAGCCAGTGCCCCCCGACGAGCACGATCAGTACCACCAGCAGGGCGGCGGCGATCACCCACACCACCTGGGCGAATGCGCGCAGCCCCACTGCGTGCACGGGCAGGGACGCGCCGGCGCTGGCCACGATCCCGGTGCCCATCACCGAGGCGAACCAGTTGGGCCCGATGTTTCCCAGTACCTCGACCCGGGTCTGCGGCGACGCTGCACCGTCGGGGCTTGCAATGGCCATAGCTGGAAAACCTACTGCGCCGCGCCGAATCGGGCGCGTCTGCCGCTTAGACTCCAACGGTGATGCATCCGGCGCCAACGGCCAGGAGGGCGGTCAGCAGGGTTCGGCTGATGGTCGGGATCGCCGTGGTGGTGGCCCTCGCCGTTCTCGCCGTACCCATCAAGCAACGCTGCGGGGCGCCGGGCTTGTCATGCGCGACGGCGGTGGACCCCCAGGGCAATATTCACTACTACTACGAGGTCGAGCCGCTCGGTGTTTACCTCGCCGAGATCGCGACCGGCTCGAACATCGCCGTTTTCTACGAGTCGGGCCAGGACCTCGTGAAGGCCCCGTAGTCTCATCTCGGCTCGATAACAAGTTCGATTCGGTCCCGCCGGTCATGTGACATTAGCGAAACCCCGGCGCGATGGCCAGGACGGAACACGCTGGTCAGACCGAAATTGCCGCTGCGATGGACGGCCCGGCGGCCCCCGCGGAGCGCGCCTGGCAACCGTCCTCGATTGGGGCCTTCACAGCAAGCTAACGCATACTTGACACCATGCTTGAAGCGACATCGCCGCAAACCGCCGCCGCGGTGCCCGGCGATGCGCTGGGTCCGGACAGAGGTTTGTGATGGCCCGCTCTGGCGGTGCTCACCACCGTCATCGAGCCGTCCGACAGCCCTCCCGATTCCGCAAGGGGCTGACGCGCACCCTGGGCGCGCTGGTCTCCGTTGCGGCAATCGGCCTGACCGGGGCGGGGTACTACGTCGCTCACGGCGCGCTGGGCGGCATCACCGTTTCGAACGCCCTGCAGCCCGACGACCCGCGATCCAGCGGCGACAACATGAACATCCTGCTGATCGGGCTGGACTCCCGCAAAGACCAGGAGGGCAACGACCTGCCCTGGTCGATCTTGAAGCATCTGCACGCGGGCGATTCCGACGACGGCGGCTACAACACCAACACCTTGATCCTCGTGCACGTCGGGGCCGACGACAAAGTCGTCGCCTTCTCGATCCCGCGCGACGACTGGGTGGCCTTCAACGGGGTGCCGGGATACAACCACATCAAGATCAAGGAGGCGTACGGCCTGACCAAGCAGTACGTCGCGCAAAAGCTCGCCAACCAGGGCACCAGCAGCCAGAAGGAACTCGAGACCAAGGGCCGCGAAGCCGGCCGCGCGGCGACGCTGCGCGCGGTGCGCAGCCTGACCGGCGTCCCCATCGACTACTTCGCCGAGGTCAACCTGGCCGGCTTCTACGATCTGGCCCAAAGCCTGGGCGGGGTGGAGGTCTGTCTCAACCATCCCGTCTACGACTCCTACTCGGGCGCCGACTTTCCGGCCGGGCGACAGACCTTGGATGCCTCCCAGGCCCTGTCCTTTGTCCGGCAACGCCACGGCCTGGAGAACGGGGACCTGGACCGCACCCACCGGCAGCAGGCGTTCATTTCGTCGGTCATGCAGGAACTGCAGGCCGCGGGGACGTTCACGAATCTGGACAAGCTCAAGAGCCTGATGGCCGTGGCACGTAAGGACGTGGTGCTCTCAGCCGGTTGGGACGAGGAGATGATCCAGCGGCTGGGTTCGCTGGCCTCCGGCGGCCACGTGGAGTTCCGGACGCTGCCGGTGGTGCGCTACGACAACATCGACGGTCAGGACGTCAACATCGTCGATCCGGCGGCGATCAAGGCCGAGGTGGCCGCGGCCATCGGCGCCTCGCCGCCGACCACAACGCCCGCCACCACCGCCGCCAAGCCGAGCCCGTCGACCGTCGTCGATGTGATCAATGCCGGCAGCACCAGTGGACTCGCGACGGAGGTGTCGCGCGCCCTGCAGAACCACGGCTACACGACGGGCCAGACCCGCGACCGCAGTTCGGGCGAGCCGACGGAGAGCACGGTCGCCTACGGTGCCGGTGCGGAAACCGACGCCGCGAACGTGGCCAAGCTGCTCGGCCTCGACGCGCCCAGCCATCCCGACCCCACCGTTCAGCCCGGCCACATCAGGGTGACCGTGGATACCAATTTCACGGTGTCGATGGTTGACGACAGCACGGACGACACCGCGAGCACGACGACGTCGACCAAGGCCAAGACTTACTACTACAACGGCACCACCACGACCTATCCGACGCCCGATCAGGGGAAGCCGATCGACGGCGACGGCGTTCCGTGCGTTAACTAGCGGCGCAGCCGGGCGCTGCGGGTCGCCGACATCGAGTCTCGGCGATCGCAAGCGCGGCGCAGCCGGGCGCTGCGGGTCGCCGACATCGAGTTAAGCGTGCGTCCCGCCGTCGATGCGGATTTCGGTTCCGGTGATGAACGCGCCGTCCTCGGACACCAGCATGGCGATCACCCCGGCCACCACGGACGGATCGGCCATCCCGGTCCCGCTGGACTCGACCGTGGTCGGCAGAATCGGCATCAACCTCGAAAACAGCGCCCAGTCAGCGTCTTTCGGGATGTATCCGCCGGTTGCGTCGGTGATCCCGGACTTGATGCTCCCGGGCGCCACGCACACCGCGCGCAGGCCGGCGCGGGCGTACTCGAGCGCCAGCGAATGCGTGAACGCCTGGATCCCGCCCTTGCTGGCGGCGTACGCCGCCATATACGGGTGAGCGAACGAGGCGGAAGTCGAGCTGAAGTTCACGATCGCACTGCGCGAATTCGCCAATAGCGCCGGAAGTGCTTCCCGCACAACCAGAAACGTGCCGGTCAGGTTGACGCCGACGATCTTGTTCCACAATTCCAGGGTGGTCTGGTGGGTGTGCGCGGCGCGCAGGATGCCGGCGGCGTTGACCAACGAATCCAACCCGCCGAGCGTTTCGACGGCCCGCGCCACCCCCTCGACCACCGAATCCTCGTTGCCCACGTCCATCGGCATGGTGGTCAGGCGAGCGGCGGTCGCGGCCTCGTCCGCGCGGGCCCGCGTGGCGTCCAGGCCGGCCTCCGCGACATCGGAGGCCACCACGGTGGCGCCCTCATCCAGTAGGCGCAGCGCGGTGGCCTGGCCGATTCCCGACGCGGCGCCCGTCACCAGGATCCGCTTGCCCTTGAGTCGCTCCATTGCCGCTCCCGTGCTTGTCCGTCACTAGCCGTGCCCATCATCGCAAGGTGTGGCCCGAATGGGGCCCGAATCAAGGCAAAGTGGATGCACGGACATCGGGCCGCGGAGGTGCTCCTGGTGCCGGGCGCCGATGGCATCACGTGGGCGCTCTCGTACGGCATGGGCCTCCTACTGCTTGAGCAAGCGTGACGCGGACCAACTCAACTCCCTCACCCGCAAGGCCATGGATGACCGCGAAGGGTTGATCGGTCTTCCATCCTGATCTGGCGACTGAGGTTTCCGACGAAAAGTGGACAGGGAGGTTATCCGGCTTGGGTGGCCGCGTCGAGAGATTGTTCGTAGGCCATAGGACTGAGCATTCCGATCACCGGATGGCGTCTTTGTCTGTTGCCGAATGTCGTCCTCTTATCAACTGCTGCAACGTGTTCCGCATCAATGACGAATGTGTGATGGTGGCCAAGCAGTGCGGTGCGCCGGCGAGGATCAACGCGAGCCCAGGCAGGCGCACTCGGGTTCTTTGCACAGCCACCGGCTAATTCGTCGGTAATGTTGGTGCACTTGGCTGTACGTGGCAAAGCGCCGCGCACCGTCCGCGCCGCTCTTCGATGATTGAGGCGCGATCGAGACACCCACCGTTGACTCGGCTGTGGTTCAAGCCCCGCTTCGGGTGGTTGACCGAAACGCGTTTGTAAAACACCGGGCCTTGCCTGGTGGTCCGCGAACGGATACTGTGCGTATCACACTGATACTTCTCGTATCAGCGGTGATGGCTTCGTATCAATGCAGGGGATGCATCTCCAGTGGGTATCTCCGATCCAGTCGCAGCGAACCAGATCGGACGAGGTAGCGATGGACGGCAACTCGGGAATCCCGGTGATCGGCGGCGTGAGCCAAGTCCCACCGGATCCCGTATCCCTCCTTCTCGGTCTGGATCGGCCGACGTTCGGCGTCCATCCGGGTCCGGCCCGGTACTAGGCCCGGAGAAGCTGGTGTTGGCTGATCAAACCGCAAAACCGCAGGCTCGGACCGGGAGCAGACTGGATAAGACCTTCGATATCGACTCGCGCAGCGACGCGGGGCCTCGGGCCCCCTTGCGCGCCCGATTGCTCGTCATGCTCGGCGCGCTGTCGGCGTTTGGACCGGTGACAACCGACGTGTACCTGCCCAGCCTGCCCCAGGCCGCCGCCGCGTTGCACACCACCCCGGCCGGGATACAGTCCTCGCTGACCGCCTGCCTATTCGGGCTGGCGGCAGGCCAATTGATCGCCGGGCCGCTGAGCGACAGCTGGGGCCGCCGCAGGCCCCTGCTGGCCGCCATGGCGGTGTTCGTCCTGGCGTCGGCGCTGTGCGCGAGCGCGCCCAACATCGTTACCCTCGACCTGTTCCGGCTGCTGCAAGGCTGCGCCGGCGCGGCCGGGATCGCAATCTGTTTCGCCATAGTCCGCGACCTCTACTCGGGCCGCGCCGCCGCCCGGGCCTACTCGATCCTAATGGCCGTCAATGCCATTGCCCCGGTCATCTCGCCGACCGTCGGCGCCCAGCTGCTGCGGATCACCAACTGGCGCGGCGTATTCCTCGCCCTCGCCGGACTCGGCCTGATCTTCGTCGGCTGCGCCTACGCCTGGGTCGACGAAACCCTGCCGGTCGCGCGCCGCGCACGCGGCGGATTCGCCGTCAGAGCGGACGCGCTGCGACGACTGATCGCCGACCCTGGTTTCACCGGCTACGCGCTGGCAGGTGGTTTCACGTTCACGACGATGTTCGCCTATATCTCGGCGTCCCCGTTCATCTTCGAGGGCCTGTTTCAGATGTCGGCGCAACAGTTCGCGCTGTTCTTCGCGCTCAACGCCGCCGGGGTTCTACTTGCCAACGCCGTCAACGCCCGCCTCTTGCAACATTTCTCCCCGCGCACGCTGCTGGATCTGGGCCTCGTCGGCGTCGCCGGCGGAGCGGCAGCCGTATTCCTGGTGATCGTCACCACCCACCACAATCCCTACCTCTGGGCACTGGTGGTGCCTCTGTTCGTCATGGTCGCCAGCACCGGTCTGACAATGCCCAACGCTGCAGCCCTTGCCCTCGACCAGCACCCGGACACAGCCGGAACTGCCGCTGCGGCCCTCGGCATGATCCAGTTCGCTCTCGGCGCGATCGCGGCCCCGATAACCGGACTCGACCGGCACAGCGCTATTCCGCTCGCAGCGACGGTGCTTGCCGCAGGCGCTTTCGCAGTCTTCGCTCGCATCATGGCGCCGCGAAAACAGCTGGACACCAAACCATCTGCCGCCGTCGCGACGGGAAACGCAGGATGAGTACAAAGTCGTTAGTCAACGGCGGTGACCCTAGAGGGCCCCAGATAGCGATCGCCGCCCTCAGTCGGCCGCGCCCTTGAAAAAGGGCTAACCGTCACCTCCGCAGCAGGATTCGATGTCATCGCGCTTTGCGGGCCTGGCCTGTTGGCGCTTCCTTAAGTCGCAAAACTGTTGCAGGCGCTTTTCGCTGGCCTTGGACTGTAGAGCGCCAATTGGTTACACGCGTCGACCCGCTTATACAGAAACGTCATGGGACGTTCACCCGTTAGCACGCCGCGTCCGATACATTACGTATCACTGCGATACATTGTGTATCGCTCCGGCACGGCGCAGATGCCTTGACGGTGGGGGGAAAGGAATCCGATGAGTACAGCGGGCATGTCGGTCATTGCGTGCGAGCGCGAGGTCCAGTTTGGCGACTTTCGCTATCCGTTCCACGTTCATTCGGGTGATCAATCATGGGCTGAATTCGCGAGTCGCATGGTCGAACTCGACGCCGACCGGTTCATTGTCATCACCGATGACGGGGTGCCTTCGGCGATTGTGCATGCGGTGGAAAACTGCCTTGTCGGCGTCGGCCCGACCGGAGTGTTCACGGCACCGAACACGGAGAAGGCCAAGAACATCGAGACTTTGGACCGACTGGCCGAGGAGGTCATCGGCAGCGGAGTCACCCGCAACTCGGTGGTCGTCGCCCTCGGCGGCGGACTGGCGGGCAATGTCGCAGGTCTGTTGGCGGCGCTGATTTTTCGCGGAATTCGGTTGGTGCACTTGCCGACTACCTTGCTCGGGATGTCGGACTCGGTGCTGTCATTGAAGCAAGCGGTCAATTCGCGCATAGGCAAGAATCACCTCGGAACCTTTCATGCCCCGGTATTGGTGTGGAACCACCTGGACTTCCTTGCGACGCTCCCGCCGGAAGAGATCCAGGCCGCGCTCTGCGAGATGATCAAGAATGTCTTGGGAATCTGCCCGGACCGGTACGACGAGATCGCCGCGAAGCTGCGGCCCGACGCGGTGTACGCATCGGAGACGATCGCCGAGTTCATCGATCTGTGCGTGACGGCCAAGGCCACTGTGATGCGAAACGACCACCGGGAGAAGCGGGAAGCGTTGGTGCTCGAGTACGGGCATACCGTCGGCCATGCGGCCGAGCTGCTCACGGGGGGGACACTGCGGCACGGCCATGCGATCGGTGTCGGCATGCTGGTCGCCGCACGTGTTTCGCGTCTGCTCGGTTTCCTGGACGAGGCCGATGAAGCGGCACATCGAGTTCTGTTGGAGCGCAACGGCGCTCCCGTTGAACTGCCGTCACAGCTTACGGTCGACGAGATCATCTCCGCCGTCCGTCGCGACAACAAGCGCGGATACGTCCCGTCCCGTCCGGGAATGGCCGACATGGTCATCCTGGAGGGACTCGGTCGCCCGCACTGGGTCGACGACAACATCATCACCCAGGTGGACGAGGACATTCTGCGCTGCGCCATCGGCAGTTACCTGCCGGGATCCTAGCCACAGGTTGCGACGGACGCGGCGCTGACGAAAGTGCAGCCATCATGACAGCGTTATCAACGGCTTACTCTGGATACGGGCCGATCATCAACGACACCAGTGGTCTGGCCACCACAATCCGGCAAATCGGTGGAACGGGCACCGCCCGATGGAAGCAACTCGCGTACGGCGCACACCTGCAGGGCGAGTGGAACACCGTCGAACATGTCACGCTGCTGCCCGGGGCAGGCGTCGGCGAGCACGTCCACCTGCGCACCGAGGAGATCTACTACGTCCTGTCCGGCGTGGCCACCATGCAGGTTAACGGCCGAACGCACCAGGTGCGCGCAGGCGATCTGATCACCACTCCGATCGGCGGCAGGCACTCCATCAAGAACACCGGTGAAGAAGACATGGTCTTCTTTGTCGCCGAGGTTTTCCCCGGTGAAGGCCCGTCCGCGGATCCGATGTTCATTCCCATTGCGGATCGGATGCGCACGGTGGATGGATTCCGCGATTCGCCGCAGCCTGTCCACCTGTCCCGCGTTATGTTGACGGAGATATTCACCGGGCCCTGGCGGGCTTTCAGCGAGGTTCGTCTCGAGCCTCAGGCCCGCCTCGGGGACTATTCATTGCCCGAGTGCGCCGAGGTGATCTTTGTCCTGGACGGAAGCGCCGCGATCACTGTCGAGGACGAGACCTACGACGGCGGTCCGGGGCTCTGTGTGGGGTTGCCCGCCGGGGCAACACGGCGCATCATCAACGTCTCCGGCCAAGATGAGCTGCGGCTGATCTCGACCGAGGTGGCGGTGGCATGAAACTCGGACTCGAAGGCCGCGTCGTCGTCGTGACGGGCGCGGCGAGCGGGATCGGGCGGGCCACCGCACTGGAATTCGCCAAGGAGGGCGCCCGGCTGGCGCTCGTCGATGTGGCGAAGGACGAGCTGGAGAACACTGCCGAACAGGTCTGCGCGCTGAACGCGGAGGTGTCCACCGCCGCCGCCGATCTGTCCACTGCCTGGGGTGTCGTCGACGGGCTGGAGATGGCGTTGCGTCCCTATGACGCCACAGCCGACGTTCTGGTGAACAACGTCGGGCAATGCTTCGCGCGGACGTTTGACGAACTCACCGATGACGACTGGGCGGCGACGTTGCAGATCAATCTCTTCTCGGCGATCCGCGCGATTCGGTATGTGCTACCCGGGATGCGGTTGCGTGGTAGCGGCAGCATTGTCAACAACTCGTCGGACCTGGCTCGTCAACCGGAGGCCGCACCAATGGATTACCAGGTCTCCAAGGTCGGCCTGCTGTCGGTGACCAAGTCGTTGGCGCTGACCGAGGGGCCAAGCGTGCGAATCAATGCGGTGGCGCCGGGACCGGTGTGGACACCGCTGTGGACTCGCCCCGGCGGGTTCGCCGACACGCTCGGCACGCTGCACGGCCGGGACGCCAAGGCCGCGGTGGAACACGAACTGTCCCAGCGCCAGATCCCCGCAGGGCGGATGGGCACGCCCGACGAAGTCGCGAGGGTGATCGCGTTCATGGCCTCCGAGGCCGCGTCATTCATCACTGGGACGGTCTGGGGTGTGGATGGTGGCAGCATCCGTGGTTTGCTGTGATGCGCCATCCTGAAACGCGCGTCGCGACGCCGCCGGAGGCGGGCGAGCAACCCGGCTCGGTGCCAACGACTTTGCGCGACACCGTCGCGTTCCTGCCCCCGGGCGCGGGCAAGGCCATCCGCACCGGGTCGATGTCGGTGGTGTACAAGGTGTCCGCCGAGTGGACCGGCGGTGCATACACCATGCACGAGCAGCCGGTCGGGCCGAAAGTGATGGTGGCCCCACACACCCACGCTGCGCAGGATCAAGTCAGCTACGTGGTGGAAGGTGAGATGGGCTTCCTTGTCGGCGAGGAGGAGTTCGTCGCCCCGACCGGCAGCTGCATTTTTCGTCCACGCGGTGTCCGGCACGCATTATGGAACGCTACCGACAAGCCCGCGCGGATGATCGAAATCACCAATCCCGGTGGGCAATTCGAGTGCTACTTCCTCCGATTCGGCGAACTCACCGAGGCGGGGGAGACCAGTCAAGAGGTGATACACGCCCTGGGTGCACGCTACGGGATCAGCTACGACCTCGACAAAGCCGAGGATCTGGCACAGCGGTACGGTGTGAGCTCCACCGGCAGTTGGTGGGCAGGCTCGCGGGCTTAGCAGCGGCCGGCTTTCCGCGCCGTCGGAAAGAATGCCGGCAGATGCTTTCGGGTGTTGTCCTAGCACTGTCCGGCTTTGCCAAACAGCTCACAGAGGGACGTGATCATGCGGGCGCTGCGCTTCGATCGTTTCGGTGACCCCGCCGTTCTTCGGGTCGTGGATGTGCCGGACCCGGTGCGAACGACGCAGGAAGCGGTGATCCGCGTTCGCGCGGCGTCGGTGAACCCTTCCGACGTCAAGAACGTGGCCGGGGCGATGGAAGGCACGGCGCTGCCGCGCGTCCCCGGGCGGGACTTCGCCGGGGTGGTGATCGACGGGCCGCCCGACTGGCAGGGGGTTGCGGTGTGGGGCACCGGCGGAGATGTCGGGTTCACCCGCGACGGCTCGCATGCCGAACTGATGTCGGTACCCGTGGGTGCGCTGGTGCGCAAACCCGAAAAGTTGAGCTTCGAGGAGGCCGCTGCGGTTGGGGTGAACTTCGTGACCGCCTGGCTGGGAGCAGTAGAGTCCGCGCAGCTGCTGGACGGCGAAACCATCGCGGTGTTCGGCGTTACCGGCGGGGTCGGCGGCGCGGTCGCGCAGATCGCTCACGCGCTGGGAGCCCGGGTGATCGGCGTGAGCCGGCGCGTTCCCAGCCCGGATAGCCCCGCTGCAGCCGTCATCGACGAGTTCGTCGCTTTCGATCCCGCCGCTGACGTCGGCGCCGACATCAAGCGGCTGACCGGCGGCACGGGCGTCGACGTCGTCTATGACGCCGTGGGCGGAGTGACCACGGCGGCCGCTTTGGCCTCGCTGGGCCGTCGCGGCCGGCTGGTGGCAATCAGCGCCGTCGGGGCCCGCACGGTAAACATCGACCTCATTGACCTGTACCGCAATGAAACCCGCATCCTCGGGTCAGACAGCCGCAAGCTCGACGTGACTGAGTCCGCGCGGCTCCTGCAACAGATCAGCCCCTACTTCGAATCGGGAAAGTTTCGGCCACTGCCCATCGCAGCGAGCTACCCGCTTGACGGAGGGGTTGCGGCGTATCAAGCCGTCGCCGACCACATCGCCGGCCGCGTCGTGATCATCCCTGAGCCCGTGGAGATCAAACGATCCAATTATCAACAAGTGCAACACAATGTCGATCAAGGTGACTGAACAAACCATCACCGAGGCGGTCCAGTGGACCAACGCCGCCGCGGTGTTTATCGGGTGACAGCCGGGATGGCCCGCGGCCTACTCGGTAGCCGAATCCGACGTCAGGTTTTGCAGCCGTTGTCTGCGCTGTTCGACGCCGCTGCCGAAGAACTGCAGTCACCACCGGTGGCACGCCTGCTGCGCGACCGCTTCCTCACCCTGGTGGCCACCGGCGGTGGGCAGCTGGACTGGTCGGCGCTCGCCACGCTCGCCGACTGGGACGCCGGCTTGGCGTCAGACCACTCCGCGTAGCCCGTCGCCGCCGAACGCCGGCTCCAGCATGGCGGAGTAGTCGGGGCCGCGCCGCAGCATCATCCCACCGTCGACATTGATGACCTGACCGGTGATGTAGGAGGCGGCGTCGCTGAGCAGGAACAGCGCCAGATTGGCGACGTCCTCGACCTCTCCCGGCCGGGGCAGCGGCGTGCACTCGCTGTAGTCCCCGCTCACCTCCGGCAGGGCGAACACCGGCGCGACCAGATCGGTGCGGATCAGGCCCGGCCGGATGCTGTTGACCCGCACCCAGGAGGGGCCGAGCTCGTCGGCGGCCAACTGCATCATGTGGTCGACGGCCGACTTGCTGACCCCGTAGGCACCGAACCACCGGTGGGTGTTGCTGGCGGCGATAGACGAGATGCCGACGAACGATCCGCCGCCGCCCCGGACCAGCTCGCGCGCGACGTGCTTGAGCACATACATGGTCCCGTTGACGTTCAGGTCGACGGTGCGCCGCCAGCCTTCCGAGTCAATCTGGGTGATCGGTCCGATCGTCTCGGAGCCACCCGCGCAATGCACCGCCCCGTGGAGTTGACCATGCCAGGCCGTCGCGGCTTCCACCGCGCGGGCGGCCTCCTCCTCGTTGGTGACGTCGGTCGGCTCGTAGCGAATGGAGCCGCCGCCCCCGAGCGCCTCGATCTCGCTGACCGCGCCCGCCAACCGGTCGGGATTGCGGCCCACGATCATGACCGAGGCACCGGCCGCGACCAGCCCGGCGGCCACGCCCTTGCCGATTCCGCTGCCACCGCCGGTAACCAGGTATGTCCGGTTTTCGAAAGAAAGCTGCACGCCCGAGCCCCTAACGCCGAAACTGAAACGGGTTCTAGCATAGGCCAGCTGTCAGACCTGCCACGTCGGCCTCAGACTTGGCGGGGCGTTCGAGCGTGCGCTGCCGGCTTCGAGCGTGCGCTCAGGGCCGGGAAAACGGCGAAATCGCAGCCGGACGCACACGGGAAGCCGTGGTTTCACACGCGACGGAAGTGCCCGCGGAGCCTACGGCGTATCGCGGCGGGCCACCTGTGTGGGCTTGGCGTTGCGCCAGTCTTCGACGTCGGGCGGCAGGCCGACCGCGTACCTGTTCTCGTTGTGGGCCGCCCAGTGCGCGTGCCCCAGCTCGTGGATGTGGAACGCGTGCCGCAACGCCTCGGTGAACCCCATTGCGTCGGAAGCGGCGTTGACGGAGTCCTTGACGAGCAGCGCCGCCATCGTGGGCCGGTCGGCGATGCGCCGCGCGAATTCCAGTGTCTTGTCCGCCAACTCGTCGAGCGGGAACACCTTGGAGACCATGCCCAGCCGATAGGCCTCGTCGGCGTCGAGCGAATCTCCGGTCAGCAGCAGCTCTTTGGCTTTACGTGGACCGAATTCCCAAGGGTGGGCGTAGTATTCGACGCCCGGCATGCCCAGGCGCACCGCGACCACGTCGCTGAACTTGGCATTGTCGGCGGCCACGATCAGATCGCACGCCCAGATCAGCATCAGACCCGCGGAGATCGCGTTGCCCTGTACCTGGGCGATGGTGATCTTGCGCAAATCCCGCCAGCGGCAGGTGTTCTGGAAAAAGTAGTGCCACTCCTGCAGGTAGAGCTTCTCCACGATCGGATCCCGGGTCCCACCGTTGATGCGGAAGCTCGGAAGCTGGCTGCGCTCGGCGATCGCCAGCTCCGAACCCAGGTCGTGACCGGCGGAGAAGTTGCGGCCGCGCGCCGCCAGGATCACCACGCGCACGGTGTCGTCGGCCTCGGCGCGCAGAAACGCCTCGTCGAGCTGGATCAGCAGGCCGCGGCTTTGTGCATTGTGGGCGTCGGGCCGGTTGAGCCATATCCGCGCGATGCGGCCCTCGTCGAGGGTTTCGTAGCTCACCAACTCTTCGGCGTCGGCGTCGCCCGTCTGCGCACCGGCTTGCTCTGACACTGTCATTCGGCCCACCTCACTCGTTGTCAGGTCCGCGTGTTTACACATTACGGCCAGTGTGTAAGTGGGTCACCGCTGGGTGGGCGGCCTACGGACGATCGAGGGCGGCCGCGAGGGAAGCGGCCGCCGCCTTGAGCAGACGCAGCGTGCGGTTCAGCTCGGCGTTCTCTGCCTTCAGCCGCTCGAGTTCGAGTTGGGGGTTGGCGGGTAACCGGGGACCGTCGTGCTCGAGTGGGGCCCTCCGGGTCCGCTCATGGACGGTCTCGGTCACGGTGTTGCCGAGCTGATCGGTGACGGCCCGGATGGCCATCCTCTCCATGTCGTGCCGCCCGTTCACCGAGGCGACCGCGCGCATCTCATCGATGCGGGCCGACCCGTTGGTCGCGGCGGACTTCGGCGGCTGCGCGTGGCGATACGCTCGCGGCGCCTGGCCTGCGGCGGCGTCCACCGCGACGGGAGAGACGGTGGCCTGTTGCTGCTGTACCCGCAAGCGCAGTTCGGCTTCCCGCCGCCCCAGCTCGTCCGCCCACTGTGCCAGCTCGGCCTCCCGCTCGGCGACCTGCGCCTCCCGGTGCCGGATCTGGGCCAGTTGTTGGGGCAACGGGTTTGTCCGCTTGGCGAGCCCGGCCGCCCGCTGGTCGAGCCGCGCCTCCTGGTCGCGCACCCGGCTCTCCCGGTCGCGCACTTCGTGTTCGTACTGGACGAGGGCCGCCTCGCGCTCGGAGAGCTCGGCTTCCCGGCTGTCCAATGCGCCATCGCGTTTGCGGAGCTCGGCGCAGCGGTTGCGTAGCTCGCCTTCCTTCT
This sequence comes from Mycobacterium europaeum, assembly GCF_002102155.1. Lineage (GTDB taxonomy): Bacteria > Actinomycetota > Actinomycetes > Mycobacteriales > Mycobacteriaceae > Mycobacterium > Mycobacterium europaeum. The sequence continues at coordinate 313,629 of NZ_LQOU01000051.1, forward strand.
GCAGGTGCCGGATGAGCTCTTCCTCGACCAGGTCGATGAAGATGTCGACCTCTTGCTCGTTGTAACCACGCTTGCCGATGCGCGGACGCGAGAATGCGACGTTGTGGACGTCAGCGGGGGTGAGGACCATTCTGTTTCCGAAGTCGTAGACGTCGCTGGTCACGATGAAGCCGGGGCGGTTTCCCAGGAGGATATGGCAGTTGTTCTACATGTGCGTTATTGGCGGCTGAACAGGGGACAACTCGTGAGCTACGCGCGGATGTGACCAGCGCGGCGCCAGGAGTGTCGCCCAGCGCGAGTGCGGGGCGGACGAGGCCGGCGAGTTCGAACATCAAGTCCTCACCCACCTGCCCATCCCGCATCACCTACAGTTAAGTCATGGCTACCAAATCTGACCCTGGCGAGATCGGCGACGTCGAACCAGTCGCTGACAGCACCGCGAGCCAGGCCAGGCGGGTCGTCGCCGCGTACGCGACCGACGCCGACGAGTGCCGCGTGTTCCTGTCCATGCTCGGCATTGGGCCCGCAAAACTCGACGCGTAAATGACCCCCGGGGACGGGCACGACTCGAAGATGCCGACCTTCGGCAACTCCGACTTCGTGGTGGTCGCCAACCGGCTTCCCGTAGACCAGGAGCGGCTGCCCGACGGCACCAAGGCGTGGAAGCGCAGCCCGGGCGGCCTGGTGACGGCGCTGGAGCCGCTGCTACGCCGCAGGCGTGGCGCATGGGTCGGGTGGGCCGGCATCGCCGAGGAAGAGGCGGACTTCGACGACGAACCGATCGTCCAGGAGGACCTGGAGCTCCGACCGGTGCGGCTCAGCGCCGACGACATCGCTCAGTACTACGAGGGATTCTCGAACGCCACGCTGTGGCCGCTGTACCACGACGTCATCGTCAAGCCGATCTACCACCGCCAATGGTGGGAACGCTATGTCGACGTCAACCGGCGCTTTGCGGAAGCCACCTCCCGCGCCGCCGCCCAGGGCGCGACCGTGTGGGTGCAGGATTATCAACTGCAGCTGGTTCCCAAGATGCTGCGTGAGCTGCGGCCCGACCTGACCATCGGGTTCTTCCTGCACATCCCGTTCCCGCCGGTCGAGTTGTTCATGCAGCTCCCCTGGCGCACCGAGATCATCGAGGGCCTGCTCGGCGCCGACCTGGTGGGCTTCCATCTGTCCGGGGGTGCGCAGAACTTCCTGTTCCTGTCCCGGCGACTGATCGGCGTCAACACGTCCCGTGGATCGGTCGGGGTGCGCTCGCGATACGGCGAGGTCGACCTCGGGTCGCGCGTCGTCCGCGTGGGCGCCTTCCCCATCTCCATCGACTCCTCCTCGCTCGACCAGGCCGCCCGCGACCGCGACATCAGGCGGCGCGCCCGGGAGATCCGGGCCGAGTTGGGCAACCCCCGCAAGCTGCTGCTCGGCGTCGACCGGCTCGACTACACCAAGGGCATCGACGTGCGGCTGAAGGCATTCTCGGAGCTGCTCGCGGAGGGGCGCGCGAAGCGCGACGACACCGTGCTGGTCCAGCTGGCGACGCCGAGCCGCGAACGGGTGGAGAGCTACCAGATTCTGCGCGACGACATCGAGCGCCAGGTGGGACACATCAACGGCGAATACGCCGAGGTCGGTCATCCGGTGGTGCACTACTTGCACCGTCCGGTCCCCCGCAACGAATTGATCGCCTTCTTCGTGGCCGCCGACGTCATGCTGGTCACCCCGCTGCGCGACGGCATGAACCTGGTGGCCAAGGAGTACGTTGCCTGCCGCAGCGACCTCGGGGGCGCGCTGGTGCTGTCCGAATTCACCGGCGCCGCCGACGAACTCCGGCAGGCCTATCTGGTCAACCCGCACGACCTCGACGGCGTGAAGGACGCGATCGAGGCGGCGCTCAACCAGCCCGTCGAGGAGGGCCGGCGCCGGATGCGATCGATGCGTCGCCAAGTCCTGGCGCACGACGTCGACCGCTGGGCGCGGTCATTCCTCGACGCGTTGGCGGAGCCGCGTCCCGACGATGCCAAGTAGGCCGCGAGAACCCATGGTGTTGCCGCGTAATCGCTGTGATACTCAATGCATCGGTCAAGGGAGGGGTCAGATGAAGCTCCGTCGCGGGCTGGCCGCTGGCGCCGGCATCTTCTGCGCGGTCGCCACCGGGATTGCGCTGGAATCCGGCGACCCGGCGCGCGCGGTGGGACCGCCGCCGGACGGCACCTACAACTTCAACGAGGCGGGTGTCTCCGGGGTGACCTGGACGATCTCCGCGTTGTGCGATCAGCCGTCCGGGACCCGGAACATGAACGACTATTCCGACCCGATCGTCTTCGCGATGAACTGCGCCCTGAACATCGTGAGTTCAACGGCCGAAAAGATCACTCCCGCGGACAAGTTGCAGAACTTCAGCGGCAGGGCCCGGATGTCCAGCATGCTGTGGACCTTCAAAGTCGAGAAATCCGACGGAGTTTCGTGTCCCGGCGGCGGTACCGCGCCGTCCACCGACACGTACGCCTTCAGTGACGAGAACATGAGCGGCACCCACACCACGCTGCACGGCGCCGTCTGTGGTCTGCAGCCGGAGATGAAGAAGCAGCCGTTCTCGCTCCAGATGACCGGGCCCCCGCCCAGCCCGATCGAACGTTACCCGTTGTACTGCAACGGCATTGCGATGTGCTACTAGGACTTGCTAGATCGGCGTGATGTAGGCGATCAGCCATTGCTTGCCGATCTTTTTGAAGTCCACCCGCAACCGGCTGCCGTCGTAGAGCGGCTGGCGTGATTTGTCGGTCACGGTCCGGTTCATGTACACCATCAGCGATGCCGAATCCCGCTTGGCGGACATGACTCCCACGCCGACCACGCTGGCCTGGACGACCACCTCGCGTTTCTTGGCCTCCGGAATGATCTGCGCGTTGGCGCTTTTGCGGAACTCCTGGCGATAGTCGGGGGTCAGCAACGGATAAGCATCGCTGAGGCTGCGCTCCACCGTCTGATAGTCGTAGGCGAAGACCTCGGGAATCTCCTTGGTGGCCAAGCCCGGCAGCACCGCCCGCGCCGACTCCTCGCCGCGCGTCTGTACCCGCCCCCAGTAGAACCACCCGGCCGCCGCGGACAGCCCGACGAACCCCACGACCAGGAGGCAGCCCGCGACGACGGACAGCCAGCGCCGCCACCGCATCAATTGCCCCCGTTGGGATACTTCAGGTCATAACCCGTCATCCGGCCCTGCTCGTCCTCGTGCACGATCACCCGCAGGCGATAGGGCATGGAAGGCTTGTTCACGCCGTCGATGTCGGCGACGGTGACGCGCACCGAAACCAGCACGGAGGCGTTGTCGGTCACGTTGTCGATGCCCTCCAGGGCGGCGCCGTTGACGACGGCCTCCGATGTCGCGTTGGTCGAGCGGAAGATGCCCTTGAGGTTCTCGATGTTGTTGTTGGCGCCCAGCATTCCGCGCAGCGGCCCGCTGGTGCCGTTGAAGAAGCGGTTCACGCTCTCGTCGATGTTGTCCTGCTTGTAACTGAACATGTTGACCACAGTCTGCGTGGCCGTGTCGACGAAACGCTGTTCGCGCGCCTGTTGAGCATTGGCGTGCCCCTGCTGCACGACCAGCAGGGTCACGCAACCGGCCAGCGCGCCGACGGCCAACAGCCCGGCCGCGAACGAGATCCATGCCACCAGGGCGCGGTGCGGCCGCCGCCGCGGTGGTGGCTTGACCGACTTGAGTGCCTTGACCGGCTGGGCGGGCCGCGCCGGCGCGGCGTCGAGCTGGACCGTGGCGGCCTGGGGCGCGTCGACTTTCGCGGGACCGGCAGCGCGGGAGGCCCGCCGGCGAACTCGCGGATTGTTGGTCGGCTCGTCTGCCACTACATCGGCCTCGGATCAAGCATCAGGTCCACCCAATTCTCGGCGCTCGACGCGCCGCTCGCACCGGCCGCGAAAATACCAGTGCCTCCGGCCGGGTCCTTGAACGCGCCGGTCTTCTCGTCGTAGGTGGCGTATGCCGGTCCGCTGGCCTGAGGCTGACCGCCGGGCGGCGGCCCCCAGGGCTTCTCCGGTCCCGGACCGGGCGGCGGGGGGTTGATCCCTTCCGGTGGGGCCGGCGGCGGCAGCCATTTGGGGTACGGCAACTGCGGCGGCACGGGCGGAACCCCGGGCGGCTGCCACGAGGTGAACGGTGGTGGCGGCCCGTTGTCGTTGGGCGGTGGCGGGTCGTAGGCCGGCTGCTTGTTGGGCAATGGCCCGGGTCCCGGCACCACCCCGGGCGGGGGCGGCCCGACGATCGGTGTGCCCGGGTCGGGTTCGGCGCCCGGCGGGATGTAGGGGAACTTGTTGGGCGGCAACACATTGAGCCCGTTGGTCACCGGGGTGTCGTAGGGCACCGGCGGACCGCGCCACGGGTTGCGGCCGATGGGCACATAGCCCTTGGGGTCACGGCAGAGCTGCACGGTCGGTGCCCGCTTGCCGGGAAACTCCTGGCACGGGTAGTTGCGCGCGCCGCGCACGGTGCTCGGATCGTTCTGGGCGACCTTGCAGTACATGTCCCTCGGCAGCTCGCGCACCGTCTCGTCGGCGGGTGTGCGCATCAACGGGGGCGGGAGGAAGCCGACGGCGCACGGCGGCGGGTCGTTCAGGTCGAGCTTGAAGTCCAGCTTGGCGCCCTCGTCCTGCGGTGCACCGCCGGCGGCGGTGGTGATCGCGGCGAACAGCGCCGGCAGCACCACCAGCAGTTGCTCGATCGACTTGTGGTAGATCACCCCGACCCGGCCCAGGTTGGCCAGGCTGGCCGCCAGCGCCGGGAAGGAGGGCCGAATACCGGAGAACGCGGTGCTGGCCTCGTCGGTCGCTCCGGGGGCAATAGCCAGCGTCGAACGCAGCTGCGGGTCGGCCTGGCGCACCTCCGAGGTGAACCGCGCCAGCCCGTCGGACAGCGACTTGATGTCGGCGCCGGCGCGAATCTGTGCTTGCAGGAAGGGGCCGGCCTGGTCGATCAGCTGCGAGGCCTGCGGGTAGTTCGCGTTGGCCTCGTCCACCAGCAACCGGGCGGACTCGAACAGCCGGGCCAGTTCGGGGCCCGACCCGTTGGTCGCGATGAACGTCTCGTGCAGCAGCTCGCGCAGCCGGGTGTCGCCCAGGCTGTTGGTCAGCGCCTCCGCCCGCTTCAGCAGGTCGGCGACATCCCGGCCGATCCGGGTGTTCTGCCGTTCGATCCGAAACCCGTTGCGCAACTTGGTTGAGGCCGGCGTGCTCGGAGGCACCAGGTCGATGTACTGCTCCCCCACCGCCGACACACTCTTGACGGTCGCCGTGACGTTCGACGGTATGGGCGTTCCGCTGTTCAGTCGCATCGCGGCGGTGACGCCGCTGGGGTTGAGTCCGACCGATTCGACCCGACCGACGGCGACGCCGCGATAGGTGACGTTGGCGTTTTTGTACAGGCCGCCGCCGGCGACGAAGTCGGCGGTCCCGGCGTAGGTTCCAAGGCCGAACGTGGCGGGCAGTCGCAGGTAGAAGATTGCCATCACGGTCAAGGTGACGGCGGTGATCACCGCGAAGATCCAGAGTTGGATCTTGGTGAGTCTGTCGTGCATCTGCGTCGGCCCCCTACTGTCCTGAAGCCGTGCCGGGCGGGATCTTGAACGGGTCGGCCGCCTGTCCGGACAGGTTGGCCAATTCGCCTACCAAAAAGTCGGGCGGATTGAGGATCTCGTTCATGTGGGCCATGTTCGGGTCGAAATACGCCGTGGTGAAGAACGTTTCGCCGATCCGGCGCAACGTCAGGTCGAACGTCGTGAACACGTTGAGATAGTCGCCGCGCACCGCGTTCTTGATGCCGAAGTTGGGGAAGGGGAATGTCAGCAACAGCTGCAGCGAGGTGACGAAGTTCTTCCGGTTGTCGTTCAGCGCCTTGGCGGCCGCGTACAGGTCCTTGAGATCGGCGGCGAAGTCCACCTTGGTCTTTGCCAGCACGTTCGAGGTCACCGTTGCCAGTTTCTTCAGCGCGGCGAATGCCTCGACGATGTGGTCGCGGTTCTTGTTGAGCACGCGTATGGCGTCGGGCAGCGTGTCCAGCGCCCGCCCGAGGTTGTCCTTGTCGCGCGCCAGGCTCGCCGAGAATCGGTTCAGTCCGTCGAGCGCGTCGATGATGTCGTTGACCTGACGGTTGAGTCCCGCGGTCAGATCCGCCAGTCGGGGCAGCAGGTCGACGAACTGGTCCTGGCGGCCGGCGACGGCCTGATAGGTCTCGTCGGTGATCTCTTCCAGGGCACCGACATTGCCCTTGTTCACCACGACGCCGAGGGCCGAGAGCACCTCCTCGGTAGTGGGATAACGCCCGGTGTTGGACTCGGAGATCTTCGAACCGTCGGTCAGCCGGCCGACGGCGGGCTTGTCCTTGGGGCGTGCCAGGTCGATGTGCATCGAACCCAACAGCGACGTCTGGGCGACCGTCGCCGTCGCGTTGGTCGGCAGCACGACGTTCTTGTCCAACGCCAATTTCACCGTGGCATAGAACGATCCGTCGGAACGCTGCATCGCCTGGATGCCGGCGACGCTGCCGACGGTGACGTCGTCGACCATCACCGGAGAGTTCTGCGGCAGCGTCGCCACGTCGGGCAGGTCGACCGTGATCGAGTAGGCGCCGCCGCCGTGGCCGGCGGTACCGGGCATGGACAGCGAGTTCAAACCGCCGTATTGGCAGCCGGCCAGCAGCGCGCTACCCGCCGCTAAAGCGCCACCGCGCAACAACATCCGGTGCATCAGCCGCCCCCGTTCGCGGCCGGCGCCTGACTCGGCGGCGGCCCCGGTAGGGGTCCGAAGGCACTCCCCGCGGCGGGACCGGGCGCGGGCGCGGGCCCGGCATTCCCCAAGGCAGGCGCCGGCGCCTGGCCGGTCTGCGGTGCCGTCGGGACCAGCAACGCCTGCAGGTCAGCCGGGTCCTGCGCGGCCGGCGGCATCTTGGCGCCGTTGGCGGGGACCCAGGTCAGCTCGGGGACCGGGGTCGCCGACTTCGCTTGGGTTTCCGGGGTGTCGTAGATTATCTGGCCCTTGTAGGCCGTGATCGTGTTGAGCGGGTGGAACATGATCGGCGGATAGTTCACCGTAAGCCGCCGCAGCACCGGCCCCAGCCGCTCACGACACAGTTCCGCACGCCGGAAGTAGTCGGGCGCCCTCGGCCCGGCGGCCGTCTCGAAGGACCCACCGCAGATGAACTGCACGGGGTTGGCGAATTCCGGTATCGACAGCAGGCCGTTGAGCGTGCCCTGTGCCGGGTCGTAGATGTTGTAGAAGTTGGCGATGCCGGGGCCCGCCACGTGTAGCACCTGCTCGATGTTTTCGCTCTGGTCGCTCAGGGTCTTGGCGAAGTCGTTGAGGTTGTTGACCGTGTCGATGATCGTCGAGTTGTTCTCGTGCAGGAACCCGCGGACGTCGGAGAGCGCCTTGTTGAGCGTGCCCAGGGTGGTGTCGAGGTGGCGCGAACTGTCGGCGAGCACCTGGGACACCGAGGCGACGTTGCCGGCGAACTGCACGATCTGTTCGTTGCTGGCCGACAGCGCGTTGACGAGCACCTGAAGGTTTTTGACCGTGCCGAAGATGTCACTGCGTGAATCCCCCAGTCGCCCAGCGGCTTGCGAGAGTTCGCGCAACGCGTCATGGAACGACTCGCCGTTGCCGTTGAGTGTGTCCGCGGCCTGGTTGATCGCTCGGCCCAGGGGCCCCTGCATCGATCCCGTCGTGGGGCCGAGCTGGGTGGCCAGCTGGGTCAGGGACTCTTTGACCTCGTCCCACTCCACCGGCACACCGGTGCGACTCAGGCCGATGCTTGCGCCGTCGGGCATCACCGCCCCGCCGGTGTATGCCGGGGTCAACTGAATGAACCGCGCCGCCACCAGATTAGGCGACATGATGATGGCCTTGGCGTCCTTCGGGACCTTCACGTCCTTGGACACCGACATGGTGATCTTGACGTCGGAGGGCCGCGGTTCGATCGTGTCGACCCGACCCACCGGCACGCCGAGAATCCGGACCTGGTCACCCGGGTAGAGCCCGACGGCCGACGTGAAGTAACCGACGATGCTTCGCGTATTGCCGGTCGACGACAACACGTACACGCCGCCCACCAACACCGCGATGAGCGCGATGGCGGTGCTATAGCGCAGCCCCCGGCTGCCGGTGATCCGTTGCATCATGGCGACTTCGGCCTGATGATCCAGCGCTCCTGAATCAAACCGCGCAGGTAGTCGGCGAGGCTGGCCGGCATCTTGCCCGGCTGGTAGAAGAAGTCGAACATCGTCGCGATCAAGGGCGCGGGTATGACGCCGTAGACGTTGACGTTGAAGCCCGGTCCCGAACCCACGACCTCGCCCAGCTCGGTGGCGTAGGTGGGCAGCCGTTTGAGGGCCTCGGTGATGTAGTCGCGGCGCTCGTTGAGATTGCTCAGCACGTCGTTGAGCTTGCTCAGCGCCGGTCCGAACTCCTTGCGGTTGTCGGCGACGAAGCCGGAGATCTGTTGCGAGAGGCCCTGGATCCCGGAAATCAACCGCCCGAGGGCGGCACGGCGCTCGTCGAGCGCGGCAAACAACTCGTTGCCGTCGTCGACGAGCTTGTTGACTTGGTCGGCGCGCTGGGCGAGCACGCCCGTCACCGACTTCGCATGCGCCAGCAGGCTTTGCAGCGCCTCGTCGCGGCGGTTCAGGGTGCGCGACAGCGTCGTCACACCGTCCAGCGCGCCGCGCAGGTCGGGGGTTGCGTCGCGCAGCGTGTCGGTCAGGACGTTCAACGCCTGCTCGAACTGGGGCTTGTTCAGGTTGCTGGCGTTCTCGCCCAGGTCCTCGAGCGCACCCGCAAGCGTGTACGGCGTGGTCGTGCGGCTGAGCGGGATCGTGGTTCCCCTGCCGCTGCCGGCCGGCGTCACCGCGATGGAACGCTCGCCGAGGATGGTGTCGGTGCGGATCGCGGCCAGCGACTGGTCACCGACTGTGACGTGCCGGTCCACACTGAAGCTGATCTTGGCGGTGTCGCCGGCCAGGCCGACCGACGTCACCTTCCCGACCTTCAAACCGGAAACGTAAACGGCATTACCGGGATTGATGCCGCCCGCGTCGGAGAAGTAGGCGTCGTAGATCTTTCCCTGCGGCCAGAACGGTAGCGCCGCGTAGCCGAATGCGATGAGCACGACGCACACCACCAGCACCACCCCGAAGATGCCGGTGCGCAGCGGATCCCGCTCAGGCTTTGCGTTACTTGGCAAAAGCGCACCTCCCCTTGCTGGGATCCACCTGGCCACCGAGGGGCAGCAGGATGTCGCTGCCGGCGGGGCCGTTGATCTTGATCGTCACCGAGCAGAAGTAAATGTTGAAGAACGATCCGTAGGCACCGAGCGCGGCCAGCCGCAGATAGTCCTCGCCCAGCTGCTCGACGTCGTTGTTGACTTCGGCCTTGCGGTTGTCCAATTCGGTGGCCAGCGGCCGGGTGTTCTCCAGGATGCCCTGCAGTGGCCGGCGCGAATTCTTCAACAGCTCCGTCAAATCCGTCGTCGTCGAGGCCAGCGGCGGAATGGCGCCCGCGATGTCGTCCTTGTTCTTGGCCAGCCCGCTGATCAGTTGCTGCAGCTGGTCGACGCTGGCCGAGAATTGCGCGCTGCGCGCATCGACAGTCTTGAGCACCGTGTTGAGGTTGTTGATGACGTCACCGATGAGTTGGTCGCGCTGGCCCAGCGCCGAGGAGAACGCGCTGGTGTCGGCCAGCACGTTGGACAACGCACCGCCCTGCCCCTGCAGCAATTCGATGACGGCGCTGCTGATCGTGTTGACCTTGTCCGCGTCCAGCCCCTTGAGCACCGGCCGCAGGCCGCCCAGCAGCGCGTCGAGATCGAGCGCCGGCTGGGTGTGCTGGGCGTTGATCGTCGCGCCCGGCGGCAGCTTGCGCAGCTCTCCCGGGCCGGAGGTGATCTCCAGATACCGGTCACCGACCAGGTTTTCGTAGCGGATCACCGCGCGGGTGGAGGAATAGACGATGTAGCGCTTGTCGAGCCCGAACGTCACGTCGATGGTGTTGTCGGGGTTGAGCTTGACGCCGGACACCGCCCCCACCGGCACCCCGGCGATGCGGACCTTCTGGCCCGCCTTCAGCCGCGATACATCGGTAAACGTTGCGTGGTAGGTACTTTCGGGGCCGAACCGGAAGTCGCCGAAGACCACCACCAGCCCCGCCGACACGATCAGCATGGCCACCGCGAAGATGCTGACCTTGATCATCATCGAGCGGTGCGTCGGCATGCTCCCGGCGGCCATCAGAAGTCGTCCCGTTCCGCGAAGGCGCCGTGGAACAAGAATTGCAGCGTCGAAGGCGCGTCGAACTGCAGCTCGGTGAACGGCTCGTATGGGATGTTGGCGTTGTCGGTCACCAGGAACGGCGCGCGGTAGAAGGATCCGCCGGTCTGCTTGGTCGGGATATCGGGCAGGCCGCGACAGTTCGGGCCTCCGGAGGCGTTCACGATCGGCAGCGACTCCGGAAACGTGTAGGCCGGCGCGCCCAGCACGAAGCTCGAGGACGTGAACAGGCCCGCCTTGCGGACACCGAGCAGCGGGGCGAACTCCTTGATACCGCGCTCGATGCCGGCGAACAGGCAGCCCAATTCCGGCGAATAATCGGCGGCCACCTTCAGCGGGGCCCGCAACCGGTTGATGGCGTCGATGAAGTTCTGTTCGGCCGGCTCCAACGTGTCGTAGGCGTTGTTGGCCAGGCCGATGGTCGCCAACAGCGTGTCGTTGAGGTTGTTCTGCTGGTCCACGACGGTCTTGTTGATCGTCGGCAGGTTGTCGAAGACCGTGTTCAGGTTCGGGGCGGCGTCGGCATAGATGTTGGTGACGACCGCCGCCTTACGGAAATCCTCCTGCAGGGCAGGCAGTTTCGGGTTCGTTTGCTGGGTCAGCGTGTTCAGCCCAGACAGGATGCCGCCGAAGTCGTCGCCGTGACCGCGCAGCCCCTCGGACAGCGCGCTCAACGTGCCGTTGAGCTCGACGGGATCGATCTTGTGCAACAGGTCGATCAGCGACTGGAACAGGGTGTTGACCTCGAGCTGCACCGCCGAAGCCGCGACGTGGGCGTCCGGGCGCAGGGAGGTCGGCGAAGGGTTCTGCGGCGGAAGGAATTCCACCGCCTTGGCCCCGAAGATGGTGTTCCCCGCGATGTGCACCGTCGCGTTGGAGGGGATGAAGCGCATCTGATCGCTGTTGATGCCCAGCGTCAGTCGTGCCTGGTCACCGGAGTAGTCGATGCTCTCGACCTTGCCGATCTGGATGCCGCGGTATTTGACCTTGGCGCCCTGCTCCATCACCAGACCGGCCCGCGGAGCCGAGACCGTGACGGTGTCGATCGAGGCGAAAGCCGCTGTGTAGGAAAGGTAAGTCACGGCGGCGAACGCCACCAGCAGACCGGCCAGCACCGCGGCTGCCAACCGGACGGAGCTACGTCGCGAATCTGTATCTGCCATGTCCTTTAAGCGGCCCTGCTACCCGGAGAGGTTGAAGTTGCCGGACGCGCCGTAGACAGCGAGTGAGATGCACAAGGTGATGACGACCACGACGATCAGCGAGGTCCGCACGGCCTGACCGACCGCGATCCCGACGCCGACGGGGCCCCCGCTGGCGTTGTAGCCGTAATAGGTATGGACGAGCATCACCGCGATCGACATCGCGATGGCCTGCAGGAAGGACCACAGCAGGTCGGTCGGGATGAGGAACGTATTGAAGTAGTGGTCGTAGAGGCCTTTGGACTGACCGTTGATGTACACCGTGGTGAAGCGGGCGGCGAAGAAGGCGGCCAGCACCGACAGTGAGTACAGGGGGATGATCGCGATCAGGCCCGCGATCAGCCGCGTCGACACCAGGTAGGACACCGAGTGCACCGCCATGCACTCGACGGCGTCGATCTCCTCCGACACCCGCATGGCCCCGAGCTGGGCGGTGGCGCCGGCGCCGATGGTGGCGGCCAGGGCGATGCCCGCGATAACCGGCGCGATGATGCGGACGTTCAAGAACGCCGAGAGGAACCCGGTCAGGGCTTCGATGCCGATGTTGCCCAGCGACGAGTAGCCCTGTACGGCGACGACCCCGCCGGAAGCCAGCGTCAGGAAGGCCGCGACCCCGACGGTTCCGCCGATCATGACCAGCGCGCCCGAACCCATGGTCATTTCGGCGATCAGCCGGATGGTCTCCTTGCGGTACTGGGTCAGCGCGTTGGGGACGTGCCGCACGGTCTGCCCGTAGAACAGTGCCTGCTCGCCAAAGTCGTCCACGGGCTCCTGCAACCGGGAGGCGAGGTTGCGCAGCCGGTAGGTGACGTCGTAGCTCATCGAGTACTCACTTCGCCGAGATTCGCACGCCGATGGCGGTCATCACCACGTTGATGACGAACAGGCAGATGAACGCGTAGACCACGGTTTCGTTGACCGCGTTGCCGACGCCCTTGGGTCCACCCTTGACCGTCAGCCCGCGGTAGCAACCGACCAGCCCGGCCATGACGCCGAACAGTAGGGCCTTGACCTCGGCGAGCACCAACTCGCGCAGCCCGGTGAGGACGGTCAGCCCGTTGATGAAGGCACCCGGATTCACGCCCTGCAGGAAGACGGAGAACACATAGCCACCGGACAAGCCGATGGCGCACACCAAGCCATTGAGCAAGAGCGCGACCACGGTGGAAGCCAGGACGCGGGGAACCACCAGGCGGTGGACCGGGTCGATGCCGAGCACCCGCATCGCGTCGATCTCCTCGCGGATGGTCCGGGCACCCAGGTCGGCGCAGATCGCCGTGGCTCCGGCACCGGCCACGACGAGCACCGTCACCACCGGACCCAGCTGGGTGATGGTGCCGAATGCCGTTCCGGCGCCGGACAAGTCGGCGGCACCGATTTCGCGCAGCAGGATATTGAGGGTGAATGCCACCAGCACGGTGAAGGGGATCGAGACCAGCAGGGTCGGGACCAGCGACACCCGCGCGATCATCCAGGTCTGTTCCAGGAACTCGCTCAATTGGAACGGCCGGCGAAACGTCTGACGACCGGTGTCGAGCATCATTTCGAAGAACCCGCCGACGGCCCGGGCGGGAACAGCAAGTTGTTGCATCAACTCGATTACCCCCCTCGGCTGCTCGCGGCGAAGTCTATGTCAGGCCTTTGCGTCGTTTGCGGTCCCAGCAGGCTCGGTGTGAGCCGGATCATATTAACCCAGAAGAAGTTAACGGTGTCAATGAACGTCATTTCTTTATCCGAACCGTTAATTTGCCAGGTCAGACGCACTTGTCACGTGTCAAACTGAAACAGGTTATACCTGTCGATTCCCCCCCATTAAGTAACCTCACACGGTTATTGCTCCATCAGTCCGACCGCGGCAAAGTTCCGCTCCGGATCCCGCCCAGCAAAGTACTCGCGCAGCGTCGCGCTGAGTTCGGCAGGGTCCCAGGCCGGTCCGTCGGCGCTGAATTGGTGCTCCGCGGTCGGCGCCGAAACCAGTGTCACCCGCGGCCCGTAAACAATAAACACCTGCCCGTTGACTTCTGCGGCCGCAGGCGACGACAGGAACTTCACCAGGTTGACGACGTGCTCGGGCGACAGCGGGTCGACCCCGCCCGGCTCCACTTCCGGTGCGGCGCCGAACACGTCGGCCGTCATCGCGGTCCGGGCGCGGGGACAGATCGCGTTGGCGCACACGCCGTAGCGGCCGAGGGCCCGGGCGGCGGTCAGGGTGAGCGAAATGATCCCGGCCTTGGCGGCGCCGTAGTTGGCCTGGCCCACGGGGCCGACCAGCCCCGCCTCGGACGCGGTGTTGACCAGGCGGCCGAAGACGGTTCCCCCCGCTTCCTTGGCCTTCGAGCGCCAGTAGGTGGCCGCGTTGCGGGTGAGCAGGAAGTGGCCACGCAGATGCACCGCGATGACCAGATCCCATTCCTCGTCGGACATGTTGAACAGCATCCGGTCGCGGGTGATCCCCGCGTTGTTGACCACGATGTCCAGCCCACCCAGGCCGTCGGCCTGCGCGACCAACTCGTCGGCGGTGGCGCGTTCGCTGATGTCGCCGGCGACCGCGACGGCCTTCGAGCCGGCCGAGTTGATCTCGTCGATGACGTCGGAGGCATCCAGCGCGGCGGCGATGTCGTTGACGACGACGGTCGCCCCGGCCCGGGCCAGGCCAAGAGCCTCGGCCCGCCCCAGCCCGGCGGCGGCACCGGTCACCACCGCGACCTTCCCGGAGAGATCGGTCGCGTTCGTGCTGCTAGTCAATTTATGAATACCTCTAGTTTCTGGTGGCGCAGTTCAGGCTCGGGTTAGTCGCCGCGCAGCAGCGCCGCGCGCGGGCATTCGGCGATCGCCTGCTCGGCCAGGTGCTCCTGGTCGGCGGGAATCGGGTCGAGCTTAACGACGGCGTAGTCCTCGTCGTCCAGGTCGAAGATATCCGGCGCGATTCCCATGCACACGGCGTTGCCTTCACACCGGTCGTGGTCGACGATCACCCGCACAGCACCCTCCTTGCACCTGGCCTTCACCTGAGGACATGCCCCATCAGTATGTAGGACCACCATAGGTCCCGAATACCGCTGGGGAAACGGTCGCTGGAATCTCAGACTAGAACGTGTTACAACCGGGATGACGAATGGGTCATTGTCGGCCGAGTAACGTCGGCTAGTCGAGGCGTGTCACGTTAACAAAAGGACGGCTGGAATGCGCATCAGTTATACCCCTGAACAAGAGGAACTGCGTCGCGAACTGCGGTCGTACTTCACCACGCTCATGACGCCAGAGCGCCGGGAGGCGCTGACCTCCTCGGGCGACGGCGAGGTCGGGACCGGCACCGCGTACCGCGACACCGTCGCGCAGATGGGCAAGGACGGCTGGCTGACACTGAACTGGCCCAAGGAGTATGGCGGCCAGGACCGCTCCCCGATGGATTCGCTGATCTTCACCGATGAGGCGGCCGTCGCCGGTGTGCCGGTGCCGTTCCTGACCATCAACAGCGTCGCACCGACGATCATGGCATTCGGCACCGAGGAACAGAAGAAGTTCTTCCTGCCCAAGATCGCCGCCGGCGAACTGCACTTCTCCATCGGCTACTCCGAGCCGGGCGCCGGCACCGACCTGGCCAACCTGCGCACCACCGCCGTCCGCGACGGCGACGACTACGTGATCAATGGCCAGAAGATGTGGACCAGCCTGATCGCGTACGCCGACTGGGTCTGGCTCGCGGTGCGCACCAACCCCGAGGCCAAGAAGCACCGCGGCATCTCGATGCTGACCGTGCCGACGACCGCCGAAGGTTTCTCGTGGACGCCGGTGCACACCATGGCCGGTGTGGACACCAGCGCCACCTATTACTCCGACGTGCGGGTCCCGGTGACCAACCTGATCGGCGAGGAGAACGGCGGCTGGAAGCTGGTCACCAACCAGCTCAACCACGAACGCGTCGCCCTGGTGTCGGCGCAGCCGATCTTCCTCGCGCTGCAGGAGGTTCGCGAGTGGGCGCAGAACACCAAGGATTCCAGCGGCGCCCGGCTGATCGACTCGGAGTGGGTGCAGATCAACCTGGCCCGGGTGCACGCCAAGGCCGAGGTGCTCAAGCTGATCAACTGGGAGTTGGCGTCGTCGGACGGTGAATCGCTCAACCCGGCGGACGCGTCGGCGGCCAAGGTGTACGGCACCGAGTTGGCCACCGAGGCTTACCGGCTGCTGATGGAGGTGCTGGGGACCGCGGCCACGGTGCGCCAGAATTCGCCGGGGGCGCTGCTGCGCGGCCGGGTCGAGCGGATGCACCGCGCGTGCCTGATCCTCACCTTCGGCGGCGGCACCAACGAAGTGCAGCGCGACATCATCGGCATGGTCGCGCTGGGACTGCCCCGAAACCGCTGAGCCCCACCTCTTCTCTAAGGACGACATCGATGGACTTTTCGACAACCGAAGCGGCGAACGATCTCGGCGGTCTGGTCGACACGATCGTGAATTCGGTCTGCACGCCGGAGCACCAGCGTGAACTCGACAAGCTCGACCAACGGTTCGACCGCGACCTGTGGGGCAAGCTCATCGACGCCGGCATCCTGACCAGCGCCTCGGCCACCTCGGTGGGCGGCGACGGATTCGGGGTGCTCGAGCAGGTCGCCATCCTGGTGGCGCTGGGTCACCAGTTGGCGGCCGTGCCGTACCTGGAATCGGTGATGCTGGGCGCCGGAGCTTTGGCGCGGTTCGGCACCGAGGAGCTGCAACAGGATTGGGGTGCCCCGGCGGTCAGCGGCGAGAAGATCCTCGCCGTCGCGCTCCTGGGCGAGATGGGCGACGGCCCGGTGCAGGCCACCCGGGCCGGCGACGGCTACCGCCTCACCGGCACCCGCACCCAGGTCGGCTTCGGGCCGACGGCCGACGCCTTCCTCGTTCCGGCCGAGACCGATTCCGGCACCGCCGTTTTCGTGGTCGCCACCGGTGATCCCGGCGTTTCGGTGACCGCGCTGGCGACGACCGGCCTGGGCAGCGTCGGACACCTGGCGCTGGACGGCACCGAAGTGGACGGCACGCGCATGGTCGGTGGCCCCGAGGTCGTGGTCTGGCTCGACACCCTTGCGGCGCTGGGCCGCAGCGCCTTCCAGCTGGGCGTGCTGGAACGCGGGCTGCAACTCACCGCCGAATACGCCCGCGAGCGCGAGCAATTCGACCGCCCGATCGGCAGCTTCCAGGCCGTGTCGCAACGGCTGGCTGACGGCTACATCGACGTCAAGGGCTTGCGGCTCACGCTCACCCAGGCGGCCTGGAAGGTCTCCGAGGATGTTCCCGCCGACATCGACGTGGCCAGCGCCGCGTTCTGGGCCGCCGACGCCGGACACCGGGTGGCGCACACCATCGTGCACGTGCACGGCGGCGTCGGCGTCGACACCGACCACCCGGTGCACCGCTACTTCCTGGCCGCCAAAGAGGCCGAATTCGCGTTGGGCGGCGCCACCGGTCAGCTGCGCCGCATCGGCCGCGAGCTGGCCGAAACCCCCGCCTAGGCGCGGCATTGAACCTGCCTGCCGATCCGACGGTCACCAAACTGCTGGTCCCGCTGGCCGAGATCGACGACCGGGGTGTCTACTTCGAGGACTCCTACACCAGCTGGCGCGATCACCTGCGCCACGGTGCGGCGATCGCGGCGGCGCTGCGTGACCGCCTGAACCCGACCAAGCCGCCGCACGTCGGGGTGCTGTTGGAGAACACCCCGTTCTTCTCGGCGATGCTGACGGCGGCCGGCATGTCCGGGATCGTGCCGGTCGGACTCAACCCGGTGCGCCGTGGCGACGCGCTGGCCCGCGACATTGCCCACGCCGATTGCCAAGTGGTGCTGGCCGACTCCAATTCGGCCGCCGCTCTGGGCGACACGGCCCACGTGAACGTCGATTCCGCCGAGTGGGCCGACGAGGTGGCCGCGCATCGGCATGCCGAGCCACGTTTCCAATCCGCCACCGCCACCGACCTTTTCATGCTCATCTTCACGTCCGGGACCAGCGGCGAGCCGAAGGCGGTCAAGTGCAGCCACGGCAAGGTGGCGATCGCGGGGTTGACGATGACCCAGCGATTCGGCCTCGGACGCGACGACGTCTGCTATGTGTCGATGCCGCTGTTCCATTCCAACGCGGTGCTGGTCGGCTGGGCGGTTGCGGCGGCCTGCCAGGGCTCACTGGCGTTGCGGCACAAGTTCTCCGCCTCCAACTTCCTGCCGGATGTCCGCCGGTTCGGGGCCACCTACGCCAACTACGTCGGCAAGCCCCTGTCCTATGTGCTCGCCACACCAGAGCGGCCCGACGATGCGGACAACCCGCTGCGGGCGGTGTATGGCAACGAGGGCGTGCCCCGCGATGTCGAACGCTTCGCCCGCCGGTTCGGCTGCATCGTGCAGGACGGGTTCGGTTCCACCGAGGGTGGGGTGGCGATCGCCCGCACCCCCGACACCCCGGACGGGGCGTTGGGGCCGCTGCCCGAGGGGATCGAGATCGTCGACCCCGACACCGGCCGCCCCTGCCCGCCCGGCGTGGTGGGCGAGTTGGTGAACACGGCCGGGGCGGGCCGTTTCGAGGGTTATTACAACGACGAGGCCGCCGAGGCCGAGCGGATGGCCGGCGGGGTGTATCACACCGGCGACCTCGCCTACCGCGACGACGCCGGCTATGCGTACTTCGCAGGACGGCTGGGCGACTGGATGCGCGTCGACGGTGAAAACCTGGGCGCCGCACCGATCGAGCGGGTGCTGTTGCGCTACCCCGGCGTAACCGAGGTGGCCGTCTACGCGGTGCCGGATCCGGTGGTCGGCGACCAGGTGATGGCCGCGGTGGTCATGGCTCCGGGGGCGGAGTTCGATGCCGAGAAGTTCCGCGCCTTCCTCGGCGAGCAGCCCGACCTCGGGCCCAAGCAGTGGCCGTCGTACGTGCGGGTCAGTCCGGAGCTGCCGCGTACGGTGACCTTCAAGGTGCTCAAGCGTCAGTTGGCGGCGCAGGGCGTGGACTGCGACGATCACGTCGTGCGAATCCGGCGCTAGCCGGCGCCCGGACAGTCGGTTGGCCGCAAACGGGAAGGGAAAGGCCGGTGCCTGATGAACATCCGTAAGGTGATCGCCGGGTTCGCCCTGGTCGCGTCCCTGGGCCTCACCGCGTTCGGTGTTGGTGCCGGTTGCGCCGCGGGGGAGCCCGCGCCACCGCCCCCGCCCCTGCCTCCGCCGCCCCCGCTGGTATACGCGCCGCAGACACCGGAACCCCAGACCTGGGAGCCTCGCCCGCCGGAGGCGCCGCCTCTGCCGCCCGGCTAGCGGCGCGCCGTCACGCTCGTCGCGCCGCGCGTTAAGCCTGTCGACGATAATGCGACACGGCACAGACACGTCGGGACCGAAGGAGACGCGATGGGGGGTCCGATCAGCGCATGACTTCCCGGCCCCTGGAGACCGCGCTCGAAGCGAGCTTCGAACAGCTGTCCGTCGCGGTACCGGCCGATGTGGGCGTCGCGATCGCCCGACCCGATCGCACCTACTCACTCGGCCGATGGTGGTCCGGCGTCGCATGGTCGACCATCAAGGTGCCGCTGGCGATCGCCGCGCTGCGCAGCGATTGGCTGCGCGCCAAGGACCTCGCCGTCAAAGCCATCACGGAATCCGACAACCGCGCTTCCGAGCAGATGTGGGCGCACCTGGGCGATCCGGCGGAAGCGGCCCGGCGGGTGCAGCAGGTGATCGCCGAGGGCGGCGACACCGCCACCGTCGTCGAATCGCGTCGGCTGCGGCGTGGCTATACCGCGTTCGGCCAGACCCAGTGGACTCTGCAGCGGCAAGCCCGGTTCGCCGCCGAGCTGCCTTCCATCCCCGGTTCCGCCGACGTCATCGATCTGATGCAGGGGCTCACCCGCGGCCATCGCTGGGGGCTGGCCGCCAAAGGGTTTGCGGCCAAGGGCGGTTGGGGGCCCGGCATGCACGGTGACTACCTGGTGCGTCAGTTCGGGATCGTGCCCACGCCGTCGGGACAGTGGGGCGTGGCCCTGGCGGCCAAGGTCCACGACGGCGTGTTGGAGACCGGCGTCGACGTCCTCAACGCGATGTCGGAGTGGGTCCTCAGCCGGCTTCCCGGTCTAGCCCGTTATTGACGGCACCACGGCGTCGATGAGGTGCGGGCCCGGTTCGTTCAAGGCGTGACGCAGTGCGTCGGCGAGTTCCTCGGCGGTGGTGACCCGGCGGGCCGGTACTCCCATGCCCTCGCTGATCTTGACGAAATCCATGGCGGGGCGGGACAAGTCGAGTAGGTCGAGGGCCTTGGGCCCGGGCGCCGATCCCGCGCCCACCCGCGCCAGCTCGATCCGCAGGATGTCGTAGGCGCTGTTGTCGTAGATCACTGTGGTCACGTTGAGGTTCTCCCGCGCCTGAGTCCACAATCCCGAGATCGTGTACATCGCCGACCCGTCGGATTCCAGGCAGAGCACCGGGCGGTCGGGGGCGGCCACGGCGGCGCCCACGGCGGCCGGGATGCCGTACCCTATCGCCCCGCCGGTCAGGGTCAGCCAGTCGTGGGCCGGCGCCCCCGCCGTGGCCTGGGCCAGCAGCACACCGGAGGTGTTCGACTCGTCGACCACGATCGCCCGTTCCGGCAGCAGCGCCCCCACCACGTCGGCCGCCGACGCGGACGTCAAGGCCCCCGTCGGCAGCTGCGGCCGTGCGGCATCCGCCACGGGCGCAACCGTTCCCGGCGCCAACTCGTCGGCCACCGCGACGAGCGCCTCGGCGGCGCCGCTGTGCCCGGCGAGCAGATGCACCTCGCAGCCGGCCGGGACGAGGTCGCTGGGCATGTTCGGGTAGGCGAAGAACGACACCGGCGACTTGGCGCCCGCCAGCAGCAGATGCTTGGCGCCGTCCAGCTGGGCGGTGGCGGCCTCGGCGAAATAGGCCAGCCGCTCGACGGCGGGGACGCCCGCGCCCCGCTCCAGCCGCGTCGGGAACGTCTCGCACAGCACCCGGGCCCCGGTGGCCTGCGCGATCCGAACGGCGGCGGCAAGACCCGGACCGCGAGTCGCGTCACCGCCGATCATGAGCACCGCGGGTTCGCCCGAGCGCAGCACCTCGATCACCTCGAACGCCAACCGCGGCTCGGCCCCCGCGGGTTCCGCGGGCACGGTACCGGCGGGTTGCGCCCCGTCGGACCAGGACACGTCGGCGGGCAGGATCAGCGTCGCGATCTGCGAGCCCGCACGGCTGGCGGCGATCGCCTCGGCGGCGTCGGACGCGACGTCTGCGGTGTGTTCGGTGCGTCGCACCCACCCCGATACCGTACCGGCCAGCGCATCGATGTCCGATTCCAGTGGGGCGTCGTACTTCTTGTGATACGTGGCGTGGTCACCGACGACCACCACCATCGGCACCTGAGCGCGCCGGGCGTTGTGCAGGTTCGCCAGGCCGTTGCCCAGGCCGGGCCCCAGGTGGAGCAGCACCGCCGCCGGCCGCCCGGCGATCCGCGCGTAGCCGTCGGCCGCGCCGGTCGCGACACCCTCGAACAGGGCCAGCACGCCGCGCATCCGCGGGACGGTATCCAGTGCGGCCACGAAGTGCATCTCCGAGGTGCCCGGGTTGGCGAAGCACACGTCGACTCCGCCGTCGACCAGGGTGTTGATCAGGGCCTGGGCACCGTTCACGTGATTGCCTCCAGTTTGAAAACGCGTTCGGCGTTGGCGTGCAAGAAGTCTCGGCGGCCCTCGTCGGTCAGGCCGAGTTCGGCCAGCCCGGCCAGGGCGTGCGCGTGGGTCATCATCGGGTAGTTGGTGCCGAACAAGACTTTGCGCTGCCCGGTGCCGGTTTTCATGAACCGCACCAGCTCCGGTGGCAACCGCCGCAACGTGTAGGCGGACGTGTCGACGTAGACGTTGGGATGCTTGCGGGCGACGGCGACCATCTCCTCGGTCCAGGGATAACCGACGTGACCGCACACGATCGCCAACTCGGGGAAGTCGAGGGCGACCTGGTCGATGTAGGGAATCGGGCGGCCGGTCTCCGAGGGCCGCAGCGGGCCGGTGTGTCCCACCTGGGTGCAAAACGGCACGCCCAGCTCCACGCATTCGGCGAACAGCGGGTAGTAGCGGCGATCGGTGGGCGGCGCGTTCCACAACCACGGCACCACCCGCAGGCCCAGGAATCCCTCGCGAACGCGCCGGCGCAGTTCGCGAACCGCTTCCATCGGGCGATCGAGGTCGACCGTGGCCAGCCCGCCAAACCGCTTCGGATGCAGGGCGATCCACTCGGCGACCTCGTCGTTGGAGATCAGATCCTGGCCGGTGGGGCCGCGCCACGCGCTGAGCAGGCCGAAGCGGACGTCGGCGGCGTCCATCGTCGCGATGCTCGCCTCGATCGGCACGTCGGCGTCCGGGATGGAATCGCCGGTCCAGCGGCGCAGCGACGCCAGCATGTCGCTGCGCAGGAACCGCGCAGTCGGATGCTGCATCCACACATCGACCGTCATCGAGATCCAACAGTAGACGGGCGTTACGCGGCCAGTGCCGCGCGGGCGGCCGCCTGCGTCTGCTGCGCGTACCCGCCGCCGAACAGCACGACGTGCGCCAGCAGCGGGAAGAGTTGGTGCAACCCGATCCGATTGCGCCAACCCGGTTTCAGCGGCCGCACCCGCTGATACCCGTCGACGACGGCGTCGTAGTGCGGGCAGCCGAACAGCGCCAGCATCGCCAGGTCGGTCTCGCGGTGGCCGGCATGCGCGGCCGGGTCGATCAGCACCACCCCGTCGGGAGTCCACATCACGTTGCCGCTCCACAGATCGCCGTGCAGCCGCGCGGGCCCGTCATCGTCGTCGAAGTCGCCCGCCCGGCAACGCGCTACGACGGCATCGATCGCGTCGCGGGTGGCGGCGTCGAGCCGCTCCGCCGCGAGGTCGGCCATCGGAACCAGCCGCTCCTCGGCGTAGAACTCGCCCCAGCGGCCGTGCCGCCGCAGCGACATCGGCAGCGGCTGCGACAGCGGCCCGAAGAAACCGGGCCCCTCCCATCCGTCGGGCCCCGCGCCGAACGCCGGCGCTCCTGCGTCGTGGGTGACGGCGAGCCGACCGCCGAACGCGTGCGCCGCGTCGGGGGTCGGTGTCACCGAACCAAGCCGCCCCAGCGTCAGGCTCGTCGCGTCGACGGACACCACCCGCGCGCACGGCACGCCGCCGGCGACGCCGCCCAGCCATCGCAATCCGGCGGCTTCCCACGCGAAGTAACCGCTGGGCGCGCCGGGGTGCTGCTTGACGAAGTCGCTCAAGCGGTCGCGTGAGCGGCGTGCACGTCGTCGGCCGGTCGCGCCTCGGTCTGCTCCTTGGCCCAGCGGTAGTCCGGTTTGCCCGCCGGCGAGCGCTTCACCTCATCGACCAGCCAAAGGCTACGCGGCACTTTGTAACCCGCGATCTCGGAGCGCACGAAGCGGTCGAGCTCCGCCAGTGTCGGGCGCGCCCCGGGCCGGGGTGCGACGACGGCGGCGACGTGTTGCCCGTAGCGGGGGTCGGGCACGCCGACCACCAGGGCGTCGAAGACGTCGGGGTGGCCCTTGAGCGCCGCCTCGACCTCTTCGGGGTAGATCTTCTCGCCGCCGCTGTTGATCGACACCGAGCCGCGGCCCAGCATCGTCACGCTGCCGTCCTCCTCGACGAGGGCCCAGTCGCCCGGGATCGCGTAGCGCACCCCGTTGATGGTCTTGAACGTCTCGGCGGTCTTCTTCTCGTCCTTGTAGTAGCCGACCGGGATGTTGCCCTTCTTGGCGATGAAGCCGCGCACCCCGGAGCCGGGCTTGACCTCGTTGCCCTCCTCGTCGAGCACGACCGTGCGGTGGTCGATGGTCACGCGTGGGCCGCCACCGTGCGGCGCGTCCTTCGCGACGATGCTGGTGCCGCCGAAGCCGGTCTCCGAGGAGCCGATCGAGTCGGTGATGACCCGGTTGGGCAGCAACTCGAGCAGCTTCTCCTTGATGCTCGGCGAGAACAGCGCGGCCGTGCTGGCGAGCAGGAACAGCGAGGACAGGTCGTAGTCGTGGTCCGTGTCGAGCGCGTCGAGCAGCGGGCGCGCCATCGCGTCGCCGGTGAAGAACAGCAGGTTCACCTTGTGCTGGTGGATGGTGCGCCATACCTCTTCGGCGTTGAATTCCGGTGCCAGCACGGTGGTTTGGCCCGAAAAGATCGACATCCAGGTGGCCGACTGGGTGGCGCCGTGGATCATCGGCGGAATCGGGTAGCGGACCATCGGCGGGTTGGCGGCGGCGGCCTTGGCCAGGTCGTACTCGTCCTCGACGAATTGCCCTGTGGCGAAGTCGGTTCCGCCGAAGAGCACCCGGTAGATGTCCTCATGGCGCCACATCACGCCCTTCGGGAAGCCGGTGGTACCGCCCGTGTAGAGCAGGTAGATGTCGTCCTCGCTGCGGTCGCCGAAGTCGCGCTCGGGCGAGCCCTGCGCGATCGCCGAGTAGAACTCCACGCCGCCGTAGCGCTGGTAGTCGCTGTCGGAGCCGTCCTCGATGACCAGGATCGTCTTGACGTTGGGAGTGTCCGGCAGCACGTTGGCGACCCGGTCGGAGTACTGGCGTTCGTGGACCAGGGCGACCATGTCGGAGTTGTCGAACAGGTAGCGGAGCTCGCCCTCGACGTAGCGGTAGTTGACGTTCACCAGGATGGCGCCCGCCTTGACGATGCCGAGCATCGCGATGACGATCTCGATGCGGTTGCGGCAGTACAGCCCGACCTTGTCGTCCTTTTTCACCCCCTGGTCGATCAGGTAGTGAGCCAGGCGGTTGGCCTTCTCCTCCAGCTGGGCGTAGGTCAGCTTCTCGTCGCCGCAGATCAGGGCGACACGGTCCGGCACAGCGTCGATGGCGTGCTCTGCGAGATCGGCAATATTCAGGGCCACGGCCACCAAATTAGAACGTGTTACATTTCTTGACAAGCTCATGCCCATTGTCGTGCGAAAGGCGGTAGCCGTGGTGGAGGCGCCAGCAAACGAACAGACCGGACCCGACGCGCTGGTGGAACAGCGTGGTCACACGCTCATCGTCACGCTGAACCGGCCGCACGCCCGCAACGCCCTGAGCACCGAGATGATGGAAATCATGGTGCAGGCCTGGGACCGCGTCGACAACGACCCGGACATCCGCTGCTGCATCCTGACCGGCGCGGGTGGCTACTTCTGCGCCGGCATGGACCTCAAGGCAGCAACCAAGAAGCCGCCGGGCGAATCGTTCAAGGACGGCAGCTACGACCCGTCGCGCATCGATGCGCTGCTGAAGGGCCGCAGACTCACGAAACCCCTCATCGCGGCCGTCGAGGGACCCGCGATCGCCGGTGGCACCGAGATCCTGCAGGGCACCGACATCCGCGTCGCGGGCGAGAGCGCCAAGTTCGGCATCTCGGAGGCCAAGTGGAGCCTGTACCCGATGGGCGGGTCGGCCGTGCGGCTGGTGCGGCAGATCCCCTACACGGTCGCGTGTGACCTCCTGCTGACGGGGCGGCACATCACCGCCGCCGAGGCCAAGGAGATGGGGTTGATCGGGCATGTGGTGCCCGACGGGCAGGCGCTCGCCAAGGCGCTGGAGATCGCAGAGGTGATCACCAATAACGGACCTTTAGCCGTGCAGGCCATCCTGCGGGCGATCCGCGAGACCGAGGGCATGCACGAGAACGAAGCGTTCAAGATCGACACCCAGATCGGCATCAAGGTCTTCCTGTCCGACGACGCCAAGGAAGGCCCGCGGGCGTTCGCCGAGAAGCGCAAGCCCAACTTCCAGAACCGATAGCGTTTTGCGTCGAACGTGAACTGACGGCGAGATTTCGCCCAAATTTCGTCCCTGGCTTCACGCTCGGCGCGGCTGTCGGTGGCCTGAGACACACTGCCCGCGTGGAAGAACCGTTCATCGGCAGCGAAGCGCTCGCGGTGGGCGCTGTGACGCGGCATGCGCTGCGACGCAGGTTCGTCGCAATCCATCCGAACGTCTACGTCCCGCGCGACGAGGACTTGACCGCTGTGACGCGCGCTCGTGCCGCCTGGCTGTGGTCCCGGCGCCGCGGGGTCGTCGCGGGACATTCCGCATCGGCGCTCCACGGCGCCAAATGGGTGGATCACCGCGCGCCGGCGCAATTGCTCTACGAACACCGTCGCCCCCCGACCGGCATCCGCACCTGGTCGGACACCATCGCGCACGATGAGACTCAAGTGATCGCCGACGTGCTGACGACGAACCCGGCGCGCACAGCATTCGACCTGGCCTGTCGCAATCCAGTCGGGAGTGCTGTCGCTGCTATCGATGCCCTGGCTCGGGCAACCCGACTGAAGGTCGCCGATGCGGAATTGGTTGCGGAACGCTATAAAGGCCACCGGAACATCCGCCGAGCCAGGCGCGCGCTCGCACTTGTCGATGCCGGCGCGCAGTCACCCCGGGAGACCTGGCTGCGACTCATGGTCATCGCGGCCGGATACCCTCCGCCGCAGACCCAGATCCCCGTCTACGGCGGATATGGCGAGCTTGTCGCGGTTGTCGACCTCGGTTGGGAGGATCTCAAGATCGCCCTCGAGTACGAGGGTGACCACCATCGGACCGATCGTCGGCAACTGCGCAGGGATATCGAGCGCTATGAAGCCCTGGACACCATGGGTTGGATCACCATCCGCGTCACGGCCGACCACACGCGGGGCGGCATCCTGGCGCGACTGGCCGCGGCGTGGACTCGCCGAACGTGAACTCACGCACGCAATTTGGTCGATTCCTCGCCCTGTGTGCACGTTCGGCGGGGAGAAAACCCGTCACCCCAGCGGCGCGCTCGGCGTGAACGCCACCGGCATCTTCTCCAGGCCGGACACGAAGTTGGCCGGCCGCAGGGGCAGGTCGGCGTCCGACGCCAGCCGCATGTCGGGCAGCCGTTGCAGCAGACGCGTCTGCATGATCGACAGCTCCAGCCGGGCGAGCTGGTTGCCGAGGCAGAAGTGCGTCCCGAAGCCGAAGGCCAGGTGGTTGTTCGGGTAGCGCTCGATGTTGAAGCTTTCCGGGTCGTCGAAGACCTTCTCGTCGAAGTTCGCCGACTCGAACAGCAGGATCATCTTTTCGCCCTGGTGCAGCTGGGTGCCGTGGAATTCGGTGTCGGCCGTGATGGTGCGCGCCATG
This sequence comes from Mycobacterium europaeum, assembly GCF_002102155.1. Taxonomy (GTDB): domain Bacteria; phylum Actinomycetota; class Actinomycetes; order Mycobacteriales; family Mycobacteriaceae; genus Mycobacterium; species Mycobacterium europaeum. The sequence goes on from NZ_LQOU01000051.1 coordinate 340,283, forward strand.
TTCTTCACCGGCGCGGTCCAGCGCAGCATCTCCTCGATCGCGTTGGGCAGCAGGCTCAGGTCGGCCGCCAGGCGCAGGTGCTGGTCGGGGTGCAGCAGAACTTGGCGCGTCCCGCCGGACAGCGTGTGGCGCGTCGTCTCGTCGCCGCCGATCAACAGCAGCAGGACCTCGGTGACGATCTGGTGATCCTCGAGCCGTGAGCCCTCGACCTCCGCGTGCACCAGGACGCTGACCAGGTCATCGGTCGGTTCGGACTTGCGGGCCTCGATCATCCCCATCATGTATTGGCTGTAGGCCGCGAAGGCATCCATGGTGACCTGGACGTCCGCTTCGGCCGCGGTGCTGCTCAATGCGCCGACCAGGTCGTCGGACCACTTGAGGAACATCGTGCGCTCTTCCGGCCGCACGCCGAGCATGTCGCCGATGACGGCCATCGGCAGTGGCGCCGCCAGGTCCCAGACGAAGTCGCACTCGCCGCGTTCGCACACCGCGTCGATCAGCGTGTCGCACAGCGAAACGATCTTGGATTCCAGGTCTTTGACGCGCTTGCGGGTGAAGCCGGAGTTGACGAGCTTGCGGCGCAACAGATGTTGCGGATCGTCCATCTCGATCATCATCTCGACACCCGGTTGGTCGGGGCGGATGCCGCCGGCGTTGGAGAACAGTTCGGGGTTGCGCTCGGCGTCGATCACCGCCTGGTACGTCGAGGCGGCGGCTAATCCGTTGCGATCCCGAAAGACCGGCTCGTTCTCTCGCATCCACTTGTAGACGGGCCGGGAGTCACCGGCGTAGAAGGTGCCGTCGGTGAGGTCGACGTCTGGTTTGGTCTTCAACTCGCTGGTGGTCATGAGATCTCCTGGGCATCACCGAAGGACATTTGGACGTGGTCGACCGAGCTGGACATCAAGGCACGTTTTGGAAGCCCCAGCGCCGCAAGCTCTTTCGAATACGGATGATCACCGAGCCGAACGCTCACGCCGCCGAATCGGGTGCGCACGCCGTCCAGGGTGTGTTCGAAGGCGGTTTCGCGGGTGATTCCGTCGCGGTGGGAGTAAGTGCGCTGGGATTGCCGGCGCGGGGTCAGCCGGAACGGCAGGCCGCGGCGAAACTCCATGCCGATCACCGGTTGGCCGTCGATGCTGAGGTCGAAGGAGAACCGGCGGCCTTCGGACACGGTGAACTCGCCCATCACCTTGGGGTAGCCCCAGATCGTGGTCCCCGCTTCCAGGGTGAACGCCTGGTCGACGGGAAGGTGGTGGATGAAGGCGCCGGCCGACTGCAGGGCGCGCGGCCCGCTTGCGTTCGAGCCGGGCGGGTTGACCATCACGCTGGTGCCGAACTCGTGGTACTCGCCCAGGTCGCCGTCGATGTAGTGCATCAGCATCAGGACCACGATCGCGCGGCCGGGAAGGTAGCGGCAGACCCGCAGCCCGCTGTAGTCGATCATCTGCTGCGCGGCATCGGCGTCGACCGAGAACATCGCCATGTGCTGGTTTGCCTTGCGGATCTTCACCGGCATCGTCAGTACCGTGCCCGCGATGGTGTGCTGCGAGGCTGTCATCCGGTCAATCTAGAACGCGTTCTAATCCGATGGCAAGGATCGGCTAGACGAGCGTGGCGAGCTCCCTGATCTGCGCCTCGTTGCGTCCGTTGACGACCATCATGGTCACGCCGGCGGCTTCCCAGACCTTGACCTGCTCACGGACGTAGTTGATGTCACCGACGATCGCGGCGTCGTCGACGACCTCGTCGGGGATGATCGACGCGGCCTTGTCCTTCTGGTTGCTGCGGAACAGCTTGGTCACGTCGTCGACCACCTCCGCGTAGCCCATCCGGCGGTACACGTCGGCGTGGAAGTTGGTGTCCTCGGCGCCCATGCCGCCCATGTAGAGGGCCAAATAGGGCTTCATGGCCGCGAACGCGGCGGCGCGGTCGTCGGTGATGACGATGTTCGCGGTCGCGCAGATCTCGAAGTTCTCGCGGCTGCGCCGCGCCCCGGGCCGGGCGAACCCCTCGTCGAGCCATTCGTTGTAGGTGTCGGCCATCCGCGGCGTGTAGAAGATGGGCAGCCAGCCGTCGCAGATCTCGGCGGCCAGCGCCACGTTCTTCGGCCCCTCGGCGCCCAGCATGATCGGGATGTCGGGCCGCAGCGGGTGGGTGATGGGCTTGAGCGCCTTGCCCAGTCCCGTCGTCCCCTCCCCGGTCAGCGGCAGCGGGTAGTGCGGCCCGTCGCTGGTCACCGGCTTCTCGCGGGCCCACACCTGTCGCATGATGTCGATGTATTCGCGGGTGCGGGCCAGCGGCTTGGGGAACGGCCGCCCGTACCAGCCCTCCACCACCTGTGGGCCGGAGACGCCGAGCCCGAGGATGTGTCGACCCTTGGACAGGTGGTCGAGCGTGAGCGCGGCCATCGCGGTGGCGGTCGGGGTGCGCGCGGACAGCTGGATCACCGAGGTGCCCAGCCGGAGCCGGCGCGTCGACGCGCCCAGCCAGGCCAGCGGCGTGTAGGCGTCCGACCCCCACGCCTCGGCGGTGAAGACCGCGTCGAACCCGGCCTCCTCGGCCGCAGCGACGAGCTCCGCGTGATTCTCCGGCGGCTGAGCGCCCCAATACCCGAGCTGCAACCCCAGCTTCATAGTCACTGAACCCTTCCGGCCGACCCGATGTTGAAACCGTTCTTAGAACCTGTTCTACTCGATGGCGTGACAGCCAGCTCGAGCAGCCCGACCTTGACGGATCACCCTGAGCCACCGCTCTCCGCGCCACTGACGTTGTCTTTCGACTACACCCGTTCGGTGGGCCCCACGCTAAGCAAGTTCTTCACTGCACTGCGTGAGCGCCACATCCTCGGGGTGCGCGGATCCGATGGCCGGGTGCACGTACCGCCGGTGGAATATGACCCGGTCACCTATGAGCCGCTGGGCGAGATGGTACCGGTGTCCAGCGTCGGCACGGTGGTGTCCTGGACGTGGCAACCGGAGCCGTTGGAGGGCCAGCCGCTGGACCGCCCGTTCGCCTGGGCGCTGATCAAGCTCGACGGCGCGGACACCCCGATGATGCACGCCGTCGACGCCGGTGAGCCCAAGGCCATCAAGACCGGGTCCCGGGTGCACGTGCACTGGGCCGACGAGCCGGTGGGCGCCATCACCGACATCGCCCACTTCGCCCTGGGCCAGGACGCCGAACCCGTGTCCGAACAGGCGGCGGGAGAACAAGACCCGGTGACCATGATCGTCACGCCGATCTCGCTGACGATTCAGCACACCGCGTCGCACGAGGAAAGCGCGTACCTGCGCGCCATCGCGCAGGGCAAGCTGCTGGGCGCGCGCACGGGCAAGAACGGGAAGGTCTACTTCCCGCCCCACGGCGCGGACCCGGCCACCGGCCAGCCCACCACCGAATTCGTCGAGTTGCCGGACAAGGGCACTGTGACGACGTTCGCGATCATCAACATCCCGTTCCAGGGCCAGCGCATCAAGCCGCCGTACGTCGCGGCCTACGTGCTGCTCGACGGGGCCGACATCCCCTTCTTGCATCTGGTCGCGGACATCGACGCGCACGAGGTGCGGATGGGCATGCGCGTCGAGGCGGTGTGGAAACCTCGCGAGGAGTGGGGCTTCGGCATCGACAACATCGAGTACTTCCGGCCGACCGGGGAAACCGACGCCGAGTACGACACCTACAAGCACCACCTGTAAAGGGCCTACCTGTAAATGAGCGCTCGCAACGTCGCGGTCGTCGGCTTCGCCCACGCCCCACACGTCCGCCGCACCGACGGCACCACCAACGGCGTCGAGATGTTGATGCCGTGCTTCGCCCAGCTCTACGAGGACCTCGGCATCACCAAGGCCGACATCGGCTTCTGGTGCTCGGGATCGTCGGACTACCTCGCCGGGCGGGCGTTTTCGTTCATCTCGGCGATCGACTCGATCGGCGCCGTGCCACCGATCAACGAGTCGCACGTCGAGATGGACGCGGCCTGGGCCCTCTACGAGGCCTACATCAAGCTGCTGACCGGTGAGGTCGACACCGCGCTGGTGTACGGCTTCGGCAAGTCCTCGGCCGGGATCCTGCGGCAGATCCTGTCGCGGCAGACCGACCCGTACACCGTGGCCCCGTTGTGGCCGGACTCGGTGTCCATGGCCGGGCTGCAGGCGCGCATGGGGCTCGACTCCGGGAAGTGGACCGAAGAGCAGATGGCGCGTGTCGCGTTCGACTCCTTCGCGAATGCCCGCCGGGTGGACTCCGTGGAGCCGGCGATCAGCATCGAGGAATTGCTTGACAGGCCGTTCTTCGCTGAGCCCCTGCGGCGCCACGACATCGCGCCGATCACCGACGGTGCCGCCGCCATTGTGCTCGCGGCGGGCGAGCGGGCGAACGAGCTGCGCGAAAACCCCGCCTGGATCACGGGAATCGAGCACCGTATCGAAACGCCGTCGCTGGGTGCGCGCGACCTCACCGAGTCCGTTTCGACCAAGGCGGCGGTCCTGGCGGCCACCGGTGGCAGGACCGACAAGCTGGACGTGGCCGAGATCTGCGCGCCCTTCACCCACCAGCACCTGATCATCGCGGACGCCATCCGGATACCAGGGCCGACGAAAGTGAATCCGTCGGGCGGCGCGCTGGCCGCCAACCCCATGTTCGTCGCGGGCCTGGAGCGCATCGGCTTTGCGGCGCAACATATCTGGGACGGGTCGGCTGAGCGGGTGCTCGCGCACGCCACCAGCGGACCCGCGTTGCAACAGAACCTGGTCGCGGTCATGGAAGGAAAGAACTGATGGCCGGTGCAGGGCCCAACCTCGCCGCGGTACTCGGTACCGGACAAACGAAGTACGTCGCGAAGCGACAAGACGTCTCGATGAACGGCCTGGTGCGCGAGGCGATTGACCGCGCGCTGGCCGACTCCGGTTCCACCTTCGACGACATCGACGCCGTCGTCGTCGGCAAGGCGCCCGATTTCTTCGAGGGCGTCATGATGCCCGAGCTGTTCATGGCGGACGCCATGGGAGCCACTGGCAAGCCGCTGATCCGGGTGCACACCGCGGGTTCGGTCGGCGGTTCCACCGGGGTGGTGGCCGCCAGCCTCGTGCAGTCCGGCAAGTACCGCCGCGTGCTGGCGATGGCCTGGGAGAAGCAGTCGGAGTCAAACGCCATGTGGGCGTTGTCGATTCCGATCCCTTTCATCAAGCCGGTCGGCGCCGGGGCGGGCGGGTATTTCGCGCCACACGTGCGGTCCTACATCCGCCGTTCGGGTGCACCGTTGAACATCGGCGCCATAGTGGCGGTCAAGGATCGGCTCAATGGGGCCCGCAATCCGTTGGCCCATCTGCACCAGCCCGACATCACCGTCGAGAAGGTGATGCAGTCGCCGATGCTGTGGGACCCGATCCGCTATGACGAGACCTGCCCGTCGTCCGACGGCGCCGCCGCGGTCGTGATCGGCAATGAAGAGGCCGCCGAAGCCCGCCTGGCACAAGGGAATCCGGTCGCCTGGATCCATGCGACCGCGCTGCGCACCGAGCCGCTGCAGTTCTCCGGCCGCGACCAGGTCAGCCCGCAGGCCGGGCGCGACGCGGCCGCCGCGCTGTGGAAGGCGGCCGGGATCACCAGCCCGATCGACGAGATCGACGCCGCCGAGATCTACGTGCCGTTCTCGTGGTTCGAGCCGATGTGGTTGGAAAACCTCGGTTTTGCGCCCGAGGGCGAGGGCTGGAAGCTCACCGAAGCCGGCGAGACGGCGATCGGCGGTAGGCTGCCGGTCAACCCGTCGGGCGGTGTGCTGTCGTCGAACCCGATCGGCGCCTCGGGCCTGATCCGGTTCGCCGAGGCGGCCATTCAGGTGATGGGCAAGGGTGGGGATCACCAGGTGCCCAACGCGCGCAAGGCCCTGGGGCACGCCTACGGTGGCGGCTCGCAGTACTACTCCATGTGGGTGGTCGGCGCGGACAAGCCCACGCCGGAGAAAGTGGGCGCGTGAGCGAGCATCCCGCGCACGAGGCCGGTCGGCGCTCGCGCGAGGCGGTCATCGCCAGGGACAAAGACGCGTGGCTGGCGGTGTTCGCCGACGACGCGATCGTGGAGGACCCGATCGGGCCGTCGGCCTTCGACCCGGAGGGCAGGGGCCACCGGGGGCGCGACGCGATTTCGGCGTTCTGGGACAAGGCGATCGCCCCCACCGCGAGGATCGAGTTCGTCTTCCGCGACACCTACCAGTGCGGCAACGAGGAAGCCAACGTCGGGCACATCCTCATCACCCATGGCGACTACCAGGTGACCGCGGAGGGCGTCTTCACATACAAGGCCGACGACGAGGGCAAGCTGACCGCCCTGCGCGCGTACTGGGAGATGGACCGCGCGGCAGCGTCGGCCCGGAAGGTCTAGAGCGGCTCGAGTCCGGCCAGGTGCCGCTGAGCCAGTTCGCGGTACGCCTGTGGGTTCAGCTTGACCCACATTTCCGCGCCCGTTCCCGCGACCGGACCCTTGATCTGCGCCGGCGCGCCGACCGCCAGCATGCCGGCCGGGATCTGAGTGCCGGCCGTCACCAGCGAGTGGGCCGCGATCAGGCTGCGCGCGCCGATCACCGCGCCGTCGAGGACGGTGGCATGGTTGGCGATCAGGGCCTCCGACCCGACGTGCGCCCCGTGAATGCAGCACAGGTGCGCCACCGTGGCGCCGGGGCCGATGTCGACCGGGATGCCGGGCGGCGCGTGCAACACCGATCCGTCCTGAACGTTGGCGCCCTCCCGCACCACGATGGGGCCGTAATCGCCGCGCAGCACGGTGTTGAACCACACCGAGGCACCGGCCTCGACGACAACGTCGCCGATCAGGGTGGCGGTGGGGGCTACAAACGCGGTGGGATCGACCCGCGGCGCCCGCCCCTCGAAAGCAAACAGCGGCATCGTCTAGATATACCCCGCGCGCGCATCCGCCGCGGGAAACCGCAGCCAGACTCGCCGTCATTGCGCGCCCCCGCCGCAAAACTGTAACGTGTTCTAGTTAGAGGGCTCGCGACTTGGAGGTGACAGGTGAGTACCGACACCAAAGCGGTCGGCATCCGGGAGATCGATCCGGGCGCGCTGCCGACGAGGTATGCCCGCGGCTGGCACTGCCTGGGCGTCGCGAAGGACTTCCAGGACGGCAAGCCGCACTCGGTCGAGGCGTTCGGCACCAAGCTGGTGGTGTTCGCCGACTCTCAGGGCGAGCTGAAGGTGCTGGACGGCTACTGCCGGCACATGGGCGGTGACCTGTCGGAGGGCACCATCAAGGGCGACGAGGTGGCCTGCCCGTTCCACGACTGGCGCTGGGGCGGTGACGGCCGCTGCAAGCTGGTGCCGTACGCCAAGCGCACACCCAAGACGGCGCGCACCCGCTCCTGGACGACCGATGTGCGCGGCGGCCTGCTCTTCGTCTGGCACGATCACGAACAGAATCCGCCGGACCCCGCGGTCCGGATTCCGGACATCCCCGAAGCGCACAGCGACGAGTGGACCGAGTGGCGGTGGAACCGCATCCTCATCGAGGGGTCGAACTGCCGCGACATCATCGACAACGTCACCGACATGGCGCACTTCTTCTACATCCATTTCGGTCTGCCCACTTACTTCAAGAACGTTTTCGAGGGCCACATCGCGTCGCAGTACCTGCACAACGTGGGCCGGCCGGACGTCAACGACCTGGGCACCTCCTACGGCGAGGCGCACCTTGACTCCGAGGCGTCCTACTTCGGTCCGTCGTTCATGATCAACTGGCTGCACAACAGCTACGGCGGCTACAAGGCGGAGTCGATCCTGATCAACTGCCACTACCCGGTGACGCAGAACTCCTTCGTGCTGCAGTGGGGTGTCATCGTCGAAAAGCCCAAGGGCATGGACGAGGCGATGACCGACAAGCTCTCGCGGGTGTTCACCGAAGGCGTCAGCAAGGGCTTCCTGCAGGACGTCGAGATCTGGAAGCACAAAACCCGCATCGACAACCCCCTGCTGGTCGAAGAGGACGGCGCCGTCTATCAGTTGCGCCGCTGGTACCAGCAGTTCTACGTCGACGTTGCCGACATCCAGCCGGAAATGGTGGAACGCTTCGAGATCGAGGTGGACACCACCCGCGCCAACGAGTACTGGAACGCCGAGGTCGCAGAGAATCTCAAGGCCAGGGAGACCGAAGACGTTCCCGCGGAACAACACTGACGCCCATGCCCGACGATCAGCCGGCAGTTCCTGACGTCGATCGGCTCGCTCGGTCGATGTTGTTGCTGCACGGCGACGGGCACGACCACGAAGACAGGCCGGCCCGCGACGGCGGCTCCGGATCATGGTCGAAGTCACGCGATTTCACCAACGATCCGCAGCGCGCCGCGGCCGTCGCCGAGGCCAGCCGGGCCGACCGAGAGCGCTACCTCAACTCCGGGCTGATGCCGGTGGACTGCCGGTTCTGCCACGTCACCGTCACCGTGCGCAGGCTCGGCCCGGGTCACACCGCGGTGCAATGGAACACCGAAGCGTGGCAGCGCTGCGCGCATTTCACCGAGGTGCGCAACTCCGGCGGCGACACCGCACGCACCCGCTCGTGCCCCAAGCTGAGCGACAGCATCGAGCACGCGGTCGCCGAAGGCTATCTGGGCGATCCGGCGCCCGGGGACGACTGATCTACAGCCCGGCGAAGCGCTCCTTGACCGTTTCCACGGTCAGCCCGTAGTCGGCCAGCGAATAACGGTGTTTCGGCGCCCGCTCGCCGGACTGGCTCGCGGCGTGCGTCTTTTCCATCGCCGCGCGCGCCTCGTCGGTCAGCGCCAAACCGAAGTGCCGGTAGATGTCGGTTACCGTGCCGATCGGATCGGCGATCAGGTCCGTGTAGTCGACGTCGTAGAACTGGGACGGCGAGTACTTGGCGCGGGCGGTGTTGAACCGCTCCAGCCCCCGCGACCAGGTGTCCATTGCGTCAGCACCGATCTGGGCCCCGTCGAACGTCGTCGACCATCCCTCGGCGGTGTGCTGGGCAAGCGAGCACATCGACGCCATGATCGTCTCGACCGGCCGGTGCGTCTGAATCACCAGCGCGTCGGGATAGGTCGCCATCAACGCGTCCAACGCGAACAGATGGCTGGGATTCTTCAACACCCAACGCTTTTCGGTGTCATTGAGGCCGATGAGCTGAAGGTTCTTGCGGTGCCGTCGATAGGACGGCGTCCAGTCCTGTTCGGACAGCCAATGCGCGTAGGTGGGGACGTGTGCCAGCGACTCGTAGGACACCGAATGCAGCGACTGGCGCAGCAGCTGCCAGCATTCCTCGAGCTCGTAGGCCGCCATGAAATGCAGGCCGGTGTAGCCCGGATTGTCCTGGTGGTGCTGGTTGAACTGCGCGTCGAGTTGGCGGTAAAGCGGATGCGAATCCCAGGTTTCGCGCGGCGGACGCGGCTGCGGGAACTCGGCCAGCCACATGTGCAGGCCCTGATGTGCGGGATCGGCGCCCAGCAGCCGGTGCAGCGCGGTCGTCCCGGTGCGCACCAGGCCGGTGACGAAAATCGGGCGCTCGATCACCACGTCGGCGTGCTGCGGGTACTGCTTCCACGACGACTCGGACAGCAGCCTGGCCACCAGCGCGCCGCGCAGGAAGAACCGATTCATCTTGCTGCCCAACACCGTAAGGCCGGCTTCGCGCCGGTAGGAGTCCAGCAGCACCTCCAGCGCTTCGAGATAGTTGTCGTCGTTGGACCCGAAGTCGTCGAGCCCGGTCACCTTGGTGGCCGACGCGTGCAGCTCGTCGACGGTGCCGATATCGGTGCGGTCGGACATCAGTTGTGGTACTCCCCGCAGTTGACGTCGAGCGTCTGCCCGGTGATGCCGCTGGACAGGTCGCTGGCCAGGAAGAGGATCGCCGAGGCCACCTCGTCCTCGGTGGGCAGGCGCTTCAGGTCGGAGTTGGCCGCGGTGGCGGCGTAGATCTGCTCGGCCGTGGTGCCGTACTTGCCGGCCTGGTGGTTGAAGTAGCCCTGCAGGGTGTCACCCCAGATATAGCCCGGGGCAACGGAATTGACGCGGATCCCCTGCTCGCCCAGTTCGGTGGCCAGCGAATGCGACATGGACAGCAGCGCGGACTTCGCCATCTTGTAGGCGCCGTACTTCGCCTGCGAATGCCGGAGCACCATGGAGTTGACGTTGACGATCGAGCCCTTCGACTCGGCCAGCGCCGGCGTGAAGCCCTGGATCAGCCGCAGTGCGCCCAGCGCGCTGAGTTCGATCGCGTCGCGAATGTGCTGAAAGCTGGTGCCCGAGAATGGTTTCAGCGACGGCACCCGAAACGCGTTGTTGATCAGCACGTCGACCTTGCCGTAGGCCTCCATCGTGGCGTCGACGAGGTTGCTCACCTGGTCGTCTTCGGTGATGTCGGTGCGCACCGTCGTCGCCCGGCCGCCGAGGTCGGCGATCTGCTTGGCGACGTCGTCGAGACGCTCCGGGGTGCGGGCGGCCAGCACCAGATCGGCCCCCTCTCGAGTGCACCGGTGCGCCAGCGTCGTGCCCAGACCGGGGCCGACGCCGCTGATCACCACTACCTTGCCATCGAGCAGCTTCGTCATCCCAGCATCCTTGCCTGAATTTGTTGGTGGCGCAGCGCAATTCGGGCGCGCCAGTCGTCCTCGGAGATCTTGTTGTGTTCGAAATACGGCAACGCGGCGGCTACCTTGTCGAGGTCGACGACCTCGACGGTGGGACCGTCGGCCTCGGAGAGCTCACGCGACACGCGCTGCCAGCGGAACTGCAGGAAGCCGCGCCGGTGGTTCAGGGTCTCGACCCAGTTGGTCACGCCCGGGTTCTGGTCGGCGACCACGATGCGCACCTTGCCGTCCGGATCCGCCTGCGCCTGAGTGTTGTTCAGCGAGGTCTGGTGGTTGATGTAGTCCAGCGAGATGTACCACAGGCTGCCAAGCTGGAAGCCGAGGTAGGGTGCGTCGGAGACCGGGATGGTGATCACCAGCGCCTGATCCGGTCGCAGGTCGAAGTGCCCGACCGACGAGTACTGGGTGGCCAGTCCGCCCGGGGTCAGGCGCGGCGCCGTCAGGGTGTTGACCGGAAGGTCGAGATAGAACCATTGCGGGAATTGCAGCCAGGTTTTCACCCGCTGGACGAGCTGCTTTCCCGCTGTGGCGTAACGCTTTTCGATGAGCGCGCGGGTCAACGGCGGCGGCGCGGTGCCCGCGGTGTCCGTCCGCGCGATGGCCAGCGTGCCGCGCTGCGCCGCCCAGTCGCCGTAGACCTCGCGGATCACCAGCTGCCCGGGGCTGGTGGGCGTCACCCGCCACTCGAAGCTGCCGTCGGGTGCGATCTCGAGTTCCCGGTCGTCGAACGCGGCCTGGCTGACGGGCACGAAGTCGTCGGTGTACTCGCCGCCGAGGAGCTGGAAGCTCAGGTCGGTCGTGGTCCCGCGCCGGCCGGTGACGACGTACTCGTGGTTGGCGTGCACGCGGGTGCCGAAATACAGGGTGTCGGGGTTGTCCAGGCCCATCTTGGTGAACGGCCCGGTCCCCGACTGCAGGAACGGGTGATCGCGGTCGTAATCGACGGCGAGGTGGATGCAGGCTGAGACGCAGCCGGCCAGATACTGCAGCCCTTCGAGCAGGTCGGCTTCGGTCTCGATGAACGGCGCGTCGGCGACGAGCTTCTCGGCTTCGGCGATCGCAGAAGTGAGCGGGCCTGAAAAAGAATCTGTGGACACGCATAGACGCTAGAACGTGTTCTACTTTTTCGTCAATGGCGAACGTTCCCGCGCGTCGGGTACAGCGTTCGAGGACGAGGCCGGCTCGCTAGGGCGGGCAGGAGTGAGATAGGTCGATGAGGTGCTGACGTACGTCGGGATGCCGGTTCAGGTAGTCGATCACGTTGGGACCGCCACCCTCCGCCTCGGACCTGGCCTGCAGCTGCGCATGGAGGTCCGGATGCCGCTGCAGGTAGGAGTTGATGGATGCACCCACGTCCTGATCGCACTGGGGAGCGGCGCTGGCCGTTGGCAGTGCGATCATCGTCGCGGCGATGGCGGTGAGTAGTCCCCCGGCGAGCAGGCCGTACCGTCCCCGGCGAGGACCGACTGTCTTGTCTGTCGTGCTCATGCGCGCCAGGCTACTCGCGGTTCCTTTGCGCCGCCTGTGCGTGCAGAGGACGGCTACTTGGCGGCAGCCGTACCGCTTTCTTGCTCGCGTTTGATTTCGAGGGCGATGTCGATGAGTTGGTCTTCTTGGCCGCCGATGAGTTTGCGCTGGCCGGCGCG
>NZ_LQOU01000052.1 GCF_002102155.1 Mycobacterium europaeum
CCGCGGTGGCCCGTACCTGGCGCGCGGCGCGCAGGACCTGGTGCCCAGCGCGCAGCTGCTGGACACCTACAGCCCCGAGCTCTTCTGCACGCTGCGCAACTATCACGACATCGAGCCGAAGGCCTCCTCCTTCCTGGGCGGCAACGGCTACTCGCTGAATGCCCACACCGAGGCGCTGTCCGGGTTGGGGTTGCTGGCCAACCCCGTGTCGGCGGTGGTCACCCTGGCCAGCCTGGTCGGTGGCCTGGCGGGGGTCGTCGGCGGCGCGCCGAACCCGTACACCTACCCGGAGAACCTGCCGCGGGTGAACGCCCGTGGCGGCCCGGGGGGCGCGCCGGGGTGCTGGCAGCAGATCACCCACGACCTGTGGCCCGCACCGGAGCTGGTGATGGACACCGGCAACAGCCTCGCGCCGTACAACCACCTCGACACCGGGTCCCCGTACGCCATCGAGTACGTCTGGGGCCGCCAAGTAGGGGATAACACGATCAACCCATGAAAATCACCGGAACCATCGTCAGGCTCAGCATCTTCTCGTTGGTGCTGCTGATCTTCACCGTGATGATCGTCGTCGTGTTCGGTCAGATGCGTTTTGACCGCACGAACGGATACTCGGCGGAGTTCACCAATGTGAGCGGGCTGCGGGCCGGCCAATTCGTCCGCGCGTCCGGCGTGGAGATCGGCAAGGTCAGTTCGGTCAAGGTGGTCGACGGCGGCAAGCGGGCGCGGGTGGAGTTCAACGTCGACCGCTCGGTGCCGCTGTACCAGTCGACGACCGCCCAGATCCGCTACCTCGATCTGATCGGCAACCGCTACCTGGAGCTCAAGCGCGGCGAGGGCGAGGGCGCCGAGCGGGTGCTGCCGCCGGGCGGCTTCATCCCGGCGTCGCACACCTCGCCTGCGCTGGACCTGGACGCCCTGATCGGTGGGTTCAAACCGCTGTTCCGGGCGCTGGATCCGCAGAAGGTGAACACCATCGCCACGTCCCTGATCACCGTGTTCCAGGGACAGGGCGGCACGATCAACGACATCCTCGACCAGACCGCGCAGCTGACCAACCAGATTGGTGAGCGCGACCAGGCCATCGGCGAGGTCATCAAGAACCTGAACATCGTGCTGGACACCACGGTGCGCCACCGCCAGCAGTTCGACCAGACGGTCAACAACCTCGAGGTGCTCATCACGGGGCTGAAGGACCACGGCGACCAGCTGGCCGGCGGCACCGCGCACATCAGCAACGCCGCCGGGACGGTCGCCGACCTGCTCGCCGAGGACCGCGGCCTGCTGCACAAGACGCTCAACTATCTGGACGCGATCCAGCAGCCGCTCATCGACCAGCGCGACGGGCTCGACGACTACCTCAAGAGGGTGCCCACCGCGTTGAACATGATCGGCCGCGCCATCGGCTCCTACGGCGACTTCGTGAACTTCTACGCCTGCGACATCACGCTCAAGATCAACGGCCTGCAGGCCGGCGGCCCGGTCCGCACGGTCAGGCTGTTCCAGCAGCCGACGGGTAGGTGCACCCCGCAATGAGAACACTGGAACCACCCAACCGGGTTCGCATCGGCCTCATGGGCATCCTGGTGACGCTGCTCGTCATCGGCGTGGGCCAGAGCTTCACCAGCGTCCCGATGATCTTCGCCAAGCCCAGCTACTACGGGCAGTTCACCGACACCGGGGGCATCAACTCCGGTGACAAGGTGCGCATCGCCGGCGTCGACGTCGGCAAGGTCGAAGGTCTGGAGATCGACGGCGACCACATTCGGCTGAAGTTCTCGATCGGCACCGCCACCATCGGCACCGAGAGCCGGCTGGCGATCAAGACCGACACCATCCTCGGCAAGAAGATCCTGGACGTCGAGGCCCGGGGCGCCCAGCCGCTGCGGCCCGGCGCCACCCTGCCGATCGGGCAGAGCACGACGCCCTACCAGATCTACGACGCGTTCTTCGACGTCACCAAGGCCGCGCAGGGCTGGAACATCGACACGGTCAAGGAATCGCTGCACGTGCTGTCGCAGACCATCGACCAGACCTACCCCCACCTGAGCGCGGCGCTCGACGGCGTGGCCAAGTTCTCCGACACCATCGGCAAGCGCGACGAGCAGGTCAAGCATCTGCTCGCCCAGGCCAACCAGGTGGCCAGCGTGCTGGGCGACCGCAGCGAGCAGGTGGACCGACTGCTGGTCAACACCAAGACGCTGCTGGCCGCCTTCAACGAGCGCGGCCAGGCCATCAACGCGCTGCTGGCCAACGTCGCCGCCTTCTCCGAGCAGGTCAAGGGTTTCATCAACGACAACCCCAACCTCAACCACGTGCTCGAGCAACTGCGCACGGTCAGCGACATCCTGAAGGAACGCAAAGACGACGTCGCCGCGGGGCTGAGCGAGGTCGGCAAGTTCCTGCCGTCGTTGAACGAGTCCATCGCGTCGGGGCCGTTCTTCAAGGTGGTCCTGCACAACCTCGCGCTGTACCAGATCATTCAGCCGTGGGTCGACGCCGCGTTCAAGAAGCGCGGGATCGACCCGGAGAACTTCTGGCGTAGCGCCGGGCTGCCCGAATTCCGGTGGCCCGACCCGAACGGCACCCGGTTCCCCAACGGCGCGCCGCCGCCGGCGCCGCCGGTGCTCGAGGGCACGCCGGAGCACCCGGGGCCGGCCGTCCCGCCGGGATCGCCCTGTTCGTACACCCCGGCCAACCCGGGCGGCAACGTCACCGTCGGCGACGAGGGTCTGCCGCGGCCGTGGAATCCGCTGCCCTGCGCGGGCGGGGGTATCGGTCCGTTCGGCGGTCCGGGCTTCCCGGCGCCGGTCGACGTGATGACCTCGCCGCCGAACCCGGGCGGCCTGCCGCCGACACCGGGCATCCCGATCGCGGGACGGCCGGGCGACCCGCCGCCGAACGTTCCGGGGACCCCCGTCCCGCTGCCGGCGCAGGCACCGCCGGGTGCGCGCACCGAGAACCTGGCGCCGGCCGGACCGACGCCACCGCCGTCGACGTTCGCGCCCGGTTTCCCGCCGGGGCCGGCGGCACCACCCGGGCCCGGCGAACAGTTGCCGGCGCCCTTCATCAACCCCGGCGGATCGGGAGGCAGCGGCGCGGCCGGGGGAGGTAGCCAGAATTGAGCACCGCCTTTGACATCCGGAACATCCGGCTACCGAAGCTGACGCGGGCGACCGTGATCCTCGGCTCGCTGGTGATCGTGCTTGCCCTCGTCGTCGGGTTCGTCGGGTGGCGGCTCTACCAGAAGCTGACCACCAACACGGTGGTGGCCTACTTCCCGGCGGCCAACGCGCTGTACCCGGGCGACAAGGTCCAGATCATGGGAATGCGGGTGGGCGCGATCGACAAGATCGAGCCGGCCGGCGACAAGATGAAGGTCACCTTCCACTACGAGAACAAGTACCGGGTGCCGGCGAACGCCAACGCGGTCATCCTCAACCCGACGTTGGTGGCCTCGCGCGCCATCCAGTTGGAGCCGCCCTACAAGGGCGGCCCGGTGCTGGCCGACAACGCGGTGATCCCCGAGGAGCGCACCCAGGTCCCGGTGGAATGGGACCAGCTGCGCAACAGCATCACCAACATCATCTCCAAGCTGGGGCCCACGCCGGAGCAGCCGACCGGACCGTTCGGTGAGGTCATCGAGTCCTATGCCAACGGGCTGGCCGGCAAGGGCAAGGAGTTCAACACCACGCTGAGCAACCTGTCGCAGGCGCTGACGGCGCTCAACGAGGGCCGCGGCGACTTCTTCGCCGTGGTGAAGAGCCTGGCGCTGTTCGTCAACGCGCTGCACAAGGACGACCAGCAGTTCGTCGCGCTGAACCAGAACCTGGCGGAGTTCACCACGCGGCTGGCGCACAACGACACGGACCTCTCGAACGCGATTCAGCAGTTCGACGGTCTGTTGTCCACGGTGCGCCCGTTCCTGAACAAGAACCGCGAGGTGCTGACCTACGACATCAACAACCTGGCGACCGTGACGAACACGATCCTGCAGCCCGACCCGCTCAACGGGCTGGAGACCGCGTTGCACGTCCTGCCGACGGCCGCGGCCAACATCAACCAGATCTATCACCCGTCGCACGGATCGGTGGTCGCCATCCCGGCGATCACGAACTTCGCCAACCCGATGCAGTTCATCTGCAGCTCGATCCAGGCGGGCAGCCGGCTCGGGTATCAGGAGTCCGCGGAACTGTGCGCGCAATACCTGGCGCCGATCCTCGACGCGATCAAGTTTAACTACCTGCCGTTCGGCGCGAACCTGTTCAGCACCGCGGAGACCCTGCCCAAGGAAGTCGCCTACTCCGAAGACCGGCTGCACCCGCCGAACGGATATAAGGACACCACCGTGCCGGGCATCTGGGTCCCGGACACCCCGACGTCGCACCGCAACACGCAGCCCGGCTGGATCGTGGCGCCCGGGATGCAGGGCCAGCAGGTGGGGCCGATCACCGCGGGCCTGATGACGCCGGACTCGCTGGCCGAACTCATGGGAGGCCCCAACATCGCGCCCGTCCAGTCGAACCTGCAGACCCCGCCGGGACCGCCCAACGCCTACGACGAGAACCCGATCGTGCCGCCCATCGGCCTGAACGCCCCGGTGCCGATCCAGCCGCCGCCGCCGGGACCCGACGTGGCCCCGGGCCCGGTGGCCCCGACACCGGCGCCGGTCGCGGCGCCCGCACCCAACGCGGGCGGGCCGGCGGTGCCGACTGACTTCGGGGGTGGCCAGTGAGGAGCAAGCCGAACCGACGGCCAGTGATGTTGTTGAGGCTGGCCCGCCGCCGGACCTGGCAGGCGCTGGTGCTGC
>NZ_LQOU01000053.1 GCF_002102155.1 Mycobacterium europaeum
CTACGAAGTCCTCGTCGCCCACTGGCAACCCCGCAAACCCGCCACCAATCACCGCTCACCTTGACGATTTCATCCGTCGAGCAGATCACCCGGCGGATCTCCACGTCGTAGTCCAGGAACGGGATGAACTCGTTCCAGGCGTTATCCCAGAGCCGGATCACCGCTGGGTAACGCTGTCCCCACTTCTCGGCCAGCTCGTCGAAGGCTGTGCGGGCCGCGGTGGCGTTGACCGCGGTGTAGATCGGTTTGATATCACGTTTGATCTCGTCCCAGTATTTACGGGAGGTGAGCCGAAACGTGTTGCGTATCAGGTGAATAATGCAGGTCTGCACGATCGCCTGCGGCCAGACGTTACCGACCACTTCGGGCAGCCCTTTGAGTCCGTCGCAGACGACGAAGAACACGTCCTTGATGCCACGGTTGCGCAGATCGGTGAGCACGCTCATCCAGAACTTCGCGCCCTCACCACCAGTGCCTGCCCATAGGCCCAGGATGTCGCGTTCGCCGGCCAGGGTGACGCCAATGGCAGCGTAGAACGGTCGGTTGGCGACCTGACCGTCGCGGACCTTCACCACGATCGCGTCAATGAAGATCGCCGCGTAGGTCTCATCCAGTGGCCGCACCGCCCAGTCATTCATCTCGTCGATGACTTTGTCGGTGATCCGGCTGATCGTCTCCTTGGATACCGAAGCGCCATAGATTTCGGCGAAATGCGCTGAAATCTCGCCGGTGGTCAAGCCTTTGGCGTACAGCGACAACACCACCTCATCGACGCCTGAGAGCCGTCGTTGGCGCTTTTTGACGATCTGGGGCTCGAACGTCGCGGCCCGATCTCGTGGCACATCGAGCTCAACGGGGCCGGTGGTGTCGGTCAGCACCGTCTTGGCGCGGGTGCCGTTACGGATGTTGCCCGCGCCCACTCCGGCCGGGTCATGTTTCTCATAACCCAGGTGCTCGGTCATCTCCTCGTTGAGTGCGGTCTCGATCACCGTCTTGGTCAGCTGCTTGAGCAGCCCGTCCGGTCCGGTCAGCGACAGCCCCTGCTCCTGCGCCAACCGGACCAGCTCGGCCGCAGCCTGCTGCTCGGCCGATTGCTCAGCCTGCTTCTTCTTGGTCACATCATCCAGTGTCGTCATCACGGCACCTTCCTCGCCGAGGAACCCTCAGCGTGTTAGGCCGGAAACACCGTTAAATCCACAGTCCCCAGCACGCATCAACACCACGAAGTGTGACGTGGCGGGGCTGTCTGATTAACGGTGGATCCGACCTTGGCATTTGTTAGTTGCCGGTCGGGGTGATCCGGCCGTTGAAG
>NZ_LQOU01000054.1 GCF_002102155.1 Mycobacterium europaeum
CCGCTCCAGGGCAGCCAACCGCTCCGGGGTGGTGAGCACGTCAAAAGACAACCCACACAGGCGATCCGCGTCATGATCCAGCGCGTCGAACACCTCGACGATCTCCTCACGACTGCTTGCACCCATACCCCAAACCCTAGAAGCCCCCACCGACAAAAACCGCCGCGTTGTGATCAGAGAAACCCAAGTGACACAAGGGATTCGCGTGAACGAACGAGCGGTACAGCTAGTCGCGGTCGGGCGGGTTGGTCGCGTACACCCAGGACAGGAACTGCGCGACGGCCTCCGCGGCGCGATGCGCCCGGGGTGAGCTGAAGATGTCGAAAGCGTGTTGTGCGCTGGGCAATTCGGCGTAGGCGACCGGCGACTTGGACACCGCGCGCAGCTCCTCGATGAACTCCTGGGCTTCGCCGACAGGGATGAGGGAGTCGTCGCGGCCGTGCAGGACGAAGAACGGCGGCGCGTCGGCCCGCAGCCGGCGGATCGGCGAGGCGTCGACGTAGACGTCGCGGTGCGACTTGAACCCCCGCTTCACCACGAACTTTTCGAGCAGCGAGACGAACTCGGGGCGGCCCTCGCCCTCGGTGGAGAACCAGTCGTAGCGGCCGTAGATCGGGACCGCGGCCGCCACCGCCGTGTCGGCGTCTTCGAACCCCGGCTGGAATGACGGGTCGTTGGGGGTCAGCGCCGCCAGCGCGCACAGGTGCCCACCCGCGGAACCCCCGGTGACCGCGACGAAGTCCGGGTCGCCGCCGTAGTCGGCGATGTTCTCCTTGACCCACGCCAGCGCCCGTTTGACGTCGACGATGTGGTCGGGCCAGGTGTGGCGGGGCGAAACGCGGTAACCGATCGACACGCACACCCAGCCGCGGGCGGCCAGGTGACTCATCAGCGGGTAGGCCTGCGGCCGGCGCATCCCGATCATCCAGGCGCCCCCGGGCACTTGCAGCAGCACCGGCGCCTTGGCGTCGCGCGGCAGGTCGCGGCGGCGCCAGATGTCGGCCAGGTTGGCGCGGCCGTTCGGGCCGTAGGACACCACGTTGGTCTTCTCGACGTAGCGCCGGCGCGCCACGGTGTTGCCCAGCGGCAGGCTGCGCCGCCCGCTGCGGGTCGGCTTGGCGTGGGGCAGTTTGCTCACCGCCTCGGCGTAGTCGTGTCCGAGCTGCTCGCGCAGGCCCGCCTCCAGCACCGGACCCGGGGTGGTGACGCCGCGGTAGCGGATCACCCCCAGGATCACCCACGACGCGGCCGTCATGGCCAGCGCCGCCTTGCCCCGCCGTCCCGCGAAGTGGCCCCGCCGCGCGCGCCGCAGCGCGTCCAGCAGCGAGACGGAGAAGTAGATCCCCGGCACCTCCGACGTCGGCCAGCCGAACCAGAAGACCAGCACGGTGCTGTAGCCCTTGCGGGCCAGCGGCCGTAATCCGTTGGCGGCGTTGGCCAGTTCGAGCGCGGCGCGCGCCAGCGGGCGGGGACGCACCAGGCGGCGCGACAACCGGCGCATCAGCCGTTGACCCGCGATTGCAGTTCGTTGCGCTGGATCTTGCCGGTGCTGCCGCGGGGGAGTTCGTCGAGCACGGCGATCTCGCGGGGCACCTTGTAATTGGCCAGGCTTTCCCGGACGTGTTGTTTGAGGGTCTCGGGCGTGGCCCCGGCGCCCGGGGTCAAGACCACGAACGCGGCCAGCCGCTGCCCGTACTGCTCGTCGTCGACGCCGATGACCGCGGCCTCGGCCACGTCGGGGTGCGCCGCCAGCGTCTTCTCCACCTCGATCGGGTAGACGTTCTCGCCGCCGGAGACGATCATCTCGTCGTCGCGGCCCACCACGAACAACCGGCCGGCCCCGTCCAGGTAGCCGACGTCGCCCGACGACATGAACCCGGCGTGAAAGCTTTTCCCTTTGCCGGAGGAGCCCTCCGTGTAGCCCTCGAACTGGGTGTCGTTGCGCACGTAGATGGTGCCGACCTCGCCGGTGGGCAGCTCGTTGAATTCGCTGTCCAGGATCCGGATTTCGGTCCCGCCCGCGGGCCGGCCGGCGGTGTCGGGGGCCGCGCGCAGGTCTTCCGGGGTGGCGGTCGCGATCATGCCGGCCTCGGTGGCGTTGTAGTTGTTGTAGATCACGTCGCCGAACTCGTCCATGAATGCGGTGACGACATCGGGCCGCATGCGCGACCCGGATGCCGCCGCGAAGCGCAAAGACTTGCAGCTGTATCGCTTTCGCACCTCGGGCGGCAGTTCCATGATGCGGTCGAACATCACCGGCACCACCGCCAGGCCCGTCGCCTGGTGCCGGTCGATGAGGTCCAGCGTCGCCTCCGGGTCGAACTTGCGCCGGGTGACCACCGTGCACGCCATCGACGCCGCGAAGACCAACTGCGAGAAGCCCCAGGCGTGGAACATCGGCGCCACGATCACCACCGTCTCCTCGGCCCGCCACGGCGTGCGGTCCAGGATGGCCTTGAGCGTGCCGATGCCGGCGTTGCCGCCGGTTTGGTTGGCCCCCTTGGGCGTTCCGGTCGTGCCGGAGGTCAGCAGGATCATCCTGCCCTTGCGGCCGGCGCGCTCGGGCTGTTGGCCGGCGTGATCGGTGATGAGCCCTTCGACGGTCAGCTCGTGCGGGCCGTCGGTCCAGGCCACGATGTGGGTGGCGTCCGGTTTGTCGGCCAGCGCGCGGTCCACCGTCTCGGTGAACTCCTCGTCGTAGATGACGGCGTCGACGCCTTCGCGGTTGACCACCTCGGCCAGCGCGGGCCCGGCGAAGGAGGTGTTGAGCAACACGACGTCCGAGCCGATCCGGTTGGTGGCCACCACCGCCTCGACGAAGCCGCGGTGGTTGCGGCACATGATCCCGACGACCCTGGGGGTTCCCGACGGCAATCCCTGCAGCGCCGCGGCGAGCGCGTTGATCCGCTCGTCGAGCTGGCGCCAGGTCAGGGTGCCGAGTTCGTCGACCAGCCCCGGCCGGTCCGGGCAGCGCTGCGCCGCGGTGGCGAAGCCCACGGTCATCCCCATGCCCGCGCGGCGCATGGCCGCGGCCATCTTCAGGTAGCGGTCGGGCCGCATCGGCGCGATCATCCCTGCACGCCTCAGGGTGGTGATGACGCCGAGGGCGTCGTTGACCGGACCAAGCAGAGAAGCCACGGCTCAGCCCAGGATCGGGAAGCGTCGCTTGGCGGCCAGGTCGTTGAGGCCCTGCTGCATCACCGACCGCACGTGCTCGTCCACCTCGTCGACGTCCGGGTCGTCACCGAACTCGGCGGCGATGTCGATCGTCTCGAGCACCTGCGTGACGATCTTGGTGGGCAGCGGCAGATTGGGCGGGATCACCGCACTGAAGCCGAAGGGGAAGCCGAACGACAACGGCAGGATGGCGCTGCGCAGCAAGCGCTTCACGCCCAGCCGCTCGGCCAGCCAGGTGCCGCGCGACAGGTAGAGCTGCGTCTCCTGCCCGCCGATCGAGACGGCGGGCACGATGGGAACCCCGGCCTCGATGGCGGTCCTGACGTATCCCTTGCGGCCGTTGAAATCGATGACGTTCTCCGAGAGCGTGGGCCGGTAGGCGTCGTAGTCGCCGCCGGGGAAGACGATCACGACCCCGCCGGACCGCAGGGCCTGCGCCGCGTTCTCCCGGTTGGCGCGGATGTATCCGGTGCGCCGGAAGAACTCCCCGGTGGGGCCGGTCATGAGGATGTCGTGGCTCAGGGTGTAGACCGGCCGGTCGTAGCCGAACTTCTCGTAGAAGTGGACGCTGAAGATGGGGACGTCCATCGGGAACATGCCGCCGGAGTGGTTGCCCACGACCAGCGCCCCGCCGGGCGGAAACGAAGTCAGGCCGTGCACTTCCGACCGGAAATACGCCTTGAGGAACGGGCGCATCACGCCCACCATGCGCTGGGTCAAGACGGGGTCGAATTTGCCGATGTCACCGGCATCGGGGCGATCCTTGTCGGTCACGTTCCTCCCTTGACGCTCCCGCGAGGCCGCCCGAGGTGTGGGTGCCGCGTCGCGTTTCTCGATGGTAGCGATCGGGGTACAACCGCCGTCATGGTGCTTATCTCTTCGCCGGTCCGCGGCTATGGTGCCGGCCGGGCGCGGGCGCTATCGTTACGACGCCCTAAGTGAACTCTCGAGAAGCGGGGATCGGATGGACGTTGCGGGTTTGTCCCACGAACGCGGCTCCCGGCGGGGCGTCGGCCTGCGTGACCGGCGCGCTCACGGACCACACGCCGGCGTGGCCCGCCCCGATTCGGCC
>NZ_LQOU01000055.1 GCF_002102155.1 Mycobacterium europaeum
GGGTTTGGGGCGCGGGCTGCTCGGCGACCGGCGGGGCCGGCCGCGGGGCGGCCACCACGGTCGGCGGAGGCGGTGGCGGAGTCGGGGCGGGTGGCTGCGCTTGCGGTGGCGCGCTCGGCGCGTGGGCCGGCAGCTGCCTGGCCGGGGTGGCGACGCTGACCCGCGGGTTCTGCGGCACACTGGGCCGGTCGGAGGTCAGCGAAAACAGCACCACGCCGGCGACGCTGGCCGCGATCGCGGCCAGCGCGCTGCCGGCGAGGAACATGGGCCTGCGCCGGCGCGGAATCACCTCGTCCTCGTCCTCGATCGCGCTGTAGGCCAGCGCGCCGGGGTCCGCGTTGCCCCACACGTCGAGGTAAGCCGGGCCGAGCGGCCGCGGGCTCACCTCTCCGGTGCCCGGGTCCAGGGCGTACGCCAGGGCGGCCGTGGACGAGGCGAACAGCGGCGCGTTCGCCGACGCCAGCGCCGCCCCGCGGGCCAGGGCCATCTCCGGTTCCTCCGGAGCCGTCACCTCGAGCGGGGTGGCCGCCTCGAGCGCCGGCTTGACGGCCACGATATCCGTGCCGCAGCCGACCAGGAAGACGCCGTCCGCCCGCGCTCCCCGCGTGTCCAGGCCGGCGACCATCGTCGCCAGCTCGGCGACCAGCGACTGCGGGTTGGCCAGCTGCTGGCGGTGCAGGTCGACGATCGAACCGTCGGTGACGTCCACGACGGCCAGCGTCGCGGTGTCGGGCTCCACGAACAGCATCGCGATGTGCTCGTAGCCGAGCGCGGAACCGACGGTCTGGGTGAGTGCGGCCGCGGCCAGCAGCGGGGACACCAGCATCACGCTGCCCATGCCGTTGCGGGCCATCGCATCCCGCAGTGCGCCCACGCCGGCGGGATCCGTCCAGGTCACTCCCGTCGACACCAGGTTGTAGCCGCCCGCGAGCGCGCCTTCGCGGGTGCCGCCGATCGCCGCAAGCACTTGGTCGACCGCACCGGCGGCCACCGAGCCCCCGCCGGTGGCGGCCACCTCGAACTCGTCCTGTTCGACGGTGACGCCGTCGGCGTCCTGCCCCTCGATGACCACCAGGCGGACCGTCTCGGGAGCCATTGAGACCCCAAGCACGATGTCCACGTATGCCTCCACAGTCCGCTGGTGTGCGCTGATTTCTCCACCGCCCGGGGTGAGGCCACCACCGATGAACCCGCCCCGACCGGGTGACACCACGCTACCCGCGCGGGCGCGGGCGCGCTTCTTCCGCGTGCCCGCCAGGACGGACGCCGGACTAGTAGCCGGGGCTCAGGAACGGATTCTGGGCGTTCCCCGGGTACTGCGGGTATTGCGGATACGGCGTGTACTGGGGCGCCTGCGGGGCCTGCGTCTGCGGCACCGGAACCGGTATGGGCACCGGCAGCAGCGGGACGTGGATCCACTCGGTGGTCATCGGCACCGTCGTGGTGGTGGTCGTGGTGGTCGACGGCGGGGGTGGCGTCTCGGTCGTGGTGGTCGGTGGGGGTGGCGTCGTCATGGCCGTCGTGGTCGGCGGCTGGGTCGACGGCGGCGCGGTGTGCCGCGGGGTGTAGACGGGCGGTGCCTGCGTGGTGACCACCACCACGAGGCTCC
>NZ_LQOU01000056.1 GCF_002102155.1 Mycobacterium europaeum
ACCTGGCGCGCCCCCGCCGACCACCCCGACGGGGCCGCGCCAGGTGACCTATTCGGTGACCGGCACCAAGGCGCCCGGTGACATCATCTCGGTGACCTACGTCGACGCCTCGGGGCGGCGGCGCACGCAGCACAACGTGTACATCCCGTGGTCGATGACCGTCACGCCGATCTCACAGTCCGACGTGGGCTCCGTCGAGGCGTCCAGCCTGTTCCGGGTCAGCCGGCTCAACTGCTCGATCACGACGAGCGACGGGACCGTCCTGTCGGCGAACACCAACGACGCGCCCCAGACGAGCTGCTGATGGTCAGCAGGTATTCGGCGTACCGCCGTGGGTGGGGCGACGACACCATCTCGCCCGACGTCGTCGACCGCATACTGATCGGTGCCTGCGCCGCCATCTGGCTGGTGTTGCTGGGCGTGAGCGTGGCCGCGGCCGTTGCCCTGACGGACCTGGGGCGGGGTTTTCACAAGGCGGCCGGCGGCACGCATACCACCTCGTGGGTGCTGTACGCCGTGATCGTGGTGTCCGCGTTGATCATCGCGGGGGCGATCCCGATGCTGTTGCGGGCCCGGCGGATGGCGCAGACCGAGCCGGCCGCCCGGGGGATGACGGCGCCCAACCAGCCCCCGGTGCGCCTGATGTCCCAGGCGCCGCGCACCGCGGCCGAATGGGCGCGTCAACCGAGGGCGCAAGTGCCGGCCCAGGAGGCCGATTCCGACCGGTCGGGGGAGGCGGTCGATCGGGCCTGGTTGCGCGGCACCGTGCTGCTGGTGGGCGCGATGGGCCTGGCGCTGGTCGCGGTCTCCACCGCGACCTACCTGATGGCCGTGGGCCACGACGGCCCGTCCTGGATCGCGTACGGCGTCGCCGCGGTTGTCACCGCCGGGATGCCGGTGATCGAGTGGCTGCACGTTCGCCAGCTGCGCCGCGCCGTCGACGCGCAGTAGGCCCGCGTCACGACGCCTTGGCGTACCTGCGAACCAGTTCGTCCTCGCCGAAGGTGCCCGTGTGTTGCGTGCCGTTGGCGTCGCGGCCGAAGAATGTCCAGCGCCGGGGAGTGGTCTGCGGACCGCTGATCATCTTGACGGTGTAACGCAGCGTCGTGGGACGCAAGGTGCCGATGACGTCGCCGACCCGGATCTTCGACGGATGGATCTCCGGGGCGTCGCCCCAGTCCTGTATCGCCATTGCGCCCATCCTCACCGTGTCGGCCCCCCGCAACTGTAGTGCACGAACACGGTCGGGTGGTCGGCCCCGCGAGGGCGCCGCCGCGGTCGCCGGGTGGGTTGAGCCGGCGTCGTCGGCGCCCTGGCCGCCCCCGGTGGGGTGCCGTGGCGTAGCGTTCACCCCGAGCCGTTTCGTTGTCAGCGGTGCTCGGGCGCCACCGAGCCACCCAAGGGCAATGCGATTCCTCCGTCCGCCCCGCGCGCGCCGGGGCGAACGACGCCGACGTGAAGGGATCCGCCCATGGTTGTCGTGAATCTGGCCGGCTGGGACCGCCAGGTCTCCAGATGACCGCATCGTTTGCCAGCCGCCGCCGCGCCAATCCGGTCCGGCTCTCGGTGGCCCGTGAACTCGGCCGCGCCATCGACGGCGCGTGGTGGCCGCGCGCGGACCGCATCACCAACGAACTGCCCGAGCTGGTCGCCGTCCTGACTCCTTTGCTGGGCGAAGTCAGCGCCATCAACGTCAACTGGCCGCCGCTGCAACGACCCCCCGACCTGAACTGGTCGGGATGGGAACGAAAGCGTCAGCACGTGATGACCGTCGTCGGGGGCGACGCACGGGTCAACCTGCTCGTCATCCCGTACGCGACCTACAGCGCGCTCGCCCTGATGGTGTTGCGCTGCGCGGCCGACCTGCCGGTCGAGGCCCGCGACCAGATGAAGCCGGCCTTCCTGACCGCCGGCTCCATCGTGCGGGCCGCGCACCAACAGTGCGGCGCGGGCGTCACCGAACCAGCACGAGGCTAGTGGTGCTCGCCGTTCTTCCCGTTGGTCGAACCGGCGACGCTTTCCTGGTGCTCGCGCAGCGCGGTCAGCGCACGTTGCTCGGAAGCGTGCGCCGCCTCCCGCAGGGCCGCATCCTCGGACACCGGGTCGGCGAACAGGAAGCTGCCACTACCGGGTGAACCGGCCGAGCCCAGCTTGTTCATCCGCTTGGGCAGCGCCGCACCCTGGTACTCGAGCGGGATCGGGTGGCCGTGGTCGTCGACGGGGCCGAGCGGCTGATGCAGCTCGACGTACGCCCCGTGCGGCAGCCGCTTGATGATGCCGGTCTCGATCCCGTGTGCCAGCACCTCCCGGTCGCTGCGCTGCAGCGCAATGCACCACCGGTAGGTGACGAAGTAGACGATCGGCGGGAGGACGACCATCCCGATGCGGCCGATCCACGTCGTCGCGTTCAGCGAGATCTGGAACTTGAACGCGATGATGTCGTTCATCGCGCTCAGCGTCAGCACCATGTAGAACGCGATCGCCATGGCACCGATGGCGGTGCGTACCGGGGCGTCACGGGGCCGTTGCAGCAAATTGTGGTGGGCGTAGTCGCCGCTGAACCGCTTCTCCAGGAAGGGGTAGATGATCAGCAGGACGAAGATCAGGCCCATGAGGATGGCGACCCAGACCACCGCGGGAATGGTGTGGTGCCAGAAGTAGAACTCCCACGGCGGCCAGATGCGGGCAAGGCCTTCGGTCCACATCATGTAGAAGTCGGGCTGCGAGCCGGCCGAGACGTGAGATGGCTTGTAGGGACCCAGGTTCCAGATGGGGTTGATCTGTAGCAGGCCACCCATCAGGCCGAGCACACCCACGATCGCGGCGAAGAACGCGCCGGACTTGACCGCGAAGATCGGCATGACCCGCACGCCGACCACGTTGTGTTCGGTGCGGCCCGGGCCGGGGAACTGGGTGTGCTTCTGGAACCAGACCATCGCCAGGTGCAGGCCGATCAGGGCCAGAATGATCCCGGGCAGCAGCAAAATGTGCAGCGCGTACATGCGCGGGATGATGTAGCCCGCAGTCGCGCACTCGTTACCCACACCGCCGCAAGGGAAGTCGCCGCCGAACAGGGCCCAGTGCAGCCAGGTGCCGATCACCGGCATCCCCAACGTGATCGAGGACAGGGCGGCGCGCAGCCCGATGCCGGACAACAGGTCGTCGGGCAGCGAGTAGCCGAAGTAGCCCTCGAACATGGCCAATATCAGCAGCAGCGAACCGATGACCCAGTTCGCCTCGCGGGGCCGCCGGAACGCGCCGGTGAAGAAGATGCGCGCCAGGTGCACCATGATCGCCGCGGAGAAGATCAGCGCGGCCCAGTGGTGAACCTGACGGACGAACAGGCCACCGCGTACCTCGAACGAGATGTCGAGGGTCGACGCGAAGGCCTTGGACATGTCGACACCGCGCAGCGGCTGGTAGGCCCCGTTGTAGGTGACCTCGGCCATGGACGGGTCGAAGAACAGCGTCAGGTAGACGCCGGTGAGCAGCAGCACGATGAAGCTGTACATCGCGATCTCGCCCAGCAGGAAGGACCAGTGGGTCGGGAAGACCTTGTTGAGCTGCCGGCGCACCGCCGCCGACGGGTGATAGCGCGTGTCGATGTCTTCACCCTGACGCGCCAGGACATCGCCGATCTTGGGCGGTTTGGGGGGACTCAGCTTCGGGCTCATGAGGTCGTCCTTTCCCAGAATGCCGGTCCGACGGGCTCGATGAAGTCGCCGTTGGCGACCAGATACCCGTTGGTGTCGATCGTGATGGGCAGTTGCGCCAGCGCGCGCGCCGCCGGGCCGAAGATCGGCTTGGCGAAGTGCAGGGCGTCGAACTGCGACTGGTGACACGGGCACAAGATTCGGTAGGACTGCTCCTCGTACAGCGACGCGGGGCAACCCAGGTGCGAGCAGACCTTGGTGTAGGCGAACAACTCGCCGTAGTTGAAGCTCTCCTGGCCCTGGCGCTTGACCACCCGGGGCATGTCCGACGGCCGGACCCGGATGAGCATCACGGGGTTGCGCACGCCCTGGTTGATCGCCCGCAGCTTTTCCTGGGATTCCGGGGTGGTGCCGTCACCGTCGGACTCCCGCCACGGGAAGACGGTCTCCATGCCGCCGGCGTCGAGGTCTTCGGGGCGCATCTTGATGAACGGTGACGTCCCCGCGGAGCCCGTGGCTCGCGCGAGGAAGATGGTCTCGCCCGCATACCGCGGTGTCCAACCGGACGTCCACAGCACGGCCTTCTTGCCGTTCGCGGTGGGCACCACCGGCTTCCACGGGTTCTTGATCAGGCCGCCGGCAAACGCCACCAACGTCGACAGACCGAACGCGCCGAGGCCCAGCCCCAGCGACATCCCGATCACCTTGCGCCGCCGGACGGTCGAGCCTTCCAGGGCGTCGGTCAGGTTGGCCACGACCGTCTTGCGGTCGATCTCCCGGGAGGCGCCGTCATGCCGCTCCTGGATCGAAATCTCTTCCGGGATAAACCTTTTCTGGTACAGGATGGTGCCGATGGCGATCGACAGGATCGACATCCCGAAGGTCAGCCCGTACAGCGGGGTGGCCAGGTCGTACAACAGGCTGCCCGCGGCCGCCTTCGGCTTGTACTCCCACGGCCAGAACAGGAACACCAGCAGCAGCGCCAGCCCGAAGATGCCGCCCAGCAACAGCCACAGGGCGACTCCGCGCTCGGCACGCTTTTCGGCCTTGGTGCCCTCGACGGGCCAGCGGGGATCCTTGACGAGCGTCTCGACGCCGTCGAGTTTGCCGCCCAGCGCGACGAGCTCGTCATGCGACATGGCGGACAGAGCCGCCTCGTCGGGTTCGTTCGGCGCGGCGCCCTTGTCGGTGTCAGAGCCGCGAAAGTCTTCGCTCATGATGCTCGTGCCCCAATCCACAGTGCCAAACCGATGGCGGCGACCATCCCGATGATCCACGCGGCCATGCCCTCGGGTGCGGGCCCGAATCCACCCAGGCCGTAGCCGCCGGGCTGGCGTTCTTCGGTGACCGCCTTGATGTAGCCGATGATGTCCTTCTTGGCTTCGAAGGACAGCTGACGGTCGGAGAACTTCGGCATGTTCTGCGGACCGGTCCGCATCGCCGCCAGGATCTGCTGCTCGTTGGCTGGTTCGAGGGGCGGCGCGTACTTACCCGACGACAGCGCCCCACCCTTGCCGGTGAAGTTGTGGCACGACGAGCAGTTCAGCCGGAACAGGTCCCCGCCGCGGCCCAGGTCGTCGCCGCGCAGCGACTTCATGGCCAGGCTGCCGTCCGGGTTGCGCACGGTGGTCGGACCGCCGCCGTTGGCCTGGACGTACGCGCCCAGCGCGTCGATCTGCCCCTCGTCGAAGATCGGCTCCTTGCGCGGCGCCTGGGCCTCGCCGGTCATCGCCGGCATCCGGCCGGTCGAGACCTGGAAGTAGACGGCCTCCTCGCCGACGCCGATCAGGCTGGGCCCGCGGTCGGCCACACCCTGCAGGTTGGCGCCGTGGCACGACACGCACGACGTGTCGAACAGTTGCTTGCCCGTCCGCAGCAGCGCCGAGGACGACTCGTCGGCGACGGCCACCTGCGGGCGCGGAGTCAGCACGGCGGCCAGGCCGCCGGCGATCGTCAGCGCGATCAGCAGCAGCAACCCGCCCGACAACCGGCGGCGCAGCCGCCGCCGCGAGCGATCACTGGCAGCCTTTCGCGACCGTCCGGGCCGCGCACCGGATCGGATGGACCCCAGTTTCTTCAACCCAGCACTCCTGTTCGTCCAGCGTCGGCTCATCGGATGAAATAGATCACGGTGAACAGCGCGATCCACACGATGTCGACGAAATGCCAGTAGTAGGAGACGACGATGCTCGCGGTGGCCTGCGCCGGGGTGAACTTGCTCATTCCGGTGCGCGCCAGCAAGAAGATGAAGGCGATCAGACCGCCGGTGACGTGCAGCCCGTGGAATCCGGTCGTCAGGTAGAACACACTGCCGTAGGCGCTGCCGTGGATCGTGGTGCCATGAGTCACCAGGTGGTAGTACTCGTAGCCCTGCCCGCAAACGAAGAACAGGCCCATCAGGAAGGTGATCACATACCAGCGGCGTAGCCCGAAGACATCGCCGCGTTCGGCCGCGAACACCCCCATCTGGCAGGTGAACGACGACGCGATCAGCACGAGCGTCACCGGTACGGCCTGATAGAGGTTCAGTTCGGTCGGCGGGGGCGGCCACTTTCCGCCCGACTGCGCACGCGCGGTGAAATACATCGCGAACAGGCCGGCAAAGAACATCAGCTCGCTCGAGAGCCAGACGATGGTGCCGACACTGACCATGTTGGGTCGATTCAACGAATGAACCCGCGACGTGATTGCAGTACCCGAGGTCCCTACAGCGCTGGTCACATCCGCAAGTATGACGCTTTGTAGTTGTTTAACTCCACCCGGGGCGGCATTTGATGTTTTCGCGTCGCGGCCGGGCCCGGAACGGGCGGCTTTCGCCGCCGGTTGGGGGAGGTCCGGTCCGCGTGGGACCATCGGCGCGTGGCTGCGTCATCTGAGGCTTCGCCCCCCGCCGGTTCCGCCGCGGTCCCCGGGGCGGCGCCGTCGTGGCCGCAGGTGCTGGCCCGGTTGACGGCCCGCCGGGAGCTGTCGCGCGGCCAGGCGGCCTGGGCCATGGAACAGGTCATGGCCGGCGACGCCAGCCCGGCCCAGGTCGCCGCGTTCGCGGTGGCGATGAAGATGAAAGGCCCCAGCTCGGCCGAGGTCAGCGAGCTCGCCGAGGTGATGCTCAGCCACGCGCGCCCGATGCCCGCCATGCGCGACGACGCCGTCGACATCGTCGGGACGGGTGGTGACGGCGTCAACACCGTCAACCTGTCCACCATGGCGGCGATCGTGGTCGCGGCCGCGGGCGTGCCGGTGGTCAAACACGGTAACCGCGCGGCGTCGTCGTTGTCCGGGGGTGCCGACACGCTGGAGGCGCTCGGGGTGCGCATCGAGCTCGAACCCGAGCAGGTCGCGCGCAGCCTGGCCGAAGTGGGCATCGGGTTCTGCTTCGCGCCGCTGTTTCATCCCTCCTACCGGCACGCGTCGGCGGTGCGCCGCGAGATCGGTGTCCCGACGGTGTTCAATCTGCTTGGGCCGCTTACCAATCCGGCCAGACCGCGGGCCGGGCTGATCGGCTGCGCGTTCGCCGACCTGGCGGAGGTGATGGCGGGGGTGTTCGCCGCGCGCCGGTCGAGCGTCTTGGTGGTGCACGGTGACGACGGGCTCGACGAGTTGACGACGACCACCACCAGCACGATCTGGCGAGTGCAGGCGGGAACGGTGGACAAGCTGACGTTCGATCCGGCCGGATTCGGTTTCGCCCGAGCCGATCTCGACGATCTGCTGGGCGGCGACGCGCAAGCCAACGCGGCCGAGGTGCGTGCGGTGCTTGCCGGCGCCGACGGCCCGGTCCGGGACGCCGTGGTGCTCAACGCCGCCGGGGCCCTCGTCGCCCACGCCGGTCTATCCAGCCGCGCTGAATGGTTGCCGGCGTGGGAGGACGGGCTGCAGCGCGCCGGCGCGGCGATCGACTCCGGTGCGGCCGAACAGCTGCTCGCGCGATGGGTGCGGTTCGGCCAACAGCTCTGAATCGTATTGCGCCGCTTGGTCATAGGCCAGTCGTGCCGAGCGGGCCGATGCCGCCCAGGCCGCCCACGCGCCGGCGCAGCGCACCGGCGAAGCCCAGCCCGCGGCGTCGGGGGCGTCGTCGACGCGGACGATGCGCACCCCCGGGCCGGCCAGCCAGCGCGCGATGAGGGCGGATTCCTCCACCAGCGCGCCACCTAACGGGGCCGCGGTAGGCAGAATCGCCTGTGCGCCAGCCGTGATCGCGTCGACGACCGGCATCGGGGGCACCCCTCGCGGCGCGGTGCCGGCCGCCGCGAGCTGGCCGTGCCGGACGACGGCGAGGTGGTAGCCGCCCTGACCGTCGGATGCGGCCGCGATCAGCTCGGGCAGCGCGGCCAGCGCGCGCAACCGCTGGCCGCGCCACAGGATCTCCACGGCGGTGGCGGTGCGGTCACGCAGGCGCGCTGCGCTCTCGAAATGCCGTCGCTCGGCCAGCGCCAGGACCTGATCCACGGCGTCCGACAGGGCGGCGTTGTCCATCCCGTCGATCAGCGCCGCGCCGCGCGCCACGGCCGCGGCGTACTGCGTGGCCATGACGCCGCGCGCCGCGGGGCAGGGCGAGATCTCCGCCTCGGCGCAGGCCGGGCCGTGCAGGACCGACCGTCCCAGCCGCGTCGTGCAGGTCCTCAGCCCGGTGAAGCGCGACAGCAGCGCGGCGGTGTCGGCGGCGTCGGCGCGCGAGCGGAACGGACCGACCGCGCGGTCGTGACGGGGCGCTCGCACCACCGCGAGCCGCGGGAACGCCTCGTCGGTGAGCGCGACCCACCACCACCGGTGCGGAAACTTCGACCGGCGGTTGTAGGGCGGTGCGTGCGCGGCCAGCAGCCGCAGCTCGCGGACGCCGGCCTCCAGCGCGTGGGCGCACTCGACGTGGTCGACCGCGGTGGCCAGATTGACCATTTCCTTCATCCGGCCGCGCGGGTCGGCGCCGGTGAAGTACTGACCGACCCGGCGGCGCAGGTCGACCGCCGTGCCGACGTAGAGCACCTCGCCCGACGGTCCGCGAAACAGATAGACGCCCGGCCGCCGGGGCAGGCCCTCGGCGAGGACCCGCTTGCGTCGCTGGGCCGGGGTCACGTCCGGCAGGTAGGAGCCCAGGTCGGTGTAGGTGTGCACGCCCTGGTTGCCGACCCGCTCGATGAGGGCGTGCAGCACGTCGACGGTGGCGCGGGCGTCGTCGAGGGCGCGGTGGGTGGGCTGGGTGGCCACGGCGAACAGCCGCGCCAGCGAGGCCAGCCGCACGCTGGGGGCTTCCTCCCGGCTGAGCACGCGGCGGGCCAGTCGCACCGTGCACAGCACCCGCGGGCGCGGCCACACCACGTCGCACCGCGCCGCCGCGGCACGCAGGAACCCGACGTCGAACCCGGCGTTGTGAGCGACCAGCACCGCCCCGTGGTCCAGGCCGGCGAACTCGAGGAACATCGGCAGCACGGCGTCGATCCGGGGGGCGTCGGACACCATCGCGGTGGTGATCCCGGTCAGCCGCACGATCTGCGGCGGGATGCTGCGCTGCGGGTCGACGAGCGTGGCGAACTCGCCGAGCACGACGCCGCCGCGGACCTTGACGGCGCCGATCTCGGTGATGGCGTCGGGGCCGTTGCCGCCGGTGCTTTTCGTGCGCCCGCCGGTGGTCTCGAGGTCCACCACGACGAAGGTGGTGTCGCGCAGCGAGACGTCGGGAGCTTCGAAGGACGACCCCAAGTCGGCGAAGCTGAGCTGAGTCGCACCACCGGCACCCATGCCGCGACGGTAAGCGTGGCCACCGACACCCGGGCGGCTCCCACGCCGGACCGCCCCCGCCCGTTTGCGGTCTTTCCGGGGAAAAGACCGGTGCCGGGGGGTTGTCGGTGGCCGCGGTTACGGTTCGGACGGTCGACCTGACGTCGCCCACACCTGACCGAGAGGATCGATCCCGATGGCACGAACCAGTAGGCCCGACAGCAACGGCGCGACGGTGCCCGAAACGGGGGCGCCGGTGGTGATCGACTGCGACGACTGCGCGGTCCGCGGGCCGGGTTGCCGCGATTGC
Source organism: Mycobacterium europaeum (assembly GCF_002102155.1). Taxonomy (GTDB): domain Bacteria; phylum Actinomycetota; class Actinomycetes; order Mycobacteriales; family Mycobacteriaceae; genus Mycobacterium; species Mycobacterium europaeum. The sequence goes on from NZ_LQOU01000056.1 coordinate 9,676, forward strand.
GTAGTCAGCGTGTTACTCGGGGTACCGGAGACTTTGTTGGCGGACGAATGCGCGGCGTTGGCGGTGCTCGCCGATGTCGGCCTGGCGCCGCGATTGCGGTTGGTGCCCATCCGCCGCGAGCGCGATTCGGGCGTGGCCTAAGATGCTTTGCGTGCCAAAGGCTTACGAGGGGGTCGGCGTCGCTCACACGATAATGACAGAAATCTTGCCAATTTCTTAACCGCTCGCTTTGGACAAACGTCGATATCGTTTCGTAACCTGTTTGAGACCTGAACCAGCTCGACGGCGCATGGTCGTCTATGGCCGTTTAAGGAAGCAAAATCTTGAGGCTTGACTCTAGATACCCGTTTGCGCGTGTCCTCACACGAACTGCCATCGGGACGCTAGCGGGCTTCACAGTGTTATCGGGTGTCCTCGCCGCGCACGCGTCGGCCGACCCGGCCGACGACGCGCTGGCCAAGCTCAACCAGTTGTCCCGCCAGGCCGAGCAGACCACCGAGGCGATGCACAGCGCGCAGCTCGACCTGAACGAAAAATTGGTGGCCCAGCGCGCGGCGGACAAGAAGCACGACGACGCCCAGGCGTCCGTCGACGCCGCCAAGGCCCGCTTGGCCTCCTACCAGGGCGCGGTCAACAAGCTCGCCGCCGCGACCTACATGGGCGGTCGCGTCGACGGCATGACGGCCATGTTGACCGCCGGATCGCCGCAAGGCCTGATCGACAAGCTGGCCATGCAGCGGCAGATGGCGACGCAGATGGCCGACCAGATGAAGAACTTCCGGGTCGCCAGCGAGCAGGCCGCCAAGGCCGAGCGGGAGGCCGCCAAGTCCGCCGCAGACGCGAAGAGCGCGGCCGAGCAGGCGGCCGCGGTGCGGGCGAGCCTGCAGTCCAAGCAAAGTCAGCTGCAGGTGCAGATCGCGGTCGTCAAGTCGCAATACGTTTCCCTGACCCCCGAGCAGCGCACCGCGCTCGCCGATCCCGGCCCCGTACCCGCCGGTCTCCCGGCACCGGGCGCCCCCGCGCCGGAGGCCGCTCCGCCGGGCGCGCCGCCGGCCGCCGGGCAGGCACCCGGTGAGGCGCCGCCTCCCGGCGGAATGCCCGGGCCGTTCGGCGGGGGGGTCGGCGGTGGTGACCGCGCGACCGTGGTGCAGGCCGCGCTGACCCAGGTCGGTTCGCCCTATGTCTGGGGTGGCGCCGCTCCCGGCGGGTTCGACTGCTCCGGGTTGGTGATGTGGGCCTTCCAACAGGCCGGCATCGCGCTGCCGCACTCCAGCCAGGCGCTGGCGCACGGCGGTCAGCCGGTGTCCCTGTCGGACCTGCAGCCCGGCGACGTGCTGACCTTTTATTCGGACGCGTCCCACACCGGCATCTACGTCGGTGACGGGATGATGATCCATTCCTCCACCTACGGCCAGCCGGTGCGGGTGGTGCCGATGGGCGCAGGTGGCCCGATCTACGACGCCCGCCGTTACTAGGGGCCCCGGCCCGCGGCGCCGGCGGCTCGGGCTGCTGCTGGCCTGGGTGTTTGTCGTCGAGATCATCGTGGCGGCGGCCGTGCCGTTCGACGCGGCCCTCGACCGCACCACCCGACCCGCGCAGCTGGTCGTCCCCGTCCGCAGCCAGGTCAGCGCCGCGGCGAAGTCGCTGGTCGTCGGCGACCGCACAGTTCGGCTGCTCGGCCTCGGTGGCCAGGCCGGTGACCGGCTGCTGTCGCGGGTGGCGTCCGGCGCCGAAGTCGCGATCAACGCGGTCGAGGCGTTCTGGGGCATCGACTGGTCGCGCGAGGTCTCGGTGGTCGCGGCCGCCACGGACGAGGAGTTCCGCGCCGCCGCCGGCGGGGGACCGGCGGCGCAGTGGGCCGACATCGCGGCCGTGACGGTCGTCGACCGTGTCGATCCCGCGCGCCGGACGGCCGTCGGCCAGCGGATCGTCTTCGCGCCCGGCGCGGCCAACATGACTGCGGGGGCGCTGCGAATCGTGTTGACGCACGAGCTTTTTCACTATGCCGCGCGCGTGGACACCGCCCCCGACGCGCCCCGATGGCTGACCGAAGGCGTGGCCGATTTCGTTGCCCGGCCCCGCAACCCGGTGCCCGCCGACGCGTTGCCGGTGCCGCTGACGCTGCCCTCGGACGCCGACCTGGACGCCCCGGGGCCGCAGCGCTCGCTGGCCTACGACCGCGCGTGGTGGTTCGCGCGCTTCGTCGCGGACACCTACGGGACGGCCAAGCTGCACGACCTGTATCTGGCCGCCTGCGGTCCGGGGCACACCGACGTGGCCTCCGCCGTCCACGACGTCCTGGCCACCGATTCGCCCGGCCTGCTCGTGCGCTGGCACCAGTGGCTGGCCCACTCGGGGTGACGGACGCCCTGCGGCGGGCCCGGTACACCGCCAGGCTAGCCTGACGCAGTGAGTCGGGTCCTGCTGGTAACCAACGACTTTCCGCCCCGGCCGGGCGGGATCCAGTCCTACTTGAGCGACTTCGTCGGCCGGCTGGTCGACGCCCGGTTGCATTCGGTCACGGTGTACGCGCCGCAATGGAAGGGCGCCGACGCGTTCGACGAGGCGGCCGCGGCGGCCGGTTATCGGGTGGTCCGGCATCCGGGCACCCTGATGCTGCCCGGCCCGGCGGTGGACGCCCGGATGCGCCGGCTGATCGCCGAACACGACATCGACACCGTCTGGTTCGGCGCGGCCGCACCGCTGGCGCTGCTGGCCCAGCGCGCCCGCCAGGCGGGGGCCGGCCGCGTCGTGGCCAGCACGCACGGCCACGAGGTGGGGTGGTCGATGCTTCCGGTCGCCCGGTCGGTGCTGCGCCGCATCGGCGATACCACCGACGTCGTGACGTTCGTCAGCCGCTACACCCGGGGGCGGTTCGCGCCGGCCTTCGGCCCCCACGCCTCGCTGGAATACCTGCCGCCCGGGGTGAACACCGACCGGTTCCGGCCCGACCCGGCGGCCGGCGCCGAGCTGCGCGACCGGTATGGGCTGGGTGCGCGGCCCACGGTCGTGTGCGTGTCCCGACTGGTCCCGCGCAAGGGCCAGGACATGCTGATCAAGGCCCTGCCGTCGATCCGGCAACGCGTCGACGGCGCCGCCCTGGTCATCGTCGGCGGCGGTCCCTACCTGGAATCGCTGCGCAAGCTGGCCCGCGACTGCGGGGTGGCCGAGCACGTGACGTTCACCGGGGGCGTGCCGGCCGCCGAACTGCCCGCACACCATGCGCTGGCCGACGTCTTCGCGATGCCGTGCCGCACCCGCGGCGCCGGCATGGACCTCGAGGGCTTGGGCATCGTGTTCCTCGAGGCGTCCGCGACCGGCAAGCCGGTGATCGCCGGCGACTCCGGCGGCGCCCCGGAAGCCGTGCAGCACAACAAGACTGGATTGGTGGTCGACGGGCGCTCGCTGACGGCGGTCGGCGGCGCCGTCGCCGAGTTGCTCGGCGACCCCGACCGGGCCGCGGCCATGGGCGCCGCCGGTCGCGAGTGGGTGATGGCCCAGTGGCGGTGGGACACGCTGGCCGCCCGGCTGGCCGATATCCTGCGCGGCGACGATGCGGGCCGCTGAGGCCGGCCGCTACTCCTTCTCGTAGATCGAGTCGATGTCGGAGGCGAACTTCTCGGCGACCACGTTGCGCTTGACCTTCATCGTCGGCGTCAGCTCACCGGTGTCCTCGGTGAAGTCCACCGGCAAGATGCGGAACTTGCGGATCGACTCGGCGTGCGACACCGCCTGGTTGGCGTGCTTGACCGCCGCGTCCACCTCGGCGACCAGGTCCGGGTCGGTGGCCAGGTCGGCCACCGAAGCGCCGGCCGCCTTGTGGTTGCGTTCCTTCCAGGCGACGAACGCCTCCGGGTCGATGGTGATCAGCGCGCCGATGAACGGCTTGGCGTCGCCCACCACCATGGCCTGGCTGATCAGCGCGTGCCCCCGCAGCTGGTCCTCGAGCACGGCCGGGGCGACGTTCTTGCCGCCCGCGGTCACGATGATCTCCTTCTTGCGACCGGTGATCTTCAGGAAGCCGTCCTCGTCGAGCGCTCCGAGATCACCGGTCTTGAACCAGCCGTCGGTGAACGCGTCGTCGGTGGCCTGCTGGTTGTGCCAGTAGCCGCTGAACACCACGCCGCCGCGCACCAGCAGCTCACCGTCCTCGGCGATGCGCATGCTGTTGCCCGGCAACAACGTTCCGACCGTGCCGATCCTGACGTTGCCGACCTGGTTGACGGTGATGGCCGAGCTGGTCTCCGTCAGGCCGTAGCCCTCGTGGATGGTCAGGCCGACGCCCCGGTAGAAATGGCCCAGCCGCGCGCCGAGCGGGGCGCCGCCCGAAACCGACGCGTGGCATTCGCCGCCCAGCGCGGCGCGCAGCTTGTGGTACACCAGCCGGTCGAACAGCGCGTGCTTGGCGCGCAGCACCAGCCCCGCCCGTCCGCGGTCCTGGGCCTGGCTCCAGTCGACCGCGGTTTGCACGGCGGCCGCGAAGATCCGCCCCTTGCCGTCGTTGACCGCGTTCTGCTCGGCGGTGTTGTAGACCTTTTCGAACACCCGCGGCACCGACACCACCACCGTCGGCTTGAACACGGCGAACATCGGCAGCAGATTCTTGATGTCGCTGGTGAACCCGACGGTCACCTTGTTGGCGAACGCCGACAGCGTCAGCGAACGCGCCAGCACATGGGCCAGCGGCAGGAAGATCAGCAGCCGCTGCCCCTCGTCGAGCAGCGTGGGCAGGCATTCCTTGGCGCCCCGGGTCTCGTACAGCAGGTTGGAATGGGTGAGCTGGCAGCCCTTGGGGCGTCCGGTGGTTCCCGAGGTGTAGATGAGCGTCGCCGGGTCGGCGGAGCGCAGCGCCTCCTGGCGGGCGGTGAGTTCGGCGGGTTCGACCGACGCCCCGGCCTCGGCGAGCTGATCGAGCGCCTTGGGGCCCGAGCCGTCGATGTGCAGCACCCGGCGCAGGGCGGGCAGCTCGGTGGTGAGTTCGGTGACCATCGCGGCGTGGGCGTCGGTTTCGGCGAAGGCCAACACCGCCTCGGAGTCCTGCAGCACCCAGCGCACCTGCTCGGCCGACGAGGTCTCGTAGATCGGTACGGTGACCGCGCCGACGGACAGGATCGCCAGGTCGATGATCGCCCACTCGTAGCGGGTGGCCGAGAAGATCGACACCCGGTCGCCGGCCTGCACCCCGAGTGCGATCAGGCCGAGCGCCGCGGAGCGCACCTGTTCGGCGACCTCCGCGCAGGTGACGTCGGTCCACACGCCGTCGACCTGACGCCGGAAGATGACGAAGCTGGGGTCCTCGCGCTCGTGTTCGAAGACCATGGCCGCGATATTGTCGTGCTCGCCGATGGAAAAGCGGGCGGGGACACTGTACTCACGCACTCTTGCTGACCTCGTTTTGGCTTGGTGACGGTCCCGGGGGACGGCTTGTTGTGGTCCAGCCTAATCCGCGCATTCGTGCAGGAACGGTGGCACTCTGCCGCTCGGGGCCGGAAATCCCGCCGCCCTCGGCGCGGCCGACCCGATAGATATGTGAAGCTGAGGTGGTGAACAGCATCCAGATCGCGGACGAGACGTTCGTGGCCGCCGACGGCGCGCGGGTCGGTGCCGCGGTCGCCGATCCGTCCCGCTGGCGTCGCTGGTGGCCGGACCTGCGGTTGCGGGTCATCGAGGATCGCGCCGACAAGGGCATCCGGTGGTCGGTCACCGGGGCGCTGACCGGCACCATGGAAATCTGGCTGGAGCCGTCGCTGGACGGGGTGGTGCTGCACTATTTCCTGCACGCCGAACCGACGGGCGTGGCGGCCTGGCAGCTGGCCAAGCTCAATCTGGCGAAAATGACACACCGCCGTCGGGTGGCGGGCAAGAAAATGGCCTTCGAGGTCAAGACGACACTGGAACGGACACGTCCGGTCGGAGTTTCTCCGGTAGTTTAGCCGGGTCAGGTTTGCGGGGAGAGTACCGTTTCGGACCGAAGGCCCGGGGGTTGGACCCGCACGGTAGTTTCCCCCCGGCGTCGACCGCCGGCGGCAGAGAGGGCAGCACCAGGTGGCGGAGAAGACGTCGCAGACCATCTACATCGACGCCGACCCGAGCACGGTGATGGGCGTCATCGCGGACATCGATTCCTATCCTGAGTGGATCTCGGAATACCGCGAGGCCGAGGTGCAGGAGACGGACGCCGACGGCTACCCGAAAGTCGCGCGGGTGGTGCTGGACGCCGCCGTCCTCAAGGACACGCTGGTCATGTCCTACCAGTGGCCCAAGGACCGGCGATCGGTCAGTTGGACGCTGGTCTCCAGTTCGCTGCTGCGTTCCCTGGAAGGCACATACCGCTTGGCGCCCAAGGGATCTGGCACAGAGGTCACCTACGAGCTCACGGTCGATCTCGCCGTCCCGATGATCGGCTTGCTCAAGCGCAAGGCCGAGCGCCGGTTGACCGACACCGCGCTGAAGGATCTGAAGAAACGAGTCGAGGGCTGAGTGAGTCCGGCCAGTCGCGGGCTCCCACCCCGGCCCGGATCAGTCTCTTCGTTGGCAAGGGCGGGGTAGGCAAGTCCACGCTGGCATGTGCCACGGCGGTCAGCGCCGCGAGCGCGGGGCTGCGGGTGCTGGTGGTGTCCACCGACCAGGCGCACTCACTCGGGGACGTGCTCGGCCTGCCCATCCCGCCGAGCCAGGGTGATCTGGTTCGGGTCCTCGCCGATGACGAGCAGGCCGGCGGTGGCTTTCTCGACGCGCTGGCGCTGGACACATTGGCCCTGCTCGAGGCCCGCTGGCGCCACGTGGTGGACACGTTGGATCGGCGGTTCCCCGATTCCGAGCTGAGTACCATTGCGCCCGAAGAACTTTCGGCACTGCCCGGCGTTCAGGAGGTGCTCGGGCTGCACGCCGTCGGCGAGCTGGCCGTGTCCGGGCGCTGGGACAGCGTCGTCGTCGACTGCGCCTCGACCGCGGACGCGCTGCGGATGCTGACCCTGCCCGCCACCTTCGCCCTCTACGTCGAGCGCGCCTGGCCGCGTCATCGCCGGCTGTCGGTCAGCGCCGACGACGCGCGGTCGGCGGCGGTGGTGGAACTGCTCGAGCGCATCAGCGCCAGCGTCGAGGGCCTGGGCGCCCTGCTGACCGACGGCGAATTGGTCAGCGCGCATTTGGTGTTGACGCCGGAGCGGGTGGTCGCGGCCGAAGCGGCCCGCACGCTGGGCTCGCTGGCGTTGATGGGTGTGCGCGTCGAGGAACTGATCGTCAACCAGGTGCTGGCCGAAGACGAGTCCTACGAATACCGCAACCTGCCGGAACACCCCGCGTTCTACTGGTACGCCGAACGCATCTCCGAACAGCGTGGCGTTCTCGACGAACTCGACGCCACCATCGGTGAGGTGGCCCTGGTGATGACTCCGCACCTGTCCGGGGAGCCGATCGGCCCCAAGGCGCTGGGCGCGTTGCTGGACAGCGCGCGCCGCCGGGGCGGGACGGCCCCGCCCGGACCGCTGCGGCCGACGGTGGACCTGGAATCCGGCACGGGACTTGGCTCCATTTACCGGATGCGGCTAGCGTTGCCGCAACTCGATCCGTCAGGGCTGACGCTGGGGCGCGTCGACGACGACCTCATCATCAGCGTGGGCGGATTGCGGCGCAGGGTCCGGTTGGCGTCCGTACTCCGGCGGTGCACGGTGCTCGACGCGCACCTGCGGGGTACCGAGCTGACCGTACGTTTTCGACCAGATCCGGAGGTGTGGCCTAAGTGAGTGGGGCTCATCCCGAAGTCGGTCCGGAGTTGCGCCGGCTCGCCCAGGCGATCCTGGACGGGATCGACCCGGCGATGCGGGCGGCCGCCGCGCTGACGGCGGGCCGGGGCGTCGGGACCGGCAAATGTCAGCAGGTGTGGTGCCCGGTGTGTGCGCTGGCCGCGTTGGCGACCGGTGATCAGCACCCGCTGATCACCGTGATCGCCGACCACAGCATCGCGTTGCTCGAGGTGGTGCGCGCCATGCTCGACGACATCGACGGTGCGGCGAAACCCCCTCCCGACGGTCCCCCGGGCGACGGCGCCCCCGCGCCGGAGGCGCCGGACGCCGCGACCAGGACCCGCTATCAGCCCATCCCGGTCACCGTCGAGGAATGACCGTCCCGCGCCGAAGGTGGTCCCGTGCGGATGCGGTGGGTACAGTTGGCGCAGAACACCGGCGGGCGGGCGAGAGGGAGGGCCATGTGGTACTGGCTATTCAAGTACGTACTCCTCGGCCCGTTGCTATACTTCCTCGGTCGGCCAAAAGTTGAAGGCCAGGAACACATTCCGAGTTCCGGCCCGGCGATCCTGGCCAGTAATCACCTGGCGGTGATGGACAGCTTCTATCTGCCGTTGGTGGTGCGTCGCCGGATCACCTTCCTGGCGAAGTCGGAATACTTCACCGGGACCGGCTTGAAGGGCTGGTTCCAGCGCTGGTTTTTCACCGCCGTCGGCCAGGTGCCGATCGACCGGACCGATGCCGACAGCGCGCAGGCGGCGCTGACCACCGCCGAACGGCTGCTGTCGGCGGGCAAGTTGTTGGGGATGTACCCCGAAGGCACCCGCTCTCCGGACGGCCGGCTGTACAAGGGCAAGACCGGGCTGGCGCGGCTGGCGCTGCACACCGGGGTGCCGGTGATTCCGGTGGCGATGGTCGGCACGAACGTGGTCAATCCGCCCGGGACCAACATGTTGCGCTTCGGGCGGGTCACCGTCCGCTTCGGCAAGCCGATGGACTTCTCCCGCTTCGAGGGGCTGGCCGGCAACCGCTTCATCGAGCGGGCCGTCACCGACGAGGTGATCTACGAGCTGATGGAGCTTTCCGGGCAGGAGTACGTGGACATCTACGCCGCCAGCCTCAAGGAGAACCGCAACGGCTCGAACGGTCAGGGATCGACCAGCGAGGCCGCGCGGATTCCCGAAACCGCCGCCGGCTGATCCGCGGCGTCGACTAGCCGATCGCAGTCGCCGGCGTCAAGTGCTGCGGCGCCGAATCCCGCGAGGGGTTGCGGGCGGTGACTGTCAGCCCCGCCGCGACGAGAACCGCCAGCGCCCACCACACGTAGGACATCCCGGCGAGCTGGCGCCACCAGACCGCCGTCGTCTCGTGATGCTTGGGCAGCAGGTCGATCGGCGACCATCTCATCAGCGCCACCCCCGCGGCGCCGACCACGGCCAGCGCCGCGTTGCGCCGCCGCCAGGCCAGCACGGCCAGCACCACGACGGTCGGCAGCCCCCATACCCAGTGGTGTGACCACGAGACCGGCGAGACCACCAACCCGAACAGCGCGACGCACACGACGGCCAGCACGGGCTCGTCGGCCCGCAGCACCCTGCGCATCGTCCATACCGTCAGCGCGAGCACGAGCAGCGAGGCCGCCACCCACAGCAGGGAGCGCGGCTGCTCAGCGAGCCCGAGCCGGGCCAGCGCCCCGGCGATGTTCTGATCGGTGTTCAGAGCCGCCTCGCCGATTCGATCGGTGTGCGCCAGGGTGTGCGTCCAGTACTCCCACGAATCGCTCCACGCGAGAACGAAACCCACCGCCGTCGCACCCACGAACGACGCAAGCGCTGTCAGCGCCGCCCGGTTGTCGCGGCGGAGCAGGAAGTACAGCAGGAACACCGCCGGCGTGAGTTTGAGCGCTATCCCCACACCCAGCAGCAGGCCCCGCGGCCACCGGGTACGGCGTGGCACGCAGTCGGCGATCACCAGCGTCATCAGCACGACGTTGATCTGGCCGAAGGCGAAGTTCGAGGTGACCGGTTCCAGCCAGGTCGTCGCCGCGAGGCTGATGACGACGGCCAGCCACCAGCGGCGCAGCCACGCCGGTCCGGGCAGCGCGGTGGAGGCGGCCCAGACGTCGAGGCGGGTCAGCACGATCACCGTCGAGACGACCAGCAGCACCAACGTCAACGCCGTGATCGCGACGCTGGCGGCCGGCATCTGCAGCCAGGCGAACGGGCAGAACACGATTGCCGCCAGCGGGGGATAGGTGAACGGCAGATTGAGCCCGATCGGTGTGTGGAACAACACATCGCCGCGGTACAGCGAATGCCCGTGCATCCAGGCCTGCGCGCCCATCTGATACACGTCGATGTCGATGCGATACGGCGTGTGCCCGAACAGTTGCCAGACCACATAGCCCAGGCCCGCCGCCGCCAGCAGCCAAAGACCGCACCACAACAGGATTTGCCCGGGGCCCGGTCTGCCTGCGAAGCCCACGCCGGGCGCCCGCCATCTACTCATGTCGCATAACAGCGTAATCGGTCTGCGCGCGTGGCACGCGGCCCAGCGCGGCTCACGCGGCGTCGACGCGCACAGGCGTACGTTTCAAGAGTGCTCCACTGGTTCGTGCTGCGGGTGACCCGTTGGTTCGCACACGACATCCTCGACGGCGGCCGGTTGCCACTGCTGTGCTGCCTGTTGGCGTTCATCATGACCTTTTTCGTCACCCGCACGTTCGTGCGCTTCATCCGGCACCGGGCCGCCACCGGGCGCGCGACCAGGTGGTGGCACCCGCGCAACGTGCACATCGGCGGCGTGCACATCCACCACGTGACCTTCGGTGTGGTCCTGGTGCTGCTCTCCGGGTTGACCCTGGTCACCCTGTCCATCGACGGGCACGAACCCGAATTCACTTTGTCGGCAATCTTTTTCGGGATCGGCGCCGCCCTGGTGCTCGACGAGTACGCGCTGATCCTGCACCTGTCCGACGTCTACTGGGAAGAGGACGGGCGCACATCGGTGGACGCGGTGTTCGCCGCGGCGGGAGTAGCCGGCCTGTTGATCATGGGACTGCACCCGCTGATGTTCTTCCTTCCGATATGGGAAGGCGCCGACTCCTGGCCGCTGCGGGCCGCGGTGGCCGGCGCGCTGGTGCTGACGCTGCCGCTGGCCGTGGTGGTGGTGCTCAAGGGCAAGGTGTGGACCGGTCTGCTCGGGATGTTCATCGTCGTCCTGCTGGTGATCGGCGCCGTCCGGTTGTCCCGGCCCCACGCGCCGTGGGCCCGCTGGCGATACACCAGGCAGCCGGAGAAGATGCGCCGCGCGCTGCAGCGGGAACGCAGGCTGCGCCGCCCGGTCGTGCGGGCCAAGCTGTGGGTCCAGTGCGCGATCGCCGGGACCCCCGGCCTGCCCGACGAACGCGCGGTCGACGCCCAACTCGACCACGACGTGCACGCCGCGCCGCCGCCGACGGAGCCCATCCTGATCGCCCGGTAGCCCGATGCGCGTTGGCGTGCTGATGGGCCACTCCTCACTCGCGCCGTTCCGGCGCTCGCCGTCGCCGGCCGTGCTGATGGGCCACTCCTCACTCGCGCCGTTCCGGCGCTCGCCGTCGCCGGCCGTAGGCTGGCCGGGTGCGGTACTTCTACGACACCGAATTCATCGAGGACGGCCGCACCATCGAGTTGATCTCCATCGGCGTGGTCGCCGAGGATGGCCGCGAATACTACGCGGTCTCCACGGAATTCGATCCTGAGCGCGCCGGGGGCTGGGTGCGCGCCAACGTGCTGCCCAAGCTGCCGTCCCCGGCGTCGCAGCTGTGGCGTTCGCGCAGGCAGATCCGCCTGGACCTGGAGGACTTCTTCGACGTCCAGGGCGGCGACCCCATCGAACTGTGGGCGTGGATCGGCGCCTACGACCACGTGGCGCTGTGCCAGCTGTGGGGCACCATGCCCGAGCTGCCGCGGGCGCTGCCCCGCTTCACCCGGGACCTGCGGCAACTGTGGGAGGACCGGGGGTGCCCGCCGATGCCGCCGCGGTCGCGCGATGCCCACGACGCGCTGGTCGACGCCCGCGACCAGCTGCGGCGGTTCCGGCTGATCACCTCGGTCGAGGCAACCGGAGGCGATCGGAACGGGGGAGCGCCGGGCTGAGGCCGCCCGAACGACGTTCGCGCTGATCAGTCACCATCGCGCCCCGGTTACCATGGACCGATGAACTGGACCGTCGACATTCCGATCGACCAGCTGCCGTCGCTGCCCCCGCTGCCGGCCGACCTGCGGGCGCGTCTCGACGCGGCGCTGGCCAAGCCGGCCGCCCAGCAGCCCAGCTGGCCCGCCGAACAGGCGACGGCCATGCGCACCGTCCTCGAGAGCGTGCCGCCGGTGACGGTCCCCTCCGAGATCGTCCGCCTGCAGGAACAGCTGGCCCAGGTCGCCAAGGGTGAGGCGTTCCTGCTGCAGGGCGGTGACTGCGCGGAGACGTTCACCGACAACACCGAACCCCACATCCGGGGCAACATCCGCGCCCTGCTGCAGATGGCCGTGGTGTTGACCTACGGCGCCAGCATGCCGGTCGTCAAGGTGGCCCGCATCGCCGGCCAGTACGCCAAGCCGCGCTCGGCCGACATCGACGCCCTGGGGTTGCGGTCCTACCGCGGGGACATGATCAACGGCTTCGCCCCGGATGCCGCCGCGCGCGAGCACGACCCCTCGCGGCTGGTGCGCGCCTACGCCAACGCCAGTGCGGCGATGAACCTGGTGCGCGCGCTGACGTCCTCGGGGCTGGCGTCGCTGCACCTGGTCCACGACTGGAACCGGGAATTCGTCCGGACGTCGCCCGCCGGCGCGCGCTACGAGGCGCTGGCCACCGAGATCGACCGGGCTCTGCGCTTCATGAGCGCCTGCGGCGTGGCCGACCGCAACCTGCAGACCGCCGAAATCTACGCCAGCCATGAGGCTTTGGTGCTCGACTACGAGCGGGCCATGCTGCGGCTGTCGGAGAGCGAGGACGGGGAGCCGCAGCTGTTCGACCTGTCGGCGCACGCCGTCTGGATCGGCGAGCGCACCCGCCAGCTCGACGGCGCCCACATCGCGTTCGCTGAGGTCATCGCCAACCCGATCGGCGTGAAGATCGGCCCGACGATGACCCCGGAACTGGCCGTCGAATACGTGGAACGCCTTGACCCGCACAACAAGCCCGGCCGGTTGACGTTGGTGAGCCGGATGGGCAACCACAAGGTCCGCGACCTGCTGCCCCCGATCGTCGAGAAGGTCCAGGCCACCGGCCACCAGGTGATCTGGCAGTGCGACCCCATGCACGGCAACACCCACGAGTCGTCCAACGGCTACAAGACCCGGCACTTCGACCGCGTCGTCGACGAGGTGCAGGGTTTCTTCGAGGTGCACCGCGCGCTGGGCACCCACCCGGGCGGCATCCACGTCGAGATCACCGGCGAGAACGTCACGGAATGCCTCGGTGGCGCGCAAGACATCTCGGACCTTGACCTGGCCGGGCGCTACGAGACCGCGTGCGACCCGCGGCTGAACACCCAGCAGTCGCTGGAGCTGGCGTTCCTGGTCGCCGAGATGCTGCGCGACTGAGTTCCTCCAACGGTGTTCGCCGGGCCCTGCCCGGCCACCAGACCGTTCAGGTTGTTCCCGATCGTCCACGCCGCGGTGGCGACCAACCCGGTCAGCGCCATCACCAGCGCCACCCAGATCAGCACCATGCGCCGGCCGTGCTGCCGGGCGAACACGAATTCACTGATCGGGATGCCCGCGAATTCCCCTGCGACAGGCTGGTATTCGTAGTCGTCGGGCTCGTCGTCGGACCGTGGGTGGCGCTCAGGCTCCGACCAGTCCCCGGCGCCGCGGGTCAACTGGCGGGTGGGTTGGCGAATCGGTGCGGCCGCGGGGGGCGGGGGCTGTTGCGGCGTCTCCGGGCGCCGGCTCATGCCGCCGGGCTGCAGGGCCGCCGAGCGGTGTTGCGCCGAGTTGCGCGGTGCCGGCACCCGAAAGTCCGGCAGCGCAAGCTCTTCCGCGATCGCGTCGAGTTCGGCGCCCATCTCGATCGCGTCGGCGTACCGGTCGGCGGGGTCGCGCGCGGTCGCGCGCTCCACGAACTCGTCGAACTGTGCGGGCACGCCGTCGATCTGGGTGCTGGGCGGCGGCACGTCGGTGTCCAGGCGCTGGTAGGCGATCGACAGCGCCGAGTCGCCGGTGAACGGGGTGCGCCCGGTGAGCAGCTCGTAGGTGAGGATCCCGGCGGAGTAGACGTCGCCGCGGGGACTGGCGTCACCGTGACGCACCTGCTCGGGCGAGAGGTAGGCCGCCGTCCCTAAAATCACGCTGGTGGAGGTGATTCCGGCGGCCGCCACGGCGCGGACCAAGCCGAAGTCGGCGATCTTCACGTCGCCGTCGTCGGAGATCAGCACGTTCTCCGGCTTGACGTCGCGGTGGACCAGACCGGCCCGGTGCGCCGCGGCCAGGCCGCCCAGCACCGGGCGCAGCACCGCGGCCACGGCGTAGGGCGGCATCGGCCCCCGCTCGGCCAGCAGCTCGCGCAGCGTGCCGCCCTCGATGAGCTCCATCACCAGGAAGGGGTGACGGGCGTCCAAGCCCTGGTCGTAGACGGCGACCAGGCCCGGGTCCTTGAGCCGGGCGACGGTGCGGGCCTCGCGCTGAAACCGGGTCAGGAACTGGTCGTCGCCCGCGTAGCGGGTATCCATCACCTTCACCGCCACCGGGCGGTCGAGCCGGGTGTCGAGGCCGCGGTACACCGTCGACGTTCCGCCGCTGGCGATCCTGGACTGCAGCAGGTAACGGCCATCCAGCAACGCGCCCTCCAGGGGGTCTCCCGTCGCGGCCCGGGCCCGGCGGGGATGCGGGCCGGGACGCCCCGAGGCAGCGCCGGGGGATTCAGCTTCGGCCACGGGGCCATCGTAGGTGCGGCCCCCCGCCGGGCGGAAAACGCCGGTTCGATCCGCGTGGCAAGGCCTACACTGGCGCCGTGAGCAGCATTCCTGCCGGCGACGACGTTTTGGATCCCGACGAGCCAACCTACGACCTGCCGCGGGTCGCCGAATTGCTCAGGATTTCGGTCAGCAAGGTGCAGCAGCAACTCCGCGAGGGTCACCTGGTCGGGGTGAAGCGGGACGGCGGCGTGGTGGTGCCGCAGGTGTTCTTCACCAAGTCCGGTGAGGTGGTCAAGAGCTTGCCGGGTCTGTTGACGATCCTGCACGACGGCGGCTACCACGAAACCGAGATCGTGCGATGGTTGTTCACCCCCGACCCCTCGCTGACGATCACCCACGACGGCAGCCGGGACGCCATCAGCAACGCCCGCCCCGTCGACGCCCTGCACGCGCACCAGGCCCGGGAAGTGGTGCGTCGGGCGCAGGCCATGGCCTACTGAGCGGCGACTTCGCCCGTTGTCGCCTCGTCGCACCCGTTGGCGGTCCGCCGGTCGGGGGCACGGTAGAGGCTGTACCAGGCGATCAGCGCGCAGGCAGTGGCCAGCGAGACGTGCAGCCACGAGTACATCCCGTGCGAGCCGTCCGGCTTGAAGATCACCATCACCCATGTCGACAGGCCGGCGATGACCGCGATCGCCCGCCGTGACTGCGCGAGCGGGGCCGCCACCGCCAACGGCCAGGAGTAGTACCACGGCAAGGCCGCGGGGACGAACAGCACCACGACCAGCATGGAGACCGCGATGCCGGTCAGCGCGTCGCGGTCGTCACGCCGGAACCGCCACCACGACAGCGGCAGCGACACCGCGATGATCGCGATCCCGATGAACCGGGTGATGCGCAGCAGCGGGTAGAAGTGCACCGCGAACACGCCGCTGAACAGGGCGTGGATGAGGTTGGCGGCCGCGGTCGGCACGGTGAGCCAGTTGATGATCTTCACCGAACCGGCCAGCGCCGTCAGCCACCCCAGGCCCACGTGCGCCACGACCGACAGGATGCCGAACACGACGGCGAAGATCAGCAGCGACACCGCGGTGGCCGACACGAACGCCCAGGCCGGCCGGTACCCGCGGCGGGCACACAGATGCCGCGTCCACACCCAGACCATGAACGGCAGGGCGATGCCGGCGGTGGCCTTGACCGCGATCGCCACGGTGATCAGCGCCGTGCCCAGGACGTGCCGGCCGGCGAAACTGAGCGCGATGCCGGCGGCCATCAGTCCCACCATCAGCATCTCGTTGTGCACCCCGCCCATCAGGTGGATGAGCACCAGCGGGTTGAGGACACAGATCCACAACGCCGTCGGCCCGTCGGTGCCCAGGTGGCGGGTCAATCGCGGGGTGGCCCAGATCAGCAGTGCCAGCCCCGGCAGCATGCACAGCCGCAGCAGCGCCGTCCCGGCCACCACGTTGTTGCCGACGGCCATGGTGACGAACTTCGCCACCAAGATGAACGCCGGGCCATAGGGGGCCGTGGTGATCGTCCAGATCGGACTGACGTTGTCCAGCAGGCTGTTCGGGTTGGCGACCGGCCCCACCGCATAGGGATCGAGGCCGTCGCGGAGCAGCGCGCCCTGCGCCAGATACGAATAGGTGTCCCGGCTGAACACCGGCACCGACAGCAGCAACGGCGCCAGCCAGAAGCCCGTGGTGGCCTTCATCGTGAACTCGGTCATCTCGCCGGCCAGGACGCGCCGGCCCAACCCCAGCCAGGCGATCAGCATGAGGCCGACACCCGTCCACAGGACCACCGACGACAGCACCAGCCCGTGGCCGAATCGCAGCCACGACATGTGGATCGACTCCAGCAGCGGGTCGTGTTGGCGGATGCTGCCCGCGCCCAGGCCGCCCAGGCTGATCAACAGCGAACCGAGCATGCCGAGCTTGGCCGGCCGGGACTGCTCGGCGGCGGCGAACGCGCGCAGCTGCGAAATCCGCCCGCCACCCGTCGGTTCCGTGGCCGGGGTATCGGACGGGGGGACGTGCGTCGGGGTCGTCATCGGCTCAGGCGGACCGGTCGGTGGCCATTCGGGCCAAATCGGTCAGCGCCGCTTTGGCCGTCGGGTCGATGGGCGCGGCGGCCAACGTGGCCAGCGCCCGCCGGGTCAGCTCGGCGATGCGCCGCTCGGCCGCGGCCAGGGCGCCCACCGACTCGATGACCGCGCGCAGCCGGTCCACCTCCGCATCGCTCAGCTGCCCCCCGATGGAATCGCGTAACAGCTTGGCGCCCAACGGGTCCGACTCGTCCGCCAGCTCCAGCGCCTCGGCCAGCAGCACGGTGCGCTTGCCCGACCGCAGATCGTCACCCGACGGCTTGCCGGTCACGTCCGGGTCCCCGAACACCCCCAGCACGTCGTCACGCAGCTGGAACGCCACCCCGAGGTCCGTCCCGAACCGGCCGAAGACGTCCTGCACGTCGGGTCGGTCGGCGGCGGCGGCCGACCCCAACTGCAGCGGTCGCGACACCGTGTAACAGGCGGTCTTGTAGGTGTCGACGTTCATCGCCGACGCGATCGACTCGGCGGCGCTGGCTTCGGCGACGATGTCCAGGTATTGACCGCCCAGCACCTCGGTGCGGATGTCGGCCCACACCCGCTGGACACGCCGCGCCGCCTCGGGGGACAGGTCGGCGCGAAAGACGATGTCGTCGGCCCAGGACAGCGCGAGGTCGCCGAGCAGGATGGCGGCTGAGATGCCGAACCGCTCCGGCGAGCCGCGCCACCGCCGGTCGCGGTGCAGCTCGGCGAACTTGACATGAGCCGTCGGGCGGCCGCGGCGGGTGGAGGAGTCGTCGATCACGTCGTCGTGCACCAGCGCGCAGGCGTGCAGCAACTCCAGCGCGGAAAACAGCAGCAGCACTTCGGAAGTGGGCTCTTCGGTCGCTACCGCGCGCCAGCCCCAGTAGGCGAAGGCGGGCCGCAGCCGTTTGCCCCCGTTGAGCACGAAATCCTCGAGGGCGGCGACCAAGACCTCGTAGTCGCTGCCGATGTGGGCCGTGTCGGCGCGCCGGTCGTGCAGATACCGCCGCAGTCGATCGGTGATGGCGCCGGTCAACTCGACGGTTGCCGCTGCTGCTGGGGCTTTCGGGCTCAGCGCGGCGCCCCTTTCTCGACGTGGCTCGGTGTGTGGCAGGCCCGACCAGTGTATTCGGCGCGGCACCGGAGGTCTTTCCCACACGGCGAGCGCGGGACGCCGCGATTGCTTCGACTGCCTCACTATTCCGCCGGAAGGGGGCGTTACCCCCACGCCTATGCTGGCGGAGGTGTCGGGGCCGTCCGCTGCTGTGCGGCCGGAGACGCCCCAAGCCGCAAGTCGTCGGATGGAGAGAAGCCGCGTGACACTCAACACCATTGCGCTCGAGCTGGTGCCGCCCAACGCCGATGAAGGCCGGGAGCGGGCGCTCGAAGACGCGCGAAAGGTGGTGCAGTTCTCGGCGGAATACGGTCTGACCGGCCGGCTCCGGCACGTGATGATTCCGGGCATCATCGCCGAGGACGACGACCGTCCGATAGCGATGAAACCCAAGCTGGACGTGCTGGACTTCTGGTCGATCGTCAAGCCCGAGCTGGCGGGGATGCACGGTCTGTGCACGCAGGTCACCGCATTCTCCGACGAGCCGACATTGCGCAAGCGGCTCACCGAGCTGCGCGAGGCCGGGATGGAGGGCGTGGTCTTCGTCGGCGTGCCGCGCACCATGAACGACGGCGAGGGCTCCGGCGTCGCGCCGACCGATGCCCTGTCGATCTATCGCGAGCTGGTGCCCAACCGCGGCGTGATCCTGATCCCCACCCGCGAGGGGGAACACGGCCGGTTCAACTTCAAGTGCGATCAGGGCGCCACCTACGGGATGACCCAGCTGTTGTACTCCGACGCGATCGTCGGATTCCTGCGCGACTTCGCCCAGAGCACCGATCACCGGCCGGAGATCCTGCTGTCGTTCGGCTTCGTCCCGAAGATGGAGAGCCGGGTCGGCCTGATCAACTGGCTGATTCAGGACCCGGGCAACGCGGCGGTGGCCGCCGAGCAGGAGTTCGTCAGGCGATTGGCCGGCAGCGAACCGCCGCAGAAGCGCCGCCTCATGGTCGACCTGTACAAAAGCGTGATCGACGGCGTCGCCGAGCTGGGCTTCCCGCTGAGCATCCACCTCGAGGCGACCTACGGGGTGTCGGCGCCCGCCTTCCAGACGTTCGCGGAGATGCTGGCGTACTGGTCACCCGCGCAGGTCTAGCAAGGCTAGAAGGTCTAGCAGCGCTAGCTGGGCGGCTGGTCGCGGGGTGCGGTCACCCGCGGCGAGCGGTCGCGGTTCATCCAGGCCAGCAGCGCGACGACGCCGGCGGCGGCGAAGGAGGCGATGCCCAGCCACACGCCCGCCCCGGTGAAGGAGCGCGTGTTCGGGTCGGTGTAGCGGGCCTGGGCGGTCATGGCGCTCACGACGCCGGGTTTGAGCTTCCAGGACACCACCGTGGACTCGACCCGGTCGCCGTTGGTCGAGGTCACCACGCCGGGGAAGGCGACGGTCAGCTCGACGTCGGCTTCGGGATCGGTGAGCGAGGTGAGGTCGGCGCGGCCCTCGAGGATCACCAGGTTGCCGTTTCGGCGCAGCGACAGGTTGACGCCCTGGGCGTCGGAGTTCATGTTGGCCAGCTGCGGCAACTCGGCGAAGGTCAGGTCGGAGAACACCGCCTGTGACCCCACGTAACCGTCGCTGTCGTAGTTCGACACCGCCACCTTCTGGCTGAACGGCAGGTTGTTGCTGTCGAGCTGGGGGCCGGTGTCCTTGGGCGTCTTGGGCTTAGCGGCGGCGACGATCTCGCCCGAGACCAGGTCGTCGGGCGAAACGGTGAGCGACGCCCTGACCCGCAGGCAGCCCGTGGCGAGCGGCACCAGCATGAGCAGCATCGCGATGGCCACCAGGCGGCGCCGCCGCGTGGTGAATCCGCGGGGCCGGGGCGGGGCAGGGGTGGCGCGCACCAGGTCATCGTGCCAGATGAGGCGTGCCGCCTCGGCGGGTCCGCCCGGGCGCGCCCGGCGGCCGGCGGTCACAGCGGCAGCTTGCGGCCCAGGATCGCGAAGGCCCGCGGGTCACCGGCGAAGTGGTAACGGCGGATGACGTCGGTGAACCCCAGGCGTCGATACAACCGCCAGGCCCGGTTCGGCTCGCCGTTGGTCTCCGGCGTGGACAGCAGCACGTTCTCCTCGGCCCGACCCTCGAGCAGCCGGCGGGCCAGCGCCTCACCGAGGCCGCGGCCCTGCGCGCGCGGATGGATGTGCAGCTCGGTCAGCTCGAAGTAGCTGTTCATCAGGCCGGCGATCTCCTGGGGCGGCCGGCCGCCGCGTTGCAGGCCGAGGATGACCTGCTGCTGCCACCACTGCCCGGGCGCCCCGGGGTAGCCGTAGGCGACGCCGAGCAACGGCGCGTTGCTCAGTTCGGCGGCGGGCGGGATCGGCGCGTCCGCGCCGTCGGCCGGCACGGCTGCTTCGGTCTCCACGACGCCCACGCCGCGCCACCCGGGCCGGCGGATGTGCTCGAGCCACATGGCGGCACGCTGGTTTTCGGTGCCCCGCGGGTACCGCATCGCGTCGACGTACACCTTGAGGGCGTCGCCGAGACGGCGCTCCATGTCCGTGGGCGGGAGATCGATGAGGAAGATCGCCAACTCGCGGTGTCCTCCTCGTCTTGTGCCCGTGTCCCATGCCCGTGTGTCCGGCCGCTCAGCCCGCCCTCGCCACCGCCATTATCGGACCCGGGGAAGGCCGGTTGGCGAGCGGTCGCGGCAACGAACCCGCGGACCGTCCCGGTCGGGGAAGCCGGTTGTAGCGCACGGCCGTTCCGGCTCGGATGAGGGCCCGGGCGCGGCGGGGATAGAATCGCCACCGAACCAGTGGTATGGCGCAGACTGACCTCGTATCATTTCAATTAGTTGCCCGCGCAACGGGCATCCGCGTGCTATCGATAGTTACGCGCCAACTGTCGGCAAGGAGGGACGAATGCCACTCTCCGATCATGAGCAGCGGATGCTCGATCAGATCGAGAGCGCTCTCTACGCCGAAGATCCCAAATTCGTGTCGAGCGTCCGCGGCGGAGGGTTCCGTGCACCCAGCGCGCGCCGCCGCCTGCAGGGCGCGGCGTTGTTCGTTATCGGCCTGGCGATGCTGGTTTCCGGCGTGGCCTTCAAGGCGACCATGATCGGGAACTTCCCGATTCTCAGCGTCTTCGGATTCATCGTGATGTTCGGCGGCGTGGTGTTTGCCATCACCGGTCCCCGGCTCTCCGGCCGGCCCGACCACCCCGGCTCGGCGCCCGGGTCGTCGCGCCAGCGCCGCAGCAAGGGTGGCGGAGGCTCGTTCACGAGCCGCATGGAGGACCGCTTCCGCCGCCGCTTCGACAACTAGCGGCATCGCCGACGCATCGGGGTAGCCATCGGCTACCCCGTTTTCATGCGCGTACCGGCCCGGTGCCGCCATCGTCGCAGACGCACCCCGACGGGCCCGCGATCGCCGAACCGACGATGCCGTTTCGACGCCGAACCGAGCCCTAACCGAGCTTCGGGCCAGGACGTGCGCCCCACCGGCCCCCACCGACGCCCCCCACTACGCCCCACTTGCCCTTCCTCGGCGCCCTGAACTGCGGCTTTCTCTCGCCCGGCGGGGAGGCCCACGTACCCGTCGACGCCACGACCTGCTGGCCTGAGCGGGTCCGGGTGGCGGATAACTCGGAAAACCGCGCCACGACACCCCAACAATGGGGCGAAGTGGGGGATTGTGGGGTATGGTGGCTGCAGTGTTTGGGTGACCCCGAGCGGGAGGTGAGCTGGTGTTTCTCGGCACCTACACGCCCAAACTCGACGACAAGGGGCGGCTGACGCTGCCCGCCAAGTTCCGCGACGCGCTGGCAGGGGGGTTGATGGTCACCAAGAGCCAAGACCACAGCCTCGCCGTCTACCCGCGGGGCGAATTCGAGCAGCTCGCGCGCCGGGCGAGCAAGGCCTCGCGCAGCAATCCCGACGCCCGTGCATTCCTGCGCAACCTCGCCGCCGGCACGGACGAGCAGCACCCCGACGCGCAGGGGCGCATCACGTTGTCGGCCGACCACCGCCGCTACGCGAACCTCTCCAAGGACTGCGTGGTGATCGGGGCGGTCGACTACCTGGAGATCTGGGATGCGCAAGCGTGGCAGGACTACCAGCAGACTCACGAAGAGAACTTCTCCGCGGCCAGCGATGAAGCACTCGGCGACATCATCTGAGGCGCGTGCCCGTGCAACGTGGCCTCTGCCCGAACCGACCCTGGCGTACTTCCCCAACGCCAGGTTCGTGCCTTCGGACAGGGACCTCGATGCAGGGGTGCGGGCCCTCCGGGTCGCCGAGCGGTCAGGGGCGTCCCGCCCGACCCGGGAAGGTGTTGCCGTGGTTGACGATTCAGCGGACTTCGGACATGTGCCCGTCCTGCTGCACCGCTGCGTCGAACTGCTCACCCCGGCGCTGACCCGGCACCACGCCGACGGTTCGGGCGCGGTCCTCCTCGACGCCACCCTCGGCGCGGGCGGGCACGCCGAGCGATTCCTCACCGACCTGCCGGGGTTGCGGCTGATCGGACTGGACCGCGACCCGAGCGCGCTGGACATCGCCCGGGCCCGGCTGGCGCCATTCGCCGACCGGGTCACGCTGGTGCACACCCGCTACGACGGCCTCGCGGCGGCTCTGACCGAATCCGGCTACGGCACCGCCGAATCGGTCGACGGGATGCTGTTCGACCTCGGTGTGTCGTCCATGCAGCTCGACCGCGCCGAGCGCGGCTTCGCCTACGCTCAGGACGCACCGCTGGACATGCGGATGGATCCGCGGTCACCGTTGACGGCGGCCGACATCGTCAACACCTACGACGAAGCGGCGCTGGCGGACATCCTGCACCGCTACGGCGAGGAGCGGTTCGCGCGCCGCATCGCCGCGCAGATCGTGCGCCGGCGCGCCCGCACCCCCTTCACGTCGACCGCGGAGCTGGTAGCCCTGCTCTACCAAGCGATTCCGGCCCCGGCCCGGCGCACCGGGGGGCATCCGGCCAAGCGGACCTTCCAGGCCCTGCGGATCGCGGTCAACGACGAGCTGGACTCGCTGCGCAGCGCGATCCCCGCCGGGCTGGAGGCGCTCAGGGTCGGCGGGCGCATGGTGGTGCTGGCCTACCAGTCGCTGGAAGACCGGATCGTCAAACGCCTGTTCGCCGATGCGGTCGCCTCCCGCACACCGGTGGACCTGCCGGTCGAACTGCCCGGCCACGAGCCGCGGTTCCGGTCGCTGACGCACGGCGCCGAACGTGCGGATGCCGATGAGGTGGAACGCAATCCGCGCAGCGCCGCGGTACGACTACGCGCTGTCGAACGGGTCCAGCAGGCAACCGGGAAGGGCCACGCATGAAAGCAAAGCGCGAAACGCCGAATCGCCGCGGCGGACGCGACGGTTCCGCCCGGCGCAGCGGGCGGTCGACGGCCGATCCCGGCGCGGCCCGCCGCACCCGGCCCGGGCGTAGCTCGGCGCCCACCCGCGAGAGCCGCGCACCCAAGTCCGGGCCGCACACCAGTCCCATCGCCCGGCCGGTAGAGCGGCCCGCGCGGCCCAAAAACACCAGTCAGGCCAAGGCGCGAGCCAAGGCGCGGAAAGCCAAGGCGCCCAAAGTCGTTCGTCCTCGCCTCAGTGAGCGTCTGGCGGCCCGGCTGGCCGCGATCGATCTGCGCCCCCGCACCCTGGCGAGCAAGGTCCCGTTCGTCGTGTTGGTCATCGGCGCGCTCGGCCTCGGGCTGGGCCTGACGCTGTGGTTGTCGACGGACTCCGCCGAGCGTTCCTACAAGTTGAGCCACGCTCGCGAGAAGACCCGGCTGCTGCAGCAGCAGAAGGAGGCGCTGGAACGCGATGTGCGCGAGGCGGAATCCGCGCCGGCACTGGCGGAGGCGGCCCGCAAGCTGGGGATGATCCCGACCCGGGACACCGCGCACCTGGTGCAGGACCCGTCCGGGAACTGGGTCGTGGTGGGCACACCGAAGCCGGCCGACGGCGTGCCGCCGCCACCGTTGAACAGCAAGCTGCCCGAACAGGGTCCGCCGCAACCCCCGGCGCCGCCGGCGCCGCCGGCGGAGGTCCCGGTCCGCGTGCAACCCGACCCCGCGGGCGCCCCGCCCGCGCGGTCCGGGCCCGAGGCGCTGTTGCGCGCACCGGACGGAGCGTCGACGCTGGGCGGGCAGCACCTGGCGCCCGCGAGTCCCCAGCTGCCGGGCATGCCGCCCGCGCCGGTACCCGGTGCGCTGCCCGCGCCGGGTGTGCCGGTGCCGGGACTGCCCGCGCCGGCGGCGGGCCCCGCCCTCGCGCCGGTGCCCGCCGAGGTGCCGATCCCGTTGGCCGGCCTGCCCGTTCCGCCGCCCGGGCAGGTGCCCGCGCCGCTACCCGCTGAGGTTCCGGTGCCCGTGCAGCGGGGGACGGCGCCGGCGGTTCCCCAGGCGATCGCCCCCGTCGTTCCCCAGGGGATTGCCCCCGCCGCCCCGGTGCTCGTGCCGGCGCCCGTGGCGCCGGGACCCGTTGTGATGCCGGGTGCGCCCCGGTGAGCCGCGGCGACTCCATGCGCGCCCGGCGGTCGCAGCCCACCCGCGGTCCTCGTAAAGCCCAGGAGGCCAAGGGGATTCGTCAGCCGAACCGGCGGGCGAAGCAGCAGCCGGCCAAGGACGTCCGGGAGCCCAGGAGGTTCTGGAAACCCAAGGGGGGCAAGGCCGCCGGGACGGCCCGCCCGGCCGACCGGCAGGACGCGGCGGCGACCGGGCACTCGGCGCGGGAGCGGCGCACCCGGCAGCTCGTGCAGGCGGGCGGTCGCGGCGCGTCGTTCGTGTTCCGGCATCGGGCGGGAAACCTGGCCATCGGCTTCTTGATCGTGGTGGCGGCGGCCCAGTTGTTCGTCCTGCAGGTCACCAACGCGCCCTCGCTGCGCGCGCAGGCCGCGGGCCAGCTCAAGGTCACCGACGTCGAAAAGGCGGTGCGGGGCAGCATCGTCGACCGCCACAAGGATCAGCTGGCGTTCACCACCGAGTCGCGCGCGTTGACCTTCCAGCCCAAGAGGATTCGCAAGCAACTGGAAGAGGCCAAGACCAAGAACTCGGTGGCCCCCGATCCCCAGCAGCGGCTGCGGGACATCGCCCAGGAGGTCGCCACCCGGCTGGGCAACAAGCCCGATTCGGCGACCGTGCTGAAGAAGCTGCAAAGCGACGAGAACTTCGTCTATCTGGCCCGCGCCGTCGACCCGGCCGTCGCCAGCGCCATCTCGGACAAGTACCCCGAAGTCGGCTCGGAGCGGCAAGACCTGCGGCAGTACCCCGGCGGGTCCCTGGCGGCCAACATCGTCGGCGGCATCGACTGGGACGGCCACGGGCTGCTGGGGCTGGAGGAGTCCCTGGACTCGGTGCTGTCGGGAACGGACGGCTCGGTCACCTATGACCGCGGATCCGACGGTGTCGTGATCCCGGGCAGCTACCGCAACCGGCATCGGGCGGTCAACGGTTCGACGGTCCAGCTGACGCTCGACGACGACATCCAGTTCTACGTGCAGCAGCAGGTCCAGCAGGCCAAGAACCTCTCCGGCGCGCACGACGTGTCGGCGGTGGTGCTGGACTCGAAGACCGGCGAAGTGCTGGCCATGGCCAACGACAACACCTTCGACCCCTCGCAGGACATCGGGCGTCAGGGTGACAAACAGCTGGGCAACCTGGCGGTGTCCTCGCCGTTCGAGCCCGGCTCGGTGAACAAGGTCATCACCGCGTCGTCGGTGATCGAGTACGGCCTGTCCAACCCCGACGAGGTGCTGCAGGTGCCCGGGACGATCCAGATGGGCGGGGTGTCGATCCACGACGCGTGGGACCACGGCGTCATGCCCTACACCACCACCGGCGTATTCGGAAAGTCCTCCAACGTCGGCACTTTGATGCTCGCCCAGCGGGTCGGCCCGGAACGCTTCTACGACATGGTCCGAAAATTCGGCCTCGGGCAACGCACCAACGTCGGGCTGCCCGGTGAGAGCGCCGGGCTGGTGCCGCCCATCGACCAGTGGTCGGGCAGCACGTTCTCGAACCTGCCGATCGGCCAAGGCCTTTCGATGACGCTGCTGCAGATGGCCGGCATGTACCAGACCATCGCCAACGACGGGGTGCGCGTACCGCCGCGGATCGTGAAGGCCACCATCGCGCCCGACGGGACCCGGACGGAAGAACCGCGTCCCGAAGGGGTGCGGGTGGTTTCGGCGCAGACGGCCCAGACCGTGCGCAACATGCTGCGCGCCGTCGTGCAACGCGACCCGATGGGCTACCAGCAGGGCACCGGGCCCGCCGCCGCGGTGACGGGCTACCAGATGGCCGGCAAGACGGGCACCGCCCAGCAGATCAACCCCGCGTGCGGCTGCTACTTCGACAACGTCTACTGGATCACCTTCGCGGGAATGGCCACCGTGGACAATCCGCGCTACGTCATCGGCATCATGATGGACAACCCGGACCGCAACGCGGACGGCACCCCCGGCCACTCGGCGGCCCCGCTGTTCCACAACATCGCCGGGTGGCTCATGCAGCGCGAGAACGTGCCGCTGTCGCCGGATCCCGGCCCGCCGCTGACGTTGCAGGCCACTTAGCGGCGATCGCAAGGGCGGCGTAGCCGGGCGCGGCGGGTCGCCGCCATCGGGTGTAGCGGCGATCGCAAGGGCGGCGTAGCCGGGCGCGGCGGGTCGGCGCCATCGGGTGTAGCGGCGATCGCAAGGGCGGCGTAGCCGGGTGCGGCGGGTCGCCGCCATCGGGTGTAGCGGGCGGGCGGTCCGTCGATCGTGCGGTGACGGCGTCCGTGCGGTGAGGGCGTCGCGGATGCGCTCAGGGCGGAATTCGGGCCCGAACGACGCCTTCAGCGCACACCGAAGGCCCTCATCGCACACTCAAATTGACGAGCCACGTGCGTGGCAGGTGCCTCTCGGTAGGGTGTCATGGCCGATCATGAGGATCACGCGCGTCTGCAGGGAGGTGTGAACAGGTGGTGCCGATGCCCACGGGGTTGCGGCCCAGCGCGGGCGCGGGATCGCGCCTGCCCGCGCTGGCGGCCCAGGTAGGCGCGGTGCCCGCGGACGGGGGCGCCGCGGTGCCCGACGTGGCGGTCACCGGAGTGACGCTGCGCGCCCAGGACGTCCGGCCCGGCGACCTGTTCGCCGCGTTACCCGGCGCCACCACGCACGGGGCCCGGTTTGCGGCCGAGGCGATCGAGCGCGGCGCCGTCGCGGTCCTCACCGATGCCGCCGGGGTGACGGAAATGGGCGCGCCGGGTCCGGCCGTACCGACGCTGGTGCACCCGGCGCCCCGTACCGTGCTCGGCGCCCTGGCCGCCACCGTGTACGGCAACCCGTCGGAGCGGGTGACGGTGGTCGGGATCACCGGCACCTCCGGAAAGACCACCACGACCTATCTCGTCGAATCGGGCCTGCGCGCCGCGGGCCGGACGGCCGGCCTGATCGGCACCATCGGCATCCGCATCGACGGCATCGACGTTCCCAGCGCGCTGACCACCCCGGAGGCTCCCGCCCTGCAGGCGATGTTCGCCGCGATGGCCGAGCGCGGCGTGGACACCGTCGTCATGGAGGTGTCCAGCCACGCGCTGGCGCTGGGCCGGGTGGACGGCACCGGGTTCGCGGTGGGCGGTTTCACCAACCTGTCCCGTGACCACCTCGATTTTCACCCCACCATGGCCGACTACTTCGAGGCCAAGGCGAAGCTGTTCGATCCCGCGTCGCCGCTGCGGGCCCGCCGGGTCGTGGTCTGCGTCGACGACGACGCGGGGCGCGCCATGGCCGCCCGGGCCGGCGACGCGATCACCGTCAGCGCCGCCGACCAGCCCGCGCACTGGCGCGCAATGGACGTGATTCCGGTGGGCGCCGGGGGACAGCAGTTCATCGCGGTCGACCCCGCCGGCGTGCGCCATCGCGTCGGTATCCGGCTGCCGGGGCATTACAACGTCGCCAATTGCCTTGTCGCCCTGGCCCTTCTGGATGCGGTGGGGGTGTCGCCGGAGCAGGCGGCGCCGGGGCTGCTGGCGACCCGGGTGCCCGGCCGCATGGAAGAGATCGACTGTGGCCAGGATTTCCTCGCGCTGGTCGACTACGCCCACAAACCCGAAGCGCTCCGCGCCGTGCTGGCCACCCTGCGGCGCCCGGGTCGCCGGCTGGCGGTGGTGTTCGGCGCGGGCGGTGACCGGGACCCGGGCAAGCGGCGGCAGATGGGTGAGATCGCCGCCGAGCTGGCCGATTTGATCGTCGTCACCGACGACAACCCCCGCCGCGAGGACCCCGCCGCGATCCGCGGCGAGATCCTGGCCGGGGCGCGCGGCGGTTCGGCCGAGGTCGTCGAGATGGGCGACCGGCGCGCGGCCATCCGGCACGCCGCCGCCTGGGCCCGACCCGGGGACGCGGTGCTGATCGCCGGAAAGGGGCACGAGACGGGGCAGCGCGGCGCCACGGAGACCCGCCCGTTCGACGATCGGGTGGAGCTGACCGAGGCCCTGAACGCCCTGAGGGCCCGATCATGATCGACCTGACCGTCGCGCAGATCGCCGACATCGTGGGCGGCACGCTGGCCGACATCTCGCCGGAGGCCGCCGCGGCGCTCCGCGTCACCGGCACCGTCGAATTCGACTCGCGCGCCGTCGGCCCCGGCGGGCTGTTCCTCGCGCTGCCGGGCGCGCACGCCGACGGGCATGACTACGCGGGCGCGGCGGCCGCGGCCGGCGCGGTCGCCGTGCTGGCCGCGCGGCCGGTGGGGGTGCCGGCCATCGTGGTGCCCCCCGAACCGCGGGCCGGTGGCGGCCTGGCCGGGGTGCTCGAACACGACACCGACGGTTCGGGTGCGGCGGTGCTGGCGGCGCTGTCCAAGCTGGCCAAGGTGGTGGCCGCCGAGCTGGTGGTGGGCGGGCTGACCATCGTCGGGATCACCGGCTCGTCGGGCAAGACGTCGACCAAGGACCTGGTGGCCGCCGTGCTCGAGCCGCTGGGCGAGGTGGTGGCCCCGCCCGGGTCGTTCAACAACGAGCTGGGGCACCCCTGGACGGTGTTGCGCGCGACGCGGAGCACCGACTATCTCGTTCTCGAGATGTCGGCGCGCCACCCGGGCAACATCGCCGCGCTGGCCGACATCGCCACGCCCTCGATCGGGGTGGTCCTCAACGTCGGCACCGCCCACCTCGGCGAGTTCGGCTCGCGGGAAGCCATCGCGCGCACCAAATCCGAACTGCCCCAATCCGTTCCGTCGTCCGGCGTGGTGATCCTCAACGTCGACGACCCGGCCGTCGCGGCGATGGCCCGCGTCACCGACGCGCGGGTGGTACGCGTCAGCCGGTTCAGCCACACCGACTCCGGGCCAAGCGACGTCTGGGCGGACGGAGTGTCGCTGGACGAACTGGCCAGGCCCCGCTTTACCCTGCACGCGAAGGACACCCGAGGTCCGTTGGAGGTCGACGTGCAGCTGGGTGTCTCCGGCGACCACCAGGTCGCCAATGCGTTGTGCGCGGGCGCCGTCGCGCTGCAATGCGGGGCGACCGTCGAGCAGGTCGCCGCCGCGCTCGCCCAGTCCGGGCCGGTGTCGCGGCACCGGATGCACGTGACGACCCGCGCGGACGGGGTCACGGTGATCGACGACGCCTACAACGCCAACCCCGACTCGATGCGGGCCGGGCTGCAGGCGCTGGCCTGGATCGCCCACGGCCAAGGCGTCGACGCCGCCGAAAAGCGCAGGAGTTGGGCGGTGCTGGGCGAAATGGCCGAGCTCGGCGAGGACTCGGTGGCCGAGCACGATCGCATCGGCCGGCTGGCGGTGCGCTTAGATGTGTCTCGACTCGTCGTCGTGGGAACTGGGAGGTCAATGAGCGCCATGCACCACGGAGCGGTCATGGAAGGCTCGTGGGACACGGAAGCCGCCAACGTGCCCGACGCCGAGGCCGCCCTGGCGTTGCTGCGGGCCGAACTCCGCCCCGGCGACGTGGTCCTGGTCAAGGCCTCCAACGCCGCCGGACTGGGCGCGCTGGCCGACGCCCTGGCCGCCGGGCAGGGAGCGGCCCGGTGAGGCAGATCCTCATCGCGGTGGCCGTCGCGCTCGCCGTGTCAATCCTGTTGACCCCGGCGCTGATTCGGCTGTTCACCCGGCAAGGTTTCGGCCATCACACGCGCGAGGACGGCCCGCCCAGCCACCACACCAAGCGCGGCACGCCGTCGATGGGCGGGGTGGCCATCCTGGCCGGCATCTGGGCGGGATACCTGGGGACGCACCTGGCCGGGCTGGCGTTCGACGGGGAGGGCGTTTCCGCGTCGGGCCTGCTGGTGCTGGGCCTGGCCACCGCGCTGGGGGGCGTCGGTTTCCTCGACGACCTGATCAAGATCCGCCGATCGCGCAACCTCGGGCTGAACAAGACCGCCAAGACCATCGGGCAGGTCTCCGCCGCCGTGCTGTTCGGGGTGCTGGTGTTGCAGTTCCGCAATGCCAACGGGTTGAAACCGGCCAGCGCGGACCTGTCCTACGTGCGCGAGATCGCGACCGTCACGTTGGCTCCCGGGCTGTTCGTGTTGTTCTGCGTGGTCGTCGTCAGCGCCTGGTCCAACGCCGTCAACTTCACCGACGGCCTGGACGGGCTGGCCGCCGGGTGCATGGCGATGGTCACCGCCGCCTACGTGTTGATCACCTTCTGGCAGTACCGCAACGCCTGCGTCACCGCGCCGGGCCTGGGTTGCTACAACGTGCGCGACCCGCTGGACCTGGCGCTCGTCGCGGCCGCCACCGCGGGCGCCTGCATCGGCTTCTTGTGGTGGAATGCGGCCCCGGCCAAGATCTTCATGGGGGACACCGGATCGCTGGCGCTGGGCGGCATCATCGCGGGCCTGTCGGTCACCAGCCGCACCGAGATCCTCGCCGTCGTGCTGGGGTCGCTGTTCGTCGCCGAGGTGACCTCGGTGGTGCTGCAGATCCTCGCGTTTCGGACCACCGGGCGCCGGGTGTTCCGGATGGCGCCCTTCCACCATCATTTCGAGCTGTCCGGCTGGGCCGAGACCACGGTGATCATCCGCTTCTGGCTGCTCACGGCGATCACCTGCGGCCTGGGCGTGGCCCTGTTCTACGGTGAGTGGCTGGGCGCGATCGGTGCCTGACATGCCCGGGCTCGACCCCCTGGCGCCGGGCGCGCCCGTCCTGGTGGCCGGCGGCGGCATCACCGGCAAGGCGGTGCTGGCGGCGCTGGCCCGGTTCGGCGCCGCGCCGACCCTGTGCGACGACGATCCCGCCACGCTGCGGCGCTACGCCGAAAGCGGCATGCCGGCCGTGACCACGTCCGCGGTCACGCCGCGCGTCGCGGACTACGCCCTGGTGGTCACCAGCCCGGGGTTCTCCCCGGACACACCGCTGCTGGTCGCCGCCGCCGCCGCGGGCGTGCCGGTCTGGGGCGACGTGGAGCTGGCCTGGCGGCTCGACGCCGCGGGCCGGTATGGTCCGCCGCGACGCTGGCTGGTGGTCACCGGCACCAACGGCAAGACGACCACGACGTCGATGCTGCACGCCATGCTGACCGCCGCGGGCCGGCGCAGCGTGTTGTGCGGCAACATCGGCGATCCGGTCCTGGATGTGCTCGAAGCGCCCGCCGACCTGCTGGCCGTCGAGCTGTCCAGCTTCCAGCTGCACTGGGCGCCCTCGGTGCGGCCCGCGGCGGGTGCCGTCCTCAACATCGCCGAAGACCACCTGGATTGGCACTCCACCATGGCCGAGTACACCGCCGCCAAGGCGCGGGCGCTCGACGGCGGGGTGGCGGTGGTGGGGCTCGACGACGCCCGGGCGGCCGCGTTGCTCGGCACCGCCGCGGCGCCGGTGCGCGTCGGCTTCCGGCTCGGCGAACCGGCGGCGGGTGAGCTGGGTGTGCGGGACGGCCACTTGGTCGACCGCGCCTTCGCCGACGACCTCCCGCTGCTGCCGGTCGGCTCGATCCCGGTGCCGGGACCGGTCGGCATCCTCGACGCCCTGGCCGCGGCGGCGCTGGCCCGCAGCGTCGGCGTGCCGGCCGAGGCGATCGCGCGAGCGATCGCCTCCTTCCGGGTGGGCCGGCACCGGGCCGAGGTGGTCGCCGTCGCCGACGGCATCACCTACGTCGACGATTCCAAGGCCACCAACCCGCACGCCGCCCAGGCGTCCGTGCTGGCCTACCCGCGGGTGGTCTGGGTGGCCGGCGGTCTGCTCAAGGGCGCCTCGGTGGACGCCGAGGTGGCCCGGATCGCCCCCCGGCTGGCCGGCGCGGTGCTCATCGGCCGAGATCGCCAAGAGGTTGCAGAGGCGTTATCGCGACACGCGCCGGATGTCCCCGTCGTCCAGGTTGTGACAGGCGAGGATGCTGATATGAATGCGACGGCTGTGGTTGTTGGGGCAGATGTGACAGAAGTGAAATATTCGGTCGGGAATCTCGGCGCTTCCGTCATGACCGCGGCCGTGGCCGCGGCCCGCGACCTGGCCCGGCCCGGCGACACCGTGCTACTGGCACCGGCCGGCGCGTCGTTCGACCAGTTCAGCGGGTACGCCGACCGTGGTGACGCCTTCGCCGCCGCCGTCCGCGCGGCCACCCGGTAGGCGGGCGTGGGTAACCCGCTGACCCGGCTGCGACGCCGGGCCAAAGACGCTTCGGACGCCGCCGCCGACACCGCTGCGGCCGATCCGGCCGACGCCGACACCGCTGCGGCCGATCCGGCCGACGCCGACACCGACGCCGAGACCGGACCGGTGAGCGCCGCCGGCACGTCGGAGTCCAAGCCGGCAAAACCTCAGGTCGCCGGGGAGGGGCGGAACCGGTTCGGCGCCTGGCTGAGCCGGCCCATGACCTCGTTTCATCTGATCATCGCGGTGGCCGGGCTGCTGACGATCCTCGGCCTGATCATGGTGCTGTCGGCGTCGGGTGTGCGGTCCTACGACGCCGACGGTTCGGCCTGGGTGATCTTCGGCAAGCAGGTGCTGTGGACGGTGATCGGCCTGATCGCCTGCTACGCGTCGCTGCGGATGTCGGTGCGGTTCATCCGCCGCGTCGCCTTCACCGGCTACGTCGTCACCGTCATCCTGCTGGTGCTCGTGCTCGTCCCCGGCATCGGAAACCTGGCCAACGGCTCGCGGAAGTGGTTCGTCGTCGCCGGCTTCTCCATGCAGCCGTCCGAGCTGGCCAAGATCGCGTTCGCCATCTGGGGCGCGCACCTGCTCGCCGCCCGCCGGCTGGAGCGCGCCTCGCTGCGCGAGATGCTGATCCCCCTGGTGCCGGCCGCGGTCATCGCGCTGGCGCTGATCGTGGCGCAGCCCGACCTCGGGCAGACGGTGTCGCTGGGCATCATCCTGCTGGCGCTGTTGTGGTACGCCGGGCTGCCGCTGCGCGTCTTCGCCACCTCGCTGCTGGCGGTCGTCATGGCCGGCGCCGTGCTGGCCATGTCGGCGGGTTACCGCTCCGACCGGGTGAAGTCGTGGATGAACCCCGAGAACGACCCCATGGACACCGGATACCAGGCCCGCCAGGCCAAGTTCGCCCTGGCGCACGGCGGCATCTTCGGCGACGGCCTGGGGCAGGGCGTCGCCAAGTGGAACTACCTGCCCAACGCCCACAACGACTTCATCTTCGCGATCATCGGCGAGGAATTGGGCTTTGTCGGCGCCTTCGGGCTACTGGTCCTGTTCGGGCTATTCGCCTACACCGGGATGCGCATCGCGCGCCGGTCGGCCGACCCCTTCCTGCGGCTGCTGACCGCCACCACGACGATGTGGGTGCTGGGCCAGGCGTTCATCAACATCGGCTACGTGATCGGCATCCTGCCGGTTACCGGCATCCAGCTTCCGCTCATCTCCGCGGGCGGAACCTCCACGGCGGCAACGCTTTTCATGATCGGCATCATGGCGAACGCGGCCCGGCACGAACCCGAGGCGGTGGCCGCGCTGCGCGCCGGCCGCGACGACAAGGTGAACCGGTTCCTGCGGCTGCCGCT
Source organism: Mycobacterium europaeum (assembly GCF_002102155.1). GTDB lineage: Bacteria > Actinomycetota > Actinomycetes > Mycobacteriales > Mycobacteriaceae > Mycobacterium > Mycobacterium europaeum. The sequence continues at coordinate 43,413 of NZ_LQOU01000056.1, forward strand.
GCCCCAGCCGTACGTGCCGACCCGGCTCGAGTCCTTCCGCGACCGCAAGCGCGGCGGCAAGCCGCCGGCTAACGGCGCCCCTCCCCGCAAGGGCGCGCGGAAGGCCGCCCAGGCACCCGCCGGCAAGGCCTCCCGCAACGCCTCCCGCACGGCCTCCCGCACGGCCTCCCGCAAGGCCGAGGAACCGCTGCGGCCGGCGTTCCCGCGCACAGCCGCCCGCCCGGCCCGCAGGGCGGTGCATCATGGATCTGGCCAGCGCTCCGCCAGTCGCGGAGCCGGCCAGCGTCAGGCACGAGGCGCTCGCACACTGGAAGGTCAGCGTTACGGGTGAACGACACGGTCAGCAAGCCGGCCGGCGGGCTGGGGGCAAGCCCCCAGCCCGCCGGTGCCGCGTTGTCGTCTTTTCGGCCGCTCAGGCCACTGTCGGTGGTACTGGCCGGCGGCGGCACCGCCGGCCATGTCGAGCCCGCGATGGCCGTGGCCGACGCGCTGAGCGCGCTGGATCCGCAGGTGCGCATCACCGCGCTGGGCACCCACCGGGGGCTCGAGACCCGGCTGGTGCCCCAGCGCGGCTACCACCTCGAGCTGATCACGCCGGTGCCGCTGCCGCGTAAGCCCAGCGGCGACCTGGCGCGGCTGCCCCCGCGGGTGTGGCGCGCGGTCCGGGAGACCCGCGCCGTGCTCGACGCGGTGGAGGCCGACGTCGTCGTCGGTTTCGGCGGATACGTGGCGCTGCCGGCGTACCTGGCCGCCCGCGGGATCCCGCGCGGGCTCAGCCGCCGGCGCCGCGTCCCGGTGCTGATCCACGAAGCCAACGCGAGCGCCGGGCTGGCCAACCGGGTGGGCGCCCGCGGCGCCGACCGGGTGCTGTCGGCGGTGCCCGACTGCGGGCTGCCGCGCGCCGAGGTGGTGGGCGTGCCGGTGCGGGCCGCCATCACCACGCTGGACCGTGCGGCCCTGCGCGCCGAGGCGCGCAGGCATTTCGGGTTCGCCGACGACGCGCGGGTGCTGCTGGTGTTCGGCGGTTCGCAGGGTGCCGTGTCGCTGAACCGGGCGGTGTCCGGGGCCGCGGCGGACCTGGCCGCCGCGGGCGTGTCGGTGCTGCACGCGCACGGCCCGAAGAACACCCTGGAGCTGCCGGAGCGCCGGCCCGGTGATCCGCCCTACTTGGCGGTGCCCTACCTGGATCGGATGGATCTGGCCTACGCCGCGGCCGACCTGGCGATCTGCCGGTCCGGCGCGATGACCGTCGCCGAGGTCTCGGCGGTCGGCCTGCCCGCCATCTACGTGCCGCTGCCGATCGGCAACGGCGAGCAGCGGCTCAACGCGCTGCCGGTGGTCAACGCCGGCGGCGGCATGGTGGTCGCCGACGCCGCCCTGACGCCGGAGCTGGTGGCCCGCGAGGTGGCGGGGCTGCTCAACGACGCGCCGCGGCTGGCGGCGATGACGAAGGCCGCCGCGCGGGTCGGGCACCCCGACGCGGCGCGCCGGGTGGCCCAGGCGGCGCTCGACATCGCCAGGAAGGCAGCGGCGGGAGGGCGACGGTGAACGCCGAACAGCTGCCGCCCGAGCTGCACCGGGTGCACATGGTGGGCATCGGGGGAGCCGGCATGTCGGGCATCGCCCGCATACTGCTGGACCGCGGCGCGCTGGTGTCCGGCTCGGACGCCAAGGAGTCCCGCGGCGTGCACGCCCTGCGGGCCCGGGGCGCGTCGATCCGCATCGGCCACGACGCGTCGTCGCTCGACCTGTTGCCCGGCGGCCCGACCGCGGTCATCACCACCCACGCCGCCATCCCGAAGACCAACCCCGAGCTCGTCGAGGCCCGGCGGCGCGGCATCCCGGTGATCCTGCGGCCCGCGGTCTTGGCCAGGCTGATGGACGGGCGCACCACCCTGATGGTCACCGGGACCCACGGCAAGACCACGACCACGTCGATGTTGATCGTGGCGCTGCAGCATTGCGGGCGCGACCCGTCCTTCGCGGTCGGCGGCGAGATGGGGGAGGCCGGAACCAACGCGCATCACGGCAGCGGCGACTGCTTCGTCGCCGAGGCCGACGAAAGCGACGGCTCGCTGCTGGAATACACGCCCAACGTCGCGGTGGTCACCAACATCGAGACCGATCACCTGGACTTCTACGGCACCGCCGAGGCCTACGTCGGGGTGTTCGACGCCTTCGTGGAGCGACTCGCGCCCGGGGGAGCGCTGGTGGTGTGCGTCGACGACCCGGGCGCGGCCGCACTGGCCGACCGCACCGCCGAACTGGGAATCCGGGTGCTGCGCTACGGATCCGCGCCGGAGCAGGGGCTCGCGGCCGCGCTGTTGTCCTGGGAGCAGCAGGGCACCGAAGCGGTCGCGCACATCCAGCTGACCCCGGAATCGGGCCCCGAACCGTTTCCCCGCGTGATGCGGCTGTCGGTGCCCGGTCGGCACATGGCGCTCAACGCGCTGGGTGCGCTGCTGGCGGCGACCGAGATCGGCGCCCCGGTCGACGCGGTGCTCGACGGGCTGGCCGGGTTCGAGGGGGTGCGGCGGCGGTTCGAACTGGTCGGCAACGCCGGGTCGGTGCGCGTCTTCGACGACTACGCCCACCATCCCACCGAGATCAGCGCCACGCTGGCCGCGGTCCGCACGGTGCTCGAGCAGAGCGGCGGCGGGCGCAGCCTTGTGGTGTTTCAGCCTCATTTGTATTCGCGCACAAAGGAATTCGCCGTCGAATTCGGTCGCGCGCTCGATGCCGCCGACGAGGTGTTCGTCCTCGACGTCTACGGTGCGCGCGAGCAACCACTGGCCGGCGTCAGCGGCGCGAGCGTCGCCGAGCACGTCACCGTGCCGGTGCGCTACCTGCCCGACTTCTCCGCGGTCGCCGAACAGGTGGCCGCGGCCGCCGGTCCGGGGGACGTCATCGTCACGATGGGCGCGGGCGACGTGACGCTGCTGGGGCCGGAGATCGTGACCGCGCTGCGGATCAGGGACAACCGCAGTGCGCCCGGCCGCCCGGGGGTCCTGCAATGACCCAGCCGAACGACGCGACGCCGGTGGTCGGCGAGCCCGCCGACGCCCACGCGGCCGCCGACGACCTCACCGAGCCGCTCTTCGTCGGAGGGCCGGCGGCCGAAACGCCGGCGGACCCGGAGGAATTCGAGGGCCCGCGCCGGCGGGCCCGCCGGGAACGAGCGGAACGCCGCGCCGCGCAGGCGCGCGCCACCGCGATCGAAGAGGCGCGCCGCGAGGCCAAACGCCGGGCCAGCGGGCGCCCGCTCGACGAGCCCAAACCCGTCGCCCGGGGCGTGGTTCGCGGCCTGAAGATGCTGCTGGTGACCGTGCTGCTGGTCGTCCTCGGCATCGGGCTGGCGTTGATCCTGTATTTCACCCCCGCGATGTCGGCCCGCAACATCGTCGTGGTCGGCACCGGCGAGGTGACCCGGGAAGAGGTGCTGGACGCGGCGCGGGTGCGGCCCGGGACCCCGCTGCTGCAGATCAACACCAACCAGGTCGCCGACCGGGTGGCGGCGATCCGGCGGGTGGCCAGCGCGCGGGTGCAGCGTCAATACCCGTCGGCGTTGCGCATCACCATCGTCGAGCGGGCTCCGGTGGCCGTGAAGGACTTTCCGGACGGCCCGCATCTCTTCGACCGGGACGGCGTCGATTTCGCGACCGGGCCGCCGCCGCCGGCGCTGCCGTATCTCGACGTCGCCAACCCCGGTCCCAACGACCCGGCGACCAAGGCCGCGCTGCAGGTGCTGACCGCGCTGCGGCCCGAGGTCGCTGGCCAGGTGGGCCGGATCGCGGCGCCGTCGGTGGCGTCGATCACGCTCACGTTGGGCGACGGCCGGGTGGTGATCTGGGGGACGACCGATCGCACCGACGAGAAGGCCGAGAAGCTGGCCGCGCTGCTGACGCAGCCGGGGCGGACCTACGACGTGTCCAGCCCCGACCTGCCGACGGTGAAGTAAAAAAGCCCGTCGACCCCGGCGGGTGTGACGGCGGCAACAGAAAAAATTTGCGAGCCGCGCCTCGGCGCGCCTGCGGGGTTAGGGCGCGCCATGCCCATACCGTTCTGGTTGCGCGGAACTACTTGACATAACTCTAACTCTATGGTTGAGGTTGAGGGTTTGCCAGGGCGGGCCGCACACGTTCGGGAGGAATCCCGTCGCGAAGAACTTGAGCCCATCAGGGAGGAAACCGAATGATGACCCCCCCGCATAACTACCTGGCCGTCATCAAGGTCGTCGGCATCGGTGGCGGCGGTGTCAACGCCGTGAACCGCATGATCGAGCAGGGCCTCAAGGGCGTGGAGTTCATCGCGATCAACACCGACGCGCAGGCGCTGTTGATGAGCGATGCCGACGTCAAACTCGACGTCGGCCGCGACTCCACCCGCGGGTTGGGCGCCGGCGCGGACCCGGAGGTCGGCCGCAAGGCCGCCGAGGACGCCAAGGACGAGATCGAGGAGCTGCTGCGCGGCGCGGACATGGTGTTCGTCACCGCCGGTGAGGGCGGTGGGACGGGCACCGGCGGCGCGCCGGTGGTCGCCAGCATCGCCCGCAAGCTGGGCGCGCTCACCGTCGGCGTGGTCACCCGGCCGTTCTCCTTCGAGGGCAAGCGCCGCGGTTCGCAGGCCGAAGGCGGCATCAACACGCTGCGGGAAAGCTGCGACACGCTGATCGTCATCCCCAACGACCGGTTGCTGCAGATGGGGGATGCCGCGGTCTCCCTGATGGACGCGTTCCGCAGCGCCGACGAGGTGCTGCTCAACGGCGTGCAGGGCATCACCGACCTGATCACCACGCCAGGGTTGATCAACGTCGACTTCGCCGACGTCAAGGGCATCATGTCCGGCGCGGGCACCGCGCTGATGGGCATCGGGTCGGCGCGCGGCGAGGGCCGGTCGCTGAAGGCCGCCGAGATCGCGATCAACTCGCCGCTGCTGGAGCAATCCATGGAGGGCGCCCAGGGCGTGCTGATGTCCATCGCCGGCGGCAGCGACCTGGGCCTGTTCGAGATCAACGAGGCGGCCTCGCTGGTGCAGGACGCCGCCCACCAGGACGCCAACATCATCTTCGGCACCGTCATCGACGACTCGCTGGGCGACGAGGTCCGCGTCACCGTTATCGCCGCAGGCTTCAGTGCGGCCGGACCCGGCCGCAGGCCCGTGGTCGGAGACAGTGCAGGCGAAAAGGGTGGGGCACACCGGATCGAATCGGCGAAGGCCGGCAAGCTCACCTCGACGCTGTTCGAACCCGTCGACGCGGTCAGCGTGCCGCTGCAAACCAACGGCGCCACGCTGAACATCGGCGGTGGCGACGACGACGACGTCGACGTGCCGCCGTTCATGCGCCGCTGAGGGTCTCGATTTGCTTGCCAGTGCGCGACAAACCGGCCAAGAAACATAGGGGTCGGATGGTGGTGCCGTCAGGCAGGCAGTGCGCTCCGGATACTGGACGGGTGAGCGTGCGCATCCGGCGGGTGACCACCACCCGCGCGGGCGGTGTATCCGAAGCACCGTTCGACTCCTTCAATCTGGGCGACCACGTCGGCGACGACCCGGCGGCGGTGGCCGCCAACCGAAACCGGCTCGCCAGCGCGATCGGACTCGGGCCCGACCGCGTGGTGTGGATGAACCAGGTCCACGGTGACAACGTCGAGGTGGTCGATGGTCCTCAGAGGGCCGCCGTCGGCGGCAAGGTAGGCACCGACGCCCTGGTCACCAGCACCCCGCGGCTGGCCCTGGCGGTGGTGACCGCCGACTGCGTGCCGGTGCTGCTGGCGGACGCGCGCGCCGGCGTGGCCGCGGCGGTGCATGCCGGTCGCGTCGGCGCCCAGCTCGGGGTGGTGGCCCGCACCGTGGAGGCGATGCTCGCCCTCGGCGCGCACGCCGAGGACATCTCGGCCCTGCTCGGCCCGGCGGTCAGCGGTCGCAACTACGAGGTGCCCGCGGCCATGGCCGACGAGGTGGAGGCCACGCTGCCCGGCAGCCGCACCACCACCGCGGCCGGCACCCCCGGACTCGACCTTCGTGCCGGAATCGCTTGCCAGATCAAGAATTTGGGCGTCACGGCCATCGACATCGATCCGCGGTGCACGGTGGCCGACCCGACCTTGTTCAGCCATCGCCGGGACGCGCCGACGGGGCGGCTGGCGTCGTTGGTGTGGATGGAGTGACCACGATGGGGGATAGGACGCCGGCCCCGACAGGTCCCGGCGACCGTGAAACGGAATTGATGCACGCATTAGCTTCCGTGCGCTCGCGCCTTGCGGCGGCCGCCGAAGCGGCGGGTCGCAATGTCGGTGAAATCGAACTCCTGCCGATTACCAAATTCTTTCCAGCAACCGATGTCGTGACTTTGTCCCGATTAGGTTGCCGGGCCGTCGGCGAATCGCGGGATCAGGAAGCGTCGGCAAAAGTGAGCGAAGTCACCAAACTGATGGCGGCCTCTTCGCGGGCGGACACGCCGCCCCTGCGCTGGCACATGGTGGGCCACATTCAGCGGAACAAGGCCCGCTCGGTTGCCCGCTGGGCGCACACCGCCCACTCGGTCGACAGCTCACAGCTGATCGGCGCCCTCGACCGGGGCGTGTCGGCGGCGCTGGGCGAGGGCCGCCGCGCCGACCCGATGCGGATCTACGTTCAGCTCAGCCTCGACGGCGACGAGTCGCGCGGCGGTGTCGACATCTCGGCGCCCGGGGCGGTCGACCAGCTGTGCGACCAGGTCGAGGAGTCCAAGCACCTGGAACTGGTCGGGCTGATGGCGATCCCGCCGCTGGGCTCGGATCCCGATGCGGCCTTCGAGCGCCTGCGAACCGAGCACCTGCGGGTCCTCGCGTCCCATCCGAACGCCGTCGGGCTGTCCGCGGGGATGTCCGACGATTTCGAAGTTGCTGTCAAACACGGTTCCACATGTGTGCGTGTCGGTACCGCGCTATTGGGCCCGCGGCCGCTACCGTCACCGTATTAAGTCACTGTAGTCACATCTTCATCACTGACACCAAGCATCAGGGGCTAGAAGGGGTCAACGCAATGAGCACACTGCACAAAGTCAAGGCCTATTTCGGTATGGCCCCGATGGAGGACTACGACGACGAGTATTACGACGACCACGCACCCTCCCGCGGTTTCCCGCGGCCGCGTTTCGACGACGGCTACGGACGCCTGGAAGGACGCCTGGAAGGGCGCCTGGAAGGACGCTACGAGGGCCGCGACTACGACGACCCGCGTGAGCCCGCCGACTACCCGCCGCCGGGCGGCTACCGCGGCGGCTACGGGGAGGAGTCCCGCTACGGCGCCGTCCATCCCCGCGAGTTCGAACGGTCGGAGATGGGCAGGCCCCGCTTCGGGTCCTGGCTGCGCAACTCCACCCGCGGTGCGCTGGCGATGGACCCGCGCCGGATGGCGATGATGTTCGAGGAGGGCCACCCGCTCTCGAAGATCACCACGCTGCGGCCGAAGGACTACAGCGAGGCCCGCACCATCGGCGAGCGGTTCCGCGACGGCACGCCGGTGATCATGGACCTGGTGTCGATGGACAACGCCGACGCCAAGCGCCTCGTCGACTTCGCGGCCGGACTCGCCTTCGCGTTGCGGGGCTCCTTCGACAAGGTGGCGACCAAGGTGTTCCTGCTGTCGCCCGCCGACGTCGATGTGTCCCCTGAGGAGCGCCGGCGGATCGCCGAAACCGGCTTCTACGCCTACCAATAACGCCCACCGAGCACCCCGGCCCGGCACCGCCGGTCTCGTCGCCGCCCTCGGTCGCGGCCGACTGAGATGTGGCCGGGGTCCGGGAGTCGGTACGCTGGCATTCGCCGCGCAAGCCCGCGGCGCTTGACATCTCATCGGTAAGGTCGGGGCTCTTCAGTTGGTGCTGTTCTTTCAGATCCTTGGGTTTGCGCTGTTCATCTTCTGGCTGCTGCTCATCGCCCGGGTCGTCGTCGAGTTCATCCGCTCGTTCAGCCGGGACTGGCATCCCACCGGCATCACGGTGGTGATCCTCGAGATCATCATGTCGATCACCGATCCGCCGGTGAAGCTGCTGCGCCGGCTGATCCCGCAACTCACCATCGGGGCGGTCCGGTTCGACCTGTCCATCATGGTGCTGTTGCTGGTCGCGTTCATCGGCATGCAACTGGCCTTCGGCGCCGCCGCCTAAGCCGTTCCGGCCACGAGGCGCAAGCCACCTTCCTGGCCCCGTGGCGTGGAGCCACCTTCCGGCACCGTGGCGCAACCCACCTTCCGGCCTGGAGACGGTTTGGCCACATTTTTGCGTCGGTTTGACGCCTGCGATTTAAAAATTCTAAGGATTCGGATTTTATGGCACTCAGTGTTTGAAATTGGTTCTTATTTATTGGGCTAAACAGCAACGGTCGCGCCTGGTGTGACAGGATGGACGGCAGTTGCACGACGGCTACCACTGCGTTCTACACTTTCCAGAACGTTAGACAGGAACTTGAGGGGACGAAACAATGCCGCTTACACCAGCCGACGTCCACAATGTGGCGTTCAGTAAGCCACCGATCGGCAAGCGGGGCTACAACGAAGACGAGGTCGACGCCTTCCTCGATCTGGTGGAGGCCGAGCTGACGCGGCTCATCGAAGAGAACAGCGATCTGCGTCAGCGGATCGAGGAGCTGGACCAGGAGCTGGCCGCCGGCGGCGGCGCTCCGGCCGCCGCGGCCGCCCCCACTCAGGCGATTCCCGTCCCCGAGCCGGAGCCGGCGCCCAAGGCGGCACCGGTGGCCGCGCCCGCCGCCGCGTCCAGCAACGAGGAACAGGCCATGAAGGCCGCTCGGGTGCTGAGCCTGGCGCAGGACACCGCCGACCGGCTGACCAGCACCGCCAAGGCGGAGTCGGAGAAGATGCTGGCCGACGCCCGCGCCAACGCCGACCAGATCCTCACCGAGGCCCGCCAGACCGCCGAGACCACGGTCACCGAGGCCCGGCAGCGCGCCGACGCGATGCTCGCGGATGCGCAGACCCGTTCCGAGGCCCAGCTGCGTCAGGCCCAGGAGAAGGCCGACGCCCTGCAGGCCGACGCCGAGCGCAAGCACTCCGAGATCATGGGCACCATCAACCAGCAGCGCACCGTCCTGGAAGGCCGCCTCGAGCAGCTGCGCACCTTCGAACGCGAGTACCGCACCCGGCTCAAGACCTACCTGGAATCGCAGCTGGAGGAGCTCGGGCAGCGCGGGTCGGCGGCACCCGTCGACTCCAGCGCAGACGCCGGCGGGTTCGACCAATTCAACCGGGGTAACAACTAACCTCACAGGCGTGCCGGACACTCGCCAAGCCGCGCGGTGGGCACACTGGACCTGCACACGAACCGGCTGGCCCGCTCGCCGCTTGGAGGATGACCCATGTTGATCATTGCGCTGGTACTGGCCCTGGTCGGGCTTGTGGCGTTGGTGTTCGCCGTGGTCACGAGCAACGAGTTGGTCGCCTGGGTGTGCATCGGCGCCAGCGTCCTCGGCGTCGTGCTGCTGATCGTCGATGCGCTGCAGGAGCGGCAGCGGCGCGACGCGGGCGGCGCAGACCAACACCAGGACGAGGCGGAGGTCCAGGACCAGGAAGGGGCCGGCGGGGAGGCCGTCGACTACCCCGAGGACGCCCTGGACAAGGGCGGCTACGAATCGTCGGAGGAAACCGCCACGCGGCCGGCGCCGGAGGCGACGGAACAGTCGGCGGTATCCGCGGAGGGCCCCGGCGACGAGGCCGCCAAGTAGCAGTCAGCCGGTGGGCGTGGCGAGCGCCTGACGCAAGTCGTCGTCGCTGACCTGGTGAAAATCGGCGTACACCTGCCCCACGGCTTCGAACCCGGGCGGCATCGACACGCACACCACCTCGTCGGCCTCCTGCGCGAGTTCACGGCAGGTGGAGGCGGGCCCGACCGGGACCGCGACGATTATTTTCTCGGGTGTCGAGCCGGGCCTGCCGGCCCGCACCGCCCGGACGGCGGCCAGCATGCTGGCGCCGGTGGCGATCCCGTCGTCGACCAAGAGCACCACCTTGCCGGCCGGGTCGGCCGCCGGGCGCCCGCCTCGGTATGCGCTCTCGCGGCGGGCGAGTTCGGCCGCCTCGCTCTCGATCACCCCGCGCACCTGCTCGTCGGTGATCCGCAGGCTGGACACCACGTCGTCGTTCATCACGACGACGCCGCCGCTGGCCAGCGCGCCCATCGCGAGCTCCGTCCAGTTCGGGACCCCGAGCTTGCGGACCAGGAACACATCCAGCGGCGCGTGCAACGCCGCGGCGACCTCCCAGGCCACCGGCACGCCGCCGCGAGCCAGACCGAAAATCAGCACGTCGTCCCGGTCTCGGTAGGACATCAGCTGTTCGGCCAGGGCGCGCCCCGCCTCGCGACGGTCGAGGAACGTGCGCGAGGCAGTGTGGCGAAGGAATCCGTGGGGTGTCATCGGTTGCGACCCAGCCTACGGGCTGCGTGGCGGCCGGGCGCCGGTCAGCGAACCCGGGTCTCACCCGGAGCGCTGTGTGACCCCGCGTCGCCGTGCGGCGTGGTGACCAGGTGCTCGAACGTCCCCGTGAGGTCGAGGATGCGATCGAGGAACCGCGGTCGATGGTCCAGGTGCAGCTGCACGCCCGCCTGACAGCTCCGGCGATGGACCAGGAGCAGTCCGGAGAGACCGGCCGAATCGCAGAAGGCCAGCTCCGAGAGGTCGAGATGGAGGTGTGCGGGGGCGGGCACCGCGCTGAGTAGCTGGCCGGCGGCGTCGACCATGGCGTCCACCGTTTCGTAGACCAGGTCGCCGGACACCCGCACGCAGGCCGACCGCCCGGTCACGGCGACGTTCAGCGAAAGGTTCATGCGGACGCTCCCGGGCCGGCGACGGTGGTGAGGGCATCGTTTGCTGCACGCAGGAGGCGCTGGCTGCGGGGGAACTCATTGAGCTGCACCGTCAGCAAATCCAGGGCCGGGTGCAGCGAGGCCGCAGGGACGCCGCGCGCGACGAGGATCTCGGCGGTCCAGGTGATGAAGTCGGTGAACAACGCGTCGTCGTCGATGTACAGGCTCACGGTGAGGAAGTCGACGATGTGACCGATGTCCTCGGCGGTGTGCTGCTGCTGTTGTGTGGAGTAGGCGCGCATGGTGGGAAAGCGGTCCTCCAGGTCGGCGACGGTGGACTTGACCAGTTGCGCCGCGCTCCGGCTCACCAGGGTGTACTCCTGGTCAACCAGATGCGGTAGGTCATCGATCGGCTGGCGGTTGCGAACTCGCCTGACGGCGGGGAAGCCACGGTTCAGGCGTTCATCGGCGGTCCGCGCATCGGGCGCCCAGGCGTCGGCGCCCAGCCGGCGGGCGAAACGGCCGTCGCGGCCGAACGCGGCGCCGCCGGCCAGGACCGGAAACCCGGCGGACTGGCACGCGACGATCGCGGCGTGCGCGGTGGGCAGGCGGGTCGGGATCGAGCAGGAGAGCGCCACGACGTCGGGGCCGTGCTGGTGCAGGTGCGCGATCAGGTGGGGGGTCGGAACCTGCGCGCCGAGGAAGTCGACCTGCCAGCCGCGCAACCGCAGGACCTCCGAAAGCAGCCGCGGGGGCAAAGCGTGCCACTCGCCGTCCACGCACGCCACAGCGACGCGGCCGCCGTGGGTCTGGGCTTTGCCGGCGGGGTGATGAGCCAGCGCGGCGATGACGCGGTCGTTGATGGCCGTGGCCGCGTGTTCCTGCGCGACGGTGATGCGGTTGGCGGCCCATTCGGTGCCCACCTTGTGCTGGACGGGAGCGATCACCTCCAGCAGCACGTCCTCCGCCGTCATGCCGGCATCCATCGCGGCGAACACAGTGGCCGCCGCGGCGAATTCGTCACGGTCGGTAAGCGCGCTCCAAAGCCGTTCGCGGACAACGAGTTCGTCGGTCGCCCGGGAGGCGGCCACACCGGTGTCGTTGGGCCTCACGCCACGTACCTGCCGCGGGTGTGGCCGTCGACGGCGCTGAGATGGGTGCGCTGTGGGGCGGTGATGGCCACGACAGCGATGTCGTCGTGCACCCGCTGCCCCACCCATTGCGTGGCCAGCATCAGGACGCGTTCGACGATCGCTTCGGCCGGCATGCCGGCGCACCCGGTGAGCGAGTCCGCCAGCCGCTGTTCGCCGAAGAAGTCGTGCCCGAGCGGTCCGCCGCGCGCCTCGGTGATTCCGTCGGTGTAGAGCAGGCACGTTTCCCCGGGCGCCAGGAACGTCTCGAACGATTGCACGGTGATGCGCTCCAGGGCGCCCACCAGGGTGCCCTTGGTGTCGGCCTCTTCCACCTGCCCGTTGTCGCGCACGATCAACGGGGGTGGATGCCCGGCGCAGGTCAACCGCAGCACCACCTGGCCGTCGCGGTAGGCGACCGAGGCCAGCACCAACGTGGCGAACCGGGTGTGATCCGAGCTCAACATGGCGCGGTTGAGCAGCGTGAGCACCCCCTCATGGTCCTGGGCCAGCGGCGTCAGGGCCTGCAGCGTGTTCCGGATCTTGCCGGTCATCACGGCGGCCTCCAGGCCCTTGCCGCAGACGTCGCCGAGGACCACCAGCGTCTCGTCCTCCGGGCGCGCCGCGGGGTGGAAGTCGTAGAAATCGCCGCCCACGACCTCGTAATCCTTCGAGGCCCGGTAGCCGCCGGCGAATTCGATGCCGTGCAACCCGTGCAGCGGCGGGGGCAACAGGTCACGCATCAGCGTGCGGGTGATGGCGGCCTGCTCGGCGTAGAGCCGCGCGGCGGACAGCGCTGCCCCGGCCCGGGCGGCGAACAAGCCGGCGAACAGCTCGTCGTCCGCGCTGTAGACCGCCCGATCCGTGCGCCGCAGCAACACCAACGCCCCGGCCGAGACGCCGTGGCCCGGCAGCGTCAGAATCATCACGGACCCGGGTGGGCCCGAGAAGTGCTGGGGCACAAGCCAATCCGGTATCGTCATCGGGTCGATCCAGCCGGAGGAGACCGGCGGGAACCCGTGTAGCGCCTCGCTCAAACCCGCCACCACCGCAGGATCGGCGTCGACACTGCACTGCTCCACGACCTCGTCTGCCCCGCTGTAGAAGACCGGTAGCCGCCGGCCGCGGCCCGCGGGGGCCACCAGCACCGCCGCGTCGGACAGGTGCCGCGCGGCCATCTGCACGGTCGCCTCCCGGCAGCGGTCCACGTTCAGCGACGCCGTCAACACCGAAGACGCCTCGAGCAGGATCGCCGTGCGTTCCTGCTCCCGCGCCAGCGCCTCCTGCGCCTGGCGCAAGAGCTGGGCGGTGTCCTCGACCAGCGACCACGCCACCTCACCGGTGGGCAGCACCGCGGCGTGCGCGTCGAATTTGCGGCCGGCCACGCTTCCCGAGACGACGGACACGTCCCGGTCGAGCGCAGCAGGGGCGACCTGGACGAGACGGTCGTGCGCGCGCCAGAGCCAATCGACCGAGTCGTCGATCCGGCTGCCCGGCAGTGCGCCCGGCATCAGCGATTCGGCGGACCCGCTCAGCGCCCGCACGATCCCCTCGCGATCGATGACCAGCGTGGGGCACGGCACGGCCGCCCACAAAGCGTCAAGGTCGATCTCGACGCCTATGTGGGCACCATCATGCATGCAATTGACCTGTCGACGGGAAAATGCGAATTCGGCTGACGCTACTCCGACTGTACGCGGACGGGATTGGGAGAGGGCTTCGTTCCGCACCGCCGCCGTTCGGTCGCCGCCCAGCGGGCCACTCGGTCAGTTAGACAGTCGCCTGCCCGGCCGGCCGGTCACTGGGGTTGGTTCGACATGCCGCGGCTTACCCACGTCGGCACGGTGCGGTTGCGCTAAGTGAAGTGTAGGTGGCCACCTCGACGCCCACCCAGCGCCCGGGTTGGGCTTATATCTGCTTGTTTTGTAGGAGCGCCCCGGACGTGGCATTGATGATGACTTTGTGCTCGACCAAGTTCGTGTCCCATACGTCGGCTTCCCACGCGGTCGCTCCGCTGGTGTCGGCGAGGCTCAAATAAGTGATGGATCCGCTGCGCACAACCTCAAGTATTTTTTGGACGGCGGCCCGATAGTCCAGGTGTGCGGCTGCCACCCGGGCCCGGCGGGCTGCGGTGTCGGCGTCACTGTTGTTTCGGGGAGTCGGACCTACTAATACCGTCGTCCCGCCTGAATCGATATCCATCTGCTGTTCGGTGCCGTCGGCTACTACCACGCGCACCCGCCACGATTGGCTTTGTTCGGTCTCGATGAAGCTCAGCACGCTCTGCGGGACTTGCGCCACAGCTGCGGCGCCGGCGCTGAGCAAGGTCCGGGGGTCGGGCGGAGCTACCGGCGGCGGCGACCACGACGCTCGCGTCGTCGTCGGGGTCACCGCCGGCGCCCCGGAACCGCCACCATGACCGCATCCCGCAAGTACGCCGACCGCCATGAACAGTGCCCAGCCTCGAATCCGATGCCGGCACAACGCAGCAATCATTCACTCACCCCACTCGCAAACCGCTCCGGATACGGCCCACCCGCCGCATTTGCAAGCTGGAGCTCTCGAGCAACGCAACCATGCATGTCAATTCCGAAATCGAGATTCGAGCTTCCGCGGCGTCATCGACGATCGACGAATGCTAGCCGGGCGAGGGCCGGCGCATGGCGACTGCTGGCACGAGGGCCGGCGGCGGCGCGGGATTTCAGCAGCGTCCCGGGCATGTCCGCATTACCCTTGCGGCGCAACGATATTCTCGTCTTTCTTCTTATCTTTACGACGCATCAGGATGAAGGCCGCGCCCGCAATCAGCAGCGACACAGCCGCGACAACCAGCGCGACGATGGCGGGCCATAGCGGCGTGTTGTTCTGGACCGTTTCGGTAGTGGTGAAGATATCCAGGTCGGAGGCTCCCGAGCCGAGCTTGAGCACCGGAGCCGGGTGCCCGGGCTGGGGCGGACCGGCGAACGGGTCGTCATTCCAATTCACGATGCGGCCGTCACTGTAAGTTTGTTCCGCAGGCAGCGGCAACGCGTTGCGGTTCGGCAGCGGGCCGGCATACATCGAGAATTGGCCGAACTGCTTGGGCCCGATCGCCGCCTGGGGGTTATCGGGAATCCAATGCACTTCCGACACAAAGCTGTTGTGCACTGTGCCGTTATTGTCCGTTTGCGGTGACGGCAGTGGCTTCTCGGTCAGGATCGCTGTCCAGCCCGGGTTGGGCGCGGTGTCCACGACATAGATAGGCGTGTCCTGCGGGAGGAACACCCGCAACCCGACGACTGCGGCCGAATCCGACTCATTGGGCACGCTAAACGTCAAGACTCCATAACCACCCTGTCTGGCGTTGGTGCCAGAGACCTTGACATGCGCCAGCGCAGGCGACGCGAACAAAATGGCGGCCAGAGCGACTACCGCAGCAAGCGATGCGGCGCGTGCCGGATTTCTCATATAGTCAGATCCTTCATTGACTGATTTGTTGCCAATTCATATTCGGAGGTGGCGCCCGAAATCCACTGCAGGTCAACTGCAGTCAGCGCGCGGAGCTTGCAAGCTTCCGGGCTGATGCTACGCGATGAACGCGCCCGGCTCGATGATCCTGTGCGCCGAGTCCGCCCCACGGAGTCGCAGTCGTTGGGGGCAGCCATCATTGCCCAGACCGTGACCTGCAAGTACGACGGCCACGTCCAGGCGTCGCGCATCTGACAGAAGCAGCAGTGCACCTATATTCACAGTAGCTTCCCAGGAGTCGTTCAAGGACATGGGCGAGTCGTGGTAGCGATGATGTTGCGAGACAGAGTGGTTCGAGAGGCTGGCCGCACCGCCGCACGACGACGCTGGTCGATCGATCGGGTAAGAGCACCGCCCGCCGTTGCGCGGCTTTAGCGAGTACCACCACTGTTCCGGCCGAGAGGGGCAGACGATGAACACAGCAACGAATTGGCGAGGCTGGGCTCCTACCGGGCTGCGGATCGCATTCGGGATTATCTTCGGCGTCGATGCCTGGCTGAAGTGGCAACCCGGGTTCCGCGCGACCTTCCTGCCGAACATGATAAGCACCGCGGCCGCCGAGCCGCACTGGCTCGCTTGGTGGTTCGATTTCGTCCTCGCGCTGGAACGGCCCGCGCCGGCGGTGTTCGTGTATATCGGCGCGGTTACCGAGACGTTGCTTGCGTTCACGTTGGTTCTCGGAGTCGCCCGTCGCGTTGTCTTCGTGGGCGGTGCCCTCTACGCCATGGCGATATGGTGCACGGCCGACGGTTTCGGCGCACCGTACGGTCCGGGAGCTACCGACATCGGACCGGGCATCATCTATGCACTGGTGTTTTCCGCCCTGCTGGTATTACTTGAGCACGGCCACCCCAGTCATCTCACCCTGGATGCCGCGATCGTTCACCGGTTCCCACGATGGTCGCGGATCTCCGGGCCGCTGGATCAGGGCGGCGTCGTACCGCGGCCATAACGACACCCGACAACGACGATCCGGCGGCTCCCACTGAGGCAAACGCCGACCAGTTCGTCGCCCGGATGACGGCGTGTCGACAGTGCCCACCTTGATTACGATCCGCACCTGCGACAAGTCAAGGCGACAGCCGATTGAGTCGTGTCGCCGGATGTGTCCGAGGGGTGTGTGAGGGGTGTGTGAGGGTGTGTGAGGGGTGTGTGAGTTCACGACATAGGTGACACATGAGTCGCGTCATGGGTTACACCTGTGTCGATGCCCGATGAGTCGCG
>NZ_LQOU01000057.1 GCF_002102155.1 Mycobacterium europaeum
GCTGACGCGGCCGTGGGTGCCGGTGTCGATTCCGGCGTTGTTCGCCGCGCAGGTGGCCCGTAGTCCGTTGGCGACGGCGGTGAGGTTTGAGGGTCGGTCGGTGACGTATCGGGAGCTCGATGAGGCGTCGAACCGGTTGGCGCATGCGTTGATTGGCCGCGGCGCGGGTCCGGGGGAGTCGGTGGCGGTGCTGTTGGAGCGTTCGGCCGAGGCGATCGTGGCGATCCTGGGGGTGCTCAAGTCGGGGGCGGCGTATCTGCCGATCGACCCGGCGTTGCCGGCGGCGCGCATCGAGTTCATGCTCGCCGATACCGCGCCGGTGGCGGCGGTGAGCACCGCGGCGCTGGCCGAGAAGCTGTCCGCTCGCGTGCTGCCGATCGTCGACGTGCACAGCCCGGCCCTGCAGACCCAGCCGGCCACCGCGTTGCCGGGGCCCGATCCGGAGGATGTCGCGCACATCATCTACACGTCGGGGACCACGGGGGTGCCCAAGGGGGTGGCGGTCACTCACGCCAATGTGACGCGGTTGTTCGACGCGCCGGCGGTGGGGGTGGCGTTGGCGCCGGAGCAGGTGTGGACCCAGTTCCATTCGTATGCCTTCGATTACTCGGTGTGGGAGATCTGGGGTGCGTTGCTGCATGGTGGGCGGTTGGTGGTGGTGCCCGAGGCGGTGGCCCGCTCGCCCAAGGATTTCCATGCGTTGTTGGTCGCCGAGCGGGTCACGGTGTTGAGTCAGACCCCGGCGGCGGTGCGGATGCTCTCACCGCAGGGTTTGGATTCCACGGCGCTGGTGATCGGGGCCGAGCCGGTGCCCGCGGAGTTGGTGGATCGCTGGGCGCCGGGGCGGGCGATGATGAACGTCTACGGGCCGACCGAGAGCACGATCTTCGCTACCGCCAGTGCCCCGTTGGCCGCGAAATCGGGGGCGCCGGCGATCGGGTCGGCGGTGCCCGGGGCGGGGTTGTTTGTGCTGGACGGTTGGTTGCGGCCGGTGCCGGCCGGGGTGGTCGGTGAGTTGTATGTGGCCGGTCGCGGGGTGGGGCTGGGGTATGTGCGCCGGGCGGGGTTGACCGCCTCGCGGTTCGTGGCGTGCCCGTTCGGCGGGCCCGGTGCGCGGATGTATCGGACGGGCGATCTGGTGTGCTGGGGCGCCGATGGGCAGCTGCGGTATGTGGGGCGCGCCGACGAGCAGGTCAAGATCCGCGGCTATCGCATCGAGGTCGGCGAAGTCCGCTCGGCGCTGGCCGCCCTGGACGGTGTCGAGGACGCGGTGGTGATCGTGCGCGAGGACCGTCCCGGCGACAAGCGCCTGGTCGGCTACCTCACCGGCACCGCCGACCCCGACGGGGTGCGCACCGCGCTGGCCCAGCGGCTGCCCGGTTACATGGTCCCGGCCGCCATCGTCGCCCTCGAGTCCCTGCCGATGACCCTCAACGGCAAACTCGACACCCGCGCCCTGCCCGCACCCGAATACACCG
>NZ_LQOU01000058.1 GCF_002102155.1 Mycobacterium europaeum
CCCGCTCCCCAGCGGACAGCACGATCTCGGCGGCATGAGGCGTCGGCACAACCCAGTCTAACAACTAGATTGCAATTAATGACTCAGGACACTAGCCCGTCAGCGCGGGCTGAGGTCGGCCACCGCCCGCGCGGCCGAGGTGAGTTCGCCGATGCGAAGCGCCGTCTCGCCCGCGTACAGCGCCGACCGGTCCACCCAGGCATCGGGCTTCGCGGCGAGCGGCGCGAGCGGCGTGAACCACGGCCGGCGCGGCGACTGCAGGCGCATCAAGGCGCCGGCGTCGAAGTAGCCCAGCGCGGCCAGGGGGCGGCTCGCCGAGTTGATGGCCGCCGGTAAGGCCTTCGCCCAGCCATCGTCGCGGCACCAGCGCCGCGTTGCGGCGTTGGGCACGACGCGGTGCCGCAGCGGCCAGCTCAGGCCGAACAGATTGGTCTCGATCGTCTTGTCCGCGTTGGCCACTCGCCGCTGGTACTCCCGGTTGGCGTTGGCCTCGTGCGTCATCAGGAACCGCGTTCCCGCGACCACCCCGGCGGCACCGGCGGCCAGGGCGGCCGCGGTGTCGGCGCGGGTGGCGATACCGCCGGCGAGCAGGACCGGGCGGCGGCCGGCCGCCGCCAGCGCCTGCGGCAGGAACCGCAGCGCCGGCATGGTCCCGACGAGGTGGCCGCCGGCCTCGCGGCCCTGGGCGATCAAACCGTCGGCGCCCCAGCCGATCGCGGCGCTCGCCTGCGCCGCGGTGCCGACCATCACGAACACGAAGATGCCGGCCTCGTGAAGCTCGCGGACCAGCCCGCGCTTTTCCCCGAAGGCGAGCACGACCACGTCGACGCCGGTCTCGACGCAGACCGCGACGTGTGCGCGATGAACGAAGGGCATCAACAGGTTGACCGCGACCGCGCGACCCGGAACCCGTTCGCGGACCTCGTCGATGGCCGCGCGTAGCTGGCGCGGCGTGGTCAGGCCCAGGGTGCCCAGGCCGCCCGCTGCGGCGACCGCCGCCGCCAGCGCCGCACCCGCCAGCCCACCGCCCATGCCGGCCTGCGCCACCGGGACGTCGAGGCGCAGGCGATCCGCGATGTCCATGTCTTACGACGCTACGCGGCCGGTCAATCCCGCCCCGGGTGCCGGTTCCGGACGGTCTGCATTTCGTTGCTGCCGCGCGGCGGCCGGGCGTAACCTTGACGGCAGATGGATGGGTGCAGTCGGCTCAAAAGGCTTGCTGCATAACAGAAAGGTCACAAAATGAGTACAGTCCATTCATCAATCGATCACCACCCGGATTTGTTGGCTCTGCGCGCGAACTACGACCGCGCCGCCGAGTCGATGAGTGCGCACGTCACCTTCGGATTGGCGTTGCTGACGGGCCTGTACGTGGCCGCGTCACCGTGGATGGTGGGATTCGGCGCGACGGCATCGCTCGCCACGTCCAACCTGATCGTCGGGATCGCGGCGGCGTTCCTGGCGTACGGGTTCGCAACGGCTCTCGACCGCGCGCACGGCCTGACCTGGACGATGCCGGTGCTCGGCGTGTGGGCCATCGTCTCGCCGTGGGTCCTGCCGGGCGTCGCGCTGACCGCCGGCACGATGTGGTCGAACGTCGTCGCCGGTGCGTTGCTGACGGTTCTGGGCCTCAACGCCGCCTACTTCGGCAGGCGCATCCGCGCGGCGGCCGCCCACGCATAGTCGCCAAATCCCTTGAGCCAGGCGGCGATCGGGCCTAACCGCAGACCGCGCCGATCGCCGCCGAACTCACCAGCTTGACGTACTTGGCCAGTACGCCGGTCGTGTAACGCGCCGGGGGAGGGGTGAAACCCTCTCGGCGGGAATCGAATTCGGCCGGATCGACCAGCACGTCGAGCACCCGGTTGGCGACGTCCAGGCGGATCCGGTCGCCGTCGCGCACGAACGCGATCGGTCCGGCGTCGACCGCCTCGGGCGCGATGTGGCCCACGCACAGGCCGGTCGTGCCGCCGGAGAAGCGGCCGTCGGTCAGCAGTAGCACGTCCTTGCCCAGGCCGGCGCCCTTGATCGCGCCGGTGATGGCGAGCATCTCGCGCATGCCGGGCCCGCCCTTGGGGCCCTCGTAGCGGATCACCACGACGTCGCCCTTGGTGATCGTCCCGTCCTCGAGGGCGTCCAGCGCCGCGCGCTCGCCGTCGAAAACCCTTGCCGTGCCTTCGAACACCTCGGAGTCGAAGCCGGCCGTCTTGACCACCGCGCCCTCGGGCGCCAGCGATCCCCGCAGGATCGTGATGCCCCCGGTCGGGTGGATCGGGTTGTTCAGCGCACGCAGCACCTTGCCGTCCGGGTCCGGCGGGGCGATCTCGGCCAGGTTCTCGGCCACGGTCTGGCCCGTCACCGTCAGGCAGTCCCCGTTCAGCAGCCCCGCATCCAGCAGCGCCTTCATCACCACCGGCACGCCACCGATGTGGTCCACGTGGGACATCACGTGGCGGCCGAACGGCTTGACGTCGGCCAGGTGCGGCACCTTCGACCCGATCCGGCTGAAGTCGTCGAGCGACAGGTCGACGTCGGCCTCGTGGGCGATGGCCAGCAGGTGCAGCACCGCGTTGGTCGAGCCACCGAACGCCATCACCACCGCGATCGCGTTCTCGAAGGCCTCCTTGGTGAGGACGTCGCGGGCGGTGATGCCCCGCCGCAGCAGCTCGACGACGGCCTGACCGCTGCGGCGCGCGAACCCGTCGCGGCGGCGGTCGGTCGCCGGCGGCGCCGCGCTGCCCGGCAGCGACATGCCCAGCGCCTCGGCGGAACAGGCCATGGTGTTGGCGGTGTACATGCCGCCGCAGGCGCCCTCGCCGGGGCAGATCGCCCGCTCGATGGCGTCGACGTCCTCGCGGGGCATCAGTCCGCGGGCGCAGGCGCCCACCGCCTCGAACGCGTCGATGATCGTGACCTCGCGCTCGCTGCCGTCGGACAGCTTGGCCACCCCCGGCAGGATCGAGCCGGCGTAGAGGAACACCGCCGCCAGGTCCAGCCGCGCGGCGGCCATCAACATCCCGGGCAGCGACTTGTCGCAGCCGGCCAGCAGCACCGAGCCGTCGAGGCGCTCGGCCTGCATGACGGTTTCGACGCTGTCCGCGATCAGTTCCCGCGACGGGAGTGAGAAGTGCATCCCCTCGTGGCCCATCGAGATGCCGTCGGACACCGAGATCGTCCCGAACTCGAGGGGGTAGCCGCCGGCGGCGAAGACGCCTTCCTTGACCGCCGTGGCGAGCCGGTCCAGCGAGAGGTTGCACGGCGTGATCTCGTTCCACGACGACGCCACCCCGATCTGCGGCTTGGCGAAGTCCTCGTCGCCCATGCCGACCGCCCGCAGCATGCCGCGCGCGGCGGCCTTCTCCAGGCCGTCGGTGACGTCACGACTGCGGGGTTTGATGTCGGTGACTGCGGCTGTATCGGGTGTTGTGGCCATCGTGCAAGTATGCGTGACCTGGCCGGACGGCAAATGCGCGGGTCATACCCGGGCGGGGTATAAAGTGGATTCGGGACGCCGCCCGGCCACGCGCGGCGGGGTGTACGGGCAGAGGTGAAGGACGCATGACGAACGCGCACGGATATTCGCAGCAGAAGGACAACTACGCCAAGCGGCTGCGGCGCATCGAGGGACAGGTGCGCGGCATCGCGCGGATGATCGAGGAAGACAAGTACTGCATCGACGTCCTCACCCAGATCAGCGCCGTCAACAGCGCGCTGCGTTCGGTCGCGTTGAATTTGCTCGACGAGCACCTCAACCACTGCGTCACCCGCGCCGTGGCGGAGGGCGGCGACGACGCCGATGAGAAGCTCGCCGAGGCCTCTGCCGCCATCGCGCGCCTCGTTCGTTCCTGATTGGTGACATAGTTGAGACCCGGATTCCGGCCCTGATACGGGGGGAGCCGCGGTTGCGGTCCGTACGGTAAGGCAGTGTGATCGCATTAGGCGCGACAACCCAAGAACTGGGTAACCCGGCCGACACCGACCCCATGACAGCCGAAACCAACGCCGCCGCGCGAACGTGGACCCCACGGATCGCGGCTCAGCTCGTTGTGCTGGCCGCCGCGGCCTTCACCTATGTCACCGCCGAGATCCTGCCCGTCGGCGCGCTGCCGGCCATCGCCCGCAACCTGCACGTCAGCCTGGTCGTGGTGGGCACACTGCTGTCCTGGTACGCCCTGGTGGCGGCCCTGACCACGATCCCGCTGGTGCGCTGGACCGCCCACCTGTCGCGCCGCCGGGTGCTGGTGGCGAGCCTGACCTGCCTGACCGTCTCGCAGTTGATCTCCGCGGTGGCGCCCAACTTCGCGGTGCTGGCCGCCGGCCGGGTGCTCTGCGCGATCACCCACGGCCTGCTGTGGTCGGTCATCGCCCCGATCGCGACCCGCTTGGTGCCGCCCAGCCACGCCGGCCGCGCGACGATGTCGATCTACGTCGGGACCAGCCTGGCCCTGGTGGTGGGCAGCCCGCTGACCGCGGCCATGAGCCTGATGTGGGGCTGGCGCGTGGCCGTGGTGTGCGTGACCGTGGCGGCCGCCGCCGTCACGGTGGCGGCCCGGGTGATGCTGCCGGAGATGGTGCTCACCGAGGACCAGCTCAAGTGTGTGGGCCCGCGGTCGCGTCACCACCGCAACCGCCGGCTGATCATCGTCAGCATCATCACGATGGTCGGCGTGACCGGCCATTTCGTCTCCTACACCTACATCGTGGAGATCATCCGCGAAGTCGTCGGGGTCCGCGGACCGAACCTGGCGTGGGTGCTGGCCGCCTACGGCGCCGCGGGCGTGCTGGCCGTCGGCTTGGTGGCGCGGCCCCTCGACCGGCGGCCCAAGGGGGCCATCGTCGGTTGCATGGCCGGTTTGGCGGCCGCGTTCGTCGTGCTGACCGCGCTGGCCCTCGGGGGCCGGCCCGCCGCGGCGGCGGCGCTGATCGGGACGGCTTCGATCGTGCTGTGGGGGGCGATGGCCACCGCGGTCTCGCCGATGATGCAGTCCGCGGCGATGCGCAGCGGGGCCGACGACCCCGACGGGGCGTCGGGGCTGTACGTGACGGCGTTCCAGGTGGGCATCATGGCGGGGGCGCTGGCGGGCGGCCTGCTCTACGAACGCAACGTCGTCCTGATGCTGGCCGCGTCGGCCGGTTTGATGGCGCTGGCGCTGGTCGGCACGGCGGCCAACTGCCAGGCGTTCGACGTTGCGCCGACAAGCTCACGCGATTCATAGCTGGCCAGCTCAACGGCGCAAACGCGGGTTTTGCGGCCGCCCCCGTGGGGTCGAATTTGTTAGCTGGCGTGCCCCCTGTGCCACACTGTGTCAGGGACTCGAGCGTGGAGGGATGCATATGTCGGGCTGGACCCGAGGGAGGCGTTGGGCCGCTCTGAACGCAGCCGGACTGGCTTCTGTGATGGGCGTGGCGCTGGTGTTGGGCGCTGCTCCGGCGCTGGCGGATCCGGATCCGGCCCCCGGTGATCCGGGTGTCGTGGCGGCCCCGCCCGGCC
>NZ_LQOU01000059.1 GCF_002102155.1 Mycobacterium europaeum
TGTGATGAGTCGAGTCATAGGTGACAGATGAGTCGCGTCATGGGTTACAGATTCCCCGGCCATCGGCCGGGGTTTTTGTTTTGGTTGCGCCAGTAGTTTTTGTCGGGGTCGATGGTGTGGCTGCTCAGGACGTGGTGACCGGTTTTGCTGATGACGGTGACGGTGTGGGTGGTGATGAGGATCAGGGCGGGGGTGCCGGCGTGGGGTCGGCCGATGCCGAGGTGGTGGAGGCGGCTGGCGTGGCGCAGGGTGAGTTTGCCGAATTGGTCGATGGTGTCGTGGCGGATGCGGAACTTCGCGTGGGGGTTGCCGGTGGGGGTGGCTTTGGGTCGGGCTAGGTAGGCCTGTTCGGGGGTGAGTCGGCCGGGGTGGGCGCGGTGTGCGCGTGCGGTGTTGTAGATGGTGCGAAAAGCGTCGAGCAGGTGTTGCAGGTCGGCCAGTGTGGCGGGGCGGGGGCGTGCGGCGAGCCAGCGTTTGAGGGTTTGGTGGAAACGTTCGATTTTGCCTTGGGTTTGGGGGTGGCCGGGATGCCCGTTTTTCTGGGTGACACTCAGACTGGCTAGCAGGCGTTCGAAGTCGTTGTGGCCGTGGGTGAATCGTGAGGTGTAGACCGATCCGTTGTCGGTCAGCGTAGACGCGGGCAGTCCGTAGTGGGCGGCGGTGGCGGTGAAGCTGGCCACCACGTCGGGCCCGCCGACGCGGCGGTAGGCGACACAGCACAGCAGGTAGCGGGAATGGTCGTCGAGCCAGTTGAGGATCTCGACGTCGATGCCATCAGCCAATGTCCAGTGCGTGAAGTCTGATTGCCAACATTCGTTGGGTTGCTCGGCGGCGAAGCGGTGATAGGAGCTGCGCGGCCGTTTGCGTGGTTGCGGGGTGATCAGGCCGTGATGGCCCAGGATGCGCCGGATCGTTGATGTCGACGGGACCGGCAGGCCCTGGTGGGCTAGGTGTCCTTGCAAGGTGACGGGGCCGGCGTCGAGGCCGTCACTGACGAGCTGTTTGCGGGTGAGCACGACGGCGGCAATCACCTCGTTGCTGACCGCGCGGGGGTTGCTGGCCGGGCGCCGGGAGCGGGGATCAACGGCCTCAAGACCGCCTTGGTGGTAGCGCTGCACGAGCCGGTAGATGTGTTGACGGGACATCCCGTAGGCACGGGCTGCCGCACTCACCGACAGATGACCGCTAGTGACTTCCAGGACGACCACACGCGCTTTGGACATCCGTCATGACTGTCACCTATGACGCGACTCATCGGGCATCGACACAGGTGTAACCCATGACGCGACTCATGTGTCACCTATGTCGTGAACTCACACACC
>NZ_LQOU01000060.1 GCF_002102155.1 Mycobacterium europaeum
GGGCCGGGTGGGCGCGACGACCACGTTCTGGTTCGGGCTGGGCCGGACGTTGGCCGTGGGCCGGATGGCGATCGCCAGGGAGACGACGAGGGCCACCACACCGATGACGAACACGCCCGCCACGATGCTGCCCACCACGCGGAACGAGCTGCGCTCGGGATAGCCCGCGTTGACGAGAGCGGTGGCGCCGGTGTGCGCACCGGTGTACAGGTCGTCGATTTCGTCGGGCACGGCGCTGTACGCGAGGCCTTCCTCGCCGGCGCCCGCGGGGACGTCGAAGTAGCCCGGCGCAACCGCGAACGGGTTGATGGCCCCGGTTCCGGGGTCTTGCGCGTAGGCCAGCGCAGCGGTGGACGACGAGAACAGCGGCGCGTGAGCCGAGGCCAGGGCCGCGCCCCGGGCCAACGCCGTCTCGGGCTCCTCGGGCGCCGACAACGGCAGCGTGGTCGCGGCCTCCAGCGCGGGCTTGATCAGGGGGATGTCGACGCCGGAACCGACGACGAACACCCCGTCCGGGCGCGTCTCGAGCCTCTCGGCGTCCGACACCATCGCGGCCAGCTGGGCCACGGCGGCCTCGTCATCGGCCGGTAGGGGCTGCCGACGCACGTCGGCGATCGACCCGTCGGCGCTGTTGACGACGGCAAGGGTAGCGGTGTCGGGCTCGATGTAGAGCAGCGCCGTCTGCGCGTAGTTCGTCTGGCTGCCGACCGCTTGGGCCAGCGCCGCCGCGGCCAGGAAGGCCGAGACCAACATCACGTTCTCGACCTTGTGGGCGGCCAGCGCATCCCGCAGGGCGGCGGCCTCGATCGGATCGGTGAAAGTCACGCCGGTCGACGCCAGTTGGTAGCCGCCTTCGGCCGCGCCCTCGCGCGTGCCCAGGATCGCCGAGACTACCTGGTTGGCGGCCGTGAGCGTTGCGGCGTCGTCTTCGGTTGGGACGTCGAAATTGTCTTCGTCGACGGTGGCGCCTTCGCCATTTTGGCCTTCTACCAGCACCATCCGGACTGCCGTCGGCGCCATTGACACGCCAAGTACGGTGTCCAAAGCTCCTCCAAGGTTCGATTGCTAGCCCTGATGATGAGGACGTGGCCGCCGCACCCCGCGAAAACGCCAGAGGTCACTGAGTCCCCACCCTATATTCCCCTAGTGCCACGATTTTACGCGCACTCGCCGCTTTCAGTTCCGGGCGTTACGGCTGGGGGATCGGGATGCCGTGTGCCCCGAGGTGCCGGCGCAGCCAGTCGTCCCACTGATCGCCGTGGGACGGGCCGGGCCCCGGTTGGGGGGCTGCCGGAGCGGGGGCGGGTGCCGGTGC
>NZ_LQOU01000061.1 GCF_002102155.1 Mycobacterium europaeum
GTGCCGACGCCTCATGCCGCCGAGATCGTGCTGTCCGCTGGGGAGCGGGTTGAGCTGGAGGGTTGGGCGCGGCGACGAACGAGTGCGGCTGGGTTGGCGATGCGGGCACGAATTGTGTTGGCCGCCGCAGATGGTGCATCCAATACGGAGCTGGCAGCTCGACTGGGCTTGGCCATCACGACGGTGCGACGCTGGCGTAACCGCTTCGCCGAACAGGGTCTGGATGGATTGGTCGATGAACCGCGCCCGGGCCGGCCGCGGGTGGTGGGCGACGATCGGATCGAAGCGCTGATCGCCACGACATTGGAGAGCGCCCCACCAGATGCCACGCATTGGTCAACCCGGTCGATGGCTGCCCACTTGGGCTTGAGCCAGTCGATGGTCTCTCGCGTCTGGCGGGCGTTCGGTCTGGCGCCGCACAAACAGGATTCGTGGAAATTGTCCAAGGATCCGCTGTTCGTCGCCAAGGTTCGCGACATCGTCGGGCTCTACCTGGATCCTCCGGAGCGGGCCATGGTGCTGTGCGTGGACGAGAAAACCCAGATCCAAGCGCTCAACCGCACCCAACCGGTGTTTCCGATGCTGCCCGGCACCCCAGCACGGGCCAGCCACGACTACGTCCGCCACGGCACCTCGAGCCTGTATGCCGCCCTGGACCTGGCTACCGGCAAGGTCATCGGCTCCTTACACGCCCGGCACCGCTCCCAAGAGTTCCTGGCGTTTCTCAAGAAGATCGACGCCGAAGTGCCCACTGAGCTGGATTGCCACGTTGTGCTCGACAACGCCTCCACTCACAAGACGCCTGCGGTAAAGCGTTGGCTGACAAATCATCCCAGATTCGTGCTGCACTTCACCCCAACCAGCTCCTCGTGGCTCAACCTCGTTGAACGCTGGTTCGCCGAGCTGACCACAAAGAAACTACGCCGCGGCACCCACACCTCGGTCCGCCAACTCAACACCGACATCCGTGCATGGATCGACACCTGGAACGACAACCCGCGCCCCTACGTCTGGACCAAGACAGCCGACCAAATCCTGACCAGCATCGCCAACTACTGCACCCAAATTAATGACTCAGGACACTAG
>NZ_LQOU01000062.1 GCF_002102155.1 Mycobacterium europaeum
GTTGGGGTACGTGCGCCGGGCGGGGCTGACCGGGTCGCGGTTCGTGGCGTGTCCGTTCGGTGGGGTGGGGACGCGGATGTATCGGACGGGCGATCTGGTGTGGTGGGGCGTCGACGGGCAACTACGGTATGTGGGGCGCGCCGACGAGCAGGTCAAGATCCGCGGTTACCGTATCGAATTGGGGGAAATCCAAGCCGCGATAACGGCTTTGGATGGGGTCGGGCAGGCGGTGGTGATCGCCCGCGAGGACCGCCCCGGCGACAAGCGCCTGGTCGGCTACCTCACCGGCACGGCCGACCCCGACGGGGTGCGCACCGCGCTGGGCGAGCGGCTGCCCGGTTACATGATCCCGGCCGCCATCGTCGCCCTCGAGTCGCTGCCGATGACCCTCAACGGCAAACTCGACACCCGCGCGCTTCCGGCACCGGAATACGCCGCCGGTGATGGCTACCGCGCCCCGGCCAGTGCGGTCGAGGAGATCCTGGCCGGAATCTACGCCCAAGTCCTGGGCCTCACCCGGGTCGGCGTGGATGACTCCTTCTTCGATCTGGGCGGGGATTCGCTGTCTGCGATGCGCCTGGTCGCCGCGGTGAACGCCGCTCTGAACGCGAACCTTTCGGTGCGGACGTTGTTCGAGGCGCCGACCATTCGCCGGCTGGTGCCCCGCCTGGGTGAGGGCGAGGGCCGCCTCCCGCGGGTGGTGGCCGGCCCCCGGCCGGCGGTGGTGCCGTTGTCGTTCGCCCAGTCCCGGTTGTGGTTCCTCGACCAACTGCACGGGTCGTCGCCCGTGCACAACATGGCCGTGGCCCTGCGCTTGCGCGGACGCCTGGATGTCGACGTCCTCGGGGCGGCGCTGGCCGACGTGGTGGCCCGGCATGAAAGCCTGCGCACGATTTTCGTCGCGCCCGACGGGACCCCGCAACAAGTGGTTGTCCCGGTCGGCCACTTCGATTTCGGCTGGCAAGTCGTCGATGCCGGCGGGTGGCCGGCGGATCGGTTGCAGGGGGCGGTTGAGGCGGCGGCGTGTTATTCGTTTGATTTGGCGGTGGAGATTCCGTTGCGG
>NZ_LQOU01000063.1 GCF_002102155.1 Mycobacterium europaeum
CCGTCGCCAACGGACTACGGGCCACCTGCGCGGCGAACAACGCCGGAATCGACACCGGCACCCACGGCCGCGTCAGCGCATCTTGGTTGCCGAGGGCGCGCAGGCGGGCATTTTCGGATTCGTCGAGGACGTCGACGTCCGAGAGCGTGCGGGTCGCGTCGGTGGTCAACGAAACCAACACCCGCCGCAAACGGTCGATCAGGGCCGCGACGGTGCCGGTGTCGAACACATCGGTGCGGAACTCCACGGACCCGCCGATGCCGGCGGGCTGTCCGTCGTCGGTCCAGCGTTCGGCCAATGAGAACACCAGATCCATGCGGGCCGTGCGCATGTCGAGCGGCAGCGACGTCACCCGGACGTCGCCCAGGTGCAAGTCGGCGGGCCCGTTGTTCTGCCAGGTCAGCATGACCTGCACCAGCGGATGGTGGGTGAGGCTGCGGGTGGGGTTGAGCCGTTCCACGAGCACCTCGAAGGGCACGTCCTGATGCTCGTAGGCGGCGAGGCTGCGCTGCCGCACCTGCGCCAACACCTCTGCGAGACTGGGGTTTCCGGCCAGATCGACCCGGAGCACCAGGGTGTTGACGAAAAAGCCCACCAGTTCGTCCAGCGCCGGATCCCGGCGCCCGGCGATCGGGAAGCCCACCGCCACATCGG
This sequence comes from Mycobacterium europaeum, assembly GCF_002102155.1. Lineage (GTDB taxonomy): Bacteria > Actinomycetota > Actinomycetes > Mycobacteriales > Mycobacteriaceae > Mycobacterium > Mycobacterium europaeum. Next base: position 655 of record NZ_LQOU01000063.1, read on the forward strand.
AGGTCGCGCCGACTTTTGCCAGCAGCACCGCCAGGGCGGCCTGGAGCACCATGAAGCTGGTCGCGTTGTGCTCGCGAGCGATCTCACGGACGCGCTGTTGCAGCTCCGCCGGCCACTCCACCGCCACGCTGGATCCGCGATGGTCGGCCTCCGGCGGGTACGGCCGGTCGATGGGCAACGCGAGACGCTCGGGCAGTCCGGCCAAAGCCTGTTGCCAGTACCGCAACTGCCCCGCGATGGCGCTGTCAGGGTCGTCCAGTGCGCCCAGGCCGGCCTGCTGCCATAGCGTGTAGTCGGCGTACTGCACCGCCAGCGGCGCCCACGCGGGCGCCTCGCCCGCGCACCTGCTGGCATAGGCCACCCCGAGATCGCGCACCAGCGGCGTCAGGGACGACCCGTCGGCGGCGATGTGGTGGATGACCGCCACCAACACATGCCGGTCCGGGGAGACCCGGAAAAGCTTCGCGCGCAACGGTATTTCGGTGGCCAACTCGAAGGTGTGGCGGGCAGTGTCCTCGATGGCCTCGTCGAGGCGGCCGGCCGACCACTCGACGGCGTCCACCACTCGCCAGCCGAAGTGGGCGCGCTCGGCGGGGACGACGACCTGCCGGGGTGTCCCGAGCGGTGCGGCAAACACCGTGCGCAGGCTTTCGTGCCGGGCCACCACGTCGGCGAGCGCCATCCCGAGCGCCTCGACATCCAGGGGCCCGTCCAGCTGCATCGCCGCGGGCAGGTTGTAAACCGGCGACGGCCCCTGCAACTGATCGGTGAACCACAAGCGGGATTGGGCGAACGACAACGGCACCACCGCCGGCCGCGCACCGGCCACGACGCGGGTGGGGCGGCCCTCGCCCGCACCGAGATGCTGGGCCAACTGCCGGATCGTGGGCGCCTCGAACAAGGTTCGTACTTGGAGGTGGGCGCCCAGACCGGTAGTGACCGCCGCGACCAGACGCATGGCCGACAATGAATCCCCGCCGAGGTCGAAAAAGGACTCCTCGACCCCGACGCGCGGCAGCCCCAGGACCCGCGCGTAGATGCCGGCGAGGATTTCCTCCACTGGAGTCGCCGGAGGCCGGTATTCCCCACTTTCCTGGTAGTCGGGTGCAGGCAGGGCGCGGGTGTCGAGTTTGCCGTTCAGGGTCAGCGGCAATTCGTCGAGCGCGACGACGGCGGCCGGAAGCATGTAGTGGGGCAGCCGGTCGGCGAGCCGGGCGCGGACCTCGGTCGGGTCGGCGGTGCCGGCGATGTAGGCGACCAGGCGCTTGTCGCCGGGGCGGTCCTCGCGGACGGCCACCGCGGCCTGCCTAACGCCATCCAAATCGGTTAGCGCGGTATGGATTTCGCCGATCTCGATGCGGTAGCCGCGGATCTTGACCTGCTCGTCGGCCCGCCCTAGGTATTGCAGCTGTCCGTCGGCTCCCCAGCGCACCAGGTCCCCGCTGCGATACATCCGTTGTCCCGGTGCTCCGAAGGGGCACGCCACGAACCGCGACGCGGTCAGACCCGCCCGGCGGACATACCCATGCGCCACCCCATGACCGGCCACGTACAACTCGCCCTGCACGCCGGCGGGCACCGGGTTGAGCCACCGGTCCAGCACGAAGAAACCCAGGTGCGGCAGTGGCACTCCGATGGGGCTGGCGCCGCTGTCGAGGTCGCCGTCGCCGATCTTCCGGAACGAGGCGTGCACGGTGGTCTCGGTGATGCCATACATGTTGATCAGCCGGGGCGCCCCCGGCCGGTGGCGCAACCACCCGGCCAGCCGCTGCGGTTCCAGGGCCTCGCCGCCGAACACCACGGTCCGCAGTTTCAGCTGTTGGCCCAGCGCGGGCGAGAGCGCGTAGAACGCCGAGGGGGTGTGGCTGAGGACGCTGACCTGTTCGCGAATCAGCGTGGCGTGCAGTTCTTCTGGTGAGCGGACCACGGTGTCGGGCACGATCACCAGCCGGGCGCCGCGCAGCAGCGCCCCGAAGATCTCCCACACCGAGAAGTCGAAGGCCAGCGAGTGGCATTGCGACCACACCCGCCCGAACGCCAGCTCACGGTTGACGGACTCGAGCAGCTGGGTGACATTGCGGTGCGGCACCGCCACGCCCTTGGGGACCCCGGTGGTTCCGGACGTGTAGATGATGTAGGCGATATCCTCCGGTGACGGCGCCGGCAGCCCGTCGCCGGGTCGGGTCTCGGTGGGGGGCTCGCCGATGTCGATGAGAGCCAGGCCGGGCCCGTCGAGCCGGGGCCGCAAGTCAGGGGTGACAATCGCGGCGGCCGGCTTGGCGTCGGTGAGCATGAATTCGATGCGTGTTGGCGGCAGTGCGGGGTCGATGGGCAGGTAGGCCGCCCCGGCCTTG
>NZ_LQOU01000064.1 GCF_002102155.1 Mycobacterium europaeum
GTCCGGCGGCGGCGCGTCGGCGGGCGGGGGAGCCAGCGGCGCCGGCTGGCCGTTGATGCCGGGAGCGTCCAGGGGGGCGTCCAGGCCGGCCGGTGCGGGAGCCTCACGCGGCGTCGGGCCCGAGAGCGGGCCACCGCATACCGGCCACGCACCGCGGCCCTGGGTGGCCAGCACGCGCTCCGCGACGGCGATCTGCTGTTCCCTGGTGGCCAATTCGGCCGACGGGGCGTACTGACCGCCGCCGTGCGAGGCCCATGTGCTCGAGCTGAACTGCACGCCACCGTGGTAACCGTTGCCGGTGTTGATCGCCCAGTTGCCGCCGGATTCGCAGCGGGCCACCTGGTCCCATTCGCCGTCGGTGGCCGCGGCCGCCTGGCCGGCCAGGGCGATACTGCCGCCACCGAGGACGGCGCCGGTGACGGCGATCTTGGCGACGCTGATGTTTGACGTGCTGGGCTTACGGTGACGTCCACTCATAGGCCGTGAAAATTCCTCTCTCGTGACGCGCCTGCGAGGTCAGCTGTCGGGTTCGGGTTGGAGAGGCCACCCGGCCGTCGTCGTATCCACTGTGAAACGACGTCGGCTTCACCCCAGGGGGCCGCGTGCGGCCCCCGATCCGATCACGGTGGACCGGTGGGTCCCCCGTCTCCATCCACGTAGGTCGGTGGACCCCTGCCTATTGGATGGAGCTCGGCGCGATAGGAGGGGAGGTCCGCCAATTCGGTTGTCTTGGCGAGCCTTCGGAGAAAGGTAGCGGTTTCTGTTGGTCCCGTCACGTCCTGCGAAACCCGGCGTTTCCCTCCCGGCCATCTGCGAAAACGCACCGAACACGCGGCATTCACGCAGGTCAAGGCACGTGATATCGGAGCGTGATTATGCCGTTATCGTTCCGTTACGTGAGATATTTCACAGTTTCAGCCGCCGGCGAAGGGCGGTAGAACGTCGATCGTGTTGCCCCTGCGTAACGGTGCGGTCTCGTCGCGGACGGCGACCCCGTCGCACAGGTAGGAACACCTGCCCAACACGGAGGCCAGGCGTGAGCCTCGCACGGCGAGGCGCCCGATCAGCTCGGCCACCGTGGTGCCGGGGCGCACCACCACCGTCTCCGACTCGGCTCCGGCGGCCGCCCGAGCGGCCGCGAAGTAGCGCACCGTCACCTGAATCCCGTCTTGTTCGACGGACGCGTGACTCATGGGTCTAGCCACCGATCGCGCTCATCGGGCGGTCGGGCTGGACGAAGCTCGGGTCGTTGATCCCGTGACCCGCGGGCTTGCCCCACATCGCGACCCGCCACGCCGTTTCGATCGCCTCATCGGGGGCGCCGGTGCGCAGCAGGGTCCGAAGATCGGTTTCCTCGACCGAAAACAGGCAGCTGCGGACCTGGCCATCGGCCGTCAGTCGGGTGCGGTCACAGGCCGAACAGAACGCGTGCGAGACCGACGCGATGACACCGAACTTGCCGCTCGGTGTCCCCGGGCCCGTGTCGACCAGCCAGAGCTCGGCGGGCGCCGACCCGCGCGGTGCCGGGTCGGGACGCAGCCGGAAGTGCGGCCGCAGCGTGTCGAGCACATCGTCGGCGCTCAGCGCGGCGCCCCGCCGCCATTGGTGCCCGGCGTCCAGCGGCATCTGTTCGATGACGCGCAACTGGTGGCCGCGCTCGAGGCAGAACCGCAGCAGTTCGACCACGTCCTGGCGCCCGGTGACGGGGTCGAGCACGGCGTTCACCTTGACCGGTGTCAGGCCGGCATCATGGGCGGCCGCCAGGCCGGCCAGCACGTCGTCGAGTCGGTCCCGGCGGGTGATCGCCGCGAAGTGCTCGCGGTCCACGCTGTCCATCGACACGTTGACGCGGTTCAGGCCCGCCCGGGCGAGGCCCTCCGCCCGCCGCGCCAGCCCGACGCCGTTGGTGGTCAGCGAGATCTCCGGGCGCGGCCGCAGGCCGGCCGCCGCGGCGACCACCTCTTCGAGGTGCCGTGCCAACAGGGGCTCACCGCCGGTGAACCGCACGCTGGTCACGCCCAATCGGGTGACCGCGATGTGCATCAGCCGCGCCAGCTCGTGGGGCCGCAACAGCTGCTCGCCGGGCAGCCAGTCCAGCCCCTCGGCCGGCATGCAGTAATTGCACCGCAGGTTGCAGCGGTCGGTCAGAGAGACCCGCAGATCGGTGGCTACCCGGCCATAGGTGTCCACCAACGGGCCGGCGGTCGGCGCGTTCGGCGCGGCGGTGCCGTCGGTGCGACCCGGCACCGTCGGCACACCCAGCGCGGTCAGCGTCACGCGGCCACCGCCGGGTGGTGGGACGGCGGACCGACCGGAACGATCTCCTTGCCCAACGGCATCAGCGACACCGGGATCAGCTTGAGGTTGGCCAGCGCCAGCGGTATGCCGACGATGGTGATCGCCATCGCCAGCGCGCTGGCCAAGTGGCCGATCGCCAGCCAGATCCCGAACAACAGCACCCAGATGACGTTCCCGATGAGGGCACCCGTCCCGGCGGTCGGCTTGTCGACAATGGTGCGGCCGAACGGCCACAGCGCGTAGGAGGCGATGCGCAGTGACGCGAAGCCGAAGGGGATGGTGATGACGAGCAGGAAGCTGATGAGCGCCGCGACCAGGTACCCGAGGGCCATCCACAGGCCGCCGAACACGAGCCAGATGATGTTCAGGATCAGGCGCATATTTCCTCCACCGTTGACGTCCAGCGTACCGAGCGGGGAAGAACGGGGTGCTCGTGAGTTGAGCATCCGAGTAGGATCTATAGACCAAACGGCGTCCTGCGCAGGCGGGACGCTTATTGTGTTGGCCATTCTATTGATCCGTTAGACAAGCAGGTGAGACCAGTGCCGACCGGCAAGGTTAAGTGGTACGACGCCGACAAGGGGTTTGGCTTCCTGTCGCAGGAGGACGGCGAAGACGTGTACGTCCGCTCGTCGGCGTTACCCGCTGGGGTCGAGGGGCTCAAAGCGGGCCAGCGCGTCGAGTTCGGCATCGCCTCCGGGCGGCGCGGGCCGCAGGCGCTGAGCCTCAAGCTGATTGAGCCGCCGCCCAGCCTCACCAAGGCGCAGGGCCGCCGAGAGGTGCCCGCCGAGCACAAGCACAGCCCCGACGAACTGCACGGCATGGTCGAGGACATGATCACGCTGCTCGAGAGCGCCGTGCAGCCCGAGTTGCGCAAGGGTCGCTACCCCGACCGCAAGACGGCCCGACGGGTTTCCGAGGTGGTTCGGGCCGTCGCCCGCGAACTCGACGCCTAGCGCGTCGAGGGGGCGGGTTTGCCCCCGCGGGCACCCGGCGTGGCTGGGGCAGAATTGTCGCCATGGCCGCATACGTTGCCGGTAACGGCGACTTCGCCCGCGACACCGACTACATCAGCACCCGCGTGACCGCCGACGGGCGCGACGGTTACCCGGTGGAGCCCGGCCGGTACCGGCTCGTCGTTGCCCGCGCGTGTCCGTGGGCCAACCGCGCCATCATCGTCCGCCGGTTGCTGGGGCTGGAAAGCGTTCTCTCCATTGGATTTTGCGGACCCACCCACGACGAACGCAGTTGGACGTTCGACCTCGATCCGGGCGGCGTCGACCCCGTGCTGAAGATCCCGCGGCTGCAGGACGCGTACTTCAAGCGCGTCCCCGACTACCCGAAGGGCATCACGGTCCCCGCGATCGTCGACATCCCGTCCGGTGCGGTGGTCACCAACGATTTCGCCCAGATGACGCTGGATTTCTCGACGGAATGGGCCGCCTACCACCGCGACGGCGCGCCGGAGCTGTACCCCGAGCGGCTGCGCGGCGAGATCGACGAGGTGAACAAGCGCGTCTACACCGAGATCAACAACGGGGTGTACCGGTGCGGCTTCGCCGGCTCACAGCAGGCCTACGACGCGGCCTACGACCGGCTGTTCGCCGCGCTGGACTGGGTGAGCGAACGCCTGACCGACCAGCGATACCTGGTGGGCGACACCATCACCGAGGCCGACGTGCGGCTGTTCACCACGCTGGCCCGGTTCGACCCGGTCTATCACGGGCATTTCAAGTGCAACCGAAGCAAACTGAGCGAGCTGCCGGTGTTGTGGGCGTATGCGCGCGACCTGTTCCAGACGCCCGGGTTCGGCGACACCATCGACTTCGTCCAGATCAAGCAGCACTACTACATCGTGCACGCCGACATCAACCCAACCCGCATCGTGCCCAAGGGGCCGGACCTGACCGGCTGGCTGTCACCACATAACCGGGATTCGTTGGGCGGCAAGCCTTTCGGCGATGGGACGCCGCCCGGGCCGCCGGTCGAAGGCGAGGCGGTGCCCGCCGGGCACGGAGCATAGCAAGCCTCGGGGCTCCCGCGTCGCGGCCGCCGGCGGATTGCGTCGCGGTCGGCGGCGAAAGGCCGTTTGGTCACTGAAGCGTGGGACCAACGCCCCCTGTCCGCGCGTCCTCGGGGTCCTAGAGTCGATGGTACCGACCACACGTGTAAGCGAGGCAACGAAATGTCCGGTGAATCAGGGGATCTGGGAGTCGTCGTTGGTGTCGACGGATCGCGGGATTCGAATGCTGCCATCCGTTGGGCCGCCCGCGAGGCGATCATGCGCAACGTCGCGCTGACGCTCGCCTACGCCGCGGCGCCGGCGCCCGGCGGCGCGCCGGTGCTCGAGTGGGCAGGCGAGTCCGCTCCACCGGAATTCCGCGAGGAGCTGGGTGCGATGGCAACACAGGCGCTCGCTGACGCGGTCAAGATCGTCGAGGACGCGACCGGGGGGAGCGACCTGCGGATCCACAACGAGGTCATCGCCGAGGCGCCCGTTCCCGCGCTGGTCGAGTTGTCGACGAAGGCCGACATGGTCGTGGTGGGCAGCCGCGGGCACGGGGCGTTGGAACGCGTGCTGCTGGGCTCGGTCAGTACCGGGCTGGTCCATCACGCCCATTGCCCGGTGGCGGTCATCCGCGACGAAGGCTCAGCACCCGTCGAGGGCTGCGTGCTCGTCGGCGTCGACGGCTCGCCGGCATCGGAGCTGGCGACGGCCATCGCCTTCGACGAAGCGTCATGGCGGAACGCGGAACTGGTGGCCCTGCACGCCTGGACCGACGCCGAGGTCCCCGATCTCCCCAGCCGGGAGTGGACCGGACTGACCAGGACGTCCTGGACCAAGCTGCAATCGGCGGCCGAGGAGACACTGGCGGAACGTCTGGCGGGCTGGCGGGAACGGTACCCCGACGTCGTCGTGCACCGCGAGGTCGTCGTCAACCACGCCGCGCAGCATCTCGTGGAGCGGTCGGGGTCCGCGCAACTTGTCGTCGTCGGCAGTCACGGGCGCGGCGGGTTCACCGGCATGCTGCTGGGATCGGTCAGCACGGCGGTGGTACACGCGGTGCGCACACCCGTGATCGTCGCTCGCGGGGGTTAGCCCCGCGATCAGCGCTCAATACGTCAGCCGCACTGACCATTCCGCGTGCGGGACATCGCGCAATTCGCCGGCGGGGTCCATCACCAGAGTCAGCAACTGCACGACGATCCCGACCAGGCGCCCACGGTGCGGGTCGACCGGGGGGATGGTGACCGCGAACCGGGTGTTCGGCCGAAAGATGGTGCTGGTGGTGTTGGTCGGGTCCTCGTAGACCTGCAGCAGCCGCCAGGGCGCGCGATAGATCGCGTCGGGCACCGACAGCTGCACAGGATAGCGCTCGCTGACCTTCAGCTCGCCCTGGACTTGCGGGGTGTCGCAGTCGTTGAGGTTGAGCACGTTGCAGTACAGGTAGGGGCCCACCCTGGCGAGGTGGCCGTGCGAATACGCGCTGATCTCCGGGCGCTGCGGACCCGACGGGCGCACCAGCAGCCAGGTGCCGACGCCGACCGCCGCGCACAACGCCGTCATCACGCCGGCCAGCAGCACGGCGACACCGCGTTTCACTCGGGCACCACCGCCGGGCTGCCGCGGCGCGCGCCCTCCTGCTCGACCATGACGGGCCGGTTACCTCCGAGGCCGGGGATCAGCGAATTCCCTTGGTAGCTGACGAGCGTCTGCGCCAAGCCGAGGATGAGCAGGGCCGTGACGACGGTGAAGCCGATCCACAGTTCGGTGTAGACCAGGACGCCCACGGCACCACCCAGCACCCAGGCCAGCTGCAGCGTCGACTCCGAACGCCCGAATCCCGAGGCCCGCGATTCCTCAGGCAGGTCGTTCTGCAAGGAGGCGTCCAGCGAGGCCTTCGCGATGGCGCTGGAGCCGGACGTGACCAGGGTGGCGATCACCGCCGCCGCCAGGGTGCCCGCGACCGAGGCCGCCAACGCGACCGCCGAGACCGCCAGCGTGCAGCGCACCACCAACACGGCCGGCCGGCCCAGTTGCAGGCGCGCGGCCGCAAAGTTGCCGGCGAAGTTGCCGATGCCGGCCGCCGCGCCGATCATCCCGAGCATGCCCAGCTGAACCCAGCCGCTGGCCTGGTGCGCCTTGGCGACGAACGCCGGGTACAAGAACAGAAACCCGACCATGACCTTGATGGTGCAGTTGCCCCACAATGACGTGATGATGTTGCGGCCCAAAGGTTGTCGCAGCGTCCCGCCGACCTTCTTGACTTGGTCGGGCCAGCGCCGCCGTTGCGGCTCGCTGTCCTGGCGATAGCTCAGGGTGGCCGGCACCTCGCCCGCGGTCACCTCGACCCAACGCGGGATCCGCATGGACAGCAAGGCGCCCGCGACGGTGACCGCGATGACGACGAACAGCGCGCCGGGCAACTTGAACAGGTGGGTGCAGGCGAACTCGACACCGGCCGCGACGGCCCCGCCGGCGATGGTGCCGCCCAGTAGGCCGAACACGGTCAGCCGGGAGTTGACCCGCACCAGGTCGATGGTCGGCGGCATGACGCGCGGGGTCACGGCGCTGCGCAGCACGCTGAACGACTTGGAGAACACCATCATGGCCAGCGCGCAAGGATAAAGCACCCACGACGGGTAGCTGCCGGTGGCGCCGTCGTAGTTCATGATCAGCACCAGCGCCAACGCCGTGCGCAGGGCGAACGACGTGGCGAGCGCGACGCGCCGGCCGTGCTGCAACCGGTCCAGCGCCGGGCCGATGAGCGGCGCGATGACCGCAAACGGCGCGATCGTGATCAGCAGATACAACGCGACCCGGCCCTTGCTCTCCCCGGTGGCCGCCGCGAAGAACAGCGTGTTGGCCAGCGCCACCGCCATCGCCGCGTCCACCGCGAAGTTGGCCACCACCGGCCACGTCAGCGCGGTCAGACCCGACTTGTCGGCGCCGTCGGCGGTGGCGGCCCGTTGCACCATCCAGTACATCCGCGAACCCATCTCGCGGCTGCGCAGCGCCGCGGCGCGGGTGACGGTGATCCGCTCGCCGGTCGGGGCACCGCGCGGCGGTGGGCTCTCGCGTCGCTCCGGCTCCGGCTGCTCGCCGATGGGCGGCAGGTAGCGATTGGCGCTGGGCATCGGCGGTGACCTGCGCGCGCGGCGATAATCGCCGTCGTCGGCGGGGTAGTTGGCCATGCCCGGATGCTGATTGCCGGACCCACCCCGGGGCCGGCGGCCCGGGGTGGAGGCCACGCGGCCCGGATCGTCACGCCGCCGTCCAGACACGTCCCGATTCTCCCCTATGCCGACGACATGCGTCTGCAGGTAACGGGGCGTGGCTGGCCAACCTAGTATTGGAAACGCAATGCAGGAAGGGGACATGGTGACCGGGCCCATCGAGGAATCCGCCGTGGCGGCCGTGGCCGAGTGGCCGGAGGGGTTGGCGGCCGTGCTCATGGGCGCGGCGGGCCAGGCCAGGGCCGCCGTCATGGAATTCAGCGGGGCCGAGGCCGTCGGCGACTACCTGGGCGTCAGCTACGAGGATCCCGCGGCGGCCACCCACCGGTTCCTGGCGCATCTGCCCGGCTATCAGGGCTGGCAGTGGGCCGTTGTCGTCGCCGCCCACCCCGGTGCGGACCACGCCACCGTGAGCGAAGTGGTGCTGATTCCCGGACCGACGGCGTTGCTGGCCCCGCACTGGGTTCCGTGGGATCAGCGGGTGCGCCCAGGCGACTTGAGCCCGGGGGACCTGCTGGCCCCCGCGGCCGACGACCCTCGGCTGGCGCCCGGCTACACCGCCACCGGCGACCCCCAGGTCGACGAGACCGCCGCCGAGATCGGGCTGGGCCGGCGCTGGGTGATGAGCGCCTGGGGCAGGGCGGAGGCGGCCGAGCGATGGCACACGGGCGACCACGGGCCCGACTCGCCGATGGCCCGCTCCACCAAGCGGGTGTGCCGCGACTGCGGATTCTTCCTGCCGCTGGCGGGCTCGCTCGGCGCGATGTTCGGGGTGTGCGGCAACGAACTGTCGGCCGACGGGCAGGTGGTCGACAAGCAGTACGGTTGCGGAGCCCATTCGGACACCCCGGCTCCGGCGGGAACCGGGTCGCCGATGTACGAGCCATACGACGATGGCGTGCTCGACGTCGTGGAAGCGCCGGCCGAGGTGTCCGAGGCGGCCGAGGTATTCGAGCCGGCCGAGGTGTCCGAGGCGGCCGAATCGCAGAACCCCGAGACCGAGTCGGACAGCGGTCCGGAGCTCGAGGCGGAGCCGCCGGCATCCGCGCCCGAGGCCTCGGAGGCCCAGCCCGACGCGACGGCGTCGGGCGCACCGGAGGGCCGGCCCGAGCAGCCCGAGGCGGACTAGCTTTTTTCGGCTGCGGCCTTGATCTTGGCCAATGAGGTGTTCATGCCCTCGAGCAACTCGTGCTCGAAGTTGGTGGTCCCGCCAAGCAGCGCGTTCACCGTCAGGTTCGAGACCGCGGTCACGCCGTTCTCCGCGTGACGGCTCTCGATCACCCGGGTGCCCCCGTCGATGGGCTGCAGCTCGTAGCTCCAGATGGTGCGGTTGGCGTCGACGCGGAACGCCAGCTTGCTCTCCGGGATGACCTCGACGACCGTGCACGTGGTCGGCCAGAACAGCCGGTTGCGGCGATTGATGTTCAGGGTCCGCGTACCCTGGCGCAGCGGGCCGAACGTCTTCATCCAACGGCACTGCGGGCTCCACTGGGGCATCCGCCGAAGATCGGAGATCAACCCCCAAACGGTGGAAACCGGTGCGTCGATATCGATTTGCGCTTGCAGTAGCGGAGCTACCATCGATCCTCCCGGGTTATCGGTGCGAGAACTAGCCGTGGTCGAGATAGTTGTCGAGTCCGGTCTGCGCGCCGCGGTCGCCGCGGCGCGCAGATGCGAGCTGCAACACGAAGATGCTCGTCCCGAGCACGCCCACCCCGAGCCCGGCCAGCGTCAGCGGACGCCAACTCTGCAGGGCCGGGACAAAAAATGCGGCGGCCGCCGCCACCAGCCAACCGAGCGCGCCGAGGCCGATGAAAGGCCACGCGTTGAGCAGCGCCGGTGGCAGGGGCGGCGCCTCGCGGTTCGAGCCGGGTTCCTCGGACATCGCGATTAACATAGCCCCCGCCCGCACGGGCCGCCCTACCCCCCGGGTGCCGGGGTGTCCGAAATGCCGGGGCGGCGCGGGTTACCCGGCCACACAAGCGGTTCGGCGATCGTCGGCCCGCGTGGTCCCGGGAGCCAAAGCCCGTCGTTCACCGGTTCGTATCCCGACTTCCTGAGCTTCCGTGTACCCTCGCGCCATGCCTGACAGCGATGCGCGGCTGGCGAGCGACCTGTCGCTGGCGGTCATGCGGCTGGCCCGCCAACTCCGGTTCCGAAACCCGTCGTCGCCGGTGTCGTTGTCCCAGCTGTCGGCGCTGGCCACGCTGGCCAACGAGGGCCCGATGACGCCCGGCGCGCTGGCTATCCGCGAGCGGGTCCGGCCGCCGTCGATGACCCGGGTGATCGCGTCGCTGGCCGACATGGGCCTGGTGGACCGCGCCCCGCATCCCGTCGACGGCCGACAGGTGCTGGTCTCGGTGTCCCCGTCCGGCGCCGAGCTGGTCAAGGCCACCCGGCGGGCCCGTCAGGAGTGGCTGGCCAAACGGCTGGCGACCCTGGACGACGAACAGCGTGACACCCTGCGCAACGCGGCCGACCTGATGCTGGCCCTGGTCGACGAAAGCCCGTGAGCGATGGCATCGATGGCCTCAACGTCCAGGACGTAGCCGATCCCGACGACCCCCGCCTCGACGACTTCCGCGACCTGAACAGCGTCGATCGCCGTCCCGACCTGCCGTCGGGCAAGGGCCTGGTGATCGCCGAAGGTGTGCTGGTCGTCCAGCGCATGCTCTCCTCCCGGTTTGCCCCGCACGCGCTGCTGGGGACCGAGCGCCGGCTCGCCGAACTCGCAGACGACCTGGCGGGCAACGCCGTGCCGTTCTACCGAACCTCCGCCGACGTCATGGCCCAGGTGGTCGGCTTCCACCTCAATCGGGGGGTGCTGGCGGCCGCCCGACGGGTGCCGGAACCCGGTGTGGCCGAACTGGTCGAGCGCGCCCGGACCGTCGCGGTGCTCGAGGGCGTCAACGATCACGAGAACCTGGGCGCGATCTTTCGCAACGCCGCCGGGCTGGGCGTCGACGCCGTGATGTTCGGCAGCGGCTGCGCCGACCCGCTCTACCGCCGTGCCGTCCGGGTCTCCATGGGGCACGCCTTGCTGGTCCCGTACGCGCGAGCGACGGACTGGCCCGCCGAACTGGCAATGTTGAAGGAGAAGGGATTTCGGCTGCTCGCGATGACCCCGCACGGCAACGCCGCCACCCTGGCGGAGGCGATGGCGGCCGCGCGCGACGAACGCATCGCGGTGATCGTGGGGGCCGAGGGGCCGGGGCTGACGCCGGCGACCCTGCGGATAAGCGATGTGCGCGTACGCATCCCGATGTCGCGCGGAACGGACTCCCTCAACGTCGCCACCGCAGCCGCCCTGGCGTTCTACGAACGGGTTAGGCTCGGCGGGTGACCGACGATTCCCCGCCCTGGGCAACGGGTTTGACGGTCGCCGGCTTCGTCGCCGCAGTGACCGGGGCCGCCATCGTGGTGCTCAGCCTGGGCCTAGTCCGGGTGCATCCGTTGCTGGCGGTCGGGCTCAACATCGTCGCAGCCGGGGGGCTGGCGCCGACGCTGTGGGGTTGGCGGCACAAGCCGGTGCTGCGCTGGTTCCTGCTGGGCGCGGGAATCGGTGTCGCGGGAGCCTGGCTGACACTGCTCGCGCTGACGGTGGCGAGCTAGACGCTGTGGGCGCGGCGGGTCGCCTAGCGCTGCCCGCCCGAGCGCACCCCGAGCAGCACATCCTCCCAAGCCGGAATGACGGGCTTACCGCGTCGAGTGTGCACCGGGGGCTCCTGGGGAGCGGGCTGCTCTTGCGGAGCGGCGGCGGTGGGCTTCGCCGACTCCTCGAAGTCGACGTGGGCGACCCGCGCGAGCGGGCGCAACGGACGGTCGAAGTTCGGGTCGACCAGCTCCTTGGCCGCGTCGTCGATGGCCGTGACCGTGCCACCGTGCGCACCCGGCGCGAAGCAGAAGTGCGCGATGTTGTCCGACCGGCCGGCCTTCCAGGCGAGCTGCACGGTCCAGCGGCTGTCTTCGTTGCGCCAGGCGTCCCAGCTCAGCCGGTCGGGTTCCAGGCCGCGCGTCACCAGGGCGGCGCTCACGGTTTCCAGCAGGGTGAGCACCGCGGGCCCATCGGCGAGCACCGGATGCGCGGCGGTTGCCAACTCCGCGGCGCGAGCGCGTTCCAGCAGCACGGGGTGCGCGAATCGGCGGACCCGTGAGACGTCGGAGCCGGAGGCCGCGGCCACCTGTTCCACGGACGCGCCGGCGCGGATCCTGGCCTGAATCTCTTTGGGGCTCAGCATGTTGGTGACCTGGATGTCGAGTTGCGGTTGCTCCGGCGGCGCGATTTCGCCGCGCACGGCGGCCTTCAGCTGATCGTCGACCGCGAGCTTGAAGGGCTCGGCGGGATCGCCGGCCTCGCAGATGATGTGTTTGCCGCCGGCATCGACCCCAACCATTTTGAGTTCCCGCATGGTTTCTCCTCGCAGGCTCCGTGCAGGTCGACGGACCCGTCTCGTGCGCACTCTAGTGCAGCTGACGCCCATAACCTGTGCTGACACGCTGGGCGGTTGCGCGCCGATTGCGAGCGGGTTACGGCCCGGATGCGGCCCGCCGCTCGGCGGGTCAGAGTCGCTCGACCACCCAGTCGACGCATTGTGTCAGCGCGCTGACGTCATCGGGGTCGACCGCGGGGAACATGCCGACCCGCAACTGGTTGCGGCCGAGTTTGCGGTACGGCTCGACGTCGACGATGCCGTTCGCCCGCAGGATCTTCGCGACGGCCGCGGCGTCGACGTCGTCGACGAAATCGACGGTGCCGACCACCTGGGACCGCAGGCCCGGGTCGGAGACGAACGGCGTGGTGTACGGTCGCTCCTGCGCCCAGGAATACAACCGCTGCGACGAGTCGGCCGTGCGCTTGACGGCCCACTCCAGCCCACCGTTGCCGAGCATCCAGTCGATCTGCTCGGCCATCAGGGCCAGGGTGCCGACCGCCGGGGTGTTGTACGTCTGGTTCTTCAGGCTGTTGTCCACCGCGATCGGCAGCGACAGGAAGTCGGGAACCCATCGGCCCGAGGCGGCGATGGACTCCACCCGCGCCAGCGCCGCCGGGCTCATGATGGCCAGCCACAGGCCACCGTCGCTGGCGAAATTCTTCTGCGGCGAGAAGTAGTAGGCGTCGGTCTCGGTGATGTCGACCGGCAGGCCGCCCGCGCCGGAGGTGGCGTCGATGACGACCAGGGCGTCGCCGGAGTCGGCCGGGCGGCGGATGGGCACCGCCACCCCGGTCGAGGTCTCGTTGTGCGCCCAGGCGATCACGTCGACCGAGGGATCGCTCTGCGGCTCGGGTGCGCTGCCGGCGTCCGCCTTGACGACGATCGGGTCGCCGACGAACGGGTTGTTGGCAACCGCCGAGGCGAACTTCGCACTGAATTCGCCGAAGGACAGGTGCAGCGAGCGCTTGTCGATCAACCCGAACGCCGCCGCGTCCCAGAACGCCGTCGCGCCGCCGTTGCCCAGGATGACCTCATAACCGTCCGGCACGGAGAACAGCTCGGTCAGCCCGGTGCGGACCCGGCCCACCAGGTTCTTGACGGGAGCTTGGCGGTGCGAAGTGCCGAACAGCGGGGCCGCGGTGGTCGTCAGCGCCTGCAACTGTTCGGGCCGGACCTTGGAAGGGCCGCATCCGAAGCGGCCGTCGCGGGGTTTGATGTCAGCGGGAACCTCGAGCTGGTCAGCCATGCTCATCAGGGTAGTGAGCGGATGTGACCGGTGACGCAGCGGTCCGCCGGCCCGCCTCCGTGACCCGCGCAAAACGCCTGGCCGCGCGCCGGCGGCGTTTGGCGCACTGTGAGGCAGGGCACACCTGCGGCCTGACCACCGGTCAGGCCACAGTGCCCGTGGGGGGTCTAGAAGATATCCGGTACCTGCGGTACTGTCTGGACATAGCACGTCCAAATGTAAACCTCGTTGGGGAGGCTTGGATATGGCCAGGACACGCATGGTTCGGCGTTGGCGCCGCAATATGGAGGTGCGCGACGACACCGAGTACGTCAACACGCTTGCCACCCTGTCCGAGGGCTCGGTGCGGCGAAACTTCAACCCGTACACCGACATCGACTGGGACTCACCGGAATTCGCGGTGACGGAGAACGACCCGCGGTGGATCCTGCCCACGACCGACCCGCTGGGGCGCCACCCCTGGTATCTCGCGCAGTCCGACGAGCGCAAGATCAGGATCGGCATGTGGCGCCAGGCCAACGTCGCCAAGGTTGGGCTGCACTTCGAGTCGATCCTGATCCGCGGCCTGATGAACTACACGTTCTGGGTGCCGAACGGGTCTCCGGAATACCGGTACTGCTTGCACGAATCGGTCGAGGAGTGCAACCACACCATGATGTTCCAGGAGATGGTCAACCGGGTGGGCGCCGACGTGCCGGGCATGCCGCGGCTGCTCAAGTGGCTCTCGCCGCTGGTCCCGCTGGTGGCCGGCCCCTTGCCGGTGGCGTTCTTCATCGGCGTGCTGGCGGGCGAGGAGCCGATCGACCACACGCAGAAAAACGTTCTCCGCGAAGGGAAGTCGCTGCACCCGATCATGGAGCGGGTGATGGCCATCCACGTGGCCGAGGAAGCACGTCACATCTCCTTCGCGCACGAGTTCCTGCGCAGGCGGGTGCCGCAGCTGACCAAGCGGCAGCGCTTCTGGACGGCCCTGTACCTGCCGCTCACCATGAAGCTCCTGTGCCGGGCGATCGTGGTGCCGCCCAAGGCATTCTGGCAGGAGTTCGACATTCCGCGCGCGGTGCGCAAGGAGCTCTTCTTCCGGTCTCCGGAATCGCGAAAGTGGCTCAGCGACATGTTCGGTGACGTCCGGATGCTGGCCCACGACACCGGGTTGATGGAGACGCGTTCCGCGCGACTCATGTGGCGGCTCTGCAAGATCGACGGCAAGCCCTCGCGCTACCGCAGCGAGCCGCAGCGCCAGCACCTGGCCGCGGTACCTGCCGCCTAGGTCCGCACGGGTAATCGCCTATGCCGCACGTTATTACCCAGTCGTGCTGTAACGACGGGTCCTGCGTTTTCGCGTGCCCGGTGAACTGCATTCACCCCACGCCCGACGAGCCCGGCTTCGCCACCTCGGAGATGCTCTACATCGACCCGGTGGCGTGCGTGGACTGCGGCGCCTGCGTGAGCGCCTGCCCCGTCGGCGCGATCGCGCCGGACACGCGGCTGGACAGTAAGCAGTTGCCGTTCGTCGAGATCAACGCGTCCTTCTACCCGGAGCGGCCCGAGGGCGAGAAAGTGCCACCGACGTCGAAGCTGGCCCCGGTGATTCCGGCGGCCCAGGTGCGCGCCCGCCGCCAGCCGCTGACTGTGGCCATCGTCGGGTCCGGGCCGGCGGCGATGTACGCGGCCGACGAACTGCTCACCCAGCACGGCGTGCGGGTCAACGTCTTCGAAAAGCTGCCGACCCCGTACGGGCTGGTGCGCGCCGGCGTCGCGCCCGATCACCAGAGCACCAAACGGGTCACCCGGCTGTTCGACCGGGTCGCCGGTCATCGCCACTTCCGGTTCTTTCTCAACGTCGAGGTCGGCAGGCACCTGAGCCACGCTGATCTGCTGGCCCACCACCACGCCGTCCTGTACGCCGTCGGCGCCCCCGACGACCGTCGCTTGCAGATCCAGGGCATGGGTCTGCCGGGCACCGGAACGGCCACCGAATTCGTGGCGTGGGTCAACGGCCACCCCGACTTCGCCTACCTGCCAGTCGATCTCAGCCACGAGCGGGTGGTGATCGTCGGCAACGGCAACGTCGCCCTCGACGTCGCCCGAGTGCTCACGGCGAATCCGGATGACCTGGCCCGTACCGACATCTCCGATCGCGCGCTGGCGGCGTTTCGCGGGTCCGCGGTCCGCGAAGTGGTGGTCGCCGCGCGGCGTGGTCCCGCGCAGTCGGCGTTCACCCTGCCCGAACTCATCGGGCTCACCGGCTCGTCGGATGTCGTGCTCAGCGCGGCCGACCACGAACTGGTGGCGGCCGACCTCGCTAGCGCGACCGACGGCCTGACCCAACGCAAGCTGGAAATCCTGAGCGACCTCGGTGACGACTCGGCGCCGGGAGATGGGCGTGCGCGGGTCAGGCTGGGCTATCGGCTCACCCCCAGCCGGGTGCTGGGTGAGCGACGGGCCACCGGCGTGGAATTCGCCGTCACCGGCACCGACGAGCTGCGCCGACTGGACGCCGGCCTGGTCCTGACGTCGATTGGCTACCGCGGCAAGCCGATTCGCGACCTGCCGTTCGACGAGTCGGCGGCTGTCGTGCCCAACGACGGCGGCCGGGTGGTCGATCCCGACTCGGGGGAGCCGGTGTCCGGCGCGTATGTCGCGGGCTGGATAAAGCGGGGGCCGAGCGGATTCATCGGTACGAACAAATCCTGCTCCCTGCAGACGGTGCAGGCTCTGGTGGCGGATTTCAACGCCGGCAGGCTGAGCGATCCGGTGTCGAAGCCGGAGACGCTGGCCAAGCTGGTCCACGCCCGGCAGCCCGACGCCGTCGACGCCCGCGGCTGGCGGGCGATCGACGCCGCCGAGGTCGCGCGCGGGAGCAACGACGGCCGGCCTCGGAACAAATTCACCGAGGTCGCCGACATGCTAGCCGCAGCTGCCACCGCGCGAGCACGGCGACGCTGGCTGCCGAGGCTTGGCTGATAGGAGTGGGATTTTCCAGCTGATTTGGTGCCTGCGGGCAGCAGAGGGCAGGTCTTCCCGTGATGCCCGGCAGGTGTGGCCCCCCTATGTGCCGATGGGCTTGGCGTTGCGAGCTCTAGCGTAGTGCGCCGGCTCGGGAAGTGACTCGTCTAATCGTCGGTACGGGGGGCCGGCCGGACAAGCGAGACGAAGGAATCTTCCCAGCGTGTCCCACGAAACTTTCACGCCACCAACTTCACCCGCCACACAGGGGCTGGGTCGATTGCCCGCGAGATTGTCTCCGATCTACAAGCATGGTGGTCATCAGGAATGACCGTGCAGTGGTGAGCGCGACAGCGCGAGCATCGCCTCGCCGAGCGCTTCGCTTTGAGTCGGATGCGCATGCAGAAAGGGGCCAACCTCGGCCGGTAGGGCTTCCCAGCCGACGATCACCTGCGCTTCGCCGATGAATTCGCTCACTCGATCACCGACGCAATGGATTCCGACGACGGGGCCGTCACCGTGGACGGGGCCGCGGCGGATCACCTTGATGCCGCCCGAGGAGCGCAAGATCTGGCTCTTGCCATTGCCGCCGAGGTCGTACACCGTCGTGGTGATGTCGCCGTACCGTTCGCGTGCCGCGGGTTCGGTGAGTCCCACGCAAGCCACCTCGGGATGGGAGTAGGTGACCCTCGGGATGAACTGCTCGACGACCGGCACGGGATCACGCCGGGCGATCACTTCGGCGACGAAGGCACCGTGCGCAAAGCCTCGGTGCGCGAGTTGTGGGCCGGCGACAAGGTCGCCGACGGCATACACGCCCTCGTGGTTGGTGGCGAGGCGCTCGTCCACACAGACGAAGCCGCGGTCGACGGTGATCCCCGCGTCAGCCAGCGCCCGGGAGCGCGGCTCACGGCCAACGGCGACCAGCAACACGTCCGCGGTCAACGCGTCGCCACGGTCGGGTGTCACGGTGACGGCGTCCTTGGTCTGACCCGCCTCGGTGACCGCGATTCCGGTGTTGACGGTGACGCCGCGGCGGCGCAGCGCGCGTTCCAGGGTTCCCGACGCCCAGGAGTCCTCTCCCGGTAACAGTCGGGGCAGCGATTCCAGGATCGTCACCGACGACCCGAGCGACGTCCACAAGCTGGCGAATTCCACTCCAATGACTCCACCGCCCAGCACAATCGCGGTTTCCGGGACATAGGGCAGTGCGAGCGCCTCATCGCTGGTGACGATGCGACCGCCAATCGAGATGCCGGGAATCCGCCGCGGCGACGAGCCCGTCGCCAGGACCACCGCGTTCCCGGTGTAGACGGTGCCCTCGACGTCCACGGCCCGCCGACCCAGGTAGCGGCCGGTGCCGGGTACGGTGGTGACTTTCCGGCTTGCGACCAGTCCCGCGAGGCCTGCGTGCAGCCGGGTGACCACCGACTCCTTGTAGGCATGCACGGCGGCCATGTCGACCCCGTCCAAGCGCGCCCTAATACCGAAAGTGCTTGCGGCGCGCGTCATGTCGGCGATCTCGGCGGCATGCAGCAGCGCCTTGGTCGGTATGCAGCCGCGGTGCAGGCAGGTGCCGCCGAGTTTGTCGGCCTCGATCAGTACCACCGACAATCCGAGTTGGCCGGCCCGCAGCGCGCACGCATACCCAGCCGGGCCGCCACCGAGAATCAGCACGTCGCTGTGCTGAACCGCCGTCACAGCAGCGCCAGCGCCGTGACGGGATTCTGCACGTAGTCGGCGAATAGGCGCAGGAAGCCACCGGCCGAGCCGCCGTCGCAGACCCGGTGGTCGAAGCTGAGCGACAGCTGGGTCACCTTGCGCACGGCGAGCTCACCGCCGAGGGCCCACGGCCGGTCGATGATGCGGCCGACGCCCACGATGGCCGCCTCAGGGTGATTGATGATGGCCGCCGACCCGTCGACACCGAAGACACCGTAGTTGTTCAATGTCACGGTGCCGCCCGCCAGCCGTGCGGGCGGGAGCTTGCCGTCCCGGGCCAGAGAAATGACTTCGGCGAGGTTGTTCGACAACGTCACGGTGTCGAGCGCGTCAGCGTGCGGGATGACCGGGACCATCAACCCGCGCGGCGACTGCACCGCAACCCCGAGATGAATGTGGCGGTGCCGCACAATGTGCTGGTGTTCGGCGTCGAAGGACGCGTTCAGCTCGGGAAATTGGCGCAGCGCGGCGATGGTGAGCCGGGCCAGCAATGCGAGGAGGCTGACGGGCGCCGCCTGACCCATGAGTCGTTTCGCCTCCAACAACCCGGTTGCGTCGGCGTCGACCCACGTGGTGGCGTCCGGGATTTCGCGGCGACTGGTGCTCAGCCTGTCCGCGATGACCTTCCGGATCCCGGTGACGGGAATTCGGGGATCGTCCTCGTTGGCGGATGGTGCCTCGACCGAGATCGCCCGCTCGACGTCGGCGCGGGTGATGATGCCGCCGGTGCCGCTGCCCGCAAGCTGCTCTAGGTCGACACCGTTGTCGCGGGCAAGCATTCGGACAACCGGCGAAATGACCTTCGTGGCAGGGCCCTCCGCCTTTACCGGAACTCGTGGGCGCCGGCGACGTGGCGCGTCATGACCGCTGGTTCCGTAGCCGATGAGTACATTGCCGGAACCGGCGCGCTCTTCGTCCCGGTGTTGTGCGAACGTGCCACTGCTTTCGGCGGAGTCGGGGAATTCACCGGTGCGCACGGTGATCAGCGGTGCCCCGACCGCCACGGCGACGCCCACGGTCCCGTGCAGTTCGGCGACCGTGCCGGCGAACGGGATCGGTACGTCGACGCACGCCTTGGCGGTCTCTACCTCGATGACCGGCTGGTCGATGCTGACGCTGTCGCCGACGTCCACCAGCCACCGTGTGATCACGGCTTCGGTAAGCCCCTCGCCGAGGTCGGGCAGCATGAAGGTCTGATCGGTCACGCGCCGACCGCCCAGCGGGTGTCGGGATGGTCATCCCACTGCAGCCGGTCGACGGCGTCGAGAATGCGGTCGCAGGTGGGCAGATACCAGCGTTCCAATTTCGGTGCGGGGTAGGGGATGTCGTAGCCGCTCACGCGTAGCACCGGTGCCGCCAACTGGTGGAAGCAGCGCTCCTGGATACGTGCGGCGATTTCGGCCGCCACCCCGGCGAACCCCGGTGCCTCCTGCACCACTACGCAGCGACCCGTCTTGCGGACCGAGGCCGTCACCGTCGCGTCGTCGAACGGCACGATCGAGCGCAAGTCGACGAGTTCCACCTCCCGGCCGTGCTCGGCGGCCGCCGCCGCGGCGTGCATGGCGGGTTCCACCGACGGCCCGAAGGCAACCAGCGTGACGTCCGCGCCGGATCGGAGCACGTGGGCTTGTCCGATCTTTGCGCCGCGGCGGAGCTCGACGTCGTCCCTGGAGAAGTACAGACGCTTCGGCTCAAGGAATACCACCGGATCGGGATCGTCAATGGCCTCGCGCAACAACCCATAGGCATCGGCGACCGTCGCCGGCGTGACGACTTTCAGTCCCGGCGTGTGGGCATAGTAGGCCTCACTCGAATCGCAGTGATGCTCGACTCCGCCAATACCACCGGCGTAGGGCACACGTATCACCAAGGGCGCCGACAGGACGCCACGGGTGCGGTTACGCAGCTTGGCGACGTGCGACACGACCTGTTCGAAAGCCGGGTAGGCGAACGCATCGAACTGCATCTCGACCACGGGCCGAAAACCCCCCATCGCCATCCCGACCGCGAATCCGATGATTCCGGACTCCGCCAGCGGAGTATCGAAACAGCGGTCGGCGCCGAACGTCTCGGCCAGGCCATCGGTGACGCGAAAGACGCCTCCGAGCGTGCCGACGTCCTCTCCGAACACCACCACGGAATCGTCGTTGTCGAGCGCATCGCGTAATGCCGCGTTCAGAGCCTGCGCCATCGTGGTCGGTGTCATTTTTCGTCCTCTTCGAGCTCGGCCGTGAATTCGATGCGGGCTTGTGTCTGCTGTTCGCGCAGTTGCGTGGTCGGCTCCGCGTAGACGTACCGGAACAAATCGTCGATCTCGGTGGGCCGGGCACGGTTCATGCCGTCCCGGATCGTGGTGGCCAGGCCTTCCGCCTCGGCGGTCAATGCGGCGGCGTAGGCGTCGTCCACCAATCCTTGGGCGCGCAGGAAGGTTTCCAGTCGCCGGATGGGGTCGCGGGCGGTCCATTCCGTCACCTCCTCCTCAGTGCGATACCGGCGCGGGTCATCGGCGTTGGTATGGCCGGATATCCGGTACGTGTGCGCCTCGATGATGACGGGTCCGTTTCCCGCCAGCACGTAGTCGCGCGCCGCGTCCAGCACCGCAAGCATGGCGACGGGATCATTGCCGTCGACCTGCTCACTGCCGATGCCGTAGCCAACCCCCTTGTGCGCCAACGACGGAGCCACGGACTGGCGGGCCAGCGGAACGCTGATGGCAAAGCCGTTGTTTTGGACCAGGAAGATCACCGGTGCCCTGAACACCGCGGCGAAGTTCAGGGCTTCGTGGAAATCGCCCTCGCTGGTGGCACCGTCACCGCATAGGGCCAACACCGCCGCGCTGGTTGCCTTGCGCGTCAGGGCGTGCGCCAAGCCGGCCGCGTGCAGGAGTTGGGTGGCCAATGGTGTGCACTGTGGAGCGGTGTGGTGACGCTTGGCGTCGAAGCAGCAGTGCCAGTCGCCTGCGAGCATTCCGAGGACCTCGACCGGGTCGATGCCCCGAGCTGTCAGGGCCATCGAATCGCGGTACGTCGGGAACAGCCAGTCCTGCGCGTGCAGGCACATCGCCGCCGCGATCTGGCAGGCCTCCTGCCCGCGCGAAGACGGATAGACGGCAAGTCGACCCTGCTTCGTCAACGCCACCGCCTGCTCGTCAAAACGGCGCCCCAGCAACATGTTCCGGTACATCGTCAGCAACCGCTGAGCCTCGGGTCGGGCATATCGGGCGCTGCTCGCGACCGGCTGGCCGGCGGGATCGAGGAATTGTACGGCCGTGTCGGCGGGAAGGAACTTCTGATACAGCGAGGTGTCAGCCGATGCGACCACTGTCACGGTAGCCTCCAATGTCGATTGTCTGTCTTACGATCTTCGGCAGTTGTGGGCCACGTGACAACGAGATCGGTCATAATGAATACGGATTGCTGTCTATCCCGGCAAGCGGCAACAAATTGTTCAGTGCGATGGCCGAGCGGAAGCGAGCGGTAAACAAATGGATGACGCGGTGACACACGTTCAACTCGACGACGTCGACCGCAGGTTGATCAAAGAGCTGGTCAAGGACGGCCGCTTGTCAATGCTGGCATTGGCGCAGCGCGCACACGTCTCGCGTACCCACGTCTACGCACGGGTCGAACGGCTGGAAAAGGCCGGCGTCATCGAGGGCTTCACCGCACGAATCAACATGGAGAAGGCCGGGTTTGCCACATCCGCGTTGATCGCCCTGACGATTCTGCAGGATTCCTGGCGCGGCCTGTCTGAGCAGTTGAAGACGCTGCGCTATGTCGAGCGCTTCACCCTGGTTGGCGGAGACTTCGATGTGCTGGTGGTGGTGCGTGCCCCCGACAACCACACCCTTCGCAACGTCGTGCTCGACCGGATCCACAGTCTGGCCGGAATCCGTTCGAGCCGCACGTGGCTGGTGTTCGAGGAGTGGAGTGACCTGAGTCGCGAATGGCTGTGATTCGTGCTCAGCCGGCGAGGGATGTGGGTGCGGCGGTGCGGCGGCGCGCCAGAGTTCGAGCGGCCGCATCGGTGGGAATGCCTTCTGCCACGCTGATTTCGTAGACCTGCGTCAGCGTCCGTCCGATGGCTCTGGTGTTATCTGCCACCACGTCGGCATCCCACCCGAGCACCTCCCGGCCGACAAGGTGGAATGCGCCGCCGGCATTGGTGACGAAGTCGGGGGCGTACAGGATTTCGCGATCACGCAGGACCGACCCCGCTTCGTCCTCGGCCAGGATGTTGTTGGCGGCACCCACAACCGCGGAGGCGCTGAGTCGCCGCGCGACGGCGCGGTCGATGACGGCACCCATCGCACAGGGCGCGAAGATGTCGCATGGGGTGGTGGATACCCGCGCGGGTGGGATCGGGGTGCACCCGAACTCCTGCGCCCAGGCGATCCGCTCGCTGTCGACGTCAGCGACCAGCAGGCGCGCGCCGGCCTGGGCCGCCATCGTCGCGAGGTGGGCGCCGACCGCGCCAAGGCCTTGGACGAGGATGGTCAGGCCCTCGAAGCCGCCCATCCCGCCGAACCGCGCGGTGGCTTTCATCGCCTCAAAGACTCCGACTGCCGTGTTGACCGCGCTCGACCCGGCGCCGCCCCTGCCGACCGAGCGGCCAAACACGAAGTCCGTTGTGTTGCTGAGGACGTCCATGTCCGCGGAGTTTGTGTTGACGTCCGGACCGGTCCAGTAGGCGCCATTGAGTCTGTCGATGTTTTCGGCGTGCAGGTACAGGATTCGTTTCCAGGTCGCCGCATCGATGTCCTGGCGTGGGGCAGGCAGGGCGATGACGGATTTTCCACCGCCCATGGGTAGGTTGCTCACCGCCATCTTCAATGTCATGGCCTCGGCCAGACGGGCCGCGTCCGCCAGCGCGTCGGTGAGCGAGGCGTATTGGGCTGCGCGCGTCCCGCCCGCGGCGCGGCCGTGCCGGATCGAATCGACCCGGATCACGAAAGTCGTGCCGGTGTCGGCGTCATGGCGGGTGAGCGTCAGTTCGCCCTCCCACCGAAGTGCGTCATCGGGGTTCATGACTAAGCCTTTCGTATCGACCAACGTGTAGCGACGCTAGGGCGATGCGGACGGACAGGCGAGATCGGCGCGAATAATTCGGACAGAATGCTCCACTGCGGCGAAATAGACGGAGGATTTGTTGCTTTGGTGGGTTGGCAGCAGCCCCCGGTGAACGGTCTGCTGAGCCGCCTACCCGACCACTTTGCCGCGATGAATGACCAGACGTACGCGTTCGCGAAGCCCCTGCACCGAGATCTCCGGGCCCTCCAGCAGCACCATGTCGGCCCGCTTGCCCGGGGACAGCTCACCGATGTACGCGCCCGCGTCGAGCAGTTCGGCCGCCGACGTCGATGCGGCACGCAGCGCGTCGATGGCCGAGATCCCCAGCCGATTCATGAGTTCCAACTCGCGGAGGTTCTCGCCGTGGCGGCAGATGCCGGCGTCGGTACCCATTGCAATGCGGACACCCGCGGAGTGGGCGAGCCGCACGGACGCTTCGTGCGCTTCAAGGGCCGCGACGGCCTTCTCGCGCGTCGACTCGGCGATGCCGCCCGAGGTGTCGGCCTGTCGCAGGATCGCGTACGGGGCGGATAGTGTTGGAACCAGCCATGTTCCGCTCTTGACCATCATGTCGACGGCCTCTTCGTCGAGGTAGACACCGTGTTCGATGGAGCGCACCCCGGCCCGGACCGCGTTTTTGACGCCCTGCGCGCCCTGTGCGTGCGCCATCACCGGCAAGTGTGCGGCGCGTGCTTCGGTCATCATGACCGCGAGTTCGTCCTCGGCGAGCTGTGCGCGCCGCGGATCGCTTCGTGGACTGATCACCCCGCCGGTGGTCGCGACCTTGATGACGTCGGCTCCCGCGCGCACGAGTTCGCGGACCGCGCGGCGCATTTCGTCAACGCCGTCGACGACGGTCGACGGCCGGCCGGGATAGGTGGGCCACAACGCGTGCACACACTCGCCGGTTGGCAGCCATTCGTCACCGTGGCCGCCGGTTTGGCTGAGCATTCCGATGGCGATCTGCATGTCGGGACCCTCGACGAGCCCGGCGGCGAGTGCCTGCTTGACACCCAGGTCGGCGCCGGCGGCGTCCCGGATTGTCGTCACGCCGGCGCGCAACGTCAGCCGCAGGTTGCGCGCGGCCTGAAAGAACCGCAGCGACAATGGCGTTTGGAGCAGCCGCAACGTGTCGACGTCGTCGAGCATGACGTGCACGTGGCAGTCGATGAAGCCGGGAACGACCAGTTGGCCGGTGGCGTCGATCGCGGTGTCGCCGTCCAGCCCCACGCCGACGTCGACAATCCGGGTGCCCTCGACGGCGACGTCCGCGGGCCCCGCCGTCCCGCCGATCGGATCGAAGACGTGGCCGCCCCGGACCACGAGTCGCGCCGTCACGTGTGATCCGTCGGGCACGGCCCGTACAACGTGTTGATCCAGACGGTTGTGAGTGCCGCCGCGGCGGTGGCCGGGTCGGTGATCGGCCTCCGACCGAACGCCGCGATCAGATAACGTTCGTTCATCCACGTCAGCGCCCGCGCCACTTCCGCCGGCTCGGTGATGTGGGTGCGTTTCGCGCACAGATCCGACGCAATGCGGCGCGCGGTCTGCTCGGCGAGGCGATCGGCGAGCTCCCGATAGAGCGCGCCGATCTCGGGATCGTGCCGGGCGCTGTCGGAGATCGCCTCGATCAGCCGTCCGTGCTCGACCCATAGCGCGGTGAGCGTCTGCAGGCTGCGGCGCAGCTCGGCGACCGGATCGTCCGACTCCGCCAACCAGTTGTCGGCCACGTGGTCCAATTCGAGGCCGACGTCGCTGAGCATTGCCATCAGCAGGCTCTGCCGATCGTCGAAATGGCGGTAGAAGGCCGTGCGCGCAACGTCCGCGGCAGACGTGATGTCGTCGAGCGAGATCTCCGCCCACGCCTTTTGTTCGAGCAGGGCGTGCGCGGCGTCGAGGATGCGGCGACGGGCGTTGCGGCGGTGCTCGCGGCGACGCGCTTGCAGGTCCGTCTGGCGGGTGGTCATGAGGTCGAGTCTCGCACACGTGGCACATCAAGTGAAACATCGTTCTTGACACAGTGTCACACTTGTAGTTACGTGATGGGCACCCACGCGGAACCACGCGTCCGCGCAACCGCGTCCCGCACCATAGATTGGGGTTTGAGCCTCGTGCGATTGAGTCTGTCGTTCACCGGATTCGGCTCGATCTTCGCCGACCTGCCGGCGGTCCACGCCGCAGAGGAGTGCGGACTGGACGGCATCTGGTACGCCGAACACATCTGCGCTCACGACGCGGTTGTGCCCGCGACGGTCTATCTGCGGGAAACCGAGCGGCTGGAGCTGGCGCTGATGGGCATCAATCCCGCGGGCCGCCACCCCGGGGTCACGGCAATGGAACTTGCGTCGCTGGCCGAGATCGCCCCCGGCCGGATTCGTGCCGCGATCGGCACTGGCGTGCCGGACATGATCGCCAGGCTGGGACGCTCGATCGACAGACCGATCGCCTCGACCATCGCGCTGCACCAGGCGCTCAGATCCGCACTCGGCGGCGTCGAACTGACAGGCGATTACCCAGGATTCGCCTTCGCGCGGTACCAGCTGAACCCGCACGCGGCGCCACCGCCACTGGACATCATGGCGGTGCGCCCGAAAATGGTGGAGACCGCGGCGCGATACGCCGATGGTGTGTGCCTCAGCGCCGGTTCGTCGCGGGCCTACCTGACCGAGACCGTCCGGCGGGTCGAGGAGACGCTGGCCGCGGCCGGCCGGCCGCGGGGAAGCTTCCGGATCTCTGTCGTGGTTCCCGCCTTCATCACCGAGGACATCGACGGTGCGCGGCTGCAGGTGGCCTCGTTGCTGTCGACATTCGACGCGGGTACCACGGAATACCTTGCGGCCGGCGCGATCCCGCCGGGGGCCCTGGTTGCGGCGGTGGCCTCCGGCGACCCGGCCGCGGCGATCAAGGTGTTCACCCCGGAAGTCATCGATGCCGTGGCAATGGTCTGCCCTCCCGATGGCGTCGGCGAATCGTTGGCGGCCTACGCCCAAACCGGCGTCGACGAGGTCGCCATAGCCCCGTTCATGCCGCCCGCCGAGGTCCCCGATCTGGTCCGGTTGCTGGCCGAGAACCGGCCCGCGATGGCCACCAAACCCTGAATACCGACCCTGAAGGACGGAACGTAGATGACACAGGGCGCCACTGTGCGCGAGGGCGATGCCGCCGAAATCATGCGGCTGCACCGCGAATTCGTCGACGCCAACAGCCCGCTGGACTCGCGCTATCTGAGACGGCGCGTGAGCGCCAACCCCGGCGAGCTCGTTTGGTACAACCTCAACGGCTCCGCCTACGTCGGACAGGACCACAT
This sequence comes from Mycobacterium europaeum, assembly GCF_002102155.1. Lineage (GTDB taxonomy): Bacteria > Actinomycetota > Actinomycetes > Mycobacteriales > Mycobacteriaceae > Mycobacterium > Mycobacterium europaeum. The sequence goes on from NZ_LQOU01000064.1 coordinate 26,263, forward strand.
CGCCGCGTTGTGGGACACCCTGTCGGCCAACATGAACGAGCAGGCGGTGAGCGCCGAACTGCGCGATGAACGCGTCGAGGTCGAGGGCGACGTCGCGTGGGTCACCTACCTGAGCCACTATCAAGCGGATTTCGGTGAACTGGGCACCTATGACGGCGGCATGCGCAGCACCGAGATCTGGCGGCGACGCGGCGGCGAATGGCGGCTGGTCCACACCCACTTCTCGGCACACGTGCCCGACCAGATGGGCGGACGATGACCCTGCCGCCCCCGCGCGAGGGGGATTAGGCGGTGCGGCGACGCTTCGTGGCGGGTCCGGCCGGGCGCCTCAGCTGTCTGTGGGCCGAATCCGACTCGCCCAGAACGCCTCTGGTGTTCGTGCACGGCATCAACGGAGTCGCCGAGCAATGGTCGCCGGTCGCCGGCCTGGTGGCCGGTCGCGGGCTGCTTGCCGTCGACCTTCGCGGCCACGGCGATTCGGAGCCGGGAGGTTCGTACGAAGCCGCCGACTACGCCGCCGATGTCAGCACGGCGATGTCCGCACTGGGCATCACGCGCGCTCACCTGGTCGGCGCCTCGTTCGGAGCGGGCGTCTGCGTCACGCTGGCCGCGACCGAGCCCGATCGTGCCGCGTCGCTGACGCTCGTCGGTGGGGCACTCAGCGTCGCCGGCACCGCCGATGCCGAAGCCGCCGTCGCCGAGTTGCGCCGGCTGGGCGCGGAGTCGTTTTTCGAGCAGGCCGCCGCGGTGAGCTTCGGGCCGGATGCCGACGAGGAGATGCTGCGGCAATCGGTGCGGTTGGCCGCGTTTCGCGACGAGGCGGTGATCGAGCGGATCCTGCGCGCGGCGTTGGCCGCCGACGTCTCGGCCGCCGCCGCCCGGGCCGCGGCGCCGGCCCGGGTGCTGACCGGCGAGCACGACCGGACCTGTCCTCCCGCACTGGGGGCGGCACTGGCCACCGCCCTGCGCACCGACTGCATGGTGCTGGCGGGGCTGGGGCACATGGCACACATCGAGGACCCCCAACGAATTGCGGCGCTGCTCGAAGAGCACATTTGTCGGGCCGACGCGTCGCACGAATCCCCGGCTGCGCGAGGTTCGTGATGCGCCCGGCAGTGTTCGACTATGTGGCGGCGTCCACCGTGACCGAAGCGTGTGCCGAGCTCGGTCGCGACCCCGAGGGGACGCGGGTGTTGGCCGGTGGACAGAGCCTGATGCCGCGGCTGGTGCGCCGGCTGGATCGCCCGCGCCGCCTCGTCGACATCTGCAGAATTGCCGAACTTCACGAATTGTCCGCCACGCCAGACGGTGTGCGGATGGGCGCCGCGGTCACGCAGCGAACGGCAGAGCTGTATCCCGCGCTGCAGGGCTTCGGTGTGCTCGCGCAAGCCTTGCCCGGGGTCGGCAAGGTCACCACCCGCAATCGCGGAACGGTCTGCGGCAGCCTCGCCAACGCCAACCCCGCCGCGGAGCTCGGTGTGTGTCTGGTGCTCCTCGGCGGCGAGGTGACCGCGATCTCGACGCGCGGCCTGCGTCGCATCGCCGCGGAGGACTTCTTCCTGGCTCCGCGTCGCACCGCGCTCGAGGACGACGAGTTGCTGCACACGGTGCGGTACGACCGCCCGCAGGCGGGCACCGTGGGGCATTTCGAAAAGGTGACGATTCGCGGTGCGGGTGACACCCCGTTGTTGAGCGCCGCGGTCAGCGCCCGCCTCGGCGCCGACGGGGCAACCGATGTGCGCATCGGGGTGGGCGGCGAGGGGCAGAAACCGACGCGCGCCCCGTCGCGTATCACCGCGCCGCTGACGGGAGCGCTCGATGACCCCGCGATCGAGCACGCGAGCCGCTCGCTTGCCGCAGAACTCGAATTCCGCGGCGACACAAGGGCGTGCGCCGATCATCGTCGACGGCTGGCGATCCGGATCGTCGCTCGCCTGCTGCGTCGGCTGCGGGAGGACCTGCTATGACCGACGGTGTGGCCATCGAAGTTCGGGTGAATGGCCGGTCGGTGCGCGCCTACGTGCCCGCGCGAATGACGCTCGTCGACTTCCTGCGGGAGCGGCTCGGCCTCACCGGTACGCACATCGGCTGCGGCGAGGGGTTGTGCGGCGCGTGCAACGTGCTCCTCGACTCGTGTTCCGCGCGTGCGTGCCTGATGCTGGCCGTCCAGGCCGACGACACCGACGTCGTCACGATCGAAGGGCTCAGCCCGCCCGGGTATGCCTCGAACGTGCAGGACTGCCTCGTGCGGCATCACGCATTGCAGTGCGGCTTCTGCACACCCGGCTTCGTGGTCCTGATCGAGGAACTGCTTGCCGAGGTCGACGCCGGCAGGCGCCCGACGGCCATCCAGATACGCAAACACCTGAGCTCATCGCTGTGCCGCTGCACCGGGTACGCGCCGATCATCGCCGCGGCCGAGGAACTGGTGGCCGACAGGATCGCGGTAATCAACAGCAGCAACCCACAACCCCCGACGGAGGCCGCACGATGAAGTACGCATCTCAGGAATGGCTGACCCGGCAGACCGCGCTCCAGCAGTCGTTCGCGGTACGCCCCGGCGCTACGGCCCGGGTGCAATACCGTCTCACCAACGCCCCGGGCGGAGGCGAAATCCGTTACTACGCCGACGTCCGCGACGGCCGCGCCGTGGAACAGCAGCTGGGTGACGACCCCGCCGCCGATGGCACCATGACGGCGTCGTTCGGCGACTCCGTCGCAATCCTGCGTGGCGAACTGCCCCCGACGACGGCGTTCATGGACGGGCGCATCAAGCTGGCCGGTGACGTGGCCAAGCTCGGCAAGCTGATGCCGCTCACCCAAACAGCCGAATACAAGCGGCATCTCACACAGCTCTGCGAGGAAACCGACTTCTCTTGACCTTCTCGCTGCTTGCCCGCGATCCGGTCACGGGCCATCTCGGCGTCGCATCGCAGTCGCACTACATGGGCGTCGGCTCCGTAGTGACCTGGGCCGAAGCCGGTACCGGCGCGGTGGCGACACAGGCGTTCGCGCTCCGCGGCTACGGGCCGCGCGGCCTGGCCCTGATGCGGGCCGGCAGCCGCGCGCCCGATGCACTGCGGCAACTGCTGCGGTCGGATGCCGACCGCGAGATCAGACAAGTCGCGTTCCTGGATGCGGCGGGGGAATTCGGAATACACAGCGGCACTCGATGTGTCGGCGCCGCGGGCGTGGCCCGAGGCGAGCACGTCGTGGGGCTGGGCAACATGCTCGACAACGACGGCGTGCCGCAGGCGATGGTGCATGGCTTCGAAAGCGCACGCGGTGACCTGGCCCACCGCCTCGCGGCCGGCCTGCAGGCCGCCGATGAGGCAGGCGGTGACATTCGCGGGCGGCAATCGGCCGCAATTCTGGTCGTCGACGGCGCACCCACCGATGCGCCATGGGATGGCATCGTGCGAGATCTGCGCGTCGAGGACGATCGGGACCCCATCGGGGAACTGAGCCGGCTGCTGGACATCAACGACGCGGTCGACGACATGTCGCGGGTGGTGTTCGATCCGCAAGGCCCGATCCTCGGCCCGCCGCAGCCCGATTGCGTCTACAATTCCGCCGCCGCAACGCTGGCCACGGTGGCGAGGGTGCTGGGCGACAACCCCGAGGCGACGTTCTGGCAAGCGGTGCTGCAGGCGCGCTGGGGACGAACGGACGATGCCAGACAACTTCTGGAAACCGCTACCCGGCACAATCCCCGGCTGGTGACATTCTTCTCGCGGTTGGCCGACGCCGGAATCCTCACACCGAGAGCGTTTCCGCCCTGACTTAGTTTCTCAGAAACCGCTACCGCCACCTGTCGCCCATACCCGCTGGGGCGCAGATGGTTGTGGCTCTGGTGCGGGGCGGGAGGTCATCGAATCTATCGCGACGAGTAGCCGATCGGCGGTGATCGGGATGGTGTCGACGATGTGGGCGTGTTCGTCCCCGATGGCATCGCGGATCGCGTTGGCCAGCGCCGCGGGCAGCGGGATGGCGCCGCTTTCACCGGCTCCTTTGGCGCCGTTGAGTGAGAAGGGTGAGGGTGTTTCGAGGTGGACGAGTTCGACCTGGGGCACGTTGGCCGGCAACGGGGGGAAGTAGTCCCACATCGACTGGACCACCGGTTGGCCATCGTCGGTGTAGGGCAGCTGCTCATACAGCGCCGCGCCGATGCCCTGTGCGGTGCTGCCCTGGATCTGTCCCGCGACGAGCGCGGGATTGAGCTGGCGGCCGCAGTCGTGCCCGAATACCACCCTGGGTAAGGACACCGCGCCGGTGTCGCGATCGATTTCGACCACGACCGCGACGGCACCGAAAGTGAAAGCGAAGTTGCGCGGATCGTAGGTATAGGCCGACTCGAGCCCGGGTTCGGTATCGGGCGGAAGATCTATTGCACGCCAAGCCGCTTCGGCGACCTGACCGATGCTGACCTGGGCGCCGGACTCATCGGCGAAGCCGGAATCGCTGTCGAGGACACCCGCCTGATCGCTCGCATCGAGCAGGTGCGCGGCGATTTCTCGCATCCGTTCCCGAAGCCCGCGCGCGGCCATCATGACTGCGGAGCCGGCGACCCCGGCGCCGCGGCTGCCGCCGCTGGCATAGCCGGTGTACGGGCAGGCCTGCGTATCGCCGCAGATGACCGAAACCGATTCCAGCGCAACGCCGATCTCGTCGGCGGCCACTTGCGCAAGGACGGTCTCGAGTCCCTGGCCCATCGGGATCTGCCCGGTCAGCACCGTGACCAGGCCCGACGCGTCCATGCGGACCACCGCGCGGTCATGGCCGGGGTTGTTGATGCCCATCATCGCCGCGGCCGCCGATGGGCCGAAATTGGAAGCCTCGACGTAGCAGGCGATGCCGACGCCAACCAGCCGCCCCATGGCGCGGGCTTCGGCGGCCTCGCGGCGTGCCCGCGGCCAGTCGACGCGGTCGGCGACGAGGTCGAGCAGTTCGCCGTAGCGCCCGCTGTCCAGGCACATCATCGCGGGGGTCCAATACGGCAACTCGTCGGGACGCAAGAGGTTGCGGCGGCGGATCTCGATCGGATCGATGCCGAGGCGTCGCGCCCCCTCGTCCAGCGCTCGCTCGATCGCGAGGGTGGCTTCTGGCATGCCGAAGCCGCGGTACGCCCCGATCGGCGTTTTGTTGGTCACCACCGCGACCAGCTCGCTGAGCGCGTCGGTGACCCGGTACGGGCCGGTCAGCATGGCCGCGGTGACCACCCCGGACCCGGCGCCGGCCATATATGGCGTTGCCCCGCAATCGAGTACGACCGTGGCCCGCAGTCCGGTGATGGTGCCGTCCGCATTGAGCCCCAACTCGAGGTCGACCGCCGTTCCGCGCCCGTGAACGGTGGCGGTGAACGCCTCGGATCTGCTTTCGATCCAACGGACGGGACGGCCGACGACGCGTGCGGCGAAGGCCACCAGGGTCTCCTCGATGTAGGCGCACGTCTTGTTACCGAATGCACCGCCGACATCGGGGCAGATCACGCGGACGCGGCTCTCGGGCACTCGCAGTGTGGCGCTCAAAGAGGCGCGCACTTGATGCAGCGCCTGCGTCGAGGTCCACAATGTGACGGACTCGCCGGTGATATCCCATATGGCGCGCACCCCGCGTGTCTCCAGTGAGAGCCCGGCGACTCGATTGCTGGTGTACCGGCCGGCGACGATCAGCGCCGCACCCGCGAGAGCAGCGCCGGGATCGCCGGCCTCGAAACGTGTTCGGCCGAAGACGTTGTCGGGCCAGTCGTCATAAAGAAGCGGTTCGCTGTCGGCGCTCGCCTCGACCACCGCGGGCAGCCGCTCATAGGTGACGTCCACGAGCTCGGCGGCGTCCTCGGCGAGGTAGGCGTCGTCGGCGACGACGGCCGCGATCGGTTCACCCACATAGCGAACCCGGTCGCCAGCCAGACACCACGTGGGTGCGTCGGCCTGGATCTGTGTCGTCCACATCATCGCCATCGGTTCGGTAGCGGAACGGACGTCTGAGCCGACCAGAACTGCGCGCACGCCGGGAGCGGTGCAGGCTTTGCGCGTGTCGACCGAGACGCGGGCGTGCGGTTCGCGGGAGCGGACCACCACCAGGTGCAGTTCGCCGGCGGCCTGCTCATCGGCGAGATAGCGGCCGCCTCCGGCGGCCAGTCGCCGCAGGTTGAGCCCCGGCGGGCTCTGGCCGACCTGGCGCGCAGTGGTCATGGCGAGGTGCACACGCCCCTTCTCTGGGTCTTGACCGATACGTCCGGACCGGCTCGCAAGCAAACGTAACGACGCGTGTGACAGCATGTCAATAACGACGTTCAATTTGGCGTCCGATATGCTGGCGGGGTAGACACGTCATGCCCATCGGGTGTCTGCGACGACGGTCGGTCGCGCGGACCCGCCCATTACCGCAAGTAGGTTGCGCTCCTGACTACTCGACAAAGCGATTTGCAGGCGCGCCGGCGCGAGCGCAGACGCAATGCCCGCCGTCGGCTGCTGGACGCCGCGCACGGTCTGCTCGAAGAGCAACGCTGGGCGGAGATTTCGCTCGATGACATCACCTCGGCCGCCGATGTTGCGCGCACCGCCTTTTACCGCCATTTCGAGGACCGTCAGCACCTGTTGATGGCGATGCTCGACGACGTCGGACTCGAGTTGGATCACGTCGCCGACAACTGGATGGCACCAGCCGATGACCCCGTGGCCGAGCTGCGCGCGAGCCTCGGCGGCCTGACAACGGTTTTCGTCGAGCACGGTCGCCTCATCCAGGCCATCTCCGATACCGCCCGGCACGACCCAGAGATCGGCGCGCTCTACGACCGCCTGGCCGACCGCCTTCTCAGCGCAACCGCGCGCCGAATCGAAGCGGACGTCGCGGCCGGACGGAGCGACATCACCGAGCCGCACGAGGTGGCCCGTGCGCTCACGTGGATGAACGAGCGGTACTTGCTCGTATCGTTCGGGCACCCTCCGTTCAGCGACCCGGCGGCGGTCACCGAAGCGCTGGCGACCATCTGGATCCGCACGCTGTACGGGTCGGCCGCGGCGACGTAACCCCGGTTCAGGTCTTCTTGGTTTCGGCGCGGCTGGCGGCGACGCGACGGAACAGCTCGGTCATGCCGGCACGGGCCGTGATCATTTCGGTCAATCGCGGGTTGAGTTGGATGGCTGCGGCAATGGGGCGGACCGGCGCGCCGGTGACGTGCACTTCGGGGCGGTCGTGGCGGATGGCCGCGACGACCTTGCGGGCCACTCGAGTGGTTGTGGTCGTGCCGAGCAAGGGGCTGGCGGAGAATCCGTTGTCGAGCATCCGTTGGTACATCCCGGCACCGGTTACCAACCCGGGGCACACGACGGAGAAACCGACGGGGGTGTGACGGTATTCGGCGCGTAGCGCCTGTGTCAGCGCGAGCAGGGCGGCCTTCGTCGCAGAGTAGGGCACTTGGTAGGCGCTGCCCATCTTCGCCAGTCCCGAGGAGACGAACACGATATGGCCACGCCCACGGTCGAGCATGCCGGGCAGGGCCCGATGGGTGAGGAGCATCGTGGCGGTCAAGTTGACCTCGACCATGGTGCGGATGTCGTCGGGCGTCATGTCCGTGAACGCGGCGGGCTGTTCGACGCCGGCGTTGTTGACCAGAACGTCGACGGGGCCGAAGTCTCGCTCGGCGCGGCCGAGCAGGTCGTCTGCTGCCGCGGGGTCCGTCAGGTCGGTCGGAATAGCTTGTGCGCGTGCATGGTTCGCGCCCAGCTCGGCAACGAGCTCGTCGAGAGCACCGCTTTGTCGACCAGAAACCAGCACGGCGGCGCCGGCATCGGCGAGCGCCTGGCAGATGGCGCGGCCGATGCCGCCGGACGCTCCGGTGACCAGGGCGGTCTTGCCGGTCAGTTCTTTCACGTGGGCTCCTCACAATATGTTGCCGCGTTCTTCAGGGGGATCGTCCGCGCCGGCTAGAGCACGTCGAGCAGCCGATCGAGGTCGTCATCGGTGTTGTACAGATGAAAGCCGACGCGGGCGGAGCCGGCGCGCACCGATGCCCGGATCCCGGCCCGCCGCAGGGAATCGGCGTCGTGGGAGCCCGGGACGGAGACGATCGGCGAGTCGACGGCGGGCATGTCGAGTTCGGCTCGCAGCCGATTCGCCAAACCCACCCCGTGGGCTTCCACCGCGCCCCGGTCCAGCGACGCCACCCAGGGCAGCGCGAGCCCCGCTCCCAAGACGCTGAACCACACCGGCGCCGCATCGAACCGCCGTGCACCGCCGGCCAGCCGCATCGGTAGGCCGTACACCGAGGACCATAGATCTTCCCCCGCATAGGGATTGGCCAGGTGCGGTATCAGCGCATCCAGCAGGCGTTGGCTCAACGACATCCACGCCACACCGCGCGGCCCGAGCAGCCACTTGTAGCTGACCGACACCACCGCGTCGGCCCACGGCATCTCGATGTTCTTCCAGCCCAGCGCGTGTGTCGCATCGATCACGGTGATCGTCCCGGATTCGGCGGCGTTGCGACGCAACCTTTCGACGTCCAGCACGGCTCCGTCGGCGGATTGCACGAGACTGGCTGCCACCACGTCGAAGTCACCCGCCGCATCCTCGAGCCGGCCCCCGGGCAACTCCGTGACCGTGACTCCCCGCGCAGCTTGGGCGGCGAAGGGGAAGATGACACTGGTGAATTCGCCGCGCAAGGTCGCCACCCGGCTGCCGTCGGGTATCGACGCGGCCAGCAGGCCAATGGCCGACGAGACGCTGGTGCCCATCGTCACCCGGTGTTCATCTACGCCGATCAGGGCGGCGTACGCGGCGCGGCTGGCGCTCATGGGGGCGTCGAATGCGCTCATCTGCAGGCGTCCTTGCGCCCACGACCGCACGCATTCGTGCATTCCATCGGCGACAAAGCAAGGCGGCAGCCCAGATGTGGCCGTGTCCAGGAAACCCTCAGCACCAAAGAATGTCGTACCGAATGCTGCACGCTTCACCGTGCCGCCCTCCTTAACCGCTCATCGTTGCCGCCGGAGCCGACACGCCGGGTCAGCCGCACTCGGGAATGAAGACGTCCCGGTTGTCCCGGAACCACGACTTCAACGAAAGCGGCTCGAAACCAAGCATTTCCGGTGTGAGGTGACGTTCACCGCCGCGCAGGTCGTTGCCGCGCTTGAGGAGCTCGTTGATGAAGGGCACCTCATGATGGCATTCGGCCAGGATGTGCTCGGCGGCGTCGTCCTGCTTGTAGTACTTACGCAGGGCGGGCCCGAGTTCCCGCAGAAAGGCTTCATCGGAGCCTTCGTAGCCGATCGGCACGCCCCACGCGTCGCTCATGATGTCCGCGATCCTGCTGAACCTGATCATCGTGTCGATGCCGTTCTCCAGGTGCAGGGTTTCACCGGCTTCGGTCAGCGAGGGGTCCAGCAGCAGTTCGGCCGCGCAGCGGCCGATGTCGCGGGTCGCGATGAAGTTCATCGGCCGGTCCGCCGCCATGACGAACGTGCGCCTGTCGCGGATCGGGTCGACCAGAAACTCGGAGAAATCCTCGAAGAACCAGCCCGGGATGTTCATGTATACGACCGGAACGCCCGCTTCCGTCAACACTTTACGGGCTCGCAGATGATGCAGCGCCGTTTCGTTCTTGTAGTCAGGGCCCCACAATGCCAGCACCTCCGCTTCATCACGGATTCCCGGCGGGTCGCCGATCAGCCGGACCAGCCGCACGAGCGTTCCGGTTGCCTTGACCGCGCTGGCCACGTTGGCCATGGCGACCTTCTCGTCGATGAAATCCGGGGTGAGCACGAACGCCGCATGGATCCCGTCGAAGGCCGCGATCATGTCATCGGCGCTCAGGTAGTCGGCGATCATCACCTCGGCGCCCGGGTGCGCTTCGGCCAGGGCTGCGGCCATGTCGGGCCTGCTGGAAACGACCCGGATGTGCGCGCTGGGGTGCCTTTCGGTGAGCCATTGTGCGCAGGGGCGTCCGATGTGTCCGGCGGCGCCGAAAACGAGAAAGGACGGTTCGGGAGGCAATGTCTGGATCGTCACGATTCAATTCCTAACGCGCCGTGTGGATCTGGTTAGTGCACCGGCCATGGTGGTGGGTATGTCGTGCGCGGAGTTCCGAAGCTTTCCGCCCCTCGAATCCGTCCCGCGCTGCCGCGGGGCCATAGTAGGCGTGCAAGATAAGGACAGTATGTAATATGCCATGCGTGACATGTTGTCACAAGTGTGGTCACAGTGCGGTCGGGGTGCCGCCGGTTCGCATTCGCCACGGCCATGAGGAGGTGAGCACCGATGGACGACGGGTTCCGCGGATGGCGTGCCCGCTGCGTAGACCGGCCGTCTGGTCGTTGCGCAGGGCGGCGGAGGTGAAGCCCGCGTCGACGCCGGAGAAGCGTCTCGCGCGGCTCGGCATCGAGCTGCCGGCCCCGGCACCGGTCGCCGGCAGATACCTTGCGGCCAAACGCGATCGCGACCTGGTTTTCGTATCCGGCCACGGGCCTATTCGGAGCAGGCATGGCGGCTCCTTACCCGGCGTCCAGGGCAAAGTGGGAATCGACCTCACGCCGGAGGCCGCCCGATCGGCAGCCCGCCTCACAGGGCTGTTCCTGCTGTCCGCGCTCCGCGCGGAAATCGAATCCCTTGACCGCGTGCGATCGGTGCTCAAGGTGTTCGGCATGGTGAACTGCGCTCCCGGGTTCACCGATACGCCCGCCGTCATCGACGGCTGCTCGGAACTGATCGTGCAGGTGTTCGGCGACAAGGTCGGCCGCCACGCCCGTTCCGCGGTCGGCATGGCCGAGTTGCCGTTCGACATCTGCGTGGAGATCGAGATGGTGGTCGCGGTCAAACGCAGGTACCGCCTGCGCGGGAAACGGCATTGACGTGTCCACCGGCAATCACGGCCGCCGCCGCTGCCCGGCTACCGCTGCGTACGGTTGTCGATCAACCGCCTCGCCTTTCCCTCGGAGCGCTTCATGCTGTTCGGCTCGACAACGTTGACCGTGACGCTGACGCCGATGCGACTCTTGATCTGCTTGGTGAGCGTGTCGGCGGCATCCACACGCATCTCGGGCGTCGCCCCCGACCGGCTTTCCACGTGCACGGTCAGGGTGTCGAGTCGGCCGGCGCGACTCAGAACGCAGTGGAATTCCGGTGTCAGCGCCTCGACCCCGAAGATCAGCTCCTCGATCTGAGTCGGGAAAAGGTTGACGCCACGCAGGATGATCATGTCGTCGGTGCGCCCGGCGATCCTGCGCATCCGCCGCATGCTCCGCGCGGTACCGGGCAGTAGTGCCGTGAGGTCGCGGGTGCGGTACCGAATGATCGGGAACGCCTGTTTGGTCAGTGAGGTGAAGACCAGCTCGCCTTCGGCTCCATCGGGGAGCACTCGGCCGCTTGCCGGTTCGATGATCTCGGGATAGAAATGGTCTTCCCAAATGTGCAGCCCGTCTTTGGTGTCGACGCACTCCTGGGCTACTCCGGGGCCGATCACCTCGGATAAGCCATAAATGTCGACTGCGTCGATGCCGAGCTTGCGTTCGAGTTCGGTGCGCATCTGTTCGGTCCAGGGTTCGGCGCCGAAGACGCCGGTACGCAAGGACGTTTTGCGTGGATCGATGCCTGCGCGTTCCATCGCGTCGATCAGTGTGAGCATGTACGACGGGGTGACCATGATGGCGTCTGGCTCAAAGTCGGTGATGAGTTGGATCTGACGTTCGGTCATGCCGCCCGATATGGGGATGACCGTGCAGCCGAGGCGCTCTGCCCCGTAATGTGCCCCTATTCCGCCGGTGAAAAGACCGTAGCCGTAGGCGATGTGGACTTTGTCGGTGGAGCGGACCCCTGCCGCGCGCAGGCTGCGTGCGACCAGGTCGGCCCAGGTGTCGATGTCGGCCGCGGTGTAGCCGACCACGGTCGGGCGCCCGGTGGTGCCCGATGAGGCGTGGACGCGTCGGATCTCCGCCTGCGGCACGGCGAACATGCCGAACGGATAGTTCTGCCGCAGGTCGGCTTTGGTGGTGAACGGGAACAGGGCCAGATCCGCCAGGTCTTTGAGGTCACTTGGGTGGACCCCGGCCTGATCGAAGGCGGTTCGGTAATGCGCGACATTGTCATAGGCATGCCGAAGCGACCACTTCAGCCGGGACAGCTGCAGCGCCGCGATCTCATCGCGCGAGGCAACTTCGATCGGTTCGAGCGCATCGGGTGAGCGGCGCGCGGCGTCATCGGCGGGACGGTCGACGAGATCGGCCATGGCAAGTTCCCAGGGCAACATCGTCATGCGTCGAAATCGACGGTCAAGGCATCGGTGCTGGGATAGGACTGGCACGTCAGCACAAAGCCGGCTTCGACTTCGGCGGGGTCGAGTGCGTAGTTGCGGCGCATGTCCACGGCGCCGCCGGTGACCTGGGCGCGGCAGGTCCCGCACACCCCACCCTTGCACGCGAAGGGCAGGTCGCTGCGGGACCGCTGCGCCGCGTCGAGGATCGAAGAATCACGCGGCAGCGCGAGTGTGGTGGTGGCACCGTCTAGAACGAGGGTGACCTGGCTGACCGGGCCGGACATCGCTGCATCGACATGTTCGACCGGTACGGGAGCGGTGTCTTCGACGAAGAACAGCTCCTGATGGATTCGGTCGCCGCGCACCCCGAGCGTGTGCAGCGCCGCCTTGGCGTCGGTGACCATCCCGAGCGGTCCGCACAGCCAGAAGTGGTCGACGCTGTGCACCGGCACGAGGCGTTGCAACAGTGCGTGGATGCGGGCACGGTCGAGCCGGCCGCTGAGCAGGTCGGAAGTTCGCGGCTCACGCGAAAGCACGTGCACCAGCTGCAGCCGTGCGCCGTAGGAGTCCTTGAGGTCGGCCAGCTCATCGGCAAACATGACCGTGCCGGCGCGGCGGTTGCCGTAAAGCAGCGTGACCCGTGATTCGGGATGGGTCAGGACCGAAGCGGCGATCGAAAGGACCGGGGTGATACCGGAACCGGCGGCAATCACCACGTGGTGTCCCCCTCGGGCGGGGTCCGCGGTGAAATTGCCCGAGGGCGGCTGCACTTCGACCTCATCGCCCGGGCAGAGCTGGTGGACCAGCCAGCCCGAGAGCGCTCCTCCGGGTACTTCGCGGACTCCGACCCGGGGCCGGTCACCGGCGGGCGAGCAGATCGAGTAGGTCCGGCGCTGCTCGGTGCCGTCGATGATGCGCCGAATGACGACGGATTGGCCGGGCGCGAAGGCAAATTCGGCGGCGTACTCGTCGGGCACGGTGAAGGTGATGGCGGCGGCGTCAGCACAGAGCTGCTGCACGTCGGCGACCCGCACCGTGCGGAATCGCCGACGACGCGGGCCCGTACCCGTCGCGGCGACCAGTTCAGCGGTGGACATATCAAATCTCCTTGATGCGCTCGAATGGTTCACCGCAGCGCCGGCAGCGGTGCAGGGATTTGCAGGCGGTCGACCCGAAGGCCGACAGTTCTTCGGTATCCAGGCAGTCGCACTGCGGGCACTGCACCACGGGGCGGTGCGCAACGAGGGCGAGGGGGACGGGGCCGGTGGTCGGCCGCGGGGCGGCGTGCGGGGGAGCGATCCCATGTGCTTCGAGCTTGCGGCGGCCGTCGACGGTGATCCAGTCCGAACTCCAGGGCGGCGCCAGCGAGATCCGGACCTCAACCCGCTCTAAACCCGTTGAGGCGAGCGCATTTGCGAGGTCCTCGCGGATGGTGGCCATCGCGGGGCATCCGGAGTAGGTCGGGGTGATGGTGACGACGATCGTGCCGTCTTCTTCTTGGTGGACGTCACGCAACACTCCGAGGTCCACCAGCGTCAGCATCGGCATCTCGGGGTCGGTCACCGTGGCGGCGACTGCACGCGCCCGGGCCACCGCCCCCATCATCGCGGCGGTCATCGACCTCACCATGCCCCAGTGGGATGCGCCCGGGCCACGGACTGCATTTCGGCCAGTAGATAGCTCAGCGCTTCGGTGTGGGTACCGTCTCGGCCGGATCTGCCGGCCACTCGCGCCGCGGCCCGCACCACCGGGACGGGCAACAGCGCGGCCCGGAAGATCTGTTCGACGACGTCGTCGAACTCACCGCGAAGCATCGCCGAGTCGGCCGCCGCGCCCGTCGCCGCAAGTCGCTGCTCCACCGGGTTGGGAATGAAAAGTTCGTCCACGTAGGGCCATACAGCCGTGACCGCCCGCTCCAGCCGGAACCGCGACTCGGCGGTCCCCCCTGCGAGCGTGCGGAACCACCGGGCGGCGTAGTCGCGGTGATAGGTCACTTCTTTGACGCCCTTGGTGGCCACGGCCGCGAGCACCGGGTCGCGCGAGTCCCGCAACCGTTGCAGTGTCGCCAGCCGAAAAGTGGCGAACACCAGAAGGCGCGCGATGCTGTGGGCGAAGTCGCCGTTGGGCAGTTCCACCAGGCGAAGGCACCGAAACGACGGCTCGTCGCGAAAGAAGGCCAACGCGTCGTCGGCGGGCACGGGGGAGTCGTCGGGCAGCGCCGGGACAATTGCCGGGTGGGCGGCCGCGGCCCGGGCCAGCAACAGGCGGGCCTGGCCGAGCAGGTCCAGCCCGATGTTGGCCAGTGCCATCTCCTCTTCGAGTTCGGGCGCGTTAGCGCACCATTGGGTCAGCCGCTGCGCGGAGATCAACGCATCGTCGGCGAGCATCAAGCAGTAGACCGCCAGGTCGGCGGCGTCGATGCCGTCAACCAACGCGGTGTCGACGCCTGCCAGCGGATCGTCGAAGCTGGTTCCGAATGCCCACTGGTCGTGCGTGTCTTCGTCGATGGCGTAGGTGGTGTCGGGGTCGTTCATGCGCGCAGGCCTTCCTCGCCGATCACATGTGGGAGACGTTGTCGGCAATGGTGTAAAAGGTGGGGTGGCGGTACACCTTGTCGCCGCTGGGTGCGAAGAACGGATCCTTCTCGGCGGGGCTGGACGCGAGGATCGCGTCCGAACGCACCACCCAGATGCTGACGCCTTCGTTGCGCCGGGTGTAGAGATCACGCGCGTGGCGCAGGGCCATCTTCTCCTCGGCGGCGTGCAGCGAACCGACATGCACATGGTTGAGACCGCGTCTGCCGCGGACGAATACCTCGTAGAGCGGCCAGTCGGCCGCGACCGCGGCCTCGTCCGGTACCGTGTCCACGCTCGCTATCGGAACCGCGCCGTGACCGCCTTCGGCGGTGAAGTCGTTGTCGCTCATCGTGCTTTCCCCTCCAAGGTTCGGCGTTTCGCCGCGAATGCGGTCGCGGCCTCGCGCACCCATGCACCGTCGTCGTGGGCGCGCGTGCGCCTGGCGATGCGCTCGGCGTTGCACGGCCCATGCCCAGCGATGACGTCGGTGAACTCGTTCCAATCCGGCGTGCCGAAATCGTGTGCGCCACGTTTTTCGTTCCAGCACAGCTGCGGATCGGGCAGGGTGACGCCGAGTGCCTCGGCCTGCGGGACCGTCATGTCCACGAAACGTTGCCTGAGTTCGTCGTTGGTATGGCGCTTGATCCCCCACGCCATTGACGTGGCGCTGTGGGGCGAGTCGGTGTCGGGCGGCCCGAACATCATCAGGGTTGGCCACCACCACCGGTCGACGGCGTCTTGAACCATCGCGCGCTGCGCGGCGGTGCCCGCCATCATCGTGGCCAACAGTTCGTAGCCCTGGCGTTGGTGGAAGGACTCCTCCTTGCAGACCCGGATCATCGCGCGGGCGTAGGGCCCATACGAGCTGCGGCACAACGGAACCTGGTTACAGATCGCCGCGCCGTCGACCAGCCAGCCGATCACGCCCACATCGGCGTAGGTCAACGCGGGGTAGTTGAAGATCGACGAATACTTCTGCGTACCGGCGAGAAGCTTGGCGTTGAGGTCGGCACGGTCGGCACCCAACGTCTCGGCCGCCGAATACAGGTAGAGGCCGTGACCGGCTTCGTCTTGCACCTTCGCCAGAAGGATCGCCTTGCGGCGCAACGACGGCGCCCGGGTCAGCCAGTTGCCTTCGGGCTGCATGCCGATGATTTCGGAGTGGGCATGCTGTGCGATCTGGCGGATCAGCGTCGTGCGGTAGCCGTCGGGCATCCAATCGCGCGGTTCTATCCGCATGCCGCCGGCAATGATCGCTTCGAACTCCCGCGCCAGTGCGGCGGGATCGTGGCCATCCGTCTGCGACGAGACGTCGCCCAGGGTCATCGAGCCTCCCAAATACCGACCGAATGTTCGGTTATATAATTTTGCCGGATCGCGCGCCCGAACACAAGTTGCGCGGGCTCAGTGCCCGACGAAAACCGGCCTGGCCTTGGCGAGGAATGCCTCGACGGCCGCACCGTGATCGGTCGACGCGCCAAGCCGTTGTTGTGCGGCGGCTTCGCGTTCGAGGATGTCTTGCAATGAGCCGGTGGCGTTTTCGGCCAGCAGCGCCTTAACGGCGCTGAACGCGGCGGTGGGGCCGGCGGCCAGGCGCGCCGCAAGGCCGGTCGCCACATCGTCGAGGACGTCGGGGTCGACGACCTGATGCACGAGTCCCCACGCTTGGGCGGTGGCCGCGTCGATGGTGTCTGCGAGCAGGAACATCGCTGTGGCACGGCCTGCTCCGATGAGCCGGGGCAGCGACGCGGACAGCGCCGAGTCGGCCGCCAGACCGATGCCGGTGAAAGCAGTGCCGAACTTGGCATTGGAACCGGCGATGCGGACGTCGCCCGCCAGGGCCAGTCCCAGGCCCGCCCCGACGCAAGCACCGTTGATCCCCGCGATGACGGGCACCTTGATCGCATGTAGTGCCGTCACGATCGGGTTGTAGTGGTCGCGCACCGTGTCCATCGCGTGGCCGGGGTCGGCGTGCAGCGCGTCGACGTGTTCGGCGAGGTCCTGGCCCACGCAGAAGTTCTTTCCGGCAGCGGTGATCATGAGGGCTCGCACGCTGTTGTCTGCCGCGACAGCAGTCAGCGCATTCAGCAGCTGCTGTTTGGTGGCGCGGTCGAGCGCGTTGGAGGCCCCGGGCCGGTCCAGTCGAATCGCGGCGACGCCGTCCTCAACGTGGTAATCGACTGTCGCCGCGGATGTTCCTGTCATCAGATGCTCCTCGATGGTTGTTTACCGCGGCCAGTGGAAGAATCCCTGGCCGGTCTTGCGGCCCAGCTCCCCACGAGCGACTTTGTCGCGCAGGAGCGCCGGTGGCCGGAAGCGATCCCCCAAGGTGGCGTGCAAATGCTCGGCGATCGCAAGCCGGACATCCAGGCCGACGAGGTCCGTGGATCGGAGCGGACCCATGGGATGGCGATAACCCAATTCCATCGCGCGGTCGATCGATGCGGCATCCGCGACGCTTTCCTCGAGCATGCGGATCGCTTCCAGCCCGAGCGCCACGCCGAGGCGGCTGGTGGCGAACCCGGGCGAATCATTGACGACCACATCGGATTTCCCGAGCCGGTGAATCCAGCCAAGCACCTCGTTGACGACGTCGTCAGCGGTGCCGGGTCCGCGCACCACCTCGACCAGGGCAGACGCGGGCACCGGGTTGAAGAAGTGCATACCGACGAAGCGCTCTGGAAAGCGAAGCGCCGCAGCGATTTCACTGATCGACAGCGAGCTGGTGTTCGACGCGAGCACGGCGGTCGGCGCGACGACCTTTTCCGCCCCGGACAAGACATTGATCTTGTCGGCCATCCGTTCGGGCACCGCCTCGATGACCAACCCGGCGGCGGCGGGCAATTCGGTCAGGGCCGGCACGGTATGCACCCGGGCCAAGACCCGCTGCGGATCGTCACGCAGGCTGCCTTTGTCCGCGGCGCGGGCCAGCCCGGCCGCAACCCGTTCGCGGGCGGCCGATGCGGCATCCGGGTTCGCCTCCGCCACGGTGACCGTCGACCCGGCCGCCGCGAAGACCTGGCTGATGCCGGCGCCCATCCGACCTCCGCCGATTACTGCGACCACTTCGGGCACGGTGATCATGAGGTCCTCTTCTGTAGAAACCGGGTCATCCGCTCAGTTTTGTCGGGGCTTTCGAACAGGACCGCCTGAGCGACGTCATCGAGCAGGGGATGCGGCGCGGTGGCATCCACCACCGCCTTGGAGATCCGCACCGCCAGCGGCGAGAGTCGGGCAATCCGATCCGCCAGCGTGCATGCGCGGCTGAGCGCGGTCCCCGTTTCGACCACCTCACCGACCAGGCCGCACTGCAGTGCGGCCTCGGCGTCGAGGATGCGCCCGCCGAGGATGACCTGCTTGGCAATCGATTTGCCCACCAAGTCGGTGAGCCGGTAGCTGGCGCCCGCGGCCGCCAGGATTCCGAGTGCGGGCTCGGGATTGCCGAACCGGGCGCCCATTGCCGCGACGCGCAGGTCGCAGGCATATGCCAGTTCGGCGCCACCGCCCAACGCATTTCCCTCCACGGCGGCGATGGTGGGCATCGGCAGCGCCGCAATCCGGTCGAAGACGCCGCGATTGATTCCGGCCAACGCCTCGTCGCGTCCCCGCGAGCGGAGTTCGCCGATATCCGCGCCGGCGGCAAAGTCGGTGCCGGCGCCGCTGACGACGAGCACGCGGGGCCGGGACTCCAAAAGCGCGCATACCGCGTGGAGTTCGGCGACCATCGCGGCGTTGATGGCATTGCGCTGGGCGGGGCGGTGCAATTCGACCACCACGCGGCCGTCTTCCTGGTGAACGCGCAGAGTTTCGTAGACGATCACAGCGCCTCGATCAGCGCGGCCGCCGAACCGGCGGGCAGTGGTGACGACGATCGCGCGGTCACGACGCCGTCGGCGCGGAAAACGCCGTCGACCAGATGCACTTCTGCGCCCACTGCGGCATCCTTTCGCGATTTCCGTCAATAACCGACCATTCGGTCTATTATTAATAGCAGACAGATGAGCGCGAGGGTTATCAGCATGCGGAGACGCGGAATGCCATGATGATCAACATGGCCGCACCGCGATCGCGTTCCACCGGGCATGTCGGTCGGCCGGGCTACGACTTGGACTCATTGCTGGCCATTGCCGTCGGGGTGTTCAACCAGCGCGGTTACGACGGCACGTCGATGGAACACCTGTCGGCCCGGCTGGGCATCAGCAAGTCGTCGATCTATCACCACGTCAGCGGCAAGGAAGAGCTGCTGCGGCTTGCCGTGGATCGGGCCCTGGACGCGCTCTTCGCCGCCACGCAAGCCCCGGACACCACCACCGGACCGGCCATCGAGCGCCTGGAAAACCTCGTCAAACGCAGTATTCATGTGCTGGTCGAGGAGCTTCCCTACGTGACGCTGCTGCTGCGGATCCGCGGCAACACCACCGTGGAGCGACGCGCTTTGGCGCGGCGCCGAGAGTTCGACCACATCGTCGGAAAGCTCGTCGAGAACGCGTGCGACGAGGGCAGCATTCGTCCCGACGTCGATCCGGCCCTGACGAGCCGGCTCATCTTCGGCACCGTCAACTCCCTCATCGAGTGGTACCGGCCAAGCCGTGCCCTGGGCGCCGACGAGCTCGCCGAGGCGGTGGCGACGATGATCTTCGACGGACTGCGCACCGCTGCCACAGACTGACCGTTCGGCCGGTATTACCCGCCCCATGATGTCCGCTTGACGCGTCGATGGCCACACTGGCATGGTGATAACCGAACGAATGGACGGTTGGTTAAGAGGGAGCCCACTGGATGACCGATGTGCTGAAGAGCTACGTGACGGGAAGCTGGATCGCGCCCGCGGGGGATGACGTCCCGCTGTTCCACGCGGTCACCGGCGAGCAAGTGGCCCGCTTCGCGACGGGATCGCTGGATCTGGCCGCCGTCATCGCCCACGGGCGTGAGGTGGGCGGCCCGGCGTTGCGCGCGTTGACCTTTCATCAGCGTGCCAACGCGTTGAAAGCGCTGGGCAAGCTGCTCATGAGCCGCAAGGAAGAGTTCTATCCGCTGTCGGCGGCCACGGGCGCGACCGTGCGCGACTCGGCGATCGACGTCGACGGGGGAATCGGCACGCTGTTCAGCTACGCGAGCAAGGGCACGCGCGAACTTCCGAACGATACCGTCTACCTCGACGGCCCCGCTGAAAAGCTCGGCCGCACCGGCGCATTCGTCGGACAGCACATCTACACCTCACGCGGCGGCGTCGCTGTCCAGATCAATGCGTTCAACTTCCCGGTATGGGGGATGCTGGAAAAGCTGGCCCCGGCGTTTATCGCCGGCGTGCCCTCGATCGTCAAGCCGGCACATCAAACCGCCTACCTGACCGAGTTGGTGTTCCGCGCCATCATCGACTCCGGGTTACTTCCCGAAGGGTCCGTGCAGCTGCTGTGCGCCAGCCCGCACCAGTTGCTGGACCACCTCGACAGCCAGGACAGTGTGCTGTTCACCGGGTCCGCATCGACCGCCGCCAAGCTCCGCAGCCATCCCGCTGTGGTCGAGGGTGGCGTGCGCTTCAACGGCGAGGCCGATTCCCTGAACTGCTCGATCCTGGGTCACGATGCCACTGCGGACACACCCGAGTTCGACTTGTACGTCAAGCAACTCGTGGCGGAGATGACCACGAAGGCGGGGCAGAAGTGCACGGCCATCCGGCGCGCCCTGGTGCCCAACGAGCTTCTCGACGAGGTGATCGACGCGACGAGTGCGCGACTGGCGCAAATCGTTGTCGGTGACCCGGCGCTCGAGGGCGTGCGGATGGGCCCGTTGGCCAGCATCGATCAGCGCGACGAGGTGCTGCGGTCGCTAAAGAGCCTTCGCGACGCCGCTGCCCTCGTCTTCGGTGACCCGGATTCGTTCACCGTCGAGGGCGCCGACGCCGCCCGTGGCGCCTTCCTGCCGCCATTGCTACTGCGGGCGGCGGATCCCACGGCGGCTGCCGTGCATGAGGTAGAGGCTTTCGGCCCGGTCAGCACTGTCATCGGCTACCGCGACTTGGATGATGCCATTGCGCTCGCAGCGCGCGGAAAGGGAAGTCTCGTAGGGTCATTGGTGACCCACGATGCCGCACTGGCGCGACGGGTGACGATCGGCATCGCCCCATATCACGGCCGCATCCTGGTGTTGGACCGCGACGACGCCAAGGAGTCGACCGGCCACGGATCGCCGCTGCCCACGCTGGTGCACGGTGGGCCCGGCCGTGCCGGTGGCGGGGAGGAATTGGGGGGCATCCGCGGCGTCTTGCACTTCATGCAACGCAGCGCGATCCAGGCCAGTCCCGACATGATGACAGCGATCACCGGTCGTTGGACCGCCGGTTCCGCACGTACCACCACGGATGTGCACCCGTTCCGCAAGCACCTCGAGGAGCTGCACATCGGCGACACGATCGTCGGCGGCCCGCGGGTCGTCAGCCTCGAAGACATCGGCCACTTCGCCGAGTTCACCGGCGATACCTTCTACGCTCACACCGATGCATCGGCAGCAGCAAACAACCCGTTGTTTGGCGGGATCGTGGCGCACGGCTATCTCGTCGTGTCGCTGGCAGCCGGCTTGTTCGTCGAACCCAGCCCAGGGCCGGTCCTGGCCAACTTTGGCGTGGACGGGCTGCGATTCCTCACCCCGGTCAAGGCAGGAGACGCTCTAACCGTCACCCTGACCGCAAAGCAGCTAACACCGCGGCTTTCGGCCGACTACGGCGAAGTCCGCTGGGATGCCGTGGTGACCAATCAGGATGGTGACCAGGTGGCTACTTATGACGTGTTGACGCTGGTTGCAAAACTGAAAGAGCAACGCAACCAACCGGGGCGTCAATGACACTGTCAAGCGATGCGGCCAGCCCCTCCCCAGCTCCAGACCTTGAAGCCCCGAGGCGTCACCGCGGTGGTCGCAGTCGTAGCGAAGCCGCCAGACCGGCTTGCGTTCCATTTCAAGCCGCCGTGATCCGGGTTCTTCGTCGCCCGGTGCTATCCGATCCGTTCTAACTCTGAGGAGCAAAATATGTTTCGAGTCTCAGTCTGCTACGGCGAGCCCACCGATCCTGGAGCATTCGAGAAGTACTACAGCAGCACGCATGTTCCGTTGACGTTGAAGATCCCCGGTTTAACCGGTTTCACCACCGGCAAGTGTCGGTCGCTCATGCCTGACCGCGAGGCCCCGTATTACATGGTGGCCAGCCTGATGTTCGGCTCCCTCGAAGACCTCATGGGGGCGCTGAAATCACCCGAGATGGCCGCCGCCAGCGCTGATGTGGCAAACTTCGCCACCGGCGGGGTCTCGTTATACAGCACGGAAGAGGTCGACCGGCTGATCCAGACCACTAACGCGTCTTCCTAGACCTGATCCACGGCCTATGGCCGAGCCGCGCGGCCGATAGCCGGGGCTACCGCCCCGCCATCGCGGCCTGGATCTCGTCGTAGCCGACCTCGCGGACCGGCTGCCCCATCGACCAGTGGTGGCCGAACGGGTCGGCGACCACGCCGTAGCGATCGCCCCAGAACTGGTCGTCCAACGGCATCACCACGGTGGCGCCCGCGTCCAGGGCGCGCTGGAACTTGGCGTCGACGTCGCTGACGGTCAGGTGGATCGTCACCGGGGTGCCGCCCAGTGACGTGGGCGTCATCGACCTGCCGCTACACATCTCCGGGAAATCGTCGTTGAGCATGACCAGAAAGCCGTTGATGCGCAGGGCGGCGTGGACGAGCTTTCCGTCGGGGCGAGGCACCCGCCCAATCTCCTCGGCGCCGAAAGCCTTGACATAGAAGTCGATCGCGGCGGCGGCGTCGTCCACCACCAGGTGCGGGGCCAGTGCCGGTTCGAAGTTGATCGCCATCGTGGTTCTCCTTGTTGTCGGTGTCCCAGACCCGCCCGGGCGGGCGGGTTCGCGAGTTATGACTTCGCCCGCGACACAAATTCATCGCGGCGATTTCATTCAATCGCGGGGCACCGACAACTGAGCCCGCCTCAGGCGTGGGTGAGGCTGCGGTCCCAACCTTCGACGGACTCCGGGCTGCGCGGGCCCGGTCCCACGTAGATGGCCGACGGGCGCACCAGCTTGCCCAGCCGCTTCTGCTCGAGAATGTGCGCGCACCAGCCGGCGGTGCGCCCGCAGGTGAACATCGCCGGCATCATGTTGGCCGGCACCTGGGCGAAGTCCAGGATCACCGCAGCCCAGAACTCGACGTTGGTCTCGATGGCCCGGTCCGGGCGACGCTCGCGCAGTTCGGCCAGCGCGGCCTGCTCCAGCGCCACCGCGACCTCGTGACGCGGCGCACCCAACCGCTCGGCGGTGGCGCGCAGCACCCGCGCCCGCGGGTCCTCGGCGCGGTAGACCCGGTGCCCGAAGCCCATCAGCTTGTCGCCGCTGTCGAGGATCTTCTTGACCAGGCCACGGGCGTCGCCGGTGCGCTCGACCTCTTCGATCATCGGTAGGACCCGCGCGGGCGCCCCGCCGTGCAGCGGCCCGCTCATCGCGCCGATCGCGCCGGACAGCGCGGCGGCGACGTCGGCGCCGGTCGAGGCGATCACCCGTGCGGTGAACGTCGACGCGTTCATGCCGTGCTCGGCGGCCGAGACCCAGTAGGCGTCAATCGCTTCGACGTGCCTCGGGTCCGGCTCACCCTGCCATCGGGTCATGAAACGGGCTGTGACGGTTGAGCATTCGTCGATCACGCGCTGCGGGACGGCGGGCTGGTAGATGCCGCGGGCGGACTGCGCCACGTAGGACAGTGCCATCACCGAGGCCCGGGCCAGCTGGTCGCGGGCGGTGTCGTCGTCGGTGTCGAGCAGCGGCCGGTACCCCCATATCGGCGCCAGCATCGCCAGGCCCGCCTGCACGTCCACGCGCACGTCGCCGGTGTGGATGGGTAGCGGGAACGGCTCGGCCGGCGGCAAACCGCGGCCGAACCTGCCGTCGACCAGCAGGGCCCACACGTCACCGAAGGTGACCTGTTGGTTCACCAGATCCTGGATGTCGACGCCGCGGTAGCGCAGCGCGCCGCCGTCTTTATCCGGTTCGGCGATCTCGGTGGTGAAGGCGACGACGCCTTCGAGGCCGGGGACAAAGTTCTCGGGGACCACACTCATACCGGAAATTCTCGCACCCCACCTTCGGGCGGACGCTACCGGCCGGTAGCAAGCCCCGGTAGCGTTGGCGCGATGGCAGGACCAGACTCCGAACACCTGCAGCGCATGCGAGTGGAATACGGGTCGGCGGAAAAGGACGGCAGTCCCGATCTCGATACCGATTGGCTCGACGACGGTTGGGTTGCCTTGCTGCGCAAGTGGATCGGTGACGCCGAGCGGTCCGGCGTCGCCGAGCCCAACGCCATGGTGTTGGCCACCGTCGCCGACGGCAGGCCGGCCAGCCGGACGGTCTTGTGCAAGAGCGTGGACGAGGCCGGGATCACATTTTTCACCAACTATGACTCGGCCAAGGGCGCCGACCTGGCGGCGACGCCGTACGCGTCGGTGACGTTTCCCTGGTATCAGCTGGGCAGGCAGGTCCACCTCCGGGGCCCGGTGAGCAAGGTCACCCCGGAGGTCACCGAGGACTACTGGTCCAAGCGCCCGCGCGGCTCTCAGCTGGGCGCGTGGGCGTCGCACCAGTCCCGTCCGATCGCGTCGCGTCTGGCGTTGCTCGACCAACTGGCGGAGGTGACCGCACGCTTCGCCGACCGCGAGCAGGTCCCGGTGCCACCGGGCTGGGGCGGCTATCTGCTCGTTCCGGAGTCGGTCGAATTCTGGCAGGGGCGGGAGAACCGGTTGCATAACCGGATCCGGGTCACCGGCGCCCGGGTCGAGCGGCTCCAGCCCTGAAGGCGGGCCGGCGTGCGCGTCGTCCCGGCCGGTGTCGCCGCCGATGTGGCTGCCATCCTGGCTGACGTGGACGAGATGGAAGCGGTGCGCCGCATCTGGCGCTCGCTCGGGCTGCCGGGCATCGTCGACGTGCACACCCATTTCATGCCCAAGTCCGTGATGGACAAGGTGTGGCGCTATTTCGACGACGCCGGCCCGTTGGTCGGCCGCCGCTGGCCGATCGCCTACCGCACCGACGAGGAGCAGCGGGTGCGCACACTCCGAGGATTCGGGGTGCGGGCGTTCACCTCACTGGTCTACCCCCACAAGCCGCAGATGGCGGCCTGGCTCAACGAGTGGGCGGCGTCCTTCGCCGCGGCGACGCCGGACTGCCTGCACACGGCGACGCTCTACCCCGAGCCCGGCGTCGAGGCCTACGTCCGTCGGGCCGTCGAGTCCGGCGCGCGGGTGTTCAAGGTGCACGTCCAGGTCGGCCGCTTCAGCCCCACCGATCCGCTGCTCGACCGGGCGTGGGGCGTCATCGAGGACGCCGCCGCCCCCGTCGTCATCCACTGCGGCTCGGGTCCGGTCCCCGGCGAACACACCGGCGCCGGCCCCGTCGCGGAGCTGCTGACGCGCCATCCCCGCCTGCGCCTGATCGTCGCGCACATGGGCATGCCCGAGTACACCGACTTCCTGGACCTCGCCGACCGGTACGACGAGATCCGGCTCGACACCACGATGGCGTTCACCCCGTTCATGGAGGAGGCGATGCCGTTCCCGCGCACGGAACACCGGCGGCTGCGCGACCACGGCGACCGCATCCTGTTCGGCAGCGACTTCCCGAACATCCCGCACGGCTTCGTCGACGCGATGCGGGTGCTGACCCGGCTGCCGGGGGTCGACGACGACTGGCTGCGGAAGGTCTTTCACGACAACGCCGCTCGGCTGTTCGGGTTGGCCGCACCGATGGCCGGGTGAAGCCCCGCGCGCGGCCGTTCGGATCTTCTCCCGGGTGCGCGGGAGGGGCCGGGGGTGCCCGCGCGGCGGCGGGGGCGACTCGGCCTTCAGGTCGATATCGCGTCGGTGAAGTCGTGAGCGGCCACGACCGCCACCGCGTCGCCCGATGGATACGCTGGCAGCCTCCGCAAGGCCGACCCCGGGCAGGCACGCGAACGCGACAACGACTACCTTCACCTATAAGCAGCTAGTCAGGGCAGCCATACCAGCCAGAGCGCAAAGGGGTTCTCGTGGCCGACACCGACGACACCGCAACTCTGAAGTACCCGGGGGGCGAGATCGACCTAGAGATCGTCCGCGCCACCGAGGGTGCTGACGGGATTGCTCTCGGTTCCCTGTTGTCCAAAACGGGGCACACCACCTTCGACAACGGCTTTGTCAACACCGCCGCCTGCAAGAGCGCCATCACCTACATCGACGGCGACGCCGGAATTCTGCGTTACCGCGGCTACCCGATCGAGCAGCTCGCCGAGAAGTCGACCTTCATCGAGGTGAGCTACCTGCTGATCTACGGTGAGCTGCCGGACTCCGACCAGCTCGCGGAGTTCACCAAGCGCATCCAGCTGCACACCATGCTGCACGAGGACCTGAAGCGGTTCTTCGACGGCTTCCCGCGCAACGCGCACCCCATGCCGGTGCTGTCCAGCGTGGTGAACGCGTTGAGCGCCTACTACCCCGACGCGCTCGACCCGATGGACAACAACCAGGTCGAGCTGTCGACCATCCGCCTGCTCGCGAAGCTGCCCACCATCGCCGCGTACGCGTACAAGAAGTCGGTCGGCCAGCCGTTCCTCTACCCGGACAACTCGATGTCGTTGGTGGAGAACTTCCTCCGGATGACGTTCGGGCTGCCCGCCGAGCCCTACCAGGCCGACCCCGAGGTGGTGCGGGCGCTGGACATGCTGCTCATCCTGCACGCCGACCACGAGCAGAACTGTTCGACGTCGACGGTCCGGCTGGTTGGGTCGTCGCGGGCCAACCTGTTCACCTCGATCTCCGGCGGCATCAACGCGTTGTGGGGACCGCTGCACGGCGGCGCCAACCAGGCGGTGCTCGAGATGCTCGAGCAGATCCGCGAAAGTGGCGACGACGTCAGCGAGTTCGTCCGCAAGGTGAAGAACCGCGAAGAGGGCGTCAAGCTGATGGGCTTCGGCCACCGGGTCTACAAGAACTACGACCCGCGCGCCCGCATCGTCAAGGAGCAGGCCGACAAGATCCTGGCCAAGCTCGGCGGCGACCCGCTGCTCGACATCGCCAAGGAGCTCGAAGAGGCGGCGCTGACCGACGACTACTTCATCGAGCGCAAGCTGTACCCCAACGTCGACTTCTACACCGGCCTGATCTATCGGGCCCTCGGCTTCCCGGTGCGGATGTTCACCGTGCTGTTCGCCTTGGGCCGGCTGCCCGGCTGGATCGCGCACTGGCGCGAGATGCACGACGAGGGTGACAGCAAGATCGGCCGTCCGCGCCAGATCTACACCGGCTACACCGAGCGCGACTACACGACCATCGACGCGCGCTAGCCACGCCGGAGTCGAGTCACAGCGAGGCCAGCACCGCCATGGCGGCGTTGTGCCCGCCGATCCCCGACACCGCGCCGCCGCGGCGGGCGCCCGAGCCGCACAGCATGATCCGCTCGTGCGCCGTTGCGACTCCCCATTGCCGCGCCGGGGTGTCCAGCGGGTCGTCGTCCTCGGCGAAGGGCCATGCCAAGCCGCCGTGGAAGATGTTGCCGGCCGTCATCCCCAGCGTGCGGTGCAGGTCCAGCGTGGTGGTCGTCTCGATGCACGGGCGACCGTGGGCGTCGCTCAGCAACACGTCCTGAATCGGTTCGGCCAGAACGGAATCCAGCGATGCCAGCACCGAGTCGGCCAGCCGGTCACGCAGGGCGCCGGAGTAGGTGCCGTCGAACAGCGAGTGGGGGGTGTGCAGGCCGAACACGGTCATCGTGTGCGCACCCGCGTCGCGCAGCCCGGCCGGCAGAATGCCGGGGTCGGTCAGCGAATGGCAGTACGCCTCGCACGGCAGGGGATCGGGCACCTCACCGACGGCTGCCCGCGCATACGCCGTATCCAGTTGCGTCCACGCCTCGTTGACGTGGAACGTCCCGGCGAAGGCCTGTTCGGGGGTGACGCTGTCGTCGCGCAACCGGGGTAGCCGCCGCAGCACCATGTTCACCTTGACCTGTGCGCCCTGGGCGGGCGGCGGGGGCCGTTCGCCGAGCAGCTGGGCCAGCACCGCCGGCGTGACACCCGCGAGGACGAAGCGGGCCCGGATCAGGCGCTCCGTCTCGCCGGTGCGGTAGCGGACCAGCCCGTCCGGTTCGATGGCGTAAACCTCTGCACCCGTGCTGATTTCGGCACCGTGGTGGACGGCGGCGGCCGCCAGGGCCTGAGTCAGCGCGCCCATTCCGCCGACGGGCACGTCCCAGTCCCCGGTCCCGCCGCCGAGTACGTGATACAGAAAGCAGACATTCTGGATCAGCGACGGGTCGCCGAGGCGAGCGAACGTTCCGATCAGTGCGTCGGTCGCGATCACGCCGCGGACCACGTCGTTGCCGACGGCGGCGGTGATGGCGTCTCCGATCGGCTCGTCGATCAAGGCCTGCCACGCGTCCGCCGCTTGGTGCCCGCCGCTGTCCACGACGTGCCGGCGCGCCTGTTCGCGGGTGCGCAGCGGTTCCAGCAGCGTCGGCCACAGCGGCCGGGTCACCAGCCGGCAGCGTCGGTAGAAGGCGGCGAACCCCTGCGCATCGGGGCCGGCGCCGATCGCGGGGAACGTGTCGCCGCCCGCCCCGATCAGCAGCCCGCGGCGGCCGTCGGTGCCGGGGTCGGGCGTGTACGAGGAATACCGCCGCCGGGCCAGTCGCACGGCGGCGCCCAGGTCGTCGACGATGCGGGGCGGCAACAGGCTGACCAGGTAGGAGTACCGCGACAGCCGAACCCCGACGCCGTCGAAGGCCTGAGCCGAGACGGCCGCTCCGCCAACGTGTCCCAGCCGCTCGAGCAACCGCACCCGCAGGCCCGCCCGAGCCAGATAAGCCGCCGCCACCAGGCCGTTGTGACCGCCCCCGACAACGACGACGTCGACATCCCCCGGGTGCGGGCTCAGCTCAGGTAGCCCTCGACCTCGTCGGGCGGGCGCACCTCGGCCTCGCGCGGGTCGCCGCCGGTGTCACGCAGCGCCCGCCGTTGCCGCAGCAGGTCCCAGCACTGGTCGAGCTCGACCTCCACCCGCCGCAGGCGATCGTGCTCCTCCGATTCGGTGATGTCGCCTTGCTGCAGCTGCGCCCGCAGGGTTTTCTCCTCGGCGACCAGGTTTCGGATGTGTGCCAGGGTTTCGCTGTCGGTCGGTTTCTTGCCGTTGCCCATCGCTCCAGTGTGCCCGACCCGTCGGGGGCCGACCCGGTAGCCGGCGGATGCGTTAACTGGGGCCCGGCAGCCGCAGCACCAGCCGCGCGCCGCCCAGCGGGCTGCTTTCCAGTGCAGCGGTCCCGCGATGCAGGTGGGCCTGCTGGGCCACCAGCGCCAGCCCCAGCCCGGAGCCCGAATGCGAGGCGGTCGATCCGCGAGAGAACCGCTCGAACACCACGTCGCGTTCGTCCTCGGGCACCCCGGTGCCGTTGTCGTCGATGGCGATTTCCACCCCGGCGCGCGAGCTGACCGCCGAGAGCTGCACGCGGGTCGCGCCGCCGTGCTTGACGGCGTTGGCGATCGCGTTGTCCACCGCCAGACGCAGGCCGGCCGGCAGGCCGACGATGATGCAGGTCGGCGACGGCACCAGCGACACGTCGAGATCGGGATAGATGCGCATCGCGTCGTGGGCGGCGCGGTCCAACAGCTCGGTGATGTCGACCGGCACGTGGTCGTCGGACGTCGACAGTTCGCCCTGGGCCAGCCGCTCGAGGGCGCTCAGGGTGGCCTCGATCCGCGACTGGGTGCGGATGACGTCGCTGAGCACCTCTTTGCGTTGGTCGTCGGACATGTCCAGGGTGGCCAGCACCTCGAGGTTGGTGCGCATCGCGGTCAGGGGAGTGCGCAGCTCGTGCGACGAGACGGCGGCGAAGTCGCGGGCCGATGCCAGCGCCTCCTTGGTCCGGTTCTGCTCGTTCCAGATGCGCTGCAGCATGCCCCGCATGGCTTCGGCGATCTCGACGGCCTCGGTGGCGCCGTGCACCTCCACCCGCGGCGCCTCGTCGCCGGCGTCGATCGACCGGGTCTGCTGCGCGAGCTGTTTGAAGGGGCGCACCGCGAACGCGGCCAGCAGCCAGGCGAACACCGCCGCCGCGCCAATGGCGAAGCCACAGATCAGCAACACCCGCCGGTGCAGGTTGTTGGTCTCGGCGACGGTCGCGTCATAGGTCGCGCCGACGGCCAGCGACGTGGGCTCCGGCGCGGGAATCTCCACCGTCCGCACCCGGTAGCGCACGCCTTTGACGTAGGCGTCGGCGTAGTCGACGCCCAGCTTGGGCAGCGTGACGCCCGAGTTCGACTTCACCACGTTGCCGCGGCGG
Source organism: Mycobacterium europaeum (assembly GCF_002102155.1). GTDB lineage: Bacteria > Actinomycetota > Actinomycetes > Mycobacteriales > Mycobacteriaceae > Mycobacterium > Mycobacterium europaeum. The sequence continues at coordinate 56,441 of NZ_LQOU01000064.1, forward strand.
ACCGTCATGATGGCGTCGTTGTCGTTGGGGGAGCGGGGGATTTCGTCGAGACCGCTGGGCAGGAAGGGGATCGCGAAGCCCGCGGCCTCGTCGAGGCGGCGGTCCAGCCGCTCCTTGCGGTCGTTGGTGATGCCCACCCAGACGACGACGCCGACGATGAGGACGGGAATCGCCGCGCCGATGACTGTCGCGACCACCACCCTGGCGCGCAGCGAGGGCGTACGGGTGAGGATTCGGGACAGAAAGTTCATCGCCGCTCTACCTGGTTACTGCATGCGCAGCACGAACCCAACTCCGCGGACGGTGTGCAGCAGCCGGGGACCGCCATTGGCCTCCAGCTTGCGGCGCAGGTATCCGATGAACACGTCGACCACGTTGGTGTCGGCGGCGAAGTCGTACCCCCAGACCAGCTCCAAGAGCTGCGCCCGGGACAGCACCGCGGTCTTGTGCTCGGCCAGCACCGCCAGCAGGTCGAACTCCCGCTTGGTCAGGTCGACGTCGACGCCGTTGACCCGGGCCCGGCGACCGGGGATGTCGACCTCCAGCGGGCCCACCGTGATGGTTTCCGACGAGGAGGTTGCCGTTGCGCCGCGGCGACGCAGCAGCGCCTTCACCCGCGCGACGAGTTCGGCCAGGACGAACGGTTTGACCAGGTAGTCGTCCGCGCCCGCCTCGAGCCCCGCCACCCGGTCGTCGACCGAGCTGCGGGCCGACAGCACGCAGACCGGGACGTCGTTGTCCATCGCCCGCAGCGCCGTGACGACGCTGACGCCGTCCAGCACGGGCATGTTGATGTCCAGCACGATCGCGTCCGGGCGGGTCTCGGTGGCGCTGCGCAGGGCTTCGGCGCCGTCGACCGCGGTCGACACCTCGAATCCGGACAGCCGCAGGCCGCGTTCCAGCGAGGCGAGCACGTCGGAGTCGTCGTCGACGACCAAGACGCGGGGTGAGGTCCCAGCAGTGTCCATGCCGCCCATTTTGCCTGATCGCCGAACGCGGCGTCGCCATGGCCGGGCCGCCGCTGCCCAAAAGGTTACGTTTTCGACGCTGCGCCGCAACTGGCCGTTGATGTCTGCGTATCGGTGCCGAAACCGGTTGTGGCGAAGCCTGTTTCGCTTCCCGCGCCGCTTGTGGTCGACGGGAGGGCGTCGATCACTCCGTGGCGAGCCCGCTCAACCGCACCGCCAGCTGCCGCCGCACCGCGGGAATCTCCGCGGCCAGGCGCATTCCGGCGTTGCGCAGGGGGCGCAGCGGGCGCGGCAGCGTCGCGACGCGGGTCAGCCGTCCGGTCAGTTTCAGCACCCGCTCGGCGCGTTGGCGCTGCGCGGCGCTGTAGGCGTCCAGCGCGGCGTCCGGGCCACCCCGCAGGACCTCGGTGAGCGCGCCGGCCAGGGCCACCGCGTCGGTGATCCCGAGGTTCATGCCCTGGCCCCCGGCCGGGCTGTGCACGTGGGCCGCGTCGCCGGCCAGCAACAACCGGCCGGCCCGGTAGCTGTCGGCGACGCGGTGCTGAATGTGGAACCGCGACCCCCAGACCAGGTCGGTCACGACCGTTCGCCCCGGCCCGAAGCCACGGGTGTCCAGCAGTGCCTGCACAAACCGCGCCGACGGCAGCTGCGGTGCCGCGGTGGTCGGCGCGACGACGCGGAAGATGTCGCCGGGCAGCGGCGCCAGGACGGTCAGGCCATCTTTGGCGTAGAACAGGATCACCTCGTCGCTGGGCGCTTCGCCGGTCACGCGCACGTCGGCGAGCGTGAAAGACTCGGCGAATTCCCCTCCGGCGAAGCCGATTCCGGCTTCCGTGCGGACGGTGCTGTGCATGCCGTCCGCCCCGACGGCGTAGCCGGCCCTGATGGTGTCGCCGTCGTCGAACGTCGCGGTCACCCCGGTGCCGTCCTGGGTGATGCGGCTCAGCGCCTTGGGCCGGACGACGTCGCCGCCCAGTTCGCGCAGCCGCTCGAGCAGCAGCCGCTCGGTGTCGGCCTGCGAGAGCATCAGGGTGTACGGGTGTTCCGTCGGGAGCGTGCTGAAGTCGACGGGGAACAGCACGCGCCGGCCCTGCCGCATGGTGAACCGCGGCGCGATCAGCCCGGCCTTGACCATTCGGCGGGTCACGTCGAGCTCGTCGAGCGCCTCGAGGGTGCGGGCGTTGACGGCGGCGGCGCGGGAGGTGTTGGCGCCCGCCGCCAATTTGTCGACCACCACCACGCGAATCCCGCGGGCTTGGAGCGCGGCGGCGAGCGTGAGGCCGGTAGGGCCTGCGCCGATCACCAGGACGTCGGTGTCTTTCATGGCGGGCTCCTCTCCTTGAGCTGTTAGTCAACGCTTGTTGGCATAACCCCATGGTCGCGCGCCTTCCGCCCTATGTCAACAGTTGTTGGCCTACAATCGTTGGCATGAGGAGATCGTCGGACGAAACCAAGGCGGTGATCCTGGCGGCGGCCCGCGAGCGGTTCGGCGCGGTGGGCTTCCAGGGCGCGACGATTCGGGCCATCGCCGCCGACGCGGGGATCGATCCCGCGATGGTCATGCGGTATTACGGCAGCAAGGACAAGCTGTTCGCCGCGGCGGCCGAGTTCGACCTGCGGTTCCCCGACCTCGCCGCGGCCGACCCGACCCAGGTCGGGCGGTCGCTGGTCCGGCATTTCCTCGAACGCTGGGAGGGCGACGAGGCGCTGGTGATCCTGCTGCGGTCCAGCGCCACAAATGGCGAAGCGGCGCAACGGATGCATGAGATCTTCGGAAAGCAGATCCGGCCGCTGGTGTCCTCCTTCGCGCCGCCGGAGCAGGTCGGCGTGCGGGCCGGGCTCATCGCCACCCAGATTCTCGGGATGGCCTTGTGCCGCTTCGTGCTACGGCTTCCCCCGGTCGTGGAGATGACCCGCGACGAGATCGTCGAGTGGCTGGGCCCGACCATTCAGCGCTATCTCGGCCTGCCAGAGGGGTGACTCACCAGGCATAAACGACGGTGACGTTTTGCGGGGCAATGTCGTGTGCGTGGTTGATGTGTCGCGGGCGCCGGCGGCGCCGTCGGACGCGTCAGGGCACTCCGATGCGGCGGTAGCGCTGCAACCGGCTGGCCAGCCGCTCGGCGGCGGGTTGTGCGCGCAGGGCGTGCACCTCGGCGGCGATGGCGCGCGCGAGTCGCCGGCAGAACTCGACGGGCTCGTCGGCCGCGTCGGGATGTTCGGGGACAACGACGTCCGCGATGCCGGACGCCAAGAGGTCTGCCGACCGGATGCCTTGCGCGGCAGCGAGTTCGGCGGCGTGCGCGGTGTCGCGGAAGACGATCGCGCTGGCACCTTCCGGCGGGAGCGGCGCCAGCCACCCGTGCAACGCGCACAACACCCGATCGGCGGGGACCATCGCCAGCGCCGGCCCGCCGCTGCCCTGCCCGAGCAGCACCGAGACCGTCGGGGTGTCCAGGGTCACCAGCTCGGCCAGGCACTGGGCGATCTGGCCGGCCAGCCCGCCCTGTTCGGCCTCGGCCGACAGCGCGGGCCCGGCGGTGTCGATCACCAGCACCAGCGGCAGGCGCAGTTCCGCGGCCAGCGCCATGCCCCGCCGGGCCTCGCGCAGTGACGCGGGGCCCACCATTCCGCCCGCCACCCGCTGCTGACCGAGCACCACCGCCGGCTGTCCGGCGAAGCGGGCGAGCGCCAGCAGGGTGGTCGCCGCGTCGCCCTGGCCGGTGCCCGACAACAGCACCCGGTCGGTGGCGCCGTGGCGCAGCAGCAGGCCGACTCCGGGGCGGTCGGGACGCCGCGACGCCACCACCGAGTCCCACGCCGGCACGTCGGGTATCGGTTCGGGCGGCTGCGCCGCCGGCAGGGCCCCGGGCGGGTCGGCGATGACCGTCAGCGCGCGGTCCAGCATCCGGCGCAGCCGGTCCAGCGGTACCACATCGTCGATCACCCCGTGGCGCTGCAGGTTCTCGGCCGTCTGGACGCCCGCGGGGAAGGGTTCGCCATAGAGCAGCTGGTACACGCGCGGCCCGAGGAAGCCGATCAGGGCGCCCGGCTCGGCGGCCGTGATGTGGCCCAGCGATCCCCACGACGCGAACACCCCGCCGGTGGTCGGGTGGCGCAGGTAGACCAGGTAGGGCAGGTGCGCCTGCTTGTGCAGCCGGACGGCGGCGGCGATCTTCACCATCTGCAGGAAGGCGACCGTGCCCTCCTGCATGCGGGTGCCGCCGGAGCTGGGCGAGGCCAGCAGTGGCAGGCGCTCGGCGGTGGCTCGCTGCATCGCGGCGGTGATCCGCTCGGCCGCCGCCACCCCGATGGAGCCGCCGAGGAAGCCGAATTCGCAGACCACCACCGCCACCCGGCGGCCGAAGATGCGGCCCTCACCGGTCAGCACCGATTCGTCCAGGCCGCTGGCGGTCCGCGCGTCGGCCAGTTCTCGCGCATACTCCTCGCTGACCTGCACCGCGAGCGGCTCGCCGTCCCAGCGGATGAAGGAACCCTCGTCGAGCACCGCGTCGCGCAGCTGAGCAGCCGTGATACGACTCACGACACGAGGCTATATAGGGTGGCTGCCATGATCGGTGTTACCCAGGACGAAGCCGTGCTGACCATCGAGCTGCAGCGTCCCGAGCGGCGCAATGCCCTCAATTCGCAGCTCGTCGAGGAGCTGCGGGAAGCCTTCCAGAAGGCGAGCGACGGCTCCGTCCGGGCCATCGTGCTGACCGGGCAGGGCACGGTGTTCTGCGCCGGCGCGGACCTCAGCGGCGACGCGTTCGCCGCCGACTATCCCGACCGGCTCATCGAGTTGCATAAGTTGATGGACGCCACGCTGATCCCGCTGATCGGCGCGATCAACGGTCCGGCCATCGGCGCGGGTCTGCAGCTGGCCATGCGATGCGACTTGAGGGTCGTGGCCCCGGAGGCGTTCTTTCAGTTCCCGACGTCGAAATACGGCCTGGCACTGGACAACTGGAGCATCCGGCGGCTGTCCTCGCTGGTGGGTCACGGCCGGGCCAGCGCGATGCTGCTGACCGCCGAGAAGCTGACCGCCGACGCGGCGCTGCAGACCGGAATGGCCAACCGCATCGGGGCGCTCGCCGACGCCCAGGCCTGGGGCGCCGAGATCGCCGGCCTGGCGCCGCTGGCCATTCAGCACGCCAAACGGGTGCTCAACGACGACGGTGCCATGGAGGACTCGTTGCCGGAGCACAAGGAGCTCTTCGACAAAGCCTGGCAGAGTCAGGACGTCATCGAAGCGCAGGTCGCCCGCATCGAGAAGCGACCGCCGAAGTTCCAGGGGGTCTGAGGGCCATGCTGCGGGGGGCGCTGCGGCTGGCCGCCGGTACGGCGTCGCTGGCGGCCGGCAGCTGGTTGGTGCGGGCGCTGCACGGCGCTCCGGCGGCACTCGGCGCCCACCCCACCGCCATCAGGGCGGTGGCGCAGGGCTCGCCCAACTACCGCGACGGCGTCTTCGTCAACGTTGAACCCGCCTCCGCGCTGACGATGGATCGCGAGGAGTTGCGGCTGGTCGCGTGGGAGCTGATCGGCAACCGGGGCGTGAGCCGGCCCCCGGCACCGATCCCGTTGGCCGCGCCGGCCCTCTTCGAGGGTGATCCCCGCCGGCTCGCCGTCAGCTGGTTCGGCCATTCGACGACGCTGCTGGAGATCGACGGCTACCGGGTGCTCACCGACCCGGTGTGGAGCAATCGCTGCTCACCGTCGGACCTCGTCGGGCCGCAGCGGCTGCACCCGCCGCCGGTGCAACTGGAAGGGCTGCCGGCCGTCGACGCGGTGGTGATCAGCCACGACCACTACGACCACCTCGACATCGACACGGTGATGGCGTTGACGCGCACGCAGCGCGCGCCGTTCTTCGTGCCGCTCGGCGTCGGCGCCCACCTGCGCGCCTGGGGGATACCCGAGCATCGCGTCGTCGAGCTCGACTGGCATCAGAGCGCCCGGGTCGACGAGCTCACCGTGACTTGTGTTCCGGCGCGCCACTTTTCGGGTCGCTTCCTGGATCGCAATACGACGCTGTGGGCGTCGTGGGCGTTCGCCGGCCCCAACCACCGCGCGTATTTCGGCGGCGACACCGGCTACACCAAGAGCTTCGCCCAGATCGGCGCCGACCTCGGGCCGTTCGACGTGACCCTGCTGCCCATCGGCGCTTACAACACCGCATGGCCGGACGTCCACATGAACCCGGAGGAGGCGGTCCGGGCGCACCGGGATCTCACCGAAAAAGGGCTGCTGGTGCCGATCCATTGGGGCACCTTCCGGCTGGCCCCCCACCCGTGGGCCGAGCCGGTCGAACGCCTGCTGGCCGCGGCGGCACCCGAACAGGTCGACGTCGCGGTTCCCACCCCGGGGCAACGCATCGATCCCGCGGCCCCCGGGAGATTCAACGCGTGGTGGCGGCTCTGAATCCGGCGCCTGAGCGTCGACGGGCCGGGCCTAGGTCTAGGCCAGCATGGCCAGCCAACTGCCCCACTGCTCGGCCCGCCGCGCCCAGTTGTTCTCGGCCACGGCGTAAGCCACCTGGGCCTGCAGGCGCGCCTCGGTGCCGGCGGGGTCGGCGGTCCGGTCGGCCAGCAATTGGATGACACGGTCGGCGAACGCCCCAGCGTGGGCGTGCGGATCGGCCAGCGCCGGCATCAGGTCGACGAAGCCGGCGCCCGTTTCCGGCAACGCGCCGAGATCACTGGTGACGACCGTGCAACCCGCCGCCATCGCCTCCATCACGGCGATGCACGAGGTCTCGGGGAAGGTGTTGGGGTAGGCCAGCATCGTGGCGCCGCGCAGCGCGCGAGCCAGCGCCGGCTGGGCGACCGAACCGTGATAGGTCACGCCGGGGGAGGCCCGCGCCATCTCGTAGAGCGGCTGGAACGGGTCCACCAGGGCGTTGTAGACGCCCATGCTGCTGTAGACCTCGAGGCGGGCGTCGGGCACCGCGGCCCGGACGCGGGCGAACGCCTCCAGCAGGCGGTCCAGCCCGCGGAACGGCGTGCTGGTGTAGCAGAGGGTCGGCGGGCCCGCCTTGGCCGGCAGGATCCCGGCGTCGCCGAACAGGTCGGTGAAGGCGGGGCCCACGGCGTTGCGCAGGATGCCGATGCGCGCCGGGTCGAGCCCGAACGCCTGGTGGAAACAGTCGGCCTGCCACTCGCTGACCATGGCGAAACCGTCGAACACCGACCGGATCTCGGGCTGCGCCAGGGGCGCGACGAAGGGCTGGTCATGGGCGTGGCCGGTCCACAAGATGTGGTGCGCGCCCGGGCCGCACTGCGCCCTGAACTCGGCCAGCCTGGCATACATGACCCCGCCCATGTGCACGACGCAGTCGGCGTTTCGCAGGGCGTCGTCCCGCCCGGTGGGGATCGGCTGGCAGCGGACTCCGCGCACCACCTTGGGCTCGGCGTCGCGGGTGGCGAGCGTGACGCGGTGGCCGAGCTTCGCCAGCTCGGGCGTCAGATAGCAGGCCGCCGACTGCGAGCCGCCCAGCGGCCGTTGGAATGGCGTGTCCGGATCGTAGGCCCAGGAGGCGACGTCGATGAACACGATGTCCATGTGCCCGCACTCTAGGTGGCCGGCCGCCGGGGTTCCCAACTGGCATGCCGGCCCGCGGAATCGCCGCGTTTCCCGGCAACCACGCTAGAGTGCCGCCATGGCGAAACGTGCAGCAGCCGCTGCTGTCACCGTGCTGCTCGGCATGACCGGATGCGGGCCCGCGCCACCGGTATCCAGCCCGCCCGCGCTCTCCGACGCACCGCCCAACGAGGTGTCCGGAGTGGCGATCCCCGCCGGGCGCATCGACCAGGCGGTCGCAAAGCTCGACGGCCTGGTCGGCGACCTGATGAAGAGCACCGGCGTCCCGGGAATGGCGGTGGCCGTTGTTCACGGCGGTAAAGTGCTGTACGCCAAGGGATTCGGCATGAAGGACGCGAGCAAGGGGCCGGGTCAGGGCAATCAGGTGGACGCCGACACCGTCTTCCAGCTGGCCTCGGTGTCCAAATCGGTCGGTGCGACGGTGGTCGCGCACGAAGTCAGTGCCGGCGCAGTCGCGTGGGACACCCCGGTGGCGGCCAAGCTGCCGTGGCTGACGCTGAGCGATCCCTACGTCACCAGCCACGTGAGCATCGGAGACCTGTATTCGCATCGTTCCGGGCTGCCCGACCACGCCGGTGACAAACTCGAAGACCTGGGTTACGGCCGGCGGCAGACGCTGGAACGGCTGAAGTACCTGCCGCTGGCCCCGTTTCGAATCAGCTACGCCTACACCAACTATGGTGTGACCGCCGCCGCCGAGGCGGTGGCCGCCGCGGCGGGCAAGCCGTGGGAGGACCTGTCTGAGGAGGCGCTCTACCGCCCCCTGGGCATGGCCTCGACCAGTTCGCGCTTCGCGGACTTCCTCGCGCGCCCCAACCACGCCGTCAACCACATCAAGATCGCCGGCAGGTGGGAGGCCCGGTTCCAGCGGGATCCGGACCCGCAGTCACCCGCGGGCGGCGTCAGCTCGTCGGTCAACGACATGGCCCGCTGGCTGATGATGCTGCTGGGCAACGGAACTTACGACGGCCGGCGGATCACCTCCCCGGAGGCCCTGCTGCCCGCGAGCAGCCCGCAGACGGTTTCGTCGCCGGCGAAGACGCCCAACGCGCGCTCCGGGTTCTACGGATACGGCTTCAACGCGTCGGTTGATTCCTCGGGGCGCACCGAGTACAGCCATTCCGGCGCCTTCGACCTGGGGGCCGCGACGAACTTCGTGGTCATGCCCGCCGAGGATCTGGGCATCATCGCGCTGACGAACGGCGCGCCGTATGGTATCCCCGAAACGCTGACCGCCCAATTCATGGATCTGGTTCAGTACGGCCAGATCCGCGAGGATTGGGCGGCTTTGTACCAGAAGGCGATCGGCTGGCTGAACAATCCGGAGGGCTCGCTGGTCGGCAAGCAGCCACCGGCCAACCCCGCCCCGCCCCGGCCGCTGGGCGACTACACCGGGGTCTACGCCAGCGACTACTGGGGCCCGGCCGTCGTCACCGAACGCGACGGCGCGCTGCAGCTGGCGATGGGCCCGAAGAACCGGACGGTCACCCTGACCCACTGGGACGGCGACACCTTCACTTTCGGGCTGACCGACGAAAACGCCCCGCCGGGAACGATTTCCAAGGCCATATTTTCTGGTTCGCCGGTCCGCACACTGAACCTGGAGTACTACGACTCGGACAAGCTGGGAACGTTCACCCGATGATCGCGGGCCTGACCGATGCCGAGGTGGCGCAGCGGGTCGCCGAAGGCAAGAGCAACGCGGCCCGGGAGCGTGCCACCCGCAGCATCCCGGACATCGTGCGCGCCAACGTCTTCACCCGGATCAATGCGATCCTGGGGGTGCTGCTGCTGATCGTGGTGGCGACCGGTTCACTGATCAACGGGATGTTCGGCCTGCTGATCGTGGCCAACAGCGTGGTCGGCATGGTCCAGGAAATCCGGGCCAAACAGACGCTGGACACCCTGGCCATCGTCGGGCAGGCAAAGCCCCTGGTGCGCAGGCGATCCGGGACCCGTACCTTGCCGCCGGCCGAGGTGGTGCTGGACGACATCATCGAGCTCGGGCCGGGCGACCAGGTGGTGGTCGACGGTCAGGTCGTCGAAGAGACCAACCTGGAGGTCGACGAGTCGCTGCTGACCGGGGAGGCCGATCCCGTCGACAAGGCCACCGGCGACGCGGTGATGTCGGGCAGCTTCGTCGTCGCCGGCGCGGGCGCCTATCGCGCCACAAAGGTCGGGCCGGAGGCCTATGCCGCCAAGCTCGCCGAGGAGGCCAGCAAGTTCACGCTGGTCAAATCCGAACTCCGCAACGGCATCAACCGGATCCTGCAGTTCATCACCTACCTGCTGGTGCCGGCCGGTCTGCTCACGATCTACACCCAGTTGTTCACCACCCACGTCGGCTGGCGGCAGTCCGTGCTCCGGGCGGTGGGTGCGCTGGTGCCGATGGTGCCCGAAGGCCTGGTGCTGCTGACATCGGTCGCGTTCGCCGTCGGGGTGATCCGGCTCGGGCAGCGCCGGTGCCTGGTGCAGGAGCTGCCCGCCATCGAGGGCCTCGCGCGGGTCGACGTGGTCTGCGCGGACAAGACGGGCACGCTGACCGAGACCGGCATGCGCGTCGCGGGTGTCGAGGAACTCGGAGCGGCACAGCGGAACCCGGTCGACGAGGCGCTGGCGGCGTTGGCCGCCGCCGACCCGCGTCCCAACGCCAGCATGCAGGCGATCGCCGAAACCTATCGACGGCCGCCGGACTGGATCGCCACGGCGACCGCGCCGTTCAAGTCGGCCACCAAGTGGAGCGGGGTGTCCTACCCCGACCACGGCAACTGGGTGATCGGCGCGCCGGATGTGCTGCTCGACCCGGCGTCGGCCGCGGCCGAACAGGCCGAGCGGATCGGCGCGCAGGGTCTGCGGGTGCTGCTCGTGGGCACCGGTGACGTGGCCGTCGACCACCCGGACGCCCCGGGCCGCGTCACCCCCGTCGCGCTGGTGGTCCTCGAGCAAAGAGTGCGCCCCGACGCCGCCCAGACGCTGGATTACTTTGCCGAGCAGGGCGTTTCCGTCAAGGTGATCTCCGGCGACAACGCGGTTTCCGTCGCTGCCGTCGCCGACAAGCTCGGGCTGCGCGGTGAAACCATGGACGCGCGCCGGCTCCCGTCCGAGCCCACGCAACTGGCCGACGTGCTGGACACCTACACCACCTTCGGTCGCGTGCGGCCCGACCAGAAGCGGGCAATGGTGCACGCCCTGCAATCGCACGGGCACACCGTCGCGATGACCGGCGACGGTGTCAACGACGTGCTGGCCCTCAAGGACGCCGACATCGGCGTCGCGATGGGCGCCGGTAGCCCGGCGTCGCGGGCCGTCGCGCAGATCGTGTTGCTGGACAACCGCTTTGCCACCCTGCCGTATGTCGTCGGCGAGGGCCGGCGGGTCATCGGCAACATCGAGCGGGTCGCCAACCTGTTCTTGACCAAGACCGTCTACTCGGTGCTGCTGGCGCTGCTGGTCGGCATCGAGTGCCTGTTCTCCAAGCCGCTCAAGGCCGATCCCTTGCTGTATCCGTTCCAGCCGATCCACGTCACCATCGCCGCGTGGTTCACCATCGGAATCCCGGCGTTCATTCTGTCGCTCGCCCCGAACAACGAACGCGCCTATCCCGGATTCGTGCGGCGGGTACTCACTTCGGCGCTGCCGTCCGGGCTGATCGCCGGCGCCGCGACGTTCGCCTCCTACCTGGTGGCCTATCACGGCCGGCACGCGACGTTCCAGCAACAGGAGCAGGCGTCGACCGCGGCCCTGATCACGCTGCTGATGACCGCGCTGTGGGTGCTCGCGGTGGTGGCGCGCCCCTACCAGTGGTGGCGGGTCGCGCTGGTCGTCGGTTGCGGCCTGGCCTACCTGGTGATCTTCAGCCTCCCGCTGGCCCGCAGAGCGTTCCTGCTCGATCCCACCGATGTCGCGGTGACGTCGGCCGCCGTGGGGATCGGGGTGCTGGGCGCCGCCGCCATCGAGGTGATGTGGTGGGTGCGGGCCCGGATCCTGGGCGTGCGGCCGCGGTTGTGGCGCTGACCGCCCGATCGCCCGCGCGCGGGGCGCAGGCGGACAAGTAGGATTTCGGCGGGGAAAGGACGGGTACATGGGATTCCTGGACAAGGCCAAAGAGCTGTTGTCGCAGAACGCCGACAAGGTCGAGACCGCAATCGACAAGGCCGGCGAGTTCGTCGACGACAAGACGCAGGGCAAGTACTCCGACACCATCCACAAAGTGCAAGAAGAGGCCAAGAAGGCGGCCGAATCAGCGGCAAAAGGCGACAACCAGAACTGAGCTCATGGCGAAACTCTCCGGATCCATCGACGTCCCGCTGCCACCCGAGGTGGCCTGGAAGCATGCCTCCGACCTGGCCCGGTTCAAGGACTGGCTGACCATTCACCGGGTGTGGCGCAGCAGACTGCCCGACGACATCGACAAAGGCACGGTCGTGGAGTCGATCGTGGAAGTCAAGGGCATGTACAACCGGATCAAGTGGACGGTCGTCCGGTACAAGCCGCCGGAGGGCATGACGCTCAACGGCGACGGCGTCGGTGGCGTCAAGGTGAAACTGATGGCCAAAGTCCAGCCCGCGGAGGAGGGCTCCGTCGTCAGCTTCGACGTTCACCTCGGTGGCCCGGCGCTGTTCGGGCCGATCGGCATGATCGTCGCCGCCGCGCTGCGTGGCGACATCGACACGTCGCTGCAGAACTTCGTCACGGTGTTCACTCGCCCCGACCCCGGCATGAACGGTTCCGGCGGGCACCGCTGACCGAGGAGCGCCACGCTCGCGTGGTCGGTTAATCTCGCTGACATGACTCGCCGGCTGCGCCCTGGTTGGCTGGTTGCGCTTTTCGCGTTGGTGATCTCGGCCAGCGCGTGGCTACCGTGGCTGACGACGGCGGTCAACGGCGGGGGCTGGGCCAACGGCATCGGCGGCGCTCACGGCAACTTGGAACTTCCGCGGGGGTTCGGCGCCGGCCAGCTCATCGTGCTGCTGTCCTCGGCGCTGCTGGTGACCGGGGCGATGGTCGGCCGCGGCCTTGCGGTGCGTCTCGCTTCCGTTGCGGCGCTGGTGATTTCGCTGCTCATCGTCGCCCTGACGGCGTGGTACTACAAGCTCAACGTCAATCCGCCGGTGTCGGCGCAATACGGTCTCTATGTCGCCGCGATCGCGGCGGTCTGTGCGGTGGTGTGTTCCATCGCGGCCGTCATCGCGGCCCTGGCGTCCGGCGGGCCCGGTCGCTGAGGTCTTTACGGCGTCGGGAACTCGTGTGTTCCTGACGTGGAGCTGTCGCCGGGCTCGTTGACACCGAACACGAAGGGCGCGAACACGATCTCGCGGCCGTCCGGGTCGCGGTAGGTGAGCGCGCCCGTCGCCTCCCAGTACGCATGCTGTTCGACGGGTTCGACGCCCGCCGCTCGCAGGCGGACGATCGCCCCCTGCTGGGCCTGCCGGTCGGGGAAGTACAGGCACAGCTGTTCGTGGGGGTCCACCGCGACCGGCTCGGCGGATTCCACGATCTCCAGGGTCAGGTTCCAGCTGGGCAGGCCGAAGATCGCGCCGTTGCTGCCGTAGCTGTCGGCGAACGTCTCGTAGAGCGGCAACCCCACCAGCTCGCGGTAAAACCGCACCGCCTCTTGGAAGTTCGACGACCGGCGCGCAAAACGAATGCCGCCGATCGACGCCAGTTGCATCGGCCAGTGCGTGGTCCGACGGAGCTTGTGCGCCTCCATCACAACCCGACCGCGCTCGCCGCGGACTCCGCGGTGCTCCAGCGCCGGAGTTGTTCGCCGGGCGCCCAGGTGGAATGAGTTCCGCTGGAAATACGCTCCGGCAGTTGAATTTTGCAGACCGGGCCGTCGGCCAAACGCCCGGCATCAAAGACGACGCAATAGGAGGCGTCGGCGTTCATGTCGGTGGTCAGGGTGACCAGGTAGCCGTCGTCCTCCCCGGTGGCACCGCGCCGCGGCGCCATCGCCGTCTCGCTGCCGTAGACCCCGTCGCCGAACGAGAATGCCTGTTGGCCTCCGGTGCGCAGATCGTGTTTGACGAGCCCGTCGAAGAGGAACCAGCCCGGTTTGCCGGTGGCGGCATAGGCGTAGCGGTAGTCGCTTGCGGCAAAGTCGGGGTTGATGGTCCCGAACTCGGTGACCGACTCCGACAATCGCTCTTCGCGCACGGCGCCGGTGGCCAGGTTGAAACGCCACCGGTGCAGCCGCGACTGCAGGCGATCGAGTGCCAGGAACCGGAACAGCTTGTCCCACTTGGTTCCACCGTTGTCCACCGGCGAAGGATCGCCCTCGAAGAAACCGTCGAGCACGATCTCGTCACCGTCCTCGTAGGCGTTGACGAAGTGCAACACGAACGTCGGGTCCGCCTCGAACCATCGGACGTCCCCGGTTCCGCCGCGGCGGGGCAGGACCGCGAAACGCGACGGCATGTCGGGATAGAACCGCGGCAGGTGCACGTCCTGCTCGAGCAGGACCGGGTCCCAGAACAACGGAAAGTCGTTGAGAATCACGTAGTTCTCGGTGAAGGCCATGTCGTGCGGCAGCCGCGGCCCGGGCAGGGGGATGTCGACGTAGTGGACGAGTTCGCCGGTCTGGTCGACCACACCGTAGCGCAGGTACGGGTCCCGCTTGCTGTAGTTGAAGAACAGCAGTTCACCGGTCTTGGTGTCCACCTTCGGGTGCGCGGACACACCCCAATCGGTCGGGAAGCGCCCGTTCCAGGTCTCCTTGCCCAGGGTTTCGCCCGAACGGGGATCGACCCGGTAGAGGTCGCCGCACTGGTAGAAGCTGGTCAGCGCGACGCCGCGGTGGACGATGACGTCGGTGCTCGACGCGTCCTTCATCCGGGTGCGGGCGCCCCAGCCGTCCTCGCGCTTGGCCAACTGCACGGGCTCGGCCAGTCCCGGCCACAGTGGCTCACCGGCTTCGTTCTCCGCCAGGAAGCCGTCGGTGCGGATAAAACGGTTGCGGTAGAAGGCTTTTCCGTCGCGGAATCCGACGATGTGCAGCATCCCGTCGCCGTCGAACGGGTGATAGGTCTTCAGGGCGGGATGCAGCGGGTTTTCGGTGTTGCGCAGGTAGATGCCGTCCAGGTCGCGCGGGATCTCCCCTTCGACGGCGGTGAGGTCGTCGGCGTTCCACTCGGTGGTCTGGGGACGCCACGGCCCGGTCCGGTAGGGGTGGTCGTCGTCTTCGGGCAGCGTGGACAGGAACTTGCCGACGAGCTCAACGTCCATCTCACGCGCCCTCTGCCGCGCCGACAACGAAACTCACGGTGGTGGCGGTGCTGCCGCCGAAATTGAGGGTGCCGAACTTCCGCGCCCCCTCGACCTGATACTCGCCGGCCGCGCCGCTGACCTGTTTGGCCGCGTCGAGCAGCATGCGCACGCCGGAGGCGCCGACCGGGTGGCCGCCGCCGATGAGGCCGCCACTGGGATTGATCGGCAGCCGGCCGCCGATCTCGATCTCGCCGTTTTCGATGGCCTTCCAGGACTCGCCGGGGCCGGTCAACCCGATGTGGTCGATGGCCAGGTACTCGCTGGGGGTGAAACAGTCGTGCACCTCGTAGCCGTCGAGGTGGTCGAGGGTCAGCCTGGCGCGCCGCAACGCGTCGTGCACGGCGGTCCGCACGTGCGGAAGGATGTAGGGGTCGTCCGCGGCCCGGTCCAGCTTCTGCCGCAGGCCCAGCCCCACCGTCCGGTGCCCCCAACCCTCGATGCGGCCGATCGGGCGCG
This sequence comes from Mycobacterium europaeum, assembly GCF_002102155.1. Taxonomy (GTDB): domain Bacteria; phylum Actinomycetota; class Actinomycetes; order Mycobacteriales; family Mycobacteriaceae; genus Mycobacterium; species Mycobacterium europaeum. Next base: position 71,731 of record NZ_LQOU01000064.1, read on the forward strand.
CGTCGGGGTGATCGCGCAGATAAGCGTCGCCGACCAGAACCAATCCCGCCGCGCCATCGGTCATTTGGCTGCAGTCGAAGCGCCGCAACCGCCCCTCGGTGATCGGGTTGGTGGCGTCGTCGTCCGTGATGGGGTCGGGGACCGCCCAAGCACGGGTCTGGGCGTTGGGGTTACGCCGCGCGTTGGCGAAGTTCAGCTGCGCGACGGCGCGCAGGTGGGTGTCGTCCAGGCCATAGCGCCGGTCGTATTCGTCGGCGACGGCGGCGAACATCGACGGCCACAGGTAGCGCGCGCCGGCCCCCTCGTGACCGGTCCACGCGGCCGCACCCAGGTGTTGCGCCGCGGTGTCACCGGGCACGGTTTTCTCGAGCTCGATGCCCACCACCAGCGCGGTGTCATAGGCGCCGGACCGCAGATCGGCCATCGCGGACAGTGCGGCGACGCTGCCCGACGCGCACGCCGCCTCGTGCCGGGAGGCCGGGGTGTCCCAAAGATCGGGGCAGACCGTCGCGGGCATCGCCCCGAGGTGACCCTGGCGGGCGAACATCTCCCCGAAGGCGTTCGCCACGTGCACCACTTCGATGTCGGCGGCGTTGACCTTGGCCGAGGCCAGCGTCGCCTCGACGATCTCGGCGGTCAGGGCGGCGAAGTCGCGGCCCTCTTTGGTCAGGTTGCGGGCGAAATCGGTTTGGCAACCGCCCAGGATCCACACACCGGCCGAGCCATCCATACGCCGCAGGCTACTCCTGGACGGCCTCGCCGTTGAGGCGTATCCGCGAGCGGCTCATGGTCCGGCCCTTGGCGCAAATGAGGGCGGCCCCGTCGGCTCTCGGGCTGAACCGACGGGACCTAGGCGAACGCGAAGGCCGGCCGACGCGTGCGCCTCTCATGGAACATTGCCCCGTACCGCGGCAAACAAACATGCGGACTCGACTCGGTGCCCATGCCACGCGGCGCCATCGACGAGCTCGGTGTCGCCGGATCGCGGCGTCGCGGCGGCCCGTTGTTTGCGGCCGCCTGCCCGATCGGTCGTTGAGACTCCCCGCCAAGCGGCGACGATAGGCGGGCTTCGATCAGCTTGCCGCCCAGATCATTACGACACTCGTCGTCGCCCTCCGTGACGGGCCGCGCGCCCGGGCAACCGGGGGCGTCGCCGGCCCCGGTGCGCATCGCAGGGTGTTCTCGAGACACACGTCGGGTCATGCGGCTGCGCCGTCGACCGGAACACGCGCAAGAGGAGCGGGGACCGGCTGCGTTGCGACACGATCACGGATACGTACCTATCGCTGCATCACTAGTCACAACAGCCGCTCTGATCACTATCGTCACATGAGCCAACTGCGGACGTCAATGCGGTGTCCTGCCGCTCGAAAGGTGTTACATGTCGGCGATTCTTCGAAGTGTGTCGCTATCGATGGCGTCGGCGGCCGCTGTCGGACTCGTCTACGTGGTCGGCCCCGCACCGTCGGCCAATGCCACGCCGTGCGGCGCGCCGGAGGCGAACGTCGAGCCACCCGCCGCGCCGCCGGCGATGCCCGCACCCCAGCCGGTCGTCCAGCCGCCCACCGGGCGCAGACCCAGCCACACCAACGACCAGGCGCCGCTGCCCAAGCTGGGGCCGCTGATCTCGTCGTTCCTCAAGCCGGCGATCCCACGGCAGGTCGCCCCGATGAGACCGCAGGCCGAGGTGCTACCGCCCGGGCCCAATCCGCCGGTCCCCGCCCTCCCGCAGCCGCCGAACGCCGGTCAGTTGCAGCCCAACGCGGCCCCGGTCCCGCCGCCGCAACCCGCGCCGGCGCCGCCCCCCTCGATCGCGGGGGCGCCGACGTCGCTGGTCGACTGGGTGACCGGACCCGACGGGCCCAACAAGACTCTGCAGCGCTTCAGCATCTCCGGTACCGACCTCGGGATCGCCTGGGACAACGGAGATCCCGCGAATCGTCAAGTGCTCATGGCCTTCGGTGACACCTTCGGCTACTGCAGGGTCAAGGGCCAGCAGTGGCGTTACAACACGCTCTTCCGCAGCTCGGACCGTGATCTGTCGCACGGCATCCACATCGCCGACGGCATCCCCAACGACCGGTACTCCGGTTCACCCGTGTGGGCGCCGAACCTGTCCAAGCAGGTCGTCAACACCATCCATAAGGCAGCACACGAGACCGGGATCATTCCGACCGCCGCCATCTCGCTCGGCAGGACGCAGTACATGAGCTACATGTCCATCCGGCAGTGGGGTCGCGACGGCGAATGGTCGACGAACTACTCGGCGATCGCGCGGTCCAACGACAACGGCCAGAACTGGGGGATCTTCCCCACCTCGATCCGCACCGCCTCGGCGGATGCCATCCCGGGGGCCGGGTTCACCCCCGGGAACGAGAACTTCCAGATGGGTGCCTTCATGAAGGGCAACGACGGCTACCTCTACCAGTTCGGGACTCCGTCGGGACGCAGCGGCGCGGCCTTCCTGTCGCGGGTGCCCCCGGGTCAGCTGCCCGACCTCACCAAGTACCAGTACTGGAACGGCGACGAAGGCGGTCGCTGGGTTCCCAACAATCCGGGCGCGGCCACGCCGATCTTCCCGGGTCCGGTAGGCGAAATGTCGGCCCAGTACAACAACTACCTCAAGCAATATCTGGTGCTCTACACCAACGGCGGCAGCAACGACGTGGTGGCCCGCACCGCGCCGACCCCACAGGGACCGTGGAGCCCGGAGCAACCGCTGGTGTCATCGTTCTCGATGCCCGGTGGCATCTACGCGCCGATGATCCACCCCTGGTCGTCCGGCCGGGACCTGTACTTCAACCTGTCGCTGTGGTCGGCCTACGACGTGATGCTGATGCACACCGTGTTGCCCTAATCGTGATCGTGTCGCACCCCGAATAGTCGGTATACGTGTCGCACCCTGAATAGAGCGGGGACTAGCGAGAGAGGAGATCGACGATGATCACCTTCGACAACCCGGCCACGTCGACCGCCGGCAAGCCACGGCGACCAGACATCGAGGTACGTATCGAGGGCGTGCGTCGCAGGGATGGCGCCCTCCGGCTGGGCATCATGCTCGACGGGCGGATGGCGACCTAACCCACGGCGTCAGCCGCCGGCCGCACCGGTCGGGGCAAGATGTAACGCGTGAGTTGGGCCAAGCGCGAGGCGAAGGCGCTCGCGGATACGGTGCTGACGGGCGATGCGCTCCTGGCTGAGCTCGAAGACTATATCCGCGTGCACAATCCGCAATTGACGGACGTTCGGCTGGAGCGGGCGACCCCGACCGAGGAATACGACCACAACGTGGAGCCGCCCCGGCGCTGGTATGTGGTGACCTACCTGGCCGACGACGGCGAGGGGTACGGGATCAAGCCTTAAGCGTTGGCAACGCTGCACCAAAAATCGATGACTTCCTGCGATCGCTCGCTGCCCGCCAGTCTGCAACCGGCGCCTACAAGACCGACCCTCGCAAGGCCTGGACTAACTCCTCGGGCCCAGCCACGCCGGCTCTTGATGAATCGAGGGTGGCTAGGCGCATTCTGCACAGATGGGTTGGGCAGCGATGTTGCTGGCGAGTCGATTTTTGTGCTGCACGAGAAAGCAACGGGTGCAGATGAATTCGTCGACTTGCGGGGGAAGAACCTGGGTTTGAAGTACCTCGCCGGAGAGGTCGGCGCCGGGAAGTTCGACGGGGTCTGCGGTGTCAATGTCCTCGTCGAGGAGCGAATCCTGGCCGAGGTCACGCGCGGGGCGCAGTGCGTTGAGTGAATCCTCCTCCGGGGCTTCGGGATTGGATCGCGGTGTGTCGTAATCGGTTGCCATGTTGACTCACTTTTCGCAAACGTGAAATATGAAACTTCTGAGTTCATTCTCGGCTGGCGTTGAATCGCCCGGCGAGGTAATCAGCCCGGCAGGCGTTTCGGGCCAATTTGCCGCTAGTGGTGCGCGGTATCGTGCCGGCGGCCACGAGTCTGATGTCGGCAACGCGGATGTGATGCTGTCGTGCGATCGCGGCGCGCACGGCGTCGAGGATCGGGGCTGGGTCTGCGCGGCCGGCACCGGCTGCACGTTCGGCCACGATGACGACTTGCTCTGTGGTGTTGACGCTGGACGATTCCACCACGTCGCGGGGAACGGAAAACGCCGCGACGTATCCGCTGCGGACGGCGGCTGAGGCGTCGCTGACCGTGGTTTCGATGTCGTGGGGGTAGTGGTTGCGGCCGTCGATGATGATGAGGTCTTTGATCCGCCCGGTCAGATAGAGTTCGCCGTCGATGTAAACGCCGAGGTCGCCGGTTGCCAGCCAGCATGCGTTGTCTGGGGCACCCTCGGCGTGGCTGCCGTGTTCTAGTCGCGATCGCAGCTTGTTCGCGAATACGCGCTGTGTTTCGTCTTCGCGTCCGAAGTATCCGTGGCCAATGTTATTGCCGTGCAACCAGATTTGCCCGACCGTGCGGTCGGTGACCTCGGCCCCGTCTGGGTCGGTGATCACCGCCCACTGATTGGGGATCGGTTGGCCACACGAGACGTGGGAGACCGAGCCTGGTGTTGTCGCGGCGACGGGGACTGCGCGGCCGGCGCCGAGCTGCTCACGGTCCAAATAGATCGCACTGGCTTTGGCATCTTGGGCGATGCTGGCCACCGAGAGGGTCGCTTCCGCCATTCCGTAGGACGGCTTGATCGCCGTGGCCGGCAGACCGTAGGGCGCGAAGGCTTTGGTGAATTTGTCGATGGCCGACATCGTCACCGGTTCGGATCCGTTGAGCAGGCAGACGACGTTGCTCAGGTCGAGGGAATCGCCTTGTGGGGGGAGACCGCGTTCGGCGGCCAGTTCGAAGGCGAAGTTCGGTGCGGCCGCAAACGTCCGCCCGTAGCGCCCTTCAGCGCCCAGCTGCTTTATCCATCGGTAGGGCCGCCGGAGGAAGGCCATGGGGTCCATCAGTGTGATGGATTCCCCGAACAGTGCGGGGAACATGATCATCATCAGGCCCATGTCGTGATACAGGGGGAGCCAGCTCACGCTGCGGATCTTCAGGTCTAGTCCGCCTGCGAGGATCATCTGTATGACGTTGGTGCAGACGGCGCGATGGGTGATCTCCACCCCGGCCGGTGTGCGCGTCGATCCGGAGGTGTACTGCAAATACGCGACATCATCGCTATCACGCGTCACGTCAGAAAATGCCGCTCCCAATGTTTGCGGCACTGCATCGGCGGCGATCAATCGCGGGCGCTGCGGGGGTGGCAGGGCTCTCATGAAGCTGCGGATCGACTCGGCGGCCCCGGTGGTGGTCAAGACTGCGGCGGGTCGAGCGTCTGCCAACACCGCCGCTAACCGCTCGGCGTGCCCAGACAGAGCCGGCGCAAAGAGCGGGACCGCCACGTTGCCGGCGTGGATTGCGGCGAAGAATGCCGTTACGTAGTGCAAACCTTGTGGGGCGACGATCGCCACCCGGTCGCCCTGCGAGGTGACTTGTTGCAAGCGAGCACCAATCGCGCGCACTTGCGACCATAGAGCGTTCCAGCTTAGATCCACGGCCAGCCCGTCCTGCTCCCTGGCGTAGTCGATGAAGCGGTACGACCGTTCGTCGCCGAAAGCCGCCCGATTGCGGTCGAGGAATGACGTCAGGGTCACCCCATCAGGCAGCGCAATAGTGCCATCGGCAAGAACATAATCTGCGATGTCGCCGATTGCAGTTCCAATACCGTTGTGCACCAATGGGTTCTCGACCACGACGAGCAGAATATAGCTACGCTAACGATTTGCACCTATCGAACGGTCGTGAAAACCATCACAGTCACCGCGGCGCGATGTTGGGGGAAACCCCAGTCGTGGCGAAGCATCGACACACGGTTCCATGCATTCGAGAAAGCGAAAGGGCCACTGTGGCAGACGATTCTCGGGCTGCTGCCGGGCCCAAGACGATCCGCGGTGCCAGTCCCGTGCTGCGGTCGCCTGCGAGGTCCCACTGGCGGGCTGCGCGGCCATACTGTACAGTCTGACGCGGCGACGGAACCCGAGTTCCGCCCTATCGAAAAGGGGCGCGTTCGGAGTAACTGCTGCCGGCGCGAACCGGGCAGACGTCAGGGGAAAGAACGTGTTTCGAATGTTGAAAAGGGCGTGGATGCCACTGCTCCTCGCAGTCGTGATCGCCTTAGGCGGTTACGCGGTTGTGCGCATTCGCGACACCTTCGGCGCCAATGCGGCTATAGGTTCCGGCGAGGCGAATGCCGATAATACGAAACCCTTTAATCCCAAGCACATTACGTATGAGATAACCAGCGCGACGGGTGGCACAGTGAACGTCAACTACTTAGATGAGAATGGTCAGCCGCACCTTGTCGATGCCGCGCCGTTGCCGTGGGCGTACACGATCGTGACGACGCTGCCGTCGATGTCGGCCAACATCGTGGCTCAGGGCGCTACCGATGTGAACGCTCTGCGGTGCCGGGTGATCGTTGATGGTCAGGTGCGTGATGATCGGCGCAGCGACGAGTACCAGCCGTTCATCTACTGCTTGGTGAAAGCCGTATGAGCAGCACCCATGCGCGACCGAGGCGGCCGGTTCTCGCCCGGCTGATTCGCGTCCTGGCGTTGCCAATCGTGTTGTTTTGGGTCCTGCTGGCGGTTGGGCTCGGTTTGATTTCGCCCTCGCTTGACGATGTCGCGGCCCAGCACTCGGTGCCGATGACCCCAACGGACGCCCCGGCATTCAAATCGATGATGCAGATCGGCCGGGTGTTCAACGAGTTCAGTTCGGACTCTTCGGCAATGGTGGTGTTGGAGGGACAGGACAAACTCGGGGACAGCGCGCATGAGTTCTACGACCGGATCGTGGCCAAGCTGAAGGCCGACACCGCGCACGTGCAGCATGTCCAGGACTTCTGGGGTGACCCGCTGACCGCGGCGGGTTCACAAAGCGCGGACGGCAAGGCCGCTTACGTGCAGGTGTTCCTCGATGGTGATCAGGGGACCACGCCCAGTCATGAGTCGGTCGCCGCGATACGCAAGATCGTCGCCGAGGTACCCGCGCCGCCGGGCGTCAAGGCGTACGTGGCCGGCAACACGGTGCTCAACGCCGATGTCAGCGTCGTGGGACACAAGAGCATGGCGACGATGGCGCTGGTCTCGATCGGCGTGATTTTGGGCATGCTGCTGCTCATCTACCGCTCGATCGGCACAACGATCTTGTGCCTGGTGGTGATCGGCATCGAACTGTTTGCCGCAGAGGGAGTTACGGCGACTGCCGGCAACCTGAATCTCATCGGCCTCACCACGTACGCCGTCAGCATGGTGACCATGCTGAGCATCGCCGCGGGGACCGACTACATCATCTTTCTGTTGGGTCGCTATCACGAAGCCCGCGCCCTCGGCCAAGATCGAGAGGAGGCGTTTTATACGGCATATCAGGGTGTGTCCCAAGTGATCTTGGGTTCGGGTTTGACGATCGTGGGCGCTTGCGTGTGCTTGACGGCGACCCGGCTGCCGTATTTCCAGACCATGGGGCTGCCGTGTGCGATCGCGTTGCTGGTGATCGTATTGGCGGCACTGACCCTGGCGCCTGCCGTGCTGGTGGTGGGCTCCCGGTTCGGGCTCTTCGACCCGAAAGGCAATCTCTCCGCCCGAAATTGGCGCAAGGTCGGTACCGCTGTAGTGCGCTGGCCGATACCGATCCTTCTCGTGACGATGATGATCGCCGCGATCGGCTTCGTCAGCCTGACCACCTATGTGCCCAATTACAACGATCAGAAGTTCACGCCCCAAGATATGCAGGCCAACATCGCGTACGCCGCCGCCGATCGGCACTTCTCCCAGGCCCGCATGAATCCCGAGCTGCTCATGGTCCAGGCCGACCACGACCTGCGTGACCCGGCGGACATGCTCGTCGTCGACCGGATCGCCAAGAGCGTGTTCCACCTACGCGGCATCGAGCGCGTGCAGACCATCACCCGACCGCTGGGCGCACCGATCGAACACAGCTCGATACCGTTTCAGATCGCGATGCAGAACTCCAGCACGCTGCAAACGGCAAAGTTCATGAACGACAACATGGCTCACATGCTCGAGCAGGCCGACGAGCTGGGCAAGACGATCTCCACCATGGAACACATGTACAGCGTCATGCGCGAGTTGACCGCGACCACGCACAGCATGGTGGGCAAGACCCACGACATGGTGGACACCTCCAACCAATTGCGCGACCGCATAGCCGATTTCGATGACTTCTGGCGACCCATCCGCTCGTACTTCTACTGGGAACGGCATTGCTTCGACATCCCGATCTGCTGGTCGATGAGGTCGATCTTCGACGCCCTCGACGGGATCGACGACCTCGCCGATCAGCTGGAAGGGCTCAGCGGCGATCTCGACCATCTCGATCGATTGATGCCCCAGTTGCTGGCCGATTTTCCGTCGATGATCGACACGATGAAGACGATGCGCGACTACATGCTCTCGACGCACAGCACGATGGCCGGCATCCAGGCCCACATGCAAGAGGCTGCCGAAGGATCCACCCTGATGGGGCAATACTTCGACGAGGCCAAAAACGACGACTCGTTCTATCTACCGCCCGAGGTCTTCAAAAGTCCCGACTTTGTGCGCGGCCTGAAGATGTTCGTCTCCCCTGACGGGAAGGCCGTCCGGTTCATCATCACCCACCAAGGTGACCCCGCCACCGTCGAGGGCATCAAGCACGTCAAGGGCATCAAAGACGCCGTGGCCGACGCCATCAAGGGCACACCACTGGAATCCTCGAAGGTCTACGTCGCCGGGATGGCCTCGATGTACAGCGACATGCAACAAGGGGTGACCATCGACCTGCTCGTCGCGGGAATTTCGGCCATGATTTTGATCTTCGGCATCATGTTGCTCATCACCCGCAGTCTGGTGGCCGCGTTGGTGATCGTCGGCACCGTCGCCGCCTCATTGGGCACGGCCTGCGGCCTGTCGGTCCTGCTCTGGCAAGACCTCATCGGCCAGGGCGTCCAATGGATCGTGTTGCCGCTGTCCGTGGTGATCCTGCTGGCGGTGGGTTCGGACTACAACCTGCTCGTGGTTTCGCGGCTCAAGGAGGAAATCCACGCCGGCCTCAACACCGGGATCATCCGCGGCATGGGCGCCTCCGGGCGAGTGGTCACCGCCGCCGGCATGGTGTTCGCGTTCACCATGATGTCGATGATCGTCAGCCAGCTCCGTGTGATCGGGGAACTGGGCACCACCATCGGGTTGGGTCTGTTGGTAGACACCTTGATCGTGCGCTCGTTCATGACGCCGTCGATCGCCGCCGCCCTCGGGCACTGGTTCTGGTGGCCCCTCAACACCTACCGCACCAAACCGGCCTCGCAGGCAACCGACGAGGTGCACACGGCGCCCATTCCGCAGCTGATAGCCCCGTGAGGCTCAGCCGCCGGTCTGCCACACTGTCGACGACGAGGTCGTCAGATGACGGAGCGGGGCTCATGACAGAACCGGAATCAAAACTGCGCCAACGCACCGACGGGCGTTTGGACCGGTCTCGCGATCCGGCCATTCTCAATGCCGCTCTAGCGGCCCTGACAGAGCATGGGTATCACGCCACCAACATGAATGACATCGCGGCGCGCGCCGGTGTGGGTAAGGCCGCCATCTATCGGCGCTGGTCATCCAAGGCCGCCCTGATGACCGACGCCTTGGTGTACTGGCGACCCGATCTCCTGAGCACCGACGTCCCCGACACGGGCAGCCTCACCGGCGACCTGGACGCCCTGGTCGAACGCGTCAAAGTCAATGACACCAACCTCGTCAGCAACGACCTGGTACTGCGAGTCGCTATGGAAGCCGCCCACGAACCCGAACTCGCCTCCGCACTCGATGACCTCATGCTGGCAAAAGGCAAACGCACGATATCGACGATTCTGGCGAAGGCGGCCGATCGCGGCGAGGTCTCCTCGGACCGTGATTGGTCCCTGGTAGCTGACGTGCTCCTAGGAATGGGCCTGCTGCAGGTCGCCCGCGGCCAAACCGTCGACGCCAACTTCGTCCGACGGGTTATCGACACACTGATCCTGCCCGCAGTACGCGCGCCAGCTAACGAATAGGGCTCTTAGTGCGGAGCCTCGTACCGGCCCTGACCAGAGGCATCACTTGAAGGGACCACGTCAAGTATCAGCCGAGGTCATACAAAAACAGGAGTGCCCCTGTTCAGAGTCGGTTGATGGTTGACGTTTCTGTGTCGGTTGATCCGTGACACTCTGTGTTGTGGTTTAGGCGCCTGCGCTGGTGCGCATGGCCCGTTTGATTCGTACCTCGCCGGTGGTGCGGCGGGCGGCGGTTTTGACGAGATTGTCACCGACCCAGAACCGCAGCAGATCGCCGTCGACGTGGACATCGCAGCGTTGTCCGGCGTAGTAGCGGCCGATGCTGACTTGCTGCCAGCACACGCACACCACCCCATTGGTGGTGACGCGGCGGCTTACCCAGTCATCACCGACCCGGTCGGTGGGTGCGCCCCTCGAGTTCGACGGTGACGATGCCGGCACACTGGCGCCGAAGCGTTCGGCCGGGGTCGCCATCTTCAACGCTTGATGCGGCCGGTTGGTGTTGTAGTCACCCACCCACTCATCAAGAGCCCGCTGAGCCGTCTTCAGATTAGCGAACGGTGTTGCAGTGCTGAGGAATTCAGCACGCAGGCTGCGGTGGAACCGCTCGATCTTGCCCGTCGTCGTCGGACTGCGCGGTTGGGTCAGCAGGTGCTCGATGCCATCTTCGCGGCAGATCGCATCAAAAAGCACCTCCACCGGTGGATGGGAAAATCGGCCGGTGAACACCTTGCCATTATCGGTCAAAATCTGTTCAGGCGCCCCAAAGTGGGCCAACGCGTCACGCAGCCCGTCGCAGACCGCACGGGTGCGTTCTCGAGCCATCAACCGCGCGCACACACACAACCGGAATGGTCATCCATGCCTGTCAACGCCTTGGCGCTGGTGCCGCCGGCCAACGGGAAACCCCCGACCATGTCCATCTGCCATAGTTCCATGGGGGCGCCGCGTTCCCAGCGTTTCCATTTCCGGGAGCGCCGATCCCGCACCGCCGGATCAATCAACCCCGCCCGCACCAGGGCCCGATACACCGCCGACTCCGAGGGCACCGGACTGACCCGGCGCTTGGCCAGCTCGAACACGAGCCGCCGGGGACCCCAATACGGACGTGAGCGGCGCAATTCCACCACCGCCGCTTCCACCTCAGCCGGCATCTGATGCGGACACCTCACCGGCCGATGCGACCGATCCGCCAGCCCGTCTAAACCCTGGGCCTCATAGCGGGCCAACCACCGGTGCAACGTCTGACGCGCCACCCCGGTCTTTTCTGCGGCCTGTGACACCGACAACCCATCACCAATGACCGCCATCACGGCCTGGTACCTCTGCTCGGCCACGCTCAACTCCGTCATTCAGGGAGTGTCACCGATCAGCCGAAACAACTGTCACGCATCAGCCGAAACACCGTCACCCATCACCCGAAGACGAAATGTCACGCATCAGCCGAGCTCATACAAAACAGGAGTGCCCCCGGCAGGATTCGAACCTGCGACACCGGCTTTAGGAGAGCCGTGCTCTATCCCCTGAGCTACGAGGGCGGGGGACGTCTTCAAATACCTTGACTCAAACCTAGCTGGGCGAGGTTCAGCGGCATTCGCGGCGTCCTGGTGCCATTCCGGACGATTGGCCTAGTCGTCGCGATGTGGCGGGTGTGAGTGTAGCTGGTATGGCGATGACCAGGTGACATCTCGGCGTGACGCGCTGCCGAGGGCGAGTCTCTCTTGCCGGCTCGCGTCAGGCGGCTCAAGGCAGTCAGGGACGTAGCGGCTGAACGATGCTCCCACCGGAATCGGCTCCGGTGACGCCGCGCGTGATGGTGCGGCCGCGGAAGAAACCCGGGGCTATCGCCCACCACGCCAGCATCAGGATCACTCCGAGCGCCAGCGCGCCGATACCGACCGCCGCGACGGCACCGAACCCGAGGATCGTGATGCTGTGGCCCTCATGGTCGGTCAGCCACTCGGGCCTGGCGTACTGGATGAGCCCGTAGATGAAAACGAGCAGTAAGACCACGCCGCCCAGCAATGGGAAGGCGCCGCGCATCACGAAATCCCGCACCGACGCGGTGAGGGTATGGCGGTAGTACCAGGCGCACGCAAACCCGGTGAGCCCGTAGTAGAACGCGATCATCAACCCGACCGATCCCACCAGCGCGGCCAGCAGGCTCTCGCTGACGAGCGTGAACAGGACGTAGAAAATGATGGACACCACCCCGACCGCGATCGTGGATGTGCTCGGCGTCAGGTAGTGAGGGTGGGTCTTGGCGAACGAGTCAGGCAGCGCCTTGTACGCCCCCATCGACAGGGTGGTGCGCGTGGTCTTCAAGATCGTCGTCTGAGTCGACGCGGAGGCGGAAGTCAGGATCGACGCCGCCAGCAACAGCAGTGCAATCTTCCCGAGGACACCGTCCCCGAACAATTGCGGACCGATGGATGCAAAAACGTCTCTCGAGTTGTGCGGGTTGCCCAGCCCGATGCCCGCCGTCCCGACACCGGCGAACGCCACGGCCGACACGGTCACCAGGGTGAAGGTCGCCAGCAGCAGGAAAGTCGAGATGACGCCGGCGCGACCCGGCGTGCGGCCGGGGTCGTCGGACTCCTCGTTGCAGGACACAGCGGTGTCCCACCCCCAGTACATGAAGATGGCCATGAGGACTGCCGGGGCGGCGGTCGTCCTCAAGTCAAGACCGCCCGGCCAGAACCAGGACAGCGAAGGATGCAGCGAAAAGGCTTGGGCTTCATGAGTATACGTTTTGACCAGCGCGACCACCGAAAACGCAATCAGCGCCACGATCTGAATGGACAGCAGTGCGTACAGCAGTCGTGCCGAGACCGCGATGCCGCGATAACAGACATACGTCATCAGCACAATCCAGGAGACGCCCGCCACCGTCGAGCAGAACCTGCTGTCGGCCAGGTCCGCAACCGAATGCCAACCCAGCTGGCCGACGAAGCTGAACGAGTACTTCCCGGCGATATCGACCAGGTTGGCCATCACGATCACTTCCGCGGCGATGATGCCCCAGCCGCCGAGCCATCCCACGACAGGCCCAAACGCCCGCGACGCCCACCTGAACGTGGTGCCACAGTCCGGTTCGGCCTCGTTCAGCTCCCGGTAGGCGACGGCGATCAGATACATCGGGATGAAGGAAACGAGAACGACCGCCGGGGCTTTCACGCCGGCGAGTTGCCCACCGCCACTGGCCACGATGAGACCCAGCGTCGCGGCAAGGCTGTAGGCGGGTGCCATTGACGCCAGGCCGACCACGACGCCGGAGACCAGGCCGAGCGCGCCACCCCTGAGGCCTTTGCTCTTGACGGTGGTCGGCGCGGCTTCCCAATCCGGGCCCGCCATGGTCCCACCTTTGCTCATCGCACCCCTCTGTTTGAGCAGACCTAGGCGAAATCGGCGTTGAGGAGTCGCCGCGCCTACCGCCGCGCTGCGGCGACTATTGCCATCTGAGATCTTCGTCGAGTTGTTGGGCTCGTTCGTCGAGTTCGGTGGCGGGGCCGGTATCAATGATGACCTCTTGCCAGTACGACGGACTGTAGAGGTGAATGTCCTTGCCGCTATTGACCCTCAGCACGCCGCCCGTGAGTACTGCATAAGTGGCGCCGTCCGGATATTCGTCGTCTTCATCCTGGCCGGAAATTTGGATCCACATTTTCATGCCGAAATACCCTCCGCGTCCGCCGAGCGAATTCTTGAAATTAGCGCTGCGACCGCGCCCGGGCCCGGGCCCGGTAGGACTTACTCCTCCTCGTCGTCGATGACGTGCATGGCGGCTTCCTCGGCGGACGCCGCACCCCCGCCGATCCCGACATCTGTAGCGAACAACTCCTCGTCGGCATCTTCGCCAAATCCCAAGTCCGAAGCGACAAGCCGCCCGGCTCGTGCACCGCCCACTTCGCGCCGCTCCGGGAATTCGGCGTCCCGCTCGGAGGCATCGCTGCGCCGCTGCTCGTCCTCGTCGAGCACGACGTTGATTCGCGCCGCCGGGTCCGGCTCTTCCTCCGCGAGCATTTGATCCATGCTTTCGGCCGGGCCGAATGCGCCGCGTCCGTAGGGTCGTTCGGGTGGTGAGTACCCCTCGTCAAGGATGTCGTCCACACCGCGATCGAGCAGGGTGTCCTCTTGTTGGAGCTGGTTGTCGTCCTCAACGCTGTAGTCGCCGGCCGCGGGGCCGGTCTCGTAGTGAGCACTCATAATTCGCCTGTCATGTTGTTGCCGTTCCTGTCGCGGCATTCACCGCGTGCGCAGTCCAACCGTAAGGATTGCACCGGTCCGCGCCATAGGGTCATTTGTCCTTTTCGACCGAGGCCTCCCGCGCATCATATAGAAGCCCACCGGGGGAGAAATCCGAATTCATCTGCGGCATAGAGTGTCCAGCTCGGAGTGACTTTCCGCAGCAGAGATATGACTTTTGCCCCTCGGCCGGGCGGTGGATTGGTGCGATGGTCGAGGCACGATGGGTATAGCCATGCATTCAGGATGGACTCAGGGCGGCGAGGGAAAGGACGCCCGATGACCGTACTGCGTATCGTCTCGGGTAGCGCCAACCCGGGGCTATTCAGCGCCATCGCAAACCACCTGGGAGTCGACTCCTACGGCTGTTCCCTGGAGCGATTCCCTGACGGGGAACTTCATCCGACGATCGAAGATGTCTGCGGTGCCGACGTTTACGTCATTCAGCCGACATCGCCACCGGTCAACGAGCACTTCGTCGAATTACTCTTGCTGCTCGACGCCTGCCGTCGGTCCCGCGCGGCACGGGTGACCGCGGTGGTGCCGTATTTCGGCTACGCCCGCCAAGATCGTCGCACCGGGCCGGGTCAGGCTCTCGGCTCGCCCGTCGTCATAGATGCGATTGTCGCCGCGGGTGCCGATCGACTCGTTGTTGTCGACCCGCACACGCCCGCCCTGGAAGCGATGTGCCGAATTCCCGTGGAAACGCTGTCCGCTGTTCCCGCGCTATGCCGCGAGCTCGCCGGCGATCTGCCGGAGGGCGTGGTGGTGGTCGCACCCGACCTGGGCGCGGTCAAGCTCGCCGAACGGTACGCAAAAGCGCTGCACGGCTCGGTGGCCGTGGTGCGCAAACAGCGTGAAAGCGGCTCAACGGTGGCCGCATTGGACATCGCCGGGGACGTCAGTGGCCGCAGGGTGGTGGTCATCGATGACATGATCACCACCGGGGCCACTATTGAAGCCGCGGTCGACAAGCTGCGGACACACGGCGCCGCGGCGGATATCGTCGTGGCGGCCACGCACGGGCTATTCGTGCACACCGCGGTGAACCGATTGCGCAAGCTCGACCTGCGGCGCGTGCTGGTTACCGACAGTACTGACGTCAAAGCCGCAGACGCCTTCATCCGTGTGTGTTCGATTGCGCCGACAATAGCTGATGCGATCGCCCGCCTGCACGCCGACGAGCCACTCGATAATCCCGCCATGTGATCCGCTGCGGGCCAATAATTCTCAGCCCAGACGCTCGATCTCGTCGGCCGCCTCGGTCAGCGCCGTGGCGAGTTCGCGGGCGCCCGCCGCGTCCAGCGCATTGAGGTGACGGGCGTGTACGGCAATCCACCGCCGCGTCGAGCCATCGGCCTGCTGTCGACCGCAGATCTGAACGTGCGTCGGCCCTCTGCGGCGGGAGGTGCCCTCGAATTCGCGAAACCAGTTGCTGTCGAAGTGCCAGTCGAAGGTGCGAACCGCACCGTCGGGTGGCCCGATGGCGTCGAATGGCATCCCGGCGGACACGTTCTTGGCTGCCCACTGCCGTGCCATGTCCAGGAGCGTCTGCGGTTCGTCGTGTTCGAGGCGCTCCAGCTGAGCGATTTGCGCAGCGGTGAGCTGGTCGGCCACGTCGCGCCAGGTTTGGGCGGTGTCGTCAGATGCGGTCATGGTTTGCAGTCTGTGCTGCCCTCCCGCGGTTAGCGAGAGTCGAAAGTCATGTCCTTCGTAGTCCGGGGCACCGCCGGATCTGTCTGCTTGCGGTTCAGACGGTTTGGGCATGTCACGGACTGGCGAAACGGTCAGCCGATTCCGACGCGAATCCCCTCATGCCGCTGCTCCAGCGTGACCGTCAATGTGCCCGGCTCGCTACCGACGACGATGCTGCCGGCCGGATGCAATGGATATTCGCGGGTCCCGGTGCCACCCGTCCCGGTTCCGGTCGCCAACTCATAGCCGCGATCGTCTCGGAGCCTGTCCACGAGGGCCGTGACGATTTCGCTTGCCAGCTCGTCTGGATCAACCGTCTCCGGCACGGTCAGCGTCAGTCTGGTCACCTGCACCACGCTACTGGCCTCGCAGCACCCGATGTCTGAAATGACGGCCCACGAATGCGGGACAGGCGGAGAATGATGGTCGAGATCGTGAAGTCGGGAAGGGAGGAAGCCATGGTCGCGGACCCGCAATGCGCCCGCTGCAAACAAACCATCGCACCGGGGTGGCTTTATCTGACTGCGCATCGCCGCGGCCAAGCCGAACCGGCCGCCGACGACGCAGTGCTCATCCATGTGCCCGATGAATGCCCAGGGCCGGGCGAGCACGTCCCGCCCAGCTAGACAAGCTGACTGCTGCCGGTCAAGCTTCCGGACTACGGACTCGTGGTCAGAGCCGCCGCGCTCAAGTGGTCGACGAACCAGTCGCGGGCCAGCATGGCGACCTTCTCGAGCGTTCCGGGCTCTTCGAAGAGATGGGTGGCGCCGGGCACGACGGTGAGTTTGCACCTGCCGGGGATCGCTGCTCGCGCTTGCCGATTCAGTTCCAGCACCACGTCGTCATTGCCGCCGACGATGAGCAGCGTGGGCGCGTAAACCCGGGCCAGGAATTGCCCCGCCAAATCCGGTCGGCCACCCCGGGACACCACCGCCGCGACGTTCACGCGCGGGTCGGTGGCGGCGACCAGGGCCGCGCCCGCGCCGGTGCTGGCACCGAAGTAGCCCACCGGCAGCGCGGCCGTGACCGGCTGGCGGCTCAGCCAGCCGGTGACGTCGACCAGCCGTCGCGCCAAGAGGCCGATGTCGAAAACGTTGGCTCGATTTCGTTCCTCTTCGGGGGTGAGAAGGTCGAACAGCAGCGTGGCGAGACCCGCGGCGTTCAGCACGTCGGCCACGTAGCGGTTGCGGGGGCTGTGCCGGCTGCTTCCACTGCCGTGCGCGAACAGCACCACACCGAGTGGACGCTCGGGGATCGTCAGATGTCCCGCCACCGACACCGAACCGACGGTGACCGTGACTTCCTCGTCGCGTAACGGCGGGTCGGCCGAGCCGGCATCGACCAGCGGGTCGCGAGAACCGTTTCGGGCCCGCTCGAGGAGTGTGACCACCTCGTCGTCAGAAGTCTGGGTGAAGTTGCGGTAGCCCTGTCCGACGGCGAAGAAGAATTCGGGCGTGTGCAAGCAGACCACTTCGTCGGCGTACCCGGCGAATCTTTCGAACACGTCGCGTCCGCCGATCGGAACTGCCAGCACCACCCGGCTCGCGCCCTGGGCGCGAGCGACCTGGCAGGCGGCTTTCGCCGTCGCGCCGGTAGCGACGCCGTCATCGACGATTACGGCGGTTCGCCCCGCCAACGGGATCGGTTCGTGCCCGCCGCGGAACCGTTCAGAGCGACGGGCCAACTCGGCCCGCTGCTTCGCCTCGACCGCCGCCATCTCGTCCGCGGACAAGTGAGCTTCGCGCACGACGGCGTCGTTGATGACCCGCACTCCGCCCTCACCGATCGCGCCGAAGGCCAGCTCGGGCTGAAATGGAACCCCGAGCTTGCGCACGACCAATACATCCAGCGGGGCCTGCAGCGCCTTGGCGACCTCGAAGGCCACCGGCACACCACCGCGCGGTAGGCCTAATACCAAAACATCTTGGCCACGCAAGGGTTCCAAACTTTTGGCCAGCTGTCGTCCGGCATCGACACGATCATCGAACACTCTTTGGTCGCCGCGTAACGAAGCCAGCCGCTGCACCAGCGGTCGACCCCAGCCATCGCGGTTCGTCCGTGTCATCCCCTCAGTGTGTCGCGAGGCGCCGGCGTGCCGAAGGGCCGTTAGGCCACTCCCGTGGGGACCAAGGCCTCCTGGCCGGCATTTCTCCGAGCGCCTAGCGTCGGCGTGGTGGAGTCGGATCGCCCACCGGGCTCCTCGCGTGGTTCCGGTGCGGTGACGGTGCTGTTGGGTGGCGACGTCATGCTCGGGCGAGGCGTCGATCAGATCCTGCCCCATCCCGGCGATCCAGAATTGCGTGAGCGCTATCTACGTGATGCCGGGGGATATGTCCGGTTGGCCGAGCGAGCAAATGGGCCGATTCCGCGTCCGGTGGATTGGCGGTGGCCGTGGGGCGAGGTCCTGATGGTCCTCGACGAGGCCGCCCCAAACGTCCGTCTGATCAACCTGGAGACGACGATCACCGCGCGGGGCGATTTCGCCGACGGCAAAGCGGTTTGTTATCGAATGCATCCGGATAACCTGCCCGCCCTGACGGCGTTGCGGCCGGACGTTTGCGCGCTGGCCAACAACCACATCCTCGACTTCGGCCGCCCGGGCTTGGCCGATACCCTGTCCGCCCTCACCGGTGCGGGAATCCGGGGCGTCGGAGCCGGGGCCGACCTGTCTATCGCACGCGAACCGGCGGTGCTCGATGTCGGCGACGGATACCGGGTCACGGTGGGCTCGGTCGCGATGCCGTCGGCCGGCGTTCCCGTGTCTTGGGCCGCGCACCACGATCGGCCCGGCGTGCGACTGATCCGGGACGCCTCGGCACGCGGCGTCGCCGACGAGGTGGCCGCGGACGTGCTGGCACGTCAACACGACCGCCAGATCGCGATCGTCTCGGTGCACTGGGGGTCGAATTGGGGTTATGACATAGCGGACAGTGACGTCACATTCGCGCACCGGCTGATCGATGCCGGCGTCGACATCGTTCACGGTCACTCCTCGCACCATCCCAGGCCGATCGAGATATACCGTGGCAAACCGATCCTCTACGGCTGCGGCGATGTCATCGACGACTACGAAGGCATCGGCGGGCACGAGGCCTACCGTGCCGATCTCCGGCTCCTGTATCTGACCCGAACCGATCCGGCCGGCGGTGAATTGGCGTCGTTGCAGATGATCCCGCTGCGCGTCCGCCGGATGCGGCTCGAGCGTCCGTCTCGTGACGAGGTCGAATGGCTGCGCGCAACGATCGAGCAAGCCAGCCGCCGGTTCGGGCTGCGTGTTGTGACGCGGCGAGATGACCTTCTGGAGGTTGAGTTGCCCGGCAACCATGGCCGGACACCGTGATGATGCAGCGACGGCTCAGCGCAGTTCGGCGATGACCTTCGCGAAGTTGTCCACGTGGTTGTCCTGCACGGTGATGAACGTGACCCCGTACTTCTCCCGGTACTCCAGCAGCGTGTCGGCCATCTCGCGGGGCGACCCCGTCAGGACGGAGTGCATGGCCAGGATCTCCTCGTCGGACAATCCCCCGGCGTACCGACGGGTCATCGCCAGGTCGGGCAGGCTCTCGCCCTCGGCGGGGACGGCCGTGACGGCGAGGTTCAATTCGAGCGCGTCGAACCGGTCGCCGGCGGCGTTGCGGACGAACTCGACGCGTTCGGTCAGCGGGTCGTCGGCCTCCTTGACCCTCGAACCCGTCAGCCCGATGATGTCGGCTTGCCGGGCGGCGATGGTCAGCACCCGGTCGCCGTTGCCGGCGATGAGGATGGGTGTCGTCGGGTGGTGCTCCTTCAGATATGCCGTCATGTGGTTGAGGTAGTCGACCCGGGCGCCGGCACTGGGGTAGGGGAGCTCGGCGGCGTCGAACTCCTCCTTGACGTAGCCGGTGCCGAGCCCGACTTCGAGACGGCCGTTACTGAGCTTGTCCAGGTCGCCCAGGTCCCGGCTGAGCAGGGCGGGCTTGTAGAAGGCGGCGTTGAGCACATACATGCTCAGCTTGAGCTTGTCGGTGACCATGGCGGCCGCCGTCAGTGCGGGAATGGGGGCCACCGCGCCGAGATGGTCTGGCACGCAGAGCACATCGAATCCGATGTCTTCCGCCTGCTTCACCTTGTCGACGAACGCCGCGCGCGACTTGATGAAGCGCATGCTCATTCCGAAGCGAAAATCCTTGGCCACCAACAACTCCAATCAACAGACGAGGACAATTACCAACAACGTGCAGCTTCCACCAACCCCCGGATCAGCGCCGTGGTGACCGGTGACAGGCCGTCATCGCCGGGCAGCGGGCTGCGCGGGCTCAGGCCGCGCACGCGGGGGGAGAGCTCCAGCTGGGTCCCGCCCTCACGCACCCGGTTCACCGGGTTGTCCGGATGCAGACCCCGTAACTCCGGGGGGATGTCCTCGAGGTCGGTGATCACCCGGTAGCCGGTCAACCGAATGTGCCGGGCCAAATGCGCGGCCAGCGCGCGGTTGCGGCCACCGGCCAGCAGTTGCGTGCTGCGCCCGATGCGGCCGTATCCGTGCAGCGACACCGCAACGTCGACATGGTCGAGGAATTCGGCGAGCCGAGGCGATTCGGCCGGGTCGAACAACGCCGAGGGCAGGTGGTGCGGGTAGCGGTCGGGGTGACGCAGTACGTACACCGACGCGTCGGCTGCCTCGGCGGCGCGTTCGGCGATCACGTCGGTCATCTCTTCCAGCCCTCCGCCGTGGATGGCCAGAAAGCCGAAACGCGACCGCAAGCGACCGGCCTCGCTCACCCCGGCCTGGCTCAGCAACGCCGAAAGAGATTGGGGCGCAGGCCCCGACGCCGACGCCCGCTGCGGCCAGCGGGATGGGTCCCAGCGCCGCAGGAAGTCGACCCAACGTTGCGGCAACCCATGCTGCACCGCGCCGTCGATGATCTTGGGCAGGTAGCCCGGCCGCGGCGGACCCGGCGTCACCCGATGGTCGATGTAGACCCAGGCCGGCGCCGGCCCGTCGTGGGTGTGCACGGTCAGCCGGTCGCGCCGGTAGCGCACCGGCACGCCCTCGGCGCTGTCCAGCGTCGCCAGGTCGCCGTCGGAGATCTGCCACACCACGCCGTGCACCCGGCTGCCGGCACACGGCTCGACCGTGGCCACGCCGCGCTGGTTGATCAGCCAGTCATGATCGGACAGGATCGCCGGCCGCGGGTCGGCGGCGTCGGGACACCGCAGCGCCATCTGCTTCACGCACAGGTTCGACCCGTATGCGAAGTAGGCGTGCCGGCGGGCCGGCATTCAGGCAGTCACCGTCAGCCAGATGAGGACCACGTTAAGCAGACTAATCATGACGCCAACGGCCCAGCCAATAATCGTCGTGACGGGGTGGTTGGTGTCGTCGCCCATCAAGTCGCGGTCACTGGTGAGCTTCACCAGCGGCAGGACCGCAAACGGTATCCCGAACGACAGCACCACCTGGGAGAGCACCAGCGCGCGGGTGGGGTCGAACCCGACCGCGAGGATCACCAGCGCGGGGCACACGGTGATCAAGCGGCGCACCAGCATCGGAATTCTGCGGTGCAGCAGCCCCTGCATGATCATGGCGCCGGCGTAGGCGCCCACCGAGGACGATGCCAGCCCGGACGCCAGCAGTCCGACCGCGAACAGCACCGCGATGGTTGGCCCGAGCGTGTGGTGAATCGCGGAGTACGCGCCCTCGATGGACGCGCTGATGTTGCGGTGCTGCAGGTTGATCGCGGCGACCAGCAGCATCGCGGCGTTCACCGTTCCCGCGACGACCATCGCCAGCACCACGTCCAGCCGGGTGACCCGCAGCAGCAGGCGCCGCTGGGAGCCCTCGGCCGGATGGCCGTGCCGGTCGAGGACCAGCCCGGAATGCATGTACACCGCGTGCGGCATCACGGTCGCGCCCAGGATGGCGGCGGCGAGGAGCACGCTTTCGGTGCCGCGGAACCGCGGCACCAGCCCGCCGAGCACGTCACCGGGCGGCGGCGTCTTGACGAAGAAGCTGGCCGCAAACCCGATGGCGATGACGAGCAGCAGGCCGGTGATGACGCGCTCGAAGATGATCTGCCCGCGCCGGTCCTGGATCGCCAGCAGCAGTAGGGAGACCAGCCCGGTGATGATGCCGCCGACCAACAGGGGCAGACCGAACAGGATCCGCAACGCGATTGCGCCACCGACGATTTCGGCCATGTCGGTGGCGATCGCCACCAGTTCGGCCTGAATCCAGTACACCAGCCGGACCGGCCGGCTCATCCGCTTGCCGACGGCCGCCGGCAACGAGCGCCCGGTCACCAGGCCGAGCTTGGGAGACAGATACTGCACCAGGCCGGCCAGCGCATTGGCCACCACGATGACCCACAGCAGCAGGTAGCCGAACTTGGCGCCCGAGCTGACGTTGGCGGCAACGTTGCCCGGATCGACATAGGCGATCGCGGCGACGAAGGCAGGCCCGAGCAGATACCAGCTGCTTTTCAGCGAGTCCTGGCTGCTCTGTGTCAACTCGTCGCCCCTCGATTCACTCGGCCGAATTGAAAAGTGAGGGTATCCGAAGACTCGACGCGCCCGTTGCTCACCCGGGCAGGTAGAGCCCCTCGCCGGTGATCAACGGCAGGTCCAGCGTCGTGACGATGCCCGGCGGGGCGGCCACCACCGCGGGGATCGCGTTGACCACCCGCATCGCCGTGGCGACCAGGCCGGCGTGGTTGTGGTCGCCCTTGCGGCTGCTCAGGCAGACGTCCATGGCGTAGGACGGTTCGCCGGTCACCTCGATGCGGTAGGACCCGCCGGGCTGGGCGGGCTGCGGCCACTCGGGGCACAGGTCCTCGCGCAGCCGGGTGACGTGTTCGAGGACCACGACGGGGTCGCCGTTGACCATGCCGAACACCTCGAACCGCAGCGCCGCGGCGCTGCCCTTGGGGATGTGTCCCGACGCGATGTCGAAGTCTTCCGGCGCCGGCACGCGGATGTACTCCTGCGCGACCGAGTCGAGTGAAACCCCCAGGCCGGCCGCCAGTTGCCGAACCACCGATCCCCACGCCAGGCTGAGCACGCCCGGCTGCAGCAGCATGGGGATCTCGTCGAGTGGTTTGCCGAAGCCCATCACGTCGAACATGACCGCCGCGCTGTCATAGGTGGCGTAGTCGACGATCTCCATGCAGCGGATCTGCTGGATGTTCTGACAGGTGCCGGCCAGCGCCAGCGGCAGCAGGTCGTTGGCGAAGCCGGGATCGATCCCGTTGACGAACACGCTCGAATTGCCTTCGCGGGCAGCGTCTTCGATGGGCTTGATCAACTCCTCGGGAATCACCTCCCACGGATACTGCAAGAACACCGGGCCGCTACCCACGACGTTGATCCCGGCCGCCAGGACGCGCCGGTAGTCCTCCAGCGCCTCGGGCAACCGGTTGTCGGCCAGCGCGTTGTACACGGCGCACTGCGGCCCGCTGGCCAGCACGGCGTCCAGGTCGGTGCTGGCCAGGACGCCGGTCGAATCGGGGAGTCCGGCGAGCTCTGCCGCGTCCTTGCCGGCCTTGGCGTCCGACGACACCCAGACGCCGGTGAGCTCGAACGCCGGGTTGGTGATGAGCGCCCGCAGGGCGTGGATACCGACGTTGCCGGTACCCAACTGGACGACGGGTATTGCCATGACGGGCTCCTCAGTGGTCGGGGGTCACAGATCCGGGACGGGGATGTCGAGGTTGGGGTAGGTGAGTCCGCCGTCGACCTCCAGCGTCTTACCGGTCAGGAAGCTGCCCGCCGGGGACGCCAAATAAACCGCCGCGGCCGCGATGTCGACGGGATCACCGAGGCGGCGCATCGGGGTGGCCTTCTCCATCGGCGCGCGCAGCTCGTCGTTGGAGGCCACCACGTCCAGCGCGGAGGTCAGGATCGACCCCGGCGCGATCGCGTTGACCCGGATGCGGGGGCACAGGTCGAGGGCGGTCAGCCGGGTGTAGTGCGACAGCGCGGCCTTGGCGGTGCCGTAGGCGGCGAAGCCACGGCCGGCCAGCCGGCCCATGGTGGAGGTGATGTTGATGACGCTGCCGCCGCCGGAGTGCTCGAGCATCAGGGGCACCGCCGCGACGGTCAGCGCGTGGGCGGTGGCGACGTTGAAGGTGAACGCGTCCTTGAGTTCTTTGGTCGAGGTGGTCAGCAGCGTGTTGGGCATGGTCCCGCCGACGTTGTTGACGACGATGTCTAGTTTCC
The DNA here is from genome assembly GCF_002102155.1 of Mycobacterium europaeum. Taxonomy (GTDB): domain Bacteria; phylum Actinomycetota; class Actinomycetes; order Mycobacteriales; family Mycobacteriaceae; genus Mycobacterium; species Mycobacterium europaeum. Next base: position 95,926 of record NZ_LQOU01000064.1, read on the forward strand.
CGAAGGCGTCGACGGCCTGGCCGGCCAGCTCCGCGGTCACCTCGGGGTGGGCCAGGTCGGCGGCGACGATGTGCGCCCGGCGACCGGCGGACCGGACCTGTTCGGCGACGCCTTCTAGTTGCGATTGCGTGCGCGAGGCGATGAGGACATCGGCGCCCGCCTCGGCGAAAGCCAGCGCGATGGCCGCCCCGAGGCCGCGGCCGGCACCGGTGATGACGGCGACTTTGTCGTCGAGACGAAATCTGTCAAGGATCATTGCGGCCTCTCTTCGCCCAAGTTGTCAGCCGAAACGGTAGCAAGCCGCGCCGTCTCGGATGCGGCATTTCTGGAACAGGTTCTACTTTTGCATATAGTCGGGCGATGTATCGCCGTGCGGCCCAGGTCGGGGCCCGCCGAACCGGTCGGTCGAAATCGTGTCCGAATTCCGCGCAGCACGGCCTGGCCGCATCCGGCCTCCACTGCGAGAACAATCGCCCGGCGCTAGCCTTAGTCCTGACAGTTTGGCCGGCGCGCAGCGGCTAGTGAATGGTGGCGATCATGTTCGATGCTTCCCCGTGGGAATCCTATTGGTTCTGAAGCGATTCGGCGCTGCGCTCAGTGTCCTGACCGTTGTTGCGCTGGTGGTGGCGGCTTGCGGGACCAACGACAACGCGACGGGTAAAAGCACCGGGTCCGGTGGGTCGCCGGTCCGGGTGAGCTGTGGTGGGGCGAAGGCGCTGAAGGCCAGCGGGTCGACCGCCCAGGCCAACGCGATGACCCGCTTCATCAAGGCCTTCGAGCAGGCCTGCCCGGGCCAGACGCTGAACTACACCCCCAACGGGTCGGGCGCCGGGATCGGCGAATTCACCGGCAAACAGACGGATTTCGCGGGGTCGGACTCGCCGCTGGCTCCCATCGAATACTTCGCGGCGCAGCAACGCTGCGGTTCGCCGGCGTGGAATTTGCCGGTGGTGTTCGGACCGATCGCGATCACCTACAACGTCTCGGGGGTGACGTCGCTGAATCTGGACGGCCCGACGGCCGCCAAAATCTTCAAGGGCGCCGTCAGCGTATGGAACGACCCGGCGATTCAGGCGTTGAACCCCGGCCTCGCGCTTCCCGCCGAGCCCATTCGGGTGATCTTCCGCAGCGATCAGTCCGGTACCACGGACAATTTCCAGAAATATCTGGACTCGGCCGCCAACGGCGCCTGGGACAACGGCATCGGGAAGACGTTCAAGGGCGGTGTCGGCGAGGGGGCCAAAGGCAACGACGGCACATCGGCGGCGGTCAGGGCCACCGAGGGGTCGATCACCTATAACGAGTGGTCCTTTGCTCTGGCGCAAAAGGTCAACATGGCCAAGATCATCACGTCGGCCGGTCCGGACGCGGTGGCGATAGACGCGGGCTCGGTGGGCAAGACGATCGCCGGCGCCGACTTCAGCGAGGAGGGCAACGACCTGGTCGTCGACACCTACTCCTTCTACGAGCCGACCCGGCCCGGTTCCTACCCGATCGTGCTTGCGACGTATGAGATCGTTTGCTCGAAGTACACCGATCCCCGGGTCGGCGCGGCCGTGAAGGCGTTCCTGCAGAGCACCATCGGCGCGGGGCAGGACGGTTTGGCGGACAACGGCTACATCCCGGTCCCCGACTCGTTCAAATCCCGGTTGTCGACCGCGATCAACGCCATCTCGTGAGCTTCTCGCAACGGCCTGCGGCCCACCGCAAAGGCATCGCTGGCCAGCGATAATCGGCCGACGGCAATTTGCCCCGCGTTAACCTTCGTGCTGTTAGCTTCCTTGCTGCGAGAGACGGCTGACCGCTCGACAGCGGCCAGGAGAACGTCGCCAATCGAGCTTCATCCCTACCGTTAGGAAGTGACTTGAAACTCAACCGATTCGGTGCCGCGCTGAGCGTCGTGACCGCTGGTGCGCTGGTGTTGTCGGGCTGCGGAAGTGACAACAACGCCAGCAGCGGAAGCGCGACCAGCGGTTCGTCGGCGGGCAAGGTCAGCTGTGGCGGGAAGAAGACGTTGAAGGCCAGCGGGTCGACCGCCCAGGCCAACGCGATGACCCGGTTCGTCAACGCCTTCGAACAGGCCTGCCCCGGTCAGACGCTGAACTACACGGCCAACGGCTCAGGGGCGGGCATCAGCGAATTCAGCGGCAAGCAAACCGATTTCGGTGGCTCGGACTCGCCCCTTGCCCCCAAGGAATACGCTGCCGCGCAGCAGCGCTGCGGCTCGCCGGCATGGAATCTGCCGGTCGTGTTCGGTCCGATCGCCATCACCTACAACGTCAAGGGCCTGAGTTCGCTGAGCGTCGACGGTCCGACGGCGGCGAAGATCTTCAACGGCGCCATCAAGACCTGGAATGACCCGGCCATCGCGGCGCTCAACCCCGGTGTCGCGCTGCCCGCCGAGCCGATCCACGTGGTGTTCCGCAACGACGAATCCGGCACCACGGACAACTTCCAGGAGTACCTCGACGCCGCCTCCGACGGCGCGTGGGGCAAGGGCGCCGGCAAGACGTTCAAGGGCGGCGTCGGCGAGGGCGCCAAGGGCAACGACGGCACGTCGGCGGCGATCAAGGCCACCGAAGGGTCCATCACCTACAACGAGTGGTCGTTCGCCAAAGCTCAGAAGCTCAACATGGCCAAGGTCATCACGTCGGCCGGCCCGGACGCGGTGGCGATCAGCTCGGAGTCGGTCGGCAAAACGATTTCCGGGGCCAAGATCAGCGGCCAGGGCAACGACCTGGTCCTCGACACGCTCTCCTTCTACAAGCCGACCCAGCCGGGGTCCTACCCGATCGTGCTGGCGACGTACGAGATCGTATGCTCCAAGTACCCCGATGCCCAGGTCGGCACCGCGGTGAAGGCGTTCCTGGAAAGTACGATCGGTGCGGGGCAAAGTGGCCTGGCCGACAATGGGTACATCCCCATCCCGGATTCGTTCAAGTCGAGACTGTCGGCCGCAATCAACGCCATCACGTGATCTGAGGTGGTCGTGACCCGTGGAGCGGTAGCCAGCCCGTCGACCCCGCAAAAGCCCGAGCTGAAGACGCTGGGTGCGCCTTCGGCTCGGCGGGGCGACCAGTTGTTCAAACTGCTGGCTGCCGCTGCCGGGTCGACGATCGTCGTCGCGATCCTGCTGATCGCCGCGTTCCTGCTGATTCGTGCCGTTCCGTCGTTGCGGGCCAACCACGCGAACTTCTTCACCAGCGCGCAGTTCAGCACCACCGACCCGGCGAAGCTCGAGTTCGGCATCCGCGACCTGTTGATGGTGACCGTCCTCAGTTCGCTCACCGCACTGGTGGTGGCGGTGCCGGTCGCGGTCGGGATCGCGGTGTTCCTCACCCAGTACGCGCCCAAGCGGCTGGCCCGCCCGTTCGGGGCGATCGTGGACCTGCTGGCCGCGGTGCCCTCCATCATCTTCGGGTTGTGGGGCATCTTCGTGCTGGCGCCCAACATCGAGCCCGTCGCGGCGTTCCTCAACCGCAACCTGGGCTGGTTTTTCCTGTTCAAGCAGGGCAACGTGTCACTGGCCGGCGGCGGCACCATCTTCACCGCCGGCATCGTGCTGTCGGCGATGATCCTGCCGATCATCACGTCGGTCTCGCGTGAGGTGTTCCGGCAGACCCCGCACATGCAGATGGAGGCGGCGCAGGCGCTGGGCGCCACCAAGTGGGAGGTGGTGCGGATGACCGTGCTGCCGTTCGGCCGCAGCGGTGTCATCGCGGCGTCGATGCTGGGGCTGGGCCGCGCGCTGGGCGAGACCGTGGCGGTGCTGATCATCTTGCGCTCCGCCGCGCGCCCGGGGAGTTGGTCGCTGTTCGACGGCGGGTACACGTTCGCCTCGAAGATCGCCTCGGCGGCAGCCGAATTCAGCGCACCACTGCCCACCGGGGCCTACATCGCCGCGGGATTCGCGTTGTTCGTCCTGACCTTCGTCGTCAACGCCCTGGCCCGCGCCATCGCCGGCGGCAAGGTCAACGGATGAGCTCCACGGTGGAAACGTTTGACCGGCCGGTCAAAGCCCAGGCCTTCCGGCCCGTCAGCATCCGGCGCCGGCTGACGAACAACGCCGCGACCATCTTCTTCGTCACCTCGTTCCTCGTCGCGCTGGTGCCGCTGGTCTGGGTGCTGTCGGTCGTGGTGGCCCGGGGTTGGTACGCGGTCACCCGGTCGACGTGGTGGACCCACTCGCTGCGCGGGATTCTGCCGGAGCAATTCGCCGGCGGCGTGTACCACGCGCTGTACGGAACCGTGGTGCAGGCGGGCGTGGCCGCCCTGATGTCCGTCCCGCTGGGTTTGATGACCGCGGTCTTCTTGGTGGAATACGGTTCCGGCCGGCTGGTGCGTCTGACGACGTTCATGGTGGACGTGCTCGCCGGGGTGCCCTCGATCGTGGCGGCGCTGTTCATCTTCACTCTGTGGATAGCCACCCTGGGATTCCAGCAGAGCTCGTTCGCCGTGTCGCTGGCGCTGGTCCTGCTGATGCTGCCGGTGGTGGTGCGGTCCGCGGAGGAGATGCTCCGGCTGGTGCCCGACGATCTGCGGGAGGCCAGTTACGCGCTCGGGGTGACCAAATGGAAGACCATCGTGCGAATCGTGTTCCCGATCGCGATGCCCGGCATCGTCTCCGGAATCCTGTTGTCGGTCGCGCGGGTGATCGGCGAGACGGCCCCGGTGCTGGTGCTGGTCGGCTACAGCCGGTCGATCAACACCGACATCTTCCACGGCAACATGGCCTCGCTGCCGCTGCTGATCTACACCGAGCTCACCAATCCCGAGCACGCCGGCTTCCAGCGCATCTGGGGTGCGGCCCTGAGCCTGATCATCATCGTCGCCGTGATCAACCTGACCGCGGGGGCCACCCGCTTCTTCTCGACCCGCAGGCGCTGAGCGCGCGCGGGGCCACGCGTCACGCTTTCGATGCCGCCTTCTTGGCCGGTGCCTTCTTCGCGGTGATCTTTTTCGCTGTCGTCTTCCTCGCGGCCGTCTTCTTGGCCGGTGCCTTCTTGGCCGTAGCCTTGCCGTCGCCGGAGCGCGCCTTGACGCTGGCTTCCAGCTTGGCCAGCAGGTCGGAGACGTCCTCGGTCTCGTCGAGTTCCTTCGGTTGCTCCTCGGTGGTAAAGGCCTCGCCACCTTCGAGTTTCGCGTCGATCAGCTCCTGCAGCTGCTCCTGGTAGGTGTCGTGGTAGCGGTCGGGATTGAAGTCCTCGGCCATCGACTCCACGACCTGGCCGGCCATCTTCAGTTCGGCGGGCTTGATCTCGACCTCCTTGTCGAGCACCGGAAAGTCGGGGTCGCGGATCTCGTCGGGCCACAGCAGGGTGTGCACCATCATCACGTCCCGCTTGCCGAAGTCCTTGACGCGCAACGCCGCCAGCCGCGTCTTGTTGCGCAGCGTGAAGTGGACGATCGCCATCCGATCGGTCTCGGCGAGTGTCTTTGCAAGCAGCACATAGGATTTCGACGACTTGGAATCCGGTTCCAGGAAGTAGCTACGGTCGAACAGCATCGGGTCGACCTCCTCGGCGGGAACGAACTCCAGCACCTCGATCTCGCGGCTGCGTTCCTCGGGCAAGGTGGAGATGTCGTCGTCGGTGATGATGACCATCTGGCCGTCGTCGGATTCGAACGCCCGGGCGATGTCGCGGTATTCGACGACCTCGCCGTCCAACTCGCAGACGCGTTGGTACCGGATGCGGCCGTTGTCCTTGGCGTGCACCTGATGAAACTTGATGTCGTGGTCCTGGGTGGCGCTGTACACCTTGACCGGGACGTTGACCAGCCCGAACGCGATCGAGCCCTTCCAGATGGAGCGCATGTAAGTCAGTATGCCCATACCGCCGCCGGGAAAACAGCATGACAGGCGCGTGAGCTGGGGCTGTGCGGCTTCGCGGCAGACCGCGGTGTGCCGGGTTCGCCGGCGTCGTGCTACCCGAAAGCGCCGCTGGCGGAGGTCAATTGAGCCCGCAGGGCAGCCCGATCGGGCAGATCGGCTCCGGGGCGGGCGACCGTCAATGCCGACGCGGCGCTCGCGGTCCACAGGGCGGCAGTGAGCGCGTCGGGTTCGATCCGGGCGAGGGTGGCCCTCCGGTCGGCGCCCAGCAGGTTCATCTCCCACAACGAGTCGAGCAGGCCGACCATGAACGCGTCACCGGCGCCTACGGTGTCGACCACCCTGGCCGGTTTCGCCGCGACCTGGACCTCGCCGGCCGCGCAGAACGCCCGCGAACCGCGTTCCCCCATCGTCACCGCGACGACCGCGGGTCCCAAACCCAACCACGCCCTGGCCGTCTGCTCGGGCTCGTGATCGGGCTCGATGGAGCGCAGGTCCTCGTCGCTGACCTTGACGACGTCGCTGCGCTCGACCAGGCGCTCGATCCGCGCACGGGCCAAAGCGGGGTCGGCGGTCAGCGACGGGCGCACGTTCGGGTCGAAGGTGACCGTGGCGGAAACGCGGTAGGTGTCGATCAACGCCGCGACCGCCAGGCAGCCCGGCTCGCGCGTGGCGGCGATGGACCCGGTGTGCACGAACAGCGGCGGCGGAATCTCGGGTGTCCCGGAGAGTCGCCAGTCCAGATTGAACACGTAGTCGGCCGAGCCGTCCTCGCCGATCGTCGCTACGGCCGTCGGTGTCTGGCCGGCCGCGACGCTACCCGAAACCAGCCGTGCGCCAGCAGCTTTCACGTACTCGGCGATGCGCCGGCCGTGCGGGTCGTCGGCGATGTGAGTCAGAAAGTCGACTTCACGGCCCAAGCGTGCGAGTCCGACGGCGACGTTGAGCGGGCTGCCACCCACATGCTCCTCGCCGTCGACGATATCGATCAGCGACTCGCCGATCACCAGTCCGCGGGTCACCGCACCAAAGCCTCCAGCGTCGCCCGAGCTCCCTTGGTGTGCAACGAATCCAGCGCCCAGCGGTACGCCTCGACGAAGCGTGGCTGGTGGGCCAGATCGCAGAACACCGCAGTGACCTCGATGAACGCGGTGGGATTCCGGTGCTGTGACCGGGCGATCGGGATGAGCGAATCCGCGAGTTGGTCCACCACCTCGTACGGCCTGCCCCATTCGTCGGTGCCCTCGGCGTAGCGCGCCCAGCTGGCCACCGCCGCGGCCGCGAGTTGAACCGGCCCGTCGGCGGCCAGGTTGTCGCAGACGACGGGAAACAGCCATTTCGGGATGCGGTCCGACGAGTAGGCGCACAGCCGCGCGACGGTGTCGCGCACGGCCGGGTTGGCGAACCGCTCGACCAGCGTGCGGGCGTATTCGTGGAGGTCGATCCCCGGCACCGGCGGCAGCGTGGGGATGGCCTCGTTGTCGAAGTAGGAGAGCAGGAATTCCGCGAACAGCGGATCGCGCGCCGCCTCGTGGACGAACTGGAAGCCGCACAGGTGGGCGAAGTAGGCCAGGCACTGATGCCCCGCGTTGAGCAGCCGCAGCTTCATCAGCTCGTACGGGCGCACATCGTCGACCAGCAGCACCCCCGCCTGCTCGAGCGGGGGACGGCCATCGGCGAAGTCGTCCTCGATCACCCAGGCGCTGAAGGGTTCGGCCACCACCGGCCATCGGTCGTTGACGCCGAAGTCGCGCCGCACTTCGGCGGCCATCTCCAAAGTTGTTGCCGGAGTGATGCGGTCGACCATCGAATTGGGGAACCGGGCATGTTCGGCCACCCACTCGGCCAGCGCGGGATCTCTGCGCTCGGCACTGGCGAGCACGGTGCGCCTGGCGACGTCACCGTTGTTCTCGATGTTGTCGCAGGAGACGACCGTCGACGCGGGGATCCCGCGATCGCGCCGCCTGGCGAGCGCCTCGGTGATCAACGCGAACGCGGGCCCGTCCGGGTCGCGGTAGCCGCCTTCGGTGATGGTCAGCGAAATGATCCGGGTCGATGCCGCGGTGAGTACCTCCAACGCCGATTCCGGGTCGTCCGGGGCGTAGCGGTAGTCCACGATCGACCCGATCACCTGGGCGTCTCGGCTGCCGTTGGGATTCTCCAAGATCAGTGTGTACAGCCCGTCCTGATCGTTGAGGACGTCGCGCATGGTCCAGTCGGCGGGCATGACGCCCACACCGCAGATGCCCCAATCGAGTGCCAGGCCCTGCTGGAGCAGCAGGTTGATGTACGCGGCCTGATGCGCACGGTGGAAATGGCCGGCGCCGATATGAGCGATACCGACGGTCACGGCGCCCCGGTCATAGTTGGGCGGCTCGATCGGCAGTTTGGAAAGCGACGCATTGTTCAGATCGATCGCGCTAGCCACCATTGGCCAACTCCTCACCGGGCCGCCGCCCGGATCGTTACCGGGCGCGCGGCACCTCTCGACGGTATGACAGCCGCGGGCCGAAGCCCAGCGACAAACGACCAGCCGATGCCCTACGTGAGTGACGTGCCTGCGGCCGGTACGGCCGACAACAGCAGGACATCGGCAAGAGCGCGCCACGATTCGGTTATCGCGACCGCGCCGGCATCGATCAGATCCGCTCGGCGGCAATCCCGTTCGTCAGCCGGCACGAACATCAGGTTGCCCACGGTGGGGTAACCGGCCGCGACCGCGGAACGCACGCCGGCCACCGAGTCCTCGATGGCCAGCCCTTGTGCTGCCGCGACGCCCATCACCTGACCGGAATGCAGATACACCGCCGGGTCGGGCTTGCTTGTCGGCGACGGCAGTGAATCCTCCGCGCTGAAGGTCACCGACTCGGCGATCAGCGAGTCGATGCCGGTGGCGGCGAAGCAGGCACGCAGGCGCTTGGTGGCGCTGGAGCTCACGGCCGCCAGCGCGTAATGCGGTGCGAGGTCGCGCAGCGGTTCGAGCACCTGCGGGTCGGGTGTCAGGGTCACCGCCAGATGTGCGGTGACCCGTTCGCGCTCTTCGCGCACCCACTGCTCGAGTTCGTCGGCGGACAACGCATTGCCCTTCGCCACGTCACCGGTTGAGGCGCACACCGCTGCGGGGAGGCCGTCGGCCAACGCCTGATCGAGCGGCAGTCTGCACTGGACCGCCAGCTCGAGAGCCATGGCGCGGAAGTTCTTCCCGACTGCCCGCTTCCGCAACTCCTCCGAGTCGACCGGAGCGGTCACGCCGAACCTGGCCAGGAAACGATTCATCACCTCCGTCGACGCTTCGAACGCCGGCCGCTCCGAAGCGAACAGGTTGTCGTCCGCGTCGCACAGCAAGGTCGTGATCGGCGCCGGGTCGAATGTGCGCACAAAGGTCAGCCCATCGCTCATCGTGACACCAACTCCCGCTCGTCGTTGCGCATCCCGTCAAGCAGCGTGGGCACCACACCGCACGTGTCGATACGCCTGATCATGTCGCCAAGGCGCTCCGCAAACCCGGGAACCGCGCGAAGCTCCGCGAACATCGCGTGCCGCAGCAGCGGATCCGCATTGTCGCCTGCCATGTTGGCCAACGTGGCCACCGGTATCGCCTGTGAGTCTTCCAGACGGAGCTTGCGCCCCTGCAGGTCGTGGCCGCGCATGTAGCGGGCCCACCCGGCAACGGCCAACATCAGCAGCGTGTGCGGCCTGCCCCGCGCGATCGCATCCTGCAGGGACGGCAACACAAACGACGTTATCTTGCTCGTTCCCCGCCTGGCCAGCCGCGACAACTGGTCACTCATCTGAGGATTGCCGAGCCGATCGAGCAAACTGGCCCGGTATTGGGGTGTGTTCATCCCCGGGACCGGGGGCAGCAGCGGCTGAATCTCGTCGCGCAGCAGCCTCTCGACGTAGTCGAATATCACGCGGTCCTGCATCGCCTCGTCGGTGCGCCGGTAGCCGGCCAATATGGCCAAACACGCGAGCGCGATGTGGGTTCCGTTGAGAAGGCGGGTCTTGATCAGCTTGTGGTCGGAGACATCGGAGACGAATTCGGCTCCGACCTCCTCGAGCGGAGGGCGCCCGTTGCTGAAGGAATCCTCGATCACCCATTGGCTGTACGGCTCGGTCACGACCGGACATTTGTCGGCCACGCCGAACGTCTGCTCCACGAATTCGCGCTCCGACGCCGAAGTCTGCGGGGTGATGCGGTCGACCATGGTCGACGGGAACGCGACATGCTTTTCGATCCAGCGGGCGAGCCCGGAGTCCTTCAAGGCGGCGAACGACACCAGCGCGGTTCTCGCCGGGCGGGTGTCGCCGGGAATGTTGTCGCAGCAGAGCACGGTGAACGGCGCCACGCCCGCGCGGCGGCGCCGGTCGAGAGCTTCGGCCAGATATCCCCACGCGGTGGCATACCCTCCGGAGGCGCCATGAGACGCGACGAGGTCAGCGCGGATGTCGGGGTGGTTGGCATCGAACTCGTCGGTGACCGGATCGAGGAAGTATCCGTTGTCGGTGATGGTCAGGCTGACGATACGGGTCTGGGGGTCCGCCAGGGCGGCGCGCACCGCCGCGCCATCATTCGGTGCGTAATGCACGGAGCCGATCGAGCCGACCACGCGGGCGGTCTGGCGGTCGTGGCCGCGCTGTACCACGGTGTAGAGCCCGTCCTGCGCCGACAGCAAGTCTTTGGCGGTCGGGGAGTGCAGGCTGACGCCGGTAACCCCCCAACGATCCGAAATGCCCGAGCGGGCAAGGTCATCGAAGTAGACGGCCTGATGTGCGCGGTGGAAATTGCCCGCGCCGATGTGGACGACACCACGCTGGAGGGCCGATCTCTCGTAGGTGGGTACCGCGATTCGCCGGGAGTGCAGTCGAAGGGTGGCATTGCTGAGGGGGACGCCACATTCTGGACGCCAGGACGGTATGGGCATCCGTCTTCGGTGCCCGGCCCGTCGGTGTGTCTAACCCCTTCGTGGTCGATGTCACAAAGATTTACGTTTGAGACATAATCAGCGGTGGTAATGAATCGGCCCTGATCAAACGCGTAAGTTGACTCTCATGGCACCGCGGGTGAAGCTGACCAACGCCGACAAGGTGCTCTATCCCGCCAGCGGGACCACGAAGCGCGACGTCTTCGATTACTACACCCGGATCGCCGAGGTGATGATTCCCCACATCGCGGGGCGCCCGGCCACCCGCAAACGCTGGCCGAACGGCGTCGAGCAGGACGCCTTCTTCGAAAAGCAGCTGGCCGCCTCGGCCCCCGACTGGTTGCCGCGCGCCAGCGTCACCCACCGGTCCGGGACCACGACCTACCCGATCATCGATACCCCCGAGGCGCTGGCCTGGATCGCGCAGCAGGCCGCGCTGGAAGTGCACGTGCCGCAGTGGCGGTTCGTCGCCCAGTGGACGCGGAGCAAGGCCGAGGAACTCAAGCCCGGCCCGGCGACCCGATTGGTCTTCGACCTCGACCCCGGTGAAGGCGTGACCATGGCCCAGCTGGCCGAGGTGGCCCATGCCGTGCGCGAGCTGATCGGCGGGATCGGGCTGACCCTGTTCCCGCTCACCAGCGGCAGCAAGGGCCTGCACCTCTACGCGCCGCTGGCGGAACCGGTGAGCAGCAAGGGCGCGACCGTGTTGGCGAAACGGGTTGCCCAGCAACTGGAAACGTCGATGCCCAAGCTGGTCACCTCGACCATGACCCGCAGCCTGCGGGCGGGCAAGATTTTTCTCGACTGGAGCCAGAACAACGGATCCAAAACGACCGTCGCACCGTATTCCCTGCGTGGACGCGAACACCCGACGGTCGCCGCGCCGCGCACCTGGGCGGAGATCGACGACCCGGCGTCGCTGCGCCAACTGCGCTACGACGAGGTGCTGGCCCGGGTGGCGCGCGACGGTGACCTGCTGGCGGCGCTGGACAACGACGTCGCCGCCCCGGACCGGCTGACCAAGTACCGCAGCATGCGGGACGCGTCGAAGACTCCGGAACCGGTGCCCCGGACGAAACCTGAGTCCGGCCAAGGCAATACGTTCGTCATCCAGGAGCACCACGCCCGCCGGCTGCACTACGACTTCCGGCTGGAGCGCGACGGCGTGCTGGTGTCGTGGGCGGTGCCGAAGAACCTGCCCGAAACCACGTCGGTGAACCACCTGGCGGTCCACACCGAGGACCATCCGCTGGAATACGCCACCTTCGAAGGCAGCATCCCCAAGGGCGAATACGGGGCCGGGAAGGTGGTCATCTGGGACTCCGGCACCTATGAGGCGGAGAAGTTCGATCAGTCCGCCGAAAAAGGGGAGGTCATCGTCAATCTGCGCGGCAGCAAGGTCTCCGGCCGCTACGCCCTGATCCAAACCAAGGGTGACCAGTGGCTGGCGCACCGGATGAAGGACCAGAAGGTCTTCGACTTCGACGCAATAGCGCCCATGCTCGCCTCCCACGGCTCGGTCGCCGGCTGCAAGGCGAGCCAGTGGGCGTTCGAAGGCAAGTGGGACGGCTACCGGCTGCTGGTCGAGATCGACCACGGAAGCCTGCGGGTACGGTCGCGGCGAGGCCGGGAGGTCACCGACGAATACCCCCAATTGCGCGCTCTGACCGCCGATCTCGCCGACCATCACGTGGTGCTCGACGGGGAGGCGGTCGTCCTGGACGACTCCGGGGTGCCGAGCTTTCATGCGATGCAGAACCGGGGCCGCGGCAGCCGCGTCCAGTTCTGGGCGTTCGACCTGCTGTATCTCGACGGCCGTTCGCTGCTGCGGGCCCGCTACCAGGACCGCCGAAAACTGTTGGAAACGTTGGCCAGTGGCGGCGGCCTCATCGTCCCCGAGCTGCTGCCCGGCGACGGGAAACAGGCGCTGGAGCACTCACTCGAGCACGGCTGGGAGGGCGTGGTCGCCAAGAGACGCGACTCCACCTATCAGCCCGGCCGACGCTCGGCGTCCTGGATCAAGGACAAGCATTGGAACACCCAGGAAGTCGTCATCGGTGGCTGGAAGGCCGGCGAGGGCGGGCGCAGCAGCGGCATCGGCTCGCTGCTGATGGGCATTCCGGTCGACGGTGGCCTGCACTTCGCCGGGCGCGTCGGCACCGGGTTCACCGAACGTGACCTGGCGAACCTGAAGAAGACGCTGGCACCGCTGCACACCGACCGGTCTCCCTTCACCCCGCCGCTTCCGCGCACCGAGGCCAGGGGCGTGACGTACGTCGAGCCGGTGCTCGTGGGCGAAGTGCGGTACAGCGAATGGACCCCGGATGACCGGTTGCGCCAATCGAGTTGGCGTGGGCTGCGGCCGGACAAGGAACCGAGCGAGGTGGTGCGCGAATGAAATGGGTGACCTACCTTGACGCGGACGGCGAACGCACCGGCGTGCTCGCCGGCGACGTCATCCACCCGATGCCCGCGGGCGTGACGCTGCTCGACCTCATCGGGCGCGGCGCCGACGGATTGCGTGCGGCCGGCGAGGAGGCGCTGCGCGCCCCCGTCGCCACAGTGCCCGTGGCCGCGGTGCGGCTCCTGGCGCCGATCCCGCGTCCGCCGTCCATCCGCGACTCGCTGTGCTTCCTGGATCACATGCGCAACTGCCAGGCCGCGCTGGGCGCCGGGCGGACGCTCGCCGACACCTGGTATCGGATACCGGCGTTCTATTTCGCTTGCCCCGCAACGGTTTTAGGCCCCTACGACGACGCCCCCGCCGCCCCTGGAAGCGCTTGGCAGGACTTCGAATTGGAGATCGCCGCGATCATCGGCACCGGCGGGCGGGACCTGACGGTCGACGAAGCCGAGCGCGCCATCATCGGCTACACCATCTTCAATGACTGGTCCGCGCGCGACCTGCAGCAATTGGAGAGCCAACTGGGCATCGGGCAGGGCAAGGGCAAGGACGGCGGCGTGACCCTGGGCCCCTACCTGGTGACGCCCGACGAGCTCGAGCCGTACCGGCGGGGCGGCAGGCTGGACCTGCGGGTGACCGCCCTGGTCAACGACGCCGTCATCGGCACGGGGTCGACCGCCCAAATGGACTGGACCTTCGGCGAAGTCATCTCCTACGCCTCCCGGGGCGTGACGCTCGCCCCGGGCGACGTCATCGGCTCCGGAACGGTGCCGACCTGCACGCTCGTCGAGCACCTCAACCCGACGGCGCTGGACTCTTTCCCCGGCTGGCTGCACGACGGCGACGTCGTCACGCTCCAGGTCCAGGGGCTCGGGGAGACCCGACAGACCGTGCGCGCCAGCCGCGCGCCGCACCCGTTGGCCGTCCGGCGCAACCCGGACGCCCCGCCCGCCCCACCGCGGGTGAACCGGGCGGCCGCCAAGGTGCCCTACACCCGCGGTCTGCACGAGGTCGCCGACCGGGTGTGGGCCTGGACCCTGCCGGACGGCGGCTACGGGTGGAGCAACGCCGGGCTGGTCGCCGGCGACGGGGCGTCCCTGCTCGTCGACACCCTGTTCGACCTGGCGTTGACCCGCGAAATGCTCAGCACGATGCGGAACATCACCGCCGCGGCACCCATCACCGACGCGTTGATCACCCACTCCAACGGCGATCACACCCACGGCAACCAGCTGCTCGATCCCTCCGTCCGGATCATCGCCGCGCGGGGCACGGCCGACGAGATCGCGCACGGGATGGCACCCGAGATGCTGGCGATGGCGCAGACCGCGAACCTGGGCCCCGTCGCGACCCCCTACACCCGGGACCGCTTCGGGCACTTCGACTTCAGCGGCATCACGGTGCGCAACGCGGATCAGACGTTCGACCGCGAGCTGACCATCGAGGTCGGTGGGCGGCGCATCGACCTGCTGAACTTGGGTCCGGCGCACACCGCCGCGGATTCGGTGGTGCTTGTGCCCGACGCCGGTGTGCTGTTCGCCGGCGACCTGCTGTTCATCGGCTGCACCCCCATCGTGTGGGCCGGCCCGATCGCCAACTGGATCGCGGCGTGCGACGCGATGATCGCGCTGGACGCGCCGACGGTGGTACCCGGCCACGGCCCCGTCACCGACCCGGACGGAATCCGCGCTGTGCGCGGCTATCTCGCGGACGTCTCCGAACAAGCCGAGGCCGCCTACCGCCGCGGGCTGTCGTGGTCCGAGGCGGCCGACACCATCGACCTCGGTGAGTACGCGAGCTGGCTGGACGCCGAGCGCGTCGTCGTCAACGTCTATCAGCGGTACCGCGAACTCGACCCGGAGACCCCGCAGCTGGAGGCGATGGCCCTGCTGGTGATGCAGGCCGAGTGGCTGGCCAGGCGCGGCTAGAGCCGCACCGCCCGGACGAATTTGATCGTGGCAGCCGGGACCTGCTCCGCGGCGGGCCCCAACTCCGGCAGCCCGGCGGCGGAGAACAGGTCGGTGAGCCGGGATTCGGTTGTTTCCCAACCGTTTTCGTGCAGGTGCGCGGCGACGTCGGTGTGCTCGCCGGGATACGACAAGCTGGTCAGGTCCATGTCGAGTCCCTGCTGTCGCCAACCCTCGGTCGCGAGCCGGGCCTGCTCGCGGGCCGCCGGCGACGTGCCGGTCACCGTGCCGTAGTCGGCGGCGAACCGGCTGCCCTCGGCCGACAGCGGGATGATGGAGTCCAGCAGCCGCACCTCGGCCTCCGGCGGGAGCCATCCGATCAGCACGC
The DNA here is from genome assembly GCF_002102155.1 of Mycobacterium europaeum. Taxonomy (GTDB): domain Bacteria; phylum Actinomycetota; class Actinomycetes; order Mycobacteriales; family Mycobacteriaceae; genus Mycobacterium; species Mycobacterium europaeum. The sequence goes on from NZ_LQOU01000064.1 coordinate 111,380, forward strand.
CCTCGGCCAGCCATGCCGTGGGGTGGGCCGGATCGAAGCCCGCCTCCTGGAGCGCCGCCGGCCAGTCATCGCGCAGATCGACGCCGACCTCGCGGAGCTTGGCGGTGGGCGCCGCCCCGATCTCCGACATCGTCGCCGCCTTGAACGCGATGACCTCGGGCTGGTCGATTTCGTACACGATCGTCCCGATCGGCCAGCGCAGCCGGTAGGCGCGTGAATCCAGCCCCGAGGCCACGATCACCACCTGGAGCAGCCCCGCCTGCCCGGCCGCGGCGAAATAGTCGTCGAAATACCGCGCGCGGGCGGCGAACGTGTCGACCATCCGGGGGAACCCGACGCTCCGCTCGAGGTCGTCGGGATCGAGCTCGCCACTGGCCAGCCTGGTGAACACGTCCAAGCCCACGGCGCGCACCAGCGGTTCGGCGAAGTCGTCCGTGATGACCGGCTGCGGACGCTTGCTTGCGGCGGCCCGGGCAGCGGCGACCATGGTGGCCGTCGCCCCCACGCTGTTGGCCAGGTCCCAGCTGTCACCTTCGGTTCGTGCCATGGCTTCTCCTTCGATGTGGTGGCCAAACCACGGTATGCCCCGTCGGTGAAATCCGCGTCGCCTACCGTTTCTGCCATGCCCGCAGTGGAATCCGAAACCGTCGAAGACGGCATCGCCCGCATCACCCTGAACCGGCCCGAGCGCCTCAACGCCATCGACGGCGCGTTGATCGACGGCGTGGACCACGCCTTGGACACGCTGAGCGGCGGCGAGTTCAGGGTCGCGATTCTGACCGGCGCCGGACGCGGATTCTGCGCGGGGGCCGACTTGAGCGGCACCGGCGAGCCGTGGACCAAGCCGAGGCCGTCGACCCCGGCGTTCAAAGTCAACTACGACTCCCAGGTCCGCCTGGCCGACCTGTTCACCCGGATCTACGAGCTGCCCATTCCGGTGATCGCCGCCGTCAACGGGGTGGCCGTCGGGGGAGGGCTGGCCTTCGCGCTGGTGTGCGACATCCGTGTCGCCTCCGACCGGGCGCGGTTCTCCTCGGCGTTCATCAAGGCGGGCTTCTCGTCGATGGACATGGGCACCAGCTACCTGCTACCCAAGATCGTCGGTGCGGGCGTGGCGCGCGAACTCATGCTGACCGGCCGCATCATCGACGCGGCCGAGGCCTACCGCATCAAGCTGGTGCACGAGGTGGTGGCCCCCGACGACCTGATGCCGGCCGCGCTGAAGGTGGCCCGCTCGATCGCCGCGAACAACGCCTACGGCGTCTGGCAGACCAAGATCGGGCTCAACGCGGCACTGGATGCGCCCAGCCTGCGGCATGCCATCGAGATCGAGAACCGCACCCAGATCCTCACCGGCTTCACCAACAACCCGGTCGAGGCGGCCAAGGCGCACCGGGAGAAGCGAGCCCCGAAGTGGGATCCGCTGTGACGGTCAGGGAGGTCAGACCTTCGCGATGACGTTCTCGGCGAACATCTCGAGGTTGCGGATCTTGTTCTCCAGCGGCTCGGTGTCCGTGCCCTTGATGTAGGGGATGCGGAAGCCGACGATCGCATCGGTGACGCCCTTGTCTTCCAGGCGTTTGATGCCGTCCACGGTGTAGGCGTCGGCCGAGATGACGTGAATCTGGAAGGGCCCGGTCTTGCCGGCCTCCTCGCGATACCGCATGAGCTTGGCGATGAGCGCGTCGAGTTCCTCCGGGTCGCCGCCGCCGTGCATCCAGCCGTCCAGCCGGGCCGCGCGGCGCAGCGCCGCGTCGGCATGCCCGCCGATCAAGATCGGGATCGGCTGTGTGGGAGCCGGCGTCATCTTGGTCTTGGGGATGTCGTAGAACTCGCCGTGGAATTCGAAGTAGTCGCCGCTCGTGAGGCCCTGGATGATTTCGATGCATTCGTCCATGCGCTTGCCGCGCCTCGCGAAGGGCACGCCCAGCAGTTCGTAGTCCTCCGGCCAGGGGCTGGTGCCGACGCCGAAGCCCACCCGGTTGTTGGTCAGTGCCGCCAGCGAACCGATCTGCTTGGCCACCAGAGCCGGCGGCCGGATGGGCAGCTTGAGTACGAAGAAGTTGAAGTGCAGCTTGGTCGTCACCGCGCCCAAGGCCGCCGTCAGCACGAAGGTTTCGATGAACTCCTTGCCGTCCAGGAACTCGCGGTCCCCGTCGGGCGTGTAGGGGTACTTCGAGTCCGACTCGAAGGGGTAGGCGATGCTGTCGGCGATCGTCATCGCGTGGTACCCGGCCGCCTCGGCCGCCTGGGCCAGCGGGATGTAGTACCGGTGATCGGTCATCGCCTCCGCGTAGGTGAACCGCACGTCATCTGCCTTCCTGGAAACGGGTCGTGACACGAGATTAGAACGTGTTCTAGTTCTACCCGTGCCCGGGTTCCCAGCACAATAAGGCGTCAGAGCTGGTTTTCGGGGCCGATCACCGCCCACACCGTCTTGCCGGCCGCGGTGGGGGTGTTGCCCCACGCGCGTGAGAGCGCGTCGACGATCGCCAGGCCCGACACGTCGATGCCGTTCGCGGGGGGCGGTAGCCGCAGGGCCGGGGCGTGGCTGCTGTCGGACACGGCGATGGTCGCCGTCGTGCCATGGCTCTCGATCCGCACCACGGGGACGCTCGCGGTGTGTTCCAGCACGTTCTCGACGAACACGTTGACCACCACCAACGCGACCGGGATGAGCGTGGATTGCGACCAGGCGGTGAGCCACTCGCGGACCAGGCGGCGTGACTCGCGCAGGCTGGTCAGGTCGGCGGGCAGCTGCGCGTCGGCGCGGCGCACGGCACGCCGGCTCTGCTGGCTGAGCGCCTTCGTCGCCGCCTTCTCGGTCGCGTACACCGGCATGAAGTAGGCGGCGCCGTTGCGGGTGATCGCCTCGCGTGTCCCGCGGTGCGCGCACACCAGGACAACCGGAACATGGGGATTGGCGCGGATCTGCCAATACGCACCGATGAACGTCGACGACGCCGAGTCGTCGAGCACCTTGAGGCCGGAGATGTTGACGATGACGGCGGCGGGCTCGTCCAGGGTGGCCTGCAGGATGTGGTCACGCAGCGACGCGGAGTTACCGGTGTCGAGGACGCCGTCGACGGTCAGGATGGCGACCGATTGGTCCGTCCGCGTCGCGACGGCCAGTGAGCTGGGGGATTCAGCCACCGAGCTCACCAGCGTGACCCCGTCCCCGTCGGGGGCCTAAAGCGTCGAGGCGCTCGGATCGCCGGCCGGATCCGCGATCGGGGAGGCATCACAATCCGGCTTCCCAGCGGGGTCCTGTCCGGTTCCATCGCTGCTCCTCGAATCCCTGGCGGGCCAACTGCTTGAGTATCCGCCCTCAGCGACAAAAGTCGAATGCGGGTCGAGCGGCCTGCAAGCCGCCCGAATGCGCAGCCCACCAGGGACATGTCCCGGACGCGCGCGGCATGCGGCGCGGTAGGAGTGAGGCGCGTGCCCGTCCCCACCCGTTCGAGGCCCCCGCCTCTACCGCACCGAACCTGACGTTCGAATCTGCTGCGCAGCACGCGCATGTCCCGAAGTTACCACCCTCCGGTGGTCCGAACGCCTGATTACGCCCGCAAGCGGTTCGATGAGCAGCGCAAAGGGGCCGGTCAGGTGGGCGCGTACGGCGGGGCGCCCACCCCGGCGACCGAGTGCGTTCCCCACGGCGTCCGCTCGACGATCCGCGCGGTGGCGGTGCGCCGGCCCACCGTCAAGGTCGCGGTCCGGGTTTGCCTGAGCGTCTCGTCCGGCAACGGCCGCGACGGCGAACCGAACAGCGTCCCCTGCCAGTGGTAGCGGCCGTCGATGGGGTCGAGGTGGCCGGTGAGCCGGACTCGCACCGGATGGGTGCCGCCGGCGATCTCCAGCGTCGCCGCGCCGTCATAGGTGTCGTCGCGTTCGGGTGCGGCCGAGGACAGGTCGAAGGCGGACACCACCGGAGGGGCCTGGTCGGTTGTGAGCCGGGCGCGTTCGTTGAACACCCGCAGGCTGCTGGCGCGCACCTCGATGCGGCCGCTGGCCGTGCGGTCCATCAGCCGGAGGCACTCGGCGATGTAGCGCGCCTGAGCCTCCGTGTCCGGCCCGGTGAGGAAGAAGTAGTTGGGAAAACCGCGAACCGCCACCCCATAGAACGGCTCCATACCGTCCTGCCAGGCCTGCCGGATGGTCACCCCGCCGGCGCCGACGAGCGTCCCATCCGCCGGCTCGTCGGGGACCGAGAAGCCGGTGCCGTAGACGATGGCGTCGACGTGGTGGTCGACGCCGTCGCGGGTGCGGATGCCCGACGCCGTCACCGCCTCGATCGACGACCCGGCCACCGTGGCCGACGGGCGCTCGGTGGTCGGCGCGATGCGCCGGCGCAGCCAGCGCTTGGCCCGCGTCGACCACAACGGGATTTCCGTGATCACCCGGCGCGGTGCGTGGGCGAAGACAGTGACCGACGCCGCCGCCCCGATCAGCCGGCCCAGGTGGTGGCCGGCGTTGGCGTCGGTGCCGACGACCGCGACGCGTTGGCCGGTCGGATCGAAGTCGAGGGGCCACGCGGCCGCGTGAAACGATTCGCCGCGAAAGTCGTCGCGGCCCGCGATGTCCGGCAGCCAGGGGACGAAGGGCGGCCGGCCGGCGGCGACGACGGCCCGCGCGCGCAGGCCCTCGCCGCCGGCCGTCGTGAGCTGCCAGGTGTCGGTGCTGTCGTCGAACCTCGACCGGAGGTCCGCGGCCGGCCCGTCGAGAACCGTGAAATCGGTGACCCCGGCGGCCAGCAACGCCGACCGAGCGCCGGGGTGCGCGCCGACGATGGCGACGGGGTGGCGGGGCACGGCGGGGTCGCGCGGCCGCGTCACAGAAACCTGCTGCGCTTCCAGCCGCGGCGGGCGATGGGCCCCAGCAGGCCCACCTCGGTCAGGAACGCCGCCAACGGCGCGAAACCGGAGACCTGCATGTCGCGGCGATGCGGGCTGGTCCGCGCGATCCGCCGCGCCCGCTTCGGGTCCAGGCCGGTACGCGCATACGGGATCGGGTTGCTGAACAGGTAATTGAAGAAGTAGCCGCCCAGCCCGTTGATGTTGGCCATGAACCAGCGGTTGAACCGGGGCATCTCGGCGACGCGCTTGCGGGCGCCGTCGCGGGCGAACTGGATGTGGCGCGCCTCCTCGGTGACGTGAATCCGCATGAGCCGCTGGATGATCGGCTGCAACTCCGGGTCGTCCATCATCTGCCGTTGCAGCGAGTCGAAGATCTCCTCCCCGATCAACGCGGCCACCCACAGCATCGAGCCCCGCTGGAACGCCAGCGGAAGCGTGTTGATGATCATCCGGTGGAACAGCCGCGGCCGCACCGGCTTTGCGCCGATGCGCTCGATGGCCTTGCCGAACATGACCATGTGGCGGGTCTCGTCACCCAGCTCGGTCAGCTTGTAGTGGGTGGAGGAGCTGGTCGGGTCCTCGTGCAGGATCGTGCGCAACAGCGACTGGTTGAGCATGTTCTCGAACCAGATGCCGGCCGAGAGCGTGTTGACCAGCTCCTGGCGGGAGAGCTCGATCTGTTGTTCGCGGGTCATCTCGTCCCACATCGGCGTTCCGTACAGCGACACCAGCCGTGGCGGCAGATAGAACTTGTCCGGGTCCAGCGGCGCATCCCAGTCGATGTCGACGACGGGTTCGTAGGACTTTTTCACCGAGCCCTTGAGCAGGCGGTCGGAAAACTCCTCACGACTTGGCCCGCTCGATTTGACCGCAGTGGTGGTCATCGCTGGCGTCCCTTCATTGGGTCCTGCAGACGGTACCCATGGTACTGGGTACTTTCGGCCCCGACTAGGCCCTCTAGGTTGCAATTCGGCAAGCTGATTCGCGTCACGAGGAGGGTTCTTGGGCCGGCACATCCACGTCATCGGCATCGGCGCCGGCGATCCGAACTACCTGACCGTCCAGGCGATCGACGCGCTCAACGACACCCAGGTCTTCTTCGCGATGGACAAGGGCGAGGCGAAGAGCGACCTGGTGGAGCTGCGAAAGCTGATCTGCGCCCGGTTCATCCGCGAGCCCGGCTACCGCTTCGTCGAGCTGCCCGACCCCAAACGGTCGGCATCCCCCGACTGTGGGGCCGGCTACCGCGAGGCCGTCTCGGACTGGCACGCGGCGCGGGCGCGGCTCTGGGCGGCGGCCATCGCCGAAGAGCTGGGCCCCGACGGCGTCGGCGCCTTCCTGGCCTGGGGTGACCCCTCGCTGTACGACAGCACGCTGCGCATCCTGGACGCGGTCGCGGCCGAGCTCGAGTTCACCTTCGACGTCATCCCGGGCATCACCGCGGTGCAGGCGCTGACGGCGCGGCACCGCATCCCGCTCAACGAGGTCGGCGAACCCGTCCTCATCACCACCGGCAGGAAGCTGCGTGAGCAGGGGCTGTCCGGAGCGGCCGTCGTGATGCTCGACGCCGAGTGCTCGTTTCAGGCGTGCCCGCCCGACACCGAAATCTGGTGGGGCGCCTACCTGGGCACCGCCGACGAGTTGCTGGTGGCGGGCACGGTCGGCGAAGTCGGCACCCGCATCGCGGAGCTGCGGGCCCAGGCGCGGACGCGGCACGGCTGGATCATGGACACCTATTTACTCAGACCGGCAGACTGAAGGGCGTGCCCGAACTGCCCGAGGTCGAAGCGCTGGCCGACCACCTGCGCCGCCATGCCGTCGGCTTGACGATCGGCCGCGTCGACGTCGCCGCGCTGTCCGTGCTCAAGACCTTCGACCCGCCACCCAGCGCGCTGCACGGCCAGCCCGTGTCCGGGGCCCACCGCTGGGGCAAGTACCTCGGGCTGCAGGCCGGGGAGCTGTTCCTGATCGCCCACCTGTCGCGGGCGGGCTGGTTGCGCTGGTCCGAGAAGCTGGCCGCGGCGCCGCTGCGCCCCGGCAAGGGGCCGATCGCGCTGCGGGTGCACCTGGGCACGCCCGGCGAGGCGCCCGGCTTCGACCTCACCGAGGCCGGCACCCAGAAGCGGCTGGCCGTGTGGCTGGTCGGCGATCCGCAGTCGGTGCCCGGGATCGCCGCCCTGGGCCCGGACGCGCTGGACCTGAGCGTCGACGATCTCGCCGGCGTGCTGGCCGGCAACACCGGGCGGATCAAGACGGTCATCACCGATCAGAAGGTGATCGCCGGGATCGGCAACGCCTACAGCGACGAGATCCTGCACGTCGCCAAGATCTCCCCGTTCGCCACCGCGGGCAAGCTGACCGACGACCAGCTCACCACCCTGCATGACGCGATGGTGTCCGTGCTGCGCGACGCGGTGAGCCGATCCGTGGGGCAGGGGGCGGCCACCCTGAAGGGGGAGAAGCGTTCCGGGCTGCGGGTGCATGCGCGCACCGGGCTGCCCTGCCCGGTGTGCGGGGACACCGTGCGGGAAGTCGCCTTCGCGGACAAGTCTTTTCAGTACTGTCCGACGTGCCAGACCGGCGGTAAGGTGCTGGCCGACCGGCGGCTGTCGCGGCTGCTCAAGTAGGCGGCCGCCCGAGACTCGACACCTGTCGATATGCTGCCCGGGTGACTCGTCAGAAGATCCTCATCACGGGCGCCAGCTCCGGTCTGGGCGCCGGCATGGCCCGCGCCTTCGCCGCCAAGGGTCGCGACCTGGCGCTGTGCGCCCGGCGCACCGACCGCCTCGACGAGCTGAAAGCCGAACTGTCGCAGAAGTATCCGGGTATCAAGATCGCCGTCGCGGCACTGGACGTCAACGACCACGCGCAGGTGCCGAAGGTCTTCGCCGAGCTCAGCGACGAGCTCGGCGGCATCGATCGGATCATCGTCAACGCCGGCATCGGCAAGGGTGCGAAGCTGGGCTCGGGAAAGCTGTGGGCGAACAAGGCGACCATCGAGACCAACCTGGTGGCCGCGCTGGTGCAGATCGAGACCGCGCTGGAGATGTTCGGAAAGAGCGGATCGGGCCACCTGGTGTTGATCTCGTCGGTGCTCGGCAACAAGGGGGTACCGGGCGTCAAGGCCGCCTACGCCGCCAGCAAGGCCGGGCTGAGCTCGCTGGGCGAATCCCTGCGCGCCGAGTACGCCAAGGGCCCGATCAAGGTTTCGGTCATCGAGCCCGGTTACATCGAGTCGGAGATGACGGCCAAGTCGAACAGCACGATGTTGATGGTGGACAACGAGACTGGCGTCAACGCGCTCGTCGCCGCCATGGAACGCGAGCCCGGCCGCGCCGCGGTGCCGTGGTGGCCGTGGGCGCCGCTGGTGCAGGTGATGCGGGTGCTGCCGCCCCCGCTCACCAAGTGGTTCGCCTGAATTAGTGCGGCACCGGCGTGTAATGCTCTGCGTCGCTGGTGAACTCGGGTTTTCCGTAGGTCGCCAGTCGCAGCTTGAGGAGCCCGATGACGTACGCGTCGGTGATGTCGGCAAGCACGGGGATGCGGCTCGCGTGGCTCACGGCGGTGAAACGCCCGATGATGAACGGTGCGGTGAGGGCCACGCGGATGAGGTCCGTCGGGCCCATCGAGACGCCCATGGCTTCGGCGATCTCACGGTTTCCATTGCAGAAGGTGCGAACGAAAGTGAGCTTGCTGAAACTCTTTTCGACCGCTTCGGCGCAACGGTCGAACAGCGTGGTGTCGGGACGCAGGTAGGCCGCCATCGTTCCGCGGACCAGTTCCTGGCAGATGCTGTCGAATCCGTCGCGCAGCAGTGCCGAGCGCGCGTGCATGACGTGAATGATGTCGGCCGGTTCCGCGGGCAACAGTTCTTCCGGTAGGCCGAGCAAAAAGCAGCGATACCTGGCGAATTCGACCACGGCGCGCTCCTCGGCGGTGAACTCGGTTCGGCCCTGTTGGCGCGCCTTGCGGGCCAGCAGGTACTGGCCGATCATGCCGGCCGGCATCTGGTCGACCTGTGGGACGGGCATGCCGTACACGGCGGCGTCCCACTTGTCGGATTTCTTCAGGGCGTTGTAGCGGACCATCGAGTGCATCAGCCGGACCATGGCGGCCGCCTCGAAACCCGGGCCGAAACGGTCCAGCGCACCGGGCAGGGTGGTGACGGCGAAGAAACTGGCGGTTTCGTTCACCCGGCGGGCGGCCCGCTTGCCCGAGAGTGCGCCGGTCAGCGCCATCGGCAGCGCGGCGTAGGTGTTGGTGAAGGTCGCGATGAAGGCCCCCCGCGTGATGAAGGGGGCCAACAGCGCTGCGGGGATTCGCTCTTGGCGGGCGCCCTCACGGACCAGGTCGAAGTCGATCCACTCCGGGGTGGCCTCCATGGCGGCGATGAACGAAACCAGTTCGGGGGGTGCGTCCGGCACCGCCTCGATTCCTGCCCGGCAGGCCGTCTTGAGCATGTCGATCAGGTGGGCGACGCTGTGCGAAGCCATCAGCGCCGCATAGGGATCGGCGACGACGTCACCGAGCAGGGTGGCCGTGCTCATCAGCTCGACCACGCGGTCGTCTTCCAGGATCGGTGCGCGCTCGGCGATCCAGGCGGGCAGGGCCGAGTCGACGTCTGGCTCCGTGGCCAGACGATCCGGCTGCCGGTCGAAGTCGAAGTCTCCATACAGGTCGGGCTGCAATTCGCGCTGGCTGCGGACTCGCTCGGCGAGTTCGGGGTAATACGTCACCATCGCTGCCTCCCATTAACTAACACTTCGTGAGTAATACTCACAAGGTGTTAGTTATGCTGTCAAGCATGAGTGCGGGCAACCCGAAGCGGCGCATGACCGCCGAAGGCCGGCGCGAGCAGATCCTCGATGTCACGCATGCAATCGTCGACGCCGAGGGGTTCCACGCGGCCACGCCGAACCGCATCGCCGAGGCGGCCGGCATCAACCGGTCGTTGATCTATCAGCTGTTCGGTGACCGGGCGGGACTCTTCGTCGCACTGATCGACCGTGAGGCCGCCCGGGCCGGCGCCCAGTTCGCGGAGGCGGTCTCGGGGTTGGATGCCGTCGGCGAGGACCAGTCGCTCGTCGTCGCGTTCGACGGCGTGCTGGCCGCGGTCGACGCCCACCCGGCCACGTGGCGACTGTTCCTGTTTCCGCCGCAGGGCGCGCCGCCGGAGTTGTATGCGCGGCTGGCTCAATCGCAGGCCGTCGTGCTGGAGTTCTTCGTCACGGAATTGCTGCGCATCAATCCCGGAGTGCATGACCCCGAATACACCGCGCGGATCCTGCACGCTGCCGGACGCGAACTGTTGCAACTGCACCTCAGTGAGCCGCAGACCGCGACGGTGGAACGGTTGCGCACCTTCGTGCGGCGGTTGGGCTCCGACGTGATGAGCCACGCGAGGTGAGGGCTGCTAGCTGGTGCGCCCGCGTTCGGCCCGGTAGCGGCGGACCAGCGCGTCGGTGGAGCTGTCGGATTGCGGCGGCGGCGAGGCGTCGGACGTGATCACCGGGAGCAGCGCCTTGGCCTGGGTCTTGCCCAGCTCCACGCCCCATTGGTCGAACGAGTCGATGCCCCACACGACGCCCTCGGTGAAGACCTGATGCTCGTAGAGCGCGATCAGCTGGCCGAGCACCGACGGGGTGAGCCGGTCGGCCAGGATCGAGGTCGACGGCCGGTTGCCCGGCATCACCTTGTGCGGCACGATGTCGGCCGGCGTGTCTTCGGCGGCGATTTCCTCGGCGGTCTTGCCGAACGCCAGCACCTGGGTCTGGGCGAAGAAGTTGCTCATCAGCAGGTCGTGCATGCTGCCGGTGCCCTCGACGGTGGGCAGGTCGTCGAGGGGCTGGCTGAAGCCGATGAAGTCGGCCGGCACCAGCCGGGTGCCCTGATGCAGCAATTGGTAGAAGGCGTGCTGGCCGTTGGTTCCCGGTTCGCCCCAGAAGATCTCGCCGGTGTCGGTGGTGACGGGGGTGCCGTCGGCGCGCGTCGACTTGCCGTTGGATTCCATGGTCAGCTGTTGCAGATAGGCCGCGAACCGTGACAGGTCGTTGGAGTACGGCAGCACCGCCCGCGACTGGGCGCCCATGAAGTTGGAGTACCACAACCCGATCAGCCCGAGCAGCGCGGGCGCGTTGGACTCCAGCGGCGCCGTCCTGAAATGCCGGTCCACGATGTGGAACCCGGACAGGAAATCGGCGAAGGCCGCCTTGCCGATGGCCGCCATCACCGACAGGCCGATCGCCGAGTCGACCGAGTACCGGCCGCCGACCCAGTCCCAGAAGCCGAACATGTTGTCGGTGTTGATGCCGAAGTCGTCGACCAGCCGCTTGTTGGTGGAGACGGCCACGAAGTGCTGGGCCACCGCGGCGTCGCCGAGCGCGTCGGTCAGCCAGCGGCGCGCCGCGGTCGCGTTGGTCAGGGTCTCCAGCGTGGAGAAGGTCTTGGACGCGACGATGAAAAGCGTTGTGGCGGGGTCCAAGTCGGCGAGGGTGGCGATGAGGTCGGCCGGGTCGACGTTGGAGACGAAGCGGGCCGAGATGCCGGCGTCGGCGTAGTGGCGCAGCGCCTGGTAGACCATCACCGGACCCAGATCCGACCCGCCGATGCCGATGTTGACCACGGTGCTGATTCTTTTCCCGGTGGCCCCGGTCCATTCACCGCTGCGTAACCGGTCGGTGAAGTCGCCCATCCGGTCCAGCACGGCGTGCACGTCCTCGACGACGTTGCGGCCGTCGACGATCAATTCGGCGTCGCGGGGCAGCCGCAGCGCGGTGTGCAACACGGCCCGGTCCTCCGACACGTTGATGTGCGCCCCGGCGAACATCTGGTCGCGGCGCTCTTCGAGGTTAGCTGTGCGCGCCAGATCGATCAGCAGCCGCAGCGTTTCTCGGGTGATGCGGTGTTTGCTGTAGTCGATGTAGAGGTCGCCGACCGAGACGGTGAGGTCGCGGCCGCGGTCGGGATCCTCGTCGAAGAACTGGCGTAGCTGGGTCGCGCCGATCTCTTCGTGGTGCCTGCGCAGGGCATCCCACGCTGGGGTGGCGGTGATGTCGGGGAGGCGTTGCACGGAGGTCATAGTTCGACCCTAGTGACGGTCGCGCGCGCGGTGAAGCCGGGCGCAGCGGGTCAGTGACCGAGCCGGCCCCTGCCCAACCGCAGCAGCAGGATCGCCAGGTCCTTACCGTCGGGACCGAGCTCGCTGTAGCGTTCGATCACCTTCATCTCGCGGCTGTGGACGAGCCGCGTGCCTCCGGACGCCATCCGCGCCTTGCCGATCGCCTGGGACACCTCCGTGCGCCGCTTCACCGCGGCGAGGATCTCGGCGTCCAAGCGGTCGATCTCGTGGCGCAACTCGTCAATGCTCAACTCGTCGGCGTCGGCGGTCTCTGGGGTTTCCACCGTCTCAACCTTCATCTCTGCTAACTCCGCATTCTCGGGATGTGGGGGTTGTGGTCTCGTCCGGTTTCGGGCCTCACAAAGAGACGAGCCCCGATCTCCGGAAGCGGACCACGGGGCTCTGACGAAAACAGCTAGACCACGGGGACCGCTAACCGGTACCCGTAGAAAAATCGGCGGCAGTTCGGGAGGGAGAGCTGCCGATGGGACTGCGCGTCGAGCACAAAACGAGTGTGCCATTAAAAACAGGCCCGGCGCAAAAACGCGTTCGCGAGCTGGCCAACAGGCCGTCGCGGCGGGCGGGGAGCCGCCCGGAGTCCGGTCGCGCCGACGCCCATGCCGCGGTTGATTGCCGGTGTGGATTTCCTTAACACGGGGCGAAATTGAGTGTTATCGCGGATCGCTCGAGATTTGACGGAAACGCAAACTCGGGCGAAATTGTCGTGGTCTTTTTAGACGCAGGTGTAATTGGCGGTATTTGCAACGGACCGCCTATCGGATTGCGAATACCCTTTTTGTGGGCGGGGACTCGGCAGGCGAACCCGGGGCCGGGGCGCCAACCTGGTCCGGCGTCTTGGCACGTTGTGTCGGTGGCCGGCGGTAAGTTTGGACCAACATGAGTGTGTACGTGACCGATGCCAATCTGAGCTCCGAAGCAGATCAGCTGCTTGACGGCCTCAATCCGCAACAGCGCCTGGCGGTGGTGCACGAGGGCTCGCCGCTGTTGATCGTCGCGGGGGCGGGATCGGGCAAGACCGCGGTGCTGACGCGCCGCATCGCCTATCTGATCGCCGCGCGGGGCGTGGGGGTGGGCCAGATCCTGGCCATCACCTTCACCAACAAGGCCGCGGCCGAGATGCGTGAACGCGTGGTGCGGCTGGTGGGCAACCGTGCCCGCGCCATGTGGGTGTCCACCTTCCACTCGACGTGCGTGCGCATCCTGCGCAACCAGGCCTCGTTGATCGAAGGCCTCAACTCCAACTTCTCGATCTACGACGCCGACGATTCCCGTCGGCTGCTGCAGATGATCGGGCGCGACATGGGGCTCGACATCAAGCGCTACTCGCCCCGACTGCTGGCCAACGCCATCTCCAACCTGAAGAACGAGCTGATCGACCCCGCCGAGGCGGTGGCGCGACTGACCGATGATTCTGACGACCTGGTCCGCACCGTGGCCTCCGTCTACGGCGAGTACCAGCGGCGGCTGCGCGCGGCGAACGCGATGGACTTCGACGACCTGATCGGCGAGACCGTCGCGGTGCTGCGGGCCTTCCCCCAGATCGCCCAGCACTACCGGCGGCGGTTCCGGCACGTCCTGGTCGACGAGTACCAGGACACCAACCATGCGCAGTACGTGCTGGTGCGGGAGCTGGTCGGTCACGACGTCACCGAATCCCCGGACGACGTGCCGCCGGCGGAATTGTGCGTGGTCGGCGACGCCGACCAGTCGATCTATGCGTTCCGCGGTGCCACCATCCGCAACATCGAGGACTTCGAGCGCGACTACCCGGACGCGACAACCATTCTGCTGGAACAGAATTACCGCTCGACGCAAAACATCCTCTCGGCGGCCAACTCGGTGATCGCCCGCAACGCCGGGCGCCGGGACAAACGGCTGTGGACCGACGCGGGCGCCGGCGAGTTGATCGTCGGCTACGTCGCGGACAACGAGCACGACGAGGCCAGGTTCGTGGCCGAGGAGATCGATGCGCTCGCCGATCGGGGCGAGATCACCTACAACGACGTGGCCGTGTTCTACCGCACCAACAACTCGTCGAGGTCGTTCGAGGAGGTGTTCATCCGCGCCGGCATTCCCTACAAAGTCGTTGGGGGAGTGCGCTTCTACGAGCGCAAGGAGATCCGCGACATCGTCGCCTACCTGCGGGTGCTGGACAACCCCGGCGATGCGGTCAGCATGCGGCGCATCCTCAACACCCCGCGTCGGGGCATCGGGGATCGTGCCGAGGCCTGCGTCGCGGTGTACGCCGAGAACACCGGAGCCAGTTTCGCCGACGCGCTGACGGCCGCCGCCGAAGGCAAAGTGCCGATGCTCAATTCGCGCGCGGAGAAGGCGATCACCGGTTTCGTCGAATTGCTCGATGAGCTCAGGGGCCGCCTCGACGAGGATCTCGGCGATCTGGTCGAGTCGGTGCTCGAACGGACCGGCTACCGGCGTGAGCTGGAATCCTCCACCGATCCACAGGATCTGGCCCGTCTGGACAACCTCAACGAACTCGTCAGTGTGGCGCACGAATTCAGCACCGACCGGGCCAACGCCGCCGCGCTGGGCGAGTCGCTGCAGACCCCCGAGGACGAAGACGTGCCGGACACCGGTGTGCTCGCCGAATTCCTGGAACGGGTCTCGCTGGTGTCCGACAGCGACGAAATCCCCGAGAACGACGCCGGCATGGTCACCCTGATGACGCTGCACACCGCCAAGGGGCTGGAGTTCCCGGTGGTGTTCGTCACCGGCTGGGAGGACGGGATGTTTCCGCACATGCGGGCGCTGGACGACCCGGTCGAACTGTCCGAGGAGCGGCGACTGGCCTACGTCGGCATCACCCGCGCCCGTCAGCGGCTGTATCTGAGCAGGGCCATCGTCCGGTCCTCCTGGGGGCAGCCGATGCTGAACCCGGAATCCCGTTTCCTGCGGGAGATTCCGCAGGAACTCATCGAGTGGCGGCGCACCGCGCCGGCCCCGTCGTTCAGCGCGCCGGTGAGCGGCGCCGGCCGGTTCGGTGCGCCGCGCGCGGCCCCGACCCGCTCGGGTGCGGGCAAGCGCCCGCTGCTGGTCCTCGAGCCGGGCGACCGGGTGACCCACGACAAGTACGGGCTCGGGCGGGTCGAGGAAGTTTCCGGGGTCGGCGAATCCGCCATGTCACTCATCGACTTCGGCAGCGCGGGACGGGTCAAGCTGATGCACAACCACGCACCGATCAGCAAGCTCTAGGGGGGCCGGCGCCTCAGGACCATGAGACGAGTCGGGAATCCGATATCGCCCGCGATATCGGATTCGAAAGTTTCGTGATGGCCGGCCGGACCCGCGCCCGCGTCAGGCCTCCAGCCAGCGTTTGGTTCGCGGGTGCATCGCGAGCACCACGCTGGCGAGCGGCAGCAGCGGCAGCAGGTGCACGATCCACGCGACCCGGGCGCCGGCGATGAACACGCCCAAGTAGGTCAGCACGGCGACCACGGCGCCAACCGCGATGAGGTAACGCCCAAGCAGGCGGTGCTGCAGGAGCATGATCACGCCTGAAATGGTGGCCACCGCGAAGACCAGGGCCAGGAACGCGATGGCGATGCAGAACAAGCGGTCGGAGCGCCACCAACCGGCGATCAGGTCGGTGGCCACCACGGCCGTCGCCCACCCACTGACGATGCTGACCGCGCAGGCGGCGACGGTCGTCCGGTCGCTGGGCTCATCGCCCGGCGCGCCGTAGACGACTCGGCTTCCCGGGCGAAGAGAGGCCTGATACAGGGGTGGCTGCTGCGGAATGTGGGTCGTCGGGGATTCCGGTGTTGCGGGGACGGGTCCGGTGGGTGCCCGGCGGATGATGCGCGTCTTGGGGTCCGACGGCGACACGGATTCGGGCGGTTGCGGACCGGAAGGCGGTTGATTCGGCGCGGTCACCTCAACCAGCGTAGTTACCGACCATAAGACCCCGCTTAGCCAGCCACGGGACAGGATCGATTCGTTGGGTGCCGCCCTGAAGCACCTCGAAGTGCAGGTGCGGGCCGGTGGAGTTACCCCGGTTGCCCATGGTGGCGATCTGGTCACCGGCCATCACGCGCTGCCCGACGCTGACCAACGTGGTGTTGACGTGGCCGTAGAGCGTCACGGTGCCGTCGGCGTGGCGAAGCTTGACCAGCGCCCCGTAGCCGGCGGCCGGCCCCGCGTCGATGACGACGCCGTCGGACACCGCGTAGATCGGCGTTCCGATCGAGTTGGCCAGGTCGATGCCGGCGTGCAGCACGCCCCAGCGGTAGCCGAAGTTGGAGGTGAAGATGCCCTTCGTCGGCATCACGTAGAGCGGCTGCTGCAGCCGCGCCTCACGCTGGGCGCGATCGTTGGCGAACGCGACCCCCTTGGCGAGCTCCTGGTTGTGCACGGCGGCGGTCGCCGCCGGCTCGAGCGCGACCACCTGGGCCCCGCGGATCGTGTTGTTGCCCGACCCCCCGGTGAGCGCCGACGCGTTCGCGGTCAGCACGGCCTCGGTCCTGGGGGTGTCGGCGTGGCTGGTGGCGGTGTGGGCCGCCGCGGCCGCAGCGCCGGCGGCCATCGCCGAGATCATCAGGCGGCCCCTGGCCGCGCTGGTCGGTTGCTTGCGATGCTGGCCGCCGCGCCGTGCCGCCCCCACGACATCGGTGGCATGGCCGCGACCCGGACGCCGCTCGGGCCCCACGACCACGCGCGGGAGCACCTCGGTGACCGGCGCGGCCAGCCACAGCGTGGCCGGATCGTCGGCCTCGTTCAGGTCGTCGAGTTCTGGAGCCAGCAGCACCTGCGCTTCGTTGTCGAACGCGGTGTCGTTGCTGTAGTCGAGGTCGCCGAGATCGCGGGCGTCGTCACGCCAATCCAGGTCGTCGAAGTCGAAGCCGTCGAGCGGGAGGATTTCGGTGACTTCGTTGCGATGGGGCTCCGCCCGGCCGCCCGCCGCGCGGCCAACCCTCACTACGCCTGCCGTTTCGGCAGCTGAAGGAGCTAAACGGTGCTGGGACAAGCTGAAATGTCCTCGTATCGTGACCATAACGTTATCTGGACCCTAGGAAGGTATCCGCTGACCCGCGGGCCTGGCAACCTCGTCGCACAATCCCGCCGAAATTGTGATTTGGGTCACGGACGGGGACGGCGGGGGCGCCGTGAGCTGTGCCACATCGCCGGACGCGGCGGTAAGGGCCGGTTGGCCAGTGGATACAGTTCGTCCGTGCGAGTTGCCGAACGCGGCACCGCCCATCAAGAGGCCTAGCAGTTGAGTCGAGCGAAGACAGAGAGTCCATGGACCTTTTCGAGTATCAAGCAAAAGAATTGTTCGCCAAGCACAACGTACCGACTACGCCCGGGCGGGTGACCGACACCGCCGAAGGCGCACGCGAAATCGCCGCCGAAATCGGTCGACCGGTGATGGTCAAGGCGCAGGTGAAGGTCGGCGGACGCGGCAAGGCGGGTGGCGTCAAGTACGCGGCGACACCCGAAGACGCCTACGAACACGCCAAGAACATCCTCGGCCTCGACATCAAGGGCCACATCGTCAAGAAGCTGCTGGTCGCCGAGGCCAGCGACATCTCCGAGGAGTACTACATCTCCTTCCTGCTCGACCGGGCCAACCGCACCTACCTGGCCATGTGCTCGGTCGAGGGCGGAATGGAAATCGAAGAGGTGGCCGCCACCAAGCCCGAGCGGCTGGCCAAGGTTCCGGTGAACGCCGTCACCGGTGTCGACCTGGCGACCGCGCGGTCCATCGCCGAGCAGGGTCACCTGCCCCCCGAGGTGCTCGACGCGGCCGCGGTGACCATCAACAAGCTGTGGGAGGTCTTCGTCGCCGAGGACGCCACCCTGGTCGAGGTCAACCCGTTGGTGCGCGATCCGAAGGATCAGATCCTGGCGCTGGACGGCAAGATCACGCTCGACGCCAACGCCGACTTCCGGCACCCCGACCACGCCGAGTTCGAGGACCGCGCGTCCACCGACCCGCTGGAACTCAAGGCCAAGGAGCACGACCTCAACTACGTCAAGCTGGACGGCGCCGTCGGCATCATCGGTAACGGTGCGGGCCTGGTGATGTCCACCCTCGACGTCGTCGCATACGCCGGGGAGAAGCACGGCGGCGTCAAGCCGGCCAACTTCCTCGACATCGGCGGCGGCGCGTCGGCCGAAGTCATGGCCGCGGGGCTGGACGTCATCCTGAACGACAAGCAGGTCAAGAGCGTGTTCGTGAACGTGTTCGGGGGTATCACCTCGTGCGACGCCGTCGCGAACGGAATCGTGACCGCCCTGAACATGCTCGGTGACGAGGCCAACAAGCCGCTCGTGGTGCGGCTCGACGGCAACAACGTCGACGAAGGGCGCCGCATCCTGGCCCAAGCCAACCACCCGCTGGTGATCCAGGCCGAGACCATGGACGCCGGTGCCGACAAAGCCGCCGAGCTGGCGAACAAGTAAGGGACCCAACAGATGTCGATCTTCCTGAATAAAGATTCCAAGGTCATCGTCCAGGGCATCACCGGCGGCGAGGGCACCAAGCACACCGCGCTGATGCTGAAGGCCGGCACGCAGGTGGTGGGCGGCGTGAACGCCCGCAAGGCGGGCACCACCGTCTCGCACGTCGACCCGGTCGGCAAGGACGTCGAGCTGCCGGTGTTCGGCAGCGTCGCGGAGGCGATGAAGGAGACCGGCGCCAACGTGTCGGTCGGCTTCGTGCCGCCGAAGTTCGCCAAGGACGCCATGATCGAGGCCATCGACGCCGAGATCCCGCTGCTGGTGGTCATCACCGAGGGAGTCCCGGTGCAGGACACTGCATATGCGTGGGCCTACAACCTCGACAAGGGCCACAAGACGCGGATCATCGGGCCCAACTGCCCCGGCATCATCACGCCGGGCGAGGCGCTGGCCGGCATCACGCCCGCCAACATCAGCGGCCCCGGCCCCGTCGGCCTGGTGTCCAAGTCGGGCACGCTGACCTACCAGATGATGTACGAGCTGCGCGACTTCGGGTTCTCCACGTCGATCGGCATCGGTGGCGACCCGGTGATCGGCACCACCCACATCGACGCCATCGAGGCCTTCGAGAAGGACCCCGACACCAAGGTCATCGTGATGATCGGTGAGATCGGCGGCGACGCCGAGGAGCGTGCGGCCGACTACATCAAGGCCAACGTGAGCAAGCCGGTCGTCGGCTATGTCGCGGGATTCACTGCGCCGGAAGGCAAGACGATGGGCCACGCGGGCGCCATCGTGTCCGGTTCGTCGGGCACCGCGGCCGCCAAGAAGGAGGCCCTCGAGGCGGCCGGCGTCAAGGTCGGCAAGACCCCGTCGGAGACCGCCGCCCTGGCGCGGGAGATCCTGCAGAGCCTGTAGGGCCCGTGGCGATCGGGAGCGCGGCGTTGGGGGCACCTCCCGTTTGCGGGGGACCGGGCGAGGCGGGTCGCCACTATGGGACCGCTGCGAGGGCCCCGGATTTGGCCGGGGCCCGGCCCTAGGTAGATAGTGGGTCTATGAATCTCGACCCGAACACGCCGGTCATCGTCGGTGTGGGGCAGTTCACCGAGCGCATCGAGGACTCCGGCTACCGTGGGATGTCCTCGGTGGAACTGGCCACCGCGGCGGCGCGGGCCGCGCTGCATGACTGTGGGGCCGACGCCGCCACCGTCGCCGCGTCCATCGACACCGTCGCCGCGATCCGGCAGTTCGAGCTCTCCGGGCGCACACCCGCGCCGATGGGCAAGTCCAACAACTACCCGCGTTCGGTGGCCCAGCGCATCGGTGCCACACCGGCCCGCGCGGTTCTCGAACCCATCGGCGGCCAGGGCCCGCAGCATCTGGTCACCGAGTTCGCCGGCGTCATCGCCTCGGGTGCGGCCGAGGTCGTGATGATCTTCGGCTCCGAGAACACTTCCAGCATCCGGTATTTCGCCGACCGGGAGAAGCCGGACCACTCCGACACGGTCGAGGGCTCCCTCGAGGACCGGGGCTTCGGCTACGACGGCCTGTTCGACGACTACACCGTCGCGCATGGCTTGGTCGGTGCGCCCGCCCAGTACGGGCTGCTGGAGAACGCGCGCCGTGCCCGCCTGGGCTTGAGCGTCTCCGACTACCGGCGGGAGATGGGCGAGCTATTCGCACCGTTCACCAAGGTGGCGGCGAAGAACCCGTTCGCGTCTTCCCCGGTAGAGCGCAGCGTCGACGAACTCATCACCGTCACCGCGTCCAACCGGATGATCTGTGATCCGTACCCGAGGCTGCTGGTGGCCCGTGACCAGGTCAATCAGGGTGCGGCCGCGCTGCTGATGTCGGTGTCCGCGGCCCGCAGGCTCGGCGTGCCCGCGGAGCGCTGGGTGTTCTTGCACGGCCACGCCGACATGGTGGACCAACCGCTGCTCGACCGCCTCGACCTGACGCACAACTCGGCTTCGGTGCTGGCGGTCCGGGAAGCACTCGGCGGCGCTGGCATCGGCATCGACGACGTCTCGACCTTCGACCTCTACAGCTGCTTCCCGGTGCCGGTGTTCAACTTCTGCGACGGGACGGGCCTGGCCACCGACGACCCGCGCGGGCTGACGCTCACCGGCGGCCTGCCGTACTTCGGCGGGCCGGGCAACAACTACTCACTGCACGGCATCGCCGAGACCGTCAGCGAAATGCGCGACCTGCCAGGGCAATTCGGCCTGGTCGCCGCCAACGGCGGGATCATGAGCAAGTACTCCGTCGGGGTGTACTCGACCACCCCGGTGAACTGGAAGCCCGACAACAGCGCCGCGCTGCGTGCCGAGGTCGCCGCCCGTCCCAAGATGCCGGTGACCGTCAAGGCCGACGGTCCGGCGACCATCGAGACCTACACCGTGCGCTACGACTGGCCGGTGCACACCGGCCTCATCGTCGGCCGTCTCGACGGCGACGGCAGCCGCTTCCTGGCCCTGAGCGAGGACCCCGATCTGGTCGGGCTACTCAGCGACGGCGAGCCGCTCGGGGCTTCGATCGTGGTCCGGCCGACCGAGAAGGACAACCGGGCCGCCCTGGCCTGACGCCTCAGTGGCGAGCAGACGCAAACTCGCACTGGTTCCCGGCGTCGGATGCGATTTCGCGTCTGCTCACGCCTTAGACGAGGGCGGCCAGCTTGCCGGCCAGCCGCTCGACGTAGGCCGCGACCTCGTCGTCGGGCTTGTCCGGCAGGCCGAACAGCACCTCGGTCACCCCGAGCTCGGCCCATTTGGCGAGCTTCTCGGGGATCGGTTTGAAGTCGAGCGCGACGATCTGCGGAGCACCGTCGCGGCCGGCGGCCGCCCAGGTGTCCTGCAGCAACTTCACCGGCTCGTCGATGTCGAAGTCGCGCGGGGTGGTGATCCAGCCGTCGGCGCTGCGGGCGATCCACTTGAAGTTCTTCTCGGTCCCGGCCGCGCCCACCAGCACCGGAATGTGTGGCTGCACGGGCTTGGGCCACGCCCAGCTGGGCCCGAACTTGACGAACTCGCCGTCGTAGGCGGCTTCCTCCTTGGTCCACAGCTCACGCATGGCTTCGATGTATTCCCGCAGCATGGTGCGGCGCCGGGCGGGCGGCACCCCGTGGTCGGCGAGCTCGTCGGTGTTCCAGCCGAATCCGACGCCGAGGCTCACGCGCCCGCCGGACAGATGGTCGAGGGTCGCGATGCTTTTCGCCAGCGTGATCGGGTCGTGTTCGACGGGCAGCGCCACCGCGGTGGACAGCCGGACCCGCGACGTGACGGCGCAGGCCGCACCCAGGCTCACCCATGGGTCTAGCGTCCGCATGTAGCGGTCGTCGGGCAGCGACGCGTCGCCCGTCGTCGGGTGTGCCGCCTCGCGCTTGATCGGGATGTGGGTGTGTTCCGGCACGTAAAAGGTCGTGAAGCCGTGTTCGTCGGCAAGCTTCGCGGCCGACGCCGGAGAGATGCCACGGTCGCTGGTAAAAAGCACAAGCCCGTAATCCATGGGGAGAATTAGAACGTGTTCTACCTCTGCTGGGCAAGCGGCCGGCGCGGCGGCACGGATCGGCGGCGGTCTGGTGTCCAAGCCGGTCGCCACGGCACCGGCGTCCCGAAGTGCGCTAGCGTGGTTGATCGATCGCGTCGCAACGCAAGCGCCGGGCACGGCGGTTAAGAAACGGCGCGCCCGCAAGCACAGCGTCGCGACGCAACTGCGGCGCCCGCAAAGGCACTTCAAGGCACTGGAAGCAACAGGAGGAGCCATGACCTACTCGCCCGGCAGCCCCGGATACCCGACCGCGCCGCCCGGCGGCTCCTACGCAGGCTCCACACCGTCGTTCACCAAGGACGACGACGGCGCCACCAAGCTCCCGCTCTACCTGAACATCGCGGTGATCGCGTTCGGCCTCGCGGTGTACCTGCTGAACTTCGGGCCCACCTTCACCATCGGCGCCGACCTCGGCCCGGGCGTCGGCGGCCGCGCCGGTGACGCGGGCACGGCCGTCATCGTCGCGGTGCTGGCTGCGCTGCTCGCGGGGCTCAGCCTGGTGCCCAAGGCCAAGAGCTACGCCGGAATGGTCGCGGTCATCGCGGTCCTGGGTGGGTTGCTCGCCGTCACCGAGACCATCAACCTGCCCGCCGGCGTCTCGATCGGCTGGGCGATGTGGCCCCTGGTGGCCTGCAGCGTGCTCCAGGCGATCGCCGCCGTCGTCGTCGTGCTCTTGGACGCGGGTGTCATCACGGCGCCCACGCCGCGGCCGAAATACGACCCGTACGCCCAGTACGGGCAGTACGGCCAATACGGGCAGTACGGCCAGCAGCCCTACTACGGCCAGCCGGGCCAGCAGCAATCGCCGCAGCACCCCGGGTACGGATCGCAGTACGGATATGCGACCGGTCAGGGCCCGACCCAAACCGCGGTTCCCACCGGCGGTTTCGGCGCCCAGCCCGCGCCGCAGTCCGGGGCCCAACAGGCCGCGCAGCAGGGTCCGTCCACGCCGCCCACCGGCTTCCCGAGCTTCAGCCCGCCGCCTGCGGCCGGTGCCGGCTCCGAGGGTTCGGCGTCCAATTACTCCAACCAGGCCGGCGGCCAGCAGCCCTACGGCCAGGAGCAGCAGTCGCCTTCGTCGCAGTCTGGCCCCGCGCCGTCCTAACGGTGCGCCTTCGCGCCTAGTCGGGACGTGCGCCAGAGAGTGAACAGGGTGTCGGAAGGCGCGGACAGCCGGCCGGCGGGCGCCCGCCAGGCGCGTGACCTAGTCCGGGTCGCGTTCGGCCCGGCGGTGGTGGCCCTGGTCATCATCGCCGCGGTCACGTTGCTGCAGTTGTTGATCGCCAACAGCGACATGACCGGGGCGCTGGGCGCCATCGCCAGCATGTGGCTCGGCGTGCACCAGGTGCCGATTTCCATCGGCGGCCGCGAGCTGGGCGTCATGCCGCTGCTGCCGGTGCTGCTGATGGTCTGGGCGACGGCGCGCACCACGGCGCGGGCCATCGCCCCGTATTCCTCGTGGCTGGTGGTCCGCTGGGTCGTCGCCTCCGCGCTGGGCGGCCCCCTGCTGATCGCCGCGATCGCCCTGGCCGTCATCCAGGACGCGTCGTCGGTGATCACCGAGCTGCAGACGCCCAACGCCCTGCGCGCGTTCGCCAGCGTGCTCGTCGTCCATGCCGTGGGCGCCGCGGTCGGCGTCTCGTCCCGGGTGGGACGACGGGCACTGGTGGCCTCGTCGCTGCCGCTGTGGCTGGGCGACGCCGTGCGTGCCGCGTCCGCGGGCATGCTGGCGTTGCTCGGGCTGTCCGGCATGGTCACGGCGGCCTCGCTGGTGGTGCATTGGGCGACCATGCAAGACCTCTACGGGATCACCGATTCGATCTTCGGGCAGTTCAGCCTCACGGTGCTGTCGATGCTGTACGCGCCCAACGTCATCGTCGGCACCTCGGCGATGGCGGTCGGGTCCAGCGCCCACCTCGGCTTCGCGACGTTCAGCTCCTTCACCGTGTTCGGCGGCGACATCCCGGCGCTGCCGATCCTGGCCGCCGCCCCGCGGCCGCCGCTCGGACCGGCGTGGGTCGCGCTGCTCATCATCGGGGCGTCGTCCGGGGTGGCGGTCGGGCAGCAATGCGCTCGGCGCGCGCTGCCGCTGCTCCCGGCGATGGCCAAGCTGCTGGTCGCCTCGGCCGCCGGGGCGCTGGCGATGTCCTTGCTCGCCTACGGCGGGAGCGGCCGGCTGGGAAACTTCGGCGATGTCGGCGTCGACCAGGGCGCCCTGCTGGTCGGGGTGTTCTTCTGGTTCTCGGTCGTGGGCGGGATCACGGTGTTCATGGCCGGCGGCGTCCGGGCACGGCCCCGTCGGTCCAAGCCCGCGCCCGCCGCGGCCGCGCCCGCCGACTTTGCGGGCGTCTTCGACGAGCCCGACGTCGAGCCGGTCGACGAGCCGGTTGCCGATGTCGCCGACCCCGACGACGTGGCCGCTGACGGCGCGCTGGACAGCGGCGACGACGACGCGGTCACCGGCGACGAGGTCGCGCCGGCGCCCGGTGAGGCGGAGCCGACCGCGACCGACCGCGAGCCCGACGAGTAGCTCCCACTAGGCTCTCTCCCTGTGCCCGAACCGCTCCATGTGCCCCCGAGTGCGCCCGCGCGGGTGGTGGTGCTGGCGTCGGGCACCGGGTCGCTGCTGAGCTCCCTGCTCGACGCCGCCGTCGGTGACTACCCGGCCCGCGTGGTCGCGGTCGGCGCCGATCGCGACTGCACGGCCCTCGAGATCGCCGCGCGGGCCGCGCTGCCGACCTTCACCGCACGGCTCGGCGACCACCCCGACCGAACCGCCTGGGACACGGCCATCACCGAGGCTATCGCCGCGAACTCGCCCGACCTGGTGGTGTCGGCGGGCTTCATGAAAATACTTGGGTCGCAATGCCTTTCACGGTTTTATGGGCGGATCGTCAATACGCATCCGGCGCTGCTGCCGGCGTTCCCGGGCGCGCACGGAGTCGCCGACGCGTTGGCCTACGGCGTCAAGGTCACAGGTTGTACCGTGCACCTGGTGGACGCCGGGACGGACACCGGGCCGATCCTGGCCCAGCAGGCCGTGCCGGTGCTCGACGGCGACACCGTCGAGACCCTGCATGAACGCATCAAGGTCAGCGAACGGAAGCTCCTGGTGGACGTGGTGGGCGAGATCGCGACCGGCGGCCTGACCCTGGTCGGGAGAACAGCGACGATCGGACGAAAGGCGAGCAACCGATGAGCACCGACGACTGGCCGGAGACGGCGAAAAGGCCGATCCGCCGCGCGCTGATCAGCGTCTACGACAAGACCGGCCTCGTCGAACTCGCCCGGGGCCTGGCGGACGCCGGCGTCGAGATCGTCTCGACCGGATCGACGGCGAAGACCATTGCCGACAAAGCGATTCCGGTCACCCGGGTGGAGGAGCTGACCGGCTTCCCCGAGGTGCTCGACGGCCGGGTCAAGACGCTGCACCCCCGGGTGCACGCCGGCCTGCTCGCGGATCTTCGCAAAGCCGAGCACGCCGCGGCGCTCGAGGAACTCGGGATCCCCGCCTTCGAACTCGTCGTCGTCAACCTCTATCCGTTCAGCGAGACCGTCGACTCGGGCGCCAGCATCGACGAGTGCGTCGAGCAGATCGACATCGGCGGGCCGTCGATGGTGCGCGCGGCCGCGAAGAACCATCCCAGCGTCGCGGTGATCACCGACCCGCGCGGCTACGACGGCGTGCTCGCCGCGGTGCGGCACGGCGGGTTCACCCTCGCCGAGCGCAAAAAGCTGGCGGCGCTGGCGTTTCAGCACACCGCGGAATACGACATCGCCGTCGCCGGCTGGATGGAGTCGACGCTGGCGCCCGAGCACCCGCCGACCGCGTTCCCCAAATGGCTGGGGCGCAGCTGGCGACGTTCGGCGATGCTGCGCTACGGCGAGAACCCGCACCAGCAGGCGGCGCTCTACAGCGACCCCGGCGCCTGGCCCGGCCTGGCGCAGGCCGAGCAGCTGCACGGAAAAGAGATGTCGTACAACAACTTCACCGACGCCGACGCGGCCTGGCGGGCCGCCTTCGACCACGAAGAGACCTGCGTCGCGATCATCAAGCACGCCAACCCCTGCGGGATCGCCATCTCGTCGGAATCGGTGGCCGACGCGCACCGCAAGGCCCACGAATGCGATCCGCTGAGCGCCTTCGGCGGCGTCATCGCGGCCAACACCGAGGTCAGCCTCGAGATGGCCGAATACGTGAGCACCATCTTCACCGAAGTCATCATCGCGCCCGCCTACGCGCCGGAGGCTTTGGAAGCCCTGACCCGCAAGAAGAACATCCGCGTGCTGGTGGCCTCCGAGCCGCTGACCGGGGGCACCGAACTGCGGCCCATCAGCGGCGGGCTGCTGGTGCAGCAGCGCGACGAACTCGACGCGCACGGCGACAACCCGGCGAACTGGACCCTGGCGACGGGCTCCCCGGCCGATCCGGCGACGCTGACCGACCTGCTCTTCGCGTGGCGGGCCTGCCGCGCGGTCAAGTCGAACGCCATCGTGATCGCCGGTGGCGGGGCCACCATCGGCGTCGGCATGGGGCAGGTGAACCGGGTGGACGCGGCGCGGCTGGCCGTCGAACGCGGAGGCGACCGGGTCCGCGGCGCGGTCGCGGCATCCGACGCGTTCTTCCCGTTCCCCGACGGGCTCGAGACATTGACGGCCGCCGGGGTGAAGGCGATCGTGCACCCCGGCGGGTCGGTGCGCGACGACGAGGTGACCGCGGCGGCGGCCAACGCCGGGATCACGCTCTATCTCACCGGGGCCCGTCACTTCGCTCACTGAACGTTCGGCGCGTGGGCCGAATGGGCAACGCGTAGCGTGGAGTGGTGCCATCACCCAGCAATCTGCCCCGTACCGTCGGCGAGCTGCGTACCGCCGGCCACCGTGAGCGGGGAGTCAAACAGGAAATCCGGGAAAACCTGCTGACCGCGTTGGCTGAGGGTGACGAGGTCTGGCCGGGAATCCTGGGTTTCGACGACACCGTCCTGCCCCAGCTGGAGCGGGCGCTCATCGCCGGACATGACTTCGTCCTGCTCGGCGAGCGGGGCCAGGGCAAGACGCGGCTCCTGCGCGCTCTGGTCGGGCTGCTCGACGAATGGACGCCGGTGATCGCCGGGGCGGAATTGGGCGAGCACCCCTACTCGCCGATCACTCCGGAGTCCATCCGCAAGGCCGCGACCCTGGGCGACGACCTGCCGGTGGAATGGAGACACCGCAGCGAGCGCTACACCGAGAAGCTGGCCACTCCCGACACCAGCGTCGCGGACCTGGTCGGCGACATCGACCCCATCAAGGTCGCCGAGGGCCGCAGCCTCGGTGACCCGGAAACCATCGCCTACGGCCTGATCCCGCGCGCACACCGCGGCATCGTCGCGGTCAACGAGCTGCCCGACCTCGCCGAGCGCATCCAGGTGTCGATGCTCAACGTGATGGAGGAGCGCGACATCCAGGTGCGCGGCTACACGCTGCGCCTGCCGCTGGACGTCTTGGTGGTCGCCAGCGCCAACCCCGAGGACTACACCAACCGCGGCCGCATCATCACCCCGCTCAAAGACCGGTTCGGAGCGGAGATCCGGACCCACTACCCGCTGGAGCTCGACGCGGAGGTGGGCGTGATCGTGCAGGAGGCGCACCTGTCCGCGCAGGTGCCCGACTACCTCATGCAGGTGATCGCCCGGTTCGCCCGGTATCTGCGGGAGTCCAGTTCGGTCGACCAGCGCTCCGGGGTGTCGGCGCGGTTCGCGATCGCGGCGGCCGAAACCGTCGCCGCCGCCGCGCGGCATCGCGGCGCGGTGCTGGGGGAGACCGATCCGGTGGCCCGAGTGGTCGACCTCGGCACGGTGATCGACGTCCTGCGCGGCAAGCTGGAATTCGAGTCGGGTGAGGAGGGCCGCGAGCAGGCCGTGCTGGAGCACCTGTTGCGCCGGGCCACCGCCGACACCGCGTCGCGGGTCCTCGGCGGCATCGACGTCGGGTCGCTGGTGTCCGCGGTCGAGGGCGGTTCGGCGGTCACGACCGGCGAGCGGGTGTCGGCCAAGGACGTGCTGGCCGCGGTTCCGGCCCTGCCCGTGGTGGACAAGATCGCGGCCAAGGTCAACGCCCAGTCCGAGGGCGAGCGCGCCGCCGCGCTGGAACTGGCGCTGGAGGCCCTGTATCTGGCCAAGCGGATCGACAAGGTGTCCGAGGAGGGCCAAACCGTCTATGGCTAAAGGGCATTCGTCGCGGTACTCGGCGTACACCGGCGGGCCGGACCCGCTGGCCCCGCCGGTGGATCTGCGCGAGGCCCTCGAGCAGATCGGGCAGGACGTCATGGCCGGCACCTCGCCGCGCCGTGCGCTCTCGGAGCTGCTGCGCCGCGGCACCAAGAACATGCGCGGCGCCGACCGGCTGGCGGCCGAGGCCAACAAGCGCCGCCGGGAATTGTTGCGGCGCAACAACTTGGACGGCACCCTGCAGGAGATCAAGAAGCTGCTCGACGAGGCCGTGCTGGCCGAACGCAAGGAACTGGCCCGCGCGCTCGACGACGACGCCCGCTTCGGCGAACTGCAACTCGACGCCCTGCCCGCCTCGCCGGCCAAGGCCGTCCAGGAGCTCTCGGACTACAACTGGCGCAGCACCGAGGCCCGCGAGAAGTACGACCAGATCAAGGATCTCCTCGGCCGCGAGATGCTCGACCAGCGCTTCGCGGGCATGAAGGAAGCCCTGCAGGGCGCCACCGACGAGGACCGCCAGCGCGTCAACGACATGCTGAACGACCTCAACGAGCTGCTGGACAAGCACGCGAATGGGCAGGACTCGCCCCAAGATTTCCAAGACTTCATGGACAAGCACGGCGAGTTCTTCCCGGAGAACCCGCGCAACGTCGACGAGCTGCTGGACTCGCTGGCCAAGCGCGCCGCGGCCGCGCAACGGTTCCGCAACAGCCTGAGCCCCGACCAGCGCGCCGAGCTGGATGCGTTGGCGCAGCAGGCATTCGGCTCGCCCGCGCTGATGCAGGCGCTGAACCGGCTCGACGCGCATCTGCAGGCCGCCCGGCCGGGCGAGGACTGGACCGGGTCCGAGCAGTTCTCCGGCGACAACCCGTTCGGCATGGGTGAGGGCACGCAAGCGCTGGCCGACGTCGCCGAGCTCGAGCAGCTGGCCGAACAACTCTCGCAAAGCTATCCGGGCGCCACCATGGACGACGTCGATCTCGACGCGCTGGCCCGCCAACTCGGCGACCAGGCCGCCGTCGACGCCCGCACGCTCGCCGAGCTGGAGCGGGCGCTGGTCAATCAGGGCTTCCTGGACCGGGGTTCCGACGGCCAGTGGCGGCTCTCCCCGAAGGCCATGCGCAGGTTGGGCGAGACGGCGCTACGCGATGTGGCGCAACAGCTTTCCGGCCGGCGCGGCGAGCGGGACCATCGGCGCGCGGGCGCGGCCGGCGAACTCACCGGGGCGACCCGGCCGTGGCAGTTCGGTGACACCGAGCCGTGGCACATCTCCCGCACGCTGACCAACGCGGTGTTGCGGCAGGCGGGAACCGCCACCCTGGACGGCGGTGCCCCAGCGCTGAAGATCACCGTGGACGACGTCGAGGTCTCCGAGACCGAGACGCGCACCCAGGCCGCGGTCGCCCTGCTGGTCGACACGTCGTTCTCGATGGTGATGGAGAATCGCTGGCTGCCGATGAAGCAGACGGCGCTGGCCCTCAATCACCTGGTGTGCACGCGATTTCGTTCCGACGCCTTGCAGATCATCGCGTTCGGCCGCTACGCCCGGACGGTGACCGCCGCCGAGCTCACCGGTTTGGAGGGTGTCTACGAGCAGGGCACCAACCTGCACCACGCGCTGGCGTTGGCCGGCCGGCACCTGCGGCGGCACCCCAACGCGCAGCCCGTTGTGCTGGTGGTGACCGATGGTGAGCCCACCGCGCACCTGGAGGACTTCGACGGCGACGGCACCACCGTGTTCTTCGATTACCCGCCGCATCCGCGGACCATCGCGCACACCGTGCGGGGGTTCGACGACATGGCCCGCCTGGGCGCGCAGATCACCATCTTCCGGCTGGGCAGCGACCCCGGCCTGGCCCGGTTCATCGACCAGGTCGCCCGGCGCGTCGAGGGGCGCGTGGTGGTGCCCGACGTCGACGGCCTGGGCGCGGCCGTGGTGGGCGACTACCTGCGGTCGCGTCGCCGTTAGCCCGCCCGGGTTGCGGCTGGCTGCCATGCGCGCACTGGCGGTGGCCCGCAGCGTCGATGGACGCCAGCGGCGAAGACACGCACGTCCGGCCCGGCCAGGCTGGGGTATCGAGCGCGCTCTCGGACCGGGATCGCCGTTGCCTCCGATAAGAGCGCGGCCGACCGGGTATAGGCCTTACGAAGGAGGAGATGCATGAGCAAGGTTCCAACGATCCAACTCAACGATGGTGTCGGCATTCCGCAGCTCGGCTTCGGCGTGTTCCAGATCAAGCCGGCCGAGACCGCGGCGGCGGTCAAGACCGCGCTCGAGATCGGCTACCGGCACATCGACACCGCCGAGATGTACGGCAACGAAAAGGAAGTCGGACAGGGCATTCGGGACGCGGGTCTCGACCGCGCCGACGTGTTCATCACCAGCAAGCTCAACAACGGGTTTCACCAGCCCGACGACGCGCGCCGCGCCTTCGACGGAACGCTCAAAGCCCTGGGGTCCGACTACGTGGACCTGTTCCTCATCCACTGGCCGCTGCCCACGCTTTATGACGGTGACTTCGTCTCGACCTGGAAGGTGTTCGAGGAGTTCGCCCGCGACGGGCGCGCCCACAGCATCGGCGTCTCGAATTTCCAAGTGGCACATCTGAACCGGCTCGCCGCGGAAACCGGGACCGTGCCGTCGGTCAACCAGATCGAGGTTCACCCATACTTCGGCAACGCAGAGGTCCGGGCGTACGGACGCGAACACGGCATCGTCACCGAGGCGTGGGCACCCATCGCACAGGGCAAGGTGCTCGACGATCCGGTGATCAACCGTGTCGCCGCTGCGCGCGGCAAGACCGCGGCACAGGTGGTGCTGCGCTGGCACATTCAGCGCGGCGACGTCGTGTTCCCCAAGTCGGTGACTCCGGAACGGGTCAAAGAGAATTTCCAGCTTTTCGATTTCGAACTCGATCACTCCGACATGGACGCGATCTCGGCGCTGGACAAGGGTGAATCGGGGAGGAACGGGCCTAACCCCGACAAGTTCGACTACGTGCCCGGCTGACGCTAGCCGCGGGGCCGGCGGGCCTTGCGAACGATGCCGACGCCGCCCCACAGCGAAAAGCCGCGGATCTTCACCGTCGGGGCGCCGGGGGTGCCCTGGCCGAGGACGCTGCGGTCGAAGTTGCCCATCACGCCGCGGCCGTGAATCTCGACGTTCACCTCGGGCGGCAGCAAAATTGTTGTGGCGCCCATGATCGACATCGCGTGGATGTCGACCTCGGTCGAGGTGAAGTCGGCGTAGCGCAGATCCACCACCCCGTTGCCCCACAAGGCGAAGGTGGTCAGCTTCTTGGGCACGTTCCAGCGGCCGCGCCGCTCGAAGCCGCTCAACAGGGCCAGCAGCAGCGTGGACGGCGCGGGGTTGGGCTTGCCGCCGCGGCGCGGGCTGATGGGCGCACCCGGCAGATCGGCCCGCAGCCGGTCCAGTTCCTCGTACGTGGTCGCCGCATACGCCCTGGTCAGACGGTCTTCGTAGTCTTTGAGCTGTAGGCGGCCCTGCTCGGCCGCGTAGGCCAGCAACTGCGCGAGCTGGATGCGATCAGTGTCGGCCGCGCGCGACGATTCGTCGCGCGTGTCGTTCGCATCGCGTTGCGCAGAGTTGCTCATCACCCACGAGCCTACGACCTCCAGCCTTTGCTGCAAGAGGAGTTGGTCAAACTGCAACCTCGCGTCGCGCCGACCGCTTGCGTGCGGGGCCTTTGTTTGACACCTGGCTAACTCGCCCAGCCGGGTGTGCGCTTCTGCAGGAACGCCAGCATGCCCTCCCGGGCCTCCTCGGATACGAAGAGCCGGGCCGACTCTTCGGCGAGCCCTTCGGCGTCGCGGTCGAACCCTTCCAGCACCGCCGCCGTGGTGAGCGCCTTGGAGGCCGCCAGCCCCTGGGGCGAACCGCGGCCCACGTCGGCGAGCAGTCCGCTCACCGCCGCGTCGACGTCCTCGGCCGCCATCGTGACCAGGCCGATGTCCGCCGCCGTGGCGGCGTCGAATGTCTCGCCCGTCAGGTAGTAGCGCGCCGCGGCGCGCGGGGACAGCTTCGGCAGCAGCGTGAGCGAGATGATCGCCGGGGCGACGCCGATGCGCGCCTCGGTCAGGGCGAAGGTGCTGCGCGGCCCGGCGACGGCGATGTCGCAGGCGCCGACGAGTCCGAAGCCGCCCGCGCGGACATGCCCGTCGATCGCGGCGATGACCGGCAGCGGCGACGAGACGATGTCCCGCATCACCGCGGTCATTTCGCGGGCCCGGGCGACGGCCATGTCGAATGGGTCACCGCCGCCGGCTTCGCTCAGGTCCGCGCCGGCGCAGAATGTGCCGCCGGTGTGGCCCAGCACCACCGCGCGCACGCCCGGGTCCGCCGCGGCGTCGCGCAGCCCCTGATGCAACTGCTCGACGAGCGCGGTGGAGAGCGCGTTGCGGTTGTGGGGCGAGTTCAGCGTCACCCGCGCGAACGGCCCGCCGGTCTCGGCGGGGCCGGCGTATTCGACCAGCGTTTCCATCAGTACGACCGGGGCAAGCCCAGCGATGTTTGCGCCACGAAGTTGAGCACCATCTCGCGGCTGACGGGGGCGATTCGCCCGAGCCTGGCCGAGGCCAGCATGGCCGCGACGCCGTACTCCTTGGTCAGCCCATTGCCGCCCATCGACTGCACCGCCTGGTCGACCGAGCGGGTAGCCGCCTCGGCCGCAGCGTATTTGGCCATGTTGGCGGCCTCGGCCGCGCCCGCGTCGTCGCCGCTGTCGTAGAGCGCGGCGGCCTTCTGCATCATCAGCTTGGCCAGTTGCACCTCGATGTGGCACTGGGCCAACGGATGCGACAGTCCCTGGTGCGCGCCGATCGGCGTGCCCCACACCTGGCGGGTCTTGACGTAGTCGGCGGCCTTCTCGAGAGCGAACCGTCCCATCCCGACCGAGCTGGCGGCGCCCATGATCCGCTCGGGATTCAGGCCGGCGAAGAGCTGCGCGATCGCGGCGTCCTCGGAACCGACCAGCGCGTCGGCCGGCAGCCGGACGTCGTCGAGGAAGACCTGGAACTGGCGTTCGGGACTGATCAGCTCCATTTCGATTGGGGTGTAGGTGAATCCAGGGGAGTCGGTGGGCACCACGAACAGGGCCGGCCGCAGCTTGCCGGTCTTGGCCTCTTCGGTGCGACCCACCACCAGCACGGCCTGCGCCTGGTCGATGCCGGAGATGTAGACCTTCTGGCCCTTGAGGATCCAGTCGCTGCCGTCGCGGCGGGCGGTGGTGGTGATCTTGTGGGAGTTGGAGCCGGCGTCGGGCTCGGTGATGGCGAAGGCCATCGTCAGGGTGCCGTCGGCGATGCCGGGAATCCAGCGCCTCTTCTGTTCTTCGGTGCCGAACTTGCTGATGATGGTGCCGTTGATGGCCGGGGACACCACCATCAGCAGCAGCGCACTGCCCGCGGCGGCCATCTCCTCCATCACCAGCGAAAGCTCGTACATGCCGGCGCCGCCGCCGCCGTACTCCTCGGGCAGGTTCACCCCGAGGAAGCCGAGCTTGCCCGCCTCCGACCACAATTCGTCGGTGTGCTCGTGCGCGCGGGCCTTCCGCAGGTAATACTCGCTGCCGTAGTTGGCGGCCCACGCCGCCACCGACTTGCGCAGGGCCTGACGTTCCTCGCTCTCGATGAAGCTGGTGTCGGTCATTTACGAATCTCCTTCTGCTTGCGGCGCTTCGACCCGCGGGTTTGGATGGTCGTGACCCACTGCGCCCGGCTGCGCCGCGCTTGCGATCACTCCTAGGACGGCGCCCACTTCGACTTGCTGGCCGGTCTTGACGTTGAGTTCGACGAGGACGCCGTCGGTCGGCGCGGTGATGGTGTGCTCCATCTTCATCGCCTCGAGCCAGATCAACGCCTGGCCGGCGTCGACGGTGTCGCCGGCCGCCGCGCCGATCCGGATCACGCTGCCGGGCATCGGCGCAACCAGCGACCCCTGCTCGACGGCCGATCCCGGCTCGGGGAACCGCGGCAGCGCCACCAGGTGGACCGGCCCGCGCGCCGAGTCGATGTGGACGTTCTCGCCGTAACGCGCGACGGCGAAGCCGTACGCCACCCCGGAACCGTCGGCGAGCACGACCTCGTCCGGCGTGGCCGAGACCAGCCGGACCGGCTCGTCGTCGGCGAGGAGCAATCCCGTTCTGGTGAAGCGGTATTCGACCCGATGCTCGCCGCCGTCGGCGTCGCGGTAGGTCTTCACCTGATAGCCCGACGCCAGGTTGCGCCAGCCGCTGGGCAGCGATCCCAGGACCGGAGCGGTCGCACGGTTGTGCGCGGCGTCGGCGAGCGCGGCGGCGATCGTGGACAGCCGGACGGTCGCTTCGTCGGCCAGGGGGGCCGACAGTTTCGTCAGGTCGTGCGTGTCGAAAAATGCGGTGTCGGTGGCGCCGTCGAGGAACGCGGGGTGGCGCAGCACGTTGACCAGCAGCTCGCGGTTGGTGCGCAGGCCGTGCAGCCGGGTGCGGGCCAGCGCGTCGGCCAGCACCAGTGCGGCCTGCCTGCGGATCGGCGCGTACGAGATGACCTTGGCCAGCATCGGGTCGTAGTGAATGGACACGGTCGATCCGGCGGCGATGCCCGAGTCGAGGCGGATGCCCGTCCGCTGCCCCAGCGTGGCGAATCGTGATCGCACCGCAGGCACCTCGAAGTCGTGCACGCGGCCGGCCTGCGGCTGCCAGCCCTGGGCGGGATCCTCCGCGTAGAGCCGAGCTTCGATCGAATGCCCTTGCGCGACGGGCGGTTCGGCGTCGAGCCGGTCGCCGTCGGCGACGGCGAGCTGCAGTTCGACCAGGTCCAGCCCGGTGGTCTCCTCGGTGACCGGGTGCTCGACCTGCAGCCGGGTGTTCATCTCCAGGAAATAGAACTCGCCGTCATCGTCGGCGAGGAACTCGACGGTCCCGGCGCCCGTGTAGCCGATCGCCCCGGCGGCCAGCCGGGCCGCGTCGAACAGCCTGGCCCGCATGCCCGGGGTGCGCTCGACCAGGGGGGAGGGGGCTTCCTCGATGATCTTCTGGTGCCGGCGTTGGATGGAGCATTCCCGTTCCCCGACGGCCCAGACGGTGCCGTGGGTGTCGGCCATCACCTGCACCTCGATGTGGTGTCCGGTCGGCAGGTAGCGCTCGCAGAACACCGTCGGGTCGCCGAATGCGGACTGTGCCTCGCGGCGGGCGGCCTCCACTTCGCGGGCCAGGGCCGACAATTCGCGCACCACCCGCATGCCGCGGCCGCCGCCGCCGGCGGAGGCCTTGACCAGCACGGGCAGCTGCGCCTCGGTGACGGAGTCGGGGTCCAGTTCGTCGAGCACCGGGACGCCGGCGGCGGCCATCAGCTTCTTGGACTCGATCTTGGAGCCCATCGCCCGCACCGCGTCCACCGGCGGGCCGATCCACGTCAGGCCCGCGGCCTGCACGGCGGCCGCGAATTGCGCGTTCTCCGAGAGGAACCCGTAGCCGGGGTGCACCGCGTCGGCGCCGGCGGCGTGGGCGGCCGCGATGATCGCCTCGGCGTTCAGGTAGTCGTTGGTCTTCGGCAGCCGCACCCGGGCGTCGGCCTCGGCCACGTGCGGCGCGGCGGCGTCCGGGTCGGTGTAGACGGCGACGGTGCCCAGGCCGAGCCGCCGGCAGGTGGCGAACACCCGTCGGGCGATCTCGCCCCGGTTGGCGACCAGCACTCGAGTGACCATGGGGCTCACATCCGGAAGACGCCGAAGTTCGACGTCCCCTTGATCGGGCCAGTGGCGATGGCGGACAGACACATTCCCAACACGGTGCGGGTGTCGCGCGGGTCGATCACCCCGTCGTCGTAAAGCATCCCGGACAGGACCAGCGGCAGCGACTCGGCTTCGATCTGCCCCTCGACGGCCGCCCGCATCGCGGCGTCGGCCTCCTCGTCCACCTGCTGGCCGCGGGCCTCGGCGGCGGCCCGCGCCACGATCGACAGCACCCCCGACAGCTGGGCGCCGCCCATCACCGCCGCCTTGGCGCTGGGCCAGGCGAACAGGAACCGGGGGTCGTAGGCGCGGCCGCACATGCCGTAATGGCCGGCCCCGTACGACGCGCCGATCAACAGCGAGATGTGCGGGACGGTCGAGTTGGAGACCGCGTTGATCATCATCGAGCCGTGCTTGATCATCCCGCCCTCCTCGTAATCCTTGCCCACCATGT
The DNA here is from genome assembly GCF_002102155.1 of Mycobacterium europaeum. GTDB lineage: Bacteria > Actinomycetota > Actinomycetes > Mycobacteriales > Mycobacteriaceae > Mycobacterium > Mycobacterium europaeum. The sequence goes on from NZ_LQOU01000064.1 coordinate 147,729, forward strand.
AGCCGGTGGTGTTGTGCAGGAACAACAGTGGGGTGTCGGAGCGGTTGGCCAGCTGGATGAACTGGGTCGCCTTCTGGGATTCCTCGCTGAACAGCACCCCGCGGGCGTTGGCCAGGATGCCCACCGGGTAGCCGTGCAGCCGAGCCCACCCGGTCACCAGCGACGAGCCGTACATGGCCTTGAATTCGTCGAACTCGGAGCCGTCGACGATGCGGGCGATCACCTCGCGCGGATCGAACGGGATGCGCAGATCCGCGGGCACGATGCCGATCAGCTCCTCGGCGTCGAACAACGGATCGGGGGCCGGCCCGGGCGCGGGTCCCTGTTTGCGCCAGTTCAGCCGGGCGACGATGCGCCGCCCGATCCGGATCGCGTCGAGTTCGTCGACGGCGAAGTAGTCACCCAAACCCGAGACGCGGGAGTGCATTTCGGCACCGCCGAGCGATTCGTCGTCGGATTCCTCGCCGGTGGCCATCTTGACCAGCGGGGGGCCGGCCAAAAACACCTTGGAGCGTTCCTTGATCATCACCACGTGGTCGGACATGCCCGGCACGTAGGCCCCGCCGGCGGTCGAGTTGCCGAACACCAGCGCGATGGTGGGGATGCCGGCCGCCGACAGGCGGGTCAGGTCACGGAACATCCGCCCGCCGGGGATGAACACCTCCTTCTGCGTCGGCAGGTCCGCACCGCCGGACTCCACCAGCGAGATGACGGGCAGCCGGTTCTCGAAGGCGATCTGGTTGCACCGCAGGATCTTTCGCAGGGTCCACGGATTGCTGGTGCCGCCTTTGACGGTCGGGTCGTTGGCGACGATCATGCACTCGACGCCCGACACCACACCGATGCCGGTGACGACGCTGGCGCCGACCTGGAATGCGCTGCCGTACGCCGCCAGCGGGCACAACTCCAGGAACGGGGAGTCCGCGTCGACCAGCAGCTCGATGCGTTCCCGCGCGGTCAGCTTGCCCCGCCCGTGGTGGCGCTCCACATATTTGGGGCCGCCGCCCGCAAGCGCCTTGGCGAGCTCGGCGTCGATCTCCCCGAGCCGGGTGGTCGCGGTCGATGCCGCGTCGCTGTAGGCGGCCGACGACGGGTCCAGCGTTGACTGCAGGACGGTCATGATTGGTATCCCAGCGTTTTCGCGGCCAGTGAGGTCAGGATTTCGGTGGTCCCGCCGCCGATGCCCAGGATCCGCATGTCCCGGTACTGGCGTTCGACTTCCGATTCGGCCATGTAGCCCATGCCGCCGAACAGCTGGACGGCCTGGTTGGCCACCCATTCGCCGGCCTCCACGGCGGTGTTCTTGGCGAAACACACCTCGGCGATCAGGTTGGTCTCACCGGCCAGCTGGCGTTCGACCACATGACGGGAGTAGACCCGGGCGACGTCGATGCGCCGGGCCATCTCGGCCAGGGTGTTCTGCACCGACTGCCGGGAGATCAGCGGCCGCCCGAAGGTCTCGCGGTCGCGGCACCACTGCACCGTCAGGTCCAAGCACCGCTGGGCGCTCGCATACGCCTGCGCCGCAAGGCCGATGCGCTCGGAGACGAACGCCGCCGCGATCTGCAGGAAGCCGCTGTTCTCGGCGCCGACCAGGTTGGCCGCCGGCACCCGCGCGTCGACGAAGGACAGCTCGGCGGTGTCCGAGGACCGCCACCCCATCTTGGCCAGCTTGCGGCTCACCTCGAAACCCGGCGTGCCCTTCTCGACCACCAGCAACGAAACACCCGCCGCGCCGGGACCGCCGGTGCGCACCGCGGTGACGACGTAGTCGGCGCGCACCCCGGAGGTGATGTAGGTCTTGGCGCCGTTGACCACGTAGTAGGCGTCGCCGTCGCCGCGGACTAGCTCAGCCGAGGTCCGCAGGTGCCCCACGTCCGAACCGCCGCCGGGTTCGGTGATGGCCAGCGCGCCGATCTTCTCGCCGGCCAGCGTCGGGCGGACGAACTCTTCGATCAGCCGCTGATCGCCAGACGCGATCATGTGCGGCACCGCGATCCCGCAGGTGAACAACGACGCGAAGACCCCGCCCGGCGCGCCGGCCTGATGCACCTCTTCGCAGATGATCACCGCGTCCGCGCCGTCGCCGCCGCCCCCGCCGACCGCCTCGGGGAAGCCGGCGCCCAGCAGGCCGGCCGCCCCGGCCCGGCGGTGCAGGTCGCGCGGGAGCTCGCCGATGCGCTCCCACTCGTCGGCGTGCGGCAGGATCTCGCGTTCGGTGAAGGCGCGCACGGTCTTTCGCAACGCTTCGCGCTCGGGTGTTGTCCAGAGATTCATAACAACCTTTCGGGGATGTCGACATGCCGGCCGCGCAGCCATTCGCCCAGCCCCTTGGCCTGGGGGTCGAACCTCGCCTGGTAGGCGACGCCCTGGCCCAGGATGCCGTCGATGACGAAGTTGACCGCGCGCAGGTTCGGCAGCACGTGGCGGGTCACGTCGAACTGCGCGGCCTCGGGCAGCAGCTCCACGAGCAGCTCGACGGTCAGCGTGTTGGCCAGCCAGCGCCACTGGTCCTCGGTGCGGACCCAGACCCCGACGTTGGCCGAGCCGCCCTTGTCGCCGCTGCGCGCCCCGGCGATGCGGCCCAGCGCAACGCGGCGGGTCGGACCCTCCGGCAACGGCTCCGGCAAGGCCGGGGGATCGGCGGGCGCCAACTCCAGAGTCTCGGTGGCGCAAGGGATGTCGCGGCGCGAGCCGTCGGCGTGCACCGCGACGTGCGGCACCTGGGTGGCGTCGACGTAGCCGGCGGTGAACACGCCGTAGACCTGGCCGTCGCCCGGCGGGGCGGTCACGTGGAAGCCGGGATAACTGGCGAGCGCCAATTCGACAGCGGCCGAAGAGAATTGACGTCCGACGTTGGCGGGATCGGGGTCGCGGACCACGCAGTGCAGCAGCGCGCTGGCGGCCTCCTCGGTGTCGGCGTCGGTGTGGTCGGTGCGCGCCAGCGACCACTGCAGCTCCGCGGGCTTGACGGTCAGCGCGGCCTCCAGCTGCCGGCGCACCAAGTCGGCCTTGGCCTCGATGTCCAGCCCGGTCAGCACGAAGGTCATCGCGTTGCGGAATCCGCCGATGCTGTTGAGCGACACCTTGTACGTGGGTGGTGGCGGCTCGCCGCGCACGCCGCTGATGCGCACCCGGTCCGGCCCGTCGGCGGACAACGCGACGGTGTCCATCCGGGCGGTGACGTCGGGGTTGGCGTAGCGGGCGCCGGTGATCTCGTAGAGCAGCTGCGCGGTGACGGTGTCGACGCTCACCAGCCCACCGGTGCCGGGGTGCTTGGTGATCACCGACGAGCCGTCGGCGTGCACCTCGGCCAGCGGGAAGCCGGCGTGCAGAAGGCCGGGCTCCGCTGGAATCTCCGTGAAGAAGGAGTAGTTGCCGCCGGTGGCCTGCACGCCGCATTCGATGACGTGGCCGGCGACCACGGCGCCCGCGAGCCGGTCGTAGTCGGCGCGGTCCCAGCCGAAGTGCGCCGCCGCCGCCCCGACGATCACCGAGGCGTCGGTGACCCGGCCGGTGACGACCACGTCGGCGCCGTCGCCCAGGCAGTCGACGATGCCCCACGCGCCCAGGTAGGCGTTCGCGGTCAGGGGCGTGCCCAGGCCGAGGTCGGCGGCGCGCGCCAGCAGGTCGTCGCCCTCGACGTGGGCGACCCGGGCGGGGATGCCGAGCCGCTCGGCCAGGGCACGGATCGCGTCGGCCAGTCCGGCCGGGTTGAGGCCGCCGGCGTTGGCGACGATGCGGACGCCCCGGTCGCGTGCCTCGCCCAGGCAGTCCTCGAGCTGGGTCAGGAAGGTCTTGGCATAGCCGCGCTCGGGATGTTTCATCCGGTCGCGGCCCAGGATCAGCATGGTCAGTTCGGCCAGGTAATCGCCGGTGAGGTAGTCCACGTCCCCGCCGGTGAGCATCTCCCGCATCGCCGACAGCCGGTCGCCGTAGAACCCGGAGCAGTTCGCGATCCGGACAGCGTCGCGAGCAGGGGCAGAGGCCATGCAGTCCTCCAATCTGCGATTCACCGGTGAGCGCAAACCAACCAACCAACCGGTAGGTTAGCGGGTCGCGCCGGTGCCACGTCAAGGACGTCCGATCGCCTCCGGCGCCGAGATCGCCACCACGGTCGTATGACGGCGTCGGATCGCAGCCGGCACGGCAATCTGGGCGCCGGCGGCCGTCGTTTTGGTGAGCGCCAGGCCACCGACTATCCTGGTAGCAATCGTCGCACGTTCGGCCCCACCGGCCATGCCCCGCGACATGCCCCCGACACGAGGAGTTAGGCCCGACCATGGCCGTACCCAAGCGCAGGATGTCGCGCGCGAACACCCGTAGCCGTCGCGCGCAGTGGAAGGCCACCAAGACCGAACTCGTCGGTGTGACGGTCGCCGGCCAGAAGCACAAGGTGCCCCGCCGCCTGCTCAAGGCCGCCCGCCTGGGCCTGATCGACCTGGACCGGCGTTAGTTAATCTCGGCAAACACCCGGCGCGCCTCTCAGCCCGCTCTCAGGCGTCGGGACGACACTAGCTGCGTGCGGATACTGGTCGTCGATGACGATCGCGCAGTGCGTGAGTCGCTGCGGCGGTCGCTTTCCTTCAATGGCTACTCGGTGGAGTTGGCCCACGACGGGGTGGAGGCGCTGGAGATGATCGCCAGCGACCGGCCCGACGCGCTCGTCCTCGACGTGATGATGCCGCGGCTGGACGGCCTCGAGGTCTGCCGCCAGCTCCGCAGCACCGGTGACGACCTGCCGATCCTGGTGCTCACCGCCCGCGATTCGGTGTCCGAGCGGGTCGCCGGGCTGGACGCCGGCGCCGACGACTACCTGCCGAAGCCGTTCGCGCTGGAGGAACTGCTGGCCCGGATGCGGGCGCTGCTGCGCCGCACCAAGCCCGATGACGAGGACGCCGAATCGGTGGCCATGACGTTCTCCGACCTGACGCTGGACCCGGTGACCCGTGAAGTGACCCGCGGACAACGCCAGATCAGCCTGACCCGCACCGAATTCGCCCTGCTGGAAATGTTGATCGCCAATCCGCGCCGGGTGCTCACCCGCAGCCGGATCCTGGAGGAGGTGTGGGGGTTCGACTTTCCGACCTCCGGCAACGCGCTGGAGGTCTACGTCGGCTACCTGCGCCGCAAGACCGAAGCCGGCGGTGAGCCGCGACTGATCCACACGGTCCGCGGCGTGGGCTACGTCCTTCGCGAGACGCCGCCGTGACGCCCCGCATTCGACGATGATCCGGTACCAACGGCCGCAACGCGTTCCGCTTCGCGCCACCAGCTCGCTGTCGCTGCGGTGGCGCGTCATGCTGCTGGCGATGTCGATGGTGGCGATGGTCGTCGTGCTGATGGCGTTCGCCGTGTACGCGGTCATCTCGGCGGCGCTGTACAGCGATATCGACAACCAGCTGCAGAGCCGCGCGCAGCTGCTGATCGCCAGCGGTTCGCTGGCCGCCGACCCGGGCAAGGCCATCGAAGGCACCGCCTATTCCGACGTCAATGCGATGCTGGTGAACCCGGGCCACTCGATCTACACCGCGCAGCAGCCGGGCCAGACGCTGCCCGTCGGCGCGCCGGAGAAGGCGGTGATCCGCGGTGACCTGTTCATGTCCCGGCGCACCGCGCTGGATCAGCGAGTCCTGGCCATCCACTTGCCCAACGGCTGCTCGCTGCTGATCTCCAAGAGCCTCAAGCCCACCGAGGCGGTGATGACCAAGCTGCGGTTGGTGCTGCTGATCGTCGGCGGCATCGGTGTCGCGGTCGCCGCGGTGGCCGGCGGCATGGTCACCAGGGCGGGCCTGCGTCCGGTGGCTCGCCTGACCGAGGCGGCCGAGCGGGTGGCGCGCACCGACGACCTGCGACCCATCCCGGTGTTCGGTAGCGACGAATTGGCCAGGCTCACCGAGGCGTTCAACTTGATGCTGCGGGCGCTGGCCGAGTCCCGCGAGCGGCAGGCGCGGCTGGTCACCGACGCCGGGCACGAATTGCGGACCCCGCTGACGTCGCTGCGCACCAACGTCGAGCTGCTGATGGCGTCGATGGAGCCGGGCGCGCCGCGGCTGCCCGAGCAGGAGATGGTCGAGCTGCGCGCCGACGTGCTGGCGCAGATCGAGGAATTGTCCACGCTGGTGGGCGATTTGGTGGACCTCACCCGTGACGACGCCGGGCAGGTGGTGCACGAACCGGTCGACATGTCCGAGGTGATCGACCGCAGCCTGGAGCGAGTCAGGCGGCGCCGCAACGACATTCACTTCGATGTGAACGTGACCCCCTGGCAGGTCTACGGCGACGCCGCCGGGCTGTCGCGCGCGGTGCTGAACCTGCTGGACAACGCGGCCAAGTGGAGTCCCGCGGGCGGACGCGTCGGTGTCACCATGCGCCAGCTCGACCCGTCGCACGCGGAGCTGGTGGTGTCCGACCAGGGCCCCGGGATCCCGCCGCACGAACGCCGCCTGGTGTTCGAGCGGTTCTACCGTTCGACGACCGCACGCGCCATGCCGGGCTCCGGCCTTGGTCTGGCGATCGTCAAGAAGGTCGTGCTCAATCACGGTGGGTTGCTTCGCGTCGAGGACACCGTGCCGGGCGGACAGCCGCCGGGCACCTCGTTTTACGTCCTGCTGCCCGGCCGGCCGATGCCGCCCTCTGCGTATCCGGCGCCCGCCGCCGCGAACCCCGATGAGGAATCGGACGCCACCGTCCCGGTGGCCACCGACGAGTCGAACTCTCGGGAACCGGCGAACGTTATCTCAGTGGACTCTCAGTCCGCGCGGGCAAGGTAGGTCTGCAGCTAGTGTTGAGGAGCCCGTCGAGCCGACGAGCCGAATACCGAGATAGAGGAAGAGCGACCCAGCGACATGACGAATGACCCGAGGTATTCGCCACCGCCGCAGCAGCAGCCGGGATACCGTCCCGTGCCTAATCAGCCTGCGCCCGCCCCGACCCATCCGGGGACCTCTGCTTACGGCCAGGGGCATCAGCCACCGTATAGCCAGCCATACGACTGGCGGCAGCAATCCCAGACCACCCAGTTCCGCCAGCCCTACGAACCGTTCAACGGCACCGGTCCCGGCCGGATGCCGGGAGGAGCGGGCGTAGGCCCCATGCCCGGGGCCGCCGGGACGGGCCCGGTCCCCGGCATGCTGCCGCCGATGCCGCCCGCTCCCCAAAAGCGGCCCCGCGCAGGGCTGTTGGCCGTCGGCGCGGTGGCCATCGCGGTGGTCTCGGCCGGTGTCGGTGGAGTCGCCGCCACGGCCGTCGAGCTGGGCACCCACACGACCAACGGCAGCGGGCACAGCGTCATCGGCGGGGGCGCCCCCAGCGTCCCGGCGGCGAACATGCCGCCCGGCAGCGTCGAGCAGGTTGCCTCCAAGGTGGTCCCCAGCGTCGTCATGCTGGAGACCGATCTGGGCCGCCAGTCCGAGGAGGGCTCCGGCATCATCCTTTCCGCCGACGGGCTCATCCTGACCAACAACCACGTGGTCGCGGCGGCCGCGGGGCCGGCGAAGGGTCCCGGCGCTCCCCCCGGCGGTCCGGGCGCACCCCCCAGTGGCGGACCGGGTGCTCCGGCCCCCAAGACGACGGTGACGTTCGCCGACGGCCGCACCGCGCCGTTCACGGTCGTGGGCGCCGATCCGACGAGCGACATCGCCGTGATCCGCGTGCAGGGTGTGTCGGGGCTGACCCCGATCTCGTTGGGTTCCTCGTCGGATCTGCGGGTCGGCCAACCGGTGGTGGCCATCGGGTCGCCGCTGGGCCTGTCCGGCACGGTGACCACCGGGATCGTCAGCGCGCTGAACCGGCCGGTGTCCACCACCGGTGAGTCGGGCAACCAGAACACCGTTCTGGACGCGATCCAGACCGACGCCGCCATCAACCCGGGCAACTCCGGTGGCGCGCTGGTCAACATGAACGGCCAACTGGTGGGCGTGAACTCCGCGATCGCCACCCTGGGTGCGGACTCGCCCGACGCGCAGAGCGGTTCGATCGGGCTCGGCTTCGCGATCCCGGTCGATCAGGCCAAGCGCATCGCCGACGAGCTGATCAGCACCGGCAAGGCGTCCCACGCCTCGCTGGGCGTGCAGGTGACCAACGACAAGGGCTCCCCGGGCGCCAAGGTCGTCGACGTCGTGCCCAACGGTGCGGCCGCGAGCGCCGGCGTTCCCAAGAACGTGATCGTCACCAAGGTGGACGACCGCCCGATCAACAGCGCCGACGCCCTGGTGGCCGCCGTGCGGTCCAAGGCGCCCGGCGACAAGATTACGCTGACCTTCCAGGATCCCGCTGGTGGCGGCAGCCGTACCGTGCCGGTGACTCTGGGGAAGGCGGATCAGTAATGCGAGTCGAAGAACCCTCGGCGGCGGGATTGTCGGAGCTCGGTTATACCGTGGCACCCATGGAGACGGGTGCGGAGCTGGTGGTCGGGCGTGCGCTGGTCGTGGTCGTCGACGATCGCACCGCCCACGGGGACGAGGACCACAGCGGGCCGCTGGTCACCGAGCTGCTGACCGAGGCTGGATTCGTCGTCGACGGCGTGGTCGCGGTCGCGGCGGACGAGGTGGAGATCCGCAACGCGCTCAACACCGCGGTGATCGGCGGTGTCGACCTGGTGGTCTCCGTCGGCGGCACGGGCGTCACGCCGCGCGACGTCACCCCGGAAGCCACCCGGGAGATCCTGGACCGTGAAATCCTGGGCATCGCCGAGGCGATTCGGGCGTCGGGGCTGTCCGCGGGCATCATCGACGCCGGATTGTCACGCGGCCTGGCCGGGGTGTCCGGAAGCACGCTGGTGGTGAACCTGGCCGGCTCCCGCTACGCGGTGCGCGACGGGATGGCGACGCTGAACCCGCTGGCCGCGCAGATCATCGGGCAGCTGTCCAGCCTGGAAATCTAGGCCTCGGCGTCGGCGCGGGGCCCGTGCTCCGGCGGGGGCGTCGTGATTGTTCCGCCGTGCCTGCCGGACGAGTCGCCGTTGGTCTGGGCGAGTAGGTCGCGGATCTCGGTGAGCAGAACGATCTGGGCGTCGTCGGCCTGTTCGACCTCGCCGCGCTTGCGCAGCGTGTTGTAGGGCAGCACGACGAAGAAGTAGACGACCGCGGCGATCAGCACGAAGTTGATGGCGGCCGACAGCAGGATGTTCAGGTCGATGGTCTGGCCGCCGCCGATGCCGATCTTCAGAATGCCGACATTGGACTGCTGCTTGACGCCGATCCGGTTGATCAGCGGCGAGATGATGCTGTCGGTGAACTTGGTGACCAGCGCGGTGAAGGCAGTACCGATGACGACCGCGACGGCCAGGTCGACGATGTTGCCGCGCGAGAGAAACTCCTTGAACCCTTTGAACATTCAGATGTCCTTCCTGGGATTGGACAGAGTTTGCTGTCGGTCGCGGGGCCGACGGCGGCGAGCCGCTCAGTGCAGGGTGAGGGTCACCGCCTGACCCAGCGCCGAGCCCGCCACCGTGTTCGCCACGCGAGCCGGCAGCGCCACCAAGACTACGCGGTCACCGTCGCCTGCCTGGGCTTTTGGCTTGGCCGACACGAGCACGACGACGGCGTCGGTGGCCACCACCTTGGGGGCCGCCTGGGGCGGCTCCGGCGACCCTGTCGACGGCGCGGCCAGCACGTCGACGACGTCGCCGGCGCGAACAAGGTCGGTCAGGGCGCTGTCGGCCAGACGCAGCGCGACGATCCGGGCGCCTGGTCCCGCCGTCGAGGCGATCGCGGCCTCGGCCAGCCGGCTGCCCAGTAGCCGCACATCGGTGAGGACCTCGCCGCGCCTCGCGGGGCCGGCCAGCGTGGACCCGACCACGGCGCCCACATCGGTGCGTGCCCCGTCGGGAACGGTTGTCGCCAAACGCTTTTCGAGGCGAACGTCGGTGGGGGTCAACGCGGTGCCGGGCCGCAGGTCGTGATCGGCGACCACCACCTCGGCGTAGTCACCGGCGGGGTCGGCGCTCAGCGCGGTAATGCCGGCCAACACGACAAGCCCGCCCGCGGTGACTCGGCGCGCCAGCACCGTCCGGGTCCAATCGGGGCGCAGCCACCCCGAAAGGCGGCTCAACAGGCCAGGATTCAGCGACGATTCACCCACGCCGCAACGGTAAGCACGGCGGGGTCAGCGGCGAATGCCGGCGGCCCAGGCGGTTGTGGATAACCCGTCAGCTCGAGGCCGCGGCGGCTGGCGCCGTGGACGTGCTGCTGGACTTCTCGCCGGATGCGGACTTCTCGCTCGAACCCGAGCTCGATCCCGAGTCGGTCGACGAGGACCCGTTGCCCGAGCTCGTGGACTTCTTGCCGGACTCGCGGCTGTCGGTGCGGTAGAAGCCGCTGCCCTTGAACACCACGCCCACCGAGTTGAAGAGTTTGCGCAGCCGCCCGGAGCAGCGCTCACACGTGGTCAGCGCATCGTCGGAGAAGGCCTGCACGATGTCGAAGCGATCGTCACACTCGGTGCACTGATAGCTGTAAGTCGGCACAAAAACCTCCGGATGGTTGCAAAGCCTGTTAGCACTCTAGCGTCTCAAGTGCTAGAACCGCCACGTGACGTCACTCATTCCCGAGATGTCACCGCCGATTGAGGGCGGTCAACCCGGCCCGCGGCGTGAGCGCATGGGTCATCGGTATGTCGTGCCGCTCGGCGGGTAGCTCGTCCACCAATTCCGCGTCGCGCACGACCGCGATCAGCCGCGCGTGCGGGTCGCGGTAGCCCAGCGAGCGATCGTAGAAGCCGCGGCCCCGGCCCAACCGCACCCCGGAGCGGTCGACGGCCAGCGACGGCACCAGGATCAGCTCCGCCTCCGCGATCGCCGATGCCGCAAGCCACGGCTCGGGCGGCTCCAGCAGCCCCCACCGCGCGGAGGCCAGTGTGCCGCGGCGGTATTCGCCCCAGCTCAGCGGCAGCGGCGCGTCGTCGTCGGTGGTGCGCGCGATCGGCAGCAGCACCCGCCCGGACCGCCGCAGCAACACATCCAGCATCTCGATCGACCCGGGCTCGGCACCCACCGGCACGTAGGCACACACCGTGCCGCCGCTGCGGAGCGGTATTTCCGCGGACTGCAGGTGCTCGCACAGCATGCTCGCGTCGCGGGCCCGCACGTCGTCGGCAACGCGGCGCCGGGCCGCCTGCAGTTGGGCGCGCAACGCGGCTTTACTGGTGGTCGCCATGTGTCAACCATGGCAGCCGCGTCTTCGCCCGCGCCACATCGCCTCGGCGTGGCCCGTTCGGGTTATTGTGTGAACAATGTCAAGCCGAAAAGTGGTGGTCCCACACACGGCGATCGTGCCGGCCGCCGGTCTTGGTACCCGCTTCCTGCCCGCGACGAAGACGGTGCCCAAGGAGTTGCTGCCCGTCGTCGACACCCCCGGCATCGAGCTGGTCGCCGCCGAGGCGGCCGAGGCGGGCGCCGACCGCCTGGTGATCATCACCTCGGAGGGCAAGGACGGCGTCGTCGCGCATTTCGTGGAGGACCTGGTCCTGGAGGGCACGCTGGAGGCCCGCGGCAAGAAGGCGATGCTCGACAAGGTGCGCCGCGCCCCCCAGCTGATCAAGGTCGAGTCCGTGGTGCAGGCCGAGCCGCTCGGACTGGGACACGCGATCGGCTGCGTGGAGCCCACGCTGGCGCCCGACGAGGACGCCGTGATGGTGCTGCTGCCCGACGACCTGGTGCTGCCCACCGGCGTGCTGGAAACGATGGCGAAGGTGCGCGCGGAATACGGCGGCACGGTGTTGTGCGCGATCGAGGTGTCGCCCGAGGAGATCAGCGCCTACGGCGTTTTCGACGTCGAGCCGGTGCCCGGTGGCGATAACCCGGACGTGCTGAGGGTCAAGGGCATGGTCGAAAAGCCCAAGCGCGAAGACGCGCCGTCGATGTTGGCGGCGGCGGGCCGTTACGTGCTCGACCGCGCCATCTTCGACGCGTTGCGTCGCGTCGACCGCGGCGTGGGCGGCGAAGTCCAGCTCACCGACGCGATCGCGCTGCTCATTTCCGAGGGCCACCCCGTGCATGTCGTCGTGCATCACGGATCTCGACACGACTTGGGAAATCCGGGCGGCTACCTCAAGGCTGCGGTTGACTTTGCATTGGATCGTGACGACTACGGCCCCGATTTGCGGCGATGGTTGGTGGCGCGGTTAGGCCTGGCCGAGAAGTAGCCGGCCTGCTACGCCCGGGCCGAGACGGCCAAGCCCGTCGGGGTAAGGGCAGAGAGGCGCGCTGTGCGTTCTGTGGAGGAGCAGCAGGCCCGGATAACGGCCGCCGCGGTGGCTCCGCGGCCCATCCGGGTGGCCATCGCCGAGGCGCAGGGATTGATGTGCGCCGAGGAAGTGGTCACCGAGCGCCCGATGCCCGGTTTCGACCAGGCCGCGATCGACGGCTACGCGGTGCGCAGCGTCGACGTACTGGGCATCGGCGAAGTGGGCGTCGACGCTCTGGGTGAGCCGCCCGGCGACGCGGAGCTGGACGAGGACCGCCGCGAGGGCCTGGTTCTGCCCGTGATGGGGACCGTCGAGGCCGGGGCGCGCACGCCCAGCCGCCTGCAACCCCGTCAGGCCGCCAGGGTGCACACGGGAGCCCCGCTGCCCACGCTGGCCGACGCCGTCATCCCGTTGCGCTGGACCGACGGCGGAAGTAAGCGGGTGCGGATCCTGCGCGGGGCGCCGTCGGGTGCGTACGTGCGCCGCACCGGGGACGACGTGCAGCCCGGCGACGTCGCGGTGCGCGCCGGCACGGTGATCGGCCCCGCCCAGGTCGGCCTGCTGGCGGCGGTCGGCCGCGAGCGGGTGCTGGTGCATCCGCGGCCCCGGGTGACGGTGATGGCCGTCGGCGGCGAGCTGGTCGACATCTCGCGCACTCCCGGCAACGGCCAGGTGTACGACGTCAACTCCTATGCATTGGCGGCGGCGGCCCGCGATGCGGGCGCGGAGGTCAACCGCATCGGCATCGTCAGCAACGACCCCGCCGAATTCCGCGAGGTCGTCGAGGGCCAGATCAATCGTTCCGAGGTGGTGGTGATCGCCGGCGGTGTCGGCGGCGCCGCGGCCGAGGCGGTGCGCTCGGTGCTGTCCGAGCTGGGGGAGATGGAAGTTGTCCGCGTCGCGATGCATCCCGGGTCCGTCCAGGGGTTCGGTCAGCTGGGCCGCGAGGGCGTCCCGACGTTCCTGCTGCCCGCGAACCCGGTGAGCGCGCTGGTGGTCTTCGAGGTGATGGTGCGGCCGTTGCTCCGCCTCTCGCTGGGCAAGCGCCAGCCGATGCGCCGCATCGTGCAGGCCCGCACGCTGTCGCCGATCGCTTCGGTCGCCGGTCGCAAGGGCTACCTGCGCGGCCAGCTGATGCGCGATCAAGAGACGGGGGAGTATCTGGTACAGGCGCTCGGCGGCGCTCCCGGGGTGTCCTCGCACCTATTGGCCACCCTCGCCGAGGCGAACTGCCTCGTGGTGGTGCCCAGCGGCGCCGAACAAATCCGCACCGGCGAGATCGTCGACGTCGCCTTCTTGGCTCAGCGCGGTTAAGTGGAACCGTTCCGCACGCTCGTGAACCGGTTGCGTACCAACGCCCGCCATCCGGGCTGGCCGCTGGACGTCGGTCCGTTACGGGTCCCCGCGGGGGTGGTGCGGTTGCGGGCGGTGCGGATGCGCGACGGCACCCAGTGGAGCCGCATCCGGTTGGCCGACCGGGCGCACCTCGAGCCGTGGGAGCCCAGCGCGGACGGCGACTGGACGAGCCGGCACGCGGTCGCGGCGTGGCCGCCGCTGTGTTCCGGCCTGCGCGCGGAAGCCCGCGCCGGCCGCATGCTGCCGTATGTCATCGAGCTCGACGGGCAGTTCTGCGGCCAGCTGACCATCGGCAACGTCACCCATGGGGCGTTGCGATCGGCGTGGATCGGCTACTGGGTGCCGCGGTCGGCGACCGGCGGCGGGGTGGCCACGGCGGCGTTGGCGCTTGGTTTGGACCACTGCTTCGGCCCGGTGATGCTGCATCGCGTGGAAGCCACCGTGCGGCCCGAGAACGCCGCCAGCCGGGCCGTCCTCGGGAAGGTCGGCTTCCGCCAGGAAGGGCTGTTGCAGCGCTACCTCGAGGTGGACAAGGCGTGGCGGGACCACCTGCTGATGGCCATGACGGTCGAAGAGGTGTCCGGATCGGTGGCATCGGCCCTGGTCCGCGCCGGGCACGCCAGCTGGGCCTGACCGGCCTAGCACCTCGCCCGCTGTGTGGCTACCGCGACACGAGTGACTTGTGGTGCTTGTGAGAGCCAAATTACAGGTGTGTAATTGTCCTGGTCACTAAGACCCGGCCGCGCTGGCCACCGGTGGGCTTCGCGGGGATCGGAACCGAAGAGAGCAGGTCGTCATGCCAAGCATTCCGCAGTCACTGTTGTGGATCTCGCTCGTAGTGCTCTGGCTGTTCGTCTTGGTGCCGATGCTCGTCAGCAAACGCGACGCCGTGCGCCGCACCAGCGACGTCGCGCTGGCGACCCGCGTCCTCAACGGTGGCGCGAACTCCCGACTGATCAAGCGGAGCGGCCCGGCGGCCGGTCACCGCTCCGACCCGGACTGGCAGCCGCCGGAGGAGTCGGCCGACAACGAGCTGGACGACGAGCGCGACCTCGCCGGCGATGACGAAGAAGAACACGGAGAAGACCGCGACACCGAGGAACTGCGGGCCCCGCGCCCCGTCGTCATGAAGATCGCGACGCCCGAGCGCACCGAGCCCGACTACCTCGACGTCGATGTCGTCGAGGATTCGCAGGCGCTTCCCGCCGGCGTCGCCGCCGCGGCCGAGGGCGACCCCGAAGCCGACGAGGACGACGAGGACTCCGACACCGACGTGGTCGCCCACGCCGGCGGCGAAGACGACGAGGGCTACGAATACGTCGACGACTCCTCCGGGCTGGAGCCGGAAGCCGAAGCCGAAGGCGACGAGGAGGAGATGCCCGCGCCGGTGCCGCGGAACGCCTCGCGGCGCCGCCGATTCGACGCGAAGACCGCCGCCGCGGTCAGCGCCCGCAAGTACAAGTTCCGCAAGCGCGTGCTGATGGTGATGGCGGTCGTGCTGGTGGGCTCGGCCACGGCCGCGTTCAAGATATCGTCGAGTGCCTGGTGGGTATGTGGCACCGCCACCGCCGTGACGCTGGTCTACCTGGCTTACCTGCGCAGGCAGACCCGCATCGAGGAGAAGATCCGTCGCCGCCGGATGCAGCGGATGGCGCGGGCCCGGATGGGCGTGGAGAACGCCTACGACCGCGGCTACGACCTGGTGCCGTCGCGGCTGCGGCGCCCCGGCGCCGTTGTTCTCGAGATCGACGACGAGGACCCGATCTTCGAGCACCTGGACTACGCGATGCCGATGCGCAACTACGGCTGGCCGCGGGATCTGCCGCGGGCCGTCGGCGAGTAGTGCGGTTCGGCGGTTCGGCCCGCGGCTGGTAGCCTGCTAGCGATCAGGGGCTATGGCGCAGTTGGTAGCGCGACTCGTTCGCATCGAGTAGGTCAGGGGTTCGAATCCCCTTAGCTCCACATTTGTGATGAGTCGAGTCATAGGTGACAGATGAGTCGCGTCATGGGTTACAGATTCCCCGGCCATCGGCCGGGGTTTTT
>NZ_LQOU01000065.1 GCF_002102155.1 Mycobacterium europaeum
CCGCGGTGGCCCGTACCTGGCGCGCGGCGCGCAGGACCTGGTGCCCAGCGCGCAGCTGCTGGACACCTACAGCCCCGCCATCTATTGCACGCTGCGCAACTACCACGACGTCGTGCCCCTCACCGGAGCGTCCGAAGGCGGTTTCAACGGCTACTCGCTGAACATGAACACCGAGGCGCTGTCCGGGCTGGGCCTGCTGGCCAACCCCGTGTCGGCGGTGGCCACCCTGGCCAGCCTGGTCGGTGGCCTGGCGGGTGTCGTCGGCGGCGCGCCGAACCCGTACACCTACCCGGAGAACCTGCCGCGGGTGAACGCGCACGGCGGGCCGGGCGGCGCGCCGGGGTGCTGGCAGCCCATCACCCGTCACCTGTGGCCCGCACCCGAATTGGTGATGGACACCGGCAACAGCATCGCGCCGTACAACCACCTCGACACCGGATCGCCGTATGCGATCGAGTACGTCTGGGGCCGACAGGTCGGGGATAACACGATCAATCCCTAGGAGGGTGCCGCCGAGAATGCAGAATGTCTTCGTGCCGGCGCGCAGGGACCGCTGACGTGGCGGGGTTTGGCTTCCACACCCTGGCCCTGCTGACGGCCATCGGCCTGGCCGGTCCGCTGCTGGCCGCGCTGCCGGGCCTGCGGATACCGGTGATCATCGGTGAACTGCTCGCCGGCCTCGTCGTCGGCCGGACCGGCCTGGGTGTCCTCGATGTCACCAACCCGACGCTGCAGCTGCTCGCCAACGTCGGTTTCGCGCTGGTCATGTTCGTGGTGGGCACCCATGTTCCGGTCGGCGCCGGCGCGCTGCGCTCCTCGCTACCGCAGGCCCTGGCGCGGGCCGCGCTGGCCGGCGCCGTCGCGGCGGCGCTCGGTGCCGCACTGGCGGCGGCGTTCGGAACCGGCCATGCGGCGATGTACGCCGTCCTCATGGCCTCGTCGTCGGCGGCGCTGGCACTGCCGGTGATCGACTCACTGCGATTGCAGGGCCCACAGGTGATCGCTGTTACGGCGCAGATCGCGGTCGCCGACGCGGCCTCTATCGTTTTGCTGCCGTTGGTGATTGACCTCAAACGCGCGCCGACGGCCGCACTGGGCGCGCTGGCGGTGGCCGGCTGCGCGACGGTGCTGTTCATGTTGCTGCGCGCCTCCGACGCCAAGGGATTGCGCCGCCGCCTGCACGTCTACTCCGAGACACGCCGGTTCGCGCTGGAGTTGCGGACCAACCTCGTCGTGCTGTTCGCCCTGGCGGCGCTCGCCGTCAGCACGCACGTGTCCGTCATGCTGGCCGGCTTCGCGGTGGGCCTGGTGGTCGGCATGGTCGGCGAACCGCGACGGCTGGCCCGCCAGCTGTTCGGGATCACCGAGGGGTTTTTCAGCCCGCTGTTCTTCGTCTGGCTGGGCGCGTCACTGCAGGTGCGTGAGCTGGGTTCGCACCCGAAGCTCATCCTGCTCGGCGCCGGGCTGGGCCTGGGAGCCGTGCTGGCGCACTGCGCGGGCAGGCTGCTCGGCCAGCCGTTCACCCTGGCGGTGCTCTCGGCGGCTCAGCTCGGCGTGCCGGTGGCCGCCGCCACCATCGGCACCCAGGAACACCTGCTGGTCGCCGGCGAAGCGTCCGCCCTGATGTTCGGCGCCTTGCTGACCATCGCGGCCACCTCGATCGCGGGGGCTCTCGCGTCACGCAAGCAAGTGACCAAAGGCCCTTCCGCCGCGGGACCTCCGCATCCTCGAAAGCACGACTGAAGCACTTGCCGCCCGTTGCATTCGGCCCTGTGGCCGGAAGCGGGGGAGTGGTCGGATGGACTCCAAGCTCGATCGAGGAGGCCGTGATGAGGTTCACCACACGAACCCACCACCACCTGCGACACATACCGGCCGCAACGATGTTCCGCGTTACCGATCGTCTGCACGGCGGACGCACCGTCCGGGTGCCCGGTCACGAGATCGCACCCATCGTGTCCGCATGGCTGGCGGAGCTGGGTGCCCACAGCCCCCTGGTCGACGAGCTGGCCCGGGCGGCGTGCCTGGGCGACTGGTCGATGGCCTACGCCATCGGCGACCAGCTGTCGGTGGACGTGGCGATTTCGGCGGCCGCGTGATCGCGCGATTGGCCCAAAGTCCTTCGAGCTAGAGCCGTCAGGCTCTCGTCGGACAGGCGGCAATCGGCGATCGTAAAGAAGACGAAGAAATGTCGAAGGGAACGACCGCCATGAACACGCGCTTTCCGGATGCCGGCACGATCCGGACGGTCCTGAGTTTGGCATCTCGGGCACCTTCGGTGCACAACACCCAACCGTGGCGGTGGCGCGTGGACGCGGCGAGTCTGCATCTCTATTCGGACTCGAGCCGGCAACTGCCCAACACCGACCCGGACGGCCGGGACCTCATGTTGAGTTGTGGTGCGGCGCTGCATCACTGCGTCGTCGCACTCGCGGCGGTCGGGTGGCTGTCCAAGGTGACGCGGCTGCCGAATCCCGCCGACCCCACCCACCTTGCGGCGATCGAACTTTCGCCGCACCGTGCCGACACCGTCGACATCGCGCTGGCCGCGGCGATACCGCGGCGGAGAACCGACCGGCGCTACTACAGCTCCTGGCCGGTGCCCGTGGGCGATGTCGCCCTGATGGCGGCGCGGGCGGCGCGCAGCGGGGTGACGCTGTGCCAGGTCGAGGACTTGGACAACCTGCGCAACATCGTCGCGCAGTCCGTCCAAGACCACTTGAACCAGGATTATCTCGCCGAACTCACGGCCTGGAGCGGCCGCTACGCGTCGTTGGCCGGCGTCCCCGCGCGCAACACGCCCGCACCGGACCCCGCCGCGAAGATCCCGGGCCGGTTCTTCGCCGGACCGGTGCTGCCCATGCCCCCGGACTCCTCCTCGGCCGACGACAACGCCGTCGTCCTCGCGCTGGGCACTCGCAACGACGACCGCCTGGCCCAGTTGCGTGCCGGGGAGGCCACCAGCGTCGTGCTCCTCACCGCGACGTCGCTGGGGCTGGCCAGCTGCCCGGTCACCGAACCACTGGAGACGCCGGGCACCCGTGCGGCGATCCAGTCCGACATCTTCGGCGACAGCAACTATCCGCAGATGCTGCTCCGGGTGGGCTGGGCGCCCATCAATGCCGACCCCCTGCCGGCGACACCGCGGCGCGAGCTCTCGGACTTCGTCGAGTGGGCCGTCGAGCACGAACACCAGCCCGTCCACTGAGACGGCGAAGTACTGAAAACGGTTGCGGCGCAAAGGACAGCATGGACACGTTCACATTGGACCCACGTCGCTGGCGGGTCACCCGCCTCGTCGGTCGTAATCCGTTGCTGCGCCGCACGGACCGCATCGAAGCCCTGGTCGTCCTGGTCGCGCTGATCGTGACCCTGATCGCCGTCCCCGTCGCCGGTGTGGTCGGGGCGGTGACCTACGAGGCGCGGGATCGGGTGTACACCCGAGAGGCGCACGAACGCCACCTCGTGACGGCACGGGTCACCGACGCCCGCGTCGAGGACTTCGGTCTGACCGTCGTGCAGGCGAAGTGGCCCGGACCGAGTGGCGAGCGCAGCGGGACAGTGGAACTCACCCAGCGCGCCGAGGCCGGCGGAACCGTGGAAATCTGGGTGGACCGGGGCGGGAGTCCGGTAGTCGCACCCACCCCGACCTGGCTCGCCGCGGGCGAGGCGGTCGGCGTGGCGGTGGTGACCGCGCTGGCCGCGACCATGGTGATGGCCACGATCGTCGCCGTCGTCCGGTCGCGGCTGGATCGCACTCGTGACGCCCTCTGGGAGCGCGACCTCGAGTTGTTCGCCGAAACCTGGTAGCTGATCGCCCCGTTGTCAACCCCTATACAGCACAGTCGAATTGGCGGATGATGTGGCGATGAGCGGAGACGGCGACAATTCCGGTGCCGCATCGTTGGACACCGTCGGGTTGCACCGCCTGGTCGAGGTCCTGATCGAGCGCGGATACCGCGTCGTCGGTCCGACGTTGCGGGACGACGCCATCGTCCTCGACCCACTGGGCTCCGCCGCGGACCTGCCGTGGGGGTGGGGCGTCGACGTGGCCCCGGGCCATTACCGGGTGCGCCCGCGCGACGACGGCGCGGCGTTCGGGCATTCGTCGGGGCCCCAGTCCTGGAAGCAGTTCCTGCACCCGCCGCGGCGCCGGCTGTGGTCCGGTAGCCGGGACGGGCCCAGCACCGCCGATTCCGACGAGGAGGTTCCGCGGTACGCATTCCTGGGGGTGCGCGGGTGTGACTTGGCCGCCATCGCGACGCTCGACCGGGTCCTCGGCCGGGGCCAATTCCCCGACAACTCCTTCGTCCGCCGGCATCGGCAGATCTTCGTGGTGGCGGTGAACTGCACGGAGCCGGGCGGGTTGTGCTTCTGCGCCTCGATGGGCACCGGCCCCGCGGCCGGGCCGGGCTACGACCTTGCGCTCACCGAGCGGTCCGGCGGCGATGGTGTGACCTACGTGGTCGAGGTGGGCACCGACGAGGGTGCCGACGTCCTTGCGGCCGTTCCCCATCGGGGTGCCGACGACGCGGAGATCGATTCGGCACGCGCCGCGGTGCAGGCCGCGTCGCACCGGATGGGCCGGGCGATGCCCGACGCCAACCTGCGCAACCTGCTGATCGAGCACCGCGAATCCCCGCAGTGGGAGGAGGTCGCCAGCCGCTGCCTGACGTGCGGCAACTGCACGATGGTGTGCCCCACCTGCTACTGCACCAGCACCGAGGACGTCAGCGACCTGACCGGCGAGCACGCCGAGCGCTGGCAGCACTGGGCATCCTGCTACGAGTTCGATTTCACCTACGTGCACGGCGGCGGCAGCGTGCGCCAGTCGCCCGAATCGCGGTACCGGCACTGGATCAGCCACAAGCTGGGCACCTGGCACGACCAGTTCGACATGTCCGGCTGCGTGGGCTGCGGGCGCTGCATCGCCTGGTGCCCCACCGGGATCGACATCACCGAAGAAATGAACAAGATGGCCCGCGATGACTGAGGGCACACCACCGTCGTCGATGGCGCCCATCCCCTACCGGGTACGCAGCCGCGACGTGGAAAGCCCCGATTCGGCCACCCTGTGCCTCGAACCGCTCGGCGAAGTCCTGCGCGCCCCGCAGCCCGGGGAGTTCATGATGCTCTACGCCTTCGGCGTCGGCGAGGCGGCGATCTCGATCAGCGGCGACCCCACGGTCACCGACGGCTCGATCACGCACACCATCCGCGCGGTCGGGGCGGTGAGCCGCGCCCTGCACGACGCGCAGCCGGGCGCCGTCATCGGGGTGCGGGGACCCTTCGGCACCACCTGGGGGCTCGAGGAAGCCGCCGGGCGAGATCTGGTCATGGTCGCCGGCGGCGTCGGGTTGTGCCCGCTGCGCCCGGCGGTGCTGGGCGCGCTGGCGGGGCGGTCGCGGTACGGCAAGCTGACGGTGATCGCGGGTGCCCGCTCGCGCGACGACTTCGTGTTCGCCGCCCAACTCGAGAAATGGGCCGAGGACCCGCAGATCGACCTGCACCTGACCGTCGACGTCCCGGTCCACGGCTGGCACGGCGAGGTCGGCCTGGTCACCGAGCCGCTGAAGCGACTCGCGCTGAACCCCGACCGCACCACCGCGTTTCTGTGCGGCCCGGAGCCGATGCTGCGGTTCGCCGCCGAGGCGTTGTTGGCCAAAGGCGTGGCCGCCCCTGATGTCCGGGTATCGCTGGAGCGCAACATGCAATGCGGGATCGGGACGTGCGGCCACTGCCAGCTGGGCCCGTTGCTGGTGTGCCGCGACGGGCCGGTCGTCGGCTACGACGTCGCGGGCCCGCTGCTGACAGTCAAGGAGCTGTAGATGAGTCCGAGCCTGGCCGTGTGGAAGTTCGCGTCCTGCGACGGTTGCCAGCTGACGCTGCTGGACTGCGAGGACGAGCTGCTGACCCTCGCCGACCAGGTGCAGATCGCCACCTTCGCCGAGGCGTCCAGCTCGATGATCGGCGGGCCCTACGACGTGTCGCTCGTCGAGGGCTCCATCACCACTCCTCACGACGAGCGACGGATCCGCGAAATCCGGGACCAGTCCAAGGTTTTGGTCACCATCGGTGCGTGCGCCACGGCCGGGGGAGTGCAGGCGTTGCGCAACTTCGCCGACGTCGACGAGTTCGCCTCCGTCGTCTACGCCCGGCCCGACTACATCGACACGCTGGCGACGTCCACCCCGGCGGCCGCGCACGTCAAGGTCGATTACCAGGTGCAGGGCTGCCCGATCGACCGCGGCCAGCTGCTGGACACGCTCGCCGCGCTGCTGATCGGGCGCAAGCCGCGGCTGCCGGCCAAGACGGTGTGCACCGAATGCAAAATGCGCGGGGTGACGTGTGTCCTGGTCGCCGACGGAACCCCGTGCCTGGGGCCGGTCACCCACGCCGGCTGTGGGGCGTTGTGCCCCAGTCATCGTCGTGGCTGCTACGGCTGTTTCGGCCCGGCCGCGACGCCGCAGATCGGGACGCTGATTCCGCTGCTGCGCCGCGACGGCATGTCCGACGGTGACGTCGACAGGGTGTTCTCGACGTTCAACGTCGCGAAGTTCGCCGCCGAACGGGGCAAGCAATGAACCCCGACAACCGCACGCTCAGCGTCGGCACGCTGACACGGGTCGAAGGCGAAGGGGCGCTGCACGTCACGCTCAAGGACGGCGCGCTGGACAGCGTCGAGCTGAACATCTATGAGCCGCCACGATTTTTCGAGGCATTCCTGCGGGGGCGCGCCCACACCGAGCCGCCGGATCTGACCGCCCGGGTATGCGGAATCTGCCCCGTCGCCTACCAGGTGAGCGCCTGCAACGCGATCGAAACCGCCTGCGGCGTCGAGGTGGATCCAGAGCTCGTCGCGCTGCGCCGGCTGCTGTACTGCGGCGAATGGATCCACAGCCACATGCTGCACATCTATCTCCTGCACGCACCCGACTTCCTCGGCTACCCCGACGCGATCGCGCTGGCCCGCGACGAGCGCGAGATCGTCGAACGCGGGCTGCGCCTGAAGAAGGCGGGCAACGCGCTGATGGACTTCGTCGGCGGGCGCTCGATCCACCCGATCAACGTGCGCCTGGGCGGGTTCTACTCGGTGCCCACCCGGTCGGCGTTCGCGCCGCTGGCCGAGCAGCTGCGCCGCGCGCTGGACGACGCGGTCGCGACGGTCGAGTGGGTGGCCGGTTTCGACTTCCCCGACCTCGAGCTCGACCATGAGATGCTGGCGCTGACCCAGAACGGCCAGTATCCGATCGAGAACGGCGCCATCGCGCGCAGCGCCGGGGAGGCGTTCGCAGTGGCCGACTTCACCGAGCACGTGCGTGAGTCGCAGGTACCCCACTCCACCGCCCTGCACGCCACGCTCGACGGCGGCCTCTACATCACCGGCCCCTTGGCGCGCTACAGCCTGAACGCGTCGGCGCTTTCACCGGTCGCGGCCCAGGCGGCCGCGGCGGCCGGGCTCTCGGGCCAATGCCGAAACCCCTTTCGCAGCATCATCGTTCGCGCCGTCGAGGTCGTCTACGCGATCGAGGAGGCGCTGCGCATCATCGACGGATACGAGCGGCCGCCACGGCCCTTCGTCGACGTCCCGGCGCGGCCGGCAACCGGACACGGCGTCAGCGAGGCGCCCCGCGGCCTGCTGTATCACCGCTACGACATCGACCACGGCGGGCTGGTCTCCGCGGCGACGATCATCCCGCCCACTTCGCAGAACCAGGCCGCCATCGAAGCGGACCTCGCCCGCGTGGTGTCCGACAACCTCGCCCTGGATGATGCCGCGCTGACGGCCCTGTGCGAGCGGGTGATTCGCAGTTACGATCCCTGCATCTCCTGTTCGGCGCACTTCCTGACGCTGACGGTGCAGCGACGGTGACCGAGGATGACCGACCGGTTGCCGTGATCGGACTCGGCAACTGCTTCCGGCGCGACGACGGTGTCGGTGTCGCCGCCGCCACCGAGCTGGACGGCCTG
This sequence comes from Mycobacterium europaeum, assembly GCF_002102155.1. GTDB lineage: Bacteria > Actinomycetota > Actinomycetes > Mycobacteriales > Mycobacteriaceae > Mycobacterium > Mycobacterium europaeum. The sequence goes on from NZ_LQOU01000065.1 coordinate 7,972, forward strand.
GCCTGGCCGAATGTCGTTGTCACGACCGGCATCGCGGAGCCGACCGGTCTTCTCGAGGCGTGGACGGGTGCGGCGCTGGCCGTGGTCATCGACGCGGCGGTTGCCGATCCGGCCACCCCCGGTCGCATCCATCGCTATGACCTGACCGAAGTGCCCGACCAGCCCGAGGGATTGAGCTCGCACCGCGTCGACGTCGGCCGCACTCACGCGTTGGCTCGAGCGCTCGGACGGGTACCCGACGCGGTTGTGGTCTTCGCCGTCGAGGCGGCGGACACCGGCCCCGGCACCGGGCTGACCCCACGGGTCGCCGCGGCCGTGCCGGTACTGGTCGACATGGTGGCCGCCGAGATCAACGGCTTTCGGTCAACGAGGCGATCGCACCACGCAGGTGCACGGTGAGCTCGGCCGCGAGGGTGATGAGGGCCGGCTCGCCGGTGACCTCGACCAGGAGCCTGGGATCCATCGCCTCGACGATCACGGTTCCCGCGGCCCGCGGGTCGGCGCGCACCAACACGTTGCACGGCAACAGCAGCCCGATCTCCCGATCCACGCTGATAGCTCGATGCGCCACCGCCGCATTGCACGCGCCGAGGATTCGGTAGTCCTCCATCTCCACTCCGAGCTGATCGCGCAGCGCCGCCCTGACGTCGACTTCGGTCAGTACGCCGAACCCGTGCTGCGCCAGGGCGGTTCGGGTGTGTGCCACCGCGTCGTCGAACCCGGCCGGCAGTCTGGTCGACAATCCGGCGTTCGTCGCGATGTGGGCGTCGGTCAAGAGCTGAGACCGGTTCCCCGCGCCGACGTGGGGAGGTCGATGTGTTTGCCGCAGTTCGGGCAGAAGCGTTCGTTCGGATGGTGCTCCGCCCCACAATGAGCGCAGAAGTGGGGTTCGTCGTCGGCCGGCTCGGGCCTGGGCATCAGGCGAAGGGGTTGGACGTCGGGTGCCGGGGGGATCCGGCGATGCGTCTTGAGTCCCAGGTAGGTCAGGCCGGCGCCGAGTCCCAGCACGGCCAAGACGCTGACGACGATGTACCACAACAGATTCCGTCCGCTTAGCGAGGAGGAATCGCCGTACTGCTGGCGCAGGTTGGCCGCGTTGGTCTTGAGGTCGTCAAGGCCGGGGTAGCCGGGCGACATGGCCAGCGTCTGGTCGAATTCACTGATCGCGTCGGTGTAGTGGCCCGCGTAGAAGTCGGTAAGCCCCTTGCGGTAGATCCGGTCAGCGGGTCCGAGCATCGGCTTGACACCCTTGCTCGCCAAGATCGACGCCAGGCCGTCGGCCGGCGCGACGAAGTTGAACGGTTGCGTCTCGCCGGCGGGCGCGAAGCTGTTCGTGCCGATCACCTTGCCGTTCAGCCCGATCGTCGGGCCGCCGCTCATACCTTCGGTCATCGCGGCGTCGATCTCATACGCGGGGTTCGATCCCGCGATGGTCTTCTTGTTGACCCTGCCGCTCTTGTAGGTCGGGTCGAGCGAAGCGCCGGTGACGTTTTGGGTGCTCTCGGCAAAGCCCACCGCGAGAACGGGCGTACCGATGGTGACGTCGGCGTCGATGTCGAGTTCGGACGACGGGAGGTTGCGCTTGGCCACCTTGAGAAGAGCGGCGTCGCCCTTGCCGAGCGGCCGGAAATCGACGACGTTGGCGACCACCTTGTCGACGAGTTTCGTTCCGGTGCCGGACATCAGCGTGATGCCCACGTGGGGGCCCTGACCGGGCGTGTCGCCTTCCACCCTCGCGTTCTTCTGCAGCCACTCGACAGTGGTTGCCGGATCGCTCGATTCGGGCGCGTCGGGAAACTCGCTCCGGTATTCCTCGGCGGCCCGCTTGAAGATCAGTTCGGTGGCGCTGGCCGGGTCGACGCAGTGGCCCGCCGTTGCCACCCAGCCGTCGGGGTTGACGACGAAAGCCGTGCAATTCCAGGTGGCCAGGAAGGGCATGGTGGAGCCCCGGCCGAACTGGGAAAGGATCTCACCGTTGGGCAGCCGGACCAGGCCGTAGCCCTCGGCGGCGAGGTACATGATGGACGGCCGGATCAGGGCCGCGGCCCGCTCCTCCGGTTTGACCTGGGGGCGGCCGCCGTCGGCGGCGGCCACGCCCGGCGCACCCGCCCACAGCATGAGCGCGGCCGCCGACAATGCCAGCGCCCGTCCGACCGTCCTCCAGACCGGCCTACCCACTACTGCTCCGGTCATGGCAGCGGCCGCAGCAGCGGGGCGTGAGCCGCACAGGCCGGGCGGCCCACCGATGACGGATGACGGTGCATCGCCGCGACGAGCTCGGCGGCGTGTCGTCGCGCCGAGATCCAGGCGGGGTGCGACTCGAGGATGATCACTTGCGCGCCGGCAGCCGACGCCACGGTGGTTCGCTCCGCTGCGGGAGCTGTCACAGTCACAACCCCTATTCCAGCCCTTCGCCGGACGAGTGGATAGGGACCGAAGTCCCGACCGCGAAGGACCTCCGTTCGTCCCCGTTCGTGGGCTTTACCAGGGGTGATTCCGCAAAGTGACCAAGGCCCCGGGCCGTGGTGCCTTTGCGCCCTTACCCCGCGACCCAATCCGCGCCAGCATGGAGTGTCCGAGCCGCCCGTCGCAAAGGAGTTGGCCATGAAGTCGCTGATCGTGTGCGCTTCAAGGTCCCACGGCAACACCCGCCTGGTCGCCGATCGGATGGCCGGGGTGCTGGATGCCGAGGTCGTCACGCCCGAGTCCGTCGATCCCGGGACCGTCGGCGACTACGACGTGGTCGGTTTTGGTTCGGGGATCTACTACATGATGATGGATGCGCGGCTGCGGAAACTGATCCGCCGGCTGCCCGCCGCCGAACACCACACCGCGGCATTCACGTTCTTCACCAGCGGCGCGCGCGAGGTTCCGCTGTTGGGCTATCACCGGCCGATCCGGGAGACCCTCGAGCAGAAGGGCTTCGACGTGATCGGATCGTTCTCCTGCCGGGGGTTCGACACGGTCGGGCCGTTCGGATTCATCGGTGGCATCAACAGGGGGCGGCCCAACGAGCACGACCTCGATCGGGCCGCCGCGTTCGCCGCCCGCGTCCGCAAACGCGCCGCGGGCGCTCAGGCCGCTTCCTGACGAACGAATGAGTTGAGGTGGTCTTGATGACCGATATTGCTGCCACTGTGGTGATCTCCGCGGTGGTCGTGGCGGTGGTGCTGGCCCTGGCGTCGATCAGGGTGGTGCAGGAATACCAGCGCGGTGTGCATTTCCGGCTCGGCCGGGTGATCGGCGTCCGCGAACCCGGTCTTCGGCTCATCGTTCCGGTCATCGACCGCCTGTGGCGGATTTCGATGCGCATCGTGACCATGCCCATCCAGTCGCAGGGCATCATCACCCGCGACAACGTGAGCGTCGACATCGCCGCGGTCGCCTACTTCCGCGTCGTCGACGCCCGCAAGTCCGTCGTCGTCATCGAAAACGTCAACGCGGCCATCGACCAGATCGCGCAGACCACCCTCCGCAACGTCGTCGGACAACATTCCCTCGACGAGGTGCTGGCCCAGACCGAGAAGATCAACGGCAGCATCCGCCAGATCCTGGACGCCACCACGGTGGAATGGGGCGTGGAGGTCACCCTGGTCGAACTCAAGGACATTCAGCTACCGGACAGCATGAAGCGCGCCATGGCCCGCGAGGCCGAGGCCGAGCGCGAGAAGCGGGCCAAAATCATTGCAGCCGAGGGGGAGGCGCGCGCGGCCGCCGCGCTCGGTGACGCCTCGGACACCATGATGAGGCACCCGCTGGCCCTGCAGCTGCGCAACCTGCAGACGTTGATCGAACTGGGAGTCGAGAAGAACACCACCATCGTGTTCCCCGCTCCGCTGATGACCGCGATCGGAGAACTCACCGCCTTCCTGGCGCGTGAGACCGGCGCGGCCAACAGCGGCGACCAATCCGAGAACAGCCTGATGCGGGCGGCCGCCCTGCACTGATCGTCGGTGCGCTCCGGTGACCTTTGACCCTGTCCCGCAACCGGTTTAGTGGCGTAGCACTTGAGTTATGCGCCACGGCACACCAACACCCGATGTCGACGTCCAGGTCGCCACCGGCGACGTGCTTCCCACAGAAGCCGAATACGTCCGCAGCAAGGTCGGTGAACTCACCCGCTACGCGAGCCGGCCGGTGCGGCACGCCCGCGTGCGGCTCACCCGGCACCGCGATCCGGCGGTGCAGCGCCCCGTCGTCGCGCAGGCCAACCTCGACCTCGACGGCCGGCCGGTGCGCGCCCAGGTCCAGGCCGATACGGTGCGGGAAGCGGTCGATCTCCTGGCGGCGCGGTTGCGGCGCCGCCTCGAACACGCCGCCGCGCACTGGGACGCTCGCCGTGGCGAGCGACCGGCGGGTCCCGGCGAATGGCGCCACGAATCCCGGCCGGCGCACCGGCCAAGCTATTTCCCCCGGCCGGCGGGTCAGCGCCGCGTCATCCGGCGCAAGTCGTTCACGATGGCGCCCTGCACCCTCGACGATGCCGCGAACGAAATGGACCTGCTCGACTACGACTTCCACTTGTTCACGGAGAAAGGCACGGGCATTGCCGGTGTGCTGTATCGCGCCGGACCCACGGGCTACCGCCTGGCGCTGGCGGCGCCGGACCTGGCCGGCCAGGTGAGTGAGCATGCGCTTCCCGTGACCATCAGCCGACAACCCCTGCCGTGTCTCACCGAGGAAGGAGCGGCCGACCGGCTGGCCGTGCTCGGCCTGCCGTTCCTGTTTTTCATCCACGCCGCCTACGGCTGCGCCAGCGTGTTGTACCTGCGCTACGACGGGCATTACGGCCTGATCACCCCGGCGGGCTAGCTGCACGGGCCGCGGTGTGCAGAGCACATCGGCGCGCTCACCGGGGACCAAGGACCCTCGCAGGTATGGCGGCGTTCCGCGCAGACTGGCGTCATGGCCAACATGACGAAGCGGATCGTCCAGACCACCGCACTGCTCGCCGTGCTGTACGGTGCGCGCAGGTACTACCGCAACTGGGGCGCGACCAAGGCGGAGTCACAGATGCGATTTCCGGGTGACGCGCTGGTGAGCGATCCGGCGATTCAGACCACCGAGGCGACCGACGTCGACGCGTCCGCCCCCGCGGTCTGGTCCCGGTTGCTGCAGATGGCCCAGGACAGGAGCGAACGCGACGACGTCGACGGGCTGAGAAGCCCTGTGCGACAAGGTGCCGAGGGGCTCCGAGTGGGGGACGCGGTGCGCCTGGCCCCCGAAGGATGGCTGGGGTTGCCCGACGGGGTGACGTTACGTGTCGCGGAGATCGTGCCGGAAAAGTACGTCGTGCTCAACGCCTCGCGGCCCGACCCACGCTGGAATGCGGTCTTGTCCTTTCACCTGCAGCCGCACTGGCAGGACCGGGTGCGACTGCTCGCGCGCGCCCGAATCGGCTTGCGCTATCCGGGCGAGGTGTTCGTCCTGGAATTGGCCAGGCCGGCGATAGCGCTGGGGACGCGTGCGCTACTGGTCGCGGTCAAGCGCGGCGCCGAGCGCCTCGACCTGACACGGCCGGTCGGCTCGTCCGCCGGGACAAGGTGACGGGACGGGTCGGACGATGAAATCCATCCTCGTGGGAATCGACGGTTCGTCGGCGGCGATCGCGGCCGCGCTGTGGGGCGTCGACGAAGCGATCACCCGCGGTGTGCCGCTGCGCCTCGTCTCCGTTGTCAAGCCGACGCATGAGTCCCCGGAAGACTACGAGCGCGACGTCGCGCACGCCGAGAAGTCGCTGCGCGAGGCAAGGCTCGCGGTCGAGGCCACGGGCAAGTCGGTCGCGGTAGAAACGGACATGCCGCGGGGCCCCGCCGGGTCGCTGCTGGTGGAAGCCTCCACGGCGGCCGACATGATCTGCGTCGGGTGCGTCGGCATCGGCCGCTACGCGCGCTCCATCGTGGGTTCGACGGCGACGGAACTCGCCGAGAAGGCGCATTGCCCGGTCGCGGTCGTGCGGACCGGCTCCGACCAGCCACCGCCGGATGTCAATTGGATCGTGGTCCGGATGACGGACGCCCCCGGCAACGACACCGTCGTGAATTATGCTGCCGCGGAGGCGAAGCTGCGTCGAGCGCCCTTGCTGGTGCTCGGCGGCCGCCCCGAGGAGCTCACCGAGCATGCCGACGGCGCGTTCGAACGCCGGGTGGCGCAGTGGCGGGAAGACAATCCCGAGCTGCGGGTGTACCCGATCACCACCAGGCAGGGCATCGCCGGCTACCTCAGCGCCAACGACGAACGAGTCCTGCTGGCCGTCATCGGTGCCGATGAGGCCCGCCAGCTCGCGCAATTGGTAGGGCCGCAGGGACATCCGCTCTTCCGTCACCCCGAATGCTCCGTGCTCGTCGTGCGCTAGCGGGCGCCGTGAAGATCAGTCCCGGGGGCGGCCGAACCGGCAGGGAGCGGGTCTTGGTGGGTGCCGACGTCCCGGCGGCACGCATCGTCAGCGTGGCTTTGCTGCTGTGCGTCCTGGTCTGGTTGACGGTGCTGGTCGCGCGGGAACGCCTCGGTTACGAAAGCGTCGCCCCGGGCCGGTTCGGGTGGTCGGTGGCGCTGCTGGGCGCGGCCGCCCTGATCGCGCGCGGCATCTTTCTCGGCCGCCCGGTGACCACCGCGCACGCGATGTATGCGGCCGTCACGGTGGGTGCCGGAGTGGGCGCGCATGTCGTGTCCTGGGCGGTGCTGGGCAATGCGCTGATCGCCGGCAGTGGACTGGCGCTGATGCTGCCGACCGCGGCCCGCCCGCAGCCGGAGTTGCTGGGCCGGGTGTGGGGGCTGGTCAACGCGACCCGGGGGGACCCGTTGGCCCCGTTCGCGATGCATTCGAGCAAGAGCTATCACCTCAACGCGGACGGGACCGCGGCGATCGCCTACCGCACGCGGCTGGGGTTCGCGGTGGTCAGCGGCGACCCGATCGGCGACGTGGCGCAATTCGAGGATCTCGCAGCCGATTTCGTCCGGATGTGCCGCAGCCGGGGATGGCAGATCATCGTGTTGGCGGCCGGCGAACGCCACCTTCGGTTGTGGCGCGGGGACACGGTGGGCCAGCCCATGCTGTCGGTGCCGATCGGCCGCGATGTCGTCGTCGACATCCGCCGCTTCACCCTGAGGGGGCGGCGGTTTCGCAATCTGCGCCAGGCGGTGCAGCGCACGCACAACTGCGGAGTCACGACCGAGATCGTCGACGAGCAGGGGCTCAGCGGTGCGACGCAGGCCGAGCTGACCGAGGTGTTGTACGCCGCTCACCGCGCGGCGCGCACCGACCGCGGGTTCTGTATGAACCTCGACGGTGCGCTGCAGGGCCGTTACCCCGGCGTCCACCTGGCCGTCGCGCGGGACCGGAGTGGGCGAGTGGTCGCGTTTCACCGCTACCTGACCGCCGGTGAGGGGTCGGAGGTCAGCCTCGACGTGCCGTTCCGCCGCCCGGACGCCCCCAACGGTGTCGACGAGCGGCTCAGCGTCGACATGATCGCTCACGCGAAAGACTCTGGAGGACAGCGTCTTTCGCTGGCATTCGCGGCGTTCCCGGAGATCTTCGAGGCCGCGCGGCCGGGCCCGCTACAGCGGATCGCGCTGTGGCTGATCCACTTGCTGGACCCGCTGATCCGGCTGGAGTCCCTCTACCGCTACCTCCGCAAGTTCCACGCCCTGTCGCAGCGGCGCTACGTGGTGCTGTGCGCCCACCATATTCCGGCCGCGTTGCTGGTCCTGCTCTCGCTGGAGTTCATCCCGCGCCCACGCCACGTGCGGCCCGGGTAGCGGCGGGATCAGTCCGACTGCCCGCCGAAGCGGAACCGGCGGCCCGTGACGATCTCGGGAACGATCCGCACGTAGTGCGACTTGTCCGAGGACGTCCAGGGCATGACCTGGGCGCGCTCGGCGTCCTCGATTTCCTCGTCGGTGCGAAGGGAGCGCGCGGTGCCCTTGATGATCACGCTCCATCCCTCGGCCACGTTGTGGTCGTCGACCTCGAAGAGCACCTTGTTGTTGATCGCGGTGCTGACCAGCTTGGTGCCCTCCGCGGTGCGAAACAGCACGGTACGGCGCTGGACAACATAATTGACCGGGAAGATCTCGGGTTGACCGCCGACGCTGGTGACCAACCGGCCCAGCGTCACGCCCGCCAGCAGATCCCAGCATTCGTTCACCGGCAGGATGGAAACCCCGTCGTCGGTCAGTGACATCAGTCATCCCTTCATCGGCAGCACGACACCCTCGATGGTATTGCGCCGGCCCACCGACAGCGTCGGCCGAAAGTCCCGCGGGGCGGGGACCAAGGTTGTCTGGCCGCGTGGCAGCACCGTTGCGCCGCTAGCGGATCTGCAGCACATCGCTCAACGGGCGTCGCGGCGTCGCCGCCGGGAGGTGTTCCAGCGGCGGCGCTATCCCCACCCGGATCAACACCTGCGGCTCGCCGCGCCCACCGATGAGCTGCCGCACGATGTCGCGGCTCTCGTCCAGTTCGATCAGGTGGGTGAGCGGACACGTCGCCATCCCGGCCACCGTGCATTCGAGCAACACCGTCGACAACACCTCGCCGCACCGCAACACGTCCGACCTGGTGTCGTGCGGGGTGGACAGCACCAGGATCCTGGCCCAATCCGCCTTGACCTCGCCGCGCCGGTCCGCGTGGCTCCTGATCGGGAAGCTGCGGGCCACGTCCACCCGCCAGCTCTCCTTGTCGGAGGCCAAGGCGCTCGGCGGCATCCCTTCGGCCAGAGCGAAAGACGAAGTCCACCAGTCGAGTTCGGCGTGATAGTGAGAGTCGTCGCGGCGGATCTCCTCGGTGAGTTGCGACACCTGCACCAGCAGCGGCCGCACGTCCTCGCCGAGGACGTCGAGGGCGACCTCGGTGTCGTCGAAGGTGTCACGCAGCGTGGGTTCGAACAGGTCCCAATACGTCGGGCGCCCCAAGGGAAGTCGGTCGGTGCGCCGCTGAAGGATGGCCTCGGCCCGGCGCCGCTGGGCTTCGGTGACGCGCTCCAAGGGGCCGAACGTAATGGAGGCCAGCCGGTCGGGGTCATCCGAGTCGGGGAACCGCGCGACTTTCGGCTCCCAGCCCGCGGCCGTCATGGCGACGCACAGGTGGTCCAGGACGGCCCCGCAGGACAGGATCACTTCGCGGCCGGAAGAGTCGGTGGCCGCGATCGCCCGCCGCCGGTCGACGAACAGGTGCAGGGCGCCGCCCTCGATCAGCCAGCGCCAGGGCTGGCTGTTGTGCACGGAGGGCGCGCGGCAGGCGAGCAGCACCGCCCGTTCGAGCACGTCGACGTCCGGTGCCTTGCCCTGCACACCAGCCATCATGCCAACCCCCTGCCGAGCGCGCCGAAAGGCGCGGCCCGCGTCGCGTCTCGCGGCTCAGACCGCCGATGCGTTCTTTTCCACGTAGCCGACCACGTCGGCCAGTGTGCGCAGCGACGCGTAATCCGATTCGGGGATGTCGACGTGCAGGCGCTTGTGAATGCCGCGCAGAAAGCTCAGCCAGTCCATGGAATCCAGGTCGACCTGGTCGCGCAGCAGGGCGTCGTCGCGAATCTCGTCCGGGTCAACCTCGGGAGCGATGGTCGTCAGGACTGACAGCACCACGGCGCGAGTGTCTTCATTGGTCATTTCACATCACTTTTCTAGGAGGTCGGGCTGTTGGAGCAGCTCGTTGATCGCGGCAAGGAAGAGCGCGCCCCGGTGTCCGTCGCTGGCGCGGTGGTCGGCGGCGAGCGTGGCCTGGACCGTGGTGACGACCCGGATCCCGCCGTCGATGACGCACACCCGCTCGGCCGGCTGGCCGAAACCGACGATCGCCACCTGCGGTGGGTAGATGACACCGAAGACGGCGTCGACGCCCTGGTCGCCGAGGTTGGTGACCGTGATGGTCGGGTCCGACATCTCCGAGCTGCGCAGCGAGAAGGACCGCGCCCGCGCCACCAGATCGGTGAGGTCTTCCATCAATTCGTCCAGCTTCTTCTCCGGGACGTCGTGGATGGCGGGCGCGACGAGGCCGCCGCCGCGCAGGGAGATGCCGACGCCGACATGAACGCCATTCGCCGGCTCGAACCCCTCTTCCCGCCAGAACCCGTTGAACTCGGCGAACCGCTGCGCGGCGACGCCGACGGCCTTCAAGAGCAGGACGGCCGGCAGCACCCGTTCGTCGATGGACCGCTGCGCGTTTCGCGCCGTCAGCCAGGACAGCGCCTTTTCCAGCATGATCTCTTGGGCGAGGTAGTAGTGCGGGATCTCCCGCTTCGACCGGCTCATCGCCGCGGCGATCGACTTGCGCATCTGCGCCGCGCGGTCGGCCGCGGTCGGTTTGGCGGCCGGTTGGGTGACCGGCTTGGGCGGCTTGGCTGCGGCCGCGTGCTCGACGTCGTTGATGGTGACCGCGCCCTGCGGTCCGGTGCCGGTCACCGCGTCGATGTCGACGCCCAGCGACGTCGCCAACCGACGCGCGGCCGGTGACACCCAGCGGCGCCGCCCGGGGGCGGCCGGGGGCGCGCTGGGAACCGGCGGCGGCTTCGGCGGCGCGGTCGCCGGTCTGGCGGCGGCCTTTGCGGCGGCGGCCTTCGCCGACAGGCGTGGCGTGGGCTGCTTCTCCGCCTGCTCGCCGGGTGCGGTCAGCGTGGCCAAAGTCGTTCCCACTTGGACGGTTTCGCCGACCGACACGACGAGCTCGTCGACGATGCCCTCCTGCCAGCATTCGACCTCGACCGCGGCCTTGGTGGTCTCGACGATCGCCACGACCTGGCCGCGAGTCACCTTGTCGCCGGGCTTGACCAGCCACTCGTTGAGGGTGCCTTCGTCCATGTCGGACCCGAGCGAGGGCATCTTGAATTCGATCACGACCGTTCTCCGAACAGGCCTTGCACGGCGGCCACGATCTTGCCGACCTGCGGCAGGGCCGCCTCTTCGAGGTGCTTGGCGTAGGGCATCGGCACCTCGGTGCTGCACACCCGGGCCACCGGTGCATCGAGGTCGTAGAAGGCGCCCTCCATCACGCGCGCGGTGATCTCCGCGGCCAGGCTGCCGGTCCGCCACGCCTCGTCGATGACCACCGCGCGATGGGTCTTGCGGACGGATTCCAGGATGGTGGCGTCGTCGAGTGGCCGCAGCACCCGCAGATCGATGACCTCGCAGTCGATTCCGGCCAGCGAAAGCTCGTTGGCGGCGTCCAGCGTCTTGGGCAGGCTGCCGCCGTAGGTGATCAGGGTGACGTCGCCGCCGCTGCGGCGGACCGCCGCCCGGGAGATGTCGGTGGGGCTGAGCACGTCGACGTCCGTGGAGGTGTTGTAGAGCTGGACGTGTTCGAAGATCACCACCGGGTCGGGGTCGGCCAGGGCCGGACCGAGCATGCCGTACGCGTCCTCGACGGTGGCCGGGGCCACCACCTTGATGCCCGGGATGTGGGCGTACCACGGCTCCAGGCTGTGCGAGTGCTGGGCGGCGAGTTGACGCCCGGCCCCCGTCGCCATCCGGACGACCAGCGGCACCGAGAACTGGCCGCCGGACATATGACGCAGGGCTGCAGCGGTATTGACGATCTGATCGAGCGCCAACAGGCTGAAGTTCACCGTCATGACTTCCACGATCGGACGCAACCCGTTGAGCGCCGCGCCGATCCCGATGCCGACGAAGCCCAGCTCGGAGAGCGGGGTGTCGCGCACCCGGTCGGGGCCGAACTCCTCCAGCAGGCCCTTGGACGCGGCGTAGGTGCCGCCGTAGCGGCCGACGTCCTCGCCCATGACCGCCACCCGCGCGTCGTCGCGCAGGGCGTCGCGCAGGGCATCGTGAACGGCGGTCCGGTAACTGGTCTTCATCGTGCCCCCTCCGGAGTCAACACGTCGCGTTCGAGGTCCGCCACGTCCTCCCACGTTCCGGCCTCGGCGAAGGCCACCGCCTCCCCGATCTCGGTGGCGGCCGCGTCCTCGATCTCCCGCACGTCGCTGTCGGACAGCGTGCCGTCGCCCAGGCACTTCTCGGTGAACGCCTGGATCGGGTCGCGCTCGCGCCACCGCTCGACCTCGGCCTTGTCCCGATACAGCTCCGGATCGAACATCGAATGCGCGCGGAACCGGTAGGTGCGGAACTCGATGAAGAACGGACCGCCGGTGTCGCGGACGTGATCGACGCCCTGCTGCGCGGCCGCATGGCAGGCCTCGACATCCATGCCGTCGACGGCCAGCGTGGGAACACGGTAAGAGGCCGCCTTGACGGTCAGGTCGGTCTGCGACTGGGCTCGGTCCAGCGCGGTGCCCATCGCGTAAAGGTTGTTCTCGCAACAGAACAGCACCGGCAGGTTCCATAAGGCCGCCATGTTCAACGACTCGTGGAACGCGCCCTCGGCCACGGCGCCGTCGCCGAAGTAGCAGGCGGTCACCCGCTTCTGCTGCAGTTGGGCGTCGGCCAGCGCGATGCCCACCGCGAGTGGCAAGCCGCCGGCCACAATCGCGTTACCGCCGTAGAAGCGTCTGCCCGCGTCGAACAGGTGCATCGAACCGCCCCGGCCGCGCGAGCAGCCTTCCTGCTTGCCGAACATCTCGGCCATGATCGAAGGCATCGGGATGCCGCGCAGCAGCGCGTGCGCGTGCTCGCGGTAGGTGGCGACCACCGCGTCGTCGTCGGCGAGCGCGCGCAGCGACCCGGCGGCCACGGCCTCCTCGCCGACATACAGATGCAGGAATCCGCGAATCTTGGCCGCGCTGTAGAGTTCCGCGCATTTCTCCTCCATGCGCCGCACGCGGACCATGTCGGACAACAGCTCATGGGCCAATTTCGTATCACTCATGACGGCACCCCCTGGGCTCGCTCGGCGGGTTGTCGCTCGATGGTGGACGTATCGCCTTCGGGCAACCCGAGTTCGCGGGCCTTCAACAGGCGCCGCATGATCTTGCCGCTGCTGGTGTGCGGCAACGAGTCGACGAACTCGATCTCCTTGGGCGCCACCGTGGCGCCCAGCCGCTTGCGGGCATGGCCGAGCAGCTGCAGCCGCAGGTCTTCATCGGCCACGACCCCGTTCTTCAGCGTGACAAAGGCTTTGACCATCTCTCCGACCGTCGGGTCGGGTATGCCGATGACGGCGGCCTCGGCGACCGCGGGGTGATCGGTCAGCGCGCTCTCCACCTCGAACGGACCGATCAGATGGCCCGCGGACTTGATCACGTCGTCCTTGCGCCCGACGAACCAGAAATAGCCGTCGGCATCCTTTTTGGCGAGATCCCCGCTCAGATACAGGCCGTTGGCGAAGGAGTTCCGGTAGCGCTCCTCGGCGTTGAGATAGCCGCGGAACATCGACGGCCAGCCGGGCTTGAGCGCGAGCTCGCCCTCGACGCCGGGCTCGTCGATCACCTCGACGGGTCCGTCGTCGTCGCGCCGCACGATGAAGGCGTCCACGCCGGGCAGTGGCCGGCCCATGGAGCCGGGCTTGATGTCGAACGCGGGCGTGTTGGCGATCATGATGCCGCCCGTCTCGGTCTGCCACCAGTTGTCGTGAATCGGTAAGCCCAGCACCCGCTTTCCCCACCAGACCGCCTCCGGGTTGAGGGGTTCGCCCACGCTGGCGATGAAGCGCAGCCGCGGAAAGCGGTATTGCGCGGCCAGTTCCGGGCCGGCCTTGATCAGCATCCGGATGGCGGTCGGCGCGGTGTACCACACCGACACCGCCTGGTCCTGCAGGATGCGGTACCAGCGCTCGGCGTCGAACTCCGCTTCGTCGACGATGGAGGTGACACCGTGCAGCAGCGGGCTGATGATGCCGTACGACGTGCCCGTCACCCAGCCCGGATCGGCTGTGCACCAATAGATGTCGTCCGGATGAAGGTCGAGCGCGTAGAGGCCGGTGACGTAGTGCATGGTGACGGCGCCGTGCACGTGGATGGCGCCCTTGGGGGTACCCGTGGTCCCGCTGGTGAAGTGCAGCAGCGACGGGTCGTCGGCGGTGGTGGGCTCGATCGGTGAGTTCTCGTCGGCCGCCTCCACCCACTGCCGGAAGTCGAAGGTGCCCGGCGGCGCGCCGTCGGCCTGGCCGTCGTCGACCACGAAGATGTGCTTTACCGAGGGCAGCCGATCGCGGATCTTGGCGACCTTGCGCTGATAGATCGCCCTGGTGGTCACCAGAACGTCGGCCTGGCCGATGTTGACGCGGGTGGCGATCGGTTCGGGTCCGAAGGCCGAGAACAACGGTGAGACGACACTTCCGTTGCGCAGCGCGCCCAGCATCGCGATGTAGAGCTCGGGGCTGCGGCCCATCAGGGTGAACACGCGACTGCCCTTGTTGATGCCCAGCGAGCGCAGCGCGCTGGAGAACCGCCCGGCCAGCCGGCCGAGCTCCGCGTAAGTGAGGTCCTGGGTGGTGATCACGCCGTCCCACGGCCTGTCGGTGACGAACCGCAGGGCCGGGCGCGTCGCCGCCGGGCCGTCGGCGTGCCTGTCCAGGGCGGCGTAGGCGATGTTGCACAGGCCCGGCCCCATGCCCTCGCACAGGTTCGGTACGTCCGACCACTGGAAGCGGGCCCGCTCGTGCTCGTAGTCGGTGAGGTTGGGCCGAACACGAGAATCGGCGGCGGTTTTGTGGATGACGTCCATAACAAGTCCTCGGTTAGGTGGTCGACTTCATCGTTTGCCGCGCCGCGACCCCGCAATAGAGACCAAGGTCATCAGTGGTCATCAGCCGCGCCGGGCCCGGGCCCAATGACGCGCCCCTGGGGACCAAGGACCCTGGCGCGTGCTGCCCGCATGCCAGAGGGTCCAAGGAGAGACAGGAGGCGACGAGCAATGACCCCAACGATGGTCGACACCAAGGTGCTCACCAGGGCGGTGGAGCTGGCGTGCCGGGCACCCTCGCTGCATAACAGCCAGCCGTGGCGATGGATTGCCGGCGGCCCGACCGTCGACCTCTTCGCCGACCCAGACCGCATGGTGCCCTCGGCCGACAGCTCGGGCCGCGAGTCGATCATCAGCTGCGGCGCGGTGCTCGACCACTTCCGGGTGGCGATGGCCGCCGAGGGGTGGGACACCATGGTCGACGAGTTTCCCAATCCCAACAACCTCGACCACCTGGCGTCGATCGACTTCGTCTCCGCCGAGTACGTCGCCGTCGCCCGGCGAGACCGCGCGGCGGCGATCGTGCGTCGCAGGACCGACCGGCGCCCGTTCGGCGCCCCCAGGGGCTGGGCGTCCTTCGAGCCGGTGCTGCGCAGCGCCTTCGATCCCGCCCTGGCCCGCCTCGACGCGCTGGCCGACGACGCACGGCCGCGGCTGGTGGAGGCCGCCCGCCTCAACGAGGCGTTGCGCCGCTACGACGACGTCTATCAGCACGAATTACGTTGGTGGACGGCGCCGGGCAGGCACGACGACGGCATACCCGAAGCGCTGGTGAACCAGCAACGCGCCGTCGACGTGAACCGCCGGTTTTCCGTCGACGAGCACCCCCGGGCAAGCTCCTCGGGTCCCCAGGATCAGGCCAAGGTCCTCGTCCTGTCCACACCCGGGGAGGCCCGCGCCGACGCGTTGCGGTGCGGGCAGGTGCTGTCGGCGATCCTGCTGGAGTGCACCATGGCCGGGTTCGCGACCTGCACCGTGACGCACGTGACGGAGCTGCGGCCCAGCCGCGACATGATCTCCGAGCTGATACCCGACGCCGAAGCGGTACCGCAGGTGCTGATCCGGGTCGGCACCGCGCTGCCGGGCCGGGGCGCTCCCGAACCGACACCACGGCGCCGGATACACGACGTCCTGGAGATGCGCCGATAGCGAGTCCGGTTGCACCCCAATCTGTTCCGAAGGGAGAGAACGACAAATGCACGCCGAGACGGGGGACTGGCTCATCATCAAGAGCGGCACGATCGGCCGCCCGGATCTGCGGGGACTGATCACCTCGGTGGGCGCACCGAACGGTGAACCGCCCTACCGGGTCCGGTGGCTGGCCACCGGGGAGGAAGCGACCGTGTTCCCGGGCCCCGACGCGATAGTCGTCACGGCCGCCGAGCAGAAGGCCGCCGACGAGCGGGCGCTGTCGCGGATCACCGCCGTCCAGGCCGCCATCAGGAACCGGGCCCAAGGCGGATAGGAAGCTCAAATGCCCTCCGCCACAGACGGATGCCCGTCGTTGACCGATTCCGACGTCGACGAGCTCGCGTACGAGTTCCTGCACTCGCCCTATGCCGGCGACACCTATGTCGACTGGCGCCTGGACCAGCGTCTGGACGGCTTTCTCCGGCACCGCGGATTGGTCCGTCTGGTGGAAGACGGCGACGCGTACGGGCTCATCCTCAACCGCGTCATGGCCTATATCGGCGAGCTGCGTCGACGACGCTGAGCCGACGAACGACCCGCAAGCCCGGGACTTCGGTCCCTACCGCCGATTACGCGGGTGCTGGTCGGATGGACTGGTCAATGGTCAAGAAGAGGTGTGTGATGACCAGAGCAACTGATGCCACCCGGCGCTCGCCGCGGCGTGTGTTCCGCGACCGCGCCGAAGCCGGCCGGGTTCTGGCGAACCTTCTCGGCGCCTACCGCGATCGGCACGACGTGATCGTGCTGGGGTTGGCGCGGGGCGGCGTACCCGTCGCCTGGGAGGTGGCGGCGGCGCTGCATGCGCCGCTGGACGCCTTCATCGTCCGCAAGCTCGGCGCTCCCGGCCATGAGGAGTTCGCCGTGGGCGCACTGGCGAGCGGGGGTCGCGTCGTGGTCAACGACGACGTCGTGCGGGGCTTGCGCATCACCCCGCAGGAATTGCGCGCCGTCGCCGAACGCGAAGGCCGGGAACTGATCCGGCGCGAGGCCGCCTATCGCGACGGCCGTCCGCCCGTGGATGTCGCCGGCAAGACGGTCATCCTCGTCGACGACGGCCTGGCCACCGGCGCGAGCATGTCCGCGGCCGTGCAGGCGCTGCGCGAAGCCGAACCCGCGCACATCGTCGTCGCCGTGCCGGCGGCACCGGAGTCGACGTGCCGGGAATTCGCCGGGCTGGTCGACGACGTCGTATGCGCGAGCATGCCCACCCCGTTCCTCGCCGTGGGGGAGTCGTTCTGGGATTTCCGCCAGGTCAGCGACGACGAGGTGCGTCGGCTGCTCGCCACCCCGACGATCGGGATCTCGGCGCCCGCCGCGGCGCGCACGCCCGCCGAGCTGATCGGCCGGGCGGCCATCGACGCGCCCGCGGGCGTCCCGCCCCGCGAGACGCTCGAGCAGCTGATCGGTGATGCGCGCATCGTGCTGATCGGCGAAAGTTCGCACGGCACACATGAGTTCTACGAAGCGCGCGCGGAGATCACCAAGTGGCTGATCGAGGAGAAGGGGTTCTGTGCCGTCGCGGCGGAGGCCGACTGGCCCGACGCGTACCGGGTGAATCGCTACGTCCGCGGCATCGGCGACGACACCAGCGCCGACGGGGCGCTGAGCGGATTCGAGCGGTTCCCCGCCTGGATGTGGCGCAACACCGTCGTCCGTGACTTCGTCGAGTGGTTGCGCACCCGAAACCGGTTGCACGAGAACAACGGTCAGCGCCAGGCCGGATTCTACGGCCTGGATCTCTACAGCCTGCACCGGTCGATGCACGAAGTGATCGGCTACCTGGACAAGATCGACCCGAGGGCGGCGGCGCGGGCGCGGGAGCGCTACGCGTGCTTCGACCACGCGTCGGCGGACGACGGCCAGGCGTACGGGTTCTCGGCGGCGTTCGGCGCCGGGCCGTCGTGCGAGAAGGAAGCGATCGATCAGCTGGTCGACATCCAGCGCCACGCGTTGGCCTACGCGCGCCGGGACGGGCTGCTCGCCGAGGACGAACTGTTCTACGCCCACCAGAACGCCCAGACGGTGCACAACGCGGAGGTGTACTACCGGGCGATGTTCAGCGGGCGGGTCACCTCCTGGAACCTGCGGGACAAGCACATGGCGCAGACGCTCGAGGCGCTGCTCAAGCATCTGGACCGCCACCAGGATGTCCCGTCGGCGCGCATCGTGGTGTGGGCACACAACTCCCACGTCGGGGACGCGCGCGCCACCGAGGTGTGGTCGGACGGTCAACTCACCCTGGGGCAGCTGGCCCGGCAGCGGCACGGCGACGATTCGCGCCTGATCGGCTTCAGCACGTACTCGGGCACGGTCACCGCCGCCAGCGACTGGGGTGGCATCGCCGAACGAAAGGTCGTCCGCCCCGCGCTCAACGGCAGCATCGAAGAACTCCTGCACGAGACGGGCCGCGGCGAGTTCCTGGTGTCGCCGCACATCGGCTCGGGGGCCGCCGAGCCGCTGAGCGCGGTCCGGTTGGGGCGTGCCATCGGCGTGATCTACCGGCCCGAAACCGAGCGGCAGAGCCACTACTTCCACGTCCGGCCGGCCGACCAGTTCGATGCGATGATCCACGTCGACAGGACCCGGGCGCTGCAACCGCTGGAGGTCACCAGCGTGTGGGTCGCCGGCGAAACGCCCGAAACGTACCCGAGCGGTCTCTAGGGGCGCCGACAGCAATGGAGACGCCAGCCGAGGGGAACACGCGCCGCACGCAGATCGTGACGCTGACCATGAACCCGGCGCTCGACATCACGACCAGCGTCGGCGTCGTGCGGCCGACCGACAAATTGCGCTGTTCCGCGACGCGCTACGACCCGGGTGGGGGCGGCATCAACGTCGCCCGGGTCGCGTGGGTCCTGGGCGCCTCGGTGCTGGCGCTGTTTCCCGCGGGCGGCTCGCACGGCGGCCTCCTGACGACTCTGCTCAGCGACGCGGAGGTGCCGTTTCGGCGGATTCCGATCGACGCGCAGACGCGGGAGAGCTTCACCGTCAACGAGACCAGCACCGGCCAGCAATACCGGTTCGTCCTGCCGGGCCCGCAGTTGACCGGTGCGGAGCAGGAGCAATGCCTCGACCTGCTGCGGATCGCGGCCGAATCGGCCGGATTCGTCGTGGCAAGCGGCAGCCTGCCGCCGGGTGTGCCGGCCGACTACTACCAGGGCGTCGCCGATATCTGCCGGCAGCTGGGCGTGCCGCTCATCTTGGACACGTCCGGCGGGGGCCTGCAGCACATCTCGTCGGGGGTGTACCTCCTCAAGGCGAGCGTGCGGGAACTGAGGGAATGCGTCGGGCGCCGGCTCGCCACCGAGCCCGAGCAGTTCGCCGCCGCCCATGAGCTGATCGACCGCGGCGTGGCGCGAGTGGTCGTGGTGTCCCTGGGTTCGTACGGTGCGCTGCTGGCCACACGCCATACCAGCCAGCGGTTTTCGGCCATACCCATGTCAGGCGGGAGCGGCGTCGGAGCGGGCGACGCGATGGTTGCCGCAATCACGGTGGCGCTCAGCCGCGGATGGCCGCTGGCGAAGTCCGTGCGGTTCGGCATCGCCGCGGGCACGGCGATGCTGATGACGCCCGGGACGGCGGTCTGCGACCGCGCGGACGTGGAGCGGCTTTTCGACCTCGTCGGCGAAGCCTACGACGTCAGTGACGTTGGGACGAAAGGCATCCGGGCTGAGGCCTAACGGCCCCTCCGCAACGGCGACGGGCGCAATATCCTGGCGGGCAGCGATGGAAATCACCTCAGGAGCCGACATGACGGAGCTGGACGCCAAGTCAGTGGTCGTGGGCGTCAACGGCTCGCAAGCCGCGGTGAACGCCGCCCGGTGGGCGGTCGACGAGGCGGTGAGTCGGCAGCTGCCCCTACGCCTTGTTTACGTCATCGCCGCCCGGGAGGCGGCGGGCGAGGTGGTGCCCGCCTCCGAGTGGGAGCTCGAGCGCGCGGAAACGGCGCTGTCGCAAGCGGAGTGGGCCCTGCAGCGGTCGCCGAGGCCGGTCGAGGTGGAGACGGCGATCCTCTCGGGGGACCCGGCGCAAGTGCTGGCAGACCAGTCGCAGGACGCGGCGCTGGTTTGCGTCGGCACCGCCAGGCGGGGATGGGTCTCCGACGGGTTGCTGGGCCCCACCGCGGCGGGCCTGGTGGCACACGCGCACTGCCCGGTAGCCGTCATCCGCACCAATCCCGACGGATCGCCGATGGAACTCGGTGTGATCGCCGTGGTGCTCAACGATGACCCCGACAACGACGAGGTTGTGCACCAGGCCATGGAGGAAGGGCGGCGCAGGCACGCCACGGTGCGCCAGATCGACCGCCGCCTGAACAGCTGGGTCCGCCGTTACCCCGATGTCTACGTCCAGACCGTCGCCGCCGGAACCGGCGCCAAACACGGCGAAACGCCCGGTGGCGCGATCGAATTGGCGGTGGTGGGCAGTGCCGATGCCGACGAGATGGTGGGGTTGGCCACCCCGAATTGCCATCCGATCGTCGGCTACCCCGACTGTTCGGTGCTTGTGCTCCGCCACTAGAAGACCGATGACCGAGTCAGCCAGGACCCAGTCGATCGTCGCCGGTATCGATGGCTCCAAGGCGGCGGTCCGCGCTGCCCTGTGGGGGGTCGACGAGGCGGTTAGCCGCGGTGTTCCGCTGCGCCTCCTGCACGTGACCGAGCGCAAAGGCGGCGCCGAACACGCGGAACTGGCGGTTCGGCAGGCGGTGACGGCGATTCGGGCGACGGGCAAGCCGGTGCAGATCGAGACGGAGGTCGTCGCCGGACCCGCGGTCGGGTCGCTGATTCGCGCGTCGGCGTCGGCGGCCATGGTCTGCGTGGGAGCCGTGGGACTGCGCCACTTCCAACCGGGCCGGGCCGGCTCCACCGCCGCGGCCCTGGCCACATCGTCGCACTGCCCGGTGGGGATCGTCCGCGGCCGGGACGGTCACCGCCCGCAACCCGGGGACAAGGCTGTCGTCGAGATCGACGGGTCCGCGGACCCGCATCTGCTCGATGCCGCCATCGACGAGGCCCTGCTGCGTGGCACCACCCTCGAGGCGGTCATCTCGCGACGGATCGGCCCGGCGGAGCGCGGTGTGGGGGCCGGCGAGGCCGATCGCCGGGCGCTCGCGGACCTGGATCGCCGGCTGGCCCGGTGGAAGCGGCGCCATCCGCAACTGCGCGTCGAGTCGGTCGCCGTGCACGTCGGCCTGTTGCAATACCTGGCCGGCCCCCGCGGGCCGGTCGGCTTGGTGATCGTCGGCGCCCACAATCGTGCGCATGTGGCCGAGCTCGTCGGACCGGTCGGCAGCTCGGTGATGCAGGACGCCAACTGTTCGCTGTTGGTGGTAAATCGGCAACACTTGTGACCCTGGACGATGATGGAGATGTGATATCCAGGTCGTATGACCGGCGAAAGGGCTCGTAATGGTTAAGGTTTTCCTGGTCGATGACCATGAAGTCGTCCGGCGCGGCCTCGCCGACCTATTGGCCTCCGACCCCGAGCTGGAAATCGTCGGCGAGGCGGGCTCCGTCTCGGAAGCCAAGGCGCGGATACCGGCGCTGCGACCCGACGTCGCCGTGCTCGACGTGCGGCTTCCGGACGGCAACGGCATCGAGCTGTGCCGTGACCTGGTGTCCGATCATCCCGATCTGCGCTGCCTGATGCTGACGTCGTTCACCTCCGACGAGGCGATGCTCGAGGCCATCCTGGCCGGGGCCAGCGGCTACGTCGTCAAGGACATCAAGGGGATGGAGCTGGCCCACGCCATCAAGGAGGTCGGCGCCGGAAAATCCCTGCTGGACAACCGGGCGGCGGCCGCGCTGATGGCGAAGCTCCGCGGTGCGGCCGAACGCGAAGACCCGCTGTCGGGGCTCACCGAGCAGGAGCGAACGCTGCTGGGGCTACTCAGCGAGGGCCTGACCAACAGGCAAATCGCGGCCCGGATGTTCCTCGCCGAGAAGACGGTGAAGAACTACGTGTCGCGGCTGCTGGCCAAGCTGGGTATGGAACGCCGTACCCAGGCGGCGGTATTCGCGTCCAAGCTGGACCAACAGTCCGGCCAGACCCAGACGCCGGCGGCGCCGCCCGACTAGCCGGCGGCCACGAAACGCCACGCGCCCGCCGCCGACTCTTCGCTTGGGCGCTTGACAAATTGCGACTAGGCTGGTCTGACCATCGGTCATGGCGCCGTGTCTAAAGCAGCGGGGAGGTCGGTCGCAATGACGAGCGACGATAGCGGCTCGGCATTCGCCGGACTCGGCCAGCGCGGCCTGGTGAGCAGGATGCACGAGCAACTCGACGAGTTGCTGGCGGCCCGCGATCAAATGGAGCAGCTGCTGCACGTCATCGTCGAGATCGGCGCGGGGCTCGACCTCGACGCCACCCTGCACCGGATCATCTCGGCGGCCAGGAGACTGGCGTCCGCCCCCTACGGCGCCCTGGCCGTCCGTGACCCCGAGGGCAACCTGCTCTCCTTCGTCCACGAGGGCATCGACGCGGAGACGGCGTCGCGCATCGGGCACCTGCCGGTGGGCAAGGGCCTGCTGAGCCTGTCCATGCTGGACACGCCGGCGTTGCGGATGGCAGACCTGACCACCCATCCGGCAGCCGTCGGCTTCCCCGAACACCACCCCCCGATGCGTGCCTTCCTCGCGGTCCCGATCACCATCCGCGACAACGTGTTCGGCAACCTCTACCTCACCCACGTCGAGCCCGGCCGGGTGTTCTCCGACTCCGACGAGGTGGCCGCCCGGGCGCTGGCGTTCGCCGCCGCGATCGCCATCGACAACGCGCAGGTGTTCGAACGCGAGCGCACCACCGCCAAGTGGATGGAGGCCAGCCGCGAAATCACCACCGCGCTGCTGTCCGATTCCGAGCCGCACCGCCGCCCCCTGCAGTTGATCGCCGAACGGGCCCGGGCCCTGACCGATGCCGAGCAGGCGATCGTCCTGGTGCCCGCCGATCCCGACGCGCCCGAGGACGAGGTCGACACGCTGGTGGTCTCGGCGGGGGTGGGGCTGCACGCCGCCGAGGTGGTCGGCCAACGGGTGCCGGTGGACGGCTCCACCAGCGGCGCCGTCTTCCGCTCCGGCGAACCGCTGATCACCGAGAGCCTGCGGTATCCGATTCAGGCCTTCACCGACGTCGGGCAGCGCCCGGCGATCCTCATGCCGCTGCGCGCCCACGACGAGGTCGTCGGCGTGATCGCCATCGCCCGCGGGAGCCACGAGCCGCCCTTCGACGAGAGCTACCTTGACCTGGTCAGCGATTTCGCCACCCACGCCGCGATAGCGCTGGTGCTCGCCTCGGCTCGTGACGACGCGCGCCAGGTGACCATCTTGGCCGAGCGCGAACGCATCGCGCACGACCTGCACGACCACGTGATCCAGCGGCTCTTCGCCGCCGGCATGGATTTGCAGGGAACGCTCGCCCGGGCGCGCAACCCGGAGGTGTCCGACCGGCTCAACCGCACGCTCGACGACCTCCAAACCATCATCGAAGAGATCCGCACGACGATCTTCCAGCTGAAATCCCCGCCGGGGAAGAACGACTTCCGGCACCGCATCCAGCAGGTGGTTGCCGACCTGACCGAGAACCGCGACATCGTGACCACCCTGCGCATGCACGGACCGATGACCGCCGTCGGCGGCGAGCTGGCCGACCACGCCGAGGCGGTGACCGCGGAGGCCGTCAGCAACGCCCTGCGCCACTCCGGCGCGTCGCGGCTGACCGTCGAGATCAGCGTCGCCGACATGTTCGTCCTCGACATCGTCGACAACGGCTCCGGCATACCTGCCGGCAACACGCGCCACAGTGGTTTGGCCAACATGAAGCGCCGCGCCGAACAACTCGGCGGTGCTTGCGAGATCACCCAGCCGCCGGAGGGCGGTACCCGGGTCCACTGGGTGGCGCCCATCATCGACCGGTAGCGATCGTTCGCGCCGGGACCAATGGGAGGGACCGGGGGTCTAACGACCCTGCCCAACCGCGTCGCCCGACGATTAGCCTCGGTCAGGTGACTGATCGGCCGGTGGACGTTGCGGCTACGGCCCGGCTACTCGACGGGCGCCTGGTGACGTTGCGGTCCCTCGCGGCCATCGACGCCGACGCCGTCCTGGCGCTGCACGAACACCTCTCCGACCACGACCGCTACTTCCGCTTCTTCACGCTGCAGCTGTCGCCGCTGCACGATCTCGTCGCCATGCTCACCGAGCCCGCGGACGGGTTGTACGCCCTGGGGGCCTTCGATGCCGGGCGGCTGATCGGCGTGGCCCACTGCGTCGTCCTCGAGGACCCAAAGGTCGCCGAGATCGCGATCGTGGTGGCGCACGAGGACCATTCGATGGGCGTGGGCACCGCCCTGCTCAAGCACCTCGCTCCCATCGCCAGAGCTCACGGGATCGCGCGGTTCGTCGCGGACGTCCTCGGCGAGAATCACCTCATGCTCACGGTTTTCTTCGATCTCGGCTGGCCATGCCGGCCGATTGATTACGGATCGATTCGTCACCTCGAGATCGAGCTACCGGAATTCGACGAGGCGCCGGCATAAAGGAGCAGGAGATGGCGGAAAGCGGGAAGAAGCACGGGGTGTTGGTGTGTGTCGACGGGTCGGCGGCGTCCGACGCCGCCGTCGCCTGGGGGGCCCGCGAGGCGGTCATGCGTGGCATGCCCATCACGCTGATGCACGCCGTCCCGCCGGTCGTGGTCGGGTGGCCGGTGGGCCAACTGTACGCGGACATGCCCGAGTGGCAGCAGGACAGCGCCCAGCACGTCATCGACCAGGCCCGCGCGGCGCTCGCCGCCAGCCTGGGGGGCGCCGAACCGCCCGAGATACGCACCCGGACCGTGTATTCGGCGATCGTCCCGGCACTGATCGAGGCCTCCGGGGACGCCTGGATGCTCGTCGCCGGAAGCCAGGGGCTCGGTGCCCTCGGGCGCCTGCTGCTCGGCTCGGTGACGACGGGACTCGTCCACTACGCGCACTGTCCGGTGGCGGTCATCCACTCCGGCGAGGGCGCGGCGCCGGACCCCGGCGCGCCCGTGCTGCTGGGCGTCGACGGATCCCCGGCGTCGGAAGCCGCGACCGCGATCGCCTTCGACGAGGCGTCGCGCCGGAAAGTGGGGCTGGTGGCGCTGCACGTGTGGAGCGATGTGGGGGTGTTTCCCATCCTCGGCATGGACTGGCATGACCGCGAGAAGGAAGGGCAGGAGATCCTCGCCGAGCGCCTGGCCGGCTGGCAGGAACGCTATCCCGACGTGCATGTGGAGCGGAAACTGTTCTGCGACAAGCCCTCCGAGTGGCTGCTGAAGGAATCCGAACACGCTCAGCTGGTGGTGGTCGGCAGCCGCGGCCGGGGCGGATTCCCCGGGATGTTGCTCGGCTCGGTGAGTTCCGCGGTGGCGCAGTCGGCCCGCGTCCCGGTGCTGGTCGTCCGTTGACGAAGAGAATCGCTGGCGTTGCAGGAGGCTGGTCATGATCGAACTGCTCGAGGGCATGCCGGAGAAGGTGATCGGCATTCGCGTGTCGGGGCGGCTGCGCGGTGACGAGCTGCGCGGCGTCAAGCCCGAAATCGACCGGGTGCTGCAGGCCGGCGAGGTGAGGATCGTCGAGGTGATCGAATCCGATTACGAGGGATTCGGGCCCGGCGGATTCCTCGAGGATCTCAAGCTCGGCTTCGGCACCGTCCTGCCGCACCATTCGGCGTTCAAGCGGATCGCGGTGGTCTCCGACAAGGACTGGGTCGCGCCCGTCCTGCACGCTCTGGCGTGGATGGTGCCGGGCGAGATCGCCGTCTTCGGGCTCGGTGAGCTCGACCGCGCCAAGGCCTGGGCGGCCGGATAGCCCACCCACTCAGTCGCGTACGACGAGCACCGAACACCCGGGGTGGCCGTTCGGGTGCGTGGTGATCGGGCCGACCATGCGGGCGACCTTGTCGGCGTCCCCGCTGCCCACCACCGCCAGCTGGACGGGTTCGGAGGTATGAGTGAGGAATTCGGCGGCCCCACGCCGCGCGGCGGCGGGTTGGACGTGCACCTCGGGGTGTTGCGACACCCAGGGGTGGAGCCGGTGATCGAGCTGTTGGTAGGGGATCTCGCCCAGGCCCCAACGCCAGACTCCCATCGCCAGGATGGGGGCTTCCCGAAGGCGCGCCTCGCGGAAGCCGTGCTCGAGCACCGCGTCGTTGGCGGCCGACTCGTCGACGGCCACGGCCACGTACCCGCCATCCGACAGGGTGGCGTCGGGGCCGCTGCGAATGACGGCCACCGGGCAGAGCGCCTTCTGCGCCACCGTGGCCGCGGTCGAGCCGAGGACCTTGCGGGCCACCCAGCCGGTCCCCACCGATCCCACGCAAACCATTGCGGCGCCGCGGGATTCGTCGATCAAAGCACTTTCCGAGGAGCCCCGCACGACGTCGCACTCGATCTTGACCGGCTGACCCATGGCCTGAAGCGCCGCGTCGGCGGCGCGCAACGACGTCTGGGCGTACTGGAGGTCCAGGCTGTCGTCGCCGGCCGCGCCCGCGCGACGCTCGGGGATGGCGTGGATCAGCCGCAGCGGGATGTTGCGGCTGACGGCCTCGGCGACGGCCCATTTGGCCGCGTTGATCGCGGCGTCCGAGCCGTCGATACCCACCACGATTCGCTGCGACGACTGCGGATTGCTCATCGAATCCTCCTGTATGAGTGGCTGCCGGGGCGCCAACGCGCGCCACTGCCCACGTTATGGGCCCGGCGGCGCGGTCCAGCAGGGCCGTTCGACCCCCCTTGCCGGGCATTGGTCACCACGGTTCAGGCGACTCCGACGGTGTGCCCGGGCGCCAGGCGTTGCACCCGGCCGCGGCATTCCACCGCGATCGACGCGGTGTTGCCCGCCTCGGAGGTGAGATCGGCCTCCCGCCCGCTGACCCGCAGGTGCAGCCGCTGGCCACGATAGACGAAGGGGAACCCGATGGGGTCCAGCGCTTTCGGCCACTGTGGGCTCAGGATCAGCCGGTCGTCGCGGGTTTCCAGCCCGGTGAAGCAGCGTTGCAGCAGGTCGATGCTGCCGGCCATCGCGGCCAGGTGTATCCCTTCCGACGTGGTGCCGCCCTGGATGTCGACGATGTCGGAGGCGAGCACCTGCACGAAATACTTCATGGCGTGGTGCCGGTTGGCGCGGGTGACCACCCACGAATGGACGAGCGCGCTGAGCGTCGATCCGTCCGAGGTGCGCGCGAGGTAGTAGTCCACGGTCGCCGGGATGCGCTCGGGCGCAAAGCGGTAACCGAGCCGGCCGAACAGGGCCAGCAACTCGTCCGACGACAGCAGGTAGAACAGCATCAGCACGTCGGCCTGCTTGGACGCTTTGTAGTTGTTCACGCTGTCGTTCTCGGCCTCCAGGATCCGGTCGAGCCGCTGGATGTTGCCGTAGCGCTGCCGGTATCGCTCCCAATCCAGCTCGGCCAGTTGGGAATAGCCTTCGAACTGGCTGATCACGTTGTCGTGGAAGGGGACGAACATGCGCCGGGTCACGTGCTCCCACCGGCTCAGCTCGTCGCTGGTGAGGTCGATCTTGCCGACCAGGTCGAGGCGGTCCCGCAGCGGAAGCAGGTCCAGGGCATCCATCGCTCGCAGGATCGTCCACACCGCCATGACGTTGGTGTACGCGTTGTTGTCGATCCCGTCGTATTCCTTGCCCGGGTAGCCTGAGTGGAACTCGTCGGGGCCGATGATGCCGTTGATCGTGTAGCGGCCGCGAGCTTCGTCGAAGCCGGCGAGCCCCACCCAGAACCGCGCGATCTCGACCAGCATCTCCGCGCCGTAGTCGACGAGAAACTGCCGGTCCCCGGTCACCTGGTAGTGCTGCCAGGTGTTGTAGGCGATGGCCAGGCCCACGTGGTGGGCGCGCGCGCTGGCATCCGGATTCCACCGGCCGGACTGCGGATTGAGGTGCAGTTCCTGGCTCACCTCGCGGCCGTCGCTGCCCGATTGCCACGGATACATCGCGCCCAGGTAGCCGGCTCGCCGGGCCGCCCGGCGGGCCTCGGGCAGCCGACGGTAGCGATAGAGCAGCAGTGAGCGCGCCACGTTGGGCATGCGCACGCTCAGTACCGGGGAGACGAAAAGCGAGTCCCAGAAGACGTGTCCGCGGTAGGCCTCGCCGTGCAGTCCGCGCGCGGGGACCCCGGCGTCGAGTTCGGCGGTGTGCGGCGAGAGCGTTTGCAGCAGGTGCACCAGGTGCAGCCGCAGGATGCGCAGCGCGTCGGGGCCTTCGGTCAGGCCGATGCTGCATTGTTCCCACAGCAGGTCCCACGCGCGGGCGTGCTGACGGTGCAGTTCGCCATACCTGTCGGCGGCGTCGAGGTGCAGCTGGGCGGTGCCGGCCGGTTCGGAGATCGCGCTGTCCCGGCCCGTGAAGATCGTCGCGATCTTCTCGCAGGTGACCGATTGCCCCGCGGCCAGCTCCACCCGGATGTCGTGACCGCCCCGGTCGGCTTCCCGGACGATCTGGTACTGCGCGACGGCCCGGGCGTCGCCGCACCACACGGTGCTGCGCGCGGCCACCGCGATGGCGATGCGCGACTGCACGGTCTCGGTGCGCAGCACCACCGCGTCTTCCGTGAATTCGTCGATCACCGGTGACGCGAGGTGGGTGCTCGACAGCGAGCGGTAGCGCTCCACCATGGTGTTGCGCACGCTGCCGTCCAGCAGCGACCGGAATTCCACGGTGCCCGACCAGTTCTCCGCAACGATCGTGGTCCGCATGGCGACCAGGTGTGGCTGGTCCATCGATGCGAACCGTTCCTGGGTCACTCTCGTGATCTGCCCCGCAGCGTCGGAGAACCGCAGCGTGCGGGTCAGCGTCGCATGCCGCAGGTCGAACGTCTGGCGGTAGAACAACAGGTGGACATCGTCGATGTGAAACCACGGACCGCCGTTGATCCGAAATGTCAGCGACAACCAGTTGGGCAGGTTGACCAGGCTCTCGTTCTCGACGGATCGGTCGGCTATCCGATCGGACAGCGTGTTGTAGACGCCCGCGGCGTAGGTGCCCGGGTAGTGCGCCTGCGCTGCCGTGGCCTCCGGAGCGCAGCCCCGGGTGGCGACGTAGCCGTTGCCGACGGTGCACAGCGTTTCGCGCAGCCGCTCGTATGCGGGGTCATAGCCCTCGTAGACCAGTTCCCACGGATCGCGGGGTGCGGTCGCCGCGTCGCGCAGGTCGTCGGCTAGGCGCCGGACGAAGCCGGATACCGCGGGCGGGTCGGCGAGGCTGAACAATGCGGCGGAGGTGCGGTCGCCGTCCTCGTTGTGCCGCAACGCAATTCCCACCCCGTCGAACTGCACCGCGTCGAAAGCGTCTTCGTCGGCGATGTCGTCGCCGATGTAGATCGGCAACATGGTGCCGGAGCCGGCACCCTCGATCTGTTCGAGGATCCAGCGCAGCGTTTTGCCCTTGTCCCAGTCGAGGCTGGGGCGAAGCTCGATGACCTTGCGGCCCATCGTGATCCGCAGGCAGTGCGACCGCCCGAGTTTGCGCGCCGTCGCGATCACGCGGTCGACCTCGGCCGGGTCGACGTTGCGATAGTGGATCGCAACCGCGAACCGCTTGCGCTCCACGTAGATTCCGGAGACGTCGGTGAGCAGCTCCGCCATCCGGTCGGCCACGCGGGTCAGGGCGCCCACCGCATCGGCGTCGGCGTTCTCGTGGTGGGTTCCGTCGGGTGCGACGAGCTCGAAGCCGTGACCGGCCGCGTACCAGATCCCGTCGACCTGCACGCGTTCGCGAAGATCGTCCAGGTCGCGGCCGCTGATCACCGCGACCGGGCATTGCGCTGCCAGCGCGCGCAGCGCTTCCCGGGCGCCCTCGACGAGCGTGGCGGATTCGGGCCGGGCGGCGATCTCGGACAGCGTGCCGTCGAAGTGCAGGAACACCGCCGGCCGCCGGCTCGCCACCAGCTCTTTGAGCTGGTTGTAGACCCCCATCGCGTCGGCGATACCCGACAACGGGGCGCCCCCGCGTCGCACCGAGATCTCCGCAAGGTCGGCGGCGACGGTGTCCGCCCCGCGGGACAGCAACCCGTCGCCCCCGCCGTTGCGCTCGAGGCCGATGACGAGGCCGAAGCCGGCGTCCCGGCCGGCTGCCACCCCCGCCTCGTCGCAGTCGATGAGGACGCAGCGCACCGGGTGCACGCCCAGCCGCGTCGACGTCATGATCAGCGCCGCGTCGACCTGCTCGGCCGTGTCGGCCGCGCCGACGGCGACGCCGACGAGTTCCTCGATTCCCGCGGCGCGCAACAGGGCGGCGCAGTCTCGGCTGGACGAGTAGACGGCGGTGGCCACGCCGGCGTCGCGCGACCGCTGCAGGAATGCAGCGGTGGAATCGCGGGCCTCGACCACGCCCGGTGCCGCCTGGGCGATCACGCAGTCGAGCCCGAGGATCACCGCGTCGTGGTAGCGCTTGTCGACAGTGACTGGCGATTCGGACACGTCTGTGACGATGCCACAGCGCGGGCGCCGATCAAGGGCCGTCGACGCAGGCGAGGCCTCATGGCCATGCGGTTGGTGACTAAAGCCTCATGATCGACGGTGGTTCGCGCCATAGCGTTTTGGGCGAGGAGAGGGAGAACATCATGTCTGCACTTGCAAACCCCCATGGCATCGTCGTCGGGATCGACGGATCGCCGGCCTCCAACGCTGCCGTCTGCTGGGCGGCCCGGGACGCGGCCCTGCGGCACGTCCCGCTGACCGTGGTCCACATGGTCAACGCCACCGTGCCGATGTATCCCGCCCTGCCCCTGTCGACCGGTGTGGCGGTGTGGCAGGAGGAGCAGGGCCGCGAGGTGCTCGAGCAGGCCGTCAAGATCGCCGAGGAGGCCGTCACCACCGACCGCAAGGTCGACGTCCGCAGCGAGCTCAGGTGTGCACCCCCGGTGCCCACCCTGGTCGAGATGTCCAAAGAGGCCGAGATGGTGGTCGTGGGCAGCAACGGGCGCGGGGCGCTGGGCAGGCTGTTGCTGGGTTCGGTCAGCAGCGCCGTGGTGCGCGGCGCGCGCTGCCCGGTCGCGGTGATCCGCGACGAGGATCCGCTCATGGAGCATCCCCAGCAGGCCCCGGTGCTGGTGGGCATCGACGGCTCACCCGCCTCGGAGGCCGCGGTGGGCGTGGCGTTCGACGAAGCGTCGCGTCGCGGTGTGCAGCTGACCGCCGTGCACGCCTGGAGTGACGTGGACGTCTTCGAACTGCCCGGGGTGGATTGGTCGGCGGTGAGGTCGGAGGCCGAGCGGAGCCTGGCGGAGCAATTGGCCGGCTGGCAGGAACGCTATCCCGACGTCACCGTGCAACGCCTCGTCGTCGCCGACCGGCCGGCCCGCCAGCTCATCGAACAATCGGAGTCCGCGCAACTCGTCGTCGTGGGCAGCCACGGCCGCGGCGGCCTGTCCGGCATGCTGCTGGGTTCGGTGAGCAACGCCGTCGTGCACTCGGTGCGCATGCCCGTCATCGTGGCGCGGCCCTCGTAGAGCCGCCGCGCCGCCGTGCCGTATCTCAAGCTGCACGAAACCCACACGGGCGTCGTGATTCTCGCCGGCGACCGCGCATACAAAGCCAAGAAGCCGGTGCTGACCGACTTTCTCGACTTCCGCGCGCCGCAGCAGCGCGAGCACGCCTGCCGCCGGGAGGTCGAGCTCAACAGCCGGCTCTCGCCCGAGAGCTACCTCGGCGTCGCCCACCTCACCGACCCGCTCGGCGGGCCGGCCGAGCCGGTCGTGGTCATGCGGCGCTACCGCGACGAGGACCGCCTCGCGCACTTGGTGGCCCACGACACTTCAGAGTCCGTGCACCGCGTGCTGGACGCGATCGCGGCCGTGTTGGCCCGCTTCCACGAACGCGCCGAGCGCGGCGAGCGGATCGACGCCCAGGGCGAGCCGGCCGCGATCGAGGGGCGCTGGCAGGAGAACCTGTCCGAATTGGAACGATATGCGAACCAAGCGATTCCGGGCATAGCCGAAAGTGAGGTAGCCCATCTGCAGCGCCTGGTGGCCCAGTTCGTCGCCGGGCGCGGGCGGCTGTTCGCGCGGCGCATCCGCGAAGGGCGCATCGTCGACGGGCACGGCGACCTGCTCGCCGACGACATCTTCTGGGTCGGGGGCACCCCGGCACTGCTGGACTGCCTGGAGTTCGACGACCGGCTGCGCCACGTCGACTGCATCGACGACGCCGCCTTCCTCGCAATGGACCTGGAGTATCTGGGCCACAAGGACCTCGGCGACTACTTCCTGCGGCGCTACGCCGAGCATGCGGGTCGGGCGGCGCCACCGGCGCTGTCCGACTTCTACATCGCCTACCGGGCCGCGGTGCGGGCCAAGGTGGACTGCGTCCGCGTTTCGCAGGGCAGCCCGGGCGCGTCCGACGACGCCGCCCGCCACCTGGCCATCGCCACGCGGCACCTGCAGAGCGGCACCATTCGGCTTGTGCTCGTCGGCGGCAACCCGGGCACCGGGAAGTCCACCGTGGCCCGCGGGCTGGCCGAATCGTTTGGTGCGCGGCTTATTTCCACCGACGACGTACGCCGGGAGCTTCGGGACTCGGGCGCCATCGCCGGTGAGCCCGGCGTGCTGAACGCCGGGCTCTACAGTCCCGACCAGGTCGCGGTGGTCTACGAGACCGCCCTCCGCCGCGCGCGGCAATTGCTGGGCGAGGGGCACTCGGTGATCCTCGACGGCACCTGGCGCGATCCGCGGACGCGCGAGGCGGCTCGCCGGCTGGCCACCGAGACCCACTCGGCGCTCGTCGAATTCGTGTGCTCGGCGACGGCCGACGTGGCGGCCGACCGGATCAAGACCAGGCCCGCGGGCAATTCGGAGGTGACCCCGGAGATCGCCGCCGCCCTGGCCGCCGGGCACGCCGACTGGGACGGCGCGCACCGGATCGACACCTCGCGGCGCCCGGACCTCGTCGCTCGCGAGGCGCACGAGCTCTGGGTGCGCGCGACGTAACAGCCCTCAGCAGGTTCCAACGTCCCGGCCGTCGGGGACCAACGGCCCTGCCCGCACCCGCCGCACGGGCATACAGTTTGCCTCACCGAAGTCGACGAAATGGTGGAGATGGACGCGAAAGTGCCGACCGAGCAGGTCATCCGGGACGCGGTGACGCTCGCGTGCCGCGCGCCTTCGCTGCACAACAGCCAGCCCTGGCGGTGGTTAGCCGACGGCACGAGGCTGCACCTGTGGGCCGACCCGCGCCACGCGATGCACTCCACCGACCACACCGGCCGGGAACTGATCCTGAGCTGCGGCGCCGTCCTCGACCACCTGCGGGTCGCCATGGCCGCCGCGGGCTGGGAAAGCGTCACCGAACGTTTTCCCACCGAGGGCAGACCGGATCACCTCGCGAGTGTGGGCTTTCTGCCCGTGCAGAACGTGACGGCGCAGTGCCGGCTGCGGGCCGACGCGATCCTTCGCCGCCGCACCGACCGGCTGCCCCTGGCCGCACCGACCGCGTGGCCCACGCTGCATTCGGCCCTGAGCCGCGCGGTAACCCCGTACGGCGTGTCGCTGGACGTGGTCGACGACGACGAACGGCCGAGGCTGGCCGAGGCGTCGCGGCTCACCGAGCAGCTGCGCCGAAGCGATACGTCCTACCTCACCGAATTGCGTTGGTGGACATCGCCCTTCGAGGCGAACGCCGACCATGTGCCCGAAAGCGCCCTGCTGTCGAGTTCCGAGGCCGCGCGCGTCGACATCGCCCGCGCGTTCCCGCCGGCCGGTGGGGGCCGTCGCCGCGCCGCGATCGAGGCGGACCACTCCAAGATCGTGGTCCTGTCCACCCCTCACGATGATGCGCCGGCCGAAGTGCTGCGCTGCGGTGAGGCGCTGTCGGCGGTGCTGCTCGAATGCACTTTGGCCGGCATGGCCACCTGCACGCTGACCCACATGACGGAGATGTCGCAGAGCCGCGACATCATCAGGCAGATCACCGGCGGCTCCGGCCAGCCGCAGCTGCTGATCCGGGTCGGCCGGTCACCGGCCAAGGACCCGCACGCGAAACCCACCGCCCGGCGTCCGGTGACCGAAGTCCTCGAGATGCGTGGGTGACCGACATGCCAAGGACGATGCCAAGGAGGTGCCATCGATGACTCGGCACTGGCTGGTGATGGAAACAACCGGGGAAACAACCGGGACGGGCGGTGCAGCGCCCTTCGTCGCGCGGGTCGCGGCCGCGGGCCGGCATCTGCCCGGAACCCACCTGACGACCGACGAGCTTATGGCGTCCACCCGCCACCGCACCCACATCGACCTGGAACGGCTGACCGGGATCCGCGAACGCCGGGTGTCGGTGGGCGATGAGGATTCCTACACCCTGGCCAGCTCGGCGGCGCTGAACTGCCTGGCCACCGCGCAGCAGGATCCGGCGGCGCTGGACGTGGTGATCAGCTGCAGCATCACCAAGTTCCGCGACGGGCTGACCCAGTGGCTCGAGCCGACCATGAGCAGCGCCGTGGCGCGCGGGATCGGGGCGGTGAATGCGATGACGTTCGATGTGTCCAACGCGTGCGCCGGAATGCTTACGGGCGTGACGATTTTGAACAACTGGATCCGCCAGGGCGTCGTCGAGCGCGGGCTCGTCGTCAGCGGCGAGTACATCTCGCAGCTCGGTAACAACGCTGCCCGGCACATCCGCAACATCATGAGCAAGGAGCTGGCCTCTTTGACGCTGGGCGATGCCGGCGCGGCGCTGCTGCTGGAGCGGGCGCCGGCCGGTTCGGCCGGCATCGCCCTGGCGGGCTTCACCACCGTCGCCGACTACAGCCGGCTCTGCCTGGCGTATCCGCAGGGGCACGACCCGGGCGCGCGGATGTTCACCAACTCCCGCGCCATCCAGAAGGCCGCGATCGCCAACACCCCGCTGCTGTTGAGTGAAGTGCTTGACACCGTGGATCTTTCGATCCACGACATCGACCACGTCATCACCCACCAGACCTCGGCGCGCGCCATCCGCAAGGGAATGGCCCGGATGTCGGAGGTGTTCGGCGACAGCCCGCGCCACGACGCGGTGATCACCGTCGACCGCTACGGCAACACGGCCTCGACGACCCACACGGTGGCCCTCGTCGAGGAACTCGAAGCCGGCCGCATCAAGCCCGGGGAGCGAATCGCGTTGCTGGCGTTGGCCTCGGGACTGGAGATCGGTGTGGTCTTGTTGACCCTGGACGAGGATGTGGTGAGCCGCTATGGGCACGGTGATTGATCGGATCGACGTCTTGCACCCGCGGCTGCGGGGGCGCCACAGCGCGTTGCACCTGGCCGTCGTCGCCGCCAAGGACTGCCTGAAGCGGGCCGGATGCGACGCCTCGGAGCTCGACCTGGTCGTCAACGCCGGCATCTACCGCGACCGCAACCTCGGTGAGCCGGCGCTCGCCGCGCTGATCCAGGACGATATCGGCGCCAACCCGGAGGACCCACACGCCGGCGCCCACGGCACCTTCTCCTTCGACATCGCCAACGGCACGTGCGGGCTGCTGACGGCGCTGCAGATAGTCGACGGGTTCATGCGCGGCCGCGCCATCCGGCGCGCCCTGGTGGTCGCCAGCGACGCCGACCCCGGGCACGGGATGAGCGAGCACTTCCCGTTCTCGGCCGCCGGCGCGGCGATGCTGTGCGGCTGGTCCGACGACGACTACGGCCTCAGCCGCGTCTCCTGGGTGAACGAACCGAGTGAAGCCGGCGACGAAACATTCAGCGCCACGGTCGGTTTCGCCGACTCCCGCAACGTCCTGCGCTTCTGTCAGTCGGCGGCGATCGACGAGCGGTTCGCCGCGGCGGCCGGGCGCGCGGTGGCGGCGTGCCTGGAGGAGCAGTCGGTGCGGCTGTCCGACGTCGACGCGATCGTCGCCGCCCCCGCCCGGGCCGGATACCGCACCGCGCTGGGTGCCCGGCTGGGCGTGCCGGTCGAGGCGATCAGCGTCGCCGACGACGAACGCATGCACACCGCCGCCCTGGCCGCCGCGTTCGGGCAGCGGGCCGAGCGGTTGCCGGCGGGCGCGCGGGTCCTGTTCGTCGCGGCCGGGGCCGACGTCGTCGCCGGCGCCGCCCTCTATCGACAGCCACCGCACGGCTGAGATCGCGCCCGCGAGCGGTCGTCGCAGCGCACTTGTCGTACCCGGCTGCGAGGATGGCGTTATGTCTTCGACCGCATCTGTTGGCGCCGTGGCGGTGAGTCCTGGCGAGCGTCTTGAGGTGTTGTTCGAGGAGTTGGCGGAGTTGGCCGGTCAGCGCAACGCGCTTGATGGGCGCATCGTGGAGATCGTCGCCGAGATCGATCGCGACGAGTTGTGCGGGCTCACGGGCGCACGATCGGTGCCGGCTCTGGTGGCCTGGAAGCTGGGCTGCTCGTCGGGCAACGCGCATACGATCAGCACCGTGGCGCGGCGGCTGGAGGAGTTTCCGCGCTGCGCGAAGGGCTTGCGGGAGGGGCGGCTGTCGCTGGATCGGGTCGGGGTCATCGCCGCGCGCGCCGGCGCGGGATCCGATGAGCACTATGCGCAGCTGGCGCAGGTGGCCACGGTCAACCAGCTGCGCACCGCGGTCAAGCTGGAACCGGGACCCGGCCCCGACCCTCGGCCCGAGCCTGAGTGCTCGATCACCACGACCCGTACTGAGGCCGGCAGCTGCTACCGGATCGCACTTCCCCGCCGGGACGCCGCCAAGTTCGACGCGGCGCTGGCCTCGCATCGTGAGGCGTTGATCGCCGAGTGGAAGCGCGATCACGGCGAGGGCGATGGCGGTTCAGATCGGCGGCCCCCGTTGCCTAGCACCGCCGAGGCGTTTCTGCGTTTGGTCGAGGCGGGGTGGGACGCCGAGGCGGCACGGCGGCCGCACGGGCAGCACACCACGGTGGTGGTGCACCTCGACGTTGAGCAGCGCGCCGCCGCGCTGCACCTGGGTCCGCTGCTGTCCGACGCCGAACGCCGCTACCTGACCTGTGATGCCACATGTGAGGTCTGGTTCGAACGGCACGGCGAGCCCATCGGCGCGGGCCGTACCACCCGCACCATCAACCGGCGGCTTCGCCGCGCGCTGGAGTATCGCCAACCCATGTGCGCGGTTCCCGGCTGTGGCGCCACCCGCGGTCTGCACGCCCACCACATCCGGCACTGGGAAGACGGCGGCCCCACCGAGCTGGCCAACCTGGTGCTGCTCTGCCCGTATCACCACCGGCTGCACCACCGCGGCGTCATCACCATCACCGGGACCCCAGACGCTCTCGTCATCACCGATAGCGCCGGCCGCGCACTGAGCCCCGGATCGCTGGCGCACCCACCCACTGGGCCCCCACCGGCTGTCGCGCCGTGCCCGGGGCCCACCGGCGAGCGCGCCGACTGGTGGTGGTACGAACCCTTCCGGCCCCAACCACCACCGACAACCAATTAGCCCCCTGGCAGCCGGTCGATTCAGCGGGCAGCTGCCACCTGCTGCTCCAGGTCGACGATGCGGCGGGTGGTCTTGACCACCACGTCGGGGTTCAGGCTGATCGAGTCGATGCCGCAGCGAACCAGGAACTCGGCCATGTCGGGGTAGTCCGACGGCGCCTGACCGCACAACCCGGAGTGAATCCCGTTGCGGCGGCAGCCCTCCACGGCCAGGCGGATCATCTCCTTGACGCCCTCGTCGCGTTCGTCGTAGTCGAAGGCCACGATCTCGCTGTCCCGGTCGACGCCGAGCGTCAGCTGGGTGAGGTCGTTGGATCCGATGGAGAACCCGTCGAAGCGCTTGGCGAACTCGTCGATGAGGATGACGTTGTTGGGGATCTCGCACATCGCGTACACCTTGAGCCCGTCCTCCCCGCGGTGCAGACCGTGTTTGGCCATCTCCGCCAGGACCAGGTCCGCCTCGGCCACCCGGCGCACGAACGGCAACATCAGCACGACGTTGGTCAGCCCCATCTGTTCGCGCACCCGCTTCATCGCCCGGCACTCCAGCGCGAATCCCTCGGCGTAGGCCGGGTGCGCATAGCGCGAGGCGCCGCGGAACCCGATCATCGGGTTGCTCTCGACGGGCTCGAAGGCGGTCCCGCCGAGCAGGCTGGCGTATTCGTTCGTCTTGAAGTCCGACATCCGCACCACCACGGGCTTGGGCCAGAAGGCGGCCGCGATGGTGCCGATCCCCTCGGAGAGCCGTTGGACGAAGAACTCGCCGCCGTCGGCATAGCCCTGGGTGAGTCGGGCGATGGTCCGGCGGGCCTCGGGGTCGTGGACCTTGTCGGGATGCAGCAGGGCCAGCGGGTGAACCTTGATGTATTCGCTGACGATGAACTCCATCCGGGCAAGCCCGACACCGTCACTGGGCAGGAACGACGTCTTGAACGCGAGGTCGGGGTTGCCGAGGTTGATCATGATCTCGGTGCGGGGCCGCGCCAGGTCGGCCACTTCCGTGCGGTCGACGTGGAAGCCGACCTCGCCGCGGTAGACGCGCCCCGTGTCGCCCTCCACGCAGGACACCGTGACGACCTCGCCGTCCGGCACGCTCGCGGTGGCGTCGCCCGCCCCCACCACGGCCGGGATGCCGAGTTCGCGCGCGATGATCGCCGCGTGGCAGGTGCGCCCGCCCCGGTTGGTGACGACGGCGGCCGCCGTCTTCATGACCGGTTCCCAGTCCGGCGTGGTGATGTCGGCGATCAGAACCTGGCCGGGTTGGAACTCCGACAGTTGATCGAGGTGCTCTATCCGTTTCGCCACGCCGGTAGCCACCTTCTCGCCGACCGACCGGCCCTCGGCGAGTACCTCGCCTTTGCCTTCCAGGACGTAACTCTCCACCGTCGTCAGGCTGCGCTGGGAGGCCGCCGTCTCGGGGCGGGCCTGGACGATGTAGAGCTTCCCGTCGAGACCGTCTTTGGCCCATTCGATGTCCATCGGCCGCCCGTAGTGCCGCTCGATGGTGCAGGCGTAGCCGGCCAATTCGAGGACGTCCTCATCGGTGATGCAGAAGTGGGCGCGGTCGGCCTTGGGCGTGGGGATGTTGCGGGTGGTGTGCTTCGTTCCGCCCGCGACGAAGACCATCTTCACGGCCTTGTCGCCGACCAGGCGGCGCAGCACGGCGCGGTGGCCGGCCAGGTATGTCGGCTTGTGGACGTAGAACTCGTCGGGGTCGACGGCGCCCTGCACCACGTTCTCGCCGAGCCCGTAGGCGCCGGTGATGAACACGACGTCGTTGAAGCCCGACTCGGTGTCGATGGTGAACATGACGCCCGACGAGGCGAGGTCGGAGCGCACCATCTTCATCACGCCGATCGACAGCGCGACCTTGAAGTGGTCGAAGCCCTGGTCGATGCGATAGTGGATGGCCCGGTCGGTGAACAGGCTGGCAAAACAGCGGCGGCACGCGTCGAGCAGGCTCTCGGCCCCCGTGACGTTGAGGAAGGTCTCCTGCTGGCCGGCGAAGCTCGCCGTCGGCAGGTCCTCCGCGGTGGCCGAGCTCCGAACCGCCAGGCTGACATCCTCGCCGTACTCGTCCTGCAGCATCCGGTAGGCGGCCACGATCTCGGCGGCCAGGTCGTCGGGAAGGCCTGCGCCGTAGACGATCTCGCGGGCGCGTTTACCTTTGCGCGCCAGCGCGGCCACGTCGCCCGGGTCCAGATCGTCGAGCTCGGCGTGTAGCGCGTCCCACGCCCCGGCGCTGTCCAGGACGTGCTTGTAGGCCGCGGCGGTCGTCGCGAACCCGTGCGGCACCCGGATGCCCTGCCCGGACAGCTTCTGGAACATCTCGCCGAGCGAGGCGTTCTTTCCGCCGACCAGCGGGACGTCGCTGATGCCGACCTCCTCGAAGAAGCGAATGTAGGTCAAGTCGCTCATCGTCTCTTTCCTCCCTGTAGTTACCGCGTCAATATGCTTCGTAGATACCGTTGTTGGCCTTGCGGACCGCCCAGACGTAATCCGCGCGTTCGCGGAGCCCGGAGTGCTCGGTATCGGGCGCGGCCAGCAGCCCGCGCACCTCGGCGAGGGACTGAAAACCCTTGCGGGCCATCCACTCCGACAGCCCTCGCAGCAGCACGTCCGCGTACTCGGGACCGTGGCGCAGCAGTGCTGATGCTGACTGCACGACATCCGCCCCGGCCAGCAGGTACTTGACCACGTCGCCGGCGAACTCCACCCCGGTGCTGGCGGCCAGCGAGGCGCGAATCCGGCCGCTCAGCAACGCGATCCAGGTCAGCGGCACGCGCGTTTCGGCCGCCGTCGACAGCGTCACGGTGCGCACCGCGGTGAGCGTCTCGGGGTCGATGTCGGGCTGCAGGAACCGGTTGAACAGCACCAGGCCGTCGGCGCCCGCCGCGTCCAGCCGGTGCGCCATGTCGGCGGTCGCGCTGAAGTACGGGCTGAGTTTGACTGCGACCGGGATGCCGGCCGCGCTTTTGACCTCGGCCAGCACGTCGAGGTGGCGCTGCTCCACCGCGCGGCCGTCCACGCCGGCGTCGCCGGGCAGGTAGTAGATGTTCAGCTCGATCGCCGCCGAGCCGGCGTCCTGCATGCGGCGGGCGTAGTGCGCCCAGTCGCCGGGCGTGGACGCGTTGAGGCTGCCGATCACGGGAACGTCGACCGCGGCGACCGCGCGCTCGAGCTGGCGCAGGTAGCGCTCGGGGCCGCCGTTGCCTGACGATTCGACGTTGGCGGGGAAGTAGCTCAGCGACTCGGCGTAGCTTTCGCTGCCCTGCAACGCCATTCGCTCGTTGTGCGCCGCCTCGCGCCGCAGCTGCTCCTCGAACAGCGAGTAGAGCACCACCGCACCGACCCCGGCGTCGGCGAGCCGGCGCACGCCGTCGACGGTATGGCTGAGCGGGGACGCCCCGGCCACCAGCGGGTTGTGCAGGCTCAGGCCGAGGTAGCGCGTGGATAGGTCCATCAGCCCTCCCGGCGCGCGTCGGACGGGAACTCGTGGGGCGCCCGAGAAGCCATGTCCTCGTACATCTCCCACCGCTGGTCGACCGACTCCTGCGCAAGCGCGAGCAGCCGGTCGGCCTCGTCGGGATCGGAATTGGCCAGGCTGCGGTAGCGCAGCTCGCGGTTGCGGTAGTCGGCAAGCGCGACGTGCGGCCGGTGGGAGTCCAGCAGGAACGGCGGCCGGTCGGTCGCACGCAGCACGGGGTCGTAGCGGATCAACGGCCAGTGTCCGCTGGCCACCGCGCGGTATTGCTGGTCCAACCCGTGACGCATCTCGAAGCCGTGCGCGATGCAGTGGCTGTAGGCGATGATCAGCGACGGCCCGTCGTAGGCCTCGGCCTCGCGGAAGGCCAGCAGCGTCTGTTGCGGGTCGGCGCCCATGGCGACGCGCGCGACATACACGTTGCCGTACGAAATTGCCTGTAGCGCCAAATCTTTGCGCGGCACGGTCTTGCCGCCGGCGGCGAACTTGGCCACCGCCCCCAGCGGTGTGCTCTTCGACATCTGTCCGCCGGTGTTCGAATACACCTCGGTGTCGAGCACCAGCACGTTGACGTTGTGTCCGCTGGCGAGCACGTGGTCCAGTCCGCCGGCGCCGATGTCGTAGGCCCACCCGTCCCCGCCGACGATCCACACGCTGCGGCGCACCAGATGCTCGATTACGCTTTGCAATTCGTCGCCGACCTGCAGCCGGTCGAGCCGGCCGCGCAGCTCGGCGACGCGGCGGCGCTGCTCGTCCAGTTCGGATTCGCGGCGCTGCGGGGCGGCCAGGGCGGCGTCGACGAGGTCGGGGCCCAGCGCGTCACGCAGTTCGGTCAGCCGCCGGCGGGCCTGGCGGAGATGGGTGTCGGCGGCCAGCCGCAGCCCGAGGCCGAATTCGGCGTTGTCCTCGAACAACGAGTTCGACCAGGCGGGCCCGCGCCCCTCGGCGTTGGCCGTCCAGGGCGTGGTGGGCAGGTTGCCGCCGTAGATCGACGAGCAGCCGGTGGCATTGGCGATCACCAACCGATCCCCGAAAAGCTGCGACAGCAGTTTGAGGTAGGGCGTTTCCCCGCAACCGGCGCACGCGCCGGGGAATTCGAACAGGGGCTGCAGGAACTGCGTGCCGCGGACGGTGCCGAAATCGACCCTCGAGCGGTCGGCCACCGGCAGCGTCTCGAAGAACGCGATGTTCTCGCGTTCGGGGGCGACCAGCGGTTCGCGCGGCGCCAGGTTGATCGCCTTGGTCACCGGCGTGCCGGGCACCACGGCGGGGCAGGCCTGGACGCACAGGTCGCATCCGGTGCAGTCCTCGACGTAGACCTGCAGGGTGTAGCGGGCGTTGGGCAGGCCAACTGCGTCGAGCGGTGCCGAGGGGAACGTCGCGGGCGCGTCCTCGAGGTGTTCCTGGTCGTAGAACTTGGTGCGAATGACGCTGTGCGGGCACACGAACGAGCAGTTGCCGCACTGGATGCAGGTGTCGGGGTCCCAGACGGCGACGAGGTCGGAGATGTTGCGTTTCTCGTAGGCGGCGGTGCCGCTGGGGTAGGTGCCGTCGATCGGCAGGGCGCTGACGGGCAGTGCGTCGCCGCGGCCGGCGATCATCTCGCCGGTCACCGCCCGCACGAATTCGGGGGCGTCGGGTCCGACCGGCGGTTCGAGCGCGACGGCCGACGTCGCGGTGTCCGGGACGTCGACCTGGTGCAGCCGTTGCAGGGCGCGGTCGGCGGCCTCGGCCTCGCGGGCCACCACGTCGGCACCCTGCCCGGCGTACGTCTTGGCCGCGCTGTCCTTGATCCGGGCGAGCGCCTGTTCCAGCGGCAGCACACCGGAGATGGCGAAGAAACAGGTCTGCAGGAC
Source organism: Mycobacterium europaeum (assembly GCF_002102155.1). Lineage (GTDB taxonomy): Bacteria > Actinomycetota > Actinomycetes > Mycobacteriales > Mycobacteriaceae > Mycobacterium > Mycobacterium europaeum. The sequence goes on from NZ_LQOU01000065.1 coordinate 50,486, forward strand.
GATGTTGATCCGTCCGGCGAGCCCCACCTCGCGGGCGATGCCGCTGGCGTCGACGACGTACAGCCGGATGCGCTTGTCGAGGATCTGGCGCTGCACGCTGCCCGGCAGGGCGTCCCACACCTTCTCGGGCGGACGTCTCGTGTTGACCAACAGCGCGGCGTTCTCGGCGGCGCCACCCAGCACGTCGAGCTTGTGCAGGAACCGCTCGTGGTGGCAGCCGACGAAGGAGGCCCGCTGCACCAGGTAGGGCGCGCGAATCGGCTCGGGCCCGAACCGCAGGTGCGAAACGGTCTGCGAGCCGGATTTTTTCGAGTCGTAGACGAAGTAGCCCTGGGCGTAGAGGTCGTCCTCGCCGCCGAGGATCTTGATCGTGTTCTTGTTGGCGCCGACGGTGCCGTCGGAGCCGATGCCGAAGAACACCGCGCGCACCGTGTCGGCCGGCTCGATGTCGAAGGCCGGGTCGTAGTCGATGCTCGTCCGGCTGACGTCGTCGTCGATGCCCACGGTGAAGCGGGGCCGGGGCCGGTCGCGGGCCAGTTCGGCGAACACGCCGGCGACCATGGCCGGGGTGAATTCCTTCGACGACAGCCCGTAGCGCCCGCCGCACACCATCGGCAGGGCCGACCGTTCGCCGCTCACATACGCCTCGGCGAGGGCGGCGACGACGTCCAGATACAGCGGCTCGCCGTGCGAGCCGGGTTCCTTGGTCCGGTCGAGCACGCCGACCGCGCGGACGGCTGGCGGCAGGGCGGCCAGCAGCGCCCGCACCGGGAACGGCCGGTACAGCCGCAGCCGCAGCACCCCGACCCGCTCGCCGCGCTCGGTGAGGGCCGCCACCGTCGCGGCGGCGGTCTCGGCGCCGGATCCCATCAGCACGACCACCCGTTCGGCCTGCGGGTGCCCGGTGTACTCGACGATGCGCATCGGCCGCCCGGTGCGACGGCCCAGCTCGGCCATCAGGTCATCGACCACCTCGGGCACCCGGGCGTAGAACGGGTTGACGGTCTCGCGCGCCTGGAAGTAGGTGTCGGGATTCTGGGCGGTGCCGCGGATGAACGGCCGCTCCGGGGACAGGGCGCGCTCCCGGTGCGCCAGCACCAGCTCCTCGGGAACCAGGGCCCGCAGGTCGTCGTCGTCGAGTAGCTCGATGGTGTTCAGCTCGTGCGAGGTGCGGAAGCCATCGAAGAAGTGCATGAACGGGATTCGGGTGCGCAGCGTCGCCGCCTGCGCGACCAGGGCCAGGTCGTGGGCCTCCTGCACCGAGGCCGACGACAGCAGCGCGAAGCCGGTCTGGCGCGCGGCCATCACGTCCTGATGGTCGCCGAAAATCGAAAGACCTTGCGCGGCAATTGATCTGGCCGCAACGTGGATCGCCGCGGAGGTCAGCTCGCCGGCGATCTTGTACATGTTCGGGATCATCAGCAACAGGCCCTGCGACGACGTGAACGTCGTGGCCAGCGCGCCGCCTTGCAGGGCGCCGTGCAGCGCTCCGGCGGCCCCGCCCTCGCTCTGCATCTCCACCACCGTGGGCACGGTGCCCCAGATGTTGGGCCGGTGCCGGCTCGACCAGTCGTCGGCCAGCTCCGCCATCGGCGAGGACGGGGTGATCGGGTAGATGCAGCACACCTCGTTGAGGCGGTAGGCGACCGACGCCGCCGCCTCGTTGCCGTCGATCGTGGCGCGCGTCACCGGGGCTCCGGGATCATCTCGATGGCGTGCACCGGGCACTGCTCGTAGCAGGTGGCGCAACCGGTGCAGCGGTCGTAGTCGAAGCGGTAGCGGTGACCCGGCCCCAGCTTGATCACCGCGTCCTCCGGGCAGGCGCCCAGGCAGCCGTCGCACTCGAAGCAGTTGCCGCACGATAGGCACCGGCCGGCCTCGAACGTCGCTGCCTGCGCCGACAGGCCACCGACCACCTCATCGAACCCGCTAATGCGTTGCGTGGCGGGAAGTTCGGGCTCGGTGCGCCGGGAGGCGTCGCCGAAGTACCACGGGTGCAGCAGGCCGAACTCCGCGGTCGGATTTTTGGGGGCGCGCTCCCCGTCGACGCCGCGCAGCCACGCGTCGATGTGACGGGCCGCCTTCTTGCCGTGCCCGACGGCGACCGTCACGGTGCGCTCGCAGGGCACCATGTCGCCGCCGGCGAACACCCCCGGGCAGCCGGTCATCAGCGACGACGACACGCGCACGGAACCGTCGTCGTCGAACTCCACACCGGGCAGGCTGCGCATGAACGCCGACTCGGTTTCCTGCCCCAGCGCCATGATCACGGTGTCGGCCGCCAGCGTCTCGAATTGCCCGCTCGGCACCGGACATCCGGATTCGTCGAGTCGCATGAGCTCCACCTGGAGTTCGGGGCCGTCGAAGGCGGTGATCGTGCGCAGCCAGTGGATCCGCACGCCCTCGCGCTCGGCCTCCTGCACTTCGTGGGAGTGCGCGGGCATCTGGGCCGCCGTGCGGCGGTAGATGATGACGGCGTCCTCGGCGCCGAGTCGGCGCGCGACGCGCGCGGCGTCCACCGCGGTGTCGCCGCCGCCGTACACGGCGACGCGGCGGCCGAGTTCGGGTGTTTCGCCGACGGCGACGGCGCGCAGGAAGGAGACCGCGTCCAGCATCGAAGCGGCATCGGCGGCCGGGATGTCCACGCGCTTGGCGAGGTGGGCACCGACGGCGACGAACACCGCGTCGAAACCCCCGGCGTCGCGTTCGGCGGCGAGGTCCTCCACCCGGTGCCCGCACGTGAACTCCACGCCCAGCGCGGCGATGCGGTCGATCTCGGCGTCCAGCACGTCGCGGGGCAGCCGGTATTTCGGGATGCCGTAGCGCATCATCCCGCCCGGCTGCGCGCCGGTGTCACGGACCTCCACCAGGTGGCCGAGCCGCGCGAGGTGATAGGCGGCCGACAGGCCGCTGGGGCCGGCGCCGACCACCAGCACCCGCTTGCCCGTCGTCTGCGGCGGGTGGTCGAACCGCCATCCCTGCGCGCGGGCGGTGTCGCCGAGGAACCGTTCCACCGCGTGGATCGACACCGAGGAGTCCAGATGCGCCCGGTTACAGACGGATTCGCAGGGGTGGTAGCAGACGCGGCCGTGGATCGCGGCGAAGGGGTTGTCGGCGGTCAGCTGCCGCCAGGCTTGCTCGAAGCGTCCGCTCCGGGCGTGGGCGAGCCACGCCTGGATGTTCTCGCCGGCGGGGCAACCGGCGTTGCACGGCGGCAGCAGATCGACGTAGATCGGGCGGCGTTCGCGGACCGGGCCCGCGCGCGGCCGCCCGTGCACGAGGTCGGGCAGTGCGGTCAGGTCGGTGCGGGACGCGGCGGCGAAAGCATCTGCCTCGCTGCTCAATTGCTGTCCCTGCACCCCCCTTACGATATGGCCGGGGGCGCCCCGCCGCAGCCGCCGTTTGGCCTCAGTAGTTGAGGACTTACGGCCCTGCCAGCGGGCCGTTGCGGCGCGGAAAGTAGCGACCATGGAGCGATTGACCGCGCTCGATGCCGGTTTCCTCGAGGTCGAGGATTCCGACCCGCACGTCAGCCTGGCGGTGGGCGGGGTGTCGATCGTGGAGGGACCGGCCCCGACGTACGAGGAGTTTGCCGCGTCGTTTGCCAAACGCGTCGAGACCATCCCGCGCTGCCGGCAGGTCCTGCGGACCCACCCGCTCGACCTGCGGCCGCCCGAATGGGTGGACGACCCCCACTTCGACCTCGCGCGTCACCTGCACCGGGTCGCGCTGCCGCACCCCGGCGGCGAGCGGGAGCTGTTCGACATGGTCGCCACGCTGATGGAGCGCCGGCTCGATCGCGAGCGCCCGCTGTGGGAATGCTGGATCATCGAGGGGCTGAGCAAGGGCCGGTGGGCGGTGCTGACCAAGATCCACCACTGCATCGCCGACGGCATCGCGACCACCCAGCTGTTGGCGAAGTTCAGCGACGACGGCCACGGGGACACCTTCGCCGCCAACGTCGGCGCCGCGAGAAAGCCCGCGCCTGCGGCGGCCCCGAAGGTGAGCCTCAACCCCTTGAGCTGGGCCGGCGGAATCGCTCGGAGCACCTTCGGCGCGGTGGCCGCGGCCGAACACGCGGCGATCGGGGTGGCCGAGCTGGCGGCCGGCCTACTGCGTCCCGCCCCGGAATCGTCGCTGCACGGGTCGGTCACCACGATGCGGCGGTACAGCGCCGCACGCGCCCGGTTGGCCGACATGAACAAGGTGGCCCGGGCATTCGACGTCACGCTGAACGACGTTGCGCTGGCCGCGATCACGCACAGCTATCGGGCCGTCTTGCTGGCGCGCGGCGAGCGGCCCGGCCCGGATTCGCTGCGCACCCTCGTTCCCGTCTCGGTGCGCGCGGTCGACCACTTCAATGTCGCGGGTAACCGGGTCTCGGCGATGCTGCCGTTGCTGCCGGTCGACGAGCCGGATCCGGTGCGGCAGCTCAAGCTCGTGCACGACCGGCTTGCCCGTGCCAAGGCGAGCGGCCAGAGCGAGGGTGGCAGCGCGGTGGTGGTGGCGGCCCAACGCAGCCCGTTCGCGCTGTCCGCGTGGGCGATTCGGTTGCTCTCCCGGCTGCCCCAGCGGGCGGTGGTCGCGTTGGCCACCAACGTTCCCGGTCCGCGGACCCGGCAGCGGCTGATGGGTCGTCGGGTGCTGGAGCTGCTGCCGATTCCGCCGATCGCCCTTCAGGTGCGCACCGGCGTCGCGATGCTCAGCTACGCCGACACCTTCGTCTTCGGCATCACCGCCGACTACGACACCGCGCCCGACATCGACACGCTCGCCGCCGGCATCGAGGACGGCATCGCGCGGCTCGTGGTGGCCGCCCGCGCCCGGCGGCGCAAGTCGTCATGACCCGTCGGCTTGGGTGACGCGCTGGTGCGCGGTCAGCAGTAAGTGGTCGAACTCCGGTTGGGCGCCCAGACTCAGACGGGCACTGCGGAAATCCTCGGCGATCTGCTCGGCGAGCGGCCGCAGCTTGATATTCGCCTCCTGGGAAAGCCATTTGAGTAACTCGAAGGCCGCGCCGGCGCTGATGCCGTAGACGAGCATCAGCATGCCCTTGGCCTGTTCGATGCCCGCCCGGTTCTCGCTGATCTCGGCCAGCTTCTCGCTCACGAGCTCTTCGTTCGCCTGCCCCGGGGCCCCGGTGACGTCGATGTAGAAACCATGCGTTCCGACCACGTCGCCGTCATCGTCGAAGAGCCGGTCGCCTACCACGACGACGTGGCGCACGTTCCCGGCGGTGTCGACGATCCGATGGCGGGTGCTGAATGCCTGTCGGGTGCTCACGATCTGATCGATGGTGGCCGCGACCTGCCCGCGGTCGTCCGGATGCTTGTGGGAGAGCACCAGGTCGGTGGTGGGCGTGACGCTGCCGGGCTCATACCCGTGCATGCGTTGCACCTGTTCCGACCACTCCCAGCGCTGGTCGGTGAAGTAGAAGCGAAACCAGCCGGCCGGCTGCGCGGCACCGCCGGCCAAGGCCAGTTCGACGTCGGCCGTTTGCCCGTCGAGTTCCCACTTCATTTCGCACCCCGTCGAATGTGCTGCCCGGGAGCCGGGCGGCGGCACCGTGCGGTTGGCACCGGCCCGCGCCGCCGCCCTGCCCGCCGGCGATCAGGCGTTGATGACCTCGCGCTGCGAGGTGTTCTCGTCGATGGCGGTCTGCGCGCCACTGCGCTCGATGGTGATCTTGCGCGGCTTGGCCTTCTCGGCTACCGGAATGCGCAGGCGCAGAACACCTTCGCGGTAGGACGCCTCGATCTTGTCGGTATCGAGGTTCTCACCCAGCACCAGTTGCCGGCTGAACACGCCGCGCGGCCGCTCGGTGGCGAGCATTTCGCGGTCGGGGTTCAGGCCGGGCCGCTCGGCGCGCACGGTCACCACATTGCGCTCGATGTCGATGTCCAGCGAGTCGGCGTTGATGCCCGGCAGGTCGAACTCGACGACGAACTCCTCGCCCTGGCGCCAGGCGTCCATCGGCATCACCGCCGGCCGGGCGGCCGTGCCGAACGCCTGCTGGGTAAAGCGGTCGAGGTCACGGAAGGGGTCGCTACGCATCAGCATGGTGGTCACCTCTCTCACTCCAATCTAGGCTGTGGTCTGGCAAATACCTATGTCGAATGACATAGATTTTGTATAGCACCGTCGACACAGTCGCGCAAGTGTGATAAATAGATTTTCTGAGCCAGCTAGCTTCGAGGAGACGCGTGATGACCGACCAACGCGGCGATTCCGGCGCCCCGGCGCCCGATCACGGCGTGTACGGCATCTCGGTGGCCGCCGAGCTTTCGGGCATCGCGGTGCAGTCGTTGCGCCTGTACGAACGTCATGGACTGGTCACGCCGGCGCGCAGCGATGGCGGCACGAGGCGCTACAGCGCCGACGACCTGGCCCGGCTCAAGCGCATCAGCGAGCTCATCGACGCCGGCGTCAACCTGGCCGGGGTCGCCCGCATCCTCGACCTCGAGGACCACAACGCGTCGCTCTCGGCGGCCAACACCGACCTGCGCTCCACCAACCGGACCCTGCGCAAGGCCGCCAGAACCGCGAAGTTCGCCGACGCGGCCAGCGGGTCCGGCGATCAGGACGCCTGACCGCCGCCCACGGTCGCCCGATTGCGCTCACCGCCAACGGGTATCCAGCCTGCTGTGCCCCTGAGTTGAAGGAGATGCAATGGCAGAGGTGGCGGAGGCCAAGGCCCAGGTGGTCGAAGGCGCACGGCGCGAAGCGGACGCATATCGTGGCGAGGCGCCCCGGCCGCTGGGCGGCTACGTGGCGGTGCTGGTGATCTACAGCGCCGTGGTGGCCGCCGCGACCGCGGCCGCGCTGCTCAGCGGGCGCACGCTGCCGGACCGCTGGCGAATCCAGGACCTGGTCACCGTCACCCTGGGCACCCACAAGCTCTCGCGGACGCTGACCAAGGATGCGGTGACGAGCCCGCTGCGCGCGCCGTTCACCCGCTACGCGGGCACCGGCGGCCCGGCGGAGGTGCACGAGGAGGTCAGGAACGAGAGCCAGCTGCGGCACAGCCTGGGCGAGCTGCTGACCTGCCCGTTCTGCCTGGACATGTGGGTGGCGACCGGCTTCGCCATCGGCCTGGTGTTCGCGCCGCGGTTCACCCGCCTGGTCGCGGGCGTCTTCACGGTGCTGGCCGGCGCCGACTTCCTGCAGCTGGCCTACGCGATGGCCCAGCAGTCGGCCGAAGGCTGAGCGCCGCTCAACCGGTCTTCGGCATCGCGATGCCCTCGCTTGAAGCCGCTGCCCACGATCACTATGGAAGCCACCAATCCGAGTGCAGGACGGCCGCTGCCGGGGCGCGGGGCCGACGGCGTCGACGGGCGAACCGCCGCGGTGGACGCGAAAAGTGTTTATTGCCAGGGCATTGCGTGTATGCACTGGTGGCAGCGGAGCCGAGCGGAGCGCTCGGCTCCGGGAGGTTACGTTTCGCTTATTGGCTTATAGACTTCGCTGGGTGGGGTTGACACACCAAATTCACATTTTCAACGATCGAACTGCGAGGCGTGGCTCTCGAGAATAAGTGTGCCTGAAGCCGAAGTGTGCCTGATGTCCCGCCCAGGGTGGCAGAGCTTCGAAGGGGGATGCTGTGCAAAACGGGTGTGCGGTGGTCGTCGCCCAGCTCGCCGAGATGGTGTCGAACCTCGACCGCCGGGAGACCGACACCGTGGCGGGGCTGAACGAACTCATCGGCAATGGCGTTCTGCACGTGGCGGGCTCGCAGTACGCGGGGATCACCCTCGCCGAGCGCAGCAAGTCCGTCACCAACGTGGCCGCCACGCACCAATACCCGATAGTGTTGGACGAGATCCAGAATCAGTACGGTGAGGGGCCGTGCGTGGAGGCGGCCTGGCGGCACCACGTGATGCACGTCGAGGACCTCGGCGCAGAGGGGCGGTGGCCGCGGTACCGGCGGTACGTGCTGGAGCAGACCCCCATCCGATCCATCCTGTCGTTTGAGTTGTTCGTCGATAGCGGCAGCATGGCCGCGCTCAACTTCTATGCCGAATCCCCGCACGCGTTCCCCGACGACGCGGTGGAGCTCGGTGCCGTCTACGCCGCGCACATCGCGTTGGCGTGGTCGATGTTGCGCCGCCAGGATCAGTTCCGCAGCGCCCTGGCCTCCCGGGACATGATCGGTCAGGCCAAGGGAATCATCATGGAGCGCTTCAATCTCGACGCCGTCGAGGCGTTCGAATTGCTCACCCGCCTCTCGCAACAGTCCAACACCAGGCTCATCGACATCGCCCGAGGGCTCATCGACAGCGAGCATCCACTCAAGCGCCGTCGCTAACGGCCCCGCCGGCCGGCGTTTCGCACGTGCCCAGCGGGGTATGTGCCATCCACATGAAAGCTGTCACGTGGCACGGCAAGCGCGACGTGCGGGTGGAGTCGGTGCCCGACCCGAAGATCGAGAAGCCGACCGACGCCGTCATCGAAGTCACATCGACCAACATCTGCGGATCCGACCTGCATCTGTACGAGATTCTCGGGGCCTTCATGAAGCCCGGTGACATCCTGGGGCACGAACCCATGGGTATCGTGCGCGAGGTCGGCGGCGAAACGGGCGACCTGCGCGTTGGCGACCGCGTCGTCATCCCCTTCCAAATCTCTTGCGGCAGTTGCTACATGTGCGACCACCAGCTCTACACCCAATGCGAGACGACCCAGGTGCGCGAGCAGGGCATGGGCGCCGCGTTGTTCGGCTATTCGGAGCTCTACGGCGAGATCCCCGGCGGTCAAGCCGAGCTGCTGCGCGTCCCTCAGGCACAGTTCACCCACATCAAAGTTCCTGTGGGGCCGCCGGATTCGCGCTTCGTCTATCTGTCCGACGTGCTGCCGACCGCGTGGCAGGCGGTGGCCTACGCCGACATCCCGGACGGCGGCACGGTGACCGTGCTCGGCCTGGGGCCCATCGGCGACATGGCCGCGCGCATCGCGCAACACCTGGGCTACCGGGTGTTCGCCGTCGACCTGGTGGCCGAACGCCTGGGGCGAGCCGCGCAACGCGGCATCCACACCATCGATCTGGGGCGGCTGGATTGCTCGCTGGGCGATGCGATCCGGGAGCTGACCGACGGGCGGGGCTCCGACTCGGTGATCGACGCGGTCGGCATGGAAGCGCACGGTTCCCCCGCGGCCCGGCTGGCCCAGCAGGCCACCGGCATGTTGCCCGACGTCTTCGCCAAGCGGCTCATGCAGACCGCCGGGGTGGACCGGCTCAGCGCGCTGTATTCCGCGATCGACATCGTGCGCCGCGGTGGCACGATATCGCTGATCGGGGTGTACGGCGGGATGGCGGACCCGCTGCCGATGCTCACCCTGTTCGACAAGCAGGTGACGCTGCGGATGGGCCAGGCGAACGTGAAGAGGTGGGTGGACGACATCATGCCGCTGCTCACCGACGACGACCCCCTCGGCGTCGACACCTTCGCCTCCCACGTGCTGCCCCTCGACGCGGCACCGCACGCCTACGAGATCTTCCAGAAGAAGCAGGATGGTGCGGTTAAGGTCATGTTAAGACCCTGAAAACCGCTGTGCCACAAGGCCGTCCGGCCATCCGTTTGGGGGTGGCGCCGGTAGGGTATTGATTTCGCCATGACCTCCGCAGAAACACCCGCCCCCACGCCCACCGGAGAGGTGTGGCCGGGCCGGGCCTACCCGCTGGGCGCGACCTACGACGGCGCGGGCACAAATTTCGCCGTGTTCAGCGAGGTGGCCGAACGCGTGGAGTTGTGCCTGTTCGACGCCGACGGCACCGAGAGCCGGGTCACGCTGCCCGAGGTCGACGGATTCGTCTGGCACGCCTACATTCCCAACATCGAGCCCGGCCAGCGCTACGGCTACCGAGTCCACGGCCCGTACGACCCGCAGAACGGTTTGCGGTGCAACCCGAACAAGCTGCTGGTGGACCCGTACTCGAAGGCCATCGACGGCAGCTTCGAGTGGAACCAGGCCCTGTTCAGCTACAACTTCGGCGACCCGGACAGCCGCAACGACGACGACTCGGCCGCCTTCATGCCCAAATCGGTGGTGATCAACCCCTACTTCGACTGGGGCAACGATCGGCCGCCGGACCACCAGTACGCCGACACCGTCATCTACGAGGCACATGTCAAGGGCCTGACGCAGACCCACCCGGACATCCCCGAACAGCTGCGCGGCACCTATTCGGCCGTGGCGCACCCGGTGATCATCGACCACCTCAAGAACCTCGGCGTCACCGCCATCGAGCTGATGCCGGTGCACCACTTCGCCAACGACTCCACCCTGGTGGACAAGGGCCTCTCGAATTACTGGGGCTACAACACGATCGGGTTCTTCGCTCCCGACTTCAAGTACTCCAGCGCCACGTCCGCGGGTGGGCAGGTGCAGGAGTTCAAGGCGATGGTGCGCGCGCTGCACGAGGCCGGCATCGAGGTCATCCTGGACGTCGTCTACAACCACACGGCCGAGGGCAACCACATGGGTCCGACGCTGTCGATGCGGGGCATCGACAACGCCGCCTACTACCGCCTGGCCGACGACGACAAGCGCTACTACATGGACTACACCGGCACCGGCAACAGCCTCAACGTCGGGCACCCGCACGCGCTGCAGCTGATCATGGACTCGCTGCGCTACTGGGTTCTCGAGATGCACGTCGACGGCTTCCGGTTCGACCTGGCCGCAACGCTGGCCCGCGAATTCTACGACGTGGACCGCCTGGCGACGTTCTTCGAGCTGGTGCAACAGGATCCGACGATCAGCCAGGTCAAGCTCATCGCCGAGCCGTGGGACGTCGGGCCGGGCGGCTACCAGGTCGGCAATTTCCCGCCGCAATGGACCGAATGGAACGGCAAGTACCGCGATGCCGTCCGCGACTTCTGGCGCGGCGAGCCGTCCACGCTCGACGAGTTCGCCTACCGGCTGTCCGGTTCCGCCGACCTCTACGAACACACCGCGCGCCGGCCGGTGGCCTCGATCAACTTCGTCATCGCCCACGACGGCTTCACGCTTCGTGACCTGGTGTGCTACAACGAGAAACACAACGAGGCCAACGGCGAGGGCAACAACGACGGCGAGAGCCACAACCGGTCGTGGAACTGCGGCGCCGAGGGGCCGACGGACGACCCGGACGTCAACGCGCTGCGCGCCCGCCAGCAGCGCAACTTCCTGACCACGCTGCTGCTGTCGCAGGGTGTGCCGATGATCTGCCACGGCGACGAGCTCGGCCGCACGCAGCACGGCAACAACAACGGCTACTGCCAGGACAACGAACTCACCTGGATCGACTGGGCAAAAGCGGACAACGGTTTGCTGGAATTCACCCGCATGGTGTCGGCGCTGCGCGCCAACCATCCGGTCTTTCGCAGGCGGCGGTTCTTCTCCGGCAAGCCGCTGGGCCGCAGAGGCATTGGTGGCCAGGACGGCCTGCCCGACATCGCCTGGTTCACCCCGGAGGGAACCGAGATGACCGAGGAGGACTGGGGCGCGGGATTCGCGAAGTCCGTCGCGGTGTTCCTCAACGGGCACGGCATCCCCGACCGGGACCCGCGCGGGCAGCGGGTGCTCGATGACTCCTTCCTGCTGTGCTTCAACGCCCACTACGAGCCGATTGAATTTACTTTGCCGGCAAAGGAATTCGGTGCCGCATGGCAGCTCGTGGTGTTCACCGGCCCCGAGGAGGAAACGCCCGCGGAGGAGGTGCCCGGGGGCGGCACGCTCACCGTGGACGCGCACACCGCCGTGGTGTTGCAGGCCCCCGATGCGGGCTGACCCTCACCCGCGTCGCGTCGCGCCGCGGCGATCGAGCGCCCTCGGTGACCTTCGCCCAGGGATTGGTTACCTTGTGCCCTCGGCCAACGGTTGCCCGTTCGCGCACACTGTCGGTTGCGCCGCCACGATGGAGAAAAGGGGCAGCCGATGGAGAGTACGAGCCCCGACTCGTGCCTGAACGACGTGGCCTGGTGCAGGCGGATCGCCTTGCTGGTGGTCTTCGCCCTTGCCGTTACGACGTTTGTGGGCTGGGCGGCCGGTATCGACTGGCTGACCCGGATCGATCCGGCCTGGCCGCAGATGATGCCGTGGACCGCGTTGTGGCTGCTAGGGCTGGCTGCGGCGATCCTGCTCCAGTCGGGTCGCCCGTCGCGCGGGCGGGTGTGGGCCGGGCGGGGCTTCGCCCTGGCGGTAGGCGCCCTCGCGGCCATCACCCTCGTGGAGTTCGCCGCCGGTGGGCCGTCGACCGGCCTGGACCTGGTGTGGTTCTCCGAGGCGGTGCGCACGTCGCAACCGACGTGGCCGGGCCGTCCCAGTGCGCAGACGGCGTCGTCGGTCCTGCCCCTGGCGGCCGCCACGGCGCTGATCCGCGTGGATCGGGGGACCCGCGTGGTCTGGCCCGCGTGCATGGTGGCCGGGGGGGCCATCCCGTTCATCACCGTCGGGGCCTACCTGTTCGGCGCTTTGGCGTTGGTGGGTTTCTCGCCTTCGACCGGCCAGGCGCTCATGACGGCCGTGGCGTTGCTGCTGCTGGCCGCCGCTACGACGCTGGCACGCCCCGACCGGTCACCGGTCGCCTGGCTGCTCGCCCGACCCGACAAGAAGACGCTGCTGCGGTTGGCGGTCCTGCTCGCCGCGCTTCCGGTCGTCGTCGCTCTGTCGCGGCCCTTCTTCCTGCGGCTTCGGCTGGGCGAGCACGCGGACTGGACCTTTTCGATACTGCTGGGCACCGCCGTCGTCGGGGCGATCACGTTCTACTTCATCCAGCGTGAGCAGAAACTGCTGATCGAGAAGGAGCTGGTCAGCAAGGAACGCGCCGACGCCGAGATGCGCTATCGCATCCTCGCGGACAACGCGGTCGACATCGTCGTGCACCTGCGCGACGGCGAGATTGCGTGGGTCTCGCCGTCCGTGCAGGCCACGTTGGGCCGGCCACCCCAGGACTGGACCGGCTCGGACCTGTATCGCCACATCCACCCGCACGACCTCGACACGGTCATCGCCGCGCTGGGGAAGGTCGCCGCCGGCGAATCGGTCCTGCAACGGTTCCGGATCCGCTCCGCCGGCGGCGATTACCACTGGTTCGAGGGCCACGGAAAACCGTACGTCGACGCCGACGGCAGGACCGACGGACTGATCGCGGCGCTGCGCATCGTCGACGATCAGGTCCAGGCCGAGCAGCGACTCGAACGGCTGGCCCGGTTCGACACGCTGACCGGCCTGGTGAACCGGGCCGAGGCGATCGACCGGCTCGCCTTCGCGCTCGAGGACCCGCAGCCGGTGGGAACGTTTGTCGGCGTCTTGTTCTGCGACGTCGACCGTTTCAAGGAAATCAACGACACGTGCGGACACGGCATCGGCGACTTCGTGCTCGCAACACTGGCCGCACGGGTCCGGGGCAGCGTGCGCCGGGGGGACACCGTCGGCCGGACGGGGGGCGACGAAATGCTCGTCCTGTTGCCCGGCGTTCGCAGCATCGACGAGCTCACCCAGATCGCCGAGAAGATTCGCTGCCGCGCCGCCGAACCCATCCACGTCTCCGGCAGGACGTTGTCCGCGACGCTGAGCATCGGCGCCACCCTCGCCCTCCCGGGTGACTCCGTCGACACGGTCACGGCCCGGGCGGATGCGGCCATGTACCAGGCCAAGTTCGGGGAGCGCAACACCGTCGTCGCGAGTTGAGCAGCCCAACCCTCACCACCTGACGGGCGATATCCGGTAGGTTCTTGCCGACGGCAGCTCGTTACAAGAGAGGGCAAATATGTCAAGGACAGTGGTGGTGGGCGCCTCGAGTGGACTCGGTCGCTGCATCGGCGTCGGTCTCGCCCAGCGCGGCGACCAGGTCGCCCTGTTGGCCCGGCGCCGCGAACGCATCGAGGCGGCGGCCAAGGACGCCGGCCCGGGCGCGATCGCCATCGAATGCGACGTCACCGACGAGGCGTCGTGCCGGGCGGCGATCGCCGCCGCCGCCGACGCCCTGGGCGGTATCGACAACATCGTCTACACCCCCGCCGTCGGGCCACTGGTTCGCATGGTCGACACCGACGCCGCCACCTGGCGGCGCATCTTCGACACCAACGTCGTCGGCGCGGCGCTGGTGACCGCCGCCGCGGTGCCCCACCTGACGGTCTCCGCGGGCAAGGCGGTCTACCTGTCCTCCGACGCCGGCACGTTCGGGCCGCCGTGGCCGGGCCTGGGCGCGTACGGCGTCAGCAAGGCGGCGCTCGAGCGGATGGTCGACGCCTGGCGCGCCGAACACCCCGACATCGGCTTCACCACCCTGATCGTCGGCGAATGCCCGGGCGGCGAGGGGGACGCGGCGACGGGAATGAACATCGGCTGGGACATGGACCTCGCGATGAAGGCCGTGCCGCTGTGGGCCTCCCGCGGCTGCATGCCCGGCAAGCTGATGCCGGTCGAGGACCTCATCGACGTGGTGCACACCATCCTGCGGACCAACCCCGCGACGTCGATGCCGGTGGTGGTGGCCAGGGGCGCGCCCGCCAGCCCCGCGGCGTTCGCGGATTCCGCGCAGTCCTAGCGGCCCAGCTTCTCGCGGACCAGGTCGGTCAGGAACCGCCCGGCCGACACCGGGCGGAAGGCGCGGGCCGCGCCGGTGAGCGCCTCGCGGGCGTCCGGCGGCAGTTCGATGTCGGCGGCGGCGACGTTGAATTCGAGCTGCTCGACGCTGGACGCGCCGGGGATGGCGACCACCCCCGGATAACTGATCAGCCATGCCAGCGCCACCTGGGCCGGTTTGGCGCCGACGGTGGTCGCCACGTCGCGCAGCGTCTGCAGCAGCGGCTCGACGCGGCGCAGGTTCTCCGTGCCGAACAACGAGTTCAGCGCCCGGACCCCACCGGGGCGGTTGTCCAGGCCGTACTTGCCGCCCAGCAGCCCCTGCTCGAGCGGGCTGTAGGCGATCACGATGCGGTTCTCCCGCTCGGCGAAGGGCACCAGGTCCTCCAGCGGCCCGGCGTGGGCCAGGGAGAAGTGGACCTGATTGCTGACGACCGGCCGGCCGAGCGCCGCGTCGGCCTTGCGCCAGCGCTGCAGGGAGTAGTTGGAGACGCCGACCGCGCCGATCTTGCCGCTGTCGAGCAGGTCGCGCATGCCCGGCATGATCACGGTGTCGGGCACCAGCGGATTGGACTGGTGAATCTGGTAGAGCGGGATGCGGTCCAGGCCCAGCCGCCGCGCGCTGGCGCCTTCGCGCTGCTTGACCACCGCGGGGAACGGCGCGACGGGCATGATCTTGCTGGCCACCGCGACGTCGGCGCGCTGGTCGCCCAGCGCCGCACCGAGGATCCGCTCGCTCTTGCCCAGCCCGTACACCTCGGCGGTGTCGAACAGCGTCACCCCCAGCGCCAGGGCGCGGCGCACGATGTCACGCGCGGCGCCCGAGGCGTAGCCCTCGCCGTAGCCCCATTCCCTGGACCCGAACTGCCAGGTGCCCAGGCCGATCCGGCTGACCCGGCCCACTCCCTCGACGTCGAGATACTTCATGCGCCCACCCTAGCCAGGGATCTTGCCCAGCACGTAGCCGGCGATGCCCACCGCGGCCAGCCGCGGCTGGCCGGGGTCGGTGGTGCCGCTGCAGGAGACCTCCAGGTCGACGATGACGTTGGCCTTGGCCGCGATCGCCCGGGCCGACCGGATCTGCAGACCCCGGGGCGTCAGATCCAGCGTGGTGATGCCGTTGCCGGCATCGGCCGGCGCGCCCACCTCGAAGGGCAGCGCTTCCCCGCGCGGTGGTGTCAGCGTCACGGTCAGCCCACCGCATCGACGCCATCCCGACAGCAGCGCCGCCAACTGTGACTGGGCCGCCGCCGGGTCGCGGAAGGCCACGACCGCCTGGATGACCTGCGTCGACTTGAGGAAGCTGTGTGTGTCGCGGTACTCCGCCGCGTGGTATCCGGCCAGGTCGCCGGTGTAGGCGTCCGGAGTGCCGGGGGCGACGCTGCCCCAGCATTCCGGCCGGTCGATGGCTCCCGCCGCGCCCGGGCGGCCCGGGTTGTCCCACGTCTGGCCGGCCTCGAGGTTCTGGTCGGCCGTGATGTTCTTCAGGGCGTCGGCGCCGGGCAGCAGCGCGGCCAGCGCGTCCGGCGCGACCGGGCCCGGGCCCGCCGGGGTCGCCGGGCCCGCGGAGGTGGTGGCCGGCGCGGCGGTCTGCGGCGGCGGCGCGCCGCCCAGGGTGGCCCACGCGACCAGGGCGACGACACCGACGGCGATGAACGCATACGACAGCGCCAGCCCCGCCCGGGCGCGGTCCCGGCCGAGCTCGCCGGTGCGGCGGATCTGCGCCAGCCCTGCATGTCCCAGGATGGCCCCGACCGGCGCGAACACGAACGCGAACACCAGCGACAGCGTCGCCAGCACGTTGACCGGCGGTCGGTAGGGCGGCGCGGGCGGGGGCGTCAGTGGCGGCGGCTCCAGCGGGCGCGGGGCCGGCGGCACCCGGCCCAGCGGGTCGTAGGTGTACGGGTTCTGCCAATACCGGTCCTGCGGGTCGGTCACGCCAGCGCCTCCTTACCGGCCAAACCTGCCCGCAATGTAGCCGACGAAGCGACCGAGCGTCACAGGCGCGGTTTGGCCACGCTGACCACGTAGGGCCGGCCGGCCAACGTCAGGTACACCCGGTGCGGCCCGATCGCCATGCCGGACAGCGCCGCCGACTGCGCCGCCGGCGGCAGCCCCGCCCGGTAGCCGATGACGCGGATGACGGGGATCGTCCGGCTCGGGAAGCCGGTGAAACTGGCCGTCTCGAGCACCACCACCTCGCGGTCGGTGGCGGCGTAGATCCGGGTGTCGTCGGTGCCCAGTTCGCGGATCGGGGACGGCAGCCGGGTGCTCGCGAGCACGGTCAGGCCCTCACCACCCCGGCGTGAGTCCACGGCGTACAGCGTGGCGTCGTCACGCCCGGCCACGTAGCTGCGCGTCACGGCCGCGCCGTCGCCCGCCGAGACGGCCACGTTCATGCGCAGCGACCCGCGCTCCTGAGCGGGCGACGACGGCCCTTGGTAATGGCGGATTCCCGACGGCGCGTAGGCGTGGTACTCGATCTCGCGGCCGCGGTTGGCGCCGTCGATGCTGTCCGCGGGATCACCGGTGATTCGGGCGGTGGGCAGCTTCCGCAAGCCGTACTGGTCCACCGGCGTCACCGACGTCCCGTCCGACGACAGCGCCAGCAGCGTCCGCAATCCGGCGTCCTCGGACAAGTAAGCCGGGGCGGGTCCGGCATCGAAATCGCCGACTTGGCGCAGGCTTTCGAGGTCGACCTCGGCCACCCGGCCCCGCTCGGGCTGCGGCACGAACACGACACGATCGTTCTTCTGGCTGATCTGGAGATTGCGTCCGGCCGCCATCGGCGCCGAGAACTGGGTGTGCGCGTCGCCTGGGCGGTCACCGGCGGTCACCTCGGCAACCCGGCTATCGCCGGTGAGCCCGACGAGGGCGTGCGCGTGATACGACCACATCGGCGCGCGCAGGGGCGTCGCGACCGACCACAGCACGACGTCGGGGGCGCTTTCCAACGACGCGCCGGGCGCGGCACAGCCCGCCGTGACGACGAGCGCGCCCAGCATCGCCGCCCGGGTGCGGACACGGCCGGCCATGAGCGACCTCCCTCTCGCGACTTGGTGAGGAACTACCCACTGGTGGGCGCCCGTACCCGTTTGGTGCCGGATTTCGTCGGGTAGCCGAAAGGGAGCGCGCAACAGCCCGCGCGCCGAATCAGAGTTGGGAAGGACACCATGGCTCAGAGTGCCATCAAGTCGCCCACCGATGTGGTCGACTTTCTCGTCAGTCAACACCAGCAGATCAAGACGTTGTTCGCCGCGACGCTGGCGGCTTCGGGGAAAGAACGTGAGAAGGCGTTCGTCGAACTCCGCCGATTGCTGGCCGTCCACGAGACGGCCGAAGAGGAGATCGTGCACCCGCGCGCCAAGCGGAAGCTGTCCGGCGGCGCCGCGGTGGTCGACGAGCGGCTCCACGAAGAGCACGAGGCCAAGACCGTCTTGCAGAAGCTGGAGAAGCTCGACGTCGACAGCGCGGAGTTCACCAGCATGTTGACGCAGCTGCGTGACGCGGTCGTCGAGCACGCCGAGCACGAGGAGCACGACGAGTTCTCCAAGCTCGGCCAGGAACTGAGCGACGACGAGCTCGAACGGATGGGCCGCGCGGCCAAGCTCGCCGAGGCGATCGCCCCGACCCGGCCGCACGCCGGTGTGGAGTCGCAGGCGGCCAACCTCGCCGCGGGACCGTTCGCGGCGATGCTGGACCGCGCCCGCGACGCCATCGTCGGCAAGGGCTAGCACCACACTTACGGGGTGTCCCCACTCGAGGGGGAGTGGGGACACCCCGGCCCGCGCTGAGGGGAAACGCCATGACCGCCGCTAAGGCGCCCGGCGCCGCCCGGTATCTGCCCGCCGAACACGGGCTGGACGCGCTGCGGGCGGCGGCGCAATGTTGCCGCGGCTGCCCGCTTTTCGCCGATGCCACCCAAACGGTGTTCGGCCGCGGACATCCCGGCGCGTCGATCATGCTGGTGGGCGAGCAGCCGGGCGACCAGGAGGATCGCGTGGGCGAGCCGTTCGTGGGGCCCGCGGGGCGGCTGCTCGCCCGGGCCCTCGAGGACGCCGGCGTCGATCGGGCGTCGACGTATGAGACCAACGCGGTCAAGCACTTCAAGTTCACCCGCAAGAGTGGCAAGCGACGCATCCACCAGAAGCCGGGCCGCACCGAGGTGGTCGCCTGCCGGCCCTGGCTCATCGCCGAGATCGAGGCGGTGCGGCCGCAGGTCATCGTGTGCCTCGGCGCGACTGCCGCGCAATCCCTTCTGGGAGCGGCCTTCCGGGTGTCCGCCGAACGCGGCCGGCGGGTGTTGCTGCCCGCCTCGCTCGTCGACCTCGAGCCTGAGCCGGTCGTGGTGGCGACCGTCCACCCGTCGGCGGTGTTGCGCGATCGCAGCGAGCGGCACGACGAGTCCTACCGGCTCTTCGTCGACGATTTGCGCAGCGCGCGTTCAGGAGTCGTGGCTACCCGCTGACGCTCATCCCTTCTTGTGCGGCATGAACTCCTGCGCCTTGGTCTTGAGGCCGACCTTGATGAAGCCCACCCGGTCCTCGTCGCCGGATAGCACCGCGGTGGCCGACGACTTGAACTGTTCCCAGGTGGCGTGCGGCGGGATCGGCGGCATGTCGGGATCGGTGAACACGTCGAGCACGGTGGGGCGGTCGGCCGACAAGGCGCGGCGCCACGCGCCCCCGAGTTCATTCGGGTCCTTGATGGCCATCGCGTTCAGGCCCAGGCTCGCGGCGAACGCGGCGAAGTCGACGTCGGGAAGTGCTTGAGACTCATGGAATTTCGGTGCGCCCGCCATGGCCCGCATCTCCCACGTGACCTGGTTGAGGTCGTTGTTGTGCAGGATCGCGACGATCAGCCGGGGGTCCTCCCACTCCTGCCAGTAGCGCTTGATCGTGATGAGCTCGGCCATGCCGTTCATCTGCATCGCGCCGTCGCCGACGAACGCGATGACGGGCCGGCGCGGCTGGCCGAACTTGGCGCCGATCGCGTATGGCACACCGGGTCCCATCGTGGCCAGCGTGCCAGACAGCGAGCCCCGCATGTTGCCGCGGAAACGCAGGTTGCGGGCATACCAGTTGGCCGCCGACCCGGAGTCGGCCGTCACGATGGCGTCGTCGGGCAGCATCGGGGACAGCTCGGAGTACAGCCGCATCGGGTTGATCGGGTCGGTGCTGACGTTCGCTTCCTTGTCCATCGTCTCCCACCAGCGCGCCACGTTCTTCTCGATGGTCTCCCGCCACGACCGGTCCTCCTTGCGGCGCAGGTGCGGAATCAGCGCCCGCAGCGCGGTTTTCGCGTCGGCCACCAGGTTGACCTCGTAGGGGTAGCGCATCCCGATGAGCCGGCCGTCGACATCGATCTGCACCGCGCGGGCCTGCCCGAAATCGGGCAGGAACTGCGTGTAGGGGAAGCTGGACCCGACCGTGAGCAGCGTGTCGCAGTCCCGCATCAGCTCGTAGCTCGGCCGCGTCCCCAACAGGCCGATAGAGCCGGTGACCCAGGGCAATTCGTCGGAGAGCACGTCCTTGCCCAGCAGCGCCTTGGCCGAGCCGGCGCCCAACAGGTCGGCCACCTGGCTCAGCTCCTCGTGCGCCCCGCGGGCGCCCGTGCCCACCAGCATGGCGACCTTCTTGCCCGCGTTGAGCACCTCGGCCGCGCGCGCGATGGCCGCGTCGTCGGGGGAGATCTCCGGGTACTCGATGCCCAGGCTGGAGGGCACCATCTTGAACGCGTGCCCGGGCGGCGAGTACGGCAACTCCTGCACGTCGCTGGGGATGATCAAGGCCGTCGGCGCCCGCTGGGTCATCGCGATCCGGATCGCGCGGTCGAGCACGTTGGGCAGTTGTTCGGGGACGGTGACCATCTGGACGTAGTCGCTGGCGACGTCCTTGAACAGGGCCAGCAGGTCGATCTCCTGCTGGTAGTTGCCGCCCATCGCGGTGCGGTTGGTCTGCCCGACGATGGCCACCACCGGGACGTGGTCGAGTTTGGCGTCGTAGAGGCCGTTGAGCAGGTGGACGGCCCCGGGCCCCGACGTGGCCGCGCAGACCCCGACCCGGCCGGTGAACTTCGCGTAGCCGACCGCCTCGAATGCGCTCATCTCCTCATGGCGCGACTGGATGAATTTCGGCTTGTTGTCCGCACGGCCCCACGCGGCGAGTAGCCCGTTGATGCCGTCGCCGGGGTAGCCGAACACGTGCTCGACGCCCCACGCCCGCAATCGATCCAGCAGATAGTCGGAGACCTCTTGCTTGGCCATTGATGTCCCTCCTCGACAGACGGTTCGATGATGTCGCTGCGTACGCCGGCCGACGCGGGAGCCACGGCGACGCGCGTGGTTTGCTGCGAGGGCCGCGGCCGTCTGTTTCGACCGCAGTCTGGCGCGAATGGGCGGCTAGCGCGCATCCCACACGTCGGGGCATACCCCGGATCGCCGCCGTTATTCGTCGGTTTTACATCCAAGCCAACGGCGCTTCGGGTGCCGGTCGAGGGTGCGGGCCGTGGACGCGAGGAGGTAGGGGTGAGAGGCGGTTTGCCGGAGCGGTTTCGCCGGGACCTACCCGGCTTGGGTCACGCGGTCCTGGCCAGCTCGGATGACCCGGACGCGCTGTGGCCCTTGGCCACCCGCCGGATCAGCATGCGGGTGGCCTTGTCCAGGATCTCCTGGGCCGCGTCGGGGTCACGGGCCCGTTCGGCGCGCCGCGTGGCCGCGGCGACGGTCAGCCCCTGCTCGTAGCCGGTCACCACGCGCGGGTCGACGTAGGAGCCGCGGGCCACCGCCGGGGTGTTGCCCAGCTCCTCGGCGACCTCCTTCATGACGGCGGATTCCACGCGTTTGGCCACCCGCCGGGAAACGGCCGGGTCGGCGTCGGCGAACGCGGTGGCCGCCAACACCGTGCCGTGCCAGGTCCGCAGGTCCTTGACCGTGTACTCGTCGCCGACGAGCTCCTTGAATCGGGCGTTGAGGTCGTCGGACCGCACCTCGACCCAGCCGGACGCGGTGCGGCACACCAGCAGTCGTTCGCTGCGCTCGGGCCGGCGCGTCAGCGCGCGCACCGCGCGGACCACTTCGGGGTCCTCGATCTCCACGGTGCGGCGCACGCCGCTCTTGGCGGGGAAGTCGAACTCGACCGCGCCGCGCCGGACCACCACGTGCTCGCACAGCAGGGTCGCCAGGCCGTACGACTCGTGCTCCTCGGCGTACTGCTCCCCGCCGGCGCGGAAGTAGCCGCGGTCCAGCAGGCGCAGGGCCAGCGCCAACACCCGCTTGCGGGTTAACCCGTTGCGCGCCAGGTCTTTCGCGATGGCGGCACGCCACTGGGGCAACCGGGTGGACAGCTCCAGGACGCGGTCGAACTTCTCCTCGGCGCGTTCCTGTTGCCACGCGGTGTGGTAGAGGTACTGGCGGCGGCCGGCGGCATCCACGCCGACGGCCTGGATGTGGCCGTTGGGATGCGGTGAGATCCACACCTTTTTCCAGGCCGGCGGAATCACCAGATCCTTGATGCGCTGCAGGGTTTGCGGGTCGGACAGCAGGTCGCCGCCGGGCCCGTAATACGCGAACCCTTTCCCGCGACGCTTGCGCGTGATGCCCGGCTTGCTGAGAACGCTGCGACGCAGCCGCATCATTTCCCTCCAGTGACGTTCGCTGACCGGACAATTACCCGTCGCGATGGCCGTTCACACGTTGCAAGGAAACGACCCGCCACAGCGTCGTGGCGGGTCGTTCGGCCTATCGCGCGCTATCAGCCGGCCATGAACTCCTGATAGGCCGACTCCAGGGTCGGCGGCAGGGCCTGGACGTTGCACTGCCGTTCGGTGTCGCCGATCGGCGCCAGGATGCCGCGCAGGTCGTAGTACTCCTGCGGATGCGCCGTGAAGTAGCTCCGCAGGTTGGCCGCGGCCTCCGGGCGCGGCTGGCCGTAGGCGGCCGTGACCACCTGGTTGGCGCCCGGGTGTGCCGACAGGTACTGCTCGGCCGAGCCCTGCACGGACGAGACGGTGGCGTGCACCCCGCCCGGGCTGCAGTCGGGTGCGGCGGCCGCGGAGGGCGCGACAACGCCCATGGTGATTCCCCCGAGCAAGCAACCGGCACTGATGCCGGCCAGTCGCCGGCGCGCGACAATACTGCTGATTTTCATGGTTCAGTGTGTCCTTACAGAAATTGCAATCGATTCTCGACAGAGGCTCCCGATCCTCGAAAACCAAAGTAGCGGAAGTCGAAATGGGTCGAGTTCGCTCGCGCCGAGCGGGGGAGCGGAAATCCATCAATGCGGCCAGTGAACGTATGCGTTCACTAAGCGAATCATCAATTCCTGACGGCAACGTTGAGAATTCTTAAGGACCCCAGGGTGGTTCTTAAGGAACCGTGATCGACATCGTGACGGAATCGTGACCTGAAATCGGCGCCTTTGCAGCCTTCACGGGGTGCGCACGGCGCCCTGGATCCGTCGAAGCGCGTCGGTGACCGAATCCGCCAGGGGCAAGCCGAGGCCGGTGACCAACCGGGTGAGCCGGCGCAGTGCGACGCCGCTGACCACCCCGTAGGGCACGCCGGCGAGCTGACATTCGTCGCCGACCAGCAGCAGCACGTTCAGGGCCGCGCTGCCCAGGTAATCCACCCGGCCGAGGTCGAGGACCAGCGGGGCCCGCAGCCGCAGGAAACGGCGGATCGCCGCGGCGACCAGATCGGCGTTGGACGCGTCGATCTCGCCGGTGATGCGCAGCACGGTGGCGAGGCGGTGCGCCTGCACGCGCAGTCGCGCGCCGGCGCAATCGATTTCATAGCAGTGGAGTCGTTCTTCGACTCGATACGGTTGAGCAGTCATGTCGTCGCCCGTCGGATGTCGTGATGGTGGCGAGCGACCCGGTGTCCGCGCGGCCGCTCGAATGAGGGCAGCTGTGGATTCAACCTGAGATGACCATAGCGTCAATGCGGCCGCCGGGATACGGGAATGACTTCGCCCCGCGGTGTACTGCTCCGAAAAGCCCCGTCAACCAGCGGGTTCGGGCCGGCCGCGCCGAGGCGGGCCGAGAATTCTTCGTTTCCTGGCTTCGGGAGACCCGCTCACATCCGGGACAAGTCCGGTCGGTGCGACAGTGCGTGGGCACCGTCGCCGTCCTGCGCGTGGCCGTCGGCACCGGCCGGGGGCAGCGACCGCAGCCAGGTCTCGACGTCGGGCCCGACCACCACCGCCCGTTCGGTGGCCAGCAGCGCCCCCGCGGCGAGCGCGGGAACGGCGGGCTTCACCGGCCGCACGGTACGGCTATCGCCTTGACGGGCAAGCACTTTCGAGGTCAGCTCGGGCAGGCGGATGGTCTCCGGGCCGGTGATGGTGCGCGGCGTCGGCGTCTGGCCCAGGGCCGTCTCGACGAGCACGTCGGCGACGGTGTCGGCGGCGATGGGCTGAATCAGCCAGTCCTCGACGATCACCTGGTCGCCGTCACCGTGCACCGGCCCCGGCGGGCCGGTGGCGGATTCGTACCATGGGGTCGACTTCACCACCGTGGTCGGGACGGGGCCGTCGAGCAGGATCTCCTTCGCCGCCCGTTTGGCCTCGAAATAGGGTGCGCCGCCGAAAGCCGGGTCGTCGATGCCGGCCATGGTCGAGACGACCAGTCGCTGGACGTCGCGGGCTGCGCACACACCCATGATGTTGCGCGCGGCGGTGACCAGAGCCTCGACGACGGTGGGCTGCCCATCGCGCGGCGCGGGGTTGGAGACGTCGATCGCGACGTCGACTCCCTTGAACGCCCGGTACAGGCCCTCCCCGCTGAGCAGGTCGATGCCATGCGCGCGGGAGATCTCGACGACGGCGACCTCCCGGGCCCTGAGCCTGGCGACGACGCGGGACCCGGCGGTGCCGGTCGCCCCGATCACGGCGATGGTGGTCAGAAGCCTCCCCCTCTTTCGTTGGTCGCTCAGCTTTACCCACTCGATTGCGGTTGAAACGGCCCGATTGGGCCGCGGCCCCAACCCCGTGATCGCCCGCACACCGGCGGCGGCGTTTGGCGGGTCGGCCGGTGGGAACGCCGTAGGGACGAGTTGCTCAGTTAACCAAAGGGAGGTCAGTCCATGGGGGACGACAAGAGCGGGCCGCAGGAAGCCGTCCAGGGCGCCGTCGAGGGCGTCAAGGGCAAGGTCAAGGAGGTCGGCGGGGCCGTGCTCGGCCGCGATGACATGGTCAAGGAGGGGCAGGCCCAGCAGGACAAGGCCGACGCCCAGCGCGACGCGGGCAAGAAGGAGGCCGAAGCCGAGTCCGCGCGGGCCGGTGCGGAGGCCGCCGAGCAGCGCGAGAAGGAAAACCAGTAAGTCGCCGGCGAAGGGGTCCGGTCCCGCTGAGGGCCGGGCCCCTCCTGTCCGCCCCGCGGTTCAAACCCCGGGGCGGGGTTATCCCTGGCTAGAACCGATCGCCGGGGTAGCGTGCGGTGGATTAGCGAGGTGGAAGATGCGCTTGACCGAACGGGTCTCGAGCCTTCTCGCGTTCCTGCGCGCGGGTTACCCGAGCGGGGCGCCGGCGCTCGGATACGCGCCGCTGCTGGCGCTGCTGCCGCGCCGGGTGTCCGACGACGAGGTCACCACCATCGCGACGAAATTGGCCGCGCCGAAACCTCCTTCGATCACCAACGTTGACGTCGGCGTGGCGATCACCCGGGTTACCGACGAGCTGCCCTCCGTCGATGAGATCGAGCGGGTCCGCCACCGGCTGAACGCGCTGGGATGGGTGGGGCGCCCCGGGGCCTGAGCGCCGCGATTCACCCGTGTGCGAGGTCGACGACCAGCGGCCGATGGTCGGAGATTCCCATGGGCTCGGCCTCGACGGCGCTGCCGCGCAGGCCGCGGTCGTCGGTCAAGATGTGATCGAGCTGGCGGTCGGGGGCCTCCGCCGGGAACGTCGCGGCCGAGGCCAACGCCCGCATGCCCGACCAGCGCCGCACCGTTTCGGGAGTCATGTTCAGGTCGCCGGTCAGCAGCCGCGGCCCCGGGAAGCCGCGCAGGTCGTGCACCAGCCTGCGCAGCTGGCGCCGATTCCAGCCGGGCACGAACGACAGGTGCGTGTTGGCCACCGTCAGCCCGCCCATCGGGGTGTGCAGCTGCGCGATGACCGCCGCCCTCGGCTCCTCGTCGACGATCATCACCCGGTTGGGCCCCGGCAGGTACATGGGAAAACGCATCGGAATGCGGGGCAGCCGCACCACCTGCCAGCTGGCCACCGGGTAGCGCGACAGCAATGCGATTCCGTAGGCCGCCGTCCCGGGCTGCTCGTGACCCGTGGCGGCCATCCACGTCGCCCCCGGGGTGCCGGAAATCGCTGCCACGAACCGGTGTTCGACGGCCCCCATGGCTTCGGCCGCCACCGCCGTGAGGTCGGCGCGGTCGGACCGGGGCTGATCGCAGTCGACCTCTTGCAGGCTCAACACGTCGGGATCGAGGCGGCGCACGCAGTCACGCAGCCGCTGCAACTCCACCCCGTCGCCGACGGTGCGGCCGTGCAGGATGTTGAAGGTCGCCACGCGCATAGGGTCTCTCCTACCCACTTTCCCGGGCGGGCAGTCATGACCGCGAAGGATGCGCCCTCACCGGAACACGACCTCTCCCACGGCGAGCAGCCGCTGCAGGACGAATGGCGGCAGGACGGTCGTCCGTCCGGCACGGCTGGGCCCCAACCTGCTCCGATAGCATTGCGCCGCAAGGCGTTTGCGGTTAACGGCCCAGCCGGATGCGGGCACCGAGCGGGCGCGGTCCCACGGCACCGTCGGATCGGCGGGAGCGGCCCAGTGCCACATCCATATCGGATATTCGAGCAGCGCGACGCCGGTGTGCGCAGACGCCGCGGCCGCCGCCCGTCCCACGGCCTCATGATCGGGGTGTCCGTCTCCCCGCCAGGTCGCCGCGCACCAGGTGTCGGGGCCGGCGGCCGCCAGGATGCCGGCGAGCGACTCGGCGATCGCGTCCTCGTGGTCGGCCAGCTCGCCGCCGGGCAGGCCCAGCGAAACGGGTGGACTGACTCCCAAAACGTGGCTGGCCCTGCGCAATTCGTATCGACGCGTGGTCGCCAGACGAATCCGGCCGGACCGCGTGGCGCCGGGTTGGGCCGTGCCTCCGTCGCTGACCGAGACCACCCGGACGTCGACATGCGAGGCGACCAGTTGGGCGATCGTCGCGCCCAGGCCGAGGGTTTCGTCGTCGGGGTGGGGGGTGACGACGATCAGGCGCGGGCACTCGCTCAGGTCGAGCGGCGGCACGGGGCTGCGCTCGAAAGCGGCCAGCCACAAGGGCGCCGGGGTCCCGCCGTGGGTGAGGGGCTTGGCGGCAAACCGGTCGCGGTTGCTGGTCGATGCGGCTCGCATGGCGCGCCTCAGGGCCGCCGGCCGGCCAGCTGCCCGAGCTCGGCGAGGTCCCGCTCGGCGTGGCTTTGCCGGATGTAGATGCTCAGGTCCGCGACCCGCTGGGCGTGCCGCCCGTCCTGGCAGAGCGGGCCGGGTCCCAGCGCGCGGCCGGTGCGGGTGATGGCTTCGTCGACCGCGTGTTCCACCACCGTGCGGACGCGGCGGGCCAGCAGCTGCGCGGTCCCCGCCCGGTCGAACGGATCGGAATCGACCTGGGTCGCCGCGACGGCCAGGATCGCGTCGCCGGCGGCCAACGCGGCGTCCACGGCGCCGAGGTGCGCCAACGAGTAGGCGTCGGCGGATTCGCTTGCGGCGCAACGATACAGGGGATCGGCAACCCTGCGCGCGCCACCGAGCCAGCAGGCGGCCACGCCGATCGCCGCGTGCCAGAACCCGGGCCGGTTCAGATAGTCGCCGGGATCGCCGACGGCGACCGCGTGGGTATTCGTGAACTGCACCGGCCGGGTGTCGCTGCCCGCCATTCCCGCGTTCCACCAGGTGCTGGGCAGGGGTTTGACCCCCGGATCCGTCACCTGAACGGCGAACAGGCCCGGCGTTCCGTCTTCGAGCCGGGCGGTCACCAGCGCGTGGGTGCAAAACCCGGCGCCCGAGCACCACACCTTCGTGCCCGTGAGGGTGAACGCGCCGTTGACGTCGGTGGCCGTCAACACCGCATCGGGCGACTCGGCAGTCCAGACGCCCCACAGTTGGCCGGATTCCGGGGGTTTACCGCCCAGTTCGTGCAGGATCGCGACGGCGTCCGCGTGGGCTTCGGCGACCCTGGCCGCCACGATGTTCTCTTCGGCCAGCGACGCCAGGCGCTGCCAGCGTTCGGCGGTGCGTCCGGAGGCGGGCAGCGGCAGCTCGAGCCGACCGGCGTCCAGCCAATGCCTGACCAAACCCGCCGTCACGCGCAATCACCCGCCACCGATCCCCCCAGTTGCCTGAGGCGGTCAGCGAACCCGTGTGGCGCCCGAGCCCGGGTTCGCGCCGACGTGATGACAAACGATTCGGTGACGCGGTGAAACTGGTGGCCCGCCCACTGGATGCGGGCGGAGATCGGAGTGGCTGCGGCGTCACGCGCATGGAGCCAGGAGGCTGACATAACCATAAGATTTGCCCAAACGGCCGCAACTTAAACGGCTTACCCTCCCCGGCGCCGCGTCCGCGCAGGTTCCACCCGCCGCGGGCGGGGTATGACCTAGGCACGATGACCGCCCATGAGACGACAGCCCACGAGACCCATGTCGACCCGTCCGCGTCCAGCACGCCGCTGCGGGAGGCGCTGCGGAGTGCGGCCTCGGCGCTCAAGGAGAACGGGCCCCGTTTCGCGTTGGCCGGCAGCTATGCGTTGTGGGCCTACGGGGCGCCCGAGCCCACCCACGACGTGGACCTGGTGGTGGCCGAGTCGGACGTGGACGACGCCGTGGCGACCCTCAGCAGGGCGGGCTTCGCCGTCGAACGGCCGCCCGAGGACTGGCTGTTCAAGGCGCGCACCGGCGACACGGTCGTCGACGTCCTGCATCGCCTCAACGGCGTGCGGGTGGAAACGCCGACCCTGGACTGTGCCGAGCAGCACGACGTGCTGGCCGTCAGGATGCCCGTGCTGCCGCCCACCATGGTGTTGATCCAGCAACTGCGGTCACTGGGCGAGCATTACTGTGACTTCGCCAGGCTGTTGCCCGCCGTGCGCGCGGTTCGCGAACGGCTGGACTGGGATCGGATCAGGACGCACACCGCCGATAACGACTACGCGGTCGCCTTCCTGGTGTTGGTCGAGCGGCTCGGCCTCACCGGTGGTCGCGACGGTCAGTGATTGCGCAGCTTGGCTACCAGCTTGTCCTTCGTCAGGCTCGAATACCCGGAAATGCCAAGCTCTTTCGCGCGCTTCTTCAGCTGCGGGACGGTCCAGTCCTGATACGAGCCCGATTTGCCGCCCTTGCGGCCGACCGAGGACTTGCCCCGGGCGGCGGCCGCGTTGGAAATGCGGGCCGCTTTCTCCTTGGAGTCGCCCTGCTTGCGGAGGTCCTTGTACAACTTCTCGTTCTTGATCGACGAATTCGGCATCATCCATCCTTCCGTCCGAAGCGTCGAAGTCAGGATGCCCGCCCCGGCCGGGGTGAAAACGCCTGCCCGCGAGGCCGCAGCGGCCGATGCGCAACTATCCCTCGCCGCCTGGGTTACCTAGCATTGATGCGGGTAGTCGAGGGTGGTGATCGGGTCGATCGGCGACAACGGCGAATTGCGCGGTGTGGTGGCTATAGGTGCCTCCGCCGGGGGAGTGGAAGCGCTGTCGAAGCTGGCCGCGGGACTGTCGCCCGACGTCCCCTACGCCTACGCGATCACCCTGCACGTCCGGGCCGGTGCGCCCAGCGTGCTGGCCCGGATCGTCGACCGCTCCGGCCCGCTGCCGGCGGTCGCGGCCGAAGACGGCGCGAAGCTCGAACCGGGGCGCATCTACGTCGCCCGTCCCGACCACCACCTGTTGGTCGCCGACCACCGCGTGGTGCTGTCGCCGGGGTCCACCGAGAACGGGCATCGCCCCGCGATCAACGCGCTGTTTCGCTCGATCGCCCTCGCGTTCGGCCCGCGCGCGGTGGGCGTCCTGCTCTCCGGCGTGCTCGACGACGGCGTCCTGGGACTGGCGGCGATCCGCTCGCGCGGCGGCGTCACCATCGGTCAGTCACCCGATGACGCGCTGTTCCCCGCGATGCCGACCAACGCGCGCGACGCCGGCCTGCTGGATCACCAGGCGGCGGCCGCCGACATCGGCGCCCTGCTCAAAGAGCTGTCGCACCAAGAGCGAGAGGATCCCGAGATGGAGCCCGACGCCGCAATGGAATTGGAGAACCACATCGCCGTGACGTCGCGATTCTCGACCGACTTCGACACCCGGCAGCTGGGTGCGCCGTCGGGATACACCTGCCCGGACTGCAACGGCTCCCTGGTTTCCATCAGCGAGGGCAACTTCCGCTGCCGGGTGGGTCACGCGTGGACGGCCGACGCGTTGCTGGCCGCGCGCGACGACGAAGTCGGACAACTGGCCGACCGGGCCGAGACCGGTCTGCTCAACCGGCGCTACACCGACCTCACCGAGCAAACCGAACGGGCGCTGAAGGTCCTCGGCGAGCGGTTGTCGAACAATGCTCCGCGTGGCGGTGGGGCCGGTGGCTGAACCGCGCTCCGCCGTGCGCATCGATACCGACGCGCAGCATGAGGTGCCGGTGCTGGTGGTCGAGGGCTTGCTGGACAGCTCCACGTACCGCGGTCTCCGCGATGCGGTCATCAAGGCGGCCCTGGACGAGCCCCGGGCGGTGATCGTCGACGTCAACCGGCTCGCCGTGCCGACGGCCTCGGCCTGGACGGTCTTCACGAGCGCGCGCTGGCATGTCAGCGTCTGGCCGGACGTCCCGATCCTGCTGGTGTGCTCGGAACCGGACACGCGGCGGGCGATCGCCGCCGGTGGCGTGTCCCGGTATGTGCCGGTTCACCCCACCCGGGAGTCGGCGCTGAGCGCCCTCCGCAGCCGGTCGTTGCGGGTACGCAGACGGGCTCGCACCGAGCTTCCGCGCTCGCGCGGCAGCCTCGGCCTGGCCCGCGGGGTCGTCAGCGATTGGCTGACCGAATGGGGCAGCCGAGAGGTGGTTCCCGTCGCCGCGACGGTGACCACCGTGCTCGTCGAGAACGTGCTCGACCACACCGACAGCGCGCCGGTGCTGATCGTCGAGAGCTTTGAGCACGCCGTCACGGTCGCGGTGGAGGATTGCAGCGACCGGTTGCCGGGTCGCCATGAAGACGCCGAACGCGGCGCCGAGATCGTGTCCGGCCTGGCCATTGTTTCCGCCCTGTGCCGGGTCTGGGGCAGCATCCCAACGTCGTCGGGCAAGACGGTGTGGGCGCTGGTCGGTCTTGAGAATCGACTCTGATCACGCGAGTAGTGTTCAAGTCCTTCGGCCACGCTCGAGGCGAACGGGACTGGGATGGACGGCACCACTGACGAGGCTTTCGAGGCCCTGCTGCGCTACATGCGGGACTCGCGCGGCTTCGACTTCACCGGCTACAAGCGCACATCCCTGATGCGCCGGGTGCGTCATCGGATGGAGCAGGCGGGCTACACCTCCTTCGAGGAATACCTCGACTTCCTGCAGGCTAGTTCCGACGAATTCGCGGCGCTCTTCAACACCATCCTGATCAACGTCACCGCGTTCTTCCGCGACCCCGACGCCTGGGAATACATTGCCGCCGACGTCATTCCCCGGATGCTGGCCGAGCGCGGTCCGGGCGACCCGATCCGGGTGTGGAGCGCGGGGTGCGCGTCCGGGGAGGAGGCCTACACGCTGGCCATGCTGCTGGCCGAGGCGCTGGGGCCCGAGGCGTTCCGCCAGCGCGTCAAGATCTACGCGACCGACATCGACGAGGACGCGCTGACCGAGGCGCGTGCCGCGTCCTACGACGCCAAGGCCGTCGAGTCGGTGCCCGCTGACTTGCTGTCGCGCTATTTCGAACAGGTCAACGGCCGCTACGTCTTTCACAAGGATCTGCGCCGCGCGGTGATCTTCGGCCGCAACGACCTGGTCAAGGATGCGCCCATCTCCCGCGTCGATCTGCTGGTGTGCCGCAACACCCTGATGTACCTCAACGCCGAGACGCAACGAAACGTCCTGAGCCGCTTACATTTCGCGCTTGCGCCGCAGGGGACGCTGTTCCTCGGGCACGCCGAGATGCTGCTCAGCCACGGCGATCGGTTCACCCCGCTGAACCTGAAATACCGGATCTTCCGCAAGGCGATCGGCAGCCACCTCGGCTTCGAGCGCTACGACCCCGCCGGGGCGTTCTACGAAAGCAATGTCGACCTGGCGGGCCTGACGACGGTGCGGGACTTGGCTTTTCGTGCCAGCCCGGTGGCTCAGATCGTGGTCACGGGCGAGGACACCGTGGCGATGATCAATCAACAGGCCGAGACCTTGTTCGGGCTCTCGGCGCGCGACATCGGCCGGCTGCTGCGCGACCTCGAGGTGTCCTACCGTCCGGTGGAGCTGCGGGCCTATCTGGAGCAGGCCAAGGTGGAGCGCCGGTCGGCGCGGATCCAGGACGTCAAATGGCAGCGGCCCGGCGCCGAGACGGTGTGGTTCGAGATCCACGTCAACCCGCTGGTCGACGCCGAGAACGGGCTGCTCGGCGTGTCGATCGTGTTCTTCGACGTCAGCGCGACGCGCGCCCTGCTGGACAAGGTCGTTCAGACCAACCGCCAGCTGGAAGCGGCCTACGAGGAGCTGCAGTCCACCAACGAGGAACTCGAGACCACCAACGAGGAACTGCAGTCCACCGTGGAGGAACTGGAGACCACGAACGAGGAGCTGCAATCCACCAACGAAGAACTCGAGACCATGAACGAGGAGCTGCAGTCCACCAATGACGAGCTGCACACCATCAACGACATGCTGCGGGAGCGCAGCCTGGAGTTGGACGAGGCGAAGAGCTTCCTGGATTCGCTGGTCGACTCCGTTCGCATGGGAATGGTGGTGGTGGACCGCGAGATGAAGGTGATCCTGTGGAACCGCGGCTGTGAGGAGCTGTGGGGGCTGCGCCCCGAGGAGACGATTGGAACGAGGCTGACCGACTTGGACATCGGGCTGTCGTTGGAGACCGTGCGGCCGTTGATCGGCAACGCGTTCGTGGACGCGGACAGCTCGGGCGAGACGGAAGTGGACGCGGTCAACCGGCGGGGGCGGCCCACCCGGGTGCGCGTCATGTGCACACCGTTCCGGTCGGGCGAGGGGACGGTCCGGGGCGCGCTGCTGCTGATGGAGGCGCTGGTCTAGCCGCCTCAGTGCCCCCACCGCGCGGCCGCTTCCTCGGCCGCCTGGTGGGCCAGCTGCGCGCGGCGCCGCGACTCGGCGGCCCTGCGCCGCGCCGTCGCCACCGATTCTGCGGTGGCGCCGAATCCCGCGGACAGGTCCCGGCGCCTGCGGCGGAGCTCGGCGGCGCGCGAGGCGGCGATTTCGGCGCGGCCCGCCGCGCTGTTGACGACCTCGTCGCGCACCAGCCCCGCGACTCCCGGCTCCGGCGTGTCCGCGCCGGCGTCCTGCGTTGACGATCCCCAGCACACCCCGCCGCCGTGGGACAGCCGCGCGGGCAGCGGCGCCCCCTCGACGGTGTCCGCGAGCATGCGGCCGATCTGCTGGATCGGCAACACCAGGTCGGCCCCGGCCCGCGCCGCCGCCAGCGGCATCGACGAATACAGGGCGGTCTCCGGGCTCTCCGCGATGACGATGGCGCCGGCGCGCTTCATCGCCGCGGTGCCCGCGGCCCCGTCCTGCCCGGAGCCCGACAACACCGCCGCCACGCTGCGCGGCCCGTAGGACTCGGCGACCGACCGCAGCAGCGCGTCGAAGCGCCGCACCCCCACGGTGTTCGCGGCCCGCAGGCGACAACGGCCGCCCGGCGTCAGCTCGAGGGACATCCTTGGCGGGCAGACGACCACGTGTCCCGCCGCCAGGGCCTGCCCGTCGCGCGCCCAGCTGACTCGCCGCGCGCTCTGCCGGCGAAGAATCGTCGGCAGCACGCTGTCGTGGTCGCCGAGGTGCTGCTGCACCACGATCGCGGGCGGAAGCTCCGCCGGCAGGTCCGCCAAAACTCGTGACAGCGCGTCCAGGCCACCCGCCGACGCCAGCAGGATTACCAGCTCGACGACGGGCCGGTGCGCGTCGCTCGCCACCCGTCCAGTCTTCCAAATCGGCGGACGCGGCACAGTCCCGCGAGCGATCCGTTCGGGCCGGGCCCCGAAGGGTTGTCCGCTATGCGAAATGGCCACGCCTCAGGCGAAGCGGCCGCGCCGCCGAGTTTTTGCCCATACCGGGCCGGGTACGCCCCACGTCAACGGCGACGAAAGGGGTTCGACGGTGAGGATTGCGATCGTCAGCGGCGACGACATCGTCGGTGACGACCCACAGCAACTGTCCGCCGCGCTCACCGCCCGGGGCCACGAGGTCACCCGGTTCGTCCGGCACAATGGCCGCCGGGCTGCGGGGACCAGCGCGGACGGTCGCACGGTATCGGTCGGCGCGGGCCCCCGGGCGGCAAAGTCCGTCCCGGACGTGCTGCCCTACGTCGGTGACTGGGCGGCCGCACTCGCCGGCCAGTGGGCGGCCGAGCCGCCCGACGTCGTGCACGCCTACGGGTGGCTCGGCGGTCTGGCCGCGCAACTGGCCGCGCGGCGGCAAGCCGTGCCCACCGTCCAGACCTTCCTGGGACTGGCCGCCCCCAACCGGGCCGACGCCGCCGGGGGAGCGCCGCAGGAGGAGGGCGAACGGCTTCGCATCGAACCGCTGCTGGCGCGCAGCGCGACGTGGGTGACCGGCGAGAGTTCCGATGACGTCGAAGCGCTGAGCCGGCTGCGCCGGGGCCGCGCCCGGGTGTCGGCCTTGACCAGCGGTGTCGACGTCGAGCGATTCAACTCGAGCGGGCCGGCGCCGGCCCGAACCGACCTGCAGCGTGTCCTTTGCCTGGCGCCGAACCCGCTGCCGCACAACGGCTTCGACATCGCCATCGACGCCCTGCGCAGGGTTCCCGCCACCGAACTGGTGGTGGCCGAGACCGCCGCCACCAACCGGGCGCACGACGACGCGCGGGCCCGGCTGCACCACCTGGCCGCCAGGCTGGGGGTCGACGACCGGGTTCGCTTCGCGGGCACCGTCGCCGGTGACGAGCTGCCGATGCTGCTGAGATCCGCCGACGTGGTCGCGTGCACGCCCCGGCGGCCACCGCGTGCCACAGCGGTGCTGCAGGCGATGGCCAGCGGCGTGGTGGTGGCGGCGTTCAGGGCCGGGGTGCTCAAAGACGCCGTGGTGGACAACGTCACCGGCCTGCTGGTGTCGCCGGAATCGTCCGTCGGATTATCCGCCGCGTTGAGAAGCATTCTGCCGCAAAGTTTTCAATGTGAGAGCATGGGCGCGGCGGGCCGCAGTCGCGCCGTGTCGCGCTACGCCTGGGACCGGATCGCGCTTGACACGCTCAACATCTACCGACAGGTCGCGGCCCCACGCCGGACGCCGGCGCGCTTGCAGTCATCCGGTGTCCGGTGATGCAATGATGACAGCGCGAAACCCTTGGAGGGGCCGCAGACTATGACCGCGATGACGAGCACCACGGACAGCACCGGCCCCGGCGGGGTCACCGGTGCCACCGGTCGACGGCCCGGGCCGGGCCAACCCGACCCCCCGCCTGCTGCCGGTGATGCCGGACTACGGGCAGGCGTTGCAGACTGGGCGGTTCGGTTCGACCAGTTCCGCACCGTCGACGCGCAGGCCGCGCGGCGATTCTTTGCCGGCGTCTACACCCCCGGTTGGCGCATCACGGGGCTGATGGGCCGCTCGGCCGTCTCCCATCGCCGTTGCGAAGCCGGCTCCATGACGGTGGACGACGTGACGATCCAGGGGCGCGTCGCGCTGGAGATTCCGGCCTCCGAGGGCGTCGTCGTGATCCAGCCCCGCGCGGGGTCGACGAGCGTTGCCGGCGGCCCCCTCGCGGCGGTGGACTTCCCGGTGCTGGTCGCTCCCGAGATGCCGTGCGTGTTGCAGTGCAACGAGTCGCGGTTCGATGTGGTGAGCATCCCCGCCGAGGTGCTGCACAGGGTCGCCGCGGATTGGCGCGCGCCGTTACCCCAGCAGATCCACTTCCGGGACTGGCGCCCGCGCTCGCGCGCCGCCGTGCGGGCGTGGCATCGGGCGCTGGACTATGTGGTGGGGATGTTGGACGCGCCGGACACCGCCCACCAGCCGCTGATCGTGGCGGGGCTGGCTCCGCTGCTGGCCGGCGCGCTGCTGGAATGTTTCCCGTCCAACGTCACCGAACAGGATCTGGTCGACGAGCCGGCGTTGCCCGAAACGCTCAAGGAAGCAGTGTCTTTCATCCATCGTCACGCCGCCGCCGACGTCAGCATCAACGACGTCGCGGCCACGGTGCATCTGACGCCCAGGGCGGTGCAGTACCTCTTCCGCCGCCAGCTCGCCACCACGCCAACGGAATACATTCGCCGCGTGCGCCTCAGCCGCGCCCATCAAGAGCTGCTGGCGGGGGCGCCGTCCGAAACCACCGTCACCGAAATCGCCCAGCGGTGGGGGTTCGCGCACACCGGAAGGTTCGCGGTGCTGTATCGGCAGACGTACGGCCAGAGCCCGCACACCACCCTGCGGCACATGACCCCGCAGTCGTAGCGACACGCCGCCCCGCCGCAGGTCAGCAACGTCGCGTTCACCGTGCGTCACCTTCGCGCCACGGCCGCGACGCGAACACGCCGAAAGTTGTTTTTTCCCACCCCGTGTCGTCGGGGTAACCCCTGGTCGGCCGCCGATTACGGGTAGAACGGAAGTTGCCAGCCGGCGCCGAGGTGCGCCGGCGGCCGCCGTAGCCGGTAAGCTTTGGTCAGGTTGAGTCCCCAGCTGCCGTTATCAACGGGCGCCACTCGGACACCGTCGTCGCTCGCCCTGCTCACTATCAAGCCTGAAGGGCGCACAACCCATGACTGCTTCACCCGACCTATGTACACCCCGGGCACCTGCCCCCGAGCTGCTCGGCCAACCGCGCAGCCGCTACCGAATCGATTGCGCCGCAGCGCAAATCCATGTCCACGCCCGCAGCGTGGCCACCGTCTTGCGCATCGACGGTGAAGTCGATGCATCCAACGCCGAGCTGATCACCGAGGCGATTCGCCGGTTTTCGCGGCTGAAGGCCCCGCTGGTGCTCGACCTCAGTGGCCTGGACTTCCTTGCCGGCTCGGGCCTGCGCGCGCTGCTGGTCCTCAACGAGGAACACCGCCGGGCACAGCTGCGGTCCAGCGTCGTCAGCGGACCGGCGTTGCGCCGGCTCACCCGCGTCGTGACCGATCACGGCCTGCCGATCGCCCATTCGGTCGCCGCGGCCCTTGCGCACATCGAGGGCGCGACGGCGGCCCGGCGTCGGCTGGTTTCGGACCCGGCCCGCCAACACGAGCCGCAGCGCGACACGTCGGCGCGGCTTCGGGGACTGGCGTCCTAGGGGCCCAACCGGTGCATCAACTGCTCGGCGGCGTACCGGCCGCTGGCCAGGGCGCCGTGCACGGTGCCCGGATTGTCGACACCGACCGCCTCGCCCGCCAGGTAGAGCCGGTCGCTGACGGGGTCCTGCAGCCGGCGGCGGTCGTCGAGGCCCGAGCCCGGAGCGTGAAAAGAGTAGGCGCCGCGCGCATACGGGTCGGCGCTCCAGTTCGACGTCTTGACCGCCACCGGCGAGACGTCGCCGAACAGCCGGCGAGCGACGGGCAGCGCGGTGGCCATCAGCTCGTGCGGCGGCGCGGCCTCGGCGGCGCGGCCGCGGTGACCGGCGTTGAGCGCCAACACGATCGGGCCCGCCGCGGCCGGCATGGTGAACCACTGGGCCCACCGGCCGCCGTCGGCCGCGAGGTATTGGTAGAAGGCGTTGTCCGCCGTCCAGCCGCGCCGGTCGAACCGGAAGAAACTCTTGGACAGCACCCCGAATCCCAGGGCTTCCACCGCGCGGCCGTGGTGGTCGGGCAGGGGCGGATCGAACGCGATCGCCCCGGCTTTGAGCACGCCGAGCGGCACCGTGACGATGGCGGCGGATCCCCGCAACGACCGATTCTTTGCCCGCACGACGACGGAGTCGTCCCGCTGCGCGATCGCGGTCACCGGCGTATTCAGCTCGATCCGAAGGCCGTTGGCCAGCAGCCTCGGCAGGGCGTCGTAGCCGTTGGTGATGACAACCTGATCGCCGCCGGTGTAGTCGCCCTCGTCAAAGGTGATGGCCGACAACTGATCCGCGTCGGCGGCGAACTCGTCCTCGATCTCGGTGGTGAGGTAGAAGGCCAGCTGGGCGCGGTCGGAGGTGGACAGTGCTGCGCCGCCGACCGCGGCGCTGACGGCGGCGGCCAGGCTGCCGCCGCCGGCTTGGTAACGCGCCCGCTCCACAAAGGCGCGCCATAGCGTCGGGTCGTAGTCGAGCGGCACAAGGTCGGGATCGATCACGAGCCTGGTCCAGCTGTAATAGTCGGTGGTGACCAGCTCCGCCCGGGCTTGCCGCGCCAGCGCCGCCAGCGGGTTGCCGGCCGTTCCGTGGATCCACGACGCGCCCATTTCCAGCGGGGCGCCCCAGTCGCGGTCGGTGTGGACCCGGCCGCCGACGCGGTCGCGGGCTTCGATCACCCGAACCGGCCATCCGGCGTCGGCGAGGCTGCGCGCGGCGGACAGACCCGCCATCCCCGCGCCGATGACCAGGACCGACCGGGTGTCCGGCCGCGACCGTTGCGCCGGCGGGCGGTGGGCGCAGGCGGCCATCAACCCGCCACCGGCCAAACCCGTGGTGGCCGCGATGAATTCCCGACGGGACATCGGGTACACGGGTGTTAGCGTCTCACATCAGAATCGTTTGCCGGATTTACCGAATCCGAACGGATCTTGCGGATAAACTTCCCAAAGTCCTTAACTGCGGCGACGGGGCCGGGTTTGGAGGGGGGGTGCGGTCATGAGCGCTCGACGATCGGCTCGCGCGGTCGACCCCTACCCCGACGTTTTGCCGCCCAGTCAGACCGTCGCGGTCCGGGCGACCGACGGCACCCGGTTGCACGCCGAGGTCTTCGGGCCGCCCGACGGCTACCCGATCGTCCTGACGCACGGCATCACGTGCGCCATCCGGGCCTGGGCCTACCAGATCGCCGACCTGGCCAACGATTACCGGGTGATCGCCTTCGATCACCGCGGCCACGGGCGCAGCGACATGCCCCGGCGCAACGAATACAGCCTGAAACACCTTGCTTCCGACCTGAATTCGGTGCTGGATGCGACGTTGGCGCCGCACGAGCGCGCGGTGCTGGCCGGACATTCGATGGGCGGCATCACCATCGCCGCGTGGTCTGCGCGGTACCGGCACATGGTGCCCCGGCGCGCCGACGCGGTCGCGCTGATCAACACCACGACCGGGGACCTGGTCCGCGAGGTGCAACTGCTGTCGGTGCCACGCGGGCTGTCCCCGGCCCGGGTGGCCGCCGCCCGCGCGCTGATCCACGCGTTCGGTGGGTTCCCGATCCCGAGTGCGGCCCGCATCCCGAGCCGCTACATCGTCGGAATGCTGGCGGTGGGCCGGGACGCCGACCCGGACGTGGCCAGGATCGTCCACCGGTTCTTCGAACAGACCTCACCCGCGGGGCGCGCCGGCTGCGCGCGGATGCTGGTCGCCGCGCTGGGGTCGCGGCACCTGGAGCTGGACGGTTTGACGGTGCCGACCCTGGTCATCGGCAGCGAACGCGACCGGCTCACCCCGATCAGCCAGGCCCGCCGCATCGCGGGCACCGCGCCCAACGTGGTCGGTCTGGTCGAGCTGCCCGGCGGCCACTGCTCGATGCTGGAACACCCGCGCGAGGTCAACCGCCACCTGAGGGCGCTCGCCGAATCGGTGACCAAGGACGTGCGGATCAGTTCATAGCAGGGCGGTGATCTCGGCGGCCGCGCGCTGGCCGGACCGCACGGCCCCGTCGAGGAACCCGGTCCATTCGTCCGCGGTCTCGGTGCCGGCCCAGTGGATGGGGCCGACCGGCTCGCGCAGCCACGGCCCGAACCGGGTCCACGACCTCGGCGGGACCGCGGCGGTGGGTCCGCCGGGCGCGAATTCCTCCGCGCCCCAACAATGGTCGACATAGTCGAGCGGTTTGAGCGCGTCGTCGCCGAACAGCGTCGCAAAGCAGCGCAGGGTGTCGTCGCGGCGCTGCTCCGGGGAGAGCGAGTCGAACGCGCGCGCGTCGACGAACCCCATCAGGACACCGGGCCCGTCGGCGTGCGGGCTGACGTCGAAGGTGATGAAAACCGGCCCGCTGTCGGAGAGGGCCTGACCCGAGAAGCCGTTGGTCCGCCAAAAGGGCGTGGAATACGCGGCGTAGGCCTTGCTGAGCCGGCCCTGCGGCCAGTGCTGGGCCAGTTGGTGGTATTCGGCGGGCAGCGGAGGCGCGAACTCGATCGACGCCCGATGGGCGGGCGGCACCGCGACGACTACGAACCCCGCCTCCGCCTGGCCGACGTCGGTGGTGACCGTCACCCCGGCGCCGTGCCGGTCGATGCGCCGGACCGGCGCGCCCAGCACGACGCGCGTGCCCAGCTCGGCGGCCGCGGCCTCGGCGATCTGCTGCGTGCCGCCCGGAAAACGGTCCTGTTGGGCGCCGTTTTCGACGTCGAGCAGCCGGTCCAGGCCACCGGCCGCGTGCGTGTAGCGGGCCGCGTGCAGCATCGACACGTCGTCGGGTTCGCATCCCCAGGTCACCCGCGCCACGATCGCCAGCAGGTCGCGCGACGAGGCGGTGGCGCGCACGGACCGCAGCCAGCCGCCGAGCGACACGTCGTCGAGCTCGCGCGCACGGCGCGCCTCCCACGGCGCCGACAGCGGGACGCTGCGGGCGAGCCGGTCGAATTGCCAACGCAGCCGGCCGATGTCGAGCAGCCCGGTCAGCGAGAGCTTGGGGATGGTGCCCCGGTAGGAGTGCGTCCAGCCGCGCCAGTGGATGACGTTCTTGCCGTCGTGGTGGGTGGGGATGGTCGGCACGTCGAGTTCGGCGGCGAGCGCCAGGACCGCGTCCTGGGTGGGGCCGACGAAGGTGCCGCCGAGATCGGCGGGCAAACCCGCCACGCTGCCGGTGAAGGAGCGGCCCCCGACGCGGTCGCGGCCCTCGAAGACCACCACGTCGTGGCCCTGGCGGGCCAGCTCGCGCGCCGCGGCAAGTCCGGCAAAGCCTGCGCCGACCACGACA
This sequence comes from Mycobacterium europaeum, assembly GCF_002102155.1. Lineage (GTDB taxonomy): Bacteria > Actinomycetota > Actinomycetes > Mycobacteriales > Mycobacteriaceae > Mycobacterium > Mycobacterium europaeum. The sequence goes on from NZ_LQOU01000065.1 coordinate 91,236, forward strand.
ACGTCGACAATCCACGGCGGGTTTGGCACGCGCACCAGTCAACCCCAATTTTCGCGGTTTCGTGCGCCAAACGCCGCCCCGGTTTCATCTCGGAAGGGGGCCGACGTTCGCGGGCCGCCTAGGGGGCGACGGTGAGCCAGTCGGCGAACCCGGACGGGTCGTGGCGGCCCAGCGCGCCGTGCTCGTAGAGGCCCCAGCCCTCTTTGGGCTCCCCGTCGCCGTCGCGGCACACCGCGCGCCCGACGTGGTCGATGACCCCGAATCCGGACCGCGCGACGATCGCCGGGTCGGTCATGTCGTAGGTCAGGCGTTCGACGAACTTCTCGCCCTTCCACATGCCGTGCAGCCAGTCCGAGTCGCCGCCGTAGCCGCCGCCGACGTGGATGGGCACCGGCAGCTTGGACTCCACGTCGAAGCGCACCGGCGTCCCGTCGGGGGCGGTGGCGTCGATGGTCGCCCCGGTGGGGATACGGGTGCCGGAACGGTAGTGGATCTTGACCCGGGGCCAGCCCAGCTGCTCGACGCGTCCGTCGCGCCAGATCCGGGTGCAGTCGTTGAGCGAGCGGAAGCCGTTGGGTTCCTCCTGGATGATCAGCACGATGGCGAATTCGTCGAACGCCATCGGCACATACAGCCACCACATGCCCTCGAAGGGCGGGTCGGCGGGCCGCCCGGCGGGCTCGGGCTCGCCGATCGGCCGGATGCCCCACGACCGGTCGCGGCTGCCGAGCCAGATCGCGGGGTCGACGGCGATCTCCTCGCCGTCGACGGAGATGCGGCCGCTCCAGCTGCCGAGCTGGGCGAACCGCTGGGCGTCCAGCGTCACCCGGTTGCCCGACCGCAGGACGTGCGGCTGTTCCTGCACGACGTCGAACAGGCCCCGCCAGGTGAGATCGGCTGCGATGCCTTCGGTTTCGTCGAGGACCAACCGCAGCTTGCGCAGCGGCTCGATCACCTCGATCCGGTAGCCGTTGACGTGCTGGTTGAGCCGGTCGGAGTCGATCGCGTCGCACAGGTGCACCGCGGTCTGGGTGTCCCCGCGCCGCACCAGGAAGAACGCGTCCTTGACGCCCAGGTTGGGGTAGTAGCCGATGCCGCTGATGACGAAGATGTCTCCGGTGCGGTCGTGTGCGTTGAAGTAGGAGCGATCGTAGAAGTTGCGGTCCGAGGATCCCGGCCACGCGATCGGCTGCGGAATCTGGTGAACCGGGAACTCGTCGAGCGGTCCGAGCATCAGTGGTCCTCTCCCGTGGGGCCCTCGCCGATCAGGCTTCGCATCAACCCGGCGTGGTAGAACAGCGACTCGACGTCCTCGGGTTTCTCGGTTTCCCCGAAGTGCACCCGGCGCGCGCCGGTGCGCATGAACACGCAGGCCCACATGACGCCCGAGTAGACGTAGAACCAGCGCAGGTCGCCGACTTCAACGCCGGTCAGCCGTTCATAGGTGGCGCGGACGTCGTCCTCGCGCATCACCGCGGGCAGGCCCGGCAGCCCCGCCAGGCCGGTCAGCTCCTGAAACACCATGTGCGCGTAGATCATCCACGCCACGTCGAGTTCGCGTGGGCCCAGGGTGACCATCTCCCAGTCCAGCACCGCCACCGGCGCGAAGTCGCGGTACAACACGTTGCCCACACGCGCGTCGCCCCACAGCAGCACGGGTTCCCGCGCGGCGGCCTCGGCCGGCCAATGGTCCTCGAGCCAGGTGAAGGTCCGTTCCAGCAGCGGTGAGCGCCCGATGTCGGGCACCGCGAAGTCGTACCAGGACCGCACCCAGTTGACGTGCCGGCGCAGCGCGGTGTCACCCTGCTGGCCGTCGGACAGGAAGCCGAACGTCTTCTCCGCGTTGGGGATCGAATGCAACCTGGCGAGCACGCCGACGGTTGCGTCCTGCAGCTCGCGCTGCCGCTCGGCCGGGGCATCGGCGAACCAGTTGTTGCCGAACGTGTAGGGCATCACGTCCGGCGGCACCACGCCGTCGACGTAGTCCATCACGAAGAAGGGGGTGCCCAGCACGTCGCCGGTGGGCTCGAGCCAGCGCACGGGCGGGACGGGGACGTCGGTGAGTTCGCCGACCTTGCGGATGACCTCGAATTGGTGGTCCAGCCGATAGGTGGGGAACACCTGCACGTCCTCGGCGGCCGGCGCCACCCTGGTCACCAGCTTCTGCTCGGTGGGCTTGCCGTCCTGCTGCCACCGGGCCGTCAGGATGATGGTTTCCGACGACATCCCCGTCGAGTCGACGCCGCTTTCGACGGTGACCTCCGGCGCCGCCCCGGCGGGTAGCACGGTCGACAGCCAATTCGACATCACCGCGGGTAGCGTCGTGATGTCTCTGCTGGACCGCTGAAGCCGGTCGACCCTGTCGAGCACGGGTTCATTGGCCACGGGTGCCTCCATTCTTCGAGACTTCTTCGCGGCAATTACGATACGGTAGGTAGCGTTATGAAAGCAGACCCATCCGCCATTGACAAGGCCCCCGGTGCCGGCCGCCCGCGGGACCCGCGCATCGACTCGGCCATCCTATCGGCCACCGCGGAACTGCTTGTCCAAATGGGCTATTCCAATCTCAGCCTGGCGGCGGTCGCCGAGCGCGCGGGAACCACCAAATCGGCGCTGTACCGCCGGTGGTCCAGCAAGGCCGAATTGGTCCACGAGGCGGCCTTCCCGGTGGCGCCCACCGCGCTTCAGGCGCCCGCCGGGGACTTCGCCGCCGACGTCCGCATGATGATCGAGGCCACCCGCGACGTGTTCACCACGCCCGTCGTCCGCGCCGCCCTGCCCGGCCTGGTGGCCGACATGACCGCCGATCCCGCCCTCAACGCCCGGGTGATGTCCCGGTTTGCGGATTTGTTCGCGACCGTGCGGGTGCGGTTGAGTGACGCCGTCGACCGCGGCGAGGCGCATCCCGACGTGGACCCGGACCGGTTGATCGAATTGATTGGGGGAGCCACGATGCTGCGCATGCTGCTGCGCCCGGAGGACGAACTCGACGACGGGTGGGTGGAGCAGACCACCGCCATCGTGGTGCACGGGGTGACGCGATGACGGCCCGGCTGGCCGGGCGGGCCGCGATCGTCACCGGGGGCAGCCGGGGGCTGGGCCGGGCGATCGCGCTGGCGCTGGCGGCCGAGGGCGCCGCCGTGGCGGTGGCGGGGCGCACCGAACAGGTGTGGGACGAGCGGTTGCCGGGAACCATCGGCGAGACGGTCACCGACATCGAGGCGGCGGGCGGGCGCGCGGTGGCCATCCGCGCCGACCTGACCGAACGCGAGGACATCGCCCGGTTGGTGGTCTCGGCGCGAGAAGCCCTGGGGCCCATCACGATTCTGGTGAACAATGCGGCCTTCACCGCGCCCGGCCGTCCCCGGGCGCCCGGGTCCGAGCCGCGCGCCCAGTCCGCGAAGCCGGCGGCCGGGGTCGCCAAGCCCGGGTGGCCGGGTTTCGTCAGCATCCCGCTGGCCGCCTATCGCCGGCATTTCGACATCGCCGTCTTTGCCGCCTACGAGCTGATGCAGCTGGTATGCCCCGACATGATCGAGGCGGGCCGCGGGTCGATCATCAACGTCAGCTCGGTGGCATCGAGGATCCCCGGCAACGGTCCGTATCCGGACCGCAGCGGCAGCGTGCTGCCCGGGTACGGCGGATCCAAGGCGGCGCTCGAGCACCTGACCCAGTGCGCGGCGTTCGACCTCGCCGATCACCACATCGCGGTGAATGCCCTGTCGCCGTCGAAACCGATCCTCACCCCCGGGCTGGCCTACTATGCCCGGGAGTTCGACGAGACCGCCGCGGCCGACGAATTCGCCCGGGCCGCAGTCGAATTGACGCTGGTCGATCCCGAAAAGGTCACCGGTCGCACGATCGGTCACCTGCAGGTGCTCGACGGCACCTTCCGGCCCTTCGAGCCCGACTAGGCGCGGTCGTCCGGGTCGCGATTGGTGGATGAATCGCCGACTGTGGATAACCTCACGGCTGACGTGCCAGGATGAGGCAAAGCAGTGCCGCAACAACCGGTCGAGTGGTATGCCGATGCCCGGTATGGACAAGCCCACGGGGCGGGCCGTCGCCCTGATCGCGCTGCTGCTCGTCCTCTCCGCCGCGCTGCGCGGCTACCTGCCGTCCCCCCACCCCGCCGCGCGCGGGGAGGAAACCGGCGGGCCGGCGGCGTTGGTCTTCGTGGTGGCGACCCTCGGGGTCACGCTCGCGCTGGTGACGATCGCGGTCATCGCGCGGTTGCGGGACCCGCGGGCGGCGGCGCCCCGAGCCGGTCAGCTGTCCGAGATGCTCGGCACCGGCAGGGGCCGGCCGAGCTGGCGGGTGTTGCTGATCGGGCTGGCGGTCATCGGGTCGTGGCTGCTGATCGTGTGGGTGGCCACCCACCTGCTGGCCCCCCATCACGTCGGTCAGGCGCCGCCCGCTCCGGCGACCGGTGCCGCGTCACCGGAGCAGGCGAACGCCCCGCCGCCGCAACCGCACGCGCGCAACGGCGACGTGTTCGGCATCCTGCTCGCGGCCACCGTCCCGATGCTGTTGGTGATCGTCACCGGGACGGTCGTCATGTCGCGGCGGCGGTGGCGCGCGGCCGCGCCCGGCGCCGTCGCGGACGATCACGCCGAACCCCCGGCGCCGCCGTCACGTTCGGAATCCTTGGCGCGGGCGGCCGAACGCGGGCTGGCCGAGATGGCCGACCTCAGCCGTGAACCTCGCGAGGCGATCATCGCCTGCTACGCGGCGATGGAACGCGAGCTGGCCCACGTGCCCGGCGCCGTCCCGCAGGACTTCGACACCCCGACCGAGGTGTTGGCCCGCGCGGTGGAACACCGCGCGCTGCATGCCGACAACGCCGTGCAGTTGGTGAACCTGTTCGCCGAGGCGCGGTTCAGCCCGCACGTGATGAACGAGGGTCACCGCGACGTGGCGGTGCGTGTTCTGCAGTTGGTGCTCGACGAGCTGGGCACCAGGAGTGCCGCATGAAAAAGACACTGGCCCTGGGCGTCTGCTTCATCGTCGGCATCGAGCTGCTCGCACTGCTCCAGCACGATCGCCGCCTCGTGTTGGCCGCCTCCGGCGGCGCACTGACCCTGGTGCTGTTCACTGTCCGTCGCGTGCTCGGGCGGGGAATGCAACCCGAGGCGGACGCGGAGCCCGACGATCTCGGGGATTCATTGCGTCGCTGGCTGTCCAGCACCGAGACGACGATCCGGTGGTCGGAGTCAACCCGGGTGGACTGGGACCGCCACCTGCGCCCCATGCTTGCGCGCCGATACGAGATGGCCACCGGCCAAAGACGATCCAAAGACCCCGTGGCGTATCAGGCGAGCGGCCAGATGCTCTTCGGGACCGAACTGTGGGAATGGGTCAATCCCAACAACGTCGCACGGACCGGTGACCGGCGGCCCGGTCCCGGCCGTGCCGCGCTGGAAGAGATTCTGCGAAAGTTGGAACAGGTATGACGCTGCCGGCGGCAACAACCACAGCGCACTGCGAGGCGGTGCTCGACGAGATCGAACGCGTGGTGGTGGGTAAGCGTTCCGCGCTCACCCTCATCCTCATCGCGGTGCTCGCGCGCGGCCACGTCCTGATCGAGGACCTGCCCGGCCTGGGTAAGACGCTCATCGCCAGATCGTTCGCCGCCGCGCTGGGGCTGCAATTCACCCGTGTGCAGTTCACCCCCGACCTGCTGCCCGCTGACTTGCTCGGCTCGACGATCTACGACATGCAATCGGGTCGTTTCGCCTTCCGGCCCGGGCCCATCTTCACCAACCTGCTGATGGCCGACGAGATCAACCGCACGCCGCCCAAGACGCAGGCGGCGCTGCTCGAGGCGATGGCCGAGGGCCAGGTGAGCATCGACGGCGAAACCCACCAGCTGCCACAACCTTTCATCGTCCTGGCGACCGACAATCCGATCGAGTACGAGGGCACTTACCCGCTGCCGGAAGCGCAGCTCGACCGGTTCGCGATCCGCCTCGAGCTGCGCTACCTCTCCGAGCGCGACGAGGCCGCGATGCTGCGCCGGCGGCTCGAACGCGGGTCGGTCGAGCCGGCCGTCAACCAGGTGGTGGATGCGCACGACCTGCTCGCGATGCGGGAATCGGTCGAGCAGGTGACCGTGCACGAAGACGTCTTGCGCTACGTGGTTTCGCTGGCCAACGCCACGCGGCATCATCCGCAGGTCGCCGTCGGCGCCAGCCCCCGGGCCGAGCTCGACCTGGTGCAACTGGCCCGCGCCCGCGCGCTGTTGCTCGGCCGGGACTACGTGATCCCCGAAGACGTCAAGGCGCTCGCCGTCCCGGCCGTCGCGCACCGGATCACCCTGCGCCCGGAGATGTGGGTGCGCAAGATCCAAGGCGCCGACGTCGTCGGGGAGTTGTTGCGCCGCCTGCCGGTGCCGCGAACCGGCGAGGGCCACCCGAGCGGCGGATGAGGCCGGTGTGACCGGGCGTGAGGCCGAGTTCTGCTGGCGCGCATCGCACTTGACGCGTGCCGTCGCGACCTGCGCGGGGCTGGCGGTGGCGGTCGCGGTGATCGCCGTGCGGTGGCAGTTGATCGCCTTCGCCGCGCCCCTGCTCGGTGTGCTCTGCTCGATCAGCTGGCAACGCCCCGTGCCGGCGATCCGCGTGCACGGCGATCCCGACGCGCAGCGGTGCTTCGAGAACGACCGGGCGCGGCTGCGCATCTGGATGACGGAAGAGGGCGGGGCGACCGGGTTTTCGGCGGCAGAGCTCACGGTGCCGGCCGTCGAGGGGATGGCGCTCGAAATCCTGGACTCGGCGTCGCCGCACGCCAAAACCGTTGCGGCGACGGCGCAACGGTGGGGCCGGTACTTCATCGGGGCGCGCGTCGATGTGATCGCGCGCGGTGGGCTGCTGTCGGGGACGGCCACCGTGGACGCCGCCGAGGTGATCGTGTTTCCCCTGACGCCCCCGCAGTCGACGCCCATCCCGCAGACCGAGCTGCTCGACCGGCTGGGCGCGCACCTGACCCGGCACGTCGGTCCCGGCGTGGAATACGCTGACATCCGCGCCTACGTCCCCGGAGACCAACTGCGCGTGGTGAATTGGCCGGTGAGCGCGCGTCGCGGCCAGCTGCACGTCACGCAGCGCCTCACCGACCGCGCCGCCGACGTGGTGGTGCTGATCGACACCTATCGGCAACCGGCGGGCCCGGCGACCGAGGCCACCGAGCGCGTCGTCCGCGGTGCCGCGCAAGTCGTGCAGACCGCGTTGCGGCACGGCGACCGCGCCGGGATCGTCGCCCTCGGCGGCAACCACCCGCGCTGGCTGGGCGCCGACATCGGGCAGCGGCAGTTCTATCGCGTGCTGGACACGGTGCTCGCCGCCGGCGATCGATTCGAAGGCACGACGGGGACTTTGGCGCCGCGGGCGGCCATGCCCGCGGGTGCGATCGTCATCGCGTTCTCCACGCTGCTCGACACCGAGTTCGCGCTCGCGCTGATCGACCTGCGCAGGCGCGGCCACGTCGTCATCGCCGTCGACGTCCTCGACAGCTCGCCGTTCGCGGGCCGCCTGGATCCCCTGGTGGACCGGATGTGGTCGCTGCAGCGCTCGGCTATGTATCGCGACATGGCCACCGTCGGCGTCGACATCGTGTCGTGGGAAGGGGACAGCGGGCTGGAGCAGTCCATGGGTGTGCTGCCGGACCGCCGCCGGCGGGTGCGGGGGCGGCTCCGTGGCTAGCGGCGGCGGGGCGGCACTGCCGCGGCTGTGGGCCCCGGTGTTCTCCGTCGCGTTCGGGCTGCTGATGGTGGGCCTGGTCGCCGACGGCTCGCACGGACCCGCGGTGGCGGCTTGGGCGGCGGCCCTGATCGCGGTGGTCGGGGGAGTGGCATTTCGCCCCGCGGCGACGCTTGCCGTGTTGCTGTCGGTGATCACCATCGTGCTGTCCGACCCGCCGCTCGCGTTCGTCGCGCTCTCCGGGCTGTGCGCCACCGCGTACCTGGTCTGCCGGCACGCGGCCGGGGCGGGGGCCGGTGCGGTGCTGGGCAGCGTGCCGACCGTCGTTGGGGCCGTGGGCTTCACCCTCGCGGGGTGGGTCGCGGCGTCGTTCCCGCTGCAGTTGCCGTGGTTGCCGTTGGCCGCGCCGCTGGCGGCGCTGGCCGCCTACGTGCTGGCCGTGCGGCCGTTCCTGAGCTGAGGTCAGTGCAGCAGCTGGGCGGCGTGGTCGGCGAGGTCGAGCAGCGGCTGCGGGAAGATGCCCAAAAGCACGGTGACCAAGGCGCAGACCGCGATCGCGGCCTTGCTCAAGATGCCGGGCGCCACCACGTGCGGGGTGTCGTCGGTGGCCTCGGTGAAGAACATCGACACGATCACCCGCACGTAGAAGTAGGCGGCGATTCCGCTGGCGACCACACCGATGATCACCAGGGGTGCCGCGCCGCCCTGGGCCGCGGCCTTGAACACGGCGAGCTTGCTGACGAAACCACTGGTCAGTGGGATGCCGGCGAAGGCCAGCAGGAACATCGAAAACATCACGCCCACAATGGGTGAACGCTGCCCGAGCCCCGCCCAATGGGCCAGGGTGGCGTCTTCGACGCCGTCGGCGTCGCGGATCAGGCTCACGATGGCGAACGCGCCGACGGTGCTGAAGCTGTAGGCGAGCAGGTAGAACAGCGTGGACGACAGGCCGGCCTGGTTGTCGGCGATGACGCCGGTGAGGATGAACCCGACGTGGGCGACCGACGAGTAGGCCAGCATGCGCTTGACGTCGGTCTGGTTCACCGCGGTGATGGTGCCCACCGCCATGGTGAGAATCGAGATGGTCCACAGCACCGGCCGCCATTGATCGTGCAGGGGTGGCAGCGCGACGTAGACCACCCGCAGCAGGGCGCCGAAGGCGGCGACCTTGGTGGCCGCGGCCATGAACCCGGTGACGGGGGTGGGCGCGCCCTGGTAGACGTCCGGGATCCACGAATGGAACGGCACCGCACCCACTTTGAACAGCAGGCCGACCGACAGCAGCGCCACGCCCACGAGCGCCATCGAGGTGTCTCCGTGCGCCGCCAGCGCGTCGCGGATGCCGGTCAGCAGCAGCGTGCCGGTCGCGCCGTACAGCAGCGCCACTCCGTACAGGAAGAACGCCGACGAGAACGCGCCCAGCAGGAAGTACTTCATCGCGGCTTCCTGCGACAGCAGGCGCCGGTGCCGGGCCAGCCCGCACATCAGGTACAGCGGCAGCGAAAGGACTTCCAGCGCAACGAACATCGTCAGCAGGTCGTTGGAGGCGGGGAAGACCATCATGCCGCCGACCGACAGCATGGCCAGCGGGAACAGCTCCGTCTGCGCGGCCCCGGCCCGCTCGGCGTCCCGCTCGGCGTCGCTGCCGGGCACCGCGGACGCCTGCGGGGTGAAGGAGTCCAGGCCGGCCGATCCGGCGGCGCCAACCCCCGCGGCGACCTTGGTCTCCGCTTTGGTTTGCGTGCGTTCGGCCATGAAGATGACGGCGAGCACCGCAACCAGCAGCACGGTGCCCTGCAGGTACAGGGTCGGGCGGTCGATGGCCATCGCGCCCAGCACCGCCGCGCGGCCGGAGGCCGGGAGCGACTCGGCCACTTCCACGGTCGCCAGGAATGCCGCGACCAGGCCGGCCAGGGCGAGCGTCACCTGGGCGCCGTAGCGGATTCGCCTGGGCAGGAACGCCTCCGCGAGGACGCCGACCACGGCGACACCGAAGACGATCAGCGTCGGGCAGAGCAGGAAGTACTCGATGCTGGGGGTGGGGAGGGTCATGGGCGCGGTCCTTCGGCTGTCCGGGGTACGCGGTTGACTGCCGGCACGCTCGGTGCGGGATCGTGCTGACCGATGGTGGTCATGGTGTTCTCGACGGCCGGGTTGATGATGTCCAGCACCGGCTTGGGGTAGACGCCGAGAACGAGCAACAGCGCGATCAACGGTGCAACGACCAGCAATTCGCGCGCCCGCAGGTCGCCGATCTTCTCGTTGCCGGCGGCCACGGGCCCGGTCATGACGCGCTGGTAGAGCCACAGCATGTAGATGGCGGACAGCACCAGCGCGGTGACACCGAACGCGGCGGCCAGCCAGTACCGGTTGAAAGTGCCCAGCAGGACCAGGAATTCGCTGATGAACGGCGCCAGGCCGGGCAGCGACAGGGTGGCCATGGCCGAGACGAGGAACGTTCCGGCCAGGATGGGCGCCACCTTCTGCACGCCGCCGTAATCGGCGATCGCCCGGCTGCCGTGCCGGGATATCAGGAATCCCGCGATCAGGAACACCGCCGCTGTGGACAGGCCGTGGTTGAGCATGTACAGCGTCGACCCGCTCTGGCCCTGGCTCGTCATCACGAAGATGCCCAGGATGATGAACCCGAAGTGCGAGATGGAGGTGTAGGCGATCAGGCGCATGATGTCGGTCTGCCCGATGGCCACGATCGCCCCGTAGATGACGCCGATGACGGCCAGCACGACGATCAGGGGGCGGAAATACGTTGAGGCGCCGGGGAACAGCTGCAGGCAGTAGCGCAGCATGCCGAAGGTGCCGACCTTGTCCATCACCGCCATCATCAGCACCGCGGTCGCCGGGGTGGCCTCCACCGCGGCGTCGGGCAGCCAGCGGTGGAACGGCCACAGCGGCGCCTTGATGGCGAACGCGAACATGAAGCCCAGGAACAGCGCCTTGAACACCGCGGAGTCGGCGCCGTAGCGACCGGAGGCGACGCCGGCGACGATCTCGCGGAAGTCGAACGTGCCCGAACCGTGCTCGGCGGTCACCACGTAGAGCCCGATCACCGCGGCCAGCATGATCAGCCCGCCGAACAGGTTGTACAGCAGGAACTTCACCGCGGCGCGGGACCGGCCCGGCCCGCCGCCGAAGCCCCCGATCAGGAAGTACATCGGGATGAGCATGGCCTCGAAGAAGACGTAGAACAGCAACACGTCCAGCGCGACCACCGAGATCAGCACCATCGACTCGATGGCCAGCGTCAGCGCGACGTAGGCGTGCACACCGCGGTTGCGTTCTTCGCCACCTGACGACCGCAAGCGCGGCGGAGCCGGGCGCAGCGGGTCGTCAGCATCGCCACCATCGTTCCAGCCGGCCACCTGCAGCACCGGGATCAGCACGGCGGTCAGCAGCACCAGCACCACGGCGATGCCGTCCACGCCCAGGGAGTAGGTGGCGCCGAACGCCGGTATCCAGGAATGGCTTTCAACGAACTGGTAATTGCTGCCGCCGGTCTTGAAGCCCAGGGTGACGACGATCGCGATCGCCAGCGTCGCGACGCCGAAGACCAGGCCGGTCCACTTGGCGAGCCGGCGCAACCCCGGGGGCAGCAGGATGACGAGCACCGAGCCGGCCAGCGGCACCAACCACAGGATGCTCAGCCACGGAACGGTGTTCATTGGCGCCACTCCTCCTCATCGCTCCGTCCCCCGCAAGCGGGTGGTGCCCCCACTGCATCGTCGCTGGCGCGATTCACCACAGTTTCACCGCCAGGATCAGCGCGACCACCAGGACCGCGCCCGTCAGCATCGACAATGCGTAGTTGCGGGCGAAGCCGGTCTGCAGCCCGCGCAAGCCATTCGAAGTGCGGCCCACCAGCGCGGCCAGCGCGTTGACCGAGCCGTCCACGCCCGCGTTGTCGACGTCGACGAGCGCTTGGGTCAGCTCGGCGCCGGGGCGCATGAACACCCCCTCGTTGAAGGCGTCGCCGTAGAAGTCCCGGCGGGCGGCCGTCGTCACCGGTGACACCGAAAGCGGGGCCACCCTGGGGATCTCCGCGGTGGCGTACAGCCGGTAGGCGACCGCGATGCCGATGGCGACGACGCCCAGCGCCAGGGCGGTGCTCACCCAGGCGGGAAACGCGTGCGTCACCTCTTCGTGTTTCCCGACCACCGGCTCGAGCCAGCGCTGCAGGGTGCCGCCCCACGCCAGCAGCCCACCGGAGAACACCGAGCCGAAGGCGAGCAGGATCATCGGCCAGGTCATCAGGCCGGGCGCCTCGTGCGGATGCGTGCCCGGCGCCCAACGCTTCTGGCCGAAGAAGGTCATCAGCATCACGCGCGTCATGTAGAACGCGGTGACGCCCGCGCCCAGCAGCGCGGCCCCGGCCAGCACATAGCCGCGGATGTCGCCGGCGCCCAGCGCGGCCTCGATGATGGCGTCCTTGGAGAAGAAGCCCGCGAACGGCGGCACGCCGATGATCGCCAGATACCCCAGCCCGAAGGTGGCGAAGGTGATCGGCAGCGCGGCGCGCAGGCCGCCGTAGCGGCGCATGTCCTGTTCCTCGTGCATCGCGTGGATCACCGCGCCGGAGCCCAGGAACAGGCCCGCCTTGAAGAAGCCGTGGGTGAGCAGATGCATGATGGCGAACGCGTAGCCCGCCGGGCCGAGGCCGGCGGCCAGCACCATGTAGCCGATCTGGCTCATCGTCGACGCCGCGAGCGCGCGCTTGATGTCGTCCTTGGCGCAGCCGATGAACGCGCCGAGCAGCAGCGTGACGGCGCCGACCACGACCACCGCGGTCCGCGCATCCGGAGCCAGGTTGTAGAGCGGGTTGGACCGCACGATCAGGTACACACCGGCGGTCACCATGGTGGCGGCGTGGATGAGCGCCGACACCGGGGTGGGGCCCTCCATGGCGTCACCAAGCCAGGCCTGCAGCGGGACCTGCGCGGACTTGGCGCACGCACCCAGCAGCAGCAACAACCCCATGGCGGTCAGCGCGCCCCGGCCGGCGGCGGGTGCCCCGGCGAACACCCCGGCGTAGGAGAGCGTCCCGAAGGTGCTGAACATCAGGAACATTCCCAGCGCGAGTCCGGCGTCCCCGACGCGGTTCATCACGAACGCCTTCTTGGCCGCCGTGGCCGCCGTGGGCTTGTGGTACCAGAAGCCGATCAGCAGGTAGGACGCCAGGCCGACGCCTTCCCAGCCGACGTAGAGCACCACGTAGTTGTCGGCGACCACCAGGAGCAGCATCGAGGCCAGGAACAGGTTGAGGTAGCCGAAAAACCGCCGGCGGTCCGGGTCTTCGGCCATGTAGGCGACCGAATAGATGTGAATCAGCGACCCGACCCCGGTGATCAGCAGCACGAAGCACACCGACAGCTGGTCGATCTGCAGGCCGAGGTCCACCTGGAGCTGGCCGACGGGGATCCAGCTGAACACCTTCTGGTGGATGACCCGGTCGTCGGCGGCGCGGCCGAGCAGCTCGTTGAGCAGGCTCAGGCCCACGCCGAACGCCGCGAGGGCGGTGGCGCACCCCAGCCAGTGGCCCCACGCATCGGTGCGCCGTCCGCCGAACAGCAGGATCGCGGCACCCGCCAGCGGCAGCGCCACCAGCAGCCAGGTGTAGTGAGTCATGTTGGCCCCATATTGGCGATGTCAGCCTTTGAGTAGGTTCGCGTCGTCGACCGAGGCCGATTTGCGAGCACGGAAAATCGTCATGATGATCGCCAGGCCGACGACGACCTCGCACGCGGCCACCACCATCGTGAAGAACGCGATCATCTGCCCGTCCAGGTGCCCGTGCATCCGCGCGAACGTGACGAATGCCAGGTTGACCGCGTTCAGCATCAGCTCGACGCACATGAACATCACGATGGCGTTGCGCCGCAACAGCACACCCGAGGCGCCGATGGTGAAGAGCAGGGCCGAAAGGTAAAGGTAGTTGGCCGGATTCACGATTTACCGCCTTGTGACAAGCTCGGGCTGGCCTGACGGGAGGGAATCTGTTTGCCGTCGGCGCCGCGGCTGCGCAGGATCGCCGGCACCGACAGCTCCGAATACGAACCGTCGGGCAGCAGCGCGGCCACGTCGACGGCGTTGTGGCGCGCGTAGACGCCGGGGCTGGGCATCGGGGTCGGGTGCCCGCCGGGCTGGAACCGCTCCTGGGCCAGCTCCCGTTGCGTCTTGCGGCGCTCGAAGCGCTCGCGGTGGGCCAGCACCATCGCCCCGATGGCCGCGGTGATCAGCAGCGCGCTGGTGAGTTCGAACGCCCAGACGTAGCGGGAGAAGATCAGCGCCGCAAGGCCTTCCACGTTGCCGTTGGCGTTGGCGGTGGTCAGCCCGGCGAAGCCCCCGGTCGCGGCGGAGCCGATGGCGGCGATCAGCAGGACGCCGAACCCGACGCCGGCGAGCACGGCGGCGATGCGCTGCCCGTGCAGCGTCTCCTTCAGGGATTCCGCGGAGTCCACGCCGATCAGCATCAGCACGAACAGGAACAGCATCATCACCGCGCCGGTGTAGACCACCACTTGGACGACACCCAGAAACAGCGCGTCCTGGATCATGTAGAACACCGCAAGGATGATCATCGTCATCGCCAGGAACATGGCCGAGTAGACGGCGTTGACCGCGAGCACCACCCCGATCGCGCCGATCAGCGCCAGCGCGCCCAGCACCCAGAACGCCACCGCTTCGCCGGTGGAGGTGCGGACGATGGTGTCGGAAGCCAGGCTGGACGCCAGGAGCTGGCCGGTGAACCCGGTCACCGGGAGTCTCCGGCCTTCTGGTGTTCGCGCAGGCCGTCGGCGGTGACATTGCCCAGGTAGTAGTCCTTGTCGGTGGCGCCGGGTGTCCGGGGGTGCGGCGGCGCGGTCATCTCGGGGAGCAGGGGCGCCAGCAGCCGGTCCTTCTCGTAGATCAGGTCGGCGCGGTTGTCGTCGGCCAGCTCGTAGTCGTTGGTCATCGTCAGCGCCCGGGTCGGGCAGGCCTCGATGCACAGGCCGCAGCCGATGCAGCGCAGGTAGTTGATCTGATAGACCCGGCCGTAGCGTTCACCCGGCGAGTACCGCAGCTCTTCGGTGTTGTCCGCGCCCTCGACGTAGATCGCGTCGGCCGGGCAGGCCCAGGCGCACAACTCGCAGCCGATGCATTTCTCCAGGCCGTCGGGGTAGCGGTTGAGTTGGTGGCGGCCGTGGTAGCGCGGCGCGACGGGGCCCGGCTTCTCCGGATACTCCTCGGTGACGTTCTTTTTGAACATCGATCCGAACGTCACGCCGAATCCGGCCACGGCGTCCAGGAACCTAGCCATGTGCTTTCTCCTTGCTCGCGGCCGCCAGGGACTTCATCGGCAGCGGCGGTGTCGGGAATACCGGTGTGGAGGCCTGTCCGGCCGGCAGCTGTTTGGCCTGGCGGCGCAGCTGGCGCTCCAGCGCGCGAATGCCGGGCGTCGCGAACGGTTTTCGCAGCAACAGCAGCAGCGCCGTGGCGAACACGATGCTGCTGACCACCAACACCGGGGTCCAGTGCGCATACCCCTGGTTCTGCAGCGTGCGGATCACCGCCGCGATCAGCACCCAGACCAGCGAGGCGGGGATCAGCAGCTTCCAGCCCAGCGCCATGAATTGGTCGTAGCGCAGCCGCGGCAGGCTGGCGCGCAGCCAGAAGTAGATGAACAGGAAGGTCCACATCTTGGCGGTGAACCACAGCACCGGCCACCACCCGGTGTTGGCGCCCGCCCACATGTTGATCGGCCACGGCGCGTGCCAACCGCCGAAGAACAGGGCCGTCGCCAGGGACGACACCGTCATCATGTTGACGTATTCGGCCAGCATGAACATCGCGAACTTCAGCGACGAGTACTCGGTGTGGAACCCGGCGACCAGCTCACCCTCGGCTTCGGGCAAATCGAATGGCGCGCGGTTGGTTTCGCCGACCATCGAGATCAGGTAGATCACGAACGACGGCAGCAGCAGGAACACGTACCAGACCCGGTCCTGGGCGGCGACGATCTGCGACGTCGACATGGTGCCGGCGTAGAGGAACACCGCCGCGAACGACAGGCCCATCGCCACCTCGTAGGAGATGACCT
This sequence comes from Mycobacterium europaeum, assembly GCF_002102155.1. Lineage (GTDB taxonomy): Bacteria > Actinomycetota > Actinomycetes > Mycobacteriales > Mycobacteriaceae > Mycobacterium > Mycobacterium europaeum. Next base: position 107,025 of record NZ_LQOU01000065.1, read on the forward strand.
GGGCGGTGGAGCGGACGCCGCCCAGCAGCGGATAGGTGGACCCCGACGCCCAGCCGCCCAGCACGATGCCGTACACCCCGATCGCCGAAAGCCCCAGGATGAACAGGACCGCGACGGGGAGGTCGGTGAGCTGGAGCGGTGTGCGGTGGCCGAACACCGACACCACCGGGCCGAACGGGATGAAGGCGAAGGCGGTGAACGCGGGGATGGTGGAGATCACCGGGGCCGCGAAGTAGACGAACTTGTCGACGCCGCCCGGGGTGATGGTTTCCTTGAGCGCCAACTTGATTCCGTCGGCCAGGCTCTGCAGGGTGCCCCACGGTCCGGCCCGGTTGGGGCCGGGCCGCAGCTGCATCCAGCCCAGGATCTTGCGTTCGAGCAGGATCGCGACCAGCACGTTGAGCATGAGGAACACGAAGATGGCGAGCGCCTTGCCCAGCACCAGCCACCAGGTGTCGTGTCCGAAGGCGGTCAAGGAGTTCGTCGTCATGATCCCACTCCGATTTGCACTGTGCTGCCCAGCGTTACACCCAGCCGCCGGTGCACGGCACAGCCCGGCGAGTTCAGCGGAAGCCACACCACCCGGTCGGGCATGTCGGTGATGACCAGCGGCAGGCTGATCGATCCGCGCGGCGTGCTGACGGTGACCGCGTCACCGTCGGCGGCGCCGATCTCGGCGGCCGTGTCGGCCGACAGCCGCACCACCGGCTTGCGTGCGGTCCCGGCGAGATGCGGCTCGCCGTCCTGCATCCGGCCGTTGTCCAGCAGCATCCGCCAGCCGGCCAGCACCGCTTGTCCCTTTTCGGGCCGGTTCCCGGCTTGGGCCGGCTCCGGCGTCGGGACAGCGGGCCCGGCGGCCCAGTTGCCGTCCCAGGTACCCAGCGAGGACAGTTCGGCGCGGGCCGCTTCGGCGGTCGACAGCCCCAGGTAGACGCCCATCTCGTCGGCCAGCGCGTCGAGCACCTGGTGGTCGGATTGGCCGGCCCGCTGGGTGCTGCCGTGCAGCGCCGGCCCGAACGGGCGATAGCGGCCCTCCCAGTTGACGAAGGCCCCGGCCTTCTGCGTCGTCGGCGCGACCGGGAACACCACGTCGGCGCGCTCGGTCACGGCGCTGTGCCGCAGCTCCAGGCTGACCACGAAGCCCGCGGCATCGAGCGCGGCCAGCACGGCTTCGGGGTCCGGGAAGTCATCGGGTTCCACACCGCCGACCAGCAGGGCGCCCAGCGTTCCGTCTGTCGCGGCGGCCAGGATGCCGGCCACGTCCCGCCCGGCGCCCGAGGGCAGTTCGGACACGTTCCACGCCGCGGCGATCTGGGCGCGGGCGGTCTCGTCGTCGAGCGGGCGGCCGCCCGGCAGCAGCGCGGGCAGCGCGCCGGCCTCCAGCGCGCCGCGCTCGCCGGCCCGCCGCGGCACCCAGGCCAGCCGCGCCCCGGTGGCGTCGGCCAGCCGGGCGGCGGCGGACAACCCGCCGGGCACCGTGGCCAGGCGTTCGCCGACCATGATGACCGCGCCGGCGGTGCACAGCAGGTCTCCCACCTCACCGGTGGCCAGCCCGTCCAGCGCCGCCGCCTCGGCCCCGGGGGCGGTGGGGATGAGCCGTCCGGACATCTTCTCCAGCGCCCGGGTGGCGAACGGCGCGACCGCGTACACCGGCAGCCGGTGCTTGCGCGCGGCCTTGCGCAGCCGCAGGAACACGATGGGCGACTCGTCCTCCGGTTCGAAGCCGACGAGCAACACCACCGGCGCCGTTTCCAGATCCGCGTAGCTGACGTCACGCCGGCCGGCGATCCGCGACGCCAGGAAATCGGCCTCCTCGGCCGAGCTCGGGCGGGCGCGGAAGTCGATGTCGTTGCTGTCCAACACGATTCGGGCGAACTTGGAGTAGGCGTAGGCGTCTTCCAGGGTGGCGCGGCCGCCGACCAGCACTCCCGTGCGCCCGCGGGCCGCGTCGAGGCCCCGGATCGCCGTCGCCATCGCGTGCGACCACGAGGCGGGCACCAGCTCGCCGTCGGCGTCGCGGATCAGGGGAGTGGTGATGACGTCTTGCTGCGTCGCGTAGGTGAACGCCCACCGGCCCTTGTCGCAGTTCCATTCCTCGTTGACCTCGGGGTCGTCGCCCGCCAGCCGCCGCAGCACCTTGCCGCGCCGGTGGTCGGTGCGCTGGGCGCATCCCGACGCGCAGTGCTCGCAGACACTGGGGCTGGACACCAGGTCGAAGGGGCGGGCCCGGAAGCGGTAGGCGGTTCCGGTCAGCGCGCCCACCGGGCAGATCTGCACGGTATTGCCGGAGAAGTACGAGTCGAACGGCTCATTGGCGTAGATGCCGACCTGCTGCAGGGCACCGCGCTCCTGCATGTCGATGAAGATGTCCCCGGCGATCTGCTCGGAGAACCGCGTGCAGCGGGCGCACAGGATGCAGCGTTCGCGATCCAGCAGCACCTGGGCGGAGATGTTGATCGGCTTGGCGAAGGTGCGCTTGACATCGGTGAAGCGAGTATCGGCTCGGCCGTTGGACATCGCCTGGTTCTGCAGCGGGCACTCGCCGCCCTTGTCGCACATCGGGCAGTCCAGCGGGTGGTTGATGAGCAACAGCTCCATCACGCCGTGCTGGGCCTTGTCGGCGGCCTCCGACGTGAGCTGGGTGCGCACCACCATGTCGTCGGTGGCGACGGTGGTGCACGAAGCCATCGGCTTGCGCTGTCCTTCGACCTCGACCAGGCACTGCCGGCACGCTCCGACCGGCTCGAGCAGCGGGTGGTCGCAGAACCGGGGGATCTGGATGCCCATCAGCTCGGCCGCGCGGATCACCAATGTGCCCTTGGGCACGCTGATTTCGTTGTCGTCGATGGTCAACGTCACCATGTCCGGCGGACGCGCCCCGTCTTTCTCGGGGCCGTCCTTGGGGTCGCCGGTCTCGGTTTTGGCCGCCTGGGTCATGGGCGCGTCAAGCCTTTCCGTTGGGCGTCAGCATGGAGTCCCGGGGGTCGAACGGGCAGCCGCCTTCTTCGACGTGAGCCACGTATTCGTCGCGGAAGTACTTGATCGACGACATCACCGGGCTGGCGGCCCCATCTCCCAACGCGCAGAACGCCTTTCCCAAGATCGAATCCGAGATGTCCAACAGCTTGTCGATGTCCTCGGTGGTGGCTGGGTTGGTTTTTGAGCCGCTTTCCAGCCGCTCGTAGATCTGGTCCAGCCAGAAGGTGCCCTCCCGGCAGGGCGTGCACTTGCCGCACGATTCGTGCTTGTAGAAGTACGTCCAGCGCTGCACCGCGCGCACCACGCAGGTGGTCTCGTCGAAGATCTCCAGCGCCTTGGTGCCCAGCATCGACCCGACGCCGCCCACACCCTCGTAGTCCAGCGGGACGTCGAGGTGCTCGTCGGTCAGCAGGGGGGTGGACGACCCGCCGGGCGTCCAGAACTTCAGGCGGTGCCCGGCCCGCACCCCGCCGGCGTAGGCGAGCAACTCGCGCAGCGTGATGCCCAGCGGGGCCTCGTACTGACCGGGCCGGGCGACGTGCCCGGACAGCGAATACAGCGTGAAGCCAGGGGATTTCTCGCTGCCCATCGACCGGAACCACTCGACGCCGTTGAGGATGATGGACGGCACGCTGGCGATCGTCTCGACGTTGTTGATCACCGTCGGGCAGCCGTAGAGCCCGGCCACCGCGGGGAACGGCGGCCGCAGCCGCGGCTGGCCGCGCCGGCCTTCCAGCGAATCGAGCAGCGCCGTTTCCTCGCCGCAGATATAGGCGCCGGCCCCCGCGTGCACCACCAGCTCCAGGTCGAAGCCCGAGCCGTTGATGTCGCGGCCCAGGTATCCGGCCGCGTAGGCCTCGGCCACCGCGTTCTGCAGGCGGCGCAGCACCGGCAGCACCTCGCCGCGCACGTAGATGAACGCGTGGCTGGCCCGGATCGCATAGGCGGCGATGATGACGCCCTCGACGAGCACGTGCGGCGTCGCCAGCATCAGCGGAATGTCTTTGCACGTTCCGGGTTCCGACTCGTCGGCGTTGACCACCAGGTAGTGCGGCTTGGCGGCCGCTCCGGTGTCGCCCTGCGGGATGAACGACCACTTCGTCCCGGTCGAGAAGCCGGCGCCGCCACGCCCGCGCAACCCGGAGTCCTTGACGGCGGCGATCACGTCGTCGGGCGCCATCGCCAGCGCCTTCTTCATCGCCTCGTAGCCGTCGTGGCGCCGGTAGGTCTCCAGCGTCCACGACTGCGGGTCGTCCCAGAATCGGCTGATGACCGGGGTCAGCGGCGTGGCCTGCGAGCTGGTCATGACCGGCCCGCCGGGGGGGTCGGCGCGGCCATGCCGAGTTCCTTGGCCACCCTCAGGCCCGCCAGGGTGGCCTCGCCCGCGCCGCCCTGGCCCTGGTCGGGGCGCTGGTCGGGCAGGCCGGCCAGGATGCGCGAGGTCTCGCGGAAGGCGCACAGCGGGGCGCCGCGGGTGGGCGGCTTCGGCTGCCCGGAGCGCAGCGAGTCGACGAGCTCGCGCGCGGACTCCGGCGTCTGGTTGTCGTAGAACTCCCAGTTGACCATCACCACCGGCGCGTAATCGCAGGCGGCGTTGCACTCGATGTGTTGCAGGGTGACCGAGCCGTCGGGGGTGGTCTCGTCGTTGCCGATGCCCAAATGCTCTTTGAGGGCGTCGAATACGGCGTCGCCGCCCATGATCGCGCACAGCGTGTTGGTGCAGACTCCCACCAGGTAGTCGCCGGTGGGTCCGCGGCGGTACATCGTGTAGAAGCTCGCCACCGCCGACACCTCGGCGCCCGTCAGCCCCAGCTGCTCGCCGCAGAACTCCAATCCCGCGGGGGTCAGGTAGGAGTCCTCGGCCTGCACCAGGTGCAGCAACGGCAGCAGCGCCGAGCGCTTGTTGGGGTAGCGGCCCATGATCTCCTTGGCGTCGACCTCGAGCCGCGCCCGCACCTCCGGCGAATAGGTCTGCGGCGCACCCTCGGTGACGAAGGCGTTGGGCTCCTCGGGCGGCGGCCCGAGCCGGAGGAAGACCGGCTGTCCTTGCGGGCCGGTCACCGGTCCACCCCGCCCATGACCGGGTCGATGCTGGCGACCGCGGTGATCAGGTCGGCCACCATCCCGCCCTCGCACATCGCGGCCACCGACTGCAGGTTGGTGAACGACGGGTCCCGGTAGTGCACCCGGTACGGCCGGGTGCCGCCGTCGCTCACCATGTGCACGCCCAGCTCACCGCGCGGCGACTCCACCGCGGTGTACACCTGGCCCGCGGGGACCCTGATGCCCTCGGTGACCAGCTTGAAGTGGTGGATCAAGGCCTCCATCGAGCCGCCCATGATCTTGGCGATGTGCTCTTCTGAGTTGCCCATGCCGTCCGGCCCCACCTTCAGGTCGGCCGGCCACGCGATCTTGCGGTCCTCGACCATGATCGGGCCCGGCTTCAGCTTGTCCAGACACTGCTCGACGATCTTGATCGACTCCCACATCTCGTTGACGCGAATCATGTAGCGCCCGTAAGCATCACACGTGTCGGCGGTCATCACGTCGAATTCGTAGTTTTCATATCCGCAGTACGGTTCGCTCTTGCGCAGATCGTGGGGCAACCCGGTGGCGCGCAGGATGGGGCCGGTGATGCCCAGCGCCATGCAGCCCGTCAGGTCGAGGTAGCCGATGTCCTGGGTGCGGGCCTTCCAGATGGCGTTTTCGTTGAGCAGATCGCCCATTTCGCGCAGCACCTGGCGCAGCGGCTTGAGGGCTTCGGCGATGTCGGTCTCCGCGCCCGGCGGCAGGTCCTGCGCGACGCCCCCCGGCCGGATGTAGGCGCTGTTCATCCGCAACCCGGAGATCTTCTCGAACAGGGTCAGGACGATCTCGCGGCCGCGGAAACCGACGAACATCGGGGTCATGGCGCCCAGTTCCATGCCGCCGGTCGCCAGCGCGACCAGATGCGAGGAGATCCGGTTGAGCTCCATCATCATCACCCGGATGACGTTGACCCGCTCCGGTATCTGGTCGGTGATGCCGAGCAGTTTCTCCACGCCCAGGCAGTACGCGGTCTCGTTGAAAAACGGTGACAGGTAATCCATTCGGGTGACGAAGGTGACCCCCTGGGCCCAGTACCGATATTCGAGGTTCTTCTCGATCCCGGTGTGCAGGTAGCCGATTCCGCAGCGCACCTCGGTGACCGTTTCGCCCTCGATCTCGAGGATCAGCCGAAGCACCCCGTGGGTGGACGGGTGCTGGGGACCCATGTTGACGACGATCCGCTCACCGGGGTCCGCGTTGCGGGCGGCGTCGACGATCTGGTCCCAGTCCTGGCCGCCCGCGACCAACACGGTCTCGGGGCCTTCCGAGGCGCCGCCCTCGTGCGTCGAGTCAGTGATTGTGCTCATCAGTTGTACGCTCTCCGCTCGTCGGGCGGGGGTATCTGCGCTCCCTTGTACTCCACCGGGATGCCGCCGAGGGGATAGTCCTTGCGCTGCGGGTGGCCATGCCAGTCGTCGGGCATCTCGATGCGGGTCAGCGATGGGTGTCCGTCGAAGATGATGCCGAAGAAGTCGTAGGTCTCGCGTTCGTGCCAGTCGCATGTCGGATACACCCCGTACAGCGACGGGATGTGCGGATCACCATCCGGCACAGCCACTTCCAGGCGGACGCGGCGATTGTGCGTGATCGACTGCAGCGGGTACACCGCGTGCAGTTCGCGGCCGGTCTCGTTGGGGTAGTGCACCCCGCTGACGCCCAGGCACATCTCGAAACGCAGCTCCGGCTCGTCTCGGAGGCGCTGCGCGACGGCCACCAGCTTCTCGCGGCGCACGTCCAGCGTCAGTTCGTCGCGATAAACCACGACTTTCTCTATCGCGTCAAAGAATTGGATACCGTCGGCCTCCAGCGCCCCGGCCAACCGGTCCACCACGTCGTCGAAGTAGCCGCCGTAGGGCCGGGGGCTGCCGCCCGGCAGGGCGATCTGCCGCACGAGCCGTCCGTAGCCGGTGGTGTCGCCGGAATCGGAGATGCCGAACATGCCGCGCCGCACGCCGATCACCTCGCCGTCGGCGCGGGGCGGCCCCCCGCCTTCGGTCGCCGCTTCCTTGGGGTCGTGGTCCGGTGAGCTCATCGCAGCAGCCCGCGCATCTCGATGGTGGGCCGGGCCGACAGCGCCGCCTGCTCGGCTTCGGCGATGGCGGTCTCCCGGTTGACGCCCAGCGGCATCTGTTGAATCTTCTCGTGCAGCTTGAGGATTGCGTACAGCAGCATCTCCGGCCGGGGCGGGCACCCGGGCAGGTAGATGTCCACCGGAACGACATGGTCCACGCCCTGCACGATCGCGTAGTTGTTGAACATGCCGCCGGACGAGGCGCAGACGCCCATGGCCAGCACCCACTTCGGTTCGGCCATCTGGTCGTAGATCTGCCGCAGCACCGGCGCCATCTTCTGGCTCACCCGCCCGGCAACGATCATCAGGTCGGCCTGCCGCGGCGTCGCCGAGAACCGCTCCATGCCGAACCGCGCGATGTCGAATCTCGGCCCGGCGGTTGCCATCATCTCGATGGCGCAGCACGCCAGCCCGAACGTCGCCGGCCACAAGGAGTTCTTGCGGACATAGCCGGCCACCTTCTCGACCGTCGACAGCAGAATCCCACCGGGCAGCTGTTCTTCGAGACCCACGTCTACCTCAATCCCACGTCAGGCCGCCGCGGCGCCACACATAGGCGTACGCCACGAAAACCGTGAGCATGAACACCACCATCTCGACCAACGCGAACGTTCCCAGCGCGTCGTAACTGACCGCCCAGGGATACAAGAACACGATTTCGATGTCGAAGACGATAAAAAGCATTGCGGTCAGGTAATACTTCACCGGGAACCGCTGGCCGGGCGTCGCATGCGGGCCACTCACCGCCGTTTCGGTGGGCTCGATGCCGCATTCGTAGGGGGCCATCTTCGACTTGTTGTAGCGCGATGGGCCGGCCAGGCTCGCGATCACCACCGAACCCACGGCGAAGGCCGCGGCGATCGCTCCGAGCACCAGGATGGGTATGTAGACGTTCAACTCGCTCCAAGATCTCCTCGTACGGGTCGCCGGTGCGGCGGCCGGGCGGGGGGCCGGGCTGCTGTGACGTACCCGGGCGGCGGGCGATCACAGTGACCTTCACAACATAGCGTCGCGAAGGCGGGTGTGTTTTGTCGGGGTGGGGGTATTCGCCTCGTTTTTGGGTGGCCGCAACCGGGCGGTTCGCCGCCGGGCGCGGCCCGCGGCGCACGCGCGCACGCTTCGCGGTCGCCGGTGGGCCGGCGGTCGCGGTATCAACGCAGGTGAAGGGCCTAGCGGGTGGGGGTGCGGAGCAGTCCGAGCACCGTGCGGCCCAGCACGATGGGATCGAGGGGATGCGGCACGGCGGCCTCGGCGCGCGACCAGTTCGCCAGCCACGCGTCGTCGGGGCGGCCGGTGAGCACCACGATCGGTGGGCACGTCGCGAGTTCGTCCTTGAGTTGCTTGGCGATTCCCATGCCGCCGGTGGGCGTGGCCTCGCCGTCCAGGATGGCCAAGTCGATGCCGCCCTCGTCCATCTGCCGGACCACCATCGGGGCGGTCGCCACCTCGAGGTAGGTCAGCTCGGGCAGATCCGGATGCAGATGCTTGCCCAATGCCCGTATCACTTGTTCGCGGGTTCTGGCGTTATCGCTGTAGACCAGGATCCGCAGGGCGACGCTGGATTCGGGGCTGGAGTCCGACACGGTGCAGATGCTACTGGTGTCGCCCCGGCTTCACTGGGCAGCCCGCGCGAAGACGGCTTCGGCCCCCGCGGTGGCCGTCGAGCCGATCATGCCCAACCGGTTCCAGCCCAGGTCGAACTGGGTGCGCTCGATCTTGGCTCCCGCCGCGATCCGGATCGAGCCGTCGTCGAGCTCGGTGATCGTGGCCGTCAGGGGCAGCGGCGCGGTGATGCCCTTGATGGTGAAGGCGGCCCGCAGTTCGCCGGTGTTGCCTTTGGTCGGCTGCACGCCGGTGACGACGACGCTGATCTCACCGAAGCGCTCGACGTCGAAGAAGTCCGCCGAGCGCAGGTGCTTGTCGCGGCGGCCGATCCCGGTGTCCAGGGATGCGGCGCGGATGTCCAGGCGGCCGAAAACCGCGCCCTTGCCCGTCAGTTGGCCGTCGCCGCTGAACTCGGTGAACCGGCCCTTGACGCGCAGCAGGCCCCACATGTTCGGGATCTTGAAGGTGATGGCCGAGCGGTCCGGGACGAGGTTCCACACGCCGGCCACGTCGGGATCGTTCAGCAGTGTTTCCAGAGTCGTCATCGTCACCCCATCTCTCGTGTCCAGCAGTGGCGCGATCTCGGCGGGGTCGAAGTACTCGTCGATCCGCTCGAGCCGGCCGTCGCCGCCCACCCTGATCACGATGCAGACCCGCATCGAGATCGATTGGCCGGCATGGCCGGTCGCGTGCAGGACGTGCTGCTGGACGAAGCCGCCGTCGAAGAACCGCCGATCGAGAACCTCGTAGTGGCGTTCGGTGGTCGCGGAGATGAACCAGCCGATGACCCGCAGCGCGCGGGCCTTGCCATCGGGCTTGGAGGGGTCGCGGCGGGCGCCGACGCGCCAGACCGCGATGTCGTCGCTCCACATCCGCTCGACCGCCGCGAAGTCACCCTGTTCGATCGCGGTGAACAGGCGATCGGCGGAGTCGGCGACGATTTCCTTGCTCGCAGCGGGCATGATCTCGCTCCTCTCCTGGTGGCCCGGCTCCTCCTCGGGCCGCTGCACGGCCCGCATCGTCGCCGAGCTATTCGCCGTCGTCCGCTTCGTATCCGGGGTGGGCGGCCGCCAGCCGGCGCCGCACCAGCGTGCGCAGGCAGGCGATGACCTCCCGGGCCCGTCCGTCCAGCTCACCCGCCCGTATCGCGGTGGCCAGCTCTTCCTCGTCGGCGAACCCCAGGTCGGCCAGCGCGGCGACGGACTCGGCCTCGCTCTCGTCGAGCAGTTCGCGTTCGACGATGCGCAACGCGTTGGCGGCCACCCGGGCGTGGAAGTTGACCTGCCCACTGGTCGCCGCCCGCACGTCGGTCTCCAGGAATTCGGCCACCGCGGCCACCAGCTCGGCCGCGAGCGGACGGCCGTACGGGCCGATCACTCCGGCACCTCGTCGAGCAGGTCGAGCAGGTCCCACTCCGTCTCGCATACCCGGCGACCGATCGCGGCCAGCTCCACCGAGCGGAACTGGCCGGTCAAATGCCGCTCCGCCTGGTAGCGGCAGATGACGCCCCAACGCAGCGTGGCCAGCACCAGCCACCAGTGAAACGCCACCCGGTCGACGCTAGTCCCGCCGGCCTGCTCGTAGGCGCGAAGGAAGCTCTCGATGCTGCCGAGGCCGCCGGCGCCGAGGCTGGCCGGGGCGCCGGAGCGCCAGGCCCGGATGCAGAACCAGGCGAGGTCGTCGTACGGGTCGCCGCGGTGCACCAGCTCCCAGTCGAGGACCGCGGCGAGGCGGGCGCCGTCGACGATGAGGTTGCCCATCCGGTAGTCGCCGTGCACCAGGACGTCGGCCGAAGGCTCCGGGCGGCGGGCCTCGAGCCAGCGAAACGCCCATTCAAAGGTGGCGGTGGTGTCGCCCATGGCGTCGAGCCGCTCGCGCCACTGCGTGAGCGGGTCCTCGTGGGCCAGGCCGGGGATGCGCGGGTCGGCGCGGTGGATGGCCGCCAGGGCGTCCGCGCACTGCCGCAGCAGCCCCGCGCGGGCCGGCTGGCCGCCCGCCGCGTCGAGCTGACGCTGAATGCGCCGGACGATGGTCTCGCCGGCCACCTCGTCGCAGATCAGAAACGGATTGCCCAGGGCCGCAGGCGAATCATCGGCGATCAGGACGTGGGGGACCGGTGCGCCGGCGGCGGCCGCGGCGGCCTGGGCGTTCGCCTCCAGTTCCATGCCGGCGTGCATGTCGTCGGGCGCGCCGATGCGCAGGATCAGCGCTCGGCGCCGGTCGCCGGTGACGCCGTCGAACGCCCACGTGGAACGGCTCGCGCCGCCGGTCAGGGCGCGCAGGTTCTCCACCGCGACCCCGGCGCCCAGGACGGGCGCCAGTTCGGCGGCGAGTCGAGAGGCCAGCTCCTCGGTCGACGTCACTTGCCAAACTTAAACAGCCGCTGGGCCACCCGGCGAATCTGGATCTCCTCGGCGCCCTCGGTGATCCGGTAGCGGCGGTGGTGCCGATAGATGTGCTCGAACGGCTCGTGCCGGCTGTAGCCCAGGCCGCCGAAGATCTGCATGGCCCGGTCCGCGGCGTCGCAGACGAGCCGGTTGGCACGATAGTTGGCCATCGACACCTTGTCCGAGACCTCCATGTGGTGGTCCCGGTCCAGGTGCCAGGCGGCGTAGGCCACCAGCAGCCGCACCATCTGGGCTTCGGTCTGCAATTCGGCCAGCGGCCATTGCACGGCCTGGTTGACCGACAGCGGCTTGCCGAAGACGGTCCGCTGACCGGCGTATTCGGCGGCCCGGTCGATGCAGTACTGCGCCGCGCCCAGGCTGCTGGCTGCCTGCCGAATCCTGTTCTCGTGCAAGAACGTCTGCGCGACCTCCAGGCCGCGGTCCACCTCGCCGAGCACCGCGTCGGCGGGCACCCGGACGTCGGTCAGCAGGACTTCGCCGTGATCGGTCGGCATGTTGAACGTCCACCAGTAGTAGGGGACGTCGAAGCCGGGCGCATCCGTCGGCACCAAAAAGGCCGTGATGCCCCGCGCCTGGCCCGGCTCACCGGACGTGCGGGCGAAGACCAGGTCGTGGGTCGCGCGGTGCACCCCGGTGTTGAACCGCTTGGCGCCGTTGATCACCCAGCCCCCAGAGCCCGAGCCGTCGGCCTGCGCGCGCGTCTCCAGCCACGTGGCGTCCGAGCCGTGCTGCGGCTCGGTCAGGCCGAACGCCATCGAGCGTTCCCCGGTGATCAGCGCTTCGGACCACAACCGGCGCTGCTCGGAGGTGCCGAACCGCTCCATCATGATCACCTGCGGGAAGTTTCCGACGATCGAGGACTCGTTCTGCAGATCGTTGTGCAGGCCGAGACCCTTGTGCGCCAGGTGTTCCCGGATCACGGCCATGTCGACGTTGGTGCCGTCCCGGCCGCCCAGCGACGACGGCAGCCCGTAGCGCAGCCAGCCCGCCCTGTCGGCGCGCCTGCGCATCTCGGCGAGCAGGTCTTCCCACTCGCGCGTGGGGATGCCGTCGTTGTCCCAGTCGGTGCGGGCGTGTTCGCGGCGCTTGTCGAAGAACTGGATGTGGTCGCGCTCCAGGGGTTTGATCTCCGCCTCGATGAACTCGTCCATCTCGGCGAGCAGGCCCGGAAGGTGTTCGGGGAGCGTGAAATCCACAGTTTGTCTCCTATGTCTGCTTGCCGCTGCCGTAGAGAGTTTTCTTCCAGATCGTCGACAGGGTGGCGATGGCGTCGGTGTCGCTGATCTTGATGCCCAGGTTGGAGGGGCCGACGAACACGGTGGTGAAGTTCTCGAACAGCAGGGCGATGGCCGCCGCCGTGTGCTGCGGGTCGAGCTCGGTCCCGTAGCCCTGCTCCTGGGCTCGGCGCACCGAGGCGGCCACGATGTCCATGCCGAAGCGGCGGAATTCGTTCTGCACGGCCGCGAATCGGCGCTGGGTGGCGGCCAGCTGCGCCACCGCGATCATGATGCCGATGTTCTGTTTGAACATGTTCCAATACCCGGTGACCACCGCGGTGAAGAAGGCGTCGTCGTCCGGCGAGTCGGGTAGCTCCAGGCTCAGCCCCGACGGTGTCACGACGTCGTGCAGGAACGACTCCGCGAGGGCGGCGAGCAGGTCCTCCTTGTCGGCGAAATACCGGTAGAACACCGCGGGCGACTTGCCCGCCGCCGAGGTGATGTCGGCCAGGGTCGTGCCGTGGAAACCGCGCTCCGCGAACAGCTTACGGGCCGCCTGCTCGATGGCCTGCCTGGTCTGGCGGCCCTTGGCGGTCGGCGCCTCCGAAGCGGGCATCAGCTGCGCATCCGGTCGCCGGCGCGCAGCAGCGCGCTCGGCAGGTCGTGCCCGACGACGGACTTCGCCACCCCGGCCGCGGCGATGGCGGCCTGCAGGTCGACGTCGACCCCGATGCCGCTGTCGCCCAACAGGTACACCAGGTCCTCGGTGGCGATGTTGCCGGTGGCTCCCGGCGCGAACGGGCAACCGCCCAGGCCGCCGACCGACGCGTCCAGCCGGGTCACCCCGGCGCTGACCGCGGCGTAGGCGCTGGCCAGCCCCGAGCCGCGGGTGTTGTGGAAGTGGCCGCCCAGCGGCAGGTCGCCGATCACCGGGCGCAATTGCGCGATCAGCGAACTCACGCGTCCCGGGGTGGTGGTGCCGATCGTGTCGGCGATCGAGAGGCGGTCGACGCCGCGGTCGCGGGCGGCCGCGGCGATGTCGAGCACCCGCTGCGGCGGGGTGGGGCCTTCGAACGGGGAGTCCCATGCGGTGGCGATGACCACCTCGACGGTGACGTTGCTGCCGTGCGCGATGGCGACGATCTCGTCGATCTGGCCGGTGGCCTCGGCGCTGGTCCGGCCGACGTTGGCCTTGCTGAACGTGTCGTCGGCGGCCACCACATACTCGACCGAGCGCAGCCCCGCCGCGACGGCCCGCTTGGCCCCGTTCGGGCTGGCCACCAGGGCGGAGAACTCGATGTCGGGATAGTCGTGCAGGTGGGCGGCGAGCTCGGCGGCGTCGGCCATCGACGGCACCTTGGATGGCGAGACGAATGCGGTGGCCTCCACCTCGCGCACCCCGGTGGCGGCGATCGCCGCCAGCAGCTCGAGCTTGGCCGACAACGGGATCGGCGCTTCGATCTGCAGCCCGTCGCGCAGCGCCACCTCACGGATGGTCACGTGTGTGTTCACACCACCCCCTCGGCCCGCAGCGCCTCGAGCTCCTCGCCGGTCTTGCCCAGCAACCCGAGGTAGACCTCGTCGTTGTGCTGGCCGGGACGGGCGGGCCCGGCCGCGCGGACCCGGCCGGGGGATTCCGAGAGCACGGGCACGACGCCGGGGCCCAGCACGTTGCGCCGCACCCGCTCGTCGTAATGCTCGACCAGCATGCCGCGGGCCCGCAACTGCGGGTCGTTGACCACCTCGGCGACCGTGTTGATGGGCCCGGCGATCACCCCTGCGGCGCTGAGGGTTTCGATGATGTCACCGGGCTGGCGCTCGGCGGCCCACGCGCCGATGATCTTGTCGAGTTCGTCCTGGTTGCGCCCGCGCGCGACGTGCGTGGCGAACCGGTCGTCGGTGGCGAGTTCCGGGCGCCCCATCGCCTTGCACAGCCGGGCGAAGACGGTGTCCTGGTTGGCGGCGATCACCACCCACGAGCCGTCGGCGCTGCGGTAGATGTTCGACGGCGCGATGCCCTCGAGCCGGGTGCCGGACGGTCCGCGCACCACGCCGCCGACGTCATAGTCGGGGATGGTGGATTCCTGGACGGCCAAACAGGATTCGGTCAGCGCGACGTCCACCACCTGGCCGCGCCCGGTGACGCCGCGGCGGTGCAGCGCGGCCAGCGCGCCCTGGGCGCCGAACATCCCGGCCAGGGTGTCGCCGAGCGAGAGCGCCAGGCGGGGCGGCGGGCCGCCGGGGAAGCCGTTGAGGTGTCGCAGCCCGCTGGCCGCCTCGGCCACCGAGGCGTAGCCGGCCTTGTGGGCGTCCGGCCCGGTCTGTCCATAGCCGGACACCCGAACCAGGATGATGCCCGGATTGCGGGCGCTGAGCAGGTCGTAACCCAGGTCCCATTTCTCCAGCGTCCCCGGGCGGAAGTTCTCCACGATGATGTCGGACTTCTCGACGAGGTCGCAGAACAGCTCGCGGCCGCGCGGGCGGCGCAGGTCGAGGGTGATGGCCCTCTTGTTGCGCGCGTGCACCGTCCAGAAGACGTGCTCCCCGTCGACCTCCGCCTGGCCCCAGGTGCGCAGCGGGTCGGGGGCGCCGGGGGGTTCGATCTTGATGACGTCGGCGCCCATGTCGCCCAGCAGCCGGCCCGCGAACGGCCCGGCGATCAGGGTGCCGAGTTCGAGCACCCGGATCCCGTCCAGCGGGCCGGCGGGCGTCACTCTTTGCCCGCGAAGTCGTGGCGGACCAGCCAGTCGGTGACGATGTCGACGGCCGCGCGCAGCTTGTCGCGCTGGTCGGGGCCCGCGTAATAGTGGGTGGCGCCGGGGATTTCGTGCATCTCCTTGTCATGAGAGTCATCGCGCCCGATCGCGTCGAAGAGCCGCCGGGTGTGGCTGGGCGTGCAGGCGTCGTCCGCCAGATTACCGATCACCAGCGCCGGGACCGCGATGTCGGCCCCGCAGGCGACCCCGTCGCCCCGGGCGTCGTCGTAGCTCCATTGCGAGAGCCAGCCCCGCAACGTGGAGAAGCGCGCCAGCCCGACCGGGCTCATGTTCACCACCTGAGGATCCCCCAGGTAGCAGGTTCCGGGGGTGCGTTCGTTGGGATCGACGGTGGGGTCCAGCCATCGCGGGTCGGCCATCGTGCCGTGCACCACGAAACAGAACTCGTCGTCCGGACGTCCGGCGGCCTTCAGCTCGGCGAGCTTGTCCTTGACCCACGCGGTGATGCGCCGGTTGCGTTCCACCTGGGCGCTGCGGTAGCGGGCCAGGAACTCCTGGTTGTAGGGCGGCTGGTTCGGGTTGTCCGGGTTGTACAGGTCCAGCTCGGGATCGCGTTGGGTGGGGTCGGCTTCGTCGAGGATCGACGCGTCGAGCCATTCGGTCAGCGTGCCGTGCCGGCTGATGTGCGCCGCCAGCAGCATGATGCCGTCGGCGGGGATCAGGTCCAGGGCGGTCAGGTCGGGGCCGTCGCCGGACGGGCTCGACGTGATGGTCGGGTGCTGGGCCTGCTGCTGGTAGAACATCGACAGCGAGCCGCCACCGCTCCACCCCGCCAGGACCACCTTCTGATAGCCCAGCCGCTTCTTGGCGTCCTTGATGCACTCGCCGAGGTCCTCGACCACCTTCTCCATCAGCAGCGCGGAGTCGGTGCCGCGGAAGCGGCTGTTGCAGTAGATGACGTGGTGGCCGGCCCGGGCCAGCGCGTTGATCATGGGCAGGTAGGCGCCGCCGCCGATCGGGTGCATGAACACCAGCACGGTGTCCGACGGCTTGTCGTTCGGCTTGAGCAGGTAGCTCTCCAGCACGGTGATCTCGGCCAGGCCGCCGTACACGTCGCGGACGCCGGAATTGTTCTGGAAGGCAACAAGATAGGGGATTCGCTCGTATTCGTGGCGTTTCGTCATGGTCAGTGTTGTCCTAGGTCGTGCGCCAGCACCTCGGCCGACGGGTTCAGTCGCCGGCGGGTGTCGACGGCGATCACTTGCCAATCGACGCGGGTGTACTCGTCGAACTTGCGGCGCGCCCGTTCCCGCGCCTTCTCCGGTGCGCCGTGGTGAACGCCTTGCGGCGCATGGGAAATCAGTCCGGGCGGCATCGGGATGCCGTAGAGCGAGCCGCCGTGGAAGAAGGCGATCTCGTCATAGTCGACATTGCGGTGATACCACGGCGTGCGCTCGGTGCCCTGCACGCCTTCGGCCGGCTTGGGCAGAAAGTTCATCACGTAGACGCCGGTGGCCTGCATGAACAAGTGCACCGTCGGAGGCAGGTGGACGCTGTCGGAGGTGACGACGTTGTAGTCGGCGATGTTGAAGGTGAACGCGAAGTTGTCGCCGCGCCAGCCCTCGACGTCGAGCGGATTGTGTTGGTAGAAGAGCGTTGTCGTGCCCTCATCGTGAATGGGCCGGTGGACGAGCCGGACCTCGTACTCGTCGCGGCCGTCGTCGTCGATCGGCGCTGGCTCGGGGATGATGGCCTGCGACGGGTCGAAGGGGAAGTGGCGGCCCAGCGGTCCGGGCGGCGGCACCCGGAACTCGTCGGCCGCCTCGACCATGAGCAGGGTCGTCTCGCTGTCCGGCAGCTGACGCCAGGTGCACGCCTTCGGCAGGTAGACCCAGTCGCCGTCGGAATAGCGCAGCGGGCCGAACTCGGTTTCCAGCAGGCCCGCGCCCCGGTGGACGAAGCACAGCAGGTCGCCGTCGACATGGCGGGTGTAGAACGGCATCGGCTCGTGTCGGCGGCTCAACAGGATTCGGCAGTCGGCGTTGTCGAACATCAGCAGGGGACCGCCGCGGGCGTCGGTGGCGTCGCCGGGCTTGAGCTCGCCGGCCAGCACGTCGATCGGGCGCAGCGGTCCGGCCGACCGGTAGGCGGTCGGGTCATGGCGGCGGTAGAGGTTGGCGGTGCGGCCGGTGAACCCGCCCCGGCCCAGCTCGTCGTCCTTGAGGCCGTCGAGATCGGCGTGCAGGCGTCGCGGTGTCCGGCCTCTTCGCAGGTGGACGAAGGATTCCATGGCTGACCCCCGGTTCGGGCGACGGACAAAACTGAAAGTGACATTACTTTTTGTTTCGGGCGCGCACAAGGGTGGGCGGATCCGCCGACCAGGCCCGGCTTACCGGATTTGATATCGCCCGCGCTATCAAATCCTGCGAAGGCCACATGACCAGGAGCCGCCGGCGCGGCCCATCGCGTCAGTCGCGGACGCGCACCACGACCTTGCCTCTGGCGGTGCGGTTCTCCAGCGACGCCACCGCGGCGGCGGCCTCCGCCAAGGGGTAGACCTCCGGGTTGGGGGCCGCCAGCCGGCCCGAGCTGAGCAGCTCCTCGAGGCCCGCCCACTGCTCGGCCAACGCGTTCGGATGCGTCGCGGTCCACGCGCCCCAGCCCACGCCCACCACGTCGATGTTGTTGAGCAGCAACCGGTTCACCTTGACCGTCGGGATGTCACCGCCGGTGAAGCCGACGACCAGCAGCCGGCCCCCCGGGGCGAGCGAGCGTAGCGAATCGGTGAACCGGTCGCCGCCGACCGGGTCGAGCACGATGTCGACGCCGCGCCCGCCGGTCAGCTCCTTGACCGCGTCCTTGAACCCGTCGGCCAGCACCACATCGGTGGCCCCGGCGGCGCTCGCGACGTCCGCCTTGGCTCCGGTGCTGACGACCGCGATGGTGCGCGACGCCCCGAGCAGCCCCGCCAGCCGCAGCGTCGACGTCCCGATGCCGCCGGCGGCGCCGTGCACCAGCACCGTCTCGCCCCGGGCCAGCCGGCCGCGCACCGTCAGGGCGAAGTACACGGTCAGGTCGTTGAACAGCAGGCCGGCGCCCGCCTCGAAGCTCACGTTGTCGGGCAGCTTGAACACCCGGTCGGGCGCCACGATCGCGACCTCGGCCATGCCCCCGGACAGCATCGTCAGCCCGACGACCCGGTCGCCGGCCGAAACGTGCGCGCCGTCGGGCGCCGAGCGCACCACGCCGGCGATCTCGGCTCCCAGCACGAACGGCGGTTCGGGGCGGTATTGATAGAGGCCGCGGGTCAGCAGCGCGTCGGGGAAGGCGGCGCCGGCGGCGTACACGTCGACGACCACGCCGTCACCCGACGGTTCGTCGACCTCGGCCACCTCTATCGCGTCCGGCCCGTCCAGCCGGGTCACCCGTGCAGCTCGCATGGTCGGACAGCCTACTGCCGGCTCAAAATCCGCCGGCCACCCGCACCACCGCACGCCCGGTGAACTTGCCGGCGCGCACCTGGTCCAGCACATCGACCACGTCCCTGACGTCGACGTCGCTGGTGAGCGAGTCCAGATGGCGGGGCCGCAGCGAATCGCCCAGCAGCGCCCACAGTTTGCGACGCCGGTCGATCGGCATCTGCACCGAGTCCATCCCCAACAGCGCGATGCCGCGCAGGATGAACGGCATCACCGTGGTGTGCAAAGCCGGACCACCCGTCAGGCCGCTGCAGGCCACCGCCCCGCCGTAGTCGACGGCGCTCAGCACGTCGGCCAGCGTCGCGCCGCCCACGCAATCCACCGCGGCCGCCCAGCGCGCCTTGGCCAACGGCCGCGGCTTGGCGTCGGGGTCCTCCGGCAGCCGGCCGATAACGTCCGCGGCGCCAAGCTCTTTCAGCAGCCCGGCCGCCGACTCCTTGCCGGTCGAGGCGACCACCCGATAGCCCGCGGCGGCCAGCAGGTCCACGCTGACCGAGCCGACGCCGCCGGAGGCCCCGGTGACCACCACCGGCCCGGCGCCGGGCTGGACGCCCCAGTCGATCAGCGCCTGCACGCTCATCGCGGCGGTGAAGCCGGCGGTGCCGATCGCGGCGCCCTCCCGTGGGCTCAACGCCCCGAGCGCGACGACCTGGTCGGCCGGCAGCCGCGCGTATTCGGCGTAGCCGCCGTGGTGGCCGGTGCCGATCTGGTATCCGTGGGCCAGCACCTGCTCGCCGACGGTGAAGTCGGGTGACCCGGACTCGACGACCTCGCCGGTCAGGTCGATGCCGGGCACCACCGGGTAGCTGCGCACCACGCCGCCGCGCGGGGTCAGCGCCAGCGCGTCCTTGTAGTTGACGCTCGAATACAGGACCCGGATCGTCACCTCGCCGGGCGGCAGGTCCGAGTGGCTCAGCGTCTCGACCGACGCGGTGATCCGGTCACCATCTTCCCGAGCGACGAGCGCTTGAAACGTGTCCATCCCTCGACGCTAACCTCACCGTATGGATTCCTTTCCACTCGGTCGCTTTTCGGTCTCCCGGGTGGGCTTCGGCGCCATGCAGTTGCCGGGCCCGAACGTGTTCGGCCCGCCGCGGGACCGCGACGAGGCGCTGGCGGTGCTGCGGCGGGCGGTCGAACTCGGCGTCGACCACATCGACACCGCCCAGTTCTACGGCCCCGACGTGGCCAACGAGCTGATCCGCGAGGCGCTGCATCCGTACCCGGAGAACCTGGCCCTGGTGAGCAAGGTCGGCGGGCGCCGCGACGACCGCGGCGGCTGGCTGCCGGTCGACGACCCCGCCGACCTGCGCCGCGACATTGAGACCAACCTGCGCGCGCTCGGCGTCGACCAGTTGGCCGCGGTCAACCTGCGCGTGTTCGAAAGCGACGGCCCGGATCAGCTCTTCGACGACCAGCTTTCGGTCATGATCCAAGCGCGCGACGACGGGCTGATCGGCGGCGTCGGGCTGAGCAACGTCAACCGCGAACACCTGCTGCACGCCCTGGACTGCACCGAAATCGCCTGTGTACAAAACGCTTTCAATCTCGTCGACCGGTCATCGCGGCCCGTCCTGGACGAGTGCGCGGCGCGGGGTATCGCGTTCGTTCCGTTCTTCCCGCTGGGGGCGGCCTTCATCCAGCCGAATCCCGTGCTCACCCACGAACTGGTGGTCGAGGCCGCCGAGCGGCTCGGGCGGACGCCGGCGCAGGTCGCGCTGGCGTGGACGCTGAGCGTGGCGCCCAACGTGCTGCTGATCCCCGGCACCTCGTCGGTGCGCCACCTGGAGGAGAACCTCGACGTCGCCTCCATCCAGCTCGACGACGACACCCGCGAGCGGCTGGACGCGATCGCTACTTGAGCTCGGCCGACGACAGGCCCAGCAGGCGCCGGGCGACCACCAGCTGCTGAATCTGCTGGGTGCCCTCGAAGATGTCGAGGATCTTGGAGTCGCGGGCCCACTTTTCCAGCATCGATTGCTCGGAATAGCCTGCGGTGCCGGCCAATTCGACGGACTTGAGGGTGACGTCGCTGGCCATGCGGCCGGCCTTGGCCTTGCTCATCGAGGCCTCTTTGGAGTTGGGGATCTTGTTGTCGGCCTGCCAGGCCGCCCGCAGCGCCAGCAGGTAGGCGGCCTCCCAGTCGGCCTCCATCCGCAGGAACTCGGCGGCCGGGGCGCTCTGGGCGTGCGACGGTTTGTCGTAGGAGATCTCCACCCCGGCCTCGGTGAGGATCTTGCGGATTTCCTCCAGGGCGGCGCGGGCCACCCCGATCGCCATGGCGGCCACGATGGGACGGGTGTTGTCGAAGGTCTCCATGACGCCGGAAAAGCCCTTGCCGACTTCGATTTCCGGGTTCCCGAGCAGGTTCTCCCTGGGGATGCGGACGTTGTCGAACCGGATCGCCGCGGTGTCGGAGCCCTTGATGCCGAGCTTGCGCTCGAGCCGTTCGACGGTGACCCCGGGGTGCTCGCGGGGAACGATGAACGACTTGATCGCCGCCCGCCCCTGTGACTTGTCCAGCGTGGCCCACACCACGATGTGGGTGGCGCGCGAGCCGGCGGTGACATAGATCTTTTCGCCGTTGATCACGTACTCGTCGCCGTCCAGCTTGGCGGTGGTCGACACCGCCGCCGAGTCGGAGCCGAAGCCGGGTTCGGTGATCGCCATCGCCGCCCAGACCTTGCCCAGGCGCTCCAGCTGCTCCGGGGTGGCGACGGCGGAGATGGCCGCGTTGCCCAGGCCCTGATAGGGCACCGAGAGCATCATCGCGACGTCGCCCCAGCAGGCCTCCAAGGTCTGCAGCAGCGCGGCCATGTTGGCGCCGTTGTGGTTTTGGTCCCGGTCCTGGTTTTCGTCGCCCAGCTTGTCGGCCCCGGCGAATTCGAGCGATTCCGACGCGCCCGCGAACAGGTTGTACAGCGTGTCGAGCTCGACGGGGTAAGCGTGCTCGGAGAGGTCGTACTTGCGGGCGATCGGCCGCATCAGCTCGGCGGCACCCTGGTGGGTCTTGACGGCCACCGCTTGCAGCTTGCGGGGCAGTTCGAGATTGATTGCCATGATTGATCTTTCGGCTTGAGTTGACGAAACGACTTAGATGACGACGACACCCTCGGCCACGCCGATGGCCCGCAGGTCGCGGTACCAGCGCTCGACCGGGTGTTCCTTGGTGAAGCCGTGGCCGCCGAGCAGCTGGACGCCGTCGAGGCCGATCTGCATGCCCTTGTCGGTGCCGAGCCGCTTGGCCAGCGCCGCCTCGCGAACGAAGGGCAGGCCCTGCTCGGCGCGGGCCGCGCCGCGCCAGGTGATCAGCCGCAGCCCGTCGAGCTCGATGGCGATGTTGGCGCACATGAAGGCGACGGCCTGGCGGTGGGCGATCGGCTCGCCGAAGGCTTCGCGCTCCTTGACGTAGGGGACGACGTAGTCGAGCACCGCGTGCGAGGTGCCCACCGCCAGCGCCGCCCAGCCCAGCCGGGCCAGCGCGATCGCCTCCGAGTAGTCGTCATCGGTTGCCTCGTGCTCGCCGAGCCGCGCGGTCAGCGGTACCGTCACGCCGGACAGCTCCAGGTGGCCCAGGGCCGCCGCGCGCAAGCCCATGCTCGGATCCGCCTTGACGGTAAGGCCTTTCGTCGACGACTCGACGATGAACAGCGCCGGCTTGCCGTCGAGTTGCGCCCCGACGATGAACAGCTCGGCGTCGGCCGCCGCCGGGACCAACGACTTCACACCGTCGAGGCGGTAGCCGCTCGGGGTGCGCACCGCGGTGGTCGCCAGGCGGGTGGGGTCGAACAGCGGCTGCGGCTCGGCGATCGCGACGCAGGCCTGGGGCACGTTCTCGCCGGCGAACTCGTGCAGGTAGGTGGCCTGCTGGTCCGCGCTGCCCCAGTGGGTCAGCGCGGCGGCCACGCCGCCGGGGGCCAGGATCGGCAGCGCGAGACCCATGTCGCCGTAGGCCAGCGCCTCGGCCACCAGCACGTTGGTGACGCTGGAGCGGTGGGCGGCGATGCCGTCGAAGTCCTCGGGGATGTTGATCGCGGTGATGCCCAACTCGGCGGCCTTGGCGATCAGATCGGGCGGGTAGGTCGCCGCCTCGTCGGCGTCGTGAGCCGCGGGCCGCAGCACCTCCTCGGCGAATTCGGTGAGCGTCTCGACGATCATCTTCTGGTCGTCGTCTGGTGTCAGGTCGAAGTAGTCCTTGCCGCTCGACTTGAGCCGGGTCGGCCCCCCGCGCAGGTTCTGCAGCCTGTTGAACTGCCGGGACGCCGCGGCGGCCGTGGAGAAGATCGTCTTCGTGCCGTACTGCAGGCCGCGGTTGACGGGGTCGCGCAGTTGGTATTTGTCCAGGAACTCCTGCCCCATCAGCGGGGTGAGCAGCGCGATGGCGATGTCAACGCCCGTGCGCTTGTGCGGTTGCAGCCCGATCCCGCTCTGCCGGTCTTTGCGCTTGCGTGAGCGGGCGGATTTGGGCGTTTGTGGTGAACCGGAACGAGTGTCGGTCATGTCGGCAGCCTCTGCTGTTGGGGCGATGCGGATAACCCTATCTTACTCCGGAGTAAGATCACCGAGAACACCTGTTAACTAATTCACAGCACCGGCGAGGATGCCGAGCACCGGCGCGTGCAGCGGCCCGTTCGTCGCCACGGCGCTGCCGCGGTGCGGCCCGGCGATGCCGTCGAGCCCGGTCAGGTTCCCGCCCGCCTCGCGCACCAGGATGTCGAGGGCGGCGAGGTCCCACACCGACACCTCGGGCTCGGCGGCGATGTCGACGGCGCCCTCGGCCAGCAGGCAGTAGGAGAGGAAGTCGCCGAAGGCGCGCACCCGCCACACCGCGTCGGTCAGCGCGAGGAAGCGCTCGCGCAGTCCGCGCTGCGCCCAGCCGGACAGGCTGGAGAATGAGAGGCTGGCCGAATCCAGTTGTGCCACAGTGGAAACCGCCAGCTGGCGGGGCGGTGCGCCGTCGACCGAGACGAAGGCGCCCTGGCCCCGCGCCGCCCACCAGCGCCGCTGCAGCGCGGGTGCGCTGACGACGCCGACCGTGGGCAGCCCGTCTTCGAGCAGCGCGATCAGGCTGGCCCAGACCGGCACCCCCCGTACGAAGTTCTTGGTGCCGTCGATGGGGTCGACGATCCACTGCCTTCCGGTGAAGGAGGTGGTTCCGCCGAACTCCTCGCCGACGATGCTGTCGTGCGGTCGTTCGCGTCCCAGCACCTCGCGCAGCCCGATCTCGACCGCGCGGTCCGCGTCGGTGACCGGCGTCAGGTCGGGTTTGGTGTCAACACGCAGGTCGAGCGCCCCGAACCGGGCGGAGGTCAGCGCGTCCGCGCGGTCGGCCAGCGTTAGTGCCAACGTCAAATCGTCCCGGCTCATGACGCAGTCCTATCACGGCCCTACCATGGCGGCGTGTGGGAATTCGGTGTGCTGATCCTGCTGGTGGCCGTCCTGGCGGTGTTCCTGGCCCAGCGGTTCCTCCCTCGCGGTCCCCGCGGTGAACTGCTCAACGGCACGCTGCTGGTGACCGGGGTGAGCCCGCGGCCGGAGGCCACCGGTGAACAGTTCGTCACCATCGCCGGGGTGATCAACGGACCCACCGTCAGCGAGCATGCGGTGTATCAGCGCATGGCGGTCGACGTCGACCACTGGCCGACCATGGGCCAGTTGTTCCCGGTGGTGTATTCGCCGAAGAATCCGGACAACTGGAGGATGGCGCCGGCCGAGCCGCCCCCGGTGTAGCGTCCGCTATCCGGCGGCCGGCGGCCGCGCCATCACCGTGATGCGGGCGCCGTACCGCGGGACGACCATCGTGGCTCGCGAGGCCGTCCCGCCTGGTATCCCGGGGATTCCCGGCATGCCGGTTGCGGAAGCGACTGGCTGGTCGATCCCGAAAAGTGCCGGATAGCCGGCGCCGGGTAGCGCCGTGATGGGGCTGCCGGGTGCGGTCCAGCTCGCGGGCACCGACATCGAGCCGATGGTTCCGGCGCGGGCAAGAGTCGCGGTGACGTCGCCCAGGCTCGCCGCCCCGAGCCCCGAGGCGGCACCGCCCAACTGGGGGGCCGCGGCGAGCACCGGGACGAGCGCGGGCGCCGCGGCCGCTCCGAGGTTGGGCAGCACGCCCAAATCGCCCTCGGCGCCGATGATGCCGGTGACGAGTGCCTGCTCGTAGTCGACGGCTTTCATGGTGAAGATAAAAGTGAGGATGGCGTCGAGCGCGGTGAAGTCCTCGGGGAGGATCGGGTTCGTCGGCAGGGTCGATGTCGCCGAAACCGACTGCGACACCGGGGCGACGGCGCTGTTGACCGCTTTGGTGACCGCGGCGCTCTGGGCGGTCATCGCGGTCGGGGTGGTGCTCTGGCGGGGGGAGGGGAACGCCGGCAACTGGGTGGCCGCCGCGGAGGAGACGGCGTAGCCGGACATCGCGGCGGCGTCCTGCGCCCAATACTCGGCGTACTGGGCCTCGGCGGCGGCGATCGCCGCGGCATTCTGGCCGAAGAAGTTGGTCGCCACCAGCATCGCCAGCTGGGTGCGGTTGGCCGTGACGGCTACCGGCGGCACCGTCATCGCGAAAGCCTGTTCATAGGCCGCCGCGGCGGCCCGGGCCCGCATGGCCGTCTGCTTCGTCAGATCAGCGGTCGCATACAGCCAATCCAGGTAAGGGGCGGCCGCAGCCGACATCGATTCGGCGGCGTGGCCGCGCCAGTGCAGACGGGCCAGGCCCGACAACACCGATTCATAGGTCGCGGCGGTGATATCCAACTCGGCCGACAGCGAGTCCCAACTCCCCGCGGCGGCCAACAGCGGGCCGGCGCCGGGCCCGCTGTACATCCGCCCAGAGTTGATCTCCGGCGGCACGAAAGCGAAATCCATCATGCGTCACTTTCCTTGGCTGGGTATGCGGCGAGACACCGGAACGCGAGTGCGATGGGTCGACTCGACATTCGTGCCGAGCGACCCGTCATCGGCCTAGCGGTGTGTCACCCGGCCGCGGGCGGGCGTGGCATCACCGTGAGCCGGACGCCGTACCGGGGCGGGACACCCACGCCGGTGGAGCGCGACAGCGCGCCCCCGGGCATTCCGGGATAACCCGGATAACCGGACGCGACGACCTCGTCGGTGCCGGGAAGTGTCGTCAGGCCGGCGGGTTCCAGCTCTGCGATATGGGTGGTTGCCGGTGCGGACCAGCTCGCCGGTACGGACATCGGCCCGATGTTGTTGGCGCGGGCAAGGGTTGCGGTGATGTTGCCCAGCCCCGCACCACCGCCGAGGGTCGATGCGGCTCCGGTGATCTGCGGTGCCGCGGTCAACGCCGGGGCCACATCGGATGCCGTCGCCAGTTTGGGCAAGATGCCCAGGTTTTTCTCGGCCCCGATGATGCCGGAGGCGAATGCCTCTATGTAGTAGGTGGCGTTGATCGTCGAGTAGCTGGCCAGGATGCCGTCGAGCACGGTGAAGTCCTCCGGGACGATGGGGTTCGTCGGCAGGGTGGCGGTCGCCTGCAGATTCGGCGCCGCGGCGATGACCTGTGACACCGGGGCGGTGGTCGCGGCGGTGTTGACGGCCTGGGTGACCGAGGCCTTCTGAGCGGTCAGCCCCGCTTCGTTGGTGGAGTTGCTCGGGGAGGCGAACCGTGGCAACTGTGTGGCCGCCGCCGAGGAGCTCGCGTACCCGGCCATCGCGGAGGCGTCCTGGGACCAATACTCGGCGTACTGCGCCTCGGTGGCCGCGATCGCCGCGGTGTTCTGGCCCAACACGTTGGTCGCCACCAGCGATGACAATTGGGTGCGGTTGGCCGTGACCGCTGGTGGGGGGACCGTCATCGCGTGCGCTTGGTCATAGGCCGCCGCGGCCGCCCGGACCTGCATGGCCGTCTGCTTCGTCTGCTCGGCGGCCGTCTGCAGCCAACCCACATAGTGGGCGGCGGCGGCCGCCATCGCCTCCGAAGCCGCGCCGCCCCACTGCAAGCTCAGGGTCGAGAGCACCGATTCGTAGTACTCGGCCGTGGTGGCCAATTCGGCCGACAGCGAGTCCCAGCTGCCCGCGGCGGCGAGCAGCGAGCCAGACCCGGGGCCACCGTACATCCGGGTAGAGTTGATCTCTGGGGGTAAGAAGGCGAAATCCATTGTGTCACAGCTCCTTGGGTAGATTGAGTGTTAGGTCGCGCGGCATACGGCGCGATGTCGGATGGCCGCCGCTTCGGCGGTGGCCGCTTGCGGACGGGAAAAGCGCGGGGAGTCTGGTGATGCGGGCGGACGGCGATGACGGCGGACGGTCGCCGTCTACGTCTGGCCGGGCAGCCTCGCGCACATTGTCGGTGGGGCGTGTGCACGGAACATCTCAAGCGACCTTCGGTTCTCTGACGTGTTCAAACTCGCAGGCGCGGCGGCAAAACGTGGATTTTCCGCTGAATTCGTGGCGGTAGGGCGTGCAGAGTTAACCGGAGATTTACTTCGTGGACGGGCGACGTTAATTCGGTCTGCCGGGTCGCGAGATCGCGTGAAGGACTTGATCTCCGATCGAGGTGGCCTTACGGCACGCGCACCGGGCATCTTTAGCAGACCTCTGTCTTGGGTGCCTCAAAACTGGCAGAGATCTACGCGTGCCGCGTGGGATCAGGTGAATTCCTGACAGGTCTGAATGAACTCCAGAGCTCTACCGGGGGCTTTCTCAGCCTCGGTGATTGAGGTTGTCGACCACGCCCTGCAGCACCTCCGGATGCCGCAAGAACGGTGTGATGATGTCCACGGGCAGTGGGAAGACGACCGTCGAGTTCTGGTCCGCCCCCAGCTCCAACAGCGTCTGCAGATAGCGCAACTGTAGAGAAGCCGGGCTCTTGGACAGCGTCTCGGCGGCTTCGCGCAACTCCTCGGACGCCTGCAGTTCGCCCCGCGCGTTGATGACCTTCGCGCGGCGCTCGCGTTCTGCTTCGGCCTCGCGGGCCATCGCCCGCTGCATCGATTCGGGAATCTCGACGTCTTTGATCTCCACGACGCGGACCTGCACGCCCCACGGTTCGGTCTGCTTTTCGATGATCGTGCGCAGGTCGCTGTTGAGGTCCTCGCGGTGGGCCAGCAGGGTGTCCAAGTCGGCCCGTCCCAGCAGCGAACGCAGTGTCGTCTGGGCGATCTGCGAAGTGGCAACCGCGTAATTCTCCACCGCCAGAATCGCTTTGAGCGGTTCCATCACCTGGAACATCACGACGGCGTTGACCCTGGCCGGCACGTTGTCGCGGGTGATCACCTCCTGCGGGGGAATGGTCAGCGTCACCAGTCGCTGATCCACGCGGATCATCCTGTCCAGAAAGGGGATCAGGAAGCGAAGACCGGGACCGTACAGCGGGCGCACGTGCCCCATCCGGAAGACGACTCCGCGCTCGTACTCGCGCAGCACGGCCAGCGACCACACCGCGAGCACGGCGAGCCCGACAACCCCGGCGATGACGGCGACGATCACCACGGCGGTCATGTTGCGTTGCCCTCCTTGCCTTCCCAGCTGCCCCAGCGGGTGGAATACCTGTCGATCGCCGCGGCCGCCCGGTCCTCGAGCGCGGTGCGATGCGGCAGGTGCTCGGGTGCGTTGGACGGGGTGTTCCACAGGTGGCGGATCAGCGGCAGGCCGAGCAGCGCGACGATCGAGATGGTGCCCGCCAGGACCAGCACGTCAGCGCCCGAGTGGTTGGCGACCATCGTCGCCAGGGGCAGCACGATCCCGAATCCCGCTACGCAACAAGCGATCCCGCGGTGGAATCGCCCCGCGTCGGAATGCGGCCACGGGTCCACCTCGCGGCTGATCTCCCGGCCGTGGTCGGACGTCGTGCAGCTGGACTTGATGGGACAGCTGTTGCACACCACCGGCTGGGCGCGATATCGCATGACCCGGTGCCGTGGATCGAACGACGTCGGCCACAGCCAGTGGTCCCGTGGACACACCCAGGCGTCGTGATCCGGCCGGTAGGTGAAGTGTCCCGTGCGCCAACGCGCGGCGCGCGCCGACGCCCGTCGGGCCATCGAGTCGAAGCTCCAGCCGATGGCCAGCAGGGCGAGGGAATACCCGGCGATCAGCCATACCGAGGCGGCCGGTTGAGTCACCGCTCAGCCCTTCGCCGACACCGTGGCGCCGGCCTCCGGCTCGGTCGGCGCCTCGACGTACAGCGGATGTTCAGGCAGCTCTTGAACTGTCGAGCCCGTGCGGAAGTTGCGCAGCGCGATCCAGGCGATCCACACGAACGGCAGGACGCCGCCGACGATGAGGATGAGATCGCCGGGCATCCGCAGCCATTCGATCACCGCGTTGCCGGGTCTGGTGATGTAGCCCAGCGAGCGCGCCTCGAAGTAGCCGTCGTTGACCGAGTGGTAAAGCTGCAGGACGCCCAGCGGCAGCAGGGTGACGAACACCATCCAGGCCAGGCCGATGTTCATGCACCAGAACGAGGTTCGCGCCAACTTCTCCGGCCATTTGTCGGCCGGGATCACGTAGCGGAAAGCGAACATCGCCAGGCCTACGGCGAGCATGCCGTAGACCCCCATCATCGCGCCGTGCGCATGGTTGGCCGTGAGCGCGGTGCCGATCTGGTAGTAGGACACGATCGGCAGGTTGATCAGGAACCCGAAAATGCCCGCGCCCAAGAAGTTCCAGAAGCCCACGGCGACCAGGAACATGACGGCCCACCGGTGCGGGAACGGGTTGGCGTCGCCGGACTGCTGTCGCGAACCCAGTTGCAGGAACGCCCACGCCTCGACGGTGAGGAAGGTCAACGGAATGACCTCGGCCGCCGAGAAGAACGCGCCCAGCGCCATGTGTTCCACCGGGGTGCCCGAGAAGTACAGGTGGTGCATGGTGCCGATGACGCCGCCGGCGGAGTACAGGATGACGTCGAGGAAGATCACGCCCAGCGCGATCCGCTCGCGCACCACTCCCAGCAACACGAACATGTAGGCCACCATCACGGTGGTGAAGAGTTCGAGGAAGTCCTCGACCCACAGGTGCACCACCCAGAACCGCCAGAATTCGGCGACCGTGTAATGCGTGCCGCTGCTGGCCAACAGCCCGACGGTGTAGAAGGCGGGGATCGCCAGTCCGGAGAAGAAGAACAACCACGGCATGTTCATCTTCGATTCGCCTCTGAGCCGGGCGCGCATGCCCCGGAAGATGATCGCGATCCACACGAACATGCCGATGATCAGCAGGATCTGGAACAGCCGCGGCAGGTCGAGATACTCCCACTGCTGAGACAGCAGCCCATGCGGGATCACTCCGTAGATGGAGAGCGCCTCGCAGATCAGCGAACCGAACACCACCACCGCGACCGCTCCGAGCAGCACATAGGCCAGCAGGCCCTGGCGGCGCGGCTCCCGGCGGGCGATGAACGGCACCAGGAAGATGCCACCGGCCAGGAAGGCCGCCGCGGTCCAGAACAGCGCCAGCTGCACGTGCCAGGTCCGGGCCAGGTTGTATGGCAGCACCCGGGCCAGATCCAGCCCGAAGAACGTCGACAAGTCGGCCCGGTAATGCTCGGCCGCCGCGCCCAGCAGCGTCTGCGCCAGGAACAGCACCGACACGATCGCGAAGAACCAGATCGTGGCCCGCTGCGCCGGCGTCAGGCTCACCTCGCCGGGCTGGCGGAAGGACAGCGTGGACGACTCGGCGCTGTGCCAGCCCACCTTCTGGCTCCACCGTCCGTACACCGCGAACATGACGCCGATGCCACCCAGCAGCGCGATCAGCGACAGCGCCGACCATACGATCACCGGCGCGGTGGGGCCGTTGTCGACGCGCGGTTCGGCCGGCCAGTTGTTGGTGTAGGTGTAGTTGTGGCCCGGGCGTTCGGCCGCGCCCGCCCAGGCGGTCCATGCGAAGAACGCCGTCAGGTCGCGAATCTGTGCCTTGTCCGTGATCATCTGCGGCAAGAGGCCGTATTTCGTCGAGTTCTCGCCGAAGTAGGCGGCGTAGTGGCTTTGGATGTGGTCGAACGCCGCGGCCTGCCGGTTGGTGAACACCAGCGTCTTGGTGGTGGGGTTGTAGCGGTTGGTGCGGAACTCGGTGACCACGCGGTCGCGCGGGTCGGCCACCCCCTGACCCCGCAGCTGGTCGGCGACGTCCTGCGTCGCCATGCGCAGGTATTCCGCGGTGTAGTCGGGCCCCAGATATGCGCCATGCCCCAGCACCGAACCGTATTCCATCAGGCCGCGAGCCTGGTAGAGCTCCTGACCCCGGGTGATGTCGTCGCCCGTGAAGAGCAGCTGGCCCGACTCGTCGACAACCTTGTCCGGCATCGGCATCGATGCCGAGTACGTGCGGTAGGCCAGGACGCCCATGACCAGGAAGCCGAAGATCATCACCAGGGCGACGCCCTGGATCCAGCCTTTGCCCACCAGGGGCTGCGAAGAAGCCGGTCGGGCGGTCTGTTGAGCGGCCATGGGCGAGTCTCCCGTCTCCGGTGATGGGTGGTGGTGCCCCGCTGTCCGTCTGCGCAAACAGCTTGTATTCGGTTGTCGTCGCGGGGAACGCATGTTCGCCGTCGCACGTCCCAGGGGGCCAATGGCATTGTTTTCGGGACCAATGCCCCTGGGAGAGAGTGGTTTCCCGCCCATAACGTGTGGCTGAGCGACGCGAAAGTTTCCCGCTTACACCTCAGCAGAGGAGACCGCGATGGGCAATAGCTTCCCGGCTCCGGAAGTCGTCGTCGGTGTGGACGGCTCGAGGGCGGCCGAGCAGGCCGTCCTGTGGGCGATCGACGAGGCGGTCAGCCGCGACATCCCGATGCGATTGGTCTACGTCGTCGACCCGCGCGAGGCCACCACCGCGAACGCCTGCGAGGCGAGCCTCGCCGCCGCGAGGACGGCGCTGGCCGACGCCCATCGGTCCGTGGAAGCCACCGGCGCCCCGGTCAAGGTCGAAACCGAGATCCTGTGCGGACGACCGCTCGCCAAGCTGCTGGAGGCGTCGAGTTCGGCGGCCATGCTGTGCATCGGTTCCATCGGACTCGACCATGCCCGCCAAGGCGCAACCTCCGTCGCGAAGGTGTTGGCCCGCTCCGCCCGGTGCCCGGTCGCCGTGATCCGGCAGCCGGCAAAACGGTCGGCGGCGCCGAAAGTCAACACCGTGCTGGCCGAGGCCGGCAACGGCGTGGTGCTGCGGCATGCGTTCGACGAGGCGAGGCTGCGCGGAGCCACGCTGCGCGCGCTCTGGGTGTGCCGCGGCGAGGACGCCGGGGGCACCGGCGACGGAACGCGCTCGGCGCGGGCGCAATTGACTCGACGCCTCGCGCGTTGGACGCGGCTGTACCCCGACGTGCGGGCGGAGTCCGCGATCGCGCGCGGCAGTGTGGAGCAGTACCTGCGCGCCAACCCGGAAGCGGGGCAGTTGTTGGTCACCGAAGGTCATACCGCCGAGCGGCTTTGCGACGGGACCCATTCCGTGCTGGCGATACGGTCCGGCAACCTGTGACGGCGGGAATGGGATGACGCCGCTTCGTGATCAGCCGTGGCCGATGCGCAGCAGCTCCGTCAGGTTGGGCAGCTTGACGCGCGGACGCCCGTGCGGCTCACCGGCGGCGCGCTCGTGACGGTCGATGATCTCCCAGTGCGCCGAGGTGACCAGCTTCGGCTGGCGTGAGGCGAGCCAATCGGCCAGCTTCTCGGCGTGGTCGTCGGGGAAGTCCGCCAGATCGCCGCCTTTCGCGCGGTCCAGGTCGGCCAGCAGGGTGTCGACGGTCTCCTGGGAGTCCTTCTTGTTGGTGCCGATGACACCGGTCGGTCCGCGCTTGATCCAGCCGACGACGTATTCGTTGCGGCTGCCCTCGACCCGGCCGACGATGTTGGGGATCGTCGCGGACTTGTCGTCGAACGGCAGCCCCGGGGTGGGCACACCGCGGTAGCCGACCGACCGCACCACCAGCTGAACCGGCAGCTCCTCGCGCTCGCCGGTGTCCTTGGCGGACACCCGCCCGTTCTGGTCGGTGACCAGTTCGTTGCGGCCCAGCACGATGCTCTCCACCTTGCCTTCGCCCTTGATCTCAATCGGCGAGGTCATGAACCGGAACACGATGCGACGATGGCCGGGCCGCGGCGCGCGCCCGGCGTAATCGCGCAACACCTTGACGTTCAGCTTCGTGGTCTTGTCCGCGGCGGCCTCGTCCTCGTCGGTGACGCCCTCCAGCTGCGCCGGGTCGACGATCACGTCGACGCCTTCGAGCTCGCCCAGCTCACGCAGCTCGAGCGTGGTGAAGGCGGTTTGCAGCGGGCCGCGCCGGCCGAGGATCACCACTTCCTCGACGCCGCACGGCCGCAGCGATTCGAGCGCGTGGTCGGCGATATCGGTGGCGGCCAGCACGTCGGGATCGGTGACCAGGATGCGTGCCACGTCGAGCGCCACGTTGCCGTTGCCGACCACCACGGCCCGGGCGCCCGAGAGGTCGGGCGTGGCCTGCTCGAAGTTGGGGTGCGCGTTGTACCAGCCGACGAAGTCGACGGCGGCGACACTGCCGGGCAGGTCCTCACCGGGGATGTTGAGCGCGCGGTCGGACTGCGCCCCGACGGCGTAGACGACGGCGTCGTAGCGTTCGGCGAGTTCCCTGGGCAGCACGTGCTCACCGACCACGACGTTGCCGAAGAACCGGAAGCGCGGATCCTCCGCGGTCTTTTCGAACTGCTTGCTGATCGACTTGATCTTCGGGTGGTCGGGCGCGACGCCGGAGCGCACCAGCCCCCACGGGGTGGGCAGCATCTCCAGCATGTCGACGGCCATGTCGAAGCCCTCGGCCGCGTCGGCCGCCTTGAGCAGGGAGGACGCGGCGAAGAATCCCGACGGTCCGGAGCCGACGATTGCAACGTGGTAGGGGCGCATACTCGACCTTCTATTCGTGCCCGGTCAGCGCGCGGGGGGCTGTCGGCGCGCAGCGCGGGGTGCGCATGATCGTGATTCGATGCTAAACGCATGACCGCTGGTCGTGGCCCGGGCACTCGGCGGGAGACGAGGTGCCCGGCGGGCCCCGGTAACGTTGTCGGCTGTGGAACCCGACCGTCAAGCCGATATCGCCGCCCTTGACTCCACCCTGACCACGGTGGAGCGGGTGCTCGACGTGGACGGTCTGCGCAGCCGCATCGAGAAGCTCGAACACGAGGCGTCCGATCCCCAGCTGTGGGACGACCAGGCCCGCGCGCAGCGGGTGACCAGCGAACTGTCGCACGCTCAGGGGGAGCTGCGCCGGATCGAGGAGTTGCGCCGGCGCCTCGACGACCTGCCTGTGCTCTACGAGCTGGCGGCCGAAGAAGCGGAAGGTGCCGCCAGCAAAACAGAAGCGCTCGCCGAGGCGGACGCCGAGCTCAAGGCGCTGCGTGCCGACATCGAAGCCACCGAGGTGCGCACGCTGCTCTCCGGTGAGTACGACGAACGTGAGGCGCTGGTGACCATCCGCTCGGGCGCGGGCGGGGTGGACGCCGCCGACTGGGCCGAGATGCTGATGCGGATGTACATACGGTGGGCCGAACAGCACAAGTATCCCGTCGAGGTGTTCGACACGTCCTATGCCGAGGAGGCGGGCATCAAGAGCGCGACGTTCGCGGTGCACGCCCCGTTCGCCTATGGCACGTTGTCCGTCGAGCAGGGCACCCATCGGTTGGTGCGGATCAGCCCCTTCGACAACCAGAATCGACGTCAGACGTCGTTCGCCGAAGTCGAGGTTCTTCCGGTGGTCGACACCACCGATCACATCGACATTCCGGAAGGCGATGTGCGCGTTGATGTTTACCGCTCCAGCGGTCCCGGTGGCCAATCGGTGAACACCACCGACTCGGCTGTTCGTTTAACCCACATCCCAACGGGTATCGTCGTGACTTGCCAGAACGAAAAATCGCAACTGCAGAACAAGGTTTCGGCGATGCGAGTGCTTCAGGCAAAGTTGTTGGAGCGCAAGCGTTCCGAAGAGCGCGCTGAGCTGGACGCGTTGAAAGGCGAAGGCGGCAGTTCGTGGGGCAACCAGATGCGCTCCTACGTCCTGCACCCGTATCAGATGGTCAAGGATCTGCGGACCGAGTACGAGGTCGGCAACCCGGCGGCCGTCCTGGATGGAGACATCGACGGGTTCCTGGAAGCGGGAATCCGGTGGCGCAACCGAAAAGATGACGACTAACACAACTCTTCTCGCCTCGCCCGCCTTGGCCAAGGCGCTCGGCTGGCACGAATTCTGGCGCGGCGACGTCGGGCAGTGGATCATCACCCGCGGTCTGCGGATCGTCATGGTGCTGATCGTGGCGGTGCTGGCGGCCCGGTTCGTCAACTGGGTGGCGCAGCAGGTGACCCGTCAGCTCAACCTGGGGTTCGCCGAAAGCGACGCGTTGGTGCGCTCGGAGGCGTCCAAGCACCGCCAGGCCCTGGCGTCGGTGATCTCCTGGGTATCGGTGGTTCTCATCAGCATCTGGGTGGTCATGCAGATCGCCGACGTGCTGCAGTTCTCGGTCGGTGGGCTGGTCGCGCCGGCGACCGTGGTCGGTGCCGCGCTCGGTTTCGGCGCGCAGCAGTTGGTCAGGGATTTGCTGTCCGGTTTCTTCATCCTGGCGGAACGGCAGTACGGCTTCGGGGACCTGGTCACCCTGACCGTCGTGGCGTCCACGGAGGCCAGCGGCACGGTCGAGAACGTGACGCTGCGGGTGACCCGGTTGCGGTCACCCGACGGCGAGGTGGTGACCATTCCCAACGGGCAGATCGTCAAAGTGGTGAACCTGTCCAAGGATTGGGCGCGTGCTGTGGTGGACATCCCGGTGTCGACCACCGCCGACCTGAATCGGGTGAACGAGGTCTTGCACCAGGAATGCGACCACGCCATGGACAACCCCGTGCTGGGCGAACTGCTGCTGGATGCGCCCACCGTGATGGGCGTGGAAAGCATCGAGCTCGACACCGTCACCCTGCGTCTGGTGGCCCGTACCCTGCCCGGCAAGCAGTTCGAGGCGGGCCGCCAGCTGCGAGTCCTGGTGATTCGCGCGTTGGCCCGCGTCGGCATCGTGACCGCGGCGGACGCGACGGTGGGCCTGGTGGAAGACCCCTCCGTCCCGGCCGCCCAGGCCGCCGAAGACCGGGCCGGCGATGACGTGCAAGGTGCGGTGCAGAAGCGTTGAAGTTCACCCTGAGCATCTTCGAGAAGCGCAGCGCCGACTCGGATGCGGATCGCCACTGGCCGCGCTACATGTTCGGCGGCCGAGTCCGCACGTCGACCATCGTGTTGATCATCGCCTTCTTCGCCGTCTGGTGGGTCTACGACACCTACCGTCCGGTACCCGCGCCCAAGCCACCGGCGCAGCAGGTGGTGCCGCCCGGCTTCGTTCCCGATCCGAATTACACGTGGGTGCCGCGCAGCCGGTTGCAGCAGCCGCCGGCCACCAACACGTACACGCCGACCCCGACGAGCACGCCGCCGCCACCTCCGCCACCGCCGCCGGTGACCACGACCACCACGACGCCGCCGGTGCAACTTCCGCAGCTGCCCTGTCTGTTGCCGCCGCCCTTCTGCCCGTCCAGTACCAGCCCCACCACGCCTCCGCCCCAGCTACCGCAGCCGGAGCCCGGTCCGGCGCCCAGTTCACCGCCACCGGCCCCTTGACTTGGCTTGCCAGCGAAATTCACGGCTACACTGGCGTGCCGTGATGATCACCCTGGACCATGTCAGCAAGAAGTACAAAACGTCGGCCCGCCCGGCGCTGGAGGACGTCAACGTCAAGATCGACAAGGGTGAATTCGTCTTCCTGATCGGCCCGTCGGGCTCCGGCAAGTCGACGTTCATGCGGCTGCTGCTCGGCGAGGAGAACCCGACGTCCGGTGACATCCGGGTGTCGAAGTTCCACGTCAACAAGCTGCGCGGGCGTCACATCCCGAAGCTGCGCCAGGTGATCGGGACCGTCTTCCAGGACTTCCGCCTGCTGCAACAGAAGACCGTCTACGAGAACGTCGCCTTCGCGCTGGAGGTGATCGGCAGACGGACCGACGCGATCAACCGGGTGGTGCCCGAGGTGCTGGAAACCGTCGGCCTGTCCGGCAAAGCCAACCGGCTGCCCCACGAGTTGTCCGGCGGCGAGCAGCAACGGGTCGCGATCGCACGCGCGTACGTCAACCGGCCCCTGGTTCTGCTGGCCGACGAGCCGACTGGCAATCTCGACCCGGACACCAGTAAGGACATCATGGATTTGTTGGAGCGGATCAACCGCACGGGCACGACGGTGGTGATGGCGACGCACGACCACCACATCGTCGACTCGATGCGTCAGCGCGTCGTGGAGTTGTCTCTGGGGCGGCTGGTTCGCGACGAGCAGCGGGGCATCTATGGGATGGACCGCTAAGTGCGCTTTGGCTTCCTGTTCA
Source organism: Mycobacterium europaeum (assembly GCF_002102155.1). Classification (GTDB taxonomy): domain Bacteria; phylum Actinomycetota; class Actinomycetes; order Mycobacteriales; family Mycobacteriaceae; genus Mycobacterium; species Mycobacterium europaeum. Next base: position 143,931 of record NZ_LQOU01000065.1, read on the forward strand.
ACGAGGTCCTGACCGGCCTTCGTCGCAACGTCACGATGACCGCCGCGATGATCCTCACCACGGCCATCTCCATCGGCCTGTTCGGTGGCGGTCTGCTGGTGGTCCGGTTGGCCGACAACTCGCGGGAGATCTATCTCGACCGCGTCGAGACGCAGGTGTTCCTCACCGACGACATCTCCGCGAACGACGCGACGTGTGCGTCCCCTCCGTGTAAAGCGCTGCGGGACAAGATCGATGCGCGACAAGACGTCAAATCGGTGCGCTTCGTCAACCGGCAGGACGCCTACAACGACGCGATCAAGAAGTTTCCCGAGTTCAAGGACGTGGCCGGCAAGGAATCGTTTCCCGCGTCGTTCATCGTCAAGCTGAACAACCCCGAACAGCACGCGGAGTTCGACGCCGCGATGCAGGGTCAGCCCGGGGTGCGCAGCATCCTCAACGAAAAGGATTTGATCGACCGGTTATTCGCCGTTCTGGACGGTTTGCGCGACGCCGCGTTCGCCGTCGCCCTGGTGCAGGCCGTCGGGGCGATCCTGCTGATCGCCAACATGGTCCAGGTCGCGGCCTACACGCGACGCACGGAGATCGGGATCATGCGCTCGGTCGGCGCCAGTCGCTGGTACACGCAGTTGCCCTTCTTGGTGGAGGCGATGCTGGCCGCGTCCATCGGTGTGGCCATCGCGATCGCCGGCCTGGTCCTGGTGCGGGCGTGGTTCCTGGACAACGCGCTCAGCCAGTTCTACCAAGCTCATTTGATCGCGAAGGTCGACTATGCCGACATCCTCTACATCTCGCCGTGGTTGTTCCTGCTCGGCGTGTCGATGGCCGGGCTGACCGCCTACGCGACATTGCGCCTCTACATACGGCGGTAGCTATGGCCAAAGATCCCGGCCGGGCCAAGGCGGCGGGCGGCAAGCGCGGCAGCAAACAGATCGTGGCCACCAATCGCAAAGCGCGGCACAACTATTCGATCCTCGAGGAATTCGAGGCGGGAGTGGCTTTGCAGGGTACCGAGGTGAAGAGCCTGCGCGAGGGCCACGCGTCGCTGGCCGACGCGTTCGCAACCGTCGACGACGGCGAAGTGTGGTTGCGCAACTTGTACATTCCGGAGTATCAGCACGGTAGCTGGACCAACCATGAACCCCGCCGCAATCGAAAGTTGTTGTTACATAGGCAACAAATTGACCGGCTGATCGGAAAGATACGAGATGGTAACCTCGCCCTCGTGCCGATGTCTCTGTATTTCTCCGAAGGAAAGGTCAAGGTCGAGCTCGCGCTGGCGCGCGGCAAGCGAGCGCACGACAAACGCCAGGACATGGCCCGCCGCGATGCCCAGCGCGAAGTGGTCCGTGAATTGGGTCGCCGAGCCAAGGGCATGAACTGATCGGGGCCGCTTACGCCCAGCTGTCGGCCGTCACGTACGGCGTCAGCGATTTTGTGGGCGGTGTAGCCGCTCGACGGGTGGCCGCGCTGCGCGTGATGCTGGTGGTCTACCCGATCGAGACCCTTCTGCTGGGCGTGCTCGCCGTCGTCGTGGGCGGGCCGATCACGCGTGGCGCCATCTTCTGGGGCGGCCTCTACGGCGTCGGCATGGCGGTCGGCATGTGGGCGTTCTTCGCGGCGCTGGGCGCCGGGCCGATCTCCGTCGTCTCGCCGTTGGCGGCGGTCCTCAACGCCGCCGTGCCGGTGGCGGTCGGCGTGGCGCTGGGGGAGCGTCCGGGGCCGGGGGCTTCGGTGGGCGTCGTACTGGCCCTCATCGCGGTCATGCTGGTGAGCCGGGAGGCCACCGCACAGGAGGTCACACCGTATCGATTCACCCCGAAGGTGGCGTGGCTCACGCTGCTGGCCGGCTCGGCGATGGGGTTGAACCTGGTGTTTCTTCATCAGGCGCCGCACGCATGCAAGCTGTGGCCGCTGGTCTTCGCCCGGCTCTCGGCCACCGTGGTGATCTTCGTGATGGCCGCAGCCAGCAACAACTTCCGGGCGCCGCGCGGGAAGCCCATGAAGCTCGCCTGGGCGGTGGCGCTGCTGGACATCTGCGCCAACGTCACCATGCTGCTGGCCCTGCACACCTGGCTCCTGTCGCTGGCCAGCATCCTGATCTCGCTCTACCCGGCGGCGACCGTCGTGCTGGCGATGGTGGTGCTGCGCGAGCGGCTGACCCGCTGGCAGGGCTTCGGCATGGTGATGGCCATGGGGTCGGTGGCCATGATCGCCGCCAGCTGACGGCTGCGCCTGTCGACTGACCGGCCCACCGGCCTAGTATCCGAGCATGGCCGATCGCCCCGTCACCAAGCTGGACAAGTCCGATGTGCTCGCTGGTCTGTTCGCGGTGTGGGACGACATCACCGCGCTGCTGGGCGGGCTGGCGGAAGCGGACTGGCAGGCGGCCAGTCCGCTGCCCGGCTGGGACGTCAAGGCGCTGGTGGCGCACATGATCGGCACCGAATGCTTCCTCGCCGGCGTCCCCGCGCCCCAGCCCGACATCGACGTCTCGGCACTCGACCACGTCCGCAACGACATCGGCGTGATGAACGAGTGCTGGGTCCGCCACCTCAGCGCGGAACCCGGTGCCGACGTGCTCAACCGGTTCAAGGACATCACCGACGAGCGGCGCAAGGCACTGACGGGCATGCCCGCCGGGGAGTGGGACGCGGTGACGCTGGCGCCGGTGGGCCCGGAGAGCTACGGGCGGTTCATGCGGGTCCGCGTGTTCGACTGCTGGATGCATGAGCAGGACATTCGCCAGGCGCTGGGGCGGCCCTCCTCCGGTGATCAGCTAGGCGGGCCCGCGTCGGAGCTGTCCCTCGACGAGATCGCCGCGACGATGGGCTACGTGGTGGGCAAGCGGGCCAAAGCCCCCGAGGGTTCGCGTGTCCTGCTCGAGCTCACCGGGCCGCTTTCCCGCAGCATCCGCGTCGCCGTCGACGGCCGGGCCCAGGTGGTCGACGACTTCGGCGGTCGAGAGCCGACAGTGTCGATCCGGCTGGACGGGCTGCAGTTCACCCGGCTCGCCGGCGGGCGCCCGATGTGCTCCGCACGCTCGCAGGACATCGAGGTGGACGGCGACAAGGAGGTCGCCGCCCAGGTCATCGAGCATCTCAATTTCGTGATCTGACCGCCGTACCGGCCGGGAAGATAACTCGGTTGCCCCGCGTTGATAGCGGCGTACCATTGATTGTCCTGCCGAAAATCGGCGGGGATGCGAGGGGCTGAACGGTTTCGACTTCGCGCATCGAATCAAGGGAAGCGTGCCGGTGCAGGCAAGAGACCACCGTAAGCGTCGTTGCAACCAGATAAGCGCCGATTCACATCAGCGCGACTACGCTCTCGCTGCCTAAGCGACAGCTAGTCCGTCAGACCGGGAAAGCCCTCGACCCGGAGCCTGGCGTCAGCTAGAGGGATCCACCGATGAGTCCGGTCGCGGGACTCGTCGGGACACCAACAGCGACTGGGATCGTCATCCTGGCTAGTCCGTGTGACCAGGAGATCCGAGCAGAGGCATAGCGGACTGCGCACGGAGAAGCCTTGAGGGAATGCCGTAGGACCCGGGTTCGATTCCCGGCAGCTCCACTGAGAAATAGCTGGTCAGAGCAACAACGTCTGACCAGTTTTCTTTTTCGTCGGCTTTGGCTGACTATCTTCCATCAGAGTTCAATCCTGCCCGGGGCTCAGGATGGAGGAGTGCTGATGATCTATCGCCTTGCTATCGGGGTGCTCGTCACTTTGGCGGTGGCGATCATCGTCCCCGCCCAGGGCCATGCCGATCCGCCGACGAAGTGTCTGACCAACACTCCTAAGGGCAAGCAGGTTTACGTGCCCTGCGATCTGCTCAACGCCGGCGCCAATTTCCCGCCGGGGCAGCGTTGTCCACTACCGCTCGAGCAATACCCGAAAGATGTGGCGGACTGGTGTGGCGAAGGCCCAGGCCTTGCGAGTCCCACGCCCACGAGTCCTACGAGCCCGACAAGTCCCGCCAGTCCAACGAGTCCCGCGAGCCCGACGACTCCCGGGAGCCCAACGAGTCCCGCGAGCCCGACGACTCCCGGGAGCCCGACGACTTCTGCGAGCCCGACGACTCCGACGAGCCCGACCAGCCCTACCAGTCCAGCGAGCCCGGGCAGTAGACCGTGAGCATTGACGCCGCAAGACCCTAAAACGGAACCGCAGATAACGAGTGGTACCGAGTTGGACCGAAATGGAACGAAAAGGCGGTTGAGCAATCGAATTGCCCGGTAGGGCCTCGACCAGCGCGGCGGGTGTGCTGCCATCTCGCCGCGCTGATGCCTTGCACGCGCAGCGAGACGATCAGGGGGACGGGGTTCCGTACAAGCCCGGACCTGTGATGCGCAGTTGCTCCAGGAACGAGCGAGCGGACACATACGCGGCCTCGATCAAGGCGGCAGTGTGTGTGAAGTCAAGTGGCGACACCAGTCTGGGCGCGGGCCCGGGAATGTACACGACCGGGATCCCGGCGGCCATGACGGGAGCCTCGAGCACGGACTGTGCGCGCATCGCGACCATCGCGGTGTAGAGCAGAATGTCGGCGATCGTGTCAGGCGAACCCGGCAGTTGGCCTGGAAAGTTGCAGTCGAGCACCACCAACGAGCGTGCCCCCATCTCGACCGCGTGGCGCATCGGGACGTTGGCCACCAGACCGCCGTCGTAGAGTTGATACCCGTCGAGGTCGACGGATGGGAAGATGCCCGGGATCGCCGCGCTGGCCAGCAGAGCGGGCAGCAGCGGACCGTTACGCACGACGTGTGGCCGCGCGGTGGCGATATCTGTCGTGACTGCGGCGAACGGCAGTGTCAGGTCGGCGAATGTCGTTGCCTGCCCGATAAAGTCGGTGATCACCGCGGCCAGTCCGGTGTTGGGGAACAGGTGCGTCTTGACCCTCTGCAGCAGCACGGCTTGGGCGAGCAAACCGCCCGGGAACACCTGATCTCGCGTCATTCGTGCCCACACGTGCGAGAGCCGGTTCACCGCACCTTTCGGGTCCGCGGCGATGACCGCGCCGTTGAGCGACCCAACCGAGGTGCCGGCGACGAGATCGGGCGTGACCTCGCACTCGCTGAGCGCCTGAAGCATGCCCACTTGGATCGCGCCAAGGCTGCCCCCTCCGCCAAGCACGTACCCAACTGGTCGGGGCAGCCCGTCCAGCCCGAGCACGTGACCGTTCACCCAATCAGGCTAAGACAGGCGGCGCCGTAGTAATCGCCAGGCGGTGCAGACAAGGTCCGGCGGCCCCTACGGAGGGGGCATCGGCTCCGTCGGCCCCTGTGGGTCGGTTCGACATCGTGGTAGCACTGCGACGAAAGACCGGCCCCCAATCTGCGGGGCCGAACGAATGCTTGACAGGCCGCAGCGGCGGACCCAACATCGTGGCGGATGGCCACTGATGGCATTCCATCGACGCGGCGGGGAATCACGTGAACGACGACAGCTCGCCTGCGGGCCTTGCATTCGGCAGGCCACTGCGCAGGGCCATTGCCGGTGGAGCTGTCTTTCTTGTCCTGCTTGCTGGGTGCTCGCGGGGGGATTCGGTGCACCCGGGATTGCGCGGGACCCCGACGATAGGGCCGTTGCCTCCGGCCCTGACGCCCAACCCCCCGACACCGGCTACGCCGCCCGATGCCGCGACCGCGGTTGAATTCTCAAAAGTCTCCCAGCTGATCAACGACGCGATCGCGGCGAACAAGCTGCCGGGCGCAGTGGTGGTCATCGGTCACGGCGGCAAGGTCGCCTTCCACCAGGCCTACGGCATGCGCAAACTTGCGGGCGAACCCGGGCTGGACGGGTCGCCGGCGCCCGCCGAGCCGATGACCGAGGACACCATCTTCGACCTGGCGTCGCTGACCAAGAGCCTCGCGACGGCGACCGCCGTCATGCAGCTCTACGAGCGCGGCAAGGTGGCCGTCGACGACCCGCTGCAGCAATACCTACCCGACTTCAACACCGGCAACGATTCGCGCCGAGCGCAAGTGACCGTCCGCATGCTCCTGACCCACACCTCCGGCGAAACGGGGGACGTCAATCTCGGCGACCCGTGGGGACTGGACAGAGCCGACAAAGACGAGGGCCTTCACCGCGCGCTCACCACCCCACTGGAATCGGCGCCGGGGCAGGCTTTCCGCTACTCGGACATCAACTACATCCTGCTCGGCGCGCTGATCGAGAAGGCCACCGGCGAGGCCCTGGATGTCTACGTTCAGCAACACGTGTTCGAGCCACTGGGCATGACAGACACGCGCTACCTCCCGCCCGCACAAGCGTGCGGTCCCCACACGACGCTGGGAGCCGCGATCGCCTGGGCTCCCGCGCCGCAACGCCGGGCGCCGGACGCCTGCCCCGCGGGAACGTGGAGCACCGGTCTGCTGCCGCGCATCGCACCGACGGCGCGAGACGAAGAGGGCCGAGCCGATCCGGGCAAGAATCCGGATCTCGATCGCCTGCTTCGTGGGACCGTGCAGGACACGACGGCGCGGCGCATGGGCGGGGTGGCCGGGCACGCGGGCGTGTTCTCGACGGCCCACGATGTCGGCATCTTTGCGCAGGCACTGCTCGATAGGCTCGCGGGCCGTCCGAGCGAATTCCCCTTGGCGCAAACAACTCTCGAGTTGATGACGACTCCGCAGCAGCCGGGACATTCGCCCGAGCAACTCACGGCGGCCAACGCGGCCGCGCGGGCCGCCCTCGCAACGAGGCCGAACAGGACAGATCCGCTGCTCGCCCCGCGCTATCCGGCGATCGCGGGGCAGAACCTGCGCGGCTTCGGCTGGGATATCGACACGGGCCAGTCCGCGCCGCGGGGCCTGCTCTTCCCCATCGGTAGCTTTGGCCACACCGGATTCACCGGAACCTCCGTCTGGCTGGACCCGCGATCGGATACCTACGTCGTTGTGCTGTCGAATTCGATTCACACCCGAGGCAGCCCACCGATATCCAATCTGCGAGGTGAGATTGCCACAGCGACCGCACGCGCCCTGGGCCTCTAGGGTCGCTCGAAGTGTTGATAGTCGAGGGGACGCGTCCACGCGCCGCCCCACATCCAGCCTCGATCCGTGAAGACCCGCACCGCCGCGTCGCCATCGTGTAGGAGCCCCGGATCGGTGCGGCTGCGGTCCAGGTAGGGCGCCGCGTTGCGCGGTTCGAAATACCCGCTCGCGTAGAGGCAGGGATTCACCAGCGGATTGACATCGATGGCCCGGCCGTACGCGTGCGGAGACCATTCGTCGGTTCCGGGGATGCGCCGGCAGTTGAACGCCGAAGTGTTGTCGTCCTCCATGGACAATTCGTCATCCGCGTCCGAATAGTGGTCGACCGTTCGGATCCTCTCGACCGGATAGCGCAGCCGGTAAAGCCTTTCGAAGATCGCGATGACGTCCTGCACCAAGTCCTCGTGCACGATCAGCTCGCCTCGATGCGCCTGGCCGTCGAAGCCGATGTGGTCGACGGTGACCCGTCGCAGCCGCCCCGGCTCGACGGGGCAACCCGGCCGCCAGCTCGCGCCCAGCTCGACCTCGGTGACTGGCTCCACCGCCGCGCCGGCGGGCGCCGGCGGCACACCGGCCGACGACGCGACGGCCGGCGGGGACGGCGTGGGAGAGGGCGATGGTGCCCGCTGCCCGGCGGTGCACGCCACCAGCATGAGACATGCGGCGATCGCTCCGGCCGCCGCTGGACGTCGCCGGTCGAAAGGTGTCAACGGGGATGAGTCCTCGCCGCTTGCTTCTTGCATCCCCACCGCCGTGATAAGCCGTCAGGCCGACGCGCCCCGGGACACGCTACTCGGCCGCAGTCAGGGCGAGCGGGCCACGATCACCGGGACCTTGGCCCTGTTGACCACCGCCGCCCCGACCGAGCCCAGCAGCCTGCCCCTGAACCAGCCGCAGCCGTGGCTGCCGACCACGACCAGTTGCGCCCGTTCGGACGCCTCAATCAGCCAACGCGCCGGGTCGCCGATCTCGATCCTGCGATCGATCGCCACGTCGGGATAGCGTTCGTGCCAACCCGCCAGCCGCTCCGCGAGCACCGCCTCCTCCTGCGATAGCTGAGCGTCCCATTTGGCGTCTTGGAACAACGCCTTGGAGCCGGCAACCCGCGGATCGGTCCAGGCGTGCAAGGCCGTCAGGCCGACACCACGCCGGGAGGCTTCCTCGAACGCGAGGACGGTGGCCGTTTCCGATGCCGGTGAGCCGTCGATGCCGACCAGGACCGGGGCCCGCGCGCCATCGCCGGTCATCTCTTTTTCGCGGATCACGGCGATGGGGCAATGCGCGTGGTAAACCAACTTCGAGCTCACCGAGCCCAGGAAGCTGCCGGCCAAGGCGCCGCCGTTTCCGCGGTGGCCGACGACGACCATGTCCGCCGCTTGCGAGAGGCCGACGAGCGTCGGGACGGTGGCCGAATGCAACACCTTGCCATCGATCCGCACCGGATCGCAGTCACCGGTGTTCGCCTCGGCCACCTTGACCGCCGCGGAGATGACCTCGCGTGCCCGGTGTTGCTGCCATTGGCTGAATCCCGCCGGCGCGGCGACCTCGAACCACTCCGGTAAGACGGCGTCGACGACATGGACGAGGGTCAGCGGCGCCTTCCGCAGCGCCGCATCCCGCGCCGCCCAGCGGACGGCGCCCAGCGCCGCGGCGGAGCCGTCAACGCCCACCAAGATCGCGCCAGGTGGTGGTTGCCACATCTCAGCTCGCTCCGTCTGCCGTGTGCTCACCGCGAAGGATCGCCCGGGGCGGGCGCCAGTGTCAGGGCCGAAGAGATGTAAGCCGAAGGACCAAAGGCACCGAGTGGGTCGCGTGGGCCATTGCTTCCCCGCACCGCACGGCGCACAGCGGAAACGTCGCCCACTACCGACCTCCTCGGAGGGGGCCACGCAAGGAGCGCCCAAGCCCTACGATTGACGAGCGGGGGCTGTCGTTTGCCGAGCCTCCGGGTCATCGAGGCGCTGAATCGAGGAGAAGTGTCCGTGCAACTGTCGCTCGCACCCCTGTCCGTCACGAGAAGGCTGTTCACCGCCGTGTCGTTCGTGATCGCGTTCGTTGCTTCGGCCTCGCTGCCGCCCACACTCGCTGTGGCCCATGCCGACCCGATCGGCTTTCCGCCGGATTGGCCCTTCTACGAGATGCAAACCGAACAGACGATGTGCAGGGCCATGGCACAGGGCTGGTCACGCGCCCAGATCGTCGGTGCGATGCAACAAGCCAACAATCAGAGCGTGACCGGGCTGAACCCGCAGCAGGCCGCCAAGACCGCCAACATGTGGGTCGACCTGGGCCGGATCAAGTACTGCCCCGGCGCTGTCGCCAGCTAGCAGGCCGCTAGCAGCAGAGGGCGGCGGAGAACCACGCGCCCGCCGCGACGGCGATGATGAGCGCGGTGGTGGTGTGTCCCGTCGATGCGGCGACGACGGTGGCCGTGATCGCGGCGATCAGGGCCACGACGATGGCCACGGCCAGCAATGTCCGGTGCGGATGGATCGCCCCGCCGGAACGTCGTACGACAACGACGGGTTTGCCCGAGCTGTGGGTTGCCGCCATGAGAGCTCCTAGGGTTGTGACCCGCGATACACCACCAGCATAGATGTGCGGTGCGTCACACACCAGCGGGTCCGCGCCGTGTCCGTGGACCGGCCCGGGCGCGCAGTTAACGTCGCCGGCCTTGAGTCGCAGCCAGGCGATCGAGGTGCAAAGTCATCCGGCGCGCGAGCCATCCTCACCCGGGAGTGGGCCCTACGAGTCCTGCGCGGTCTCCAGCAGTCGCAGCGGGTGCAGACCGTCGACCGCGCCGACAAAAGGCGGGTGGATGCTGTAGCCCAGCATGCGGCGAATGTCGTCGGACACCGTCCGGGCGATGTCGCGCGAGATCGACAGCGTGAACGCTTCCATCGGCCGCAGCCACGGCTGGCAGTACTGGGCGGTGACGGCGAGGCGGTCGCGGTCGGTGCTGTTGGCGCCCCCGCCGTGCCACAGCGTGCCGACGAAGAAGACGCACGACCCGGCGGGCATCACCACGGGCAGGGCCGCATCGTCCGGGCCCGGCCGGCGCTTGCCCCACCGGTGGCTGCCCGGGTAGAGCACCGTGGCGCCGTTGTCGGCGGTGAAGTCGTCGATGGCCCAGATCGTGGCCGCCGCCAACGGTTCTCGCGGCCGCGGAACGGGGTAGAACCCGTCGTCGTGATGCGCCAGCTGCGCGGCCTCGCCGGGCTGAATGTTGATGGCCTGCAACGCCGAAAGCAGGTAGTTGGGCATCAGCAGCCGATCGAGCACCGCGAGCACGCGGGGGTTGTCGACGAGCCCGTCGCAGAGCCGCGTCCGGCTCAGCAGGCTGTAGACGCGCTGGGTGCGCCGGCCCTCGAAGGAGTTGCGTCCCGTGTGGGCGAGCCACGGGCGCACCACCTCGCGGATCTCGCGGCATTGCTCGGCGGTGAGCAGGTTCTCCCAGACGACGTACCCGTCGCGGTCGAGGGCCGCCATGTCCGCGTCGACGACGGCGGTGTCCACCGACTGCCCGCCGCTGCGCGTCCGCCGGTACCGCTGCGCCAGGTCGCCCCGCAGGTCTTCCAGCGTCGTGACGGGCTCGTCGTCGATGTTCATTGGCACGCGTCCTTCATCCCGCACCCACAGTAAGCCGAGTTCCCCTCGACCCACACCGAATCGCGGGCGACGCGGCCAACAGGACAACACCGACTTCCTGTACCAGGATGAAGCGGTGCGGATACTTCTCGTGCTGGCGAGCTTCGCCGCCCTCATCGGCGTGGCCGCCCCGGCGCAGGCCGATCCCGCTGGCAACGGCTCGGGCCCCGATGGGAGTTTCCTGGCGGCGCTCAATCAGGCGGGGGTGCCCTATAAGAGCGGGCCCGTCGCGATCGGGGTCGCGAAGAAGGCCTGCCAGCTGATGGACGAGGGCCACTCGCAGGCCGACGTGATCCAAAGCATGTCGGCGAGCAACCCGGGATTCTCGGTGGACGACGCAACCAAGTTCACGGTCAGCGCGGTCGCCGCCTATTGCCCCCAGCACCTGGGGGAACCGACCACCGAGCCGCCGCCGGGTCCGACGTTGCCGCCGACGGGCATGTGGCCCATGTTTCCGTGGCCCGCGCCGGGTGCCGCGTAAGGCACCGGGTGCGTCCAGGAAGATCGAACGATGTGGTCTGACTGGTGGATGATTCCGATCGGCCTCATGTGCGCGTTTGCGGTGATCTGGGTGATCCTCGCGATCACCTTCTGGCTGATGAAACCCAAGGCCAACATGCAGGACCTGGTGCGCTTGCTGCCCGACGTGCTCCGGCTGTTGAAGCGCCTCGCCGCCGACCGCGAACTGCCGCGCCGGATCCGGATCGCGTTGGTCGCGCTGATCGGCTTTGTCGTGTCGCCCATCGACCTGATTCCCGATGCGATCCCGGTCATCGGATTCGCCGACGACGTGATCATCGTCGGCCTGGTGCTGCGCTGGGTCAGCCGCACGGCGGGACCCGACGCGCTCGCCAAGCACTGGCCCGGCACACCCGAAGGGCTTGCCGCCTTGTGCAAGCTATGCGGGCTGCCCGACCCCGCGCTGGAGTGAAGGCCGCTGCACTTTTGCGGTGACGACGGCCGTGTGCGAGTGTGCGGTCATGGATCTACTGCGCCGCACCCTGCGCCATCGGGTCCGGGTGGGCGCGCTGATCGAATTGGCGCTGTGGCTGGCGATTCCCTATCTGTGCGTCGGTTTCGGGTGGACCGTGCTGCACGGTGACGAGACCCGGCGAATCCAGGCCCGGGTGGAAGCCGTGCTGCCCGCGGGTGCCGACGCCGTCGCCTTCGGCCTGACCACCGCGTTGTGGCCGGCCGCCATACCGATCGCGCACGCGTGCCCGGCGCCGTGACCGCCCCTTGGGGCAAACCGGCGCGCGAGAGCGCGGGTTGCTCCTAGGCTGGCAGACCATGTCGATCGACCGGGCCGCTCTCGTGGCGGGCAGCATCCGATTCACTTCCGGCGTCTGGTTCCTCGTGGACCCGTTGAGTGCGAACCGATTCTGGGGAGACCCGGGCGACCCGCCACCGACAGCGCGACTGTTGTTGCGCTCCATGGGATATCGCGACGCGTTGATCGGCGGCATGCTCGCGGCGGCGGCACTGCGCGGCAAGAACACCCGCGGCTGGTTCCTGGCGTCCGGCGGTGCGGACGCGGCCGACCTGCTCGGTGGCATCAGCGTCCACGACCAGCTGAAGCCCTCGCAGCGCATCGTCGGGCTCGGTGGCGCCGTCGTCGGCATCGGGGTCGGGCTGTGGGGCGCGGCGCGGCGTACCACCCGGGCCGGTGACGGACGAGGGCATCAATCCGGTGGAGCTGGGGCGGGCGCTCGAGCAGCGTGGCTTGGAGTCGCTGTTCCTCGCTGAGCATTCACACAGTCCGGCCGGGCTCTGGGCCGAAGCCGCAAAGCTCGCGTAAGGCTAAGTGCCGCAGAATGTTTGGTACTTGCCGAAGTCCTCCGGGGCCGGGCTGGCATAGCGGTCCAGGCCCGGCCGCTCGTCGAACGGCGCCGTCACCGCGGCGAGGAGCCGTTCGACGGGTCCCAGCTCGCCGGCCGTCGCGGCGGCCAGGGCCTCCTCGACCAGGTGGTTGCGCGGAATGTAGACCGGGTTGGCCCGGCCCATGACGTCGGCGTCGGGGCGCAGGCCCTGCCAGCGCGACAGCCAGGCGTCGAACCCGGCGAGGTCGATGAACAATCCGCGCGCGGGTTCGGCATCGCCACGGGCCGCTCGGCCGAGGTGGCGGAAGAACGAGGTGTAGTCGACGTGGCTGTCCTTCAGCAGGGCAAGCAATTCGTCGGCCAGCGCCGTGCAGTCTCGGGCTTCGATGTCGGCGGGCAAACCGAGTTTGGCGCGCATGCCGGACGACCACACGGCGTCGTACTCGCGCTGGAAAACACCGAACGATGCCTCGGCAAGCGCGACGGCCTCCTCGACGTCCTCGGCGAGCAGCGGCAGCAGGGTCTCGGCGAAACGGGCGAGGTTCCAGCCCGCGACCAGAGGCTGGTTGCCGTAGGCGTAGCGCCCCCAGAAGTCGATCGAACTGAAGACCGTGTCGGGGTCGTAGGCCTCCATGAAGGCGCACGGTCCGTAGTCGATCGTCTCGCCGGAGATCGTCATGTTGTCGGTGTTCATCACCCCGTGCACGAATCCGATCAGCATCCAGCGGGCGATGAGCGACGCCTGCGCGGCGACCACGCCTTCGAACAGCGCGAGGTAGGGGCGTTCGGCCTGTGCGGCGCTGGGATGGTGGCGGGCGATCGCGTGGTCGGCGAGTCGGCGCAGCAATTCGATGTCGCCGGCGGACGCGGCGTACTGGAAGCTGCCCACCCGCAGATGGCTGCTGGCCACGCGGGTCAGCACCGCCCCGGGCAGTTCCGCCTCGCGCAGCACCGGGCGGCCGGTGCCCACGACGGCCAGCGACCGCGTCGTCGGCACTGAAAGCGCGTGCATCGCTTCGCTGACGATGTACTCGCGCAGCATGGGACCCACCGCCGCCAGCCCGTCGCCGCCGCGCGCGAACGGCGTCGGCCCGGAGCCCTTGAGGTGGATGTCGCGCAGACCGCCGCCGGCGTCGACGAGCTCGCCGAGCAGCAGGGCCCGCCCGTCGCCCAGCCGCGGGACGAAGCCGCCGAACTGATGGCCCGCGTAGGCCTGCGCCACCGGAACGGCGGTGCTGGGCACCAAGTCGCCCACCAGGAAGCGCAGCCCGTCGGCGTTCCGCAGCCAGTCGGCGTCCAGGCCGAGTTCCGCCGCAAGCGCCTCGTTGAACGCGAGTAGCGTCAGCTCGGCCGGAGCCTCCGCCTGCCAGCGCACGGCCATCTCCGGCAGCTCGCGGAAGAACCGGTCTTGCAGAGCAACCGTCATATCCGGAGCGACACTCACCTCGTCGAGCCTACGGAAAGTTCGGGGTCGCCGGCCTAGCCGACGCCGATGGCCTGCTTGATCACGTCGCGGGCGCGGTCGAGCATCGACGCGAACGGGCCCAGGGCGAAATTGAGCTTCGCCGATTCGACGCCCGGATGCGGGCGGGTCGGCGCGATCGCCTCGGCCGCTCGCACCGCGGCACCCATGCGCTTGAGATCGCCCTCGTCGACCTCCCGGAGCAGCACGGGGAACTCGTCTTCCTCCTCGTGCCGCGCGTGCTCGAGCACGGCGTCGCGCAGCTTGGTGACGGCGTCGACGAACTGCTGCGAGGCGATGTCGAGGTCCTCGATCTGCGACAGCAGCTCCTTGGCTTCGTGCTCTTCCTCGAGCCGGGCGTCGACGATGGTATCCCCGTCGTCGGTCTCGCGGCGCACCCGCGGATGCACCACCATTTCCTCGGCCGTCTCGTGGACGGCCAGCAATTGACGCAATTCGACGAACGGCTTCTCCCGGGCCAGCGGGTCGGAGGCGTGCAGGACTTCGTCGAACATGTCCTCGATGAGGTTGTGTTGCGCCTTCAGGAAAGCGACGACCTCGTCGGGCGATTGCACCATCATGTCGGCCATCGCGATACCTCCAGTGTTCGGGAATTGGTTAGCTCGCACCGTGGGCTTGTGTGCGGTTCGTCGAGGCGTACCCCCTGTACAAGCGGCTAAACGACGCGGGCGGGGTGCCGGTGTCCGCCCGCACTGCCGCCTTGCACCGCAGGGTGTTTCGCGGCAGCACCGAGGGTGTTGTGCGCCAGAAAGCGATCTGGGTCACACGCCGGGCGCCGATGTTATCCGCTCCCCCCCAAACGGGTAGCCGACCCGAAGGCGCTTTCGTGCCGATCCAGACAATCAACGCAGGAGGCGAGTCTTTCAATGACTTCATCGGACAAGACGACGGTATTGGCGCAGTTGCGCGCCCTGCACCAGCTGACCAACACCGAGATCCAGGTTGCCGAAACCCGCATCGCGCAGGCGCGTACCGAGGCCGTCGAGCGTGAACTGACACAAAACGCCTCGAACGCGCGCGAGCGCTCCGAGGCGATCGAGAAGGCGATCCGCGAGCTGGGCGGCGTCCCCGACATCGTCGGCCCCTTCCTGGGCCGTGCCGCGGCGGCCGTCAAGGCGCTCACCGAACAGGCGCAACCGTTCGACGAGGCCCTGCTGGGCGACCTGGCGCTCGAGGACCAACTGCTCGACCGCGCCCGCTACCTCAAGGCGCTGGCGGTGGCCGCCGAGCTGCGCGAGGTCGAAAGCCTGGCCACGCGGCTGATCACCGCTCACTCGGCGACCGTCGACTGGCTGACGACCGTGCTTGCCGAGGATGCGCTCGGCGGCCCGGCCGCGCTGCGTCGCACACCGTTGCAGGCGGCGGCCGGTACCGCGGTGAAACTGGTCAACCTGCCCATGGAGTGGTCGGTCCGAGGGGTCGACCGCGCCGCGGACGCGCTGCGCTCCGCCCGCCCGACGTTCAACGAACTGGTCAGCAGGGGCGCGCACGCGGGTGACGTGGCGACCCGGGCGCTCGCCGCGTCCCGGAACGCCGCCCTCGAAGCCGCCGAGCGGGTGACCCGCAACGAGGGGGCCCGGCAGACCGCCAACGCCCTGCATGCGGCCCGCGCCTCCGTGGGGGTCCTCGACGCCGACGAGCTGCCGATCGCCAACTATGACGAGCTCAACGTCAACGAGGCCGTCGCCGAGATCAAGGACCTCGCGAACCCGAGCGACGTGCGGACGATCATCGCCTACGAGGAGGCCAACAAGAACCGCCAGCGGGTCGTGTCGGCCGCCCAAACGCGCGTTGCCGCCATCGCGCAGGAGGTCGTCGGCATCAACTAGTCGAACCGCGGGCTCGACAGCAAGGCCGCCCGGACGAGGCTTCCCGTCTCGATCCGGGCGGCCGCGCCGTTTCGGAAGGCTGAACCCCCGATGGGGGCATGCCCGACCGCCCGTTGCCGGATATCGCTACGGTTATGGGGCACGCCCACCACCGATAACCACGAAAAGACGACAGATCAGCGAAATGTACGACCAGGTCGAGACCACCGCGACGGAGCCCGACGACACCATCGGCTACCGCATCGATCCCGTTTTGGCCCGGAGCTGGCTGTTGGTCAACGGCGCGCACGGCGACCGGTTCCAGTCCGCGGTGCACTCCCGGGCTGACATCGTCGTTCTCGACATCGAGGACGCCGTCGCACCCAAGGACAAGCACGCCGCCCGCGACAACGTGGTGAGTTGGCTGGGCGCCGGCAACACCGACTGGGTGCGCGTCAACGGCTTCGGCACGCCGTGGTGGGCGGACGACCTCGCGGCGCTGGCGGAAACGCCGGTCGGCGGGGTGATGCTGGCGATGGTGGAATCGGTGGACCACGTCACCGAGACAGCGCAACGGCTGCCCAACGTGCCGATCGTGGCGCTGGTGGAAACGGCCCGCGGGCTCGAGCGCATCACCGAAATCGCCGCGGCCAAGGGCACCTTCCGGCTGGCCTTCGGCATCGGAGACTTCCGCCGCGACACCGGTTTCGGGGACGACCCGGGCACGCTGGCCTACGCCCGGTCGCGGTTCACGATCGCCGCCAAGGCGGCCAGCCTGCCCAGCGCCATCGACGGGCCCACGATCGGCTCGAACGCGTTGAAGCTGATCGAGGCCACGGCCGTGTCCGTGGAGTTCGGGATGACGGGCAAGATCTGCCTGACACCCGACCAGTGCGGGGTGGTGAACGAGGGCCTGTCGCCATCGCACGACGAAATATCCTGGGCGAAGGAGTTTTTCGCCGAGTTCGAACGTGACGGGGGAGAGATTCGTAACGGTTCCGACCTGCCGCGCATCGCCCGGGCCACCAAGATTCTCGAGCTGGCTCGCGCCTACGGCATCGAACCGTCGGACTTCGACGACGAAGAACGCGATCATTCGCCCGCGCCGTCGGACACCTATCACTACTGAGCGGCGAAGCGGGTCCAGCATGAGCGTTGCGGTGGATTTCCATTTCGACCCGATGTGCCCGTTCGCCTACCAGACGTCGGTGTGGATTCGCGACGTGCGCGAGCAACTCGGCATCACCGTCGACTGGCGCTTCTTCAGCCTCGAAGAGGTCAACCGGTCCGAGGGCCAGAAGCACCCGTGGGAGCGGGACTGGTCCTATGGATGGTCGTTGATGCGGATCGGGGCGCTGCTGCGCCGAATGGACATGGCGCTGCTGGATCGGTGGTACGGCGCCATCGGCCACGAACTGCACACGCTGGGCGGCAAACCGCACGACCCGGTAGTTGCCCGCCGCTTGCTGAGCGACATCGGCGTGGACACGTCGGTTTTCGACGCGGCGCTGGACGACCCGACCACTCACGACGAGATACGCCAGGATCATCAACGGGTCGTCGATGCCGGCGGCTATGGGGTGCCCACCTTGTTCTTGGCGGGGCAGTGCCTGTTCGGACCGGTCTTGGTGGACCCGCCCACCGGTCCCCAGGCGTTGACGCTGTGGAATGTCGTCACCGGCATGGCCGAGCTGCACCACGTCTACGAGCTGCAGCGGCCCAAATCGCCCGCCGATGTCGAGCTCATCGGCCGAAGCCTGCGTCCCTACCTGGACGGGCGTGACTGGGTCAGCATCAACCGCGGCGAAGTCATCGATGTCGAGCGCCTCACCGGCCAGGAGACCTAGGCCGCGTGTCGCGCGAGACAGACCCCGATCCGGGTCTCCAGCTCGCTGACGGTGATCGCGGGGGCGCGCGGCGGTGCCGTCGACCGGTAGGTCTTGCCGGTTGGCGTCCTGAATAGCGCCGTGTGAGTGTGCTTTTCGTCGACCGCGGTGCTCACTCGCCATCCCGCGTTCTCCTTGACGTAGTTGCAGTGCTCGCACAGCCCCAGACCGTTGTCCGCGGTGGTCGGGCCGCCGTCGGCCCACGGTCGCGCGTGGTCGCGCTGCCTGATCGGGGCGTCGCAGTACGGGGTGCGGCAACGCTGATCGCGTAGTCCGATGAATGCGGCCAGCCCGCGGGGAAAGATGCGCGCCCGTGACTCCACGGCCACCAGCGCCCCGGACCGCGGATGCGCGTACAGCCTGCGCAGGGTCGCGCGCGAACGTCGGTCGGTGACAGCGCTGCGGACCATGGCGCGCGCGACCGCCGCGGGGATGGGCCCGTAGCCATCGAGATCGGCCGGCCCGTTGTGACCGCCGAGCAGCGTCTCGTCGGACAGCACCAGGTTGACCGCGATGGGGCTGGGGGCCGCGGCGCTACGGCCGGTGACCCGTTCGACCAGGGTGTCGGCCATCACCTGCCCGCGTGAGCGCCCGTCGCCGCGGGTGTCCGCTTCGCGGCGCAGCGCCGCGTACACCGAAACGCCTTGCGCCACGGGCAACAACGCGGTGAGGTACGCCATGGTGTCCGGTGCCGGCCGAATGGTGACCGTGCGGTCGCTCTCGGCCCTGGCCGCCCGCTCGACGACGGCATGCGGATCCAGCCGGTAGGCGATCGCTCTGGCCGCGGCCGCAACTCGCGCGTCCCCCATGCCGTTCAGGCCGGCCGGCTCGGCGCACAGCTCCGCGTCCAGAGCGCGACGGTCTTCCACGTCCAGGCAGGCGCTCTCGCGCACGATCAACGTCGCTCGCCACTCCGACAGGAC
The DNA here is from genome assembly GCF_002102155.1 of Mycobacterium europaeum. Lineage (GTDB taxonomy): Bacteria > Actinomycetota > Actinomycetes > Mycobacteriales > Mycobacteriaceae > Mycobacterium > Mycobacterium europaeum. Next base: position 162,497 of record NZ_LQOU01000065.1, read on the forward strand.
CCCGCATTCCAGCGCCGCCAGCGTGTGCGGCATCTCGTTCACCAGCGCTTTGGCGAAGCCCAGATGACGGCCGCCCCGGGCGGGTGCGTCGCGCCGGGCCAGGGCGACCTCGCCGGCCACGCCGCGCCCGCGCCGCGCGGCGGGCACCCCCGCGGCTGCCTCGCCGGCTCGGCGCGCGGCGTCCAGCGCGGCCGTGGCCCGGGCCTGGCCCGCGGCGGCCGCGCACTTGATCGTCTCCAGCTCGGCGATGCGCTCGATCAGCGCCGGTTCGCCGGCCGCAGGGTCGACGTTCGCCAGTTCTTCGAACATAGGTTCGAATACTACGACGGCGGACCGACAAGCGCCTACGCTGGCGATATGAGCGCCAAGAGCAGGATCAAGGTGGCGCGGGTGTACGACGACGTCACCGCTGACGAGGGCCCGCGGGTGCTGGTCGACCGCGTCTGGCCGCGGGGAGTACGCAAGGACGACCCGAGAGTGGGGACCTGGTGCAAGGAAGTCGCCCCGTCGAAGGAACTCCGGGAGTGGTATCAACACCGCTCCGAACGGTTCGGCGAGTTCGCCAAACGCTATAAGGCCGAGCTGCGGAACAGCCCCGCGCTGGACGAACTCCGCGAACTGGCCGGGCACGGTGCCGTCACCCTGGTCACCGCGACTCGCGACGTGGAGATCAGCCAGGCGGCCGTCCTTGCGGAGTTGCTGAAAAGCCGCTGAACGCCGTGAGACGATCGTGCGATGCGGCTGGGATTGCATGCGCTGGGGATCGGTGCCGGCGCCGACCGCGCGGTGATCGATGCCGTCGCGTCGACCGCCGATGATTGCGGCTTCGCCACGCTGTGGGTGGGCGAACACGTCGTGATGGTCGACCGACCCGCTTCGCGCTATCCCTACTCCGACGACGGCGTCATTGCCGTTCCCGCGCAAGCGGATTGGCTTGACCCGATGATCGCCCTGAGCTTCGCCGCAGCCGCCTCGTCCCGGATCGGGCTGGCGACCGGCGTGCTCCTGCTGCCCGAACACAATCCGGTGGTGGTGGCCAAGCAGGCCGCCAGCCTGGATCGACTCAGCGGTGGGCGGCTGACGCTGGGTGTCGGCGTCGGGTGGTCCCGGGAGGAATTCGCCGCGCTCTCAGTGCCCTTCGGTCGCCGCGGTGCGCGCACCGCCGAATACGCGGCCGCGATGCGCACGGTGTGGCGCGATGACGTCGCTTCGTTCGATGGCGACTTCGTCCGCTTCGACTCCATCCGGGTCAACCCCAAGCCGGCACGGGATCGTCGTATCCCGATCGTGCTTGGGGGCAATAGCGATTCGGCACTGGGCCGCGCGGCGGCCTGGGGCGACGGCTGGTACGGGTTCAACATCGACGGGCTGGAGGCCGTGCGGGGCCGGGTCGCCGAGCTGGAGCGGCTATGCGCCAACTCGGGTCGCGATCGTGCCCAGCTGCGGCTGTCGGTCGCACTGCGCGATCCGAGCGTTGCTGACGTCGGCGCCCTCACCGACTTGGGTATCGACGAACTGGTTCTCGTCGAATCACCCCCCGACCGGCCCGAGGCGGCGGCCGAATGGGTTGCGGCGCTGGCCGAGCGGTGGATGGAGGCGGCACTCGCGTGAGTGAGGCCGATCCGATCCTGCCGCGGGAATTGAATGACATCTCCGACGAGATTCGCGCAGTCCCACCGCCGCCGATCCCCGCGTTGCCCGACCCGTACGGGTTGCGTCTGGCCGACCCGGAAGCGGACGCGGAGATGATCGCCGAGTGGATGAGCCGGCCGCACTTGGTCGAGGCGTGGGAGTCCGCCTGGCCGGTGGCGCGCTGGCACCGTTATCTGCGGGCGCAACTCAAGGGTACTTTCTCCCGCCCATTTATCGCCACGCTCTATGGAACAGACCGCGCCTACATCGAATTATACCGGGCGGCAAAGGATTCCATCGCTACTCGATACGAACATGATCCCCACGATCTGGGGTTGCATGTCGCGGTGGCCGATCTGGACTACATCAAGCGGGGGCACGTGAGTTACCTGCTGCCCTATCTGGTGGGCAGCATCCTGGGCCTTGATCCGCAATGCCGGCGCATCATGTTCGATCCCGACCACCGCAACGTCCTGGCGCGCACGTTCTGCGAGCGGGGCGGCTGCGTCTTCCTCGGCGAGCACGACATGACGAATCGGCGGATGGCGCTGTACGTGCTGCCCCGCACGCCGGGCGACGTTCCCGGTAATTGATTCAGAGGTGTTCGGCGATCTGTTGTCCGAGAAGCGCCGCGGCTACACCGAGCATGACGCTGACGATCAGGTTGGCGACCGCCACGCGGACCTGTCGCTCCTCGCCGAGTCGCTGGGTCTCCAACATCCAGGTGGAGAATGTGGTGTAGGAGCCGACGAATGAGGTGCCGGCCAGCAACGCGGCGCCTTTGCTCAGCGCAAGGCCACCGAGAAAGCCGAGAAGCGCTGCACCGCTGACGTTTACGGTCAGCGTGCCGAACGGAAAAGACCGGGCTATCCGGCGACCCACCGCACGGTCGACCGTGAACCGCAGCACCGACCCGAGCCCCCCGAGGATAACGACACCGCTCCAGACGAGGGCCGTGGTGACTATGGAAGCCGTCATCCGCGCACCCTGACCCGCCGAACCAGCTTGGTGGACAGGTGCACCGCCAGCAGGCCGACCGCGACGCTGATGACGGTGTAGCTCGTGGCCAACACCCAATGGCCATGCTCGATCATCCTCAGCGTCTCGACCTGCATCGACGAGAACGTGGTGAAACCACCACACAATCCGGTGCCCAGCAGCGGGCGCCGATAACTCGACAGCGGCAGGCGCTCCAGCAATCGGGTGGTGAAGTAGCCCACCAGGAACGCGCCCACGATGTTGACGATGAACGTCGGCCAGGGCCAGTGATGCGGGTCGCGCACGATAGCGGTGTCCAGCGCCACGCGGCTGAGCGTTCCGAGGCTCCCGCCCACAAAGATCGCTCCCAGTTCCCGATAATCCTGTGCCACGCGTGATCCCTTCGGTGTGCGCCCGGTCGTTAGCAGCCTAGGGGGAGATTGGCCAGTGGGTGAACCGAGGAAGTAGCTGAGAAGTCGGGAACGTGCCTGGGGAGTCGGAACAGTTGATTACGGGCAGAATTGACAACCATGGCCCACCCCCGCGCCGGTCAGCCGGCCCACCCCGAAGACCTCGTCGACCTGCCTCATCTGGTGACGGCCTACTACTCGATTCAGCCCGATCCCGAGGACGTCGCCCAGCAGGTGGTGTTCGGCACGTCGGGTCACCGCGGTTCGGCACTGAACGGGGCGTTCAACGAGGCCCACATCCTGGCCATCACCCAGGCCATCGTCGGATACCGCGCTGCGCAGGGCACCACGGGGCCGTTGTTCATCGGCCGTGACACGCACGGCCTCTCCGAGCCGGCGTGGGTGTCGGCGCTGGAGGTGCTGGCCGCCAACGACGTCGTCGCGGTGATCGACTCCCGCGACCGCTACACCCCGACGCCGGCGGTCAGCCACGCCATCCTCGGCTACAACCGGGGCCGCACCGAAGCGCTGGCCGACGGCATCGTCGTCACACCGTCGCACAATCCGCCGCCGGACGGCGGCTTCAAGTACAACCCGCCCAACGGCGGCCCGGCGGACACCGAGGCCACGAACGCAATCGCCAAGCGCGCCAACGAGATTCTGCGCGACGGCGCGGGGGTGAAGCGGGTGCCGCTGGCCCGGGCGCTGCAGACCGTCCAGCGCCACGACTACCTGGGCAACTACGTCGACGACCTGCCCAACGTGGTGGACATCGACGCGATCCGAGCGGCTGGGGTCCGGATCGGCGCCGACCCCCTGGGCGGAGCGAGCGTGGACTACTGGGGTGAGATCGCCCAGCGGCACGGTCTGGACCTGACGGTGGTTAACCCGCTGGTCGACGCGACCTGGCGGTTCATGACGCTCGACCACGACGGCAAGATCCGGATGGACTGCAGTTCGCCCGACGCGATGGCTTCCCTGATCGCCAACCGGGACCTTTATCAGATCGCCACCGGCAACGACGCCGACTCGGACCGCCACGGCATCGTCACGCCCGACGGGGGGCTGCTCAACCCCAACCACTACCTGGCGGTGGCCATCGACTACCTCTACACGCACCGGCCGTCGTGGCCGGACGGCATCGCCGTGGGCAAGACCGCGGTCAGTTCGTCGATCATCGACCGGGTGGTTGCCGGCATCGGCCGCAAGCTCGTCGAGGTGCCCGTCGGCTTCAAATGGTTCGTCGACGGTTTGATCGGCGGCGCCATCGGATTCGGCGGCGAGGAGTCGGCCGGGGCGTCGTTCTTGCGGCGCGACGGCTCGGTGTGGACCACGGACAAGGACGGCATCATCCTCGCGCTGCTGGCTTCGGAGATCCTGGCCGTCACCGGTCTGAGTCCGTCCCGGCGCTACCAGGAGCTGACCGCCGAATACGGCACGCCGTTCTACGCTCGCGTCGATGCGCCCGCCGACCGCGAGCGAAAGGCCCGCCTGGCCAAGTTGTCGGCCGAGCAGGTCACCGCCACCGAGCTGGCCGGCGAGCCGATCACCGCGAAACTCACCGCCGCGCCCGGCAATGGCGCCGCGCTGGGCGGATTGAAGGTGACGACCGCGAACGCGTGGTTTGCCGCGCGGCCGTCGGGGACCGAGGACGTGTACAAAATTTATGCCGAGTCTTTCAACGGCCCGGAACACTTGGCGGAGGTGCAAGAAGCCGCGCGCGAAGTGGTGAATAAAGTCATTGGGTGACCATTTCCCTCCGCTTTACCCGCTCGGGGGAGCGCGCGTCGCGTTCGGCGCGGTTGCCACGCGAAGTTTGGATCCTCAGCTGGGCGAATGTCATGGTCGCGCTGGGCTACGGTGTCATTTCGCCGGCGATGCCCGCTTTCGCCCATACCTTCGGGGTCAGCATCAAGGTGGTGACTTTCTTGGTCACCGTCTTTTCGTTGAGCCGGCTGTGTTTCGCACCGGTCAGCGGCGTGCTGGTGCAGCGGTTGGGCGAGCGGCGGATTTACATCGGCGGTTTGCTGATCGTGGCTTTGTCCACCATCGCGTGCGCGTATTCGCAGGCGTATTGGCAACTACTGGTTTTCCGCGCCATCAGCGGCGTCGGCTCGACGATGTTTTATGTCTCGGCGTTGGGACTCATGATCCATATCAGCCCACCCGACGCGCGGGGACGGATCGCGGGGCTGTTCACGACATCGTTCATGGTGGGCGCGGTCGGCGGGCCGGCGATCGGTGGCCTGACGGCGGGATGGGGGCTGACCGCTCCGTTCATCGTGTACGGCGTCGCCATGCTAGGTGTGGCGGTGGCGCTGTTCTACGGTCTGCGGCATTCGGAGCTGGCCGCGCCTCCGCGGCCGACCCGGTCGACGGTGACGATGCGCCAGGCCCTGCGCGTCCGCGCCTATTGGGCGGCGCTGCTGTCGAATTTCGCGACCGGGTGGGCGGCGTTTGGTCTGCGCGTCGCGCTAGTGCCGCTGTTCCTCTCCGACGTCATGGGAGAAAGCGTCGGCGTCATCGGGGTGGCGCTGGCGGCGTTCGCGGCCGGCAACGCGGTGGCCGTCATCCCCAGTGGGTACCTGTCCGACCGGATGGGCCGGCGCATGTTGTTGATCGTCGGCCTGGGGACGTCCGGCGTGGCGACCGCCGCGCTGGGAGTCGCGTCGTCGCTGACCGCGTTCATGGTCGCCGCCGCCATATCCGGTGCGACCACCGGCATCTTCATGTCGCCGATGCAGGCCGCGGTCGCCGACATCCTGGGCAACGAGGCGCGCGCGGGCATTCCGGTGGCCGCGGTGCAGATGCTGTCCGACCTGGGCGCCATCATCGGCTCCATGACCGTCGGCTGGGCGGCGGAGAAGCTCAGCTTCGGGTGGGGATTCGGCATCAGCGGAGTCGTCTTGCTGATCGCCGCCGCCGGGTGGGTGCTGGCGCCCGAAACGCGCACGCTGATCCATCCGGAGCACGGTTTGGCGGAGGCCGAGGCGGACGGTGAGGCGGCCTGAGCTGCGACTTTGAACGCCTGTTCGCAGTGGTGTAACTTCGATGAGCACGACTTGGGGCTATGGCGCAGCTGGTAGCGCACCACACTGGCAGTGTGGGGGTCAGGGGTTCGAGTCCCCTTAGCTCCACCCTGTGATGAGTCGAGTCATAGGTGACAGATGAGTCGCGTCATGGGTTACAGATTCCCCGGCCATCGGCCGGGGTTTGA
>NZ_LQOU01000066.1 GCF_002102155.1 Mycobacterium europaeum
CGTCGCCGCGCCCAACCCTCCAGCTCAACCCGCTCCCCAGCGGACAGCACGATCTCGGCGGCATGAGGCGTCGGCACGACCCAGTCTAACAACTAGATTGCAATTTATGACTCAGGACACTAGTCCGATCGCCCGGCTTGCCCCCTCGCCGCTTCGCGGAGCGCATCGTCGCCGCGCGCATCCGGCCCCGGATCCAGCAACTCCGGGCGCCGTTCGCGGGTGCGCTGCAGCGAAACCTCCCGCCGCCATGCGGCGACGCGCGCGTGGTCGCCGGACAACAACACCTCGGGAACATCGAGCCCGCGCCAGCTCGGCGGCCGGGTGTAGCTGGGCCCCTCGAGCAGCCGGTCCAGGGCCGGCGAGTGCGAATCCTCGCGGTGCGACGCCGGGTTGCCCAGCACCCCTTCGAGCAGGCGCACCACGGCTTCGATCATCACCACCGCGGCCGACTCGCCGCCCGGCAGCACGTAGTCACCGATCGAGACTTCCTCGACCCGCATCCGCCGGGCGGCATCCTCGATGACCCGTTGGTCGATGCCCTCGTAGCGGCCGCACGCGAACACCAGGTGTTCCTCGGCGCTCCAGCGCTGGGCGTCGGCCTGGGTGAACAACGCACCGGCGGGCGTGGGGACGACCAAAACGGTTTCTTCCGAACAGATTTCGTCCAGCGCCTCGCCCCACACCGGCGCCTTCATCACCATGCCGGGCCCGCCACCGTAGGGCGCGTCGTCGACGGAGCGGTGCACGTCGTGCGTCCACCGGCGCAGGTCGTGCACCCGCAGGTCGACCAGGCCGGACTGAATCGCCCTGCCGGGCAACGACTGCCGCAGCGGATCCAGGAAGGCCGGGAAAATGGTGACGACGTCGATCCTCATGCCAGGTCCAGCAGGCCCTCGGGGGGATCGATCTCGACGACGTGATCGTCGAGCGACACCGACGTGACGATCGCGCCCACGAACGGCACCAGCACCTCCCCGCCGTCGCCGCGGCGCACCGCCAGCAACTCCCCGGCGGCCGTGTGCAACACCTCGGCGACCACGCCGACGTCCTGGCCCGTGACGGTCCGGACGTGCAGCCCTTCGAGCTGGTGGTCGTAGTAGGTGTCCGGCTCGTCGATCGGGGGCAGGTCGGCGGAGTCGACGACGAACACGGTGCCGCGCAGCGCGTCGGCGGCGTCACGGTCGGCCACGCCGGCCAATCGCACCAGCAGCCGCCCCCCGTGTTCGCGCGCGCTCTCCACGACGAAGTCGCGTTCCCCGCCACCGCGGGAGGCCTTGCCGCGCAGGGTGTTACCCGGGGCAAACCGGGTTGCGGGGTCGTCGGTGCGGACCTCGACGACGACCTCGCCGCCGATCCCGTGCGCCTTCGCGATGCGCCCGACGGTCAACTCCAACGGAGTTCCCTCACCGGCTACTGGTCGGTGTCCACCACGTCGACGCGGATGCCGCGGCCACCGATGCCGGCGACCAGGGTGCGCAGGGCGGTCGCGGTGCGTCCGCCGCGACCGATGACCTTGCCCAGGTCGTCGGGGTGGACGTGGACCTCGACAGTTCGGCCGCGGCGGCTGGTCACCATGTCCACCCGGACATCGTCGGGGTTGTCGACAATTCCGCGGACCAGATGCTCCACCGCGTCAACGACGACCGTGCTCATCCCGGTCAGCTTTCGGTGCCCGGTGCGGCCTGCTCGCCGCCCTCGGCAGCCGCCTCCGCGGGCGCGGCCTGCTCGGCGGCCTCCGGCTCGGCGGCCTTGGCGGCCTTCTTCGCCGGCGCCTTCTTCTTCGGCTTCGCGGCCTCGGTGGTGGGACCGCCCTCGGCCTCGGCCAGCGCGGCGTTGAACAGCTCGAGCTTGCTCGGCTTGGGCGGGGCCACCTTCAGGCTTCCCTCGGCGCCGGGCAGGCCCTTGAACTTCTGCCAGTCGCCGGTGATCTTGAGCAGCTTGAGGACGGGCTCGGTGGGCTGGGCCCCCACGGACAGCCAGTACTGGGCGCGCTCGGAGTTGATCTCGATGAGGCTCGGGTCTTCCTTCGGGTGGTAGCGGCCGATGACCTCGATGGAGCGACCGTCGCGCCGCGTCCGCGCGTCGGCGACGGCGATGCGGTACTGGGGATTGCGGATCTTGCCGAGCCGGGTGAGCTTGATCTTCACAGCCATGGTTGAGCGGATTCTCCTGTGTGGGTCACGCTGCAATTCAGCGAACCGGGCGGGATGCCCGGATCCGGTTTTGCCTCGCGTGTCTGACCACGAAGCGATGCGTGATCGCTCGGCGGACAGCGGTCCATTGTGCCAGAACGGGCGGCCCGGCCCGAAATCGCGGCGGAGCCGCCGCGCCTACATGACCTTCTGGAAGACCTTGGCCTCGGCCCGCCGGGTCATCCGCCAGCCTTCGGGCGTGCGGACGAACTCGTCGTCGTACCACAGCCCGCAGAACAGCACCTGATCCCTGTCGCCGCCCAGCACCATCGGGTTGAAGCAGATCACCCGCGACGAGGCCTTGTCCCCGTCGATGCGCACCGAGAAGTTGCCCAGCATGTGCGCGTACACCGGGAAGTTCGGCAGCACCTCCGACAGCCACTTCTTGACCTCGGGATAGCGGCCCTCGATGCCGCCGAGGGCGGTGTAGTCGATGTACGCGTCCTCGGTGAACACCCTGTCCAGGTCGTCGAAGCGGCGGTTGTCGATGGCGGTGGAGTAGTCCACCAGCAGCTGCTGGATCTCTAATCGGTCGGAAATCTCGGCCAGGCTCAACATGCATCGGACAGTAGACGAAAATCGTCGCCGAACAGGCCCGGAAGCTAGACTTTCGGCCCATGCGCAAGGTCATGGCCCTCAGGGTCGGCGTCGCGGCCCTGCTCGCGATCGGCGCCACCGCCCCGACGTCCTGGGCCGACAGCATGCAGCCGGTCGGCTCGGTACCGATCCCGGACGGTCCGGCGCAGACCTGGATCGTGGCCGACCTCGACAGCGGTCAGGTGCTGGCCGAACGTGACCAGAACGTGGCCCACCCGCCGGCGAGCACCATCAAGGTGCTGTTGGCGTTGGTCACCCTCGACCAGGTGAGCCTGGATTCCACCGTGGTCGCCGATGTCGCCGACACCCAGGTGGAGTGCAACTGCGTCGGCGTCAAGCCGGGCCGCACCTACACCGCGCGCCAGCTTCTCGACGGCCTGCTGCTGGTGTCGGGCAACGATGCCGCCAACACGCTGGCGCACATGCTGGGCGGCGCCGACGCCACGGTCGCCAAGATGAACGCCAAGGCCGCCTCGCTCGGCGCGACGAACACCCACGCGGCGACGCCGTCCGGGCTGGACGGCCCCGGCGGGTCCGGGGCCTCGACGGCCCACGACCTGGCGGTGATCTTCCGCGCCGCGATGACCAACCCGGTGTTCGCCCAGATCACCGCCGAGCCGTCGGCGATGTTCCCCGGCGATAACGGCGATCACCCGATCACCAACCAGGACGAGCTGTTGCAGCGCTATCCCGGCGCGATCGGCGGAAAGACCGGGTTCACCGACGCGGCCCGCAAGACCTTCGTCGGCGCGGCCGCCCGCGGTGGCCGGCGGCTGGTCATCGCCATGATGTACGGGCTGGTGAAGGCCGGCGGGCCGAGCTATTGGGACCAGGCGGCGACGTTGTTCGACTGGGGTTTCGCGCTCAGCCCGCAGTCCAGCATCGGCTCGCTATAGGCCCGCGCCCGGCGCCGCCGCGGACAGCAGCGTCATCAGCATCGGGATGCGTTGCTCGGCGATCTGCGGTTGCGGCAGCACGCCCTCCACCACCGCGGCGCCGTCGAACACGTTGGTCAGCACCGCGACCAGCACCGGGAACGTCTCCTCGGGGAAGCTCTCGGCCCCGGGCAGCGCGCGGGCGGCGTCGTGAATCTTGGTGGAGTACTGCCGCAGCTCGTGTTGCAAAGTGGCCCTGAGCTTTTCGTCGGTGCGTGCGGCGACCAGCAGCTCGTAGAGCACGGCGTTGCTCGGGGCGGCGGTGAGGTCGCGCAGGATCGCCAGCGCGGCTTCGAGCGCGGGCCGATCGGGCGGTATCTCGGCCACCCGCTTGGTGAAGGTCTCGAGCTGGCGACGCAGCACCTCCGACGCCGTGGCCGCCATGAAGTCGCCCATCGTCTCGAAGTGCCGGAACAGGGCGCCCACCGAGACGCCCGCGCGCTTGGTGATCACGGCGGCGGACGCCCGTGCGTAGCCGACCTCGATGATGGTGTCGATGCAGGCGTCGAGCAGCCGCCCCACGGTCTCTTCCCGACGCTGCTGCTGGGTTCTCGCCATGTCAGGCCCCGATTGTGAGGGCGCTGCGGCCCCGGTGCCGCTGGCCGGCGCGCAGGTAGCGGCCCGACTTGACGGTCCGGCCGTAGCCGTCCCTGAACTGGCCCCCGCACTGGCCCGCGCGGAACACGACCGCGCCGCCCACGCCCGTCGCGACGACGGCGTCGTCGTTGCGGTTGACCATGCGCCGCAGGCCCCCGTAGAACGGCACCTCGTCCTCGTAATAGCCCTCGACCGCGTCGTTGAGGCCGGCCGGGTCGATCACCACGAAGTCCGCGCGGTCGCCCTGGCGCAGGGTGCCGGCGTCGATGCCGAACCACTCCCCCAGTTCGCCGGTCAGCCGATGCACCGCCTGCTCGGTCGACATGAACGGCGTACCGGCCCGGTGGGCATCCCGGACCCGCTTGAGCAGCTTCACCGGAAAGTTGTAGAAGGCCATGTTGCGCAGGTGCGCACCGGCATCCGAGAAACCCATGTGCACGCTGCCCTCGTTGGCGAGCGCGTCGAGCAGCTTGGGCCGATGGTTGGCGACGACGGTCGTCCACCGGACGTTGCGCTCACCGTTTTCGACGAGCACGTCGAGGAAGGCGTCCAGCGGGTGCAGCTTGCGCCCGTCGGCGATGGCGCCAAAGCTCTTGCCTATCAACGACTCGTCGGGACATTCGACGATGACGGCGTCGTGGAAGTCGCGGTGCCACAACGACGGCCCGAGTTTGATGCGGTCGAATTCGCGCCGGAACTTGCGGCGGTATTCCTTGTCGGCCAGTAACTCGTTGCGCTCCAACTGGTCCCGCAGGTGCAGGGCGGCCGTCCCCGCGCCGAACTCCTCGAACACCGGCAGGTCGATTCCGTCGGAGTACAACTCGAACGGCACGGGCAGATGCTGGAATCGCACGCTGGCGCCCAGCAGCTTGTTCAGCAGGCGAGTCCCGGGGCCGAACACGTACACGGACAGCGGCATCGACTTGGCGTCGGCCGATACCAGCATGCTCATGCGAACGCCCTTGCCCCAGTTCAGGATCCGGCTGCTAGCCAGGAAGAACAGCATCCCGGTCGACGGCTTCGCCACGTTCGGGGCGCTCTGCAGCAGGCGGCCGCGCTTGCGCAGCACCTTGATCAGCTTGCGCCGCTCGCGCCAGCTCGCGAAGGTGGACGGCAGCGCCCGCGACCGGAAGCGCTCACCGTCGAGCTTGTCGATTGCCGCGTCCATCCCGGACATGCCGAGCATCCCGGCTTGCAGCGCGTCGTCGAGCAGGTCCGCCATCTTCTCCAGCTCGGCGTCGGTGGGCGAGACGGCGGCGTCGGTGGCCCGGTCGAGCCCCAACACGGCGGCCCGCAGGTCCGAATGACCAAGCAGCGAGCCGACATTCGGGCCGAGTGGCAGGGCGTCGAGCGCTTTGATGTATTCCGCCGGGGTGGACCACGTCTTGCTGGCGTTCAAGGCGCCGTAAACGTATTCGCGCGGCACCGCCTCGACCCGGCTGAAGAGGTCGGCGGCGTCCTCGGAGGAGGCGTAGACCGTCGACAACGAGCAGTTGCCCAGCAACACCGTCGTGACACCGTGGCGCACCGACTCCCGCAGGCCCGGGTCCAGCAGCACCTCGGCGTCGTAGTGGGTGTGCACGTCGATGAAGCCGGGCAGGACCCACTTGCCGGCCGCGTCGATCACGTCCGGGCAACCGGTCTCGTCCAGCGGCCCGTCCGACACCGTGGCTACCACGCCGTCGCGGACGCCCAGCGTGCGGGTCTGCGGCGCGCGGCCGGTGCCGTCGAACCACAGCCCGTCGCGGATGATCACGTCGTAAGCCACTTCTGCCTCCCGGTCGTCGTGGTGACACGGACCGTAACATAGATAGCAAGCACTCGCAATCTTTTTGACCACGGGCGTGTCGACCCGGGGCCCGGCTACGCCTGCGGGCGAAACGCCCTGCCCCGCAAGATCACCAGGTCGGGGTCGCGCAGCACGGCCGGGCCCGACCGCGGGTCCTGCGCGTAACACAACAGGTCGGCCGACGCGCCGTGATCGAGGGCGGGCCGGCCCAGCCAGCGGCGCGCGTCCCAGCACGCCGCCCCCAATGCCTCGGCCGGGCTCATCCCGATGCCCTTGAGCGCCTCCACCTCGTCGGCGATCCGCCCGGGCGCGACCATGGTGCCGGCGTCGCTGCCGGCGTAGATCGGCACGCCCGCATCGCGGGCGGCGGCGATCCGCGACGGCCCACGGGCGTGCAGGTCGCGCATGTGGGCGGCGTAGGCCGGATACTTCGCCGCCGCGGCGTCGGCGATGCCGGGGAAGTTCTCGACGATGTTGACCAGCGTGGGCACCAGGACCGTCCCGCGCTCGACCATCAACGCGATGGTGTCGTCGGTGAGACCGGTGCCGTGTTCGATGCAGTCGATGCCGGCGTTGATCAGCCCGGGCAGCGCGTCCTCGCTGAAGACGTGGGCGGTGACGCGGGCGCCATGGGCGTGTGCGGTCTCGATCGCGGCCTTGAGCACGTCATCGGACCACAGCGGGGCGAGATCGCCGACGCCGCGGTCGATCCAGTCACCGACCAGCTTGATCCAGCCGTCCCCGCGGCGCGCCTCTTCGGCGACCGCGTCGGGCAGTTGCCACTCGTCCTCGAGCTCGCGTGAGAAGCCGGCCGCATAGCGCTTGGGCCTGGCCAGATGTTTTCCGGCGCGGATGATGCGGGGCAGGTCGTCGCGGTCGTCGAGGCTGCGGGTGTCGGTCGGTGAGCCGCAATCACGCAGCAGCAGCGCCCCGACGTCGCGCTCGGTCTCGGCCTGCGCGACCGCCTCCTCGAGCGGGATCTCGCCGCCGTTCCCGAGGCCGACGTGGCAGTGGGCGTCGACCAGTCCGGGGATGATCCAGCCGCCATCGAAGACGGTGTCGGCCCCGGCGACGGGCTCCGTGCTGATGCGGCCGTCGACGATCCACAGTTCGGTTGGCGTCTCGTCGGGCAGCCCCACACCGCGCACGTGCATGCGCACGGCGGGTTACTTCCGTCCGGTCCGATGGTGACGACCCGCTTCGCCCGGCCCCGCCGCGCTCCCGATCGTCACCGTCCGATGGTGACGACCCGCTTCGCCCGGCCCCGCCGCGCTCCCGATCGTCACGGCTTGCCTGGGAACTTGAGTTTGGACAGGTCGAAGTCAGCCAGCCCGGGCGGCAGCTCGTTGAGGCCCTCGGGCATCTGCGACAGGTCGGGGAACCCGGCCGGCATGCCGGGCATGCCCTGCATGAGCGGGTTCCTGCCCTTGGGCGGCGTCGGGCCCCGTCCGCCCTTCTTGCCCTTCTTACCCTTGCCGCCCTTGGCTTTCCGGGTCGCGGACTTGCGGCCCATGCCCGGGATGCCCATGCCGCCCAGCATCGACGACATCATCTTGCGGGCCTCGAAGAAGCGGTCGACCAGCTGGTTGACCTCTGACACGGTCACGCCAGAGCCGTTGGCGATGCGCAGCCGCCGCGACGCGTTGATGATCTTCGGGTCGGCCCGTTCTGCGGGCGTCATGCCGCGGATGATGGCCTGCAGCCGGTCGAGCTGTTTGTCGTCGACCTGGGCCAGCGCGTCCTTCATCTGCCCGGCCCCGGGCAGCATGCCGAGCAGGTTCCCGATCGGGCCCATCTTGCGGATGGCGAGCATCTGCTCGAGGAAGTCCTCCAGCGTCAGCTCGCCGGTGCCGATCTTGGCGGCGGCGGCCTCGGCCTGCTGGGCGTCGAAGACCTGCTCGGCCTGTTCGATCAGGCTCAGCACGTCGCCCATGCCCAGGATGCGGCCGGCCATCCGGTCGGGGTGGAAGACGTCGAAGTCCTCCAGCTTCTCGCCGGTGGAGGCGAAAAGGATTGGGACGCCGGTCACCTCGCGGACCGACAGCGCGGCGCCGCCGCGGGCGTCGCCGTCGAGCTTGGTCAGCACCACCCCGGTGAAGCCGACGCCCTCGCGGAACGCCTCCGCGGTGGTGACGGCGTCCTGGCCGATCATCGCGTCCAGGACGAACAGAACTTCGTCGGGGTTGACGGCGTCGCGGATGGCCGCGGCCTGCGCCATCAGCTCGTCGTCGATGCCCAACCGGCCGGCGGTGTCGACGATGACGACGTCGTGGTGCTTGGCACGGGCCTCGGCGAGCCCCGCCGCCGCCACCGCGACCGGGTCTCCGGGCCCCGATTCGGGGGACTCGCCGGGGTGGGGCGCGAACACCGGGACGCCGGCGCGCTCGCCGACGACTTGCAGCTGGTTGACGGCGGCCGGCCGCTGCAGGTCACACGCCACCAGCAGCGGGGTGTGCCCCTGGCCGCGCAGCCAGGCGGCCAGCTTGCCGGCCAGCGACGTCTTACCGGAACCCTGCAGGCCGGCGAGCATGATCACGGTCGGCGGGGTCTTGGCGAAGGCCAGCTGGCGGGTCTCCCCGCCCAGAATGCCGATCAGTTCCTCGTTGACGATCTTGACGACCTGCTGCGCCGGGTTGAGGGCACCCGAGACCTCGGCGCCCCGGGCGCGGTCCTTGATCCGGGTGACGAACGCCCGCACCACGGGCAACGACACGTCGGCTTCCAGCAGCGCCAGCCGGATCTCGCGGGTGGTGGCCTCGATGTCGGCGTCGGTCAGACGACCCTTGCCGCGTAGTCCCTGAAGGGCACCGGTCAACCGGTCGGACAGCGATTCAAACACCCCGCCAGCCTAGTGGTCAGCGCGCGTCCCGCGCCGCGGGGCGCGGTGCCCCGCGACACATAACCGTCTGCGACGACACCCCGGGACCGGTCGCAATGCTCGGTGTCCGGCGAGCGGCCCCGGCCGCCGGCCGCGACACTGCAACTACACACACGACACGCTGACGGTGTGCGTCATTGCAGTCTCGGCGAGACGGTGAGCGGGTTTGAATGGTCCCATGCTCGAGGTGATCGACAGGGGGTCCTGCAGCCGGGACCATCCGGTTCCGCTGCTCTTCGTGCACGGCGGCTGGCACGGCGCGTGGTGTTGGGAGCACTTCCTGGACTTCTTCGCCGACGCCGGCTACCGCGCCGTCGCGGTGAGCCTGCGCGGGCACGGCGCCAGCCCGACGGCGAAGCCGTTGCACAAGGTTTCCATCGCCGACTACATCGAGGATGTCCGCTCGGTGGCCGACGACCTGGGCGGCCCCGTTCTCATAGGCCACTCCCTGGGTGGCTTCGTGATCCAGCGCTACCTCGAAGACCGCCGCGCCCCGGCGGCCGTGCTGGTGGGCTCCGTCCCGCCGCAGGGCGTGCTGAGGTTGGCGGTGCGCGTCTGGCGCCGCCGGCCGTCGATGACCATGGAGGCCTGGACCGACCGCACGCTGCTGAAGTTCCTCGCCACCCCGGCGCTCACCCGCGAGTACCTGTTCTGCGCCGACACGCCCGAGGCCATCGTCGAATCCTGCATGCGGCGCGCCGGGGCCGAAAGCGTGCGCGCCGCCATGACCGACCCGATGGTCCGCCGCGTCCGGACCCGGCGGGTGACCACGCCGATCTTGGTCCTCGGCGCCGAGCACGACGGCTTCGTCAGCGTCGGCGACGTGCGCGCCACCGCGCGCGCCTACCGGACGCAACCGGAGTTCTTCTCGATGGGCCACAACATGATGCTCGAGCCGGGATGGGCTGACGTCGCCGAACGCATCCACGCCTGGCTGGAAACCCACGACCTGGCAGGCGAACCGCGCTAACCGCGCTCGAGTCGTTACTGCGCCGAAAAGCGTTGGCGTGCTACATTTCACGTCCGCCACTTAACCGGGGCCGTCCGCGTCGACAACTGCAACTACGGGGGGAAATGTCCGTGCAACCGGTCGCTCGCACGGAGTCCTCCGTCGACGGCGGCGGCCGGGCGCTGCGCGGCTGGCAGCGCCGGGCGTTGGTGAAATACCTGGCCGGCCAGCCGCGTGATTTCCTGGCCGTGGCCACCCCGGGATCGGGCAAGACGACGTTCGCCCTGCGGGTCGCCGCCGAACTGCTGAGCCAGCGCGCCGTCGAGCAGATCACGGTCGTGGTGCCCACCGAGCACCTCAAGGTGCAGTGGGCGCAGGCCGCGGCGCGGCACGGCATCGCCCTGGACCCGAAGTTCTCCAACACCAGCGCCCGCACGTCGGGCGAATACCACGGCGTGATGGTCACCTACGCGCAGGTCGCCGCGCACCCCACGCTGCACCGGGTGCGTACCGAGCAGCGCAAGACCCTGGTCGTCTTCGACGAGATTCACCACGGCGGCGACGCCAAGACGTGGGGGGACGCCATCCGCGAGGCCTTCGGCGACGCCACCCGCCGGCTCGCCCTGACGGGCACGCCCTTTCGCAGCGACGACAGCCCCATCCCGTTCGTGGACTACGAGGCGGGCTCCGACGGGGTGCGGCGTTCGCGGGCCGACCACACCTACGGCTATGCCGAGGCCCTCGCGGACGGGGTGGTCCGGCCGGTGGTGTTCCTGGCCTACTCCGGGGAGGCGCGCTGGCGGGACGGCGCCGGCGAGGAGCATGCCGCTCGCCTGGGCGAGCCGCTGACCGCCGAGCAGACGGCGCGGGCCTGGCGGACCGCGCTCGACCCCGCCGGCGAGTGGATGCCCGCGGTCATCGCGGCCGCCGACCAGCGCCTGCGCCAGAAGCGCGCGCACGTGCCCGACGCCGGCGGCATGATCATCGCCTCCGACCGCACCGCGGCCCGCGCCTACGCCGCCCTGCTGACCAGGCTGACCGGCGAGGAGCCGACGGTGGTGCTGTCCGACGATCCCGGATCGTCCGCGCGCATCAGCGAATTCGCCGCGAGCACCAGCCGGTGGCTGGTCGCGGTGCGGATGGTCTCCGAAGGCGTCGACGTGCCCCGGCTCGCCGTCGGCATCTACGCCACCAGCGCCTCGACTCCCCTGTTCTTCGCGCAGGCCATCGGCCGGTTCGTGCGGTCGCGCCGGCCCGGGGAGACCGCGAGCATCTTCCTGCCCTCGGTGCCCAACCTGCTGCAGCTCGCCAGCGAGCTGGAGGCCCAGCGCAACCACGTGCTCGGGGAGCCGCACCGCCCGGACGACGATCCCCTCGACGGTGACCCCGCCGTCCGGACGCAGACCGAGAAGACCGAGATCGACAACGGCTTCACCTCGCTGGGCGCCGACGCGGAGCTGGATCAGGTCATCTTCGACGGGTCGTCGTTCGGCACCGCCGCCCCCGCCGGAAGCGACGAGGAGGCCGACTACCTGGGCATCCCGGGACTCCTGGACGCCGATCAGATGCGGGCGCTGCTGCACCGCCGCCAGGACGAGCAACTCCAGCGACGGGCCGCGCAGGGGGTGCCGGCCCCGGTGTCGGCGCCGCCGTCGATGCACGGCCAGCTGCGCGAGCTGCGCCGCGAGCTCAACACCCTGGTGTCGGCCACCCACCACCGCACCGGCAAGCCGCACGGCTGGATCCACAGCGAACTTCGCCGGCGCTGCGGAGGGCCGCCGATCGCCGCCGCCACCCGCGAGCAGATCCAGGCCCGCATCGAAGCGCTGCGACAGCTCAACGTCGAGCACTCCTGAGCCACCTAGTCTCCGACGGGCTCCTCGAGCACTTCCACCGCGGGGCCGCCCAGCACGGCCAGCAGGTTTTGTTCGATCGCGGCCCGCGCCCCGTGCTCGGCGTGCGCCGGCACCGTCACGCAGAAGACGTCGGCCGCCGTCGAGCCGAACGTGTTGACCTTGGCCCAGGCGATGTCCGCGTCCGCGCGTTCCAGCGCGCTCGTCAGCAGCGCGAGCAGACCCAGGCGATCCATCGCGCGGACCTCGAAGATCAACTGCCCGGCGGTCGACGTCTCCAGCCACAGGATGCGCGGCGGAGCGGTCGACCGGGTGACGGGCACCCCGGCCTGAATCTCGCCGGCCCGCGCGGTCGCCGCGCTGATGGCGTCGGTGTCGCGCCGCTCCAGCGTGCCGAGGACGTCGAGGTCGCCGGCGAGGGCGCCGTTGAATTGCTGACGCAGCAGGCCTGATTCGGGCGGCGAGCCGAACACGGGCGACACGACGAACTCGACGATGGCGACACCCTCGTGAATGTTGGCCAGCGCCGAGTGGATGCGCAGCGAGTTCAGCGCCAGCACCGCGGCGGCTTTCGACACCAGCCCACGCTGGTCCGGCGCCAGCATCACCGCGGTCAGCCGCTCCCGGTCGCCGGGGCGGATCTCCACGTGCACGCCGCGGTCGGCGGCCAGCGAAACGTAATGCGGCGCAATGGGTTCGGCTTCGGGAAGCGGCTCCCCGGCCATCACCAGCCGGCAGCGGCGGACCAGGTCCTCGATCAGCGAGGCCTTCCAGTCGCTCCACACCCCCGGCCCGGTGGCCTTCGAGTCCGCCTCAGCCAGCGCGTGCAGGAGCTCGAGGAGTTGCGGGTCGCCGTGCAGGGCCTCGGCGACGGACTCGATGGTCTTGGAATCGTTGAGGTCACTTCGGGTGGCGGTGATCGGCAGCAGCAGGTGGTGGCGGACCATGCCCGCGAGCGTGTCGGCGTCCTGCGCCGACAACCCCAGCCTGTTGGCGATCGGGATCGTCAGTTCCGCGCCCAGCACACAGTGGTCGGTGCCGCGCCCCTTGCCGATGTCGTGCAGCAGCGCACCGAGCGCGAGCAGGTCCGAGCGCGCCACGCGGGTGGTGAGCGGGGCCGCGTTGACGGCCGTTTCGACGATGTGACGATCGACGGTCCACTTGTGCGAGACGTCGCGCGGCGGCAGGTCGCGGACGGCGTCCCACTCCGGGAAGATCCGGCCCCAGAGGCCGGTGCGGTCCAGCGACTCGATCGTGTTCACCGTCGTGGGCCCGGCCAGGAGCACCACCAGCAGGTCGTCCAGCGCCTCCCGCGGCCACGGCGACGGCAGGTCTCCGGCGCTGTCGGCCAGCCGTTTGAGGGTGCCGGCGCCGATGGGCAGGCCCGTGTCCGCCGACGCGGCCGCCACGCGCAGCACTAACCCGGGGTCGGCCTGGGGCTGCGCGTCGCGGGCGAGGACCACCTCGCCGTCGTACTCCACCACGCCCTCGTCCAGTGGCCGACGTTTCGGGCGCCGCACCAGGGCGGTGAGGCCGCGCCGGGGCAGCGCGTTCTGGGCGGTCCGCAGGCCGGTCTCGGCGTGGTAGGCGATGGTCCGGCTGACGCTGGAGAGCATGCGGGACAAGGCGAATCGGTCCCCGACGCCCAGCGCGGCGCTGACCTCGTCGGCAAACTGCGCCAGCAGTTGATCGAGTCCGCGTTTGGATACCCGGTGCAGTTCGGTGCGGACGTCGAGCAGCGTGAGGTACGCGGCGTCCAGCGAGCCGCCCGGCGCGTCGGGATGGCCCATGCCATGGCGGTCGATGAGCTGCGCGACGCCCAGCGCGTCGAGCAGTTGGACGTCGCGCAGGCCGCCGCGCCCCGACTTCAGGTCCGGCTCGGCCCGCTGCGCGATGCGCCAACACCGTTGCCAGCGTTCGTATGTCAACGCGACGAGCTCGTCCATGCGGGATCGGATCGCGCTGCGCCACTGGCGTCGCGCCCCGTCGATGAGTTCGGCCGACAGCCGCTCGTCCCCGGCGATGTGCCGCGCGTCCAGCATGCCCAGCGCGGCCACCATGTCGCTGTTGGCGACGCCGAGGGCCCCCGACACGGTGCGCACGCTGTGGTCGAGGCGAACGTTGGCGTCCCACAGCGGATACCACAGCCCGTCGGCGACCCGCTGCAGCACCTCGTCGGACTTGTTGTCGTGCAACAGCATCAGGTCCAGATCGGAATACGGCAGCAGCTCGCGGCGGCCCAAGCCGCCCACGCCGACGATCGCGAAACCGCTGCCGTCGGCGATGCCGATCTCGCCGGCCTTGGCGGCCAGCCAGGACTCGTGCAGTTCCAGCCAGGCTTTGCGCAGCTCGGCCGCGCCGAGATGACTTCCCTCGGACAACAGACGGCGCCGCGCGGCAGCCAGATCGCTTGCGCCGCCGTCGCTTTGAGCGCCCGCTCCAGATGACCCGGACGGGCCGGGTGGGTTTGTCATACCCTCCCGGCCCGTCCGGCCTGCTTCAGCAATGTGCGGCTGGCCTCAGAGGGCATCGGTTCCGCGTTCACCCGTGCGTACTCGCACAATGGTTTCCACGGGGGTGACCCAGACCTTGCCGTCACCGATCTTGCCGGTGCGCGCCGCCCGGACGATGCTGTCCACGACCTTGTCCACGATGGAATCGTCGACCACGACCTCGATTCGCACCTTCGGCACGAAATCCACCGAGTATTCAGCCCCCCGGTAAACCTCGGTGTGGCCCTTCTGCCGCCCGTATCCCTGGATTTCGCTGACCGTCATCCCCAGGACGCCCGCGTCCTCGAGGCTGGTCTTCACGTCATCGAGGGTGAACGGCTTCACTATTGCGGTGACTAGCTTCATGCCTGCTCTGCCTCCACCTTGTCGCCCACTCGAGCCTCCTGTAGACCGTTGCGGTCATCCACGGGAGTCCGCGCTACCGGAAGGACGGAACCTTGTCCACCGATCGTTCCGAAATCGTAACCGCTCTCCGCGTGCTCGGACTCGTCGATACCGGTTGATTCTTCTTCGGCGCCGACCCGCAACCCGATCGTGTACTTCAGGATCAACGCCAGGATCAGCGTGACGATCCCGGAGTAGAACAGTACCGCGAACGCGCCGACCGCCTGGCGCTCGAGTTGGGCCCAGCCGCCGCCGTAGAACAATCCCTTGGACACCCCGGCCACGCCGTTGATCGCCGGCGACTCGGGTGCGGCGAGCAGACCCACCAGCAGGGTGCCCGTCAAACCACCGATCATGTGCACCCCGACCACGTCGAGCGAGTCGTCGTAGCCGAACTTGAACTTCAGCCCGACGGCCAGCGCGCACACCACCCCGGCCACCGCGCCGACCGCCAGGGCGCCCAGCACGTTGACCGACGAGCAGGACGGCGTGATCGCGACCAGTCCGGCGACGATGCCCGACGCCGCCCCCAGCGTCGTGGGCTTGCCGTCGCGGATGCGCTCGGTGAGCAACCACGCCAGCATGGCCGTGGCGGTCGCGATGGTGGTGGTCATGAAGGTGGTACCGGCCGACCCGTTGGAGCTGGTCGCCGAACCGGCGTTGAACCCGAACCAGCCGAACCACAGCAGGCCGGCGCCGAGCATGACGAATGGCAGGTTGTGCGGCCGGAACAGCGTCGTCGGCCAGCCGCGGCGCTTGCCCAGGACGATCGCCAGGGCCAGGCCCGCCACACCGGAGTTGATGTGGACCGCTGTCCCGCCGGCGAAGTCGATGGCGTGCAGCTTGTTGTTGATCCACCCGCCGTGCTCGGAGGCGAAGCCGTCGGCGGCGAACACCCAGTGCGCGACCGGGAAGTAGACCAGCGTCGCCCACAGCCCGGAGAACACCAGCCACGCGGTGAACTTGAGCCGGTCGGCGACCGCCCCGGAGATCAGCGCGACGGTGATGATCGCGAACATCAGCTGGAAGGCCACGAACACGGTGGCGGGCATGGTGCCGGCCAGTGGGATGTCGACCTGCGTGACGCCCTTGCTCGGGTCGGCCTTGACGGCGTTGCCGCCGATCAGCTTCGCCAGGCCCCAGTAGTCGGTCGGATTGCCCACGACGCCGCCCCGGTCGTCGCCGAACGACATCGAGTAGCCGTAGAGCACCCAGAGCACGGTGACCACGCCCATCGCGCTGATGCTCATCATGATCATGTTGAGCACGCTTCTGGTGCGCACCATGCCGCCGTAGAAGAACGCAAGGCCCGGCGTCATCAACAGCACAAGCGCGGAACTCGCCAACATCCAGGCGGTATCGCCGGTATCGGGTTGGCCCAATTGCGGGAATGCCACTCGCTCACCTCCGGTCGGACATGAATGGCCGTCAGGCGACGCCTGTGACCTGATCCAGAACCTTGCGCAATGGTTGTTTCCGCGGTGGAGCCACCGTGTTTCGCGCGGATTAACGTCGCGCGCGGCGTGTAAGGGCTTTCAGCCCAGCAGGGCGTCGACGAAGGCGGCCGGCTCGAACGGCGCCAGGTCGTCGGGACCTTCCCCGAGCCCGACCAGTTTCACGGGCACCCCGAGCTCCTGTTGGACGCGGAATACGATGCCGCCCTTGGCAGTACCGTCCAACTTGGTCAGCACGACGCCGGTGATCTCGACGACCTCGGCGAACACCCGCGCCTGAGCGAGCCCGTTCTGCCCGATGGTGGCGTCGAGCACCAGCAGCACCTCGTCGACCGCGGCGCGGCGGGTTACCACGCGCTTGACCTTGTCGAGCTCGTCCATCAGCCCGACCTTGGTGTGCAGCCGGCCCGCGGTGTCGATGAGCACCACGTCGGCGCCCGAGGCGATGCCCTTGTCGACGGCGTCGAACGCCACCGACGCGGGGTCGGCGCCTTCGGCTCCGCGCACCACCTCCGCGCCCACCCGCGACGCCCAGGTCTGCAGCTGATCGGCGGCGGCGGCCCGGAAGGTGTCGGCGGCGCCGAGCACGACACGCCGCCCGTCGGCCACCAGCACCCGCGCCAGCTTGCCGACCGTCGTCGTCTTGCCGGTGCCGTTGACGCCGACCACCAGCAGCACCGACGGGTGATCGGCGTGCGGCAGGGCGCGGATCGAGCGGTCCATGTCGGGGTGCAGCTCCCGGATGAGGACGTCGCGCAGAACGGCCTTCGCGTCGGCCTCGGTGCGCACGGCGCCGCCGGCCAGGCGGCTGCGCAGCTGCGACATCACCGAATCGGTGACCACCGGGCCCAGGTCGGCGACCAGCAGGGTGTCCTCCACGTCCTGCCAGGCGTCCTCGTCGAGATCGCCGCCGCCGATCAGCCCCAGCACGCTGCGTCCCAGCGCGTTCTGCGACCTGGCCAGGCGGCCGCGCAGCCGCTCCAGCCGGCCTTCGGGCGGCGCGATGGCCTCGATCTCCGGGGCCGCCGGCGTCTCGGGGGGCGCGGGCGGCTCGGGGAC
>NZ_LQOU01000067.1 GCF_002102155.1 Mycobacterium europaeum
CTGCCGCGGGCCCAGATCACTGGCTTCTGTGACCCGCCGCGAGGCTTCGGCGCGGCTGATCAGCGTGGCCTCGGCGATCGCGTGGGACAGCGTGCCGCCGAGCTCTTCTGGCGTGGCTTGGCGGGCCAGGGAATTGATCACCGGATGCTCGATGGACGGCAGTTGGCGGCGCACCTTCTCGCAGCGCTCCAGCAGCACCAGCTGTTGCTGGACGCTCATCGCGTCAACCGGTAACGCGCGAGCGCGGGCCAAGACTGAGTCAAGGTCGTCGAACACCGCGACGGCCTCGTCATCACCACCCGAACTCATGAGCCCCAAACTAGCCACCCCCACCGACAAAAAGCGGTCTGAAATCGCCATAGATGCACACTCGCGCAAAAGATTTAGAGAATCTCCTGTGCGAATGATCGCCATAGATGCACACTCGGCAGTAGCGTCCGAAATCTGGCCCCTCTCGGGGCCGCCCCGAGGAGGCGTGACCACACGAACGCTGGCCTGCGTGATTAGAGGGCCTAGGCCCCTCTTCACAGCAGCCGCCCGGCAGGAACATACACGCAACGGGCAACGAAGGAACGGCGGACGTGACACTCGGTGCGGGTACGGCCCACGCCGTCTGCTCCACCGACACCGGCGGCAACCAGCCACCCGAGTGCGCACCGCCCGAAGGACCCGCGGGCTGCTACACCTCACATATCTGCAGCCAGAGATCCAGGGACAGCCGCCGGGGTTGCGGCTGCCGCCGAACACCGGCGTCTGCCCGCCCTTTGGCCCGGATGTGTCCGTGAATTACAGCGTCTCGTCCAGCTCGCCGAGCCGGTCGGTCAACCGCAAGTTCTCCGAGTAGTCGACCGGGCAGGCGATCACCGAGACGCCGTCGTCGTCGAGCGCGGCACGCAGTGTGGGTAACAGTTCCTCGGCGCTGTTGATCCGATATCCCTTGGCGCCGAAGCTTTCCGCGTACTTCACCACGTCGGGGTTGCCGAACTTCACGTAGTAGTGCGCGCCGAGCTCGAGGTCCATCTTCCACTCGATCAGCCCGTAACCGCCGTCCTCCCAGATCAGCACCACCAGCGGTATCCGCTCGCGGACGGCGGTCTCGATCTCCTGCGAGTTCATCAGGAACGCGCCGTCGCCGACGACGGCCAGCACCTTCGTGTCGGGCCGTGCCAGCTTCACACCGAGCGCGCCGGGTAGGGCAAAACCCATGGTGGACAACCCGTTCGACACCAGGCAGGTGTTGCACTCATACGTCGGGTAGAGCCGCGCCATCCACATCTTGGTCGCGCCGGTGTCGACCAGGACCACGTCGCTGCGCCCCAGCGCCGCGCGCGTGTCGGCGACCACCCGTGCCGGGGCCAGCGGGTAGCGCGAATCCTGTTGCCCGCGCGAGAATTCCTCTTCGAGCAGGCCGTGGCCGGGAACCTCCGGATCGGCCTCGTAGGCGTGGCCGTCCAGCCCGACGGTCAACGCGTCCAGCGAGGCGCTGATGTCGCCGATGATCCCGACGTCCACCGAATAGTGCGCGTCGACCTCGGCCGGGAACCGGTGGATGTGGATGATCTTCTTGTCGGCCTGCGGGTTGATCCGGACGGGGTCGAACTCCTGCAACTCGTAGCCGACGGCGATCACCACGTCGGCGTTGTCGAAGCCGAAGTTCACGTAGTCGTGCCGCATGAAGCCGATGGTTCCGATGCTGTTGGGATGGTCGTCGGGCATCACGCCCTTGCCGTGGAAGGTGTTGGCCACCGGGATGCCGAACTGCTCCGAGAACCGGACCAGCGCCGCCGTGGCGTTGCCGCGGGCGGCGCCGTGCCCGGCCAGCACCACCGGCCGCTTGGCCTTGCGCAGGGTGTCGACCGCACGCTCCACCTGGCCGGGCGCGGGCGCATCCGGGCGAACGACGTTGCGCGGCAACGGTGTCAGGTCGTAGTCGGTCTCGTCGGCGTCGATGTGCTCGGGCACCGCGAGATAGACCGCGGCCGGGCGTTCGGTCTCGGCGACCTTGAACGCCTTGCGGAACATCTCCGGGATGGCCCGCGCGGTGGGGACGCCGGCGGCCCACCGGGTGATGGGCGCGAACATCGACACCAGGTCGACGTACTGGTGTGACTCCTTGAACTCCCGGTCGTGACCCACCTGCGCGGAGATCGCGACCAGCGGGGTGCTGTTGGTGGTGGCGTCGGCCACGCCGAGTTGCATGTTGATCGCGCCCGGCCCCAGGGTGCTCGACACCACCGCCGCCCGCCCGGTGACCCGCCCGTACATCTCGGCCATGAAGGCCGCGCCCTGCTCGTGCCGGGTCAGCACATAGCGGATGCTCGAGGCGGCCAGCGCCTGCACGAAGCGGATGTTCTCCTCTCCCGGCAGGCCGAAGACCACGGAAACACCCTCGTTTTCCAGGCACTTGACCATCAGCTCGGCGGCTTTACTCATCCGGCACCTCCCTCGAGGGAACGATAGTGGCAGGCTGGATGTTGGACCTTTCACCAACCCCGAAGCGAAGGATGTCAGCGTGCCCATCGCGACCATCAACCCGGCCACCGGCGAGACAGTAAAAACCTTCACCCCGGCAACCGACGAAGAAGTCGACGCGGCCATCGCCCGCGCGTACGCCCGGTTCCAGGACTACCGCCATAACACCATCTTTGCCCAGCGCGCGCAGTGGGCAAACGCGACCGCCGACCTGTTGGAGAAAGAGGCCGACGACGTCGCCGCGATGATGACGTGCGAGATGGGCAAGACGCTGAAGTCGGCCAAGGCCGAAGTACTCAAGTGCGCCAAGGGCTTTCGCTACTACGCCGAGAACGCCGAAAAGCTGCTGGCCGACGAGCCGGCCGACGCGGCCAAGGTCGGCGCGTCCAAGGCATACATCCGCTACCAGCCCCTCGGCGTGGTCCTGGCCGTGATGCCGTGGAACTTCCCGCTCTGGCAGGCCGTCCGGTTCGCCGCGCCGGCGCTGATGGCCGGCAACGTCGGCATCCTCAAGCACGCCTCCAACGTGCCGCAGACCGCGCTCTACCTCGCCGACGTCATCGCGCGCGGCGGCTTCCCGGAGGGCTGCTTCCAGACGCTGCTCGTCTCGTCCAGCGCGGTCGAGCGCATCCTGCGCGACCCCCGCGTCGCCGCGGCGACCCTGACCGGCAGCGAGCCGGCCGGGCAGTCGGTCGCCGCCATCGCCGGCGACGAGATCAAACCCACCGTGCTCGAGCTCGGCGGCAGCGACCCGTTCATCGTGATGCCGTCGGCGGACCTGGACGAGGCCGTCAAGACCGCGGTCACCGCGCGGGTGCAGAACAACGGGCAGTCCTGCATCGCCGCCAAGCGCTTCATCGTCCACACCGACATCTACGACGCGTTCGTCGACAAGTTCGTGGAGCGGATGGCGGCGCTCAAGGTCGGCGACCCCACCGACCCCGAGACCGACGTGGGCCCGCTGGCCACCGAGTCCGGTCGCGACGACATCGCCAAGCAGGTCGACGATGCCGTCGCGGCGGGCGCGACGCTGCGCACCGGCGGCAAGCCGCTCGACGGGCCGGGCTGGTTCTACCCGCCGACGGTGATCACCGACATCACCAAGGACATGGCGCTCTACACCGAGGAGGTGTTCGGCCCGGTCGCGTCGATGTACCGGGCCGAGAGCATCGACGAGGCCATCGAGATCGCCAACGCCACCACGTTCGGGCTGGGCTCCAACGCCTGGACGCGAGACGAGGCCGAACAGCAGCGCTTCATCGACGACATCGAGGCCGGCCAGGTCTTCATCAACGGGATGACGGTGTCCTACCCGGAGTTGGGCTTCGGCGGCGTCAAGCGCTCCGGCTACGGCCGCGAGCTCGCGGGCCACGGGATCCGCGAGTTCTGCAACGCCAAGACCGTCTGGGTCGGGTAGTGGCGATCGCAAGCGCGGCGTAGCCGGGCGCTGGGGCACGCCCCCAGGGGGTACCCCCACCCGCTTGCGGGGGACGGGTCGCCACCAACGGGGGTGAGACCGACACCGGGGACGCGGCCGGCGGCAGCAAGGTCGGGTAGCCGCGTCAGGCCGACGCGGCCGCCAGGGCCCTCTCGTCCTCGTCGGCGAAGGTGTCCTCCAGGTGCAGCGGCGAGTAGTCGAGGTCGATCTCGGCGACCGGCCGCCCGCGGGCGCTGGAGATGGTGCCGAAGCGCCGCATGCCCTTGTCGGACGCGTACTGCATGAACTCGTCCACCGACAGGCCGAACGGCATCGGGTCATACAGGGTGAAGCCCTCCTCGATGAGGCGCAGCCCCAGCGGCATCAGCTCGTTCATCCGGGTCTCGAAGACGCCCCAGTTGGCGTCGTCGGCGGCGACGTGGCGGCGGCAGGTGAACGTCCCCCACGCCATGTGGCGCCGCTCGTCGTCGCCGATGCGCCGGACCAGTTCCTGCATGCCGGGCAGGATGCCGCGCTCCACGCAGATCTTGTGCCAACCGAAGTAACCGGTGAGCGCCAGCATGCCCTCGACCATGTGGTTGTAGGTGACCGACGCCCGCACCTGGGCGGCCGGCGACGGGTCCACCGACAGCGCGTTGAGGCAGTCCGGCAATTCCTCGTAGAAGATCGTCCGGTAGGTGGGGATGGCGTCGAGGTAGCGGTGCAGGTCGTCGGTGACCCCGACCGCGTCGAGCCACATGCGGAACACCTGGACGTGCTTGGCCTCCTCGAATGCGAACTGCGTCAGGTACATCTCGTCGCCGAGCCGGCCCTCGGCCCGCATCGCGGACATGAACGGCTGAATGTCCTCGGTCACGGCTTCCTCGCCGGCGATGAACTCCGCGCACAGCCGGATGGCGTAGTCGCGTTCGTCGTCGGTCAAGGTCTCCCAGTCGGCGCGATCGCGGGAGAAGTCGATGTCGGCCGGATCCCAGAATTTCGCGTTGCCGCCGGCGAACAGCCGCAGCGGCAGGCTGTCCCAGTTGAGGCCCCCTCGAACCATCGAGCCCGAATGTGTGCGTGTCATGTGACCTCCTCGGATCGTTGTGGGGCTGAGCGCACGGGCGGCTGGGCGTGCGTAGGCGCCGCGAAGGCGGCCGCCAGCACCGCGACGAGCCGGCGCACGGCGAGCGCCGGCTGCTCCGGTGTGTGTTCGTCGAGCCCGAGAACGGGATCCAGACCGCGCATGTACGGCGCGAGTGCCAGGTGCGGAAAGATCAAGAGCAGCAACGACAACAGCGCATCGGTGTCGGAATCGGCGCGCAGGTCGCCGCGCGCCTTCGCGTCGCGCACGAGCGGCCGCATCACCTCGAGGTAGTGGCGGTGAATGACGTTCTGCACACTGACGCGGGCCTCGGTGTCGACCTCGAGCGTCGCCGCCGCGTGCAGCGCGCGTTCGTGCGGGTGGTCGGCGAAGTAGGCCACCCACGCATCGAGCCAGTCGGTGAGGAAGTCGAAGAACGGCCGGCTCGGGTCCAGCTCGCGGATGCGGTCTTCCATGTAGGCGCGCACCCGCTGGCTGCCGATGTCGGCGATGAAGGCGTACAGGTCGCGCTTGTCCGCAAAGTATTGGAACAGGCTGCCTTTGGCGACGCCGGCCCGGCGTGCGATGACGTTGAGGCTGCCGCGGGAGAACCCGTGCGCCCCGAATTCCTGTTCGGCGGCGTCGATGATGGCGGCGCGACGACCGGGGTCGACCCGGGCCCAAGTCACCGTTGGCAAATGCGGCCTCCTAGCAATCGATGACCACTGGTCATATTACGGTGATCTGCATCACAGTCAAGGGGCCGGCGGGCACGGCCCGCGCAGGCCGGCCTAGGGCCGCATCTCGTACGCGCCGTTGAGCGGAAGGATGTGCTCCTTCCAGATCTGGGCGTACCGCGAGGGGTCGTGGGCCGGGCGGCGGATCATCCGCGTCGCGAACCGGGCCTGGTCGTCCGTCGTCGCGGGCTTGTCGCTCAACTCCACCGCGTAGCCGTTGAAGTCGCGGACCAGCACGGCGAAGATCCCGTCGATCAGCGTCTCGTCCACGTCCGACAGCGCGGCCTCCTCGAGGATGAGCTGCGCGTAGGGCACCGTCGCGAACAACTGGCCCACGGCGAACGCGAAGTCGACGTCCTTCTGCTGCGCGGCGTCGGGGGTCGCGCTGGCCAACATGTCGGCGAGCACGTCGATCTGCTTGCGCAGCAACGCGACGTTGGGCAGGTGCGCGTACCCGTCGAACATCGCGCGCCAGTCGTGGAAGCGCACCTTGCCCAGCCCGCCGGTCGGACCCTGCGCGAACAGGAAGGTGTCGTCCGACGCATCGTCGCGGCGGCCGATGATCGGCAACTCGCTGGTGGGGGCGAACAGGAAGTTGGGCATGAACTTGCCGAGCAGCCCGATGTTGATGTGCACCGTGCCCTCCAGCCTTGGCAACAAACCGATCTCGCGGGTGACGGCCTCGAAGAAGGTGTCCTTCTCGACGCCCTTCGCGGCGATGACGTCCCAGAGCGCGATGACGACCCGCTCCCCCTCGCTGGTGACCTTCCCCTTCGTGAGCGGGCTGTACAGCAGGTAACGCCGGTCGTCGGCCGACGCGCTGCGCATGTAGTCGCAGGCGCGGGTGGTCACCAGCCGCATCGCGACCAGCCGCAGGTAAGCGTCGGTGAGCAGCCGCCGGACATGGGTGAAGTCGGTGACGACGGTGCCGTAGAGGACGCGGTTGGAGGCGTGGGTGACCGCCTCGTACATGGCGTGGGTGCACATGCCGACGGCGCCCCAGCCCAGGTTGTACTTGCAGACGTTGACGGTGTTGAGGGCGGCGTGGAAGGCCTCGGGGCCGCGGTGCAGGATGTCGGCCTCGCTGACCGGGTAGTCGCGCAGCGCGTAGTTGGCCACGTAATTCTGCGAGTTCACCACGTTCTTGATCAGGTCGTACCGATCGTGCTGGGAGTCGGCGGCGAAGAACACGTACTCGTCGGTGCCGGCGATCTTGCCGAAGGTCGACACCATCCGCGCCACGTTGGCGTTGCCGATGTAGTACTTCTCGCCGCTCGCGGTCCAGCCCCCGAGACCAGCCTCGTCGGAGGGCGTCAGGATCATGTCGGTCTGGTAGACGTCGGCGCCGTGGGTCTGCTCGGACAGCCCGAAGGCGAACACCTCCCCGGCCTCCAGTTGAGCGGCGGCCTTGCGCTTGGCGTCGGAGTTGCCGCTCATCCAGATCGGGCCCAGGCCCAGCGCGGTGACCTGGAAGGGGTACCAGTAGCTCAGCCCGTAGAAGCCCACGATCTCGGCGAACTCGCTGATCCGGTAAGTGTCCCAGCGGCAATCGCTGGCACCGTACTCCGACGGTGTCAGCAGCGACGCGAAGATGCGCTCGCGTCCGATGTGGTCCAAAAACTCGGAATACCACACCCGTTCGTGGTCGTCGGACTTCAACCGCGCCTTGCCCCGCGATTCGAAGAAGTCCACCGTCGCGGCCATGATCTCCGCCGAGCGCCGGTCTGGGTATTGACGTTGCAGGTGGTTGGGATTGAGCAACATGACGCGACTCCCGCGGGTTCCGGTTCGGACGAGGGTGACGGTACTGCAACCTCGGGCGCGCCGGAATAAATCGGCACTGTTGTGCGACCACCGAGTCGACCTAGCATCAGTCTCGTGTCAGAACTCAATACCGCCCGCGGCCCCATCGATACCGCCGACCTCGGTGTGACGCTCATGCACGAGCACGTGTTCATCATGACCACCGAGATCGCCCTGAACTATCCCGAAGCCTGGGGCGACGAGGAACGGCGGGTCGCCGACGCCATCGACCGGCTCAACGAACTGAAGGCCCGCGGCGTGGACACCATCGTGGACCTCACCGTGGTCGGGCTGGGCCGCTACATCCCCCGCATCGCGCGCGTCGCGGCGGCCACCGAGTTGAATATCGTTGTGGCGACCGGGCTTTACACCTACAACGACGTGCCGTTCCGGTTCCATTACGAGGGCCCGGGAGGGTTGCTGGACGGCCCCGAGATCATGACCGAGATGTTCGTCCGCGACATCGAGCAGGGCATCGCCGACACCGGCATCAAGGCCGGCATCCTCAAGTGCGCCACCGACGAACCCGGCATCACACCGGGCGTCGAGCGGGTGCTGCGGGCCGTCGCCCAGGCACACAAGCGCACCGGGGTGCCGATCTCCACGCACACGCACGCGGGGCTGCGCCGCGGGCTCGAGCAACAACGCATCTTCTCCGAGGAGGGGGTCGACCTGAGCCGGGTGGTCATCGGCCACTCGGGTGACAGCACCGACGTCGGCTACCTCGAGGAGCTCATCGCCGCGGGTTCGTATCTGGGGATGGACCGGTTCGGCCTGGACGTGATCTCGCCGTTCGAGGAGCGGGTCAAGATCGTGGCGACGATGTGCGAGCGCGGGCACGCCGACAAGATGGTGCTCTCGCACGACGCCAACTGCTACTTCGACGCGCTCCCCGAAGACCTGGTGCCCCAGATGGCGCCGAATTGGCATTACCTGCACATCCACAACGACGTCATCCCCGCCCTCAAAGAACGCGGCGTCACCGACGAGCAACTGCACACGATGCTGGTCGACAACCCGCGCCGCATCTTCGAGCGGCAGGGCGCATATGAGTGAGCCGGTCCCGCCGATCGGCACCCAGATCGCGGCGCTGGCCGAACTCGCGCCCGACGAGGCCGCCGTCACCTGTGACGGGCTCACCCTCACCCGCGCGGAGCTCGACGCCTCGACGAACCGGTTGGCCCGCGCCTACGCGGAGCGCGGCGTCGGGGTCGGCGACTACGTGACCATGGTGCTGCCCAACTCCGTCGAGTGGATCCAGGCCGCAGTGGCGTGCTGGAAGCTGGGCGCGGTCCCCCAGCCACTGTCGGCGCGGTTGCCGGACGCGGAGCTGCGGGGCCTGCTGGACCTGCGACCGCCCGCCCTGCTGGTCGGCCGCGAGCATCCCCAAATACCCAGTCTTCCGGCCGGTTTCACGCCCGGCCCGGAGCATTCCGACGCGGCGCTGCCGGAGGCGGTGTCGCCGGTGTGGAAGGCGATGGGATCCGGCGGCAGCACCGGCCGGCCCAAGCTCATCGAATCCGGCGGCGACAGCCGGATACCGGCCGCCATCGGATATCCGCTCGGCGCGCAGGAGGGCGACACGACACTGGTGCCGATTCCGTTGTCGCACAACACCGGTTTCACCACCGCGACGCTCGCGCTGCTGATGCGCCACCACCTGGTCCTGATGAGCCGGTTCGACCCGGAGCGGTTCCTGCGGCTGATCACCGATCATCGCGTCACCTTCCTGACGACGGTGCCCACGATCATGCAGCGGGCGCTGCCCGTGTATCACGCCGACCCGAAGTCCTACGACCTCTCGTCGATCCGGCGCTTCTGGCACATGGGCGCCCCATGCCCGCCCGCCGTCAAGCAGGCGTGGATCGACCTGCTGGCCCCGGAGAAGGTGTGGGAACTCTACGGCGGCACCGAGTTACAGGCGCTCACCTTCATCTCCGGGGACCAGTGGCTGACCCACCGCGGATCGGTGGGGGTGGTGGTCGCCGGGGAGATGAAGGTGCTCGACGACGATGGCAACCCCTGCCCGCCCGGCGTGGTCGGCGAGATCTTCATGCGCCCGGCCCCGGGCAGCGCGCCGACCTACCGCTACGTCGGCGTCGAGGCGAAGAGCCGGGATGGCTGGGACTCCCTGGGCGACCTCGGCCACTTCGACGCCGACGGGTTCCTGTACCTGTCCGATCGTCGGGTCGACATGTTCACCGTCGGCGGCCGCAACGTCTACCCGGCCGAGATCGAGAACGCACTCTCGGCACACCCCGACGTGCTGTCCTGCCTCGTCGTCGGTGTTCCGGATGACGATCTGGGTCAGGTGCCCTACGCGCTGGTGCACACCGCCGACGGGTCCACCCTCGACGCAGAGGGCGTGAAAGAGTTTCTGCGCGAACACCTTTCACCGTACAAGTTGCCGCCCTCCCCCGATTTCATCGAGTTTGTCGACGCTCCCCTGCGTGACGACGCCGGCAAGGCCCGGCGGTCGGCCGTGCGCGCCGAGATCATCGCGCGGCTGCGGGCGCCCGAGCCGGCCTGACGCCCACCAACGATCCTCCAAGGCCGCGGCCGCACCATCGGGTTACGTCTCCGAGTCGACCGGCTAAGGCGCGATCGCGTCGGCCTCGGCGTCGACGGCATCCGGCGTTTCGTCCGGCTTCTCCCGTTTCTCCCAGCGCCGCAACGCTTCCCGGCAGGGTGACTCGACCAGCCCGTAGCTGACCGCGGCGATCGCCCACCCGAAGATCAGCGTGAGCACCAGCACCGACGGCATCCGGCCGGTGAACGCGAAAGTTCCGAGCACCGGGAACACCATGGCCAGCGCGGCCAGGTGCCACACGAACAGGCCGTAGGACCATCGCCCCAGCGTCACCGTGGCGGTGCTGCCCAGCAACCGGTGCGGGGTGTCGACCCGGTCCAGCACCAGCGGGGCGACCAGCGCGAGCGCCACCAGCGAGCCCGCCGCCGTCTTCACGGCGAACTGGGTGGCCGTGCCGGGAATCAGGCCCTCCGGTCCGGCCAGCGGGGACGCCGCCAGCAGGTAGGCCAGCACGGCGACGACACCCATCGCCACGCGCCGGCGCGCCCACCGGTGCGGCACACCGATCGGGTCGTGCACCCATTCGGCCAGCAGCATGCCGGCGGCGAACCAGGAGAAGAAGGCCGGCGGCCAGTTGAGCGGGTTGGTGCCGGATCCCGTGTGGATGGGCGCCCAGCCCCAGGCCCAGCTCAGCGCGGCCAGGGCGGCGATGGCCGGCACCCGCGCGCCGACCGGCAGCCGCCGGGCCAACAACGCCAGGATCGGCAGCGCGAGGTAGAAGCTGACCTCGACGGAAAGGCTCCACATCTGGGTCAGCCCGCCGGTCAGGGTGAGCGGCACATAGATCTGGGTCAGGGTCAGGTTCGCCAGCCACACCGTCGGGCTGGCGTGATCCGCGTCGGGCAGCAGCGTCAGGATCACGACGACCGCCACCACATAGGCGGGCATGATGCGCACCACCCGGGACCGCAGATAGTGGCCGGTGCGCGGGCGCGGCGCCAGGCCGCGCGCCGCCGCCGCGTGGCCGCGCCACAACAGGAAGCCCGACAACGCGAAGAACACCGCGACGGCCAGATCGAAGCGGCCGAACAGCCGGCCGGTGACGCCGCTGGAGTGCCCGGTCTGGAAGGCGACGTGCGTGACGACCACACCCATGGCCGCGCACGCGCGCATCCCCTCCACCGCGGGCAGGAAGCTGCGAACGCCGCCCGCACGCTGGCCATCCGTCACCCCCACAGTCTGCATCTGATGGGCCGGCAGAACGAATGGGTACACCCGAAGGACCCGCGTGCGACGGCGACAGGTTCGCAAGCCGCGGGCTTACGTTCGGCTGTTAGGGTCAAACGGGTTTGCGGCTGACGGCGCAAGAGAGCACTAGGAGGGCACAGCAACGTGAACCGAGCAGTCATGTTGCGGTTCGCCGCATGCGGGGTCATCGGACTCGGAGCCGCCCTGCTGATCGCCGCGCTGCTGTTGTCGACGTACACCACCAGCAGGATCACCAAGGTCCCGCTCGACATCGATACCACGCTGATCAGCGACGGCACCGGAACCGCGCTCGACTCCGCCTCGTTGTCGACCGATCACGTCGTCGTCAACCAGAACGTGCCGCTGGTGTCCCAGCAGCAGATCAGCGTCGAATCGCCCGCCAACGCCGACGTCGTCACGCTGCAGGTCGGCAGCTCGGTGCGGCGCACCGACAAGCAGAAGGACAGCGGCCTGCTGCTGGCGATCGTCGACACCGTCACCCTCAACCGCAAGACGGCGATGTCGGTCTCCGACGACACCCACGCCGGCGGCTCGGTCCAGAAGCCGCGCGCCTTCGGCGACGAGAACCCGCCCACGGCGATGCCGCTGCGGCACGACGGCCTGGCCTATCGGTTCCCGTTCCACACCGAGAAGAAGACGTACCCCTACTTCGATCCGATCGCCCAGAAGGCGTTCGACGTCAACTACGACAGCCAGGACGACGTCAACGGTCTGACCACCTATAAGTTCACCCAGAACGTCGGCTACAACGCCGAGGGCAAGCTGGTGGCACCGGTGCCCTACCCGTCGCTGTACGCCGACCAGGCGACGGACTCCAAGTTCACCGCCTCGGCGGCGATGTGGGGCCTGCAAGGCGGCGACCCCAACGAGCAGATCACCATGACCCGCTACTACGCGGCGCAGCGCACCTTCTGGGTGGACCCGGTGTCGGGCACCATCGTCAAGGAGACCGAGCACGCCAACCACTACTTCGCCCGTGACCCGATGAAGCCGGAGCTGACGCTGGCCGACTACAAGGTCACGTCCAACCAGGACACGGTCGAATCGCAGGTCAACGCCGCCCGCGACGAGCGCGACCGGCTGGCGCTGTGGTCGCGGGTGCTGCCGATCACCTTCACCGCGGTCGGGTTGATCGCGCTGGTCGGCGGTGGGGTGCTCGCCTCGTTCAGCCTGCGCACCGAGAGCGCGCTGACCGATCCCGGCCTGGACCGGGGTGACCAGGACTTCTTCGGCCGCAGTGGGCTCGAGGAGCCGGTGCCCGGCGCCGAGGCCGAGACCGAGAAGCTGCCCACGCAGCGCCCCACGTCGCGCGATGATCCCGACGCGCCCACCCTGGGTGCCGACGAGCCGCCCGACTCCGGGCCGCCCGAGCCCACCGGTCCACCCGAACGGGAATAGCCCGCCGCGTGCGCTGGACCCGGCCCGGGTACGCCCTGGTCTTGGCCCTGCTGGTGGTCGGGCCGCTGCTCAGGCCCGGTTACCTGCTGCTGCGCGACGCGGTGTCCACGCCGCGCTCATACGTGTCCGACACCGCGCTGGGCCTGACGGCGGCCCCGCGCGCCACGCCGCAGGATTTCGCGGTGGCGCTGGCCTCGCACGTGCTGGACGGCGGCGTCGTGGTCAAGGCGTTGCTCGTGCTGGGGCTCTGGCTCGCGGGATGGGGCGCTGCCCGGCTGGTCGCCACGGCGCTGCCCGACGCGGGTGCGCCCGGGCAGTTCGTCGCCATCACCCTGGCGATCTGGAATCCCTACGTCGCCGAGCGGCTGCTTCAGGGGCACTGGAGCCTGCTGGTCGGCTACGGCTGTCTGCCCTGGGTCGCGACGGCGATGCTGGGGCTGCGCACGGGCTCCGGCTCGTTCTTCGGGTTGACCTTCTGGATCGCGCTGGCCGGGCTGACACCGACCGGCCTGCTGCTCGCCGCGACGACGGCGCTGTTCTGCGTGGGCGCGCCCGGCACCGGCCGGTCGCGCCGGCTGTGCGCGGCGGTGACGCTGGGCGTCGCGCTGGTGTCCGCGCTGCCCTGGCTGGCCGCGTCGGCGCTGGGCGCCTCGTTGACCGCGCACACCGCGGCGAACACCCTGGGGGTCGCGGCGTTCGCGCCGCGCGCCGAGCCGGGGCTGGGCACGCTGGCCAGCCTGGCCGCCCTGGGCGGGATCTGGAACGGCGAGGCCGTGCCGATCTCGCGGACCACGATGTTCGCGGTGGCGTCGGCCGCGGTGTTGCTGGGCGTAGTCGCGGCCGGGCTGCCGACGGTGCTGCGCCGTCCCGCGGCGCGGCCGCTGTTGGTGTTGGCCGCGGTGGCCGTGCTGGTTCCGGCGGCGCTGGCGACCGGCCCGGGCCTGCACCTGCTGGCCGCGTTGGTGGATGCCGTGCCCGGCTTCGGTGTGCTGCGCGACGGGCAGAAGTGGGTCGCGCTGGCCGTGCCGGGCTACGCGCTGGCGGGCGGGGGCGTGGTGGTCACGCTGCGCAGGTGGGTCCCGCCGCCCGCGGACATGGTGGCGGCACCGGTCTGCTGCCTGGCGCTGGTCTTCGCGCTGCCGGACCTGGCCTGGGGGGTGTGGGGCCAGGTGTCGTCGGTGCAGTATCCGCGCGGCTGGGCGGCGGCGACGGCCGCGATCAACGCGCAGCCCGCGACGGTGGCGGTGCTGCCGGCCGGCACCATGCGGCTCTACTCCTGGGCTGGTCGCGCGCCGGTCTTGGACCCGTTGCCCCGCTGGGTGCGCGCCGACGTGCTGAGCACCGGCGACCTGGTCATCTCGGGGACCGTCATCCCGGGCGAGGGCGCTCAAGCCCGCGCGGTGCAGCAGTTGCTGTTGGCCGGGCCCGCGCCGTCCGCGCTGGCGCCGGCGGGCGTGGGCTGGCTGGTCGTGGAGTCGGACACCGCCGGGGACATGGGGGCGTCCGCCCGCACCCTCGACGCGCTGACCCCGGTCTACCGGGACGACGACCTCGCGCTCTATCGGATCGGCGGCGACACCGCCGGGGTCTCCGCCACGGCGCGCACGGTGACTCTGCTCGCGCACCTGGCGTGGCTGGCGGCGCTGCTGGTGGGCGGCGCCGGCGCCTTGGTCGGCCGTGCGCGACGCGCTGGCTTCCCGCCGCCGCTTCACGACACATAAACGGCTGCGACGACACGCCGCGCAACGCTTTATGTCTCGCGGCGACGCCGACGCCCGTGGCTAAACCACGCCGCTCAGGTACCCGCCCGTGCGCACGGCCTCCAGCACCGTGCGCATGGCGTCGGCGCTTTGCCGCCACGAGAATTCACCGCTTCGGGTGTGCGCCTTGGCGCCGAGTTGCTCGCGCAGCACCGGGTCGGACAGCAACTCGCCGAGACGATCCACCAGCTCGGCGTGGGTGTCCACCAGGATGCCGGTGACCTCGTCGACGATGGAATCCGACAAGCCGCCCGAGGACCGGTAACCGATGGTCGGCACCCGGTGCTGAGCCGCCTCCACGACCGCCAGGCCCCAGCCCT
The DNA here is from genome assembly GCF_002102155.1 of Mycobacterium europaeum. Taxonomy (GTDB): domain Bacteria; phylum Actinomycetota; class Actinomycetes; order Mycobacteriales; family Mycobacteriaceae; genus Mycobacterium; species Mycobacterium europaeum. The sequence continues at coordinate 14,791 of NZ_LQOU01000067.1, forward strand.
CCTTGCGCGAGGGCAACAGCTGCACCCACGAGCTCTGCAGCACATGGTGTTTGGTCACGTCGTCGACGTGACCGTGGAACGTCACCGCGTCGGGGATGCCGAGCCGGCGGACGTGGTCGACGAGCCGCCGGCGCCACCACCCGTCGCCCACGATGTCGAGGTGCAGGCCCGGCATCCGGGGCCGCAGCCGCGCCACGGCCTCCAGCGCGTCCTCGATCTGCTTGTGCGGCACCAACCGCGACAGCACCACCACCCGCGGCGCCGCGGCGCGCGGGCCGGTCAGCGAGCGCGCCGGGGCCTCGTCGAGCCCGTTGCGCACCACCGCGATTCGCGCGTTGTCCACGCCCAGCGCCAGCAGGTCGCGCGCCGACGGCAGCGATACCGTCACGTACTGGTTGCGCCGGTTCAGCCACGGCGACAACGTCGACTCGACGAACCAGCCGAGCCGGCCCAGCACGGGCCCGGCCACCGGCCATTGCTCGCGGTGACAGTGGTGTACCAGGACCACCACCCGGCGGCCGTAGACCAGCCGGGCGAGGAACGGCAGGCCGTTCTGGGTGTCGACGACCACGTCGGGCCGCACCCGCCGCAGCGGTCCGAGCCCCAGCCGGGCCGCCGCCATCGCGAGCAGGGCCCAGACGTAGACCGAGTACCGGCCGCCGGCCCGGTCGATCCGCACGCCGTCGACCATCTCGCGCCGGGGCGCGCCGGGATAGCGGGCGGTGCGCAGCGTGACGGCGACACCGGAGGCGGCCAACTGCGCGCCGATGCGCTGCAGGTAGGCCTCGCTGCCGCCGCCCTGGGGGTGTCCGGTATCGCGCCAGCACAGCAGGAGCACGGAGCGCAGACCAGACATCACTGGTCAGCCTAGCTCGGCGACGATGCACGCCGCGGCGCGGCGCGAGGTGGGGGCACCCCCAGCCGCGTTAGCGGCGAGGGGGCGAGTCGGGCAGTCAAGCACAGCTCGGCGACGATGCACGCCGCGGCGCCCGGCAACCGCGCTGCGTAGGGTTGGCCGGTGCCCGTGACCCCGCCTTCCACCCAAGTCTTCGCCCGGCGGGCGACCCTGGCCCGTGCGGTGCGGCTGCTGTCCGAATTCCGCTTCGAGCAGTCCGACCCGGCCCGGTTCTACGGCGCGCTCGCGGCGGACACCGCGGCCATGGTGTGCGACCTGTGGCTGGCGGCGCGGGGCGGACCCGCCGCCGGCCGCACCGTGCTCGACGTCGGCGGCGGCCCCGGCTACTTCTCGGCTGCCTTCGACGACCTGGGTCTGCGCTACATAGGCGTCGAACCCGACCCCAGCGAGATGCACGCGGCCGGCCCGCCGCTCGCGGCAGATCCCGGAGACTTCGTCCGCGCCTCGGGCATGGCGCTGCCGTTCGCCGACGACTCGGTGGACATCTGCCTGTCGTCCAACGTCGCCGAGCACGTGCCGCGGCCGTGGCAGCTGGGCAACGAGATGCTGCGGGTGACCAAGCCGGGCGGGCTCGCCGTGCTCTCCTACACCGTCTGGCTGGGCCCGTTCGGTGGGCACGAGACCGGCCTGGCCCACTACCTCGGCGGTGCCCGCGCCGCCGCCCGGTACGCCCGCAAACGTGGGCATCCGGCGAAAAACAACTACGGGTCGTCGTTGTTCGCCGTATCCGCGGCCGAAGGGCTCGACTGGGCCGCGAGCACCGGGGCGGCGGTGGCGGCATTTCCCCGCTACCACCCGCGATGGGCATGGTGGCTGACGTCGGTCCCGCTGCTGCGGGAGTTCGCGGTCAGCAATCTGGTGCTGGTGCTGCGGCCCCGATAATGAAACATGTTCTCGTTTTGTCCCGGCTTGGGTAGGGTGGCGCCATGCGCGCCGGCGACGATGCAGCGCGGAGCAATGAGGAGGAGCGGCGCAGATGCCAGAGAGCCAAACGACGGAATACGACAAGCTTTTCATCGGCGGCAAGTGGACTGCGCCGTCGACTGACGAAGTGATCGAGGTGCACTGCCCGGCCACGGGCGAGTATGTCGGCAAGACGCCCATGGCGGCGGCCGCCGACGTCGACGCCGCGGTCGCCGCGGCCCGCGCGGCCTTCGACAACGGACCCTGGCCCACGACGCCGCCCAAGGAGCGCGCGGCCGTGATCGCCAACGCGCTCAAGCTGATGGAGGAGCGCAAGGACCACTTCACCCAGCTGCTGGCGGCCGAGACCGGCCAGCCCCCGATGGGCGTCGAGACCATGCACTGGATGAGCTCCATCGGGGCGCTGAACTTCTTCGCCGGCCCCGCCGTCGACCAGGTCAAGTGGAAAGAGATCCGCACCGGCGGCTACGGGCAGAGCATCGTCTACCGCGAGCCCATCGGCGTGGTGGGCGCGATCGTCGCGTGGAACGTGCCGCTGTTCCTGGCCGTCAACAAGCTGGGCCCGGCCCTGCTGGCCGGCTGCACCGTGGTGCTCAAACCGGCCGCCGAAACCCCCCTGAGCGCAAACGCTTTGGCCGAGGCCTTCGCCGAGGCGGGGCTGCCCGAGGGGGTGCTGTCGGTGGTGCCCGGCGGGATCGAGACCGGACAGGCGCTGACCTCCAACCCGGGCGTCGACCTCTTCTCGTTCACCGGCAGCTCGGCCGTCGGCAAGGAGATCGGCAAGCGCGCCGCCGACATGCTCAAGCCGTGCACGCTGGAACTCGGCGGCAAGTCCGCGGCCATCGTCCTCGAGGACGTCGACCTGGCGGCCGCGGTCCCGATGCTGGTGTTCTCCGGGATCATGAACACCGGGCAGGCCTGCGTGGCCCAGACCCGCATCCTGGCCCCGCGTTCGCGATACGACGAAATCGTGGATGCCGTAAGCGCTTTCGTGCAGGCCCTGCCGGTAGGCCTGCCGTCGGACCCGGCCGCCCAGATCGGTTCGCTGATCTCGGAGAAGCAACGCGCCCGGGTCGAGGGCTACATCGCCAAGGGCGTCGAGGAGGGCGCGCGGCTGGTGTGCGGCGGCGGCCGGCCCGAGGGCCTGGACAGCGGCTTCTTCGTGCAGCCGACGGTGTTCGCCGACGTCGACAACAAGATGACGATCGCCCAGGAGGAGATCTTCGGGCCCGTGCTGAGCATCATCCCCTACGACACCGAGGAGGACGCGATCAAGATCGCCAACGACTCGGTGTACGGCCTGGCCGGCAGCGTGTGGACCGCCGACGTGGAGCGCGGCATCGCGGTGGCGGAGAAGATTCGCACGGGGACCTACGCGATCAACTGGTATGCCTTCGATCCCTGTTGCCCCTTCGGCGGTTACAAGAACTCGGGCATCGGGCGCGAGAACGGCCCCGAAGGTGTGGAGCACTTCACCCAGCAGAAGAGCGTGCTCATGCCCATGGGCTACACGATCGAGGGCTAGCGCCTAACCCCGAACGCGCACCCACCGCGAAAAATCAGCAGCTCGCGGTGGGTGCGCGTTCGGCGTTTCCGGCCACCCGGCGCCAAAGATTATGCAAAAGGGCATAGAAACCAGCTGGGTTACTAGCGCGTAAATTAAGCGACAACGGACCGGTTTCGGACTTTCCCGTGCGTCTGAGCTTACCTAGCCAATAAAACTTGCTTACTGGACCGTTGTCTTATATGCTTCTCAGCATAATCATCGGCGGCGCTCAGGCCGGGAGAGAATCATGTGGATCATCGAGCTGAACATCGGCGGCTATCAATTCACCCGCGAGATGCCCGACCTCAAACGCCGGAGTTTCCGCTTCAGCCCGCGAAGCATGCACTGGCCGGTCCCCCGGCACTCACACGCTGCATGACGTCAGCCACGGGAGGCACGAGAGTGGCGACCACGAGCGAAACACTGCGGGACCACACCGCGACGAAGCGCGGCGGTACGCGCAAGAAAATGCTGGCCAGCGCCGCCGAGGTGATGCGTGAACGCGGCGCCGCGGGGGTGACCATCGACGCGGTGCTCGCCCGCAGCGGCGCCCCGCGCGGCTCGGTCTACTACCACTTTCCCGACGGCCGCAATCAGATCCTGATCGAGGCGCTGCGGTATTCCGGTGACGCGCTCACCGCGATGATCGACGACGCCGCCGAGCAGGGTGCCCGGGCGTTGCTGGGCAAGTTCGTGGAGTTCTGGGAGCGCCTGCTGACCGAGGGCGGCTTCAGCGCCGGTTGCCCGGTGGTGGCCGCGGCAATCGGCTCGGACGACGACGACGCCAAGCTCTCCGCCGAGGCCGGCGCCATCCTTGGCCGCTGGTGCGCCGCGCTGACGCGGGCGTTCACCCACGACGGCTTCGACGAGCCCTGCGCCGCCTCGCTGGCGGTGACGTCGATCGCCGCCCTGGAGGGCGCCATCGTGTTGTCCCGCTCGACCGGCAGCATCGACCCGTTGCGCCAGGTCGGCGATCAGCTCGAATTCCTGATCAAGGCAAGGGAATTCGTGGTCCGCAACAAGATCGCGGAGTGATCCTCAGTCGCTGGCCGGCAGCGGCTTGACCTCTTTGAGCTGCAGCGCGGTCGCCCCCACGCTCAAGCTCCCGGCGCCCGGCTTGGTCACCAGCACCTCGGCGCCGGTCTCGTCGACGTAGCGCTTGCCCATCACGGTGCCGTCGGCGAACGCCGGATCCGGCTCCCCCGAACGCTCTCCGCCTATCGGCACCATCGGCGCACCGCCGCAACGCAAGTCGTCGAGGCTGTCGGCGCTCCTGACGACGATCACCTGCGTGTCACACACCTGGCTGGCCAGGCGGGTTCCATTCTTGATCATGCACGTAGCCCTTCCAGCGTCTCGATGATCTCCCGGCGAAGCACTTTGCCGGTGGGGGTCGTGGGCAGCTCGTCGCGAAACACCACCCGGTCCGGGGTTCGTGACCCGCGCAGGCTTTTTCGGACGTGCTCGCGCAATTCCTCGGGATCGGGATCGGCACCGGGCCGGGGTACCACCACCGCGACGATCGCCTGTCCCCACTGCGGATCCTCCACGCCGACCACGGCGACGTCGCGCACGTGCGGGTGCTCGACGAGGACCTCTTCGAGTTCGGCGGGCGCGATGTTCTCACCGCCGCGGATGATGGTGTCGTCGCTGCGGCCGCCGATGAACAAGTACCCGTCCTCGTCGAGCATGGCGACGTCCCTGGTGGGAAACCAACCATTCTCGTCGAGCACCGAACCGATGCCGGTGTAGCGGCCGGAGACCTGCTCGCCCCGGACGAAGAGCTCACCGGTCTGCCCGGGCCCGAGCACGTTGCCGTCTTCGTCGCGGATCTCGATCTCGATGCCGGGCACCGGCCGTCCCACCGAGGCCAGCCGCCTGGCGACTTCCGGCTCCGCGGCGGCGTGCGCCGCCCGGTGATCGTCGGGGGTCAGCACCGCGATGGTCGAGCTCGTCTCGGTCAGGCCGTAGGCGTTGACGAAGCCCACGCCGGGCAGCAGTTCCAGGGCGCGGCGGACCAGCGGCAGCCCCACCTTCGACCCGCCGTAGGCCAGGTTGCGCAGCGAGGGCAGCTCGTGGCCCTCGGCCTCCAGCGTGGCGACGATGCGGTCGAGCATGGTGGGCACCACCGTCGCGGTGGTCACGTTCTCGGTGTTGACCAGCCGAACCCATTCCCGCGCATCGAAATTCGGCAGATAGACCATCTTGCGCCCGGCGTACAGGTTCGACAGCGCGGCGCCCACCCCGGCGATGTGATAGGGCGGCACGCAGATCAGCGCGGCGTCGCTCTCGGCGGCCGACTCGAACTCCACCGTGCCGGTGACGTAACTGGTCAGGTTGTTGTGCGAGAGCTCGACGGCCTTGGGCTGCGACGTGGTGCCCGAGGTGAACAGCACGATCGCCACCGAGTCCGGGTCGGGGAATTCGGCGGCGGGCTCGCTGTCGCGCGCGGCCGCGAGGAATTCGTCGGTGGTCATCAGCCGGCCGGGGGCGCCGCCGACCATGTCGCGGTAGCGGCCGTCGACGATCACCAACGGCTCCGGCAGGCGCTCGATCAGCGCCCGGATGGCGTCGGCGGACAGCCGGTAATTGAGCGGGGTGAAGGGCAGCCCGGCCCGCGCGGCGGCAAAGATCAGCACCGGCAGCATCGCGCCGCCGGTGCCCACGTAGACCACGTGTTGGGCGTTCGTGCCCGCGATCACCCCGGCGCCACCGTCGGCGAGATCGCTGAGCTGCTGCGTCGTCAGCCGCAGGGCGCCGGAGGAGCCCTCGGATACCACGGCCGTGCGATCGGGATTGCTCGACGCGGCCATCTCCAGCAGCAACGAAATACTCACGCTTGCACTTTCTGCGGTATCAACGCGTTACAAAGCTGACCAAAAGTGTCATGTTCGACTGTAGTTTAGATCACGCGACACCGTCGAAGCCGGGGGCCGGGCTCAGCTGCCCGTCCACCGCGGGAGGCGCTTCTCGGCGAAGGCGATGGCGCCCTCTTTGGCGTCGTTGGACGCGAACACCGGAGCCAGGATCTTGTTCTGCTCGGCGAACATCTCCTCGGGGCTCCAGCCGCGGGACTCGACGATGATCCGCTTGGTGGCGGCCACCGCGAGCGGCCCGTTGGCGGCGATCTTCTCGGCGAGCGCGATCGCCTCGTCGAGCGCCTTGCCGGGCTCGGCCAGCACGTTGACCAACCCCAGCTCGTGGGCGCGCTCGGCGGACAGGTTGTCGCCGGTGAGGGCGAGCTCCATGGCGATGGCCGGCGCGATGCGCTGCGGCAGCCGCAGCAGGCCGCCGCCGCCGGCGACCAGGCCGCGCTTCACCTCGGGGATCCCGAACGCGGACTCCCTGGACGCGACGATCAGGTCGGTGGCCAAGGCCAACTCGGTGCCGCCGGCCAGGGCGTAGCCCTCGACCGCCGCGATGAGCGGCTTGACCGGCGGACGCTCGGTGAAGCCCATGCCGCGGCCCTCGACGATGGGCAGCTCGCCCCGGGCGAAGGCCTTGAGGTCCATGCCCGCGCAGAACGATCCGCCGGCCCCGGTCAGGATGCCCACCGAAAGACCCGCGTCGCCGTCGAGCCGGTCGACGGCCTCGGCCAGGCCGTTCGCCACCGCGGCGTTGACCGCGTTCTTGGCCTTCGGCCTGTTGATCGTGATGATCAGGATCCGATCCCGTTGTTCGACCAGGACTTCGGGTTCTTCGGCTGCTTCGCTCCCAGTGCTCACGTGCCGCACAGCTCCTTCGGGGTCGGGGTGGCTGTTGTCCGACCGATGGTAGCGGTCGGCCAGAATGCGATTAACGTCAGGCGAGAGTGCCGTTTTCCTCCGCGCGGCTCAGGCCGGCGCCATCGCGGCTTCGACGACAGTCAGCTCCTCGGAAAGACCTGCGGCCCTGCGTATTTCGACAAAGTCGGCGACCATGGCCTCGGTCACCTCATGTGGGTCCTTGAGCGTGGCGCCGTCGGAGAGTACCGAGATGTTGAGCTGATCGACGTAACTCCACACCGTGATGTTGAGGCCGCTGCCTGCGGTCAGCGGGCCCACCGAATAGATCTCGGTGACCAGGGCCCCGCCGACGCGGCCGCGTTCCCGTGGACCCGGAACGTTGGAGATGTTCAGGTTGAGGATCTTGTTGTGGCCGTCGCGCCCGGACGCCCACCGGAAGAAGGCCTGGGTGGGCGCGGGCGGCATGTAGGCCGCCCACCGGCTGACCAGTTCCGGCCCCATCAGCTGGTTGCTCTCCTTGGCGGCGATGGCGTTCTCGTGGCTGCACCGCACCCGCTCCAGCGGGTCGTCGGAATCGGTCGGCAGGCCCACCAGGACGCCGGTGAAGCGGTTGCCGGAGATCCGCTCGGGCGAGAAGTCGAAACTCATCGGCACCGATGCCAGCAGCGGTTCGGCCTTGCCGTCGTAGCGCAGCAGCAGGGTGCGCAGAGCGCCGGCCGACATGGCCAGCACCATGTCGTTGATGGTCGCGCCGAGCCGCTTGCCGGTCTCCTTGACGTCGGCCAGCGCCAACGTGGCGGTGGCGAACCGGCGTTCGGGCGTGATCTTGTGGTTCATGAACGTCGGCGGCGGCTCGAACGGCCGGGTCAGCTCGGGCGAGAGCTTGCGCGAGCTGCGCCGCACCCGGCCCAGGCCCTCGACCGTGTAGCGGATCGTGTGCGGGATCCGGCCGACATGGCGCAGGTGATCGGCGAAGGCCGAACTCATCAACTCCCGCGTGGTGGGCGCCGGGTCGCACAGGTACGGGCCACCCTCGGGCCCCGGCTGCAGGTCCATGCCGCGGGCCATCAGGTTGGCCGAGGCGACGCCGTCGGCCAGCGCGTGGTGGATCTTGCCGACCACCGCGATCCGGTTGTTGGCCAGGCCCTCGATGAAGTACATCTCCCACAGCGGGCGGCTGCGGTCCAGCGGTGCGCAGGCGATGCGGCCGATCGCCTCGTCCAGCTCGCGCCGGCCGCCCGGTGCGGGCAGCCGCCACGGCCGGATGTGGTAGTCCAGGTCGAGATCGCAGTGCTCCCGCCACATCGGATGGTGAAACTTGAACGGGATCTCGACCAGCTGGTAGCAGAACGGCTCGAGCTTGTTCAGCCGGCCGCGGATGACTTCGCGGAACGCGCCGACGTCCAAGCCACGCCGATCGGAATCGAGTTCGATCACAGCGGCTTTGATCGTGTGCATGTGCACGTTCGGCGTTTCGCTGTACAACAGGACCGCGTCCCACCCGCTCAGCCGTTTCACCGCTGCCCCTTACCCATAAAGGGACCATACTCAGCGGCGGCTGCTCAGATAACCTCTTTTGCCGCGTTTGTCTTGGTGCGATACACCTGGTTGAGGAACAGCGAAGTCGCGTGCGCGGCAGCGCCCGCCCGCTCGCCGTCGATGAGGTCGTAGCCGTGGCCCGCGCCGGGCAGCTCCAGGTAGCCCACCATCGAATGCGAGACCGCCCGCATCCGGTCGACGAAGCTGCGTGCCTGCTCGACGGGGATGACGCTGTCCCTGCTGCCGTGAATCACCAAGAACGGCGGCGCATTTCGGTGCACGCGTGCCATCGGCGACGCGGCGCGGAACACCTCGGGGTGGCGGGCGATCCGGCGCTTGACCACCACCCGCTCCAGGAACTCGACGAACCGGTCGCGCTCGGGCGTCGAGCGGTCCTCCCAGTCGTAGCGGCCGTAGATGCCGACCACCGCGTCCACCGAAGTGTTGGCGCCCTCCGGCAGCTTCGCCTGATACTGCGGGTCGTCGGGGGTGAGGCCGGCCAGTGCCGACAGGTGACCGCCGGCCGAACAACCCGCCACCGCGACGAAATCGCGGTCGCCGCCGAACTTGTCGACGTTGGCGCGAGCCCAGGCGATGGCGGTCTTGACGTCGATGATGTGCCGCGGCCAGCGGTGGTGCGGGGCGACGCGGTAGTCGATCGCCAGGCAGACCCAGCCCTGCTCGGCCAGGCGGGACATCAGGGCGGAGCCCTGGCCCATGGCCTTGCCGTGCACCCAGGCGCCGCCCGGGACGAAGATCAGCACCGGCGCGGGTTGCGCGGGCAGGTCCTTGCGGCGCCAGACGTCGAGCACCTGCGCGGGGTGGTCCCCGTAGTGGACGGCGCGCCGGTGCAGGTACCGGCGCTGGCGCATCGCATCCCAGATCGGCGGCGTCCGCAGCGCCGCGGGCCACTCCAGCTCGAGCTCCGCGGCCGACACGATCCCGCGCAGCGCGGCGATGGACACGTCTTGTGCGCTCAATCCGTCGGGCAGGCGGGCGTCGTCGTCCGGCGAGCGTCGGGGCTTGGTCAGACCGGAGAAGAACTCGGGGGCGTGCCGGGCGCCCCAGATGCCCATCGCGGTGAGGCCGCCCAGTGGCTCGAGGTGCTTGCCGACCACCGGCAGCGAAGCGCCCGCGGCACTCAAGGCCAGCGCGTAGTCGCCGGGACGCGCCCGCAGCAACCATTTCGCGCACGATGTCATAGCCGGCCTCCTTGCCGTGGTGTGAGGGCAGCGTACCCCCGCCCCCCGCTCCGAAACGGGCGTTTGTGTTCGCGCCGCGTCAGCCGTCGGCGGCGCGGCGCGACCCGCTCAGATCGCCGCCAGGCACGCGATCACCCGGCCGCCGATCAGCCGGACACCGGTCAGCGTCAGACCGACCTGCGCGGCCAGCGCGGCGGCACTGTCGACGCCGACGGACGCCCACCGGAACCAGGGTCCGACCTCGCAGGCGGACTCCAGCCGGACCCAGCGGGAACGGATGCCGATGTTCTCGGCGTCGAATTCGGCCACGCACCGCCCGCCCCGCGCCAGCAACTCGGCGGCCCGCCCCAGGATGCGGCGCGGGTCGCCGCCCAGGCCGACGTTGCCGTCGACCAGCAACACCGTCTGCCACAGACCCATCGCGGGCAGCGGGTCGAACACGTCGCCGAGCAGGACCGGAGCGCCGCCGCGCCCCGCCAACCGAATCGCGGTCACGGACCGATCGATGCCCAGGGCCGGTACACCCCGCTGAATCAGCCGGGCCACCAGCCGGCCCGGCCCACACCCCAATTCGATCGTCGGCCCGGTGCACATCCGCGTGACGGCTTCGTCGAAGTCCTCGTCGAAGGCGTCACCGGGACATCCGTCCCCGGGACTTCGCACGCCCAACCAGCGGTGCGCCGGTAGCGGCCGCAACTCGCCGTCGTCGTGGCGAATCCAACATCGCTCGCCGCCCAGCGCCCGATCGTAAAGATGCCCCAGCATTCACGTCCCTCGCGTCCTGCCCACCGGGCGGCCCAACGCGCGGTCCCGGTAGGGGACGTTGCGACGCCGAACCAGCAACAGCTTGCACGCTAACGCATGCCGTGCTCGCCAGCATTGCACCGATACCCCGATCTTCGTTCGGCTAATCCACCGCCATTGGTGCACGCACGCGGCGGCGCAACGGTTCAGTCGCCGCCCGTGTCCGCCGGTGCGGTGTCGGTGATACTGATGCGGTGCCGAACACCGATGTTCACCCTGACCTGCACCGAGTCGCCCGTTTCGCCCCACGCCGACTCGTCGGACCCCGGACGCTGGCGATCATGCGGGCGGGGATCGCGCTGCGCGAGCGCCTCGCCAAGCCCGTTCCCGGTGTCGAGGAGATCACGCTGGGTTCGGGAACCGGTGTCCGTCTGTTCCGGCCGGCCGGCGTGGCCGAGCCGACGCCGGCGCTGCTGTGGATCCACGGGGGCGGTTACGTGATCGGCACCGCCCGCCAGGACGACCGGCTCTGCAGCGGGTTCAGCCGGCGGCTGGGCATCACCGTCGCATCGGTGGATTACCGCCTGGCGCCCGAACATCCGTATCCCGCGCCGCTGGAAGACTGCTATTCGGCGTTGACCTGGCTGGCCGGCCTACCGTCCGTGGACCGGTATCGGGTGGCCATCGGCGGTGCCAGCGCCGGCGGCGGCCTGGCCGCGGCCCTGGCCCTGCTCGCCCGCGATCGCGCCGAGGTGAGCCCCGCGTTCCAGCTGCTGACCTATCCCATGCTCGACGACCGCAGCTCGGCGACCGCCCACAACCCGAACTACCGGCTGTGGGACACCCGCAGCAACCGGTTCGGCTGGTCGGCGTACCTCGGCGGCGCCGACCCACAGATCGCCGTGCCCGGGCGCCGCGAAGACCTCAGCGGCCTGCCACCGGCCTGGATCGGCGTCGGCACCCACGACCTGTTCCACGATGAGGACCTGGCCTACGCGGAACGCCTGACGGCCGCCGGGGTGCCGTGCGAGGTGGAGACCGTGCCTGGAGCCTTCCACGGATTCGACCTCTGGGCACCCAAAGCCCAAGTGTCGCAGCGGTTTTTCGACAGCCAGTGCGCCACGTTGCGCGCGGCGCTCGCCCTCGCGCCGTGATCGCCGGTCACATCGCGAAGTAAACGAGTTCCCCGCCGATGATGGTGGCCGCCACCATGCCGGCGTCCAGCTCCGCCAGCGCCGTAGCCGGCGGCTCGCTGAGCACGCACAGGTCCCCCGGCTCTCCGGTCGCCACCGTCCGCGGCCGGGCCGGCCGCTCGGGCCGCCCCAGGAACATCGTCAAAGCGTCTCGGGCAGAGACACATTCGTCGGCGTTGAGGACGACACCGCTCGGGGTGGTGCGGTAGACGGCGGCGCGCATCGTCGTCCAGGGATCGCCGTGGCCGAACGGCATGTCGGTGGACAGCGCCACGGGCACCGCCGCCTTCAGCAGGGAGGCAACGCGCCACAGCTGATCGTGCTCGGCGGCGGGGACGTCGGCGAGGTAGTGATCGCCGCGCTCGGCGACGAAGTTGGGCTGCGTCACCACCGTGACCCCCAGCTCGGCAAGATCGGCCAGGTTGTCGTGGGGCACCACGGCGGCATGCTCGATGCGGTCCTGCGGATGGCTGCCGGCCGCCCGCAGGGCCGCGACGGCCACCACGAGTTGGGCGGCGGTCACGCAGTGCACGGCGACCGGGCGGCCCGCGTCGTGCCGGCCGGCGATCCAGTCCGCCAGCCCGTCCACGTCGAGGCGGTCGTCGTGCAGGATCTTCTTGCCCGGGGACAGGAAGCTGGGCCGCGGCCGGAACTCGCCGCGCCGGTGGGCGACCACCAGCGACACCATGTCGTCGGCGTCGAGGTCGGGAGTGGCGTCGGTGACGCCGGTGATGCCGGTCGCGGTGATGCGCCGGCTCAGTTCCGCCAGATCGCTTTCGCGCCGCTGCAGCAGGTCGGACCAACCGTGGTCCGCGCTGCGCAGACGCCCGTCGGGGTGCTCGGCCAGGCCCACCCGGCCCAGCGCCTCGGAGTTGAGGATCCACAGCGCACCGCTGCGGTGCTGGATGCGCACCGGGACGGTGCGCACGATGGCGTCGAGCGCGTGCCGGTCCAGGTCGCCGGCCACCGATTCGTGGTAGCCGACGGCGCGAATCCACCCGTCGGGACCCGGCGTCGCGTTCGAGAGCAGTTGCGTCAGCTCGGTTTTGGTGCAGACCCCGGGCGGTCCGACGAGGAACGAATCGAGCGCGGAGGCCGCCGAGCGCACGTGCACGTGGTGGTCGTGCAGGCCGGGCAGGACGGTTCCGCCGCCGGCGTAGAGCACGCCCTCGCCGGGTTCGGCAACCAGGCCGTCGCCCATCTCGTCGATCCGCTCGCCGACCCGGATATCGGTGGTGGTCCCGTCCAGCAGGGTGGCCCGCCGAATCAGCATGGCCGACAACTCCGTTGAGCCACCAGTTGGCGCACCGCCTCGTTGTGCGCACCCAGCCGCGCCGCGCGCCGGGCCGGCGGCGGAACCGGCGGGGGCGGCGCGAGCAGGTTTGCGACCGATGCCTGCGTGGGCAGCTGCGCATAGCCGGCGGCTACCGCGGCCATCGAAACCTCGATCAGCTCGCCGCCGCCCCGGCCCAGCGAGTCGGCGACCAGCCGGGCCGCCTCCAGCCCGGTCAACGGATCGGCGATGGCGTCGCCGCAGAACACCGGCCCGTCAGCCGCGACGCCCACGAGGCCGCCACCGACCGCGGCGTCGTCGCCGAACGCCGGGCGCTCATCGAGGTATCCCTTGACGCGCAACCAGATTCGCCCTTTCCCCGCCGGCACGTCGTCCGGTCCCAGCCGGCGCCGCGTGAGCGCCGCGGGGCGCGAGCCTTCGATCACCACATCGGCCACAGCGAGCAACTGGCGCAGCTCGTCCTCCTGACGGTCGAAATCGACGCAGTACGACAGCTTTTCACCGTTCATCCAGTCGAAGAAGCTTTGGTTGCCCGCTCGGGTACCGTCCGGGCGGGCCGGGCTCTCGACCTTGACGACGGACGCCCCGGCGCGTGCGAGCAGCTGTCCGCACAGCGGGCCCGCCCACATGGCGGACAGGTCGGCGACGAGCAGGCCCGCGACGCCGTGCGCCGGTGCGCGGGTCCCGCGGGGTCGTATTCGCGGGGCGGTGGCGGTGGCTTGGCCCAGGGCGGCCGCGGGGATGTCGAGCAGCGTGGTGCGCTCGATGACCGCGGCGAGCGGTTGGGTTGCGACCCAGCGCCGCAACGCCGCCCAGGGGTCGCCCGTGTCGTCGTCGCTCTGAACCAGCGCGGGGACGGCGGCGGCGTCGTCGGGGCGCGACAGCGTGATCGCGCACCAGCCGTCGGCGGCCACCAGTAGCCGGGTCGCCCCACCGGCGGACACCCGGCCGCGGCGGGTCAGGCCCAGCAGCGCGGCGCGGCCGGTCAACAGGCCGGCCGCATCGATGGTCACACCCAACCGCTCGCCGACGGCCGCGGCCACCCGCTGGGCGTGGGTCAGCACGGTCGCCCGGGAGAAGTCGGGCGGCCCGTCGGGCAGGCCGGTCAGGTAGGCCAGCCCGCTGCTCCCCCACGCCGACGTAGCCGAGCTCACGCCCCCATTGTGCTCGTGCCGCGCCTCCTCAGAAGTGCAGCGCGCGGAACCGCCAGTCCAGCACCGCGCGGTCAGCCTCGCCCGGCCCGTCGCCGGCGGCGTAGACCAGCGACCGCAGCCCCAGCACACCGCCGCGGCCGGCCGGTTCCGCGGATTCGACGTGCAGCTCGCTGTACAGGGTGTCGCCCTCGTGCACTGGGCCGGTGTGGTCGCAGGACTCCCAGCCCAGCACCGTCGCCAGGTTCGGCAGCAACCTGGACGCCTGAGCGAGGGCCAGCCCGATGGTGTGCCCGCCGTACACCAGCCGCCGCCCCGCGACCCGCGAATCATGGTGTGTGGCGGCGATGTTCAGGGTGAGCCGGGCGAGCTCCGGCGCACCGCTGACCACGTCGCCCGTGCTGTGCAGCACGGCGCCGGCCAGGCCCGGGTCGAAGTGCGGGCCGGGCACCCGGTGGCGGAACACCTCGCCGTCCCACTGCGCGGCCGGGTCGTGGGCCGGGCCCGGCGCACCGACACCGACCGTCGAAAGATCGTCGTGCGGCGCCTGGTCGGGCCGCCAATCCGGGCCGGCGGGCAGCATGCCACACCGGTAGAAGTCGAGTACCAACCGGTCGTCCTGGTCGACGGTGGTCATCCGCAGCGCCGCCAGGCCGGTGGGCGCCCGGCCCGGCTTGAGCGAGTTGGCGCGCAGCCCAACCACTTCCGTGCGGGTGTACAGGGTATCGCCGATGACGGGGAAGCGGTGAAAGGTGAGCCCGCGGTAGAACAGGTTGGCCTTGACCCGCTGGGTGGCCAGCGTCGACTGCCCGATCGCCACGTCGCAGACCAGCGCCGGATGGGCCAGCGGAGCGGGCAGGCCCGTCACGGCCGCGCACAGGTCGGCGTCCAAGGCGAGCCGCAGCCGGTCCCCCACGATCGCCTGGTGGGCGGCGGCCAATCCCGGCGACAGGGTCACCGCGGGCGCCCAGTCGAAGACCTGGCCGACCGAGAGATCGTCGAAGTACGGCCCGCCGGCACGGATTCGCGCATACCCCTCGCTGGTCACAACGCCACATGCTGGCAGGCTGTCGGATCGGGGGTCAACTTCGTGGCGATCGCGAGCGCGGCGAAGCCGGGCGAAGCGGGTCTGCCACCATCAACACCCGTGGCGATCGCGAGCGCGGCGAAGCCGGGCGAAGCGGGTCTGCCACCATCAACGCTGGGAGGCGGTCATCGGTGAACGACGAAGAAGAGATGCTGGTGGCGACGGTGCGGGCGTTCATCGACCGCGACGTCAAGCCGACCGTCCGCGAGGTCGAGCACGCCAACACCTACCCCGAGGCGTGGATCGAGCAGATGAAGCGGATCGGCATCTACGGCCTGGCGATTCCCGAGGAGTACGGCGGGTCGCCGGTGTCCATGCCGTGCTACGTCCGGGTCACCGAGGAGCTGGCCCGCGGGTGGATGAGCCTGGCCGGCGCGATGGGCGGGCACACGGTGGTGGCCAAGCTGCTGACGCTGTTCGGGACCGAGGAGCAGAAGCGGACCTACCTGCCGGCGATGGCCACCGGCGAGCTGCGCGCCACCATGGCGCTGACGGAACCGGGCGGCGGCTCGGACCTGCAGAACATGACGACGACGGCGCTGGTGGACAGCTCTGGCGGCTTGCGGATCAACGGTGCCAAGACGTGGATCAGCAACGCGCGGCGGTCCGGTCTGATCGCGCTGCTGTGCAAGACCGATCCGAACGCCACGCCGCGGCACCGCGGCATCTCGATCGTGCTCGTCCAGCAGGGTCCCGGCCTGACGGTGTCACGGGACCTGCCCAAGCTGGGCTATAAGGGCGTCGAGTCCTGCGAGCTGTCCTTCGACGACTACCGCGCGCCCGAGTCGGCCGTGCTGGGCGGCCGCATGGGCGAGGGGTTTTCGCAAATGATGAAAGGCCTCGAGACGGGCCGCATCCAGGTGGCCGCCCGCGCCCTGGGCGTGGGCATGGCGGCGCTCGAGGACGCGCTGGCGTATGCGCAGCAGCGGGAAAGCTTCGGCCGGCCGATCTGGCAGCACCAGTCGGTCGGCAACTACCTGGCCGACATGGCGACCAAACTGACCGCCGCCCGGCAGCTCACCCGCTACGCCGCCGAACGCTACGACAGCGGCGAGCGCTGCGACATGGAGGCCGGCATGGCCAAGCTGTTCGCCTCCGAGGTGGCGATGGAGATCGCCCTGAACGCCGTGCGGATTCACGGCGGCTACGGCTACTCATGCGAATACGACGTGGAGCGCTACTTCCGAGACGCGCCCCTGATGATCGTCGGCGAAGGCACCAACGAGATTCAGCGCAACGTGATCGCCGCGCAACTGGTCGCGCGGGGCGGCATCTGAGCGCGAGCCCGAATGTGCGGGCTCGACGTCGGTGGGTCCTGTATCCTTGCCTGACTTCTCCCACCAGCAAATCGGTTCGGGAGTAAAAGCTACTGCAACGAAAGAAAGTCGGCTGCCATGAGTTATCCCCCAGGGCCGTACGAAGGCTCGCCGGAGTGGCAGGGTCAGCCGCCGGAATGGCAGGGTCAACCGCCGGCATGGCCGGGCCAGCCCCCGGGCTGGCCGGGTCAGCAACCGGGTCAGCAGCCCGGTTGGCCGCCGCCTCAGCCGGGCTGGCCGGGCCAGCCGGAACCGGAGAACTACCTCGTCTGGGCCATCCTGTGCACCGTGCTGTGCTGTCTGCCGCTCGGAATCGTCTCGATCGTCTACTCCACCAAGGTGTCCGGCCTGTGGGCCCAGGGCCGGTATGCCGAGGCCCAGGCGGCGGCCGACAACGCCAAGAAGTGGGCCATCATCGGCGCCATCGTCGGCGCGGTGTTCGCGGTGATCATGGTGATCCTCTATGTCGCCATCGGCGTGATCGCCGTCTCGAACCTGCCGTCGACCACGACCACCACGTATTCGGGCATCTGACAACGCTTTAGGCGATTCTCAGGCGCCGGTCGCGTCGATCAGTCCCCAGGCCAGGGCAGTGCCGGCGTCGATGATACGGCCCGACAACACCAGATAGGCGGTGCGCCACCGGCCGATCCGGCGGGTGACGCTGAGCGTTCCGCCGGCGCCGGGAATCAGCCCCAGGTGCAATTCGGGCAGGCCGAACACCGAATCGTCGCGCGCGCTCACCCATCCGCAGAACGCCGCCATCTCGAGCCCGCTGCCCAGCACGCGGCCGTGCACCTCCGCCGTGCAGGCCGGGCCGAGCCGGGCGGTGAGCGCGTCGAGGGCCAGGGCGGGGCTGTGCCGGGTGCGGGCCAGGTGCGCGCTCGCCGGATCGGCGAAGGTGCCGAATTCGGCGAGGTCCCCCCCACTGCAGAACGACGGCCCGTTGCCGCTCAACACGATCCCGGTCACCGACGGGTCCAGTTGCGCGACGGTCAGCGCCTCCAGCAGGGTGGCCCGGGCGTCGGTGGAAAACGCGTTGTGCCGCTGCGGCCGGTTGAACGCGATGCGCAGCGTGTCGCCGTCGCGCTCGGCCCGCACCGGGTCGGCGATGTCGGGCATCCGGGCCGGGCCTCGCTCGGTCAGCCAGCGTGCGAATTCGGGGCCGGCCTGCAGGGTCGAGTACGCCAGCGATTCGGTCACCACGGCGGGCAGCGCCGGGCCGCCGGGGTCCACCGCGCGCAACACGTCGTCACAGACGCTGCTGGCCTGCGGCCAATGCCGACACCGCGCGGTCAACTCGGCGAGCGCGTCGGGCACCGAGTCGACGGTGACGACCCGGCGATCCTCGTAACGGTCCTCCGTCAACGTGAAAGTCGCCGCGTTCAGCCATGATTCGCAGGCCGCCAGGTCGTCGGCCCGGCCGTGCGCCACGATCACCCCGGGTGGGGCCGCGGCGCCGGTCCCGGGGCCCGCGCCGGGTGCGCTCGACAGGTCCACCACCTGCAGCATGGATCAGACCGAATACTTCTCGATCAGCCCGTTCTTGTAGAGCTTGCCGGTGTCGGTGCGCGGCAGCTGCGCCTCGAAAGTGATCGACCGCGGACATTTGTAGTGCGCCAGCCGATCCCGCAGCCAGGTGAGCAGCTCGTCGGCGAACTCGTCGGTGGCGTCGGCGGGGTCGACGGTCTGCACGGCCGCCACCACGCGTTGCCCCATCTCGTCATCGGGAACGCCGAACACCGCCGCGTCCAACACCTTCGGGTGGGTGACCAGAAGGTTCTCGGTCTCCTGCGGGTAGATGTTGACCCCGCCCGAGATGATCATGTGGTGGCGACGGTCGGTCAGGTACAGGTAGCCATCGTCGTCCACGTAACCGACGTCGCCGACGGTCACCCAGCCGTGGGTGTCACGGGACGCGGCGGTCTTCGCCTCGTCGTTGAGGTACTCGAAGGAATAGCCGCCCGCGAAGTAGATTTCGCCGGCCTGCCCGGGTGGCAGCTCGTTGCCGTTCTCGTCGAGGATGTGGATCTCGCAGGCCATCGGCTTGCCGACCGAGCCCGGGTGCGCCAGCCACTCCTCGGCGCTGATCAGCGTCGACCCGATCGCCTCGGAGGAGGCGTAGTACTCGTCGATGATCGGCCCCCACCAGTCCATCATCTGCTTCTTGATCTCCACCGGGCACGGCGCCGCCGCGTGCATCACCCGCTGCAGGCTGGACAGGTCGTACGAATTGCGCACGGCCTCGGGCAGTTTCAGCATCCGGGTGAACATCGCCGGGACGAACTGGCCGTGCGTGACGCGGTAGCGCGCGATGGCGTCCAGGCAGCCTTCGGGATCGAATTTCTCCAGCACGACGGTGGTGATCCCGCCGGCCTGCGCGCTCATCGACCACACCGACGGCGCGGTGTGATACAGCGGGGCCGGGCTCAGGTAGACCGAATCGGGGGTCATCCAGAGACTGACCAGGGCCGACATCATTCCGGGCGCCTCGGACGGCGGCACGTGCGGCAACTCGCGTTTGATGCCCTTGGGCCGGCCGGTGGTGCCCGACGAATACTGCAGCAGGTCGCCCTCGCGTTCGTCGTCGATCGGCGTGTCCGGCTCGGCGGCAACGCATTCGGGGTAGCGCTGCCAGCCCTCGAGATCGTCGTTCGCGATCATCAGCAGGCCGGGCAGGCCGCCCGGCAGGTGCTCGGCCAGGTTCTCGCAGGTTTTGCGCAGCGCCGCCGACCCGATGATCGCCTTGGCGGCGCTGTTATCGATGATGTAGGCCGCCTCGGCCGGGGTCAGGTGCGTGTTGATCGGCACGTAGTACAGACCGCTGCGGCGCGCCGCCCACATCACCGCGTGCATGTGCTCGTTGTTCTCCATGAGGATCGCGACGACGTCGCCCTCGGTGAGGCCGGCGCGCCGGAAGTGATGCGCCAGCCGGTTGGCCCGCGCCTCCAGCTCGTCGAAGGTGACGACGGTGCCGGACGGGTGAAGAATGACGGCGGGCTTGTCGGCGCCGCAGTGCTCACGAATCTGCATGCGCAGACTGTACCGCCGAAAAACTTGACGGGTGTCAAGTGGTCACCCGTCCGGCGGCGTCAGCCGGGCCGCCGGCCTCGCGGGGCCGGCCGCGGGTTCATGCCGACTCCTGCTGCCCGTCCTCCATGAACCCAGGGCCGGCACCGAATCGCGGCGCCGCCGCCGCGTGCTTGCCGACGGCGCTCTGCCAACCGGCGAATCGCAGCCAGGCGTCGATGTAGTCGTTGCTGATGGGGGCGCTCAACGGCGGAACGTCGAAGGCCTCCGCCAGGGTCGGCAGGTGAGCGATCAGGGCGGTATAGCGTTTGGTGAGTTCGGCTTCGGCCTGTGCGGCGCGCTGCGGTGTCAGCAGCCCTGCCGCCGCGTACCACCCGGCGTTGGCGAGGCCCCGTTCCAGTGCGTAGACGGCGGCGAGGTCCTCGATGACCGCGCGGGCGGACGGATCGGCTTCGCGCACCGCGGCGGCGAACAGGGACTGGGCGGCGAGCCGTTCGGCCGTGGCACTGCTGAGCACGATGGCAAACGAGTCCGGGCCGATCGCGCCGACGCCGGAATGCGTGCCCTGCCGACCGGCGGCGGCGATGGTCGACTCGCGTTCACGGAGCATCGCGATCCACCAGGGCGACTCCTCGGGCATGCCGGCAATCCGTAGCAGTGCCGGATCCATCCGGCCCAGGACGCGGCCGGTCGCGACTTGCAGCGACTGGTTTTCGCCCTCGGCGGTGATGATGCCCTGTGCGCTTCCGATGTAGTCGGTGATCAGGTTGTCGCGGAACATGCCCTGCGCCCCCAGCCGCTGGCGACACGTCTGCAGCACGTCGTGGGCGGTGTAGCTCAGCAGCGGTTTGGCCAGCATCGCCCTCAGATCGCGGTCGGAGGGATCGGCGGCGGCATCGGCAAAGCGCGCGCGCACGTCGTTGGCGAAAGCCGTCATGGCATAGATCCGGGCCATGCTGGAGATCAGGTCGCGCTGAACGCCGTCCCGGGCGCTCATCAGCACCTTGCCCGAGGTGAGTCGCTGCTGGGCGTAGCGCAGAGTCAATGCCAGGGCGGCCCGCGCCGAGGCAACGCTGGCCGCCGCCAACAAGATGCGGCCCGTCTGCAGTTGGCCGATGCTGCGGTGGAATCGGTCGCGCAGGGGCAGGTCGCAGGTGAAGGTGCCGTCGTCGTCGATGCGGGCGAAGTCGCCGCACAGCAACGCGTCCTCGGGGAGCACCACGTCGGTGAACCGGATCATCGCGTTGTCCATCGGTGCGTAGCCCTTCTCCGGCAGCGGCACGACGTCGACCCCGGGCGCGAGCCCTTCTTTTGTCCGCAGCCGGACCAGGAAGGGAAAGACGCCCTCGTCGGTTCCGTCGACGATGAGTCGAGCGGTGACAATGGTGGTCTTGGGTACTTCGGGGTCTGCGACATTGGGCATCCACTTGCACGCTTCGCCGCTCGGGGTGCTCAGCGTGAACCGACGTTCCTCCCGGTGCCACACCGCTCGGGTCTGCTGGTCCAGAACGTTGGTGCCATAACCCAATTCGGTCAACAGCATCACGCCAACCGCCGCCGTCGTGTCCAGCTCATCGAGGCACTGCCGTTGATATGCCGTTCCCCGTCCGAGGCGTTCGATGGCCCCGATGGTCAGGCTGAAGTGACCACTGAGAACCGGCAGCAGCCGCGGCGCCAGCGCCGCCGACCAGTCGAAGATGGCGGCGAGCTTGTGGTGATCCGCGGCGAGCTGACGCGAGGATCCGCCGAGTTCCTCGACGGTGGTGCACAGCAGCTCATAGCTTTTCCGCGCCTGTTCGGCGTACGCCGCGTGCGACTGCGGGGTGTCGTTGAGTGCGACGACGGCGTCGCGCACCCGCCGCTGCTCATGGTATTGATCGCCGAAAACGACGTGCCTGAGTGCGCGACGCACGCCTTGCCTGCCGGCTTCGTCGCCGTCGCCGCCCGCGCCCCGCTCTCCCCCCGCCGAATCCTCAACTTGCGCAACGACGTAACGGCTTGCCGATCGATCGGTGTTCATATTGTGCCCCCTCGACTCATTCACACGGCCATGATCACGACGCGACGCAATTGCGCCCGCCCTGCTTCACTGGTGATTCTTGAATGCGCGGCTTTCGTCGGAATACACTGCGATCCAACGGTTCCGGCGAGTTACGGAACTGCCACGCGCCACGCGTCAGGCGAATCGCATCGCGAAATCGCTTGGACTGAGCCGCAAACCCGTCGACGATCGATCACCCGAAGCCATCCTCAATACGCCTTCAGCACGTGACATGCCAACCTTTGAGAACGGGTATGCATGCCCCGTTCGGTTGTGCTGTCCAGTCTGTAAGAGCGTCGAACCGCAAGCAACGCCTTGCAAATGAACGGGCGCGGACGATCCCGGAAGCCTTGTCTCCGAACGGAATTCAGCGGCCGTCAGGACTCGGGCGGTTGGGAGGCCGACAGCAAAGCGGCCGCGGTCGACCGCAGCCGCCCGCGGCCGGGATACGACTGTTCACCACCCGGCATCTGACCGGTCGCGCCATCGCCTGAAAAGAGCTGCACGGACTCCTGGCCGGTCCTGGCCAGTTCGCAGCATGTGGCGGCCAACCGCCGCGCGAACCGCTCCGGGGTTCGCGCGGCAAGCTAATCGCGGGGAGCTAACCGCGCCGTCTAGCCGGCGTCGGCCAGCCGCTGCTTGAGCGCCTCGAACTCGTCCTTGACACCGGTGGGCAGGCGCTCGCCGACGAACTCGAACCACTCCTCGATCGACGGCAGTTCCTGGCGCCACTCGGCCGGGTTGACCGCCAACGCCTTCGCCACGTCGTCGCTGTCGACGTCCAGGCCGTCCAGGTCCATGTCTTCGGGGCCCGGCACGATGCCGATCGGGGTGTCCTGACCACCGGCGCGGTGCTCGATGCGGTCGACGATCCACTTCAGCACCCGGCTGTTCTCGCCGAAGCCCGGCCACAGGAAGTCGCCGTCCTCATTGCGGCGGAACCAGTTGACGAAGAACACCTGCGGCAGCTTGGACTCGTCGGAGTTCTTGCCCAGGTCGAGCCAGTGCTGGAAGTAGTCGCCGACGTGGTAGCCCAGGAACGGCAGCATGGCCATCGGGTCGCGGCGCACGGTGCCGACCTTGCCCTCGGCGGCCGCGGTCTGCTCGCTGCCCATGGTGGCCCCCATGAACACGCCGTGCTGCCAGTCACGGGCCTGCGTCACCAGCGGCACCGTGGTCTTGCGGCGGGCGCCGAACAGGATGCCCGAGATCGGCACGCCCTGCGGGTCGTCCCACTCCGGCGCCAGGATCGGGCACTGCGACATCGGCGTGCAGTACCGCGAGTTCGGGTGCGCGGCCGTGGTTTCCGTCTCGCGGTAGTACCAGTCGTTGCCCTTCCAGTCGATCAGGTGCTCCGGGCTGCCCTCGAGGCCTTCCCACCACACCTCGTTCTCGTCGGTGAGCGCGACGTTGGTGAAGACGGTGTTGCCGGCCTCGATGGTGCGCATGGCGTTCGGGTTGGACTTCCAGTTGGTGCCCGGCGCGACCCCGAAGAACCCGAACTCGGGGTTGACGGCGTAGAGGCGGCCGTCCTTGCCGAACCGCAGCCAGGCGATGTCGTCACCGAGCGTTTCGGCGCGCCAGCCCGGGATGGTCGGCTGCAGCATGGCCAGGTTGGTCTTGCCGCACGCCGACGGGAACGCCGCGGCGAAGTAGTAGGCCTTGTTCTCCGGCGAGATGAGCTTGAGGATCAGCATGTGCTCGGCCAGCCAGCCCTCGTCGTGGGCCATCGCCGACGCGATGCGCAGCGAGTAGCACTTCTTGCCCAGCAGGGCGTTGCCGCCGTAGCCCGAGCCGTAGCTCATGATCTCGCGGGTCTCGGGGAAGTGGGTGATGTACTTCGTGTCGCTGCACGGCCACGCCACGTCCTTTTGGCCCGGCTCGAGCGGGGCGCCGACGGAGTGCAGCGCCTTGACGAAGAACCCGTCGTCGCCCATCTTCTCCAGCGCGGCCTTGCCCATCCGGGTCATCACCTTCATCGAGACCACGACGTACTCCGAGTCGGTGATCTCCACGCCCAGCTTGGGGTCCTCGGCGCCCAGCGGGCCCATGCAGAACGGCACCACGTACATGGTGCGGCCGCGCATGCAGCCGCGGTACAGGTCGGTCAGGGTGGACCGCATCTCGGCGGGGTCCATCCAGTTGTTGGTGGGTCCGGCGTCTTCCTTACGTTCGGAGCAGATGAAGGTGCGGGACTCGACGCGCGCCACGTCGGAGGGGTCGGACAGCGCCAGGAAGGAGTTCGGGTGCTTGTGCGGGTTCAGCCGCTTGAACGTGCCCGCCTCGACGAGCTGATCCGTCAGCCGCTGCCACTCCTCGTCGGAACCGTCGGCGAAAACCACCCGCTCGGGCTGGGTGAGCTCGGCGACCTCCTGCACCCACGCCAGCAGCCCCTGATGTTTCGTGGGCGCGGTGTCCAAACCGGGAATGGTCGCTGAGGTCATCGAAGTCTCCTGAATTCTTCGTCGTACTCGGGCTTCTCTGGGTGCCTAATCGCCTATGCGGTCGCCCACACAACGCTTGAGATGGTGGCGTTAACTACAGGTTATCGCGAGGATCTTGTCGGGGAAGTCTCGGGCAGGTATAAGCCTTCTCACACCAACGATTCAGAAGCGCCCGCAGCATCGGCATCGCCGCTCCTAGAAGGCGGTTTTTCGGTCGCTTCGGCTGCGCCGTCTTTCTTCGCGTCCGAGACGGTGTCACCGGCTGCAGGAGTACCCGCTTCACCGAGTTCTGCACGTACCGCGTCGAGGGCGGCCCGCACCGTGGGCATCTCGCGGTCCCGCGCGGCGGCGGCCCGCGACGCGGCGGTGGCGTAGGCGCGCAGCTCGCGGTCGATGGCGCTGACCTTCTCGCTCACCTCGGCGTTCTCCACCTCGTCCTGGGCCAGCACCGCCTTGCTCAGCACGGACTCGGCCACCAGGACGCGGGTGGCGACCAGTTCCTCGGCCACCGAACGCAGCGAGGAGGTCACGTCGCCCGCCCAGCGGTCCAGCAGCGCCCGGTCGCGCAGCAGGCTGCGGATGTTGATCACCAGGAGGGTGACCGCCAGCCCGATCGCCACACACGTGACCGCCGCGACGACGGACAGCGCCGGGCTCAGTCGCGCGGCCAGCCCGCTCATCAGGCGGCTCAAGGTGAGCGCCACCCCCAGGCCGAAGCCGGCGCCCAGCAGCGTCAGCAACCAGGTTTCGTGCCGGCGCGACTTCAGCGGCGGCGCCGGGACGTCGACCGTCGGCAGCTCCTCGGGGGCCGGCAGGGTGGTCGCGACCCCCACCACCTGCGCGACGTCGGCAAGGTGGGTGGTGGTGCCCTCGTTCACCTCGGCGACCACCTCGCCCAGCCGGTCGCGGGTGTGCGCTGCAAACCGGGGCATGTCACGCCGGGACAATCCCGCGACGTCCTCCTGCAGCTCGCTGCGCACCGACGAGCAGCGGTTGCGCGCGAAGTGAGACAGCTGGACCCGCGCCTGCTGGATCTGGCCGCGCAGCGTGACCGTGCGCTCGGTCTTGGCCTCCCGCCGCTGCCGCAGGGCCGTGCTGCGCTCGTCGCGCAGCGCGTCGACCCGGGCCCGCCGCCCGGCGCCGTCGGCGTCGCGGTCGAATCGCTCCGCGACGGTCTTGAGCCGGAACTCCCAGGCCCGCAACCTGTTCCGGCGCGCCAAGGCCGGGTCGGCCAGCTGCGCCGAGAGGGTCTCCACCAGCTCGTCGACGTCCGGCTCGCCGACGTCGGGCAGGGCTGCCGCGCCCACCCAGGGCACGCGGCCGTACCGCCCGGCGTGCGCGCCCAGCGAACCGCGGTTGGCGGCCAGCACCTCGCGCCACGCGCGGTGCACGTCGGTCTTGGACACCACCCCGACGACCGCGTCGGTGTGCGCGGCGGCGGCGTCCAGCAACGCGCAGTCCGACGGCGTGAGCTGGGCGGCCGCGGAGACGACGAACACCACCGCGGCCGGCACCTCGCCGGGACCCAGCTCCGCCGACTCGACGAACTTCTGCTCCGGCAGCCGTTCGGTCAGCACCGCCGCCACCGCGCTGACCCCGGCCATCCACGGCCCGGTCACCAGCACGACGTCGCGGCGGTGGACGGCGGGGGGGTCCAGCGCCGGTCCGATGCGCGCCACCAGCGCGTCGACCGCGGCGACCGGATCGTCGTGTTGCTCGCCGTTCACGGCCAGCCCCCCGGAGGCTGAGCGGGCAGCGATCCGCAGGCCTGCGACCACAGCCGCATCGATCCCCGGGCGATGTCGGCGCCGCAGGCGCGGTGCAGGTCGCTGACCGACGCGCGGCTGTAGCGCTGCCAGCGCACCGCGCGCGGCAGGTGCGCGGACGGGTCGCGGTCCCAGTCGGCGGGTCCCGAATTGTCCGGGTCCAGCCCGGCCGCCTCGGCCAGGTCGACGGCGGCCGCCATCCGCGCCACCACGGTGTCGTCGTGGGACAGGAAAGCACCGATCCGCTCCGCGGCTTCACCCGCGCCGACGGCCAGCGCCTCCAGCTCCGCGACGGCGTCGAGCACCCGCTGGTAGCGCGCCTCGGCGCCGGCGATCGAGATGCGGGACAGGACCGCGTCGACCCCGCTCGTCCTGCGCAGCAGGGCGCGCACCTGGGTGGCCGTTCTGCCCTGCCGGATCGCCGCGACGGCGAGCGCGATGCCGAACAGGTCCAAGGTGTCCAGCAGGCGCGTTCGCACGTCGGCCGGCACCGGGTTGTCGGCCGCCAGGAAACCGGCGAACGAACCATCGAGCGCGGCGGCCACACCGGGGTGCGCGGCCAGCGTCCGCAGCGCCGCCCACAGCCCGGCGTCCAGGTCGTCGAGCGCGGCGACCGCGAGCAGGCTCGTCAGCGGAACCATCGGCGCGCCCAGTGCGGCCCCGAGTTCGGCGCACCGCGTTCGCGCCGCCGCGATCGGCCCGTCCCCACGGCACAGGGATCCGGTCAGGTCGGCCTTGTTCAGCACCGCCACCACCGGGCGTCCGGCGCCGGCGATCGCGGCGACGTCTTCGGGCTTGACCACCTCGGCGGTCACGTACACCACAAGGTCGACATCGCGATCGTCGGTGGTTGTCACCGAGACGCCCGCGGCGGATCCGGCGCCGCGCAGCGCCCGCGCCACCGTGCCGCGGCCTACTCCGGGGCGCCCCGCGACGAGCACCCGCAGCGGGGCGGCCGTTCGCTCCGCGATCGCCGTGACCCGCGGTTCGGCGTGGCCGGCGGCGAATCGCGCCAGCTCATCGACGAAATCCCGGTGTCCTTGACCCCTCATGGTCCCCCTCATGCCCTCCCCGTTCGATTCGATGGGTCCGACCCGGGGGCCGATCGAGTCCCACCGAATGGTGACACCCGCGTCACTTTGATGCGAGCCACCGTTTGACTGTTACCAGCTGAAGGCAACTGTTGGGTATCAATCTGGACCAGGGGCGGCTACATCAATGGTTTATGGGCCACCATGGACAAATGCATGCGCAACCCGGGGTGGAAGTGTGTCCCGACGCGCCGGAGCAGTCGGACGGGACGCGCAACCAGCGTCATCTTCCAGCATCGACCTTTCGCTCCCGACGTTCCACCCTCTCCGACGCCCAGCGGCGTACCTGGGACCGGCGGTGGCCGGAGCTGGGCCTGTCCCTGGGCGCTTCGGCCTCCGAAGGCGCCGAGCCGCGGCTGGACACCCGGGCGTGGTTCGGCCGCCAGGCGCCGCTGGTGCTCGAGATCGGTTGCGGCAGTGGCACATCGACCTTGGCGATGGCGACCGAAGAGCCCGAGGTGGATGTGCTCGCCGTGGAGATCTACAAGCGGGGCCTGGCGCAACTGCTGTGCGCGATCGAACGTGAGGGAGTGGGCAACATCCGATTGATCCGCGGCAACGCCCTCGATGTGTTGCAGCGGCTGATCGTGCCGGGTTCGCTGACCGGGGTGCGCGTCTTCTTCCCCGATCCCTGGCCGAAGGCCCGCCACCACAAGCGCCGGTTTCTGCAGACGGGCACGGTTGGCCTGATCGCCGACCGGTTACTCCCCGGTGGTGTCCTCCACGTCGCGACGGACCACCCCGGCTACGCCGAACACATCGGCGCCCTCGGCGACGCCGAGCCGCGGCTGCGTCGCGCCGGCCCCGGCGACGCGCTGCCGATCTCGGTGGTGCGGCCGACCACCAAGTACGAGTCGAAGGCCCACGAAGCGGGCAGCGCCGTGACCGAATTCATCTGGCTACGACATGAGTAGGCGATGACCATGAGCCTGGCGGAAGAACAGACCGTAGACCCCGTGGCGGCGTTGCCCGACGACGCGCTGGGCAGCTTCCCGCCCCCGGGCGGGCGCGTCTTGCTGGTGTGGGACGCACCCAACCTCGACATGGGGCTCGGCTCGATCCTGGGCCGGCGCCCGACCGCCCTGGAGCGGCCCCGATTCGACGCCCTGGGGCGCTGGCTGCTGGCGCGCACGGCCGAGGTCAGCGCCGGCCGACCCGGTGCCGTGGTGGAGCCCGAGGCCACCGTCTTCACCAACATCGCACCGGGCAGCGCCGACGTCGTGCGGCCCTGGGTCGACGCCCTGCGCAACGTCGGATTCGCGGTGTTCGCCAAGCCGAAGATCGACGAGGACAGCGACGTCGACCGCGACATGCTCGCCCACATCGAGCTGCGGCGCAGCGAAGGGCTGGCGGCGCTGGTGGTGGCCTCGGCCGACGGGCAGGCGTTTCGGCAACCGCTGGAGGAGATAGCGCGCACCGGGGTCGCCGTCCAGGTCATCGGATTTCGCGAACATGCGAGTTGGGCGCTAGCGTCGGATACCTTGGACTTCGTCGACCTGGAAGACATCAGCGGTGTGTTCCGGGAGCCACTGCCGCGAATCGGCCTGGATTCGCTGCCTGACCAGGGAGCGTGGCTGCAGCCGTTCCGGCCGCTGTCCGCTCTGTTGACCGCGCGTGTGTGACACTGGAAGACCGATGCGCGGGTCGTTAACGATCCAGTAAGGAGCTTGCGTGTTCGCCTGGTGGGGTCGAACTGTGTACCGCTACCGGTACATCGTGATCGGGGTCACGGTAGCTCTGTGCCTGCTGGGTGGGGTTTTCGGGATGAGCCTCGGTAAGCATGTCACACAGAGCGGCTTCTACGACGAGGGCAGCCAATCCGTGAAGGCCTCGGTCCTGGGCGACCAGACCTACGGCCGCGACCGCACCAGCCACATCGTCGCCACCTTCACCGCCCCGCCGGGCAAAACGGTGGAGGACCCGGCATGGCGCAACAAGATCGTCGCCGAACTCAACAAGTTCAAGGCCGACCACCCCGACCAGGTCGTCGGCTGGGCCGGCTGGCTGGCGGCCCCCGACAGCACCAACCCGGTCATCAAGGGCATGGTCAGCGAGGACAAGAAGCACACCTTCGTGTCCATCCCGCTCAAGGGCGACGACGACGACACCATCCTCAACAACTACAAGGCCATCGCGCCCGACTTGCAGAAGCTCGACGGCGGCACCGTGCAGCTGGCCGGCCTCGAACCCATCGCCAACGCGCTGACCGGCACCATCGCCACGGACCAGCGCCGCATGGAAGTCCTGGCGCTGCCCTTGGTGACGGTCGTTTTGTTCCTGGTGTTCGGCGGTGCGGTCGCCGCCGGCCTGCCGGCCATCGTGGGCGGGCTCAGCATCGCGGGCTCGCTGGGCATCCTGCGCCTCGTCGCCGTGTTCGGGCCGGTGCATTTCTTCGCCCAGCCGGTGGTGTCGCTGATCGGCCTGGGTATCGCCATCGACTACGGGCTCTTCGTGGTCAGCCGGTTCCGGGAGGAGATCGCCGAGGGCTACGACACCGAGGCCGCCGTCCGCCGAACCGTGATGACGGCCGGGCGGACCGTGACGTTCTCGGCGGTGCTGATCATCGCGTCGAGCGCCAGCCTGTTGGTGCTGCCCCAGGGATTCGTGCACTCGCTGACCTACGCGATCTTCGCCGCGGTGGGGCTCGCCGCGCTGCTGTCGATCACGTTCCTGCCGGCCTGCCTGGGGATCCTCGGCCGCCACGTCGACGCGCTGGGCGTGCGGACCGCGTTCCGCGTGCCGTTCCTGCGGAACTGGAAGTGGTCGCGGGCCTACCTGAACTGGCTGGCCGACCGGCTGCAGAAGACCAAGACCCGTGAAGAGGTCGAGGCCGGCTTCTGGGGCAAGCTGGTCAACTGGGTGATGAAGCGGCCGCTGGCCTTCGCCATCCCGATCGCCGTCGGCATGATTCTGCTCGTCATCCCGCTGGGCAACCTGTCGTTCGGCGGCATGAGCGAGAAGTACCTGCCCCCGGACAATCCCGTGCGCCTGGCGCAGGAGCACTTCGACAAGCTCTTCCCCGGCTACCGCACCGAACAGCTGACCATGGTGATCCAGAGCACCAACGGCAGCAAGGTCACCGACCAGCAGGTGGCCGACATCCGTAACCGGATCTCCTCGATCGGCGGCTTCACCGACAAGACGTGGGAGGAGCGGGCGTGTCCGACCATCGCCGGCAACCCGTGCGTCGCCGGGCCGAACGGGACGACGGTGCCCAAGGACGGCTCGGTGCGGGTGATCCAGAACGGGCTGGTCAACAAGAGTGACGCGGCGAAGAAGCTCGCCGAGCTGCGGGCGATCAGCCCGCCGAAGGGTCTCAACCTCTATGTGGGCGGCACCCCGGCGCTGGAGCAGGACAGCATCCACAGCCTGGCCGAGAAGGGGCCGTTGATGCTGGTGCTGTTGCTCAGCGCCACGCTGTTGTTGATGTTCCTGGCCTTCGGGTCGGTGGTGCTACCGGTCAAGGCCGTGCTGATGAGCGCGCTGACGCTGGGCTCCACGCTGGGCATCCTGACGTGGATCTTCGTCGACGGGCACCTGTCGGGAGTGCTGAATTTCACGCCGACGCCGCTGATGGTGGTGCTCATCGCGCTGGTCGTCGCCGTGGGCTTCGGCCTGGCCACCGACTACGAGGTGTTCCTGGTGTCGCGGATGGTCGAGGCGCGCGAGCGCGGCATGTCGACGGCGGAAGCGATCCGGATCGGCACCGCGACGACCGGGCGCCTGATCACCGCCGCCGCCCTCGTGCTCGCGGTGGTCGCCGGCTCGTTCGTGTTCTCCGACCTGGTGCTGATGAAGTACCTGGCATTCGGCCTGATGGCGGCGCTGCTGTTGGACGCGACCGTGGTCCGCATGTTCCTGGTGCCGTCGGTGATGAAGCTGCTCGGCGACGACTGCTGGTGGGCCCCGCGCTGGGCCCGCCGGCTGCAGAACAAGATCGGGCTGGGCGAGATCGACCTGCCCGACGAGCGCAAGCGGCCGACCCTCAACGGCCGGCCCGCGCGGCCTCCGGTCGGGGCCAGCCTGGTCGCCGCCGCACCGCGCCCGTCGCACGACCCCACCCACCCCGCCGCCCTCGAGCCGTCGCGCGCGACGCGCCCGGGACCGGCCGAGCCCAAGCCCGCTCCGGACGCGCCGGCGCGCGCCGCGGCACCCCCGGCCGACGCCGCCACCACCCACATGCAGCCCCGACCCGGTCAGCCGACGGAGGCGAAGACGGCGCGCCTCTCGGTGCCCACCGCGGCGCCGGCCCGTCCCCCCGCGCCGGGCCCGGCGGCGCCGCCACCACCGCCGTCGGGTGGCCAGACCCGGGCGATTCCGGTGCCCACCACCCGCTCCGACGATCAGGGCGACGCGGCCGAACCCACCACCGCCTTCCCGTCGATGCGGCCCGAGGGCGACGACTCCGACCCGGCCACCGAGAAGCTGAACTCCCACGAGCAGGTGGACGGCGGCGACGCGCGCCAGCGCCGCCGCTCCGGCGGCGGCCTGTCCGCCCAGGACCTGCTGCGCCGCGAGGGGCGGCTCTAGGCTTCAGGCCACGCTAGCGACCCGAGCCCGACTTGGTTTCCGGTTCGTCGGGTTCCGCCTGCAGGATCGCGCCGCCGCCGTCGGCCTCCTCGGCCTGTTTCTCGGCTTCGGCGGCCGGATTCGGGGCGAGCAGCACCTGCATGGCGTTGTTGAGGAAGGCGACCGTCGGCACGGCCAGCAGTGCGCCGACTATGCCGGCGAGCACGCCGCCGGTGGAGATCGCCAGCACCACCCCGAGGGGGTGGATCGAGACCGCGCGGCCCATCACCAGCGGCTGCAGCACGTGGGCCTCGAGCTGGTTCACCGCGATCAGCAGGCCGAGCGTGATCAGCGCGTACACGATGCCCTTGGCCAGCAGGGCGACCACCACCGCCAGCAGGCCCGAGATCAGGGCACCGACGAGCGGGATGAACGCGCCCAGGAACACCAGCGAGGCCAGCGGCAGCGCCAGCGGGATGCCCATGATGGCCAGGCCCGCGCCGACGCCGGCCGCGTCGGTCAGGGCCACCAGGAACGTCGCCCGCACGTACCCGGTCAGTGACCCGTAGCCGGCGCGGCCCGCCTCGCTCACCCGGTCGCGGACGTCGGCCGGGAAGATCTTGGACACGTAGGCCCAGATGTTGCGCCCGCCGTAGAGGAAGAAGATGAGGGTGAACAGCACCAGCACCGCCGCGGTGACCAGCTCGGTGATGGTGGCCGCGGTGGACAGGGCGCCGCTTTCCAGCTTCGCCTGGTTGTTGCGCAGCGCCTCGATGGCGGCGTTGCCCGCGTTGTCGATCTGTTCGCTGCGCAGGTGCGCCGGCCCGTGGATGAGCCAGTGCCGGGTGGACTCGATGCTGCGGGTCACCTGTTCGGTCAGGCCCGGCACGCCGTCGATGAACTGGATGACGACGAACGCCAGGACGCCGCCCAGGATCGCGAACCCGCCCAGCAGCACCAACGCCACCGCCCCGCCGCGGGGCAGGCCGCGCCGGTCGAGCCAGTCCACCACCGGCAGCAGCAGCGCGCTGAGCAGCAGCGCCACCAGCACCGGCACCACGATGACCTCGAGCCTCTTCACCACCCACAGCAGCGCGATCAGCGCCGCGAGGATGACCAGCAAACGCCAGGCCCAGGCTGCGGTCTTACGGACAAGGGGTTCGACCGAAGCGTCGTCGGTGTTTGCCGGCATTGGGTGAGCCTATCCGGCGGGGGACACCGCCAAACCTGCGTGGACCTGCCCGCCCACCGATGCGGGCGGGCCCGCGTCGGCACGATCCGGTTACGACGGCGACACGGTCGGCGCCGCGCGGCGATCCCCGCGCCACCTGCACCGTTACCCTAAATCACGTGTCGCACGACGCACCCGCCCGCAATCTCGACTTCCCGCGCGAAGAGGCCCCGCGCGGGAAGTACTGGTGGTTGCGATGGGTGATCCTCGGCTTCGTCGCGATCGTGCTTGCCGTGGAGGTCGCGCTGGGCTGGCATCAGCTGGCCAAGGCCTGGATGAGCCTGTACGAAGCGAACTGGTGGTGGCTGCTGGCATCGGTGGCGGCGTCGGCCGCGTCGATGCACAGCTTCGCGCAGATCCAGCGCACGCTGCTGCGGTCGGCCGGCGTGCACGTCAAGCAACTGCGATCCGAGGCCGCCGTCTATGCCGCCAACTCGCTGAGCACCACGCTGCCCGGCGGTCCGGTGCTGTCGGCTACGTTTTTGCTTCGCCAGCAACGGATTTGGGGCGCCTCGACGGTGGTGGCGTCGTGGCAGCTGGTGATGGCGGGCGTCCTGCAGGCCGTCGGGCTGGCGCTGCTGGGGCTGGGGGGCGCCTTCTTCCTCGGCGCCAAGAACAACCCGTTCTCGTTGCTGTTCACCCTGGGCGGCTTCGTCGCGTTGCTGATCCTCGCCCAGGCGGTCGCGTCGCGACCGGAGCTGATCGACGGGATCGGCTGCCGGGTGTTGTCGTGGGTCAACTCCGTGCGCGGCCGGCCCGCCGACACCGGCCTGGACAGGTGGCGCGAGACGCTGATGCAGCTCGAATCGGTGAGCCTGGGCCGCCGCGACATGGGGGTGGCGTTCGGCTGGTCGATGTTCAACTGGATCGCCGACGTGGCCTGCCTCGGCTTCGCGGCCTATGCCGCGGGCGATCACGCGTCGGTCGCCGGGCTGACGGTGGCCTACGCGGCCGCCCGCGCCGTCGGCACGATACCGCTGATGCCCGGCGGGCTGTTGGTGGTCGAGGCGGTGCTGGTGCCGGGGCTGGTGTCCAGCGGCATGTCGCTGCCCAACGCGATCT
Source organism: Mycobacterium europaeum (assembly GCF_002102155.1). Lineage (GTDB taxonomy): Bacteria > Actinomycetota > Actinomycetes > Mycobacteriales > Mycobacteriaceae > Mycobacterium > Mycobacterium europaeum. The sequence goes on from NZ_LQOU01000067.1 coordinate 48,602, forward strand.
CCGCCATGCTGATCTACCGGCTGATCAGCTGGTTGTTCATCTCGGCCATCGGCTGGGTGGTGTTCTTCTTCGTGTTCCGCACGGAGAACGTCGCCGTCCCCGACGACGAGGAGGCCGCGCCGGCGGCGCAGCAGGGTCAGCCCGCCGGCGATCCGACCGAGACCGCCCTGCAGGGCCCGCTGCCGCCCGATCGGGACGCGGAAACCGACAGCTAACCGGCGGTGTTGCCCCGCGGCGGACCCGACAGCGGGTTGGCCGGCGCCGCAGCGCCGGGCCCGGTGGCGACCGGCGGCAGTGCCCCCGCCGCGTTGCCCGGCAGGGCGGGCAGCCCGCCGGCCGCGCCCTGCGCCTGCTGCATCATGCCCATCGCCTGGGACGGCGAGATCGGCAACTTGCACTGCAGCGACAGGTTGGTCAACGGCTGGGCGATCGACGTCATGTCGCCGGCCACCTTGGGGTGGGCCTCGAAGTAGGACTTCAGGCCGGTCATCGACTGCGGGCCCGCCTGCTGCTGCAGCATCGAAGTCATCGTCTGGTTGGTCTCCGGGTGCGAGTCCAGGTAGTCGCCCATCGACTTGGACACCGAACCGATCGTCCGGGCCACCTCGCTGGCCGCGCACGGGTCGTTCGCGCCGGTCGCCGGCGGACCCGCCAGGACCGCCAGCGCGGCACCCGGCAGGGTGGCGGCGACGAGCCCGGCGAAGATTCTGCGGCGCCCGGTCGCGGTGGCTCTCGTCATGGAAACTCCTTCACGGTTTGCCGGCGTCGCGCGCAGCACTGACGCCCCGCAAACGGCTGCAATAGACAGGCCCATCGATCGCGGAGTTCCCCACGGCCCCCGCGGGCCATCCGACATCCTGCCATCGCCGGTGACGGCCCTGCCAGCCCACGTGAGCACGTGTGAGGAAAATCCCGCCCGGTCACCGCTTCACAACGACTTGGCAGCGTCTTGGCAACAAGGCCGTCGCTGCAGCTCAGGAACCAGAAAGCACACATGATCCACAGGCCGCTGCGGTATTCTCGCCAGCACGCGTAAGCGCGACACACGGGGAGTGGAAGAAATCCAGCAGTTAATGATGCGCCTCAGCCGCAGCCTGCGTAAGTACCGCTGGTTGGTCTTCACCGGCTGGTTGCTGGCTTTGGTCCCGGCCGTCTATCTGGCCCTGACGCAGTCGGGGAACCTCACCGGCGGCGGATTCGAAGTGGCCGGTTCGCAGTCGCTGCTCGTGCACGACCAGCTCGAGGAGCTCTACCACGACCAAGGGTCCTCCTCGCTGGCGTTGGTGGCCGCCCCCCGCCCGGACGCCAGCTACTCCGACATCAACGACGCGGTGGCGCTGCTGCGGCGGACCGCCGCCGGGGTCCCCGGCGTCTCGGAGGTGCCCAACCCCACCCAGCGGCCACCCCAGCCCGACCGGCCGTACGTGCTGTCGCTGCGGCTGGATTCGCGGAACACCAGCGACGTGGCCAAGCAGCTGCGCAAGAAGGTCGGCGTCAACGGCGATCAGGCCGGCCAGACCGCGAACGGCCGGGTGCGGCTGTACGTGATCGGGCAGGGCGCCCTGTCGGCGGCCGCGGCGCAGAACACCAAGCACGACATCGCCGCCGCCGAGCGCTGGAACCTGCCGGTGATCCTCATCGTGCTGCTCGCCGTGTTCGGCTCGCTGGCCGCCGCGGCGATCCCGCTGGCGCTCGGGGTCTGCACGGTCGTGGTCACCATGGGCCTGGTCTATCTGCTGTCGGCCTACACGACGATGTCGGTGTTCGTGACGTCGACGGTGTCGATGTTCGGGATCGCGCTCGCGGTGGACTATTCGCTGTTCATCCTGATGCGCTTCCGCGAGGAGCTGCGGTCCGGCCGCGAGCCGCGGGAGGCCGTCGACGCCGCCATGGCCACCTCGGGGCTGGCGGTGGTGCTGTCCGGGATGACCGTGGTCGCCTCGCTCACCGGGATCTACGTGATCAACACTCCGGCGCTGAAGTCGATGGCGACCGGAGCGATCCTGGCCGTCGCGGTCGCGATGCTGACGTCCACCACGTTGACGCCGGCCGCGCTGGCGACGTTCGGCCGGTCGGCCGCCAAGCGGTCGGCCCTGCTGCACTGGTCGCGCGGGCCGGAGGGGGGCCAATCCCGGTTCTGGAACCGCTGGATCGGCTGGGTGATGCGGCGGCCGTGGATGTCGGCGCTCGCGGCGTCGCTGGTCCTGCTGGCCATGGCCGCGCCGGCCTCGTCGATGGTGCTGGGCAACAGCCTGCTGCGCCAGTTCGACTCCGCGCACGAGATCCGTGCCGGGGTGGGCGCCGCGGCCGAGGCGCTCGGTCCCGGCGCGCTCGGCCCGATCCGCGTGCTGGTGACCTTCCCGGACGGCGGCGCCGCCTCCCCCGAACACGGCCAGACCATCAACGCGATCCGGCAGCGGATGGCGCAGGCGCCCAACATCGTTTCGGTCGCGCCGCCGCAATTCGCCGAGGACAACGGCAGCGCCCTGCTGTCCGCGGTGCTCTCCGTCGACCCGGAGGACATGCGCGCCCGTGAGACCGTCGGCTGGATGCGCGCGCAGCTGCCCAAGGTGCCCGACCGCGGGACGGCACGAGTCGACGTCGGCGGCCCGACCGCGCTGATCAAGGACTTCGACGACCAGGTGTCCAAGACCGAGCCGCTGGTGCTGGGGATCGTCGCGCTCATCGCGTTCGTGATGTTGCTGGTCTCGGTCCACTCGATGTTCCTGGCGCTCAAGGGCGTCCTGATGACCTTGCTGTCGGTGGCGGCCGCCTACGGCAGCCTGGTGATGGTGTTCCAGTGGGGCTGGCTGAAGGACCTCGGGTTCGCCCAGATCACCTCGATCGACAGCACCGTCCCCCCGCTGGTGCTGGCGATGACGTTCGGGTTGTCGATGGACTACGAGATCTTCCTGCTCACCCGCATCCGGGAACGCTTCCTGCACTCCGGCAACACCCGCGACGCCGTGGCGTACGGCGTGAGCACCAGCGCCCGCACCATCACCAGCGCGGCCCTGATCATGATCGCCGTCTTCGTCGGCTTCGCCTTCGCCGGCATGCCGCTGGTCGCCGAGATCGGCGTGGCGTGCGCGGTGGCGATCGCGGTGGACGCCACCGTGGTGCGGCTGGTGCTGGTGCCGGCGCTGATGGCGATGTTCGCCCAATGGAACTGGTGGATCCCGCCGTGGCTGTCGCGGGTCCTGCCGTCGGTCGACTTCGACCGGCCGCTGCCCGCGGTCGACCTGGCCGACGTCGTGGTGATCCCCGACGACATCTCGGCGCTGACCGCGCCCAACGCCGACCTGCGGATGGTGATCAAGTCGGCGGCCAAGCTCAAACACCTGGCGCCCGACGCCATCTGCGTGACCGACCCGCTGGCCTTCACCGGCTGCGGCCGCAACGGCAGCCAGCGGCAGGGCACCCTGCTGCAGTCGCCCGAGCAGGACCGGGGCCGCGACCCCGGGCAGATTCCGCATCAGGTCAACATCGAGGACGAGAAGGCGGGCGCCGGGGACCGGAAGATCAACGGCCACACCATCGGCGCCTCGGCGGCCAAAAAACGGGCCGGCGGACTGGCGTCACGCAACGGCATCGCCAAGGCGATCGTCGGGGCGGACCGGCCCGTCCATCCGGTCACGTTGTGGCGGGGCCGGCTCTCGGTGGCCATCGACGCGCTGGAGAACGGCACCGGCGCCGAGGACCGGCCGACATACGAGCGCCTGTGCCCGGTGGAGACCACCCATGTGCAGCTGCCCACGGGCGACCGGTTGCTGGTCCCGACCGGCGCCGAAACGCTGCGGCTCAAGGGCTACCTCATCATGTGCCGTAACAGCCGCCGCGATTACGCCGACTTTGCCGATATGGTTGAAACGTTGGAGCCCGAGACCGCCGCCGTGGTGCTGTCCGGAATGGACAGGTATTACTGTTGTCAGTCGCCCAGGCGGCAATGGATCGCCAGCCAGTTGGTGCGTCGACTCGCTGATCCCGATCCCTGGGATTTCAACGACGAGCAGGGGTCTGAGGCCGACGCCCACTCGGACTGGGAGGAGATCAGGCAGCGCTGCCTGTCGGTGGCCGTAGCGATGCTGGAGGAGGCGAGGTGACGTTGGCACCTGACCGACGCCCCGCGCCGCCGCAGCGGCCGGCCACCGACCCGCGCGGTCGCGACACCGCACCCAACCCGGATCTCGACCAGCCGGTGGAGTTCTGGCCGACCTCGGCCATTCGCGCCGCGCTACAGGGCGGCGACATCGCCACCTGGAAGCGCATCGCCGCCGCGTTGAAACGCGATCCGTACGGCCGGACCGCGCGGCAGGTCGAAGAGGTGCTCGAGGGCACCCGGCCCTACGGCATCTGCAAGGCGCTCTGGGAGGTGCTGGAACGGGCCCGCACCCACCTGGAGGCCAACGAACGGGCCGAGGTAGCCCGCCACGTGCGGCTGCTCATCGACCGGTCGGGCCTGGTGGAGCAGGAATTCGCGTCGCGCATCGGAGTGGCCGCCGAGGAACTCACCGCCTATCTGGACGGCAGCACCAGCCCGTCGGCCGCGTTGATGATCCGGATGCGCCGACTGTCGGACCGGTTCGTCAAGGTGAAGTCGGCGCGTTCGCCCGAATCCAACTGATCATCACCTGATCGGCAGCACGTCCGACACCAGCCAGGCGTCGTTGTGCTTGGTCAGCGCCACCCGCAGCGCCGGCGCCGACTGGCTGGGCGCTTGCCCCGGCGCGTTCTGGGTGACCCGCAGGATCACCGCCACGCTGGCCGCCGACGGCCCCAGGGCCTCGACCCCGGCCGACAGGGTGGCGGCCTGCGCGGTGACGTTGTGCTGGGCCAGCTCGGCGCTGGACTTCGCGTACTGCTCTTTGAAGGCCGCGGCGTGCTCCGGGACGATCAACGCGGTGGCCCGGTCGATGGAGGTGTCCGGCGCCCCCGGGGTGAACGACGCCATCGCCTCCGCCATCCCGGTGGCGACCCGAACCACGTCGCGGGAGTCGTCCTTGAACTGGCGGTCCACCCGCGTCCAGTGGGTGTATCCGGTGACCACCGCGGCCACCAGCGCGGCCGCGCACAGGAAGACGACGGCCAGTCGCAGGCCCGGCGCGTCGTCGTCGGTGCCGACGCTGACCGAATCGCGGCGCAACAGCCAGAAATTGACGCCCACGCCCTCGACGATCAGCAGCACCAGCACCGAGCAGACCGACACCCACCACAGCGGCCAGCCGAGCACCAGCCCGATCGCCAGCAACGCCGCGATCGCGGCCAGCGGCGCCAGGATGTCGAACGCGAGGAGCCGCCAGATGTTTCTCATCGGATCGACTCCAGACCGGAGATCATCAGCTTGCCGTCCACGTTGCACACGTCGAGCCGCAGATTCCAGTGCACCGTCTGCGGTTTGGCGCCGGCGTTCTCGCTGACCGACGTCGCGACCAGCAGCACCGAGTCCATTCGGCTCGCGAACGGCGGCAGCTTCGTGGTGACCACTTCTCTTGGGGGCCTCGCACGCTCCGGTTGGGTGTCCAGGTCGCGGTGCACGGTCTCGACGGCCACCGCGTCGATGCGCCCGGCGCTCTTGGACTGCAGCTTCTGCACCACCTGGCGGTAGGGCTGCATGGCGGCGTCGAAATCGGTGTTGAGTTCGCCGACCGTGCCGTCGTGCAGGCGCTGCAGGCTGGCGTCGACGTTGCCGCTGTTCATGTTGATCAGCACCCCCGTCCAGTCGGCGGCGGTCTGCATGACGCGGGTGAGGTAGCGGCGTTCGGCGATGTCGTCGCGGTGCGCCGACCACAGGAAGAACCCGAACACGACGGCGGCCACCGACAGCACCCCCAGCACGGCCGACGCGATGCCGTACGGGGAGAACATCGGGCCGCCCGCGGCGGCGGGCTCCTCGGAGTCGTCGTCGGGGGCTTCGGCGGGTTCGGCGACTTCCGCCGCTGCCGCTTCCGGGGTCGCTGGCTCGGTTGGCTGGCCGTCGGACATGGCCCGATCGTTGCATCCGACAAAGATGGAAGGATGGCGGGGTGACTGTAGAGACCATTCGCTCGGGCATCGACCTGAGCTACGTCGACGCCGAGACCCGCCCCCAAGACGACCTGTTCGGTCACGTCAACGGCCGCTGGCTGGTCGAATACGACATACCGGCGGACCGGGCGACCGACGGCGCGTTTCGTCACCTGTTCGACCGCGCCGAAGAGCAGGTGCGCGACCTGATCATCGAGGCCAGTGAGACCGGCGCCGCGCGGGGCAGCGACGAGCAACGCATCGGCGACCTGTACGCCAGCTTCCTCGACGAGGCGGCCATCGAGCGCCGCGGCCTGCAGCCCCTGCTCGACGAGCTGGCCACCATCGACGCGGCCGTCGACGCGGACGCGTTGGCGACCGCGGTGGGCGCGCTGCAGCGCACCGGGGTGGGCGGTGGCGTCGCGCTGTACATCGACACCGACGCCAAGAACTCGGCGCGCTACCTGGTGCACGTCACCCAGTCCGGCATCGGCTTGCCCGACGAGTCCTACTTCCGCGACGAACAGCACGCCGAGGTGCTCGCGGCCTACCCCGGTCACATCGCGCGGATGTTCGGCCTGGTGTTCGGCGGCCCGCCCGAAGCGCACGCCGAAACCGCGGCCCGCATCGTCGCGCTGGAGGCCAAGCTGGCGGCCGCGCACTGGGATGTGGTCAAGCGCCGCGACGCCGACCTGTCCTATAACCTGCGCACCTTCGCGGATCTGCAGAGCGAGGGCAAGGGTTTCGACTGGGCCGGCTGGGTGAACGCGCTGGGCGGCACGCCGCAGGCGTTGGCGGAAGTCATTGTCCGCCAACCCGATTACCTCACCGCGTTCGCCGCCCTGTGGTCCGCCGCCGACCTGGCGGATTGGCAGGATTGGGCCCGTTGGCGGTTGATCCGCGCCCGCGCCCCCTGGCTGACCGACGACCTGGTCGCGGCGGACTTCGACTTCTACGGCCGCCTGCTCACCGGCGCCGAGCAGATCCGGGAACGCTGGAAGCGGGCGGTGTCGCTGGTGGAACACCTGATGGGCGACGCCGTCGGAAAGCTGTACGTGCAGCGGCATTTCCCGCCGGGCGCCAAGGCCCGCATCGACGCGCTGGTCGACAACCTCAAGGCGGCGTACCGCCAGTCCATCAACGAGCTGGACTGGATGACGCCGCAGACCCGGGAGCGGGCGCTGGCCAAGCTGGACAAGTTCGTCGCCAAGGTCGGCTACCCGGCGAAGTGGCGTGACTACTCCCGGTTGGTGATCGACCGCGACGACCTCTACGGCAACTTCCAGCGCGGCTATGCGGTCAACCACGACCGTGAGCTGGCCAAGCTGGGCGGACCGGTCGACCGGGACGAGTGGTTCATGACGCCCCAGACGGTCAACGCCTACTACAACCCCGGGATGAACGAAATCGTCTTCCCCGCAGCGATTTTGCAGCCTCCCTTCTTCGACCCCGAAGCGGACGACGCCGCCAACTACGGCGGGATCGGCGCGGTGATCGGGCACGAGATCGGGCACGGTTTCGACGACCAGGGCGCCAAGTACGATGGCGACGGCAACCTGGTGGACTGGTGGACCGACGCCGACCGCACCGAATTCGGCAGCCGGACAAAGGCTTTGATCGATCAGTACGGCGCGTACACGCCCCGCGCGCTGGACCAGAGCCACCACGTGAACGGTGCGTTCACCGTCGGGGAGAACATCGGCGACCTGGGCGGGTTGTCGATCGCCCTGCTGGCCTACCAGCTGTCGTTGAACGGCCGGCCCGCGCCGGTCATCGACGGCCTCACCGGGGTGCAGCGCGTGTTCTACGGCTGGGCCCAGGTGTGGCGCACCAAATCCCGCCAGGCGGAGGCGATCCGGCGGCTGGCCACCGACCCGCACTCCCCGCCGGAGTTCCGCTGCAACGGCGTCATCCGCAACATGGACGCCTTCTACGAAGCGTTCGACGTCGCCGAGGACGATGCGCTGTTTTTGGAACCGCAGCGGCGGGTCAGGATCTGGAACTGACGGGTACTTCCACCGGCTCGATTCGCGCGGGCACGTGCTTGTGCCACGGCGTGCCCGCGTAGGGATCGCGCCATTCCGTCGAGGTGAGGGCGTTCGGGGCGACGCCCGGAATCACGGTATGCCCGTCGCCGTCGACGTAGTCGAGCCCAAACCCGTTGGGCAGGGCCGCATGTCCGGCCAGCATGGTCTCGGTGATCTCGACGGTGGCCTCGGCGCTGCCGGCCGCGGTGCTGATCCGGGCGCGGCATCCGTGGACGAGTCCGAGGGTCTGGGCGTCCTCGACGCTGACGCGCAGGGCCCCGTCGGTGTCGCGTTTGCGCCAGGACGGGTCGCGGATGATGTCGTTGGCGGTGTAGGCGCGGCGCTCGCCCACCGACAGCACGATCGGGAAGTCCGGCGTGGTCAGCCGCGGCGGCGCCGCGGCCAGCGCCCGCAATTCGTCGAGCATCTCGGGAATTTCCAGCGCGATCTTGTGATCGGCGTGGCTGATCAACGCGAAGTCATCCTCGTAGTTGTGCACGGTGAACGTCACCCCGGACGGGGTGTCGAGGATCGCGTCGAACAGCGCGTTGCCGTCGGCGTGACCGGCGCGCCGCACCGCGTCGGGATAGGTCATGGCCGTCTTCTGGGCGAGCCCCCACAGCGCGGCCGCGCCGCGCAAACCGTCGGGCAGCGTGGGCCCGAGCGTCTCGTACAGCACGTAGGGCAACAGCTTCGCGAGCGTCGGATTGGTGGCGGTGGCGGCCAGGAACGCTTCGGTGTAGTCCTCGCGGTCGCGTTGGGCGGCCTCGTGCAGCGGACGCAGGTCCGCATCGTCCACCACGCCCAGCGCCCGCACCAGCCGCGCCCAGATCTCCGGCTCGGGCAGGGTCCCGGGCAGCGGTTCGAGGAGCGGCCGGCGCAGCTGAAAGGCGTTGCGTGGGAACTCCAGGTTGAAGAACGTGGCTTCCGGCTTCTCGAACTGGGAGGCCGCGGGCAGCACGTAGTGCGCGAGCCGGGCGGTCTCGGTCATCGCGACGTCGACCACGACCATCAGTTCCAGCGCTCCGAAGGCCTCCCGGCAGGCGGCCGAGTTGGCCAGCGAGTGCGCGGGATTGCTGCTTTCCACGATCATGGCCCGGAAACGGTCGGGGTGGTCGGTGAGGATCTCCTCGGGCACGACGTTGCTGGGCACCAGGCCCGAAATGATGGGGGCACCGGTGACCGGCGTGCGGCCGGAGAACTGCCCGAACAGCGGCCCGAACGACGAATGCAGATGCTGCCCACCCTTTTTGGCGAAGTTGCCGGTGAAGATCCACAGCAGCTTGTTCAGATACGAGGACAGCGTGCTGTTGGGCGCCTGCTGCACCCCGAGGTCCTCGAACACCGACACGCTGGACGCGGCGCCGATGCGCCGCGCCGCCGCACGCAACAGCTCCTCGTCGACGCCGCATCGTTGCGCGTAGTCGGCCACCGGGACCTCGCGCAGCCCGGCACGGACGGCATCGGCACCGCGCACGCGCTCGGCGAGAAACGTTTCGTCACAGAGGTTTTCCTGCACCAGTACGGCCGCCAGCGCCGCCAGGCACCACGCGTCGGTGCCCGGCCGCACCCGCAGGTGGAAGTCGGACATCTTGGCGGTGTCGGTGACGACGGGATCGATGACGATCATCGACCGGTTCGGGTCCTTGGCGATCTCGTTGAGCACCACCCGGGCGCGGGGGAAGCTCTGCGACATCCACGGGTTCTTCCCGACGAACACCGACACCTCGGCGTGTTCGAACTCGCCGCGGGTGTGGCCGCCGTACAGCTGCCCGTCGATCCAGGCCTCGCCGGTCTTCTCCTGCGCCAACGCGTTTGACCGGTAGCGCGACCCCAGGGCCTTGAGGAAGGCACCGCTGTAGGCGCCCCCGAGGTGGTTGCCCTGCCCGCCGCCGCCGTAGTAGAAGATCTTGTCGCCGCCGTAGGCGTCCCGGATGTGCTTGAAACCCTCGGCGATCTCGACGATCGCGGTGTCCCAGTCGATCTCCTCGAAGCCGCCGTCGGCGCGGCGGCGCAGCGGCGAGGTCAACCGGGCGCCGCTGTTCTGATAGTGGTCCAGCCGCAGGGCCTTGTTGCAGGTGTATCCCTGCGACGCCGGGTGCGCCTTGTCGCCGCGGATGCGGGCCAGCCGGCGGCCCTCGACCTGGACGACGATGCCGCAATTGCATTCGCAGAGGATGCATGCCGTGGGCTGCCATTCAGCGGTCATCGCGGGACGTCCTTTCTGGTCGCCTCGGCCGCCAGCAGGTCGCGTAGCTGGCGGTGTACGACGTCGAGTGGGGTGAGGTCGCGGCGCACCCGGGCCAGCACGATCGCGCCCTCGAGCGCCGTGGTGGCCAGCACCGCCAGGTCGGAGGCGCGGTCGCGCGCGATCCCGTCGGCGATGAAGCGCTGCGCGATCAGGTCGGTCCAGCGGTCGAACACCGACGCCGCGCGCTCCACGAGCGGCGCCATCCGCTCTTCCTCACCGGCCTCCACCGAGACCGCGACCACGGGGCAGCCCGCCCGGAAGCCGGTGTCGAGCAGCTGACGGCGGTATTTGTCGATCAACGTGTCCATGAGTTCGGGCCCGCTGCGGGCCTCGGCGATGATCGCCGCGACGTGCTCGCCTGCGTAATCGACCGCCTCGCAGAGCAATTGGGTGCGCCCGCCGGGGAAGTAGTGATAGGCCGATCCGCGCGGCGCGCCGCTGTGTTCCAGGACGTCCGAGATCGCGGTGGCGTGCGCTCCGCGCTCCCTGATCAACAGCGCGGCGGAGATCACCATCCGCTCGCGTGGACTGCGCATCACCACTCCTCAGGGCCAAGGGCTTATGTATGATGCTATACATAATCGCCGCGCCCGCGAAAGGGCCACACGCTTGCACGCGCGAACAGACGCAAAATCGCCCATTCCGGAATCGGAATGGGCGATTTTGCGTCTGCTGGGCTGAGGGCTAGTTCATCCAGTCGGCGGAGCCGTCGTTCTTCTTGTAATTGCCGCCGCTGGAGTTCTTCACGACGATGGGATCACCCGGGCCGAAGTTGTCGAAGAACCACTTGGCGTTGGTGGGGCTGATGTTGATGCAGCCGTGGCTGACGTCACGCTTGCCCTGATCGTCCACCGACCACGGCGCGCTGTGCACGTAGTCGCCGACGTTGTCGAAGCGCACCGCGTCCTCGACCGTCACCTTGTAGCCGTAGGTCGAGTTGACCGGGACCCCGTAGGTCGAGGAGTCCATCACCACCGACGCCTTCTTGTCCTGCACGTAGTAGGTGCCGTTGGGGGTCTGGTGGTTACCGGCGGTCATGCCCATCGACATCGGGAAGGTCTTCTCGACGGTGCCGTTGCGGGTGACGGTCAGCTGGTGGGTGGCGTCGTCGGCCGTGGCGATCAGCGTGTCGCCGGTCTGGAAGTTGGTGACGGTGCCGCCGGCGTCGACGGTCACCGCGGTGTGGGCCGGCCAGAAGCTGAGCGGGCGCCAGCGCAGCTGGGTCGGGGTCATCCAGTAGAACTTGCCCGGCACCGGCGGCACGGACGACACGTGCACGGCGTCGATCGCCGCGCCTGCGTCGTCGACCGGGCCCGGGAAGTTGATGATGATCGGCTGGCCCACCCCCACCGTCGAGCCGGTCTTCGGGACGAACGAGGGCGGCCCGAAGGGCGGCGTGCCGGTGAACGGGGCGGGGTTCTGCCCGGCGGCCGAGGCGGCGGCCGGCTGCGCCATCGGGGGCATCCACGGCGGCGGTGGCGCCGGCTGCGCGGGCGGGGGCGGCGGCGCGAACGGGTCGGTC
>NZ_LQOU01000068.1 GCF_002102155.1 Mycobacterium europaeum
CGTTGCGTCAATCGGGTTCGTCGTCGTCTTCGTGGTGGAGGAGTCGTTCGGGGTGGTGGTAGCTGTTGGTGCGGGGTTGGCCGCGATCCAGGTGGGGCGGGGGGAGCCATTCGGTTTCGCCTCGGGCGTTGGTGCGGGTGGTCCAGCCTTGTTCGGCGAGTCGGTTGTCGGGGCCGCAGGCCAAGGTGAGGTCGTCGATGTCGGTGCGGCGGGTGGCCTGCCAGCCGCGGACGTGGTGAACCTGGCTGTGGTAGGCCGGGGCGTCACACCCCGGCTTGGTGCAGCCGCGATCCCTGGCGTACAACATGATTCGTTGGGCGGGTGAGGCCAGGCGTTTGGTGTGCCACAGCGCCAGCGATCGGCTCTTGTCGAAGATCGCCAGGTAGTGGTGGGCGTGGCCGGCCCAGCGGATCACATCCGAGATCGGTATCAGGGTGCCGCCGGCGGTCAGCGCCTTGCCGGCCGCGGACTCCAAGTCGGTCAGCGTGGTGGTGACCACGATCGACACCGGCAGCCCATTGTGCTGACCCAGGTCCCCGGAAGCGAGCAGTCCGCGTAGTCCGGCGAGCATGGCGTCATGATTGCGTTGAGCCTGGCTGCGGGTGTCGCGACGCACCGCGTCCTCATCCGGCGGCGCATCCACCACGGGGGTTTCGTCGTCGGGGTTGCACACCCCGGGTGCGGCCAGCTTGGCCAGCATCGCTTCGATCGCGGCCCGCAGCTCCGGGGTCACCATACCGCTCAGGCGTGACATGCCGTCGAATTCCTGGGCGCCCAGTGTGATTCCGCGCTTGCGGGCCCGCTCGGCGTCGCTGAAATCCCCATCGGGGTGCAGCCAATCGAGGATCCGCTGGGCGTATTTGGCCAACTCGTCGGGCCGATACCCGGTGGCCTTGTCGGCCAGGTCGGCCTCGGCGGCCTGGCGGGTGAACGCGTCGACCTCGGCGGGCAGCTGGGCGAAAAAGCTGCGGATGACTTTGACGTGCCCATCCCCGATGAGCCCGCTGCGCTGTCCGGCCGCGGTCGCGCTCAACCGCGGCGCCAACGGCTCACCGGTCAGCGCGTGGCGCTGCCCGAGGTCGTGGGCCTCGGCGATGCGCCGGGCGGCCTCGGCTTTCGTGATGCGCAACCGGTCGGCCAGCCCCGCACGCAGCGAACCGCCCAGCTCCTCGGAGCTGGCCTGGGCGTCGAGCTGGTTGATCAACGCATGTTGGGGCGCGCGCAGCCGGCGGGCCACGCGTTCCACCCGCTCCAGGGCAGCCAACCGCTCCGGGGTGGTGAGCACGTCAAAAGACAACCCACACAGGCGATCCGCGTCATGAT
>NZ_LQOU01000069.1 GCF_002102155.1 Mycobacterium europaeum
CCAACGCGGGCGGGCCGGCGGTGCCGACTGACTTCGGGGGTGGCCAGTGAGGAGCAAGCCGAACCGACGGCCAGTGAGGCGCGTGACGAGCGCGGTACGCGCGAGGAGCAAGCCGAACCGACGGCCAGTGATGTTGTTGAGGCTGGCCCGCCGCCGGACCTGGCAGGCGCTGGTGCTGCTGGTGGCGGCGCTGGTGTTGAGTTCGTGTGGCTGGCGCGGGATCTCCAACGTCGCGATCCCGGGTGGCCCGGGCAGCGGCTCGGGCGCCATGACGATCTACGTGCAGGTGCCCGACACGCTCGCGATCAACGGCAACAGCAAGGTGATGGTGGCCGACGTGTTCGTCGGATCCATCAAGAAGATCGAGCTGAAGAACTGGATCGCCACGCTGACACTGGGCGTCGACAAGAGCGTCAAGCTGCCGAAGAACGCCACCGCCAAGATCGGCCAGACCTCGCTGCTGGGTTCCCAGCACGTCGAGCTCGCCGCGCCGCCCAACCCCTCGCAGCAGCTGCTCAAGAACGGCGACACCATCCCGCTGAAGAATTCCTCGGCGTACCCGACCACCGAGCAGACCCTGGCGAGCCTGTCGCTGATCCTGCGCGGCGGCGGCATCCCCAACCTGGAGGTGCTGCAGAACGAGGTCTACAACATCTTCAACGGCCGCGGCGAGGCGATCCGCTCCTTCCTGGGCAAGCTGGACACCTTCACCAGTCAGCTCAACGAGCAACGCGACGACATCACCCACGCGATCGACTCGACCAACCGGCTGCTGGGTTACGTCGGCAACCGGGCCGACGTCCTCGACCGGGTGCTCACCGACATCCCGCCACTGATCAAGCATTTCGCCGACACCAAGAACCTGCTGATCAACGCCGTCGACGCGGTGGGTCGGCTCAGCCAGGCCGCCAACCAGTACCTGTCGGAAGCCCGTGGGCCGCTGCACACCGACCTGCAGGCGCTGCAATGCCCGCTCAAAGAGCTGGGTCGCGCCTCGCCGTACCTGGTCGGTGCGCTCAAGCTGATCCTCACCCAGCCGTTCGACATCGACACGGTGCCGAAGATCTTCCGCGGCGACTACATCAACATCTCGCTGACGCTCGACGTGACCTACAGTTCGGTGGACAACGCGTTCCTCACCGGCACCGGGTTGTCGGGGGCGCTGCGCGCGCTCGAGCAGTCGTTCGGGCGCGACCCCGAGACGATGATCCCCGATGTCCGCTACACGCCGAACCCGAATGACGCACCCGGTGGACCGCTGGTTGAGAGGGGGGACAGGAATTGCTGACTCCTTTCATCAGACGCCAGCTGATCGCGTTCGGGATCCTCACGGTCATCTCGCTGCTCGTGCTCGGGGTGTACTACCTGCAGATCCCGAGCCTGGTGGGCATCGGCCGGTACACGCTGAAGGCCGAGCTGCCGGCGTCGGGTGGGCTGTATCCGACGGCGAATGTGACCTATCGCGGTGTCACCATCGGCAAGGTCACCGACGTCGAGCCGACCGAGCGCGGCGCCGAGGCGACGATGAGCCTCGACAGCCGCTACAAGATCCCGATCGACGCGACGGCCAACGTGCACTCGGTGTCGGCCGTCGGTGAGCAGTACCTGGACCTGGAGTCGACCGGGAACCCGGGGAAGTTCTTGTCGGACGGCCAGACGATCACCAGGGGCACGGTGCCGGCCGAGATCGGCCCGGCGCTGGACACCGCCAACCGCGGGCTGGCCGTGTTGCCCAAGGACAAGATCGCCCAATTGCTCGACGAGACCGCGCAGTCCGTGGGCGGCCTGGGGCCCGCGCTGCAGCGGCTGGTGGACTCCACCCAGGCGATCGTGGGTGACTTCAAGACCAACATCACCGACGTCAACGACATCATCCAGAACTCGGGACCGATCCTGGACAGCCAGGTCAAGTCCGGCGATGCCATCGAGCGCTGGGCGCGCAACCTGAACCGGCTGGGCAGGCAGTCCGCCCAGCAGGACCAGCACGTGAAAAGCGTGCTGCGGCAGGCGGCGCCGACCGCCGACCAGGTCAACGAGGTGTTCAACGACGTGCGGGATTCGTTGCCGCAGACGCTGGCCAACCTCGAGGTGGTGTTCGATCTGCTCAAGCGCTACCACACCGGCGTCGAGCAGGTGCTGGTGTTCCTGCCGCAGGGTGCGTCGATCGCCCAGACGGTGGCGGCGCCGTTCCCGAACATGGCCGCGCTGGACCTGGCGTTGTCGATCAACCAGCCGCCGCCGTGCCTGACCGGCTTCATCCCGGCATCGGAGTGGCGGTCCCCGGCCGACACCAGCATTCAGCCGTTGCCGTCGGGCACCTACTGCAAGATCCCGATGGACACCCCGGCCAACAGCGTGCGCGGGTCCCGCAACATCCCGTGTACGGACATCCCGGACAAGCGGGCGGCCACCCCGCGGGAGTGCCGCGACCCCAAGCCGTACGTTCCGGCGGGAACCAACCCCTGGTACGGCGACCCCAACCAGATCGTGAGCTGCCCCGCGCCCGCGGCCCGCTGTGACCAGCCGGTGAAGCCGGGCCAGGTCATCCCGGCGCCGTCGATCGACACCGGCCTGAACCCGGCCCCCTCGGACCGGGTGGCCGGTACCCCTCCGCCGACCAGCGACCCGTTGTCGCGGCCGGGGTCGGGTACGGTGCAGTGCAACGGCCAGCAGCCCAACCCGTGTGTCTACACGCCCGGCGGGCCTCCGGTGGCGACCTACAGCCCCCAAAGCGGTGAACTGGTAGGGCCAGACGGGGTTAAATACTCTGTCGAAAACTCGGCCAGAACAGGAGACGACGGATGGAAGGAGATGCTGGCACCAGCCGGCTGAACCCCCCACCGATGCCGAAGTTTCGTCGTCTGCGCGGACGGCGTCCGAAGAACCAGGACCCGGCGCTCGCCGCCGACCCGACCAATCCCGACGTGGCGGCCGACGAACCGACCGATCCGGAGGCAACCGAGCCGACCGGTTCCGGGGTGACGGCGGACGAGCCCACGGACGCCGAGACGACGGCCGCGCCTGCGGAGGAGCCGTCGCAGCCTGGGGACGCGGCCGCGGAGGAGGCCGGTCCCGAGGCCGCCGCCGGAGAACCGGCGGAATCCGGGGCCGGACCCGGTGAGGTCGTACGTCGCCCGTCGCGGATGGGCCGGGGCTGGCTGGCCGGCATCGCCGCTGCCCTCGTGCTCTGCGCCGCGGCCGTCGGCGCGGGCGGCTACTTCGCGTTGCGCTACCACCACGAAAGCCAGGCGATCGCCCGCAACGACGCCGCGGCCCTCAAGGCCGCCGTCGACTGCGTCTCGGCGACCCAGGCCCCCGACACCAACGCGATGGCGGCGAGCGAGCAGAAGATCATCGACTGCGGCACCGACGCGTTCCGCTCCCAGGCGCTGCTCTACACCAGCATGCTGGTTCAGGCGTATCA
Organism: Mycobacterium europaeum; assembly: GCF_002102155.1. GTDB lineage: Bacteria > Actinomycetota > Actinomycetes > Mycobacteriales > Mycobacteriaceae > Mycobacterium > Mycobacterium europaeum. Next base: position 3,425 of record NZ_LQOU01000069.1, read on the forward strand.
GGCGGCCAACGTCCATGTCCAGGTGTCCGACATGCGGGCGGCGGTCGAACGCAACAACCCCGACGGTTCCGTGGATGTGCTGGTGGCGGTGCGCGTCAAGGTCGCCAACGATCAGACGCAGAACGAAACCGGGTACCGCCTGCGGGTGAAAATGGCGCTGGCCGAAGGGCAATACAAGATAGCCAAGCTCGACCAGGTGACGAAGTGACGGTGGTGGTCGAGAAGCCACCGGCCACGGCCGCCCAGGAGCTCGCGCGGAACCCCTTGGTGCCCTGGCATGTTCGGGCCGGTGCGCTGGCCGTCGACGTGTTGCCGGGTGCCGCGGTGGTGGTGGCGATGGCGCTGGTCGGTTTCACCGTCCCGGTCCAGGGCGTGTGGTGGTGGCTGTGCGTCTCGGTAGGTGGCGCGGCCATCCTGCTGGTGTTGGTGAACCGGTCGCTGCTTCCGGCGGTCACCGGCTGGAGCGTGGGGCGGGCCCTCTTCGGCGTCACGGTGGCGCGCCGCGACGGTGCGCCGATCGGACCGTGGGCGCTGCTGCTGCGCGACCTGGCACACCTGCTCGACACCGTATCGGTGGTGGGATGGCTTTGGCCGCTGTGGGATTCGGGGCGTCGCACCTTCGCCGACATGCTGCTGCGCACCGAGGTCCGGCATCGGGACACGGCCGAGCCGGCCTTCGCCGTGCGACGGTGGACGGCCGCGGTGGTGCTGGGCGGGGCCGCGCTGTGCGTCGCCGGTGCGGCGATGAGCTATGGGGCGGTGTTCGCCCCGGATCGGGCCACCGACCGCACCCGGGCCCAGCTCGACATCCAGGGGCCCAAGATCGTTGCGCAGATGCTGACCTACGACCCCAAGTCGCTGCACGACGACTTCGCCCGCGCCCTGTCGCTGGCGACCGACAAATACCGCAAGCAGCTGGCCGCCCAACAGGACATGGTGCAGAAGGGCACCCCGGTCATCAACGAGTACTGGGTGACCGACCACGCGATCCAGGCGGCGGCCCCGGATCGGGCGACGATGCTGATGTTCATGCAGGGGCGGCGCGGCGCCGCGCCCGACGAACGCTACATCTCCGCCACCGTCCGGGTGACCTTCACCAGGGACGGCGGCGGGCGTTGGCTCGTCGACGACCTCACCGTGCTCACCAAGCCCAAACCGCCCGGGGGCGAAAAGTGAGCCCCCGCCGCAAGTTCGCACCGGGGGAGGAACCGCTGCTGGTCCCGAGCCCGGTGCCGCCGGGGCGGCCATGGGGCCTGCCCGTGGCCAGCGCCGTCGCCGCGGTGCTGATGGCGGCCGCGATCACGGTGTGCAGCCTGATGCTTGGCAACCATGAATCCCGCGAGCGCGCCGCGTCGAAGGACCGCGAGGTGCTCAGCTACGTGACCGGGTTCATGACGCAGTTCACCTCGATCGACCCGTTCCATGCCAACGACTACGTGACCCGGGTCCTCGCCCAGGCGACGGGCGACTTCGCCAAGGAGTACCGCGACAAGGCGAACGAGATCTTGCTGCAGGTGGCGCGGGCCGAACCGGCCACCGGCACCGTCCTGGACGCCGGGGTCGAGCGATGGAACGACGACGGCAGCGCCACCGTCATCGTCGCCACCGCGGTCAGCTCCAAATCGCCGGACGGTAAACAAGTTTGGGAGAACGCCAACCGGTGGACGGCGACCGCCACGCAGGAAGGGAAGCAGTGGAAGATCAGCAACCTGCAGCAGGTGATCTAGCCGCCGACGAGACCGTCGCCGCCCCCGGGGCGGCGGCGCCCGAGGAGCGCGCGGAGTCAGCGGACGGCGATGAAGCCGCCCCTGCCGCAGAGGAATCCACGACCGACGAGGATTCCGCCGCCGACGCCCAACCCGCCGGCCGCGCGAAACGCAGATGGCTGGCCGGCAAGCGGCTGGCGATCACCGTCGTCGCGGCCGCGGTGCTGTTCGTCGGTTCGGCCGCGTTCGCCGGCGCGACGGTGCAGCCGTACCTGGCCGATCGTGCCGCCGCGGCAACGAAACTCAAGGCGGCGCGGACCGCGGCCGAGGCGATCACCACGCTGTGGACTTACACGCCCGAGAACATGGACACCCTCGCCGACCGCGCGTCGCGCTATCTCAGCGGGGACTTCGAGGCGCAGTACCGCAAGTTCGTCGACGCCATCGTGGCGCCCAACAAGCAGGCCAAGATCACCAACCACACCGACGTCACCGGCGCGGCGGTCGAATCGATCGACGACGCCAACGCCGTCGTCATCGTGTACACCAACACCACGTCCACCAGCCCGTTGACCAAGAACGTGCCCTCGCTGAAGTACCTGTCCTACCGGCTGTTCCTCAAGCGCGCCAACAACCGGTGGCTGGTGACCAGGATGACGACCATCACGTCGCTGGATTTGACGCCGCACGTCTAGCGCGGACCGCGACGACCCATGGCCGTTACTTCGCCGGTGTCGGAGCGCTCGACGGTTGCGGCTCTGCTCTTGCTGACCTTCGCCACCGGCCTGGCGGACTCGATCAGCATCCTGGTGCTCGGGCACGTGTTCGTCGCCAACATGACGGGAAACGTCATCTTCCTTGGCTTTTGGCTGGCGCCGCGGACGAGCGTCGACCTGACCGCGGTCGTGGTGGCCCTGCCCACCTTCGTGTGCACCACGATCCTCAGCGGCCGCATGCGGCGGCATTTCGGCGACCGGACACGGCCGTGGATCACCACCGTATTGGCAACGGAGACCGCTCTTTTGGTGGTGCTGGCGGCGCTTGCCGGCACGGGCGCCCTGCGGTATCACGACAACACCAAGCTGATCATGATCGGCATTCTCGCGGTCACGTTCGGTCTGCAGCACTCGAGCGCCCGCCAGTTCGGTATCCAGGAACTGTCCACCACGGTCCTGACGTCGACGATCGTCAGCCTCGGTCTGGACAGCCGCCTGGCCGGCGGCACCGGTGACCGCCAGGCGCTGCGTCTCGGCGTCGTGGCGACGATGTGCGCCGGCGCCTTCCTGGGCGCGACCATGTCGCGATTCGTCGTCGCACCGGTCTTCGCGGTCACGGCGGCCGTGGTGGCGGCCAGCCTGCTGATCTTCCGCTTCGGGCCCGGCTAGTTGAAGGCCAGCCAGCTGGGCAGCGCCCGTTCGTGCGAATCGCAGAGCACCTGCCGCGTGTCGCACGACCCGCGCGGCGAACCCGCACCGGCCCACATGCCGCCGGTGTCGCGGCGCAACACGATGGCCGACGACCCGCCGCCGTCGAGCAGGACGGCGTTGTCGCTGCCCAGGCCGCGGAACAGGTCCTGCATGTTGTCCGGCGTGTAGCTGCCGCCCTCGAAGACGTACATCTCGTCTTTCGGCCTCGAGTACGCCAACGCCGTTCGCGCGGCGCTGGGTCCGCCGTCGTGCAGCTGTCCCGTCTGGCCGGGCGCCAGCAGCCCGATCCCGGACACCGCGACGAACCGCTCGTTCTTGTTCAGCAGGTCGGTGACCACGGGAGTGGCGGAGTCGTAGTCGTTCTTGGTCCGGGGCCACACCACGTACGGCGCCCCGCCGGACGGCAGGATCATCGTCGTCAGGGCGCTCCAGCTTTCGCCGCCGCCCGAGAGGCCCTGCTTGCCGGGGTAGGCGACGGTGCCGGTGACGGCCTGGTTGGCGCGGCCCTGGCCGTGGGTGTTGTCCACGAAGGCGCCCAACGGTGAGCTGCAGCCGGTCTGGCGCCACGAGCCGCCCTTCTGCCCGCGCACGTCGAAGAAGTTGGCGTTGATCGCGATCGTCGGCTGGCCCATCCGCTGCCACGCCTGCAGCGGTGTATAGAGCTCCGACGCCTGCCAGAGCCCCTCGCCGGTGCGGGCCGCGGGGTTGTTCTCGCAGCGGGCCTGATCGCCCTGGTGGGTGTCGACCAGCAGGTGCGGCGACAGCCGTCCCGCCGCGTTCTTGATGATCATAAGGTGGCCGCCGTTGTTCATCTCATACCAGCTGCCGCCGGCGTTGAGCATCGGCGCCGGGTGACCGGGCCCGAAGTTGTAGACCAGGTAGGAACCCTTGGTGGTGTTGATGGCGTTGGCCAGCAGGTCGCGGCCGTCGGCGGCGTGCGCCACCGGCTGTCCCGCGCTGTTCGCGAGGGCGACACACGCGACGAGGGCGGTGCAGCCGGAAACCAGCCGGCGCAAGCTGGCGCATCGGGTCAGCACGATCGCCCTTTCCACCCGGAGCTGGATGCAACATCAACATCATCAGCCACACCCGTCACACTGTCAATCTAGGTCACGGCCGGATGACGCTCGGGTGGCGTTCGAATTACGTTTGCTCGCTTGAGCTTTCGGGCTCGGGCTCGGGCTGCGCCGGCCGCTCGTGCTTGCCCTGGCGCGCCTGGTGTTGGGCTTGGTGTTCCGTGGCGATTGCCATCTCGACCGCGCCCGGGATCCGGTGGAAGCCCTTGCGGTCGTAGAGGTGGGTGACGACGCCGCCCAGGAGCAGCCCGATGACGAGGCCGACCGAGGTCATGATCAGCGCCTGCGATATCCCGGTGTCGGCGTGTCCCTTGAAGTACAGCAGCGACCGGGCGCCCAGGAAGACCTGGTGCATGGGCTCGAATTCGGCCAGCCAGCGGAAGAAGGCCGGGGTGGCCTCCAGCGGCACGGTGGCGCCGGCCGACGGCAGGCCCAGGATCACGAAGATCAGCATGCTGACCAGCAGCCCGCCGGTGCCCAGCACCGAGAGCAGCGAACAGGAGGTGATGCCCACCGCGGCGATCGCGAACACCCCGTAGGCCCAGAGCTGCCAGCCGAGATCGATGGGCATGCCGAGCCCGTGCGCGATTGCCAGATAGGCGGCCGAGGTGAGCAGCCCCAGCAGCACCATGATGGCCCACTTGAGCAGCAGCGTCTGGAAGCGCGAGATCTTGACCTGCTCGGCGAAGCGGTACACCGGCCCGAATTCGGCCGGTACGTAGCCGAGCAACGCGTCGACCAGGGTGCTGACCACGATGCTGCCGGTGAACCCCGCGAGCAGGAGCAGCAGCGCGTAGTAGAAGGCGGACAGCCCGTTGCCGGTCCCGTTGGGCAGCGGGTTGTACACCTTGGATTCGATCTCGATCGGAGAGGCGAGGCCCACCTCGGCGGCACCGGCCAGCGGGGCGCCGCCCGCCTGCTGCTCGACCTGTGCGATGAGCCGTTCGCCCACTTCGCCATTCGCCAGGCCCATCGCCATGGTCAGGGTCTGGCCGGCGATGCTGGAGCCGAGCGTGCCGGCCCGCGGATTGGTGGAGATCGTGATCACGGGCCGTTCCGCATGACTAGGCATCACCGCGCTCGTCCCCAGGTCGCGCAGTCTCGAGGAGAAGCTCGGCGGGATCAGCACCGAGCCGTACACGTGACCCGTGTCCAGTTGGTGCCTGGCCGCGTCGCGGGTGAGCACGCGGACGTCGAACTTCTCCTTGTCCAGGCCGTTGACCAACCGCCCCGTCAGCTCCGCGCCCGCCGGGCCGGCATCCTCGTTGACCACGGCGATGGGGAAGTGCCGCAGGTTGGTCATCGGGTTCAAGATGCCGCCGAGGTAGAGCGCGCACAACGCCGACATCAGGGCCAGCGTGATGACGAGCGGCGCCGCCCAGAACCGCACGGTGCGGACGGCCTTGATGTTCCGGTCGGGGTTGGGCGCCGCGTGCTGCGGCCGCGGTTGCGACATGCCGGCTCCTGTCTGTCACGCCCACTCTATGGGCTCGGCGCGCCCAGCTTCACGTCCATCTCCCAGACCAGCAGTTCCGACGGCCCCGTCCGCCGTCACCCGCAGGCCGCCGGCGTCGGCGAACCGGACGGCGTCCCCCTCGCCCAGATCGCCGACGCCCTCGCACGCGACCGCGCCCCGGGCGACCCAGGGAGTTCTGGTGTACCAGTCGCCCCCGCAGGACCCAGGTCACGATCTCCATGTCCCGGTGCAGATGTGTGCCGAATCCCGTTCCGGGCGCGACGATGTCGTTGTTATGGACACGCGGGCAGCCATGTGCTCACTCTGATCGGGTGGTCAGGCCACCGTCGTGGCGAGCAGCGCCTGGGCATGCCGCAGCGCGGCGTCGAGTTCGGGCAGGGTCAGCCCGGGGGAGCGGCCCAGGTGGATCTCGATCTGGTACTCCGGCTGGCCATCACGGGCGAAAATCGGCAACACCACGAATTCGACTGCGGCCAAATTCTTTTCGAGATCACGGGTGACCGACTGCAGCGTCACCATCGTCATCAGCGTGGTCAGCTGGCGGGTGACCTGGGCCGTCGGCTCCAGGGAAGCGAGCAGGTCGGTCAGGCGATGGTGCAGCGACTGATGGGTGTCGTCGAACCGCCAGGCACCGTACCCGCGGGCCCGGATGTCGGCGAGCACCCGCAGGTGTTCCGCGATCTCCGGCCGGGTCAGCCGCGGGGTCACCCGGTGCAGCCAGGCGTGGACGAATTCGTCGTCACGCCAGGCCATTGCGACCAGGCCGAACGGCGGGTCGATGGGGAAGCGCTGGCCGACGGCCCGTCCCCCGTCGGTGCCGTGACCGACCGCGTCCACGGTGGTCAGGTGCCGCCTGCCGATCTTCGACATCGAGCAGCCCGCGCCGAGCGTCGCGTGCAGGAACCGCAGCGCTTCGCGGCCCCGGTCCAGCAACGGGAACTGCAGGCGCAGCCCGTGCACCAGACCGAACAGGCCACTGCCCAGGACGTAGCGGCGATCTTCGCGGCGCGTCGCCCAGGCGCGGCCCTCCAGTTCGGCCAGGACCAGAGCGCAGGTGGAGGTGCTGATGGCGCAGCGCTTCGCCACCTCCGCGGACGTCAGCCCATTCGGGGAATCCGCAAGCGCGGCAAGCACATCCATCACGCGAGCGGTTGGCGGTGATTTGGCGGTTGACGTGCCGATGCCGACCTCCCTACGATCCGTCCAAAATACCGTAATTATCGTCCAAATAGTAGGAGATGATCCGCCGTGATCAAGGTGGGAGTGTGGGGGCCCGGGTCCATGGGAGTGATCGCCTTGCGGGGCGTGATCGACCACCCGGAGTTGCAGCTGGTCGACCTGGTCGTGCACAGCGACCGCAAGGCGGGCCGCGACGCCGGCGAACTGTGCGGTACGGCGCCGGTCGGCGTGGTGGCCACCCAGGATCCGGCCGCGCTGCTCGCCGGCGACGCCGACGCGGTGGTGTACGCCGCCGGTGCCAACCTGCGGCCGCTGGATGCCGTCGGGGACATGGTCTCGATCCTGCGGGCGGGTAAGAACGTCGTGTCGTGTTCGGTGGTGCCGCTGGTGTTTCCCGACGCGGTCGACGCAGCGTTCACCGACCCGCTGCGGCGGGCTGCGCTGGACGGCGGGGTGTCGTTCTTCACCACCGGCATCGACTCGGGCTTTGCCAATGACGTGCTGCCGCTGGTGCTCACCGGGGTCTCGCGGGCCATCGACTCGGTGCGGGTGACCGAGATGTTCAACTACGCGACCTACCCGGACCGGGCCGCCGTGTACGAGATCCTCGGTTTCGGCCAGCCACCGGAATACCGGGCGTTCGCGGCCCAACCCGGAATGTTCGCCTTCGGCTGGGGCCCCGTCCTGCATCAGCTCGCCGCCGGGCTGGGGGTGCAGATCGACGACATCGAGGAGAGCAACGAGCGCATCCCCACCGCCGAGGCCTTCGACACGCCCACCGGCCACATCGGCGCCGGCACGATCGCGGCCATGCGCTCCACGCTGACCGGATACGTGGGCGGCGAGCCGACTTTCGTCCTCGACCACGTGACCCGGATGCGCGACGACATCGCCCTGGACTGGCCGCAGCCCAACATTTCGATCCCGCCGAAGGACCTGGGCTTCGGGCAGGCCTCCGGCCGCGGCCTCTACCGGGTGGAGATCGAGGGATCCCCGAGCATGCGTTGCGAATTCGAGATGGCCGAAGACCACGACCACGACCTGGGTGCCCGCATCGCGGGCGCGTCGCGGATGGTCAACGCCATTCCGGCGGTGTGCGCGGCCCCGCCCGGCCTGCTCTCGGCGCTGGACCTGCCGCTGGTGACCGGCGCCGGACTGGTCCGCCCGGTGGCAGGGCCGTCACCGGACAGCCGCCTGTTCTAGGGCCGGTCGCCGGGATAGGTTGCGGCGGCCAGCTCGAGGATCTCGGCGCGGTCGGCCGCCAGGATGAAGCCCGACCGGATCGACGCGTCGAGCGCGACGGTGAAGCGTTCCAGGTACTCGGTGAGGCCGCCCGGATACAGCCGGCGCAACGTCTCGGCGTCGAAGAGCTCACCGGAGCCGAAGAGCGACGCCATGATGCCCCCCTCGCCGCCGAGTCCGGAGGTCCGCGCGACCGGGACGTCCACCCACGGGGTCCTGACGCCGCCCTGCGCCAGGCCGTTGGCGTCCGGAACGGGTTGTGGCCCGGCCGCGTCGACCCGCATGGGTGGGGCGGCGGGCGCGGCCTCGCCGCCGCGCACCCAGGTGTTCAGCGCGGCGAGCGCCGCCTGCGCCACGTAGTGGTGTTGCGGGGCGAAGTTGATGTGGTGCGAAAGTTGCTGGCCCATCAGCACGTTGGTGGGTGCATACGCGGCGACGAGGTCCGCCAGCGGCGCCGATCCGCTGTCGATCGGGGCCACCTGGATGGTGTAGTTGTCGGCGTGCGCCGCCCCGGGGATCTCCCAGACCCGCAGCCATCGGTTGTCGGGCTGCCTCGCGAAGTAGTAGCCCTCGCGGGCGCCGCCGAAGAGGTCGGTCTCGGTGATGATCGTCAGCACCGGCACCCGCAGGTCCGGTCGGAACGCGACGGCCTGCACCGCGCCGGCTTCGTCGAAGATGGACGCCCCGTCGAGCGGGGCCGCGGGGCCGAATCGCGAATGAACGAGGAAGCCGTCGTACGTCTGGGCCGGCGGGTCGACGGCATTGACGTAGGTGGTGAGGAACATGGCCGACTGCGACTCGCCCAGCGCGATCACGCGTTGGGCCCGCAGCCCACCCAAAAGGCCGGGGTTCCCGGCCTTTTCGATGAGACCGCCGACCTGGGAGAAGATGTCGTAGGAGAAGGCGTCGCCCGGGTGGTGCAGGCCCGCATAACGCGCCGGGTCCTGGCTTTTCAGCGACATGTCGATGCCGAGCAGACCCGCCCCGCCGTCGACGCCCACCTTCTGCGCCGAGACGGCGACGTAGGCGTAGCCGGCCCGCACGATTTCCCGGTGCGCCATCATCCACACCGCCGGGGCGTCGATGCCACCACTCACGTTGAGCCATTCGACGAGCGCCGTGCCGTTGAACCGCGCCGGGCCCGTGGGGCTCAGCACCACCACCCGGGTGGTGTAATCGGCTGTGCCCGAAGGGGATACGCTCCACATCCCGTCGGGTCCCAGCGGCGCCGTCGGCGCGTAGGACGTGGCCGTCCCGGACACGAAGAACTCCGCGGCCGCGTAGCCCACGCCGGCGAGGTCGTACGCGCCCAACAACAGACGCGGCCGCCCGGGCGCGGGTGTGATCTCGGCCGCGTCGGTCACAGCGAACCGGGCAGCCCGAACTTCGCGAACAACGTCTCGTCGAGGAACGCCACCACGTGGGACACCCGGTCGCCCCGCACGTCGAGCACGTGCAACTGGAAGGGCACGTGGATCTCGCCGGCACGCATGTACATGGCGGCGCCGGGCTGGCCGTTGGCGACCAGCGGCAGCAGGCGCATGTCGCCGGCGGACTCGGCGGGGCATTGCTGATGAATGAGGGTGACGATCTCCTGCGCGCCCCGGTACCAGCCGGCGTACGGCGGCATCTCCCAGATCGCCTCGGTGGTGAACAACTCCACCAGGCGGTCGATGTCGTAGGTCTCGAAGGCGGCGATGTAGCGGGCCAGCAGGTCCTGGGTCTCCGGGGAGTCCGGCGGCGCCAACCGATCGCCGGAGCTGGGCCCGACCGCGTCGAGCTGGGACCGGGCCCGCTGCAGCAGGCTGTTGACGGCGGTCGAGGTGGTGCCGATCGCGTCGGCGACTTCGGCGGCTTTCCACTGCAGCACGTCGCGCAGCAACAGCACCGCCCGTTGCCGGGGTGAAAGGTGTTGCAGCGCGGCGACAAAAGCCAACCGCACCGACTCGCGCGATCCGACGATGACCGACGGGTCGGCCGGGTCGTTCGTCAGGTCCGGGAGCGGCTCGAGCCACGGCACCTCGCGGCGCTCGTCGAGCTCGGCGGTCGGGTCGGAGCTGGGGGCGCCCAGGCCGGTCGGCAGCGGCCGTCGTTGCCGACCCTCCAGCGCGCTCAGGCAGGTGTTGGTGGCGATGCGGTGCAGCCACGTCCGCATCGAGGACTTGCCTTCGAAGCGGTCGTAGGCCCTCCACGCCCGCAGCAACGTCTCCTGAACCAGGTCTTCGGCGTCGTGTAACGACCCGGTCATCCGGTAACAGTGCGCCAGCAGCTCACGACGGTACGGCTCGGCGTGTGCCGAGAAGTCCCCGCCGGCCGCGGAGGCGAGTTCGGAGTCGGCGGCGTCTTGTGCAAGCAGCCCCACAGTGCATGAGCCTACGACAGTGTCTGGCGGGGCGACCCGCCCCGCGAGCCATTACGCTGCCCCTAATGACTAGGACCGTGCAGTGAACCGCGACGAACGGAACTTCGACGGATTCGGCGGCGTGCGCATCGTTTACGACGTCTGGACGCCCGACACCGCGCCGCGGGCGGTGGTCGTACTCTCGCACGGCCTCGGGGAATACGCCCGCCGCTACGACCACGTCGCGCGGTGTTTCGGTGCGGCGGGCCTGGTCACGTACGCGCTGGATCACCGTGGGCACGGCCGCTCGGGCGGCAAGCGGGTGCTGGTGCGGGACATCTCGGAGTACACCGCGGACTTCGACAGCCTGGTCCGCATCGCCACCCGCGAGCATCCGGGCCTCAAGTGCGTCGTGCTCGGGCACAGCATGGGCGGCGCGATCGTGTTCGCCTACGGCGTCGAACGCCCCGACAGCTACGACCTGATGGTGCTGTCGGGGCCCGCCGTGGCGGCCCAGGATCAGGTGTCGCCGCTGATGGTCCTGGCGGCCCGGCTGCTCGGCGCGGTGGTGCCCGGCCTGCCGGTGCAGGAACTGGACGTCGACGCCATCTCCCGGGACCCCGAGGTCGTGGCGGCCTACAAGAACGACCCGCTGGTGTACCACGGCAAGGTCCCGGCCGGCATCGGGCGCGCCCTCTTCCAGGTCGGCGAGACCATGCCGCAGCGCGCGCCGGCGCTGACCGCGCCGCTGCTGGTGGTGCACGGCTCCGACGACCGCCTGATCCCTGTCGCCGGCAGCCGGCGCCTGGTCGAGTGCGTCGGCTCGACCGACGTCGAATTGAAGGTCTACCCGGGCCTCTACCACGAGGTCTTCAACGAGCCCGAGCGCGAGCAGGTGCTGAACGACGTGGTCTCCTGGATCACCGCGCGGCTCTGAGGAACTGTCGGAACGCTCCCGTAGTTTGGCGCGTATGAGTGACGACAAGATGCTGGCCCGCATCGCCGCACTGTTGCGTCAGGCCGAGGGCACCGACAACCCGCACGAGGCGGACGCCTTCATGAGCGCCGCGCAGCGGCTGGCGACGGCGTCCGCCATCGACCTGGCGGTGGCGCGGTCCCATGCGGCCACCCGCTCGCCGGCCCAGGCCCCGACGCAGCGCACCATCACCATCGGAACCGCGGGCACCAAGGGCCTGCGCACGTATGTGCAGCTGTTCGTGGTGATCGCCCTGGCGAACGACGTGCGCTGTGACGTGGCGTCCAATTCGACGTTCGTGTACGCCTACGGGTTCGCCGAGGACATCGACGCCACCCACGCGCTCTACGCCAGCCTGGTCGTCCAGATGGTGCGGGCCTCCGACGCCTACCTCGCCTCGGGCGCGCACCGCCCCACGCCGACCATCACCGCGCGGCTGAACTTCCAGCTCGCCTTCGGGGCGCGCGTGGGTCAGCGGCTGGCGGAGGCCCGCGACGAGGCCCGGCGCGAGGCCACCAGGGACCGCCGCCGCCCGCCCGGCACCGCTATTGCGTTGCGCAACAAGGATGTCGAGCTACACGACTATTACCGGAGCGCCTCCAAGGCGCGCGGCACCTATCAGGTCAGCCGGGCGACGGCCGGGTATTCGTCGGCGGCGCGGCGCGCGGGCGACCGGGCCGGCCGGCGGGCGCGGCTGGGCAACAGCCCCGAACTGCCCGGCGCGCGCACCCCGCTGGGCCGGTGAGCCCGGGGCCGTCGGCCACGCGAGACTCCCAGCGGGCGAAGGTTTACGCGGCAGAGGAGTTCGTCCGGATGCTGTTCGACCGTGCCGCCGAGCACGGGTCACCCGCGGTCGACTTCTTCGGGGCAAAGCTCACCCTGCCGCCGGAGGCGCGATTCGGCTCGGTGGCGGCCGTGCAGCGCTATGTTGACGAGGTGCTTGCGTTGCCGGCGGTGCGCCGGCGGTGGCCCTCCGTCGCGCCGCTGCGCGTGCGACCGCGGCGGGCCGCCACCGCGGCCCATTACCAATTCCGCGACGGCGCAGGCGTTATCGCCGTTCCCGACCGCGACACCGCCGACTGGGCACTGCGCGAATTAGTGGTGCTGCACGAGGTCGCGCACCACCTGTGCCAGGCCGAGCCGCCACACGGGCCGGAGTTCGTCGCGACCTTCGGCGAATTGGCGGAGCTGGTGATGGGCCCCGAACTCGGGCACGTGCTGCGCGTCGTGTACGCGAAAGAGGGTGTGCGGTGAACGATCCCGATTCGCGGGCGCGCGAGGTCGAGGCTCAGCTGACCGACGACGAACGATTCGCCCTGCTGGTCGGGGTGATGGGGGCGGGTGAGATGTGGCCGGTGCGCGACGCGCGCATCCCGCCGGACGTCCCGATGAGCGCCGGCTACGTCCCCGGCGTGCCCCGGCTCGGTGTCCCGGCGTTGCTGATGAGCGACGCCGGCCTCGGCGTGACCAACCCGGGCTACCGCCCCGACGACACGGCGACGGCGCTGCCCGCCGCGCTGGCGCTCGCGGCCAGCTTCGACCCGTCCCTCGCGCGCGCCGCGGGCGAGGTGATCGGCCGGGAGGCCCGCAGCCGCGGGTTCAACGTGCAGCTGGCCGGCGCCATGAACCTCGCGCGCGACCCGCGCAACGGGCGCAATTTCGAATACCTGTCCGAGGACCCGCTCTTGACCGCGACGATGGCCGCCGAATCGGTCAACGGGATCCAGCAACAGCACGTCATCTCGACGGTCAAGCACTTTTCACTGAACTGCAACGAGACCAACCGGCACTTCTTGGACGCGGTCATCGACCCCGATGCGCATCGCGAATCGGACCTGCTGGCGTTCGAACTCGCCATCGAACGCTCGCGGCCCGGCGCCGTGATGACCGCGTACAACAAGGTCAACGGCACCTACGCCGCCGCCAACGACGTCCTGATCAACCAGGTGCTCAAGGGTGCCTGGGGGTACCCCGGGTGGGTGATGTCCGACTGGGGGGCCACACCCTCGTGGGAGTGCGCGCTGGGCGGGCTCGACCAGGAATGCGGGGCGCAACTCGACGCGCTGCTGTGGCAGGCGGAGGCGTTCGGTGCGCCCCTGCGCGGCGCCCGCGCCGACGGCAGGCTGACCGGTGAGCGGCTCTCGGACATGGTCCGGCGGATTCTGCGATCGATGTTCGCGGTCGGCATCGACCGGGCCGGCGCCGCACCCGCACCGGACATGGCCGCGCACAACGAGATCGCGCTGCGGATCGCCCGGCAGGGGATCGTGCTGTTGGCCAACCGCGGGCTGCTGCCCCTGGCACCGGAGTCGGCCGCCCGGATCGCCGTCATCGGCGGATATGCCCACGTCGGGGTGCCGGCCGGCTACGGCTCGAGCGCCGTCGTCCCGCCGGGCGGCTACGCGGCCGTGGTCCCGATCGGCGGCTCGGGGTTGGAGGCCGGGCTACGTAAGCTGCACCTGCTGCCGTCGAGCCCGCTGGACGAGCTGCGCAAGCAGTTCCCGCATGCGCGAATCGATTTCGACCCCGGGATCCACCCCGCCGAGGCGGTGCTGGCCGCGCGCAACGCCGACATCGCGATCGTGTTCGCCGTGCGCGCCGAGGGCGAGGGGTTCGACATCCCCGACCTCACGCTGCCGTGGGGCCAGGACGCCTTGATCGCCGCCGTGGCCGCCGCCAACCCCACCACCGTCGTGGTGCTCGAGACCGGTAATCCGGTGACCATGCCCTGGCGGGACTCGGTGCAAGCGATCGTGCAGGCCTGGTATCCGGGGCAGGCCGGCGGCCGGGCCATCGCGGAAACTCTTGCCGGACAGGTCAACCCGTCGGGCCGGTTGCCGGTCACGTTCCCGGTGGACCTGGCGCAGACGCCGCGCCCGGAGTTGCCGGGGCTCGGCGCCGAGTGGGGGCAGCCGACCACGATCGACTACGCCGAGGGATCGGACGTCGGCTACCGCTGGTTCTCCGCCACCGGCGCGGCCCCGATGTTCGCGTTCGGTCACGGGTTGTCCTACACCGACTTCGACTACCGCGACCTGGCCGTGACCGGCGGGCACACGGTGACCGCCAGCTTCACCGTGGTCAACGTCGGTGACCGCGCGGGCGCCGACGTCCCGCAGCTGTACCTGACCGCGGCGCCGGGCGGGCGATGCCTGCGGCTGCTGGGGTTCGCCCGGGTCGAGCTCGACCCGGGCGCCAGCCGCCGCGTCACCATCGAGGCGGACCCGCGCCTGCTCGCGCGCTACGACCGCGGCGTGGGCGGCTGGCGCATCATCGCGGGCGATCACTCGGTGGCGGTGAGCGCCTCGGCGGTCACGCCGCGGCTGGAGGCGACGGTCGAGCTCGCCGGCCGTGCGTTCGGGCGCTGATCCGCCCCGGCCGTCGGGTGTGCGTGCACGGCTTTGGCTGTGCGCTCAGGGTGGGGTTCCCCGGCGTGACGCACACCCGACGTTCGAGCGGCAGGGATCAAGGCCCGAACGGACGACCGGCGTGCGGGACTACTTGACCGGGGTCAGCTCGTCGCCACAGGTGCAGCGGTACGGCTCGCCCGCACCGGAGCAGTGGCAGGGAACCTCGATCCGAACTCGACACCCGCAGCCCTCGTGGCCACACGTCAGCTCCGTGCCTGCTTCGTAATTTGCCATTTCACTCACCATTTCCTTGTCGTGGACTTCTGCGGCTGTGATCGACCACCACGCCACTATATACCCCCCACGGGTATCAAGTAAACGGCCGTGACCGCACCGATAGCGATCGGACCGCCGCCGCCCCCGGGCGGCCCGGCGCGGCTAGCGTTGGCGGCATGACCCAGAATCCAACGCCCCATGACGTCGACGATTTCCTGAACACCACCGTGGTCGGCGACGATCCGGTGATCAGCGCGGCGGTGCAGGCCAGCGACGCGGCCGGCCTGCCGCAGATCGCCGTGTCGGCCCAGCAGGGCAAGTTTTTGAGCCTGCTGGCCGGTGCCATCCAGGCGCGGCGCATCCTCGAGATCGGCACGCTGGGCGGCTACAGCACCATCTGGCTGGCCCGCGGCGCCGGCCCGCGGGGCCGGGTGGTGACCCTGGAATACGAGCCCCGGCACGCCGAGGTCGCGCGCGCCAACCTGCAGCGGGCGGGCCTGGCCGACCGGGTGGACGTGATCGTCGGCGCCGCGCTGGACACATTGCCCACGCTGGACGGCGAGCCCTTCGACCTGGTGTTCATCGACGCCGACAAAGAGAACTACGTCGCATACCTGCAGTGGGCGGTCCGGCTGGCCCGCCCCGGCGCACTCATCGTGGCGGACAACGTGATTCGGGAGGGCCAGATCCTCGCACCCCAACACGACGCCCAGGCGGAGGCGGTGCGCCGGACGCTGCAGCTGATGGGCGAGCACCCACGGCTGGACACCGCCGTGATCCAGACGGTCGGGGCCAAGCGCTGGGACGGCTTCGCGCTCGCGCTGGTGCGCTAGTGTCCTGAGTCATTAATTTGGGTGCAGTAGTTGGCGATGCTGGTCAGGATTTGGTCGGCTGTCTTGGTCCAG
>NZ_LQOU01000070.1 GCF_002102155.1 Mycobacterium europaeum
TCTGGACCAAGACAGCCGACCAAATCCTGACCAGCATCGCCAACTACTGCACCCAAATTAATGACTCAGGACACTAGTCCCCCCGCATCAGCAGCGCGACCTGCTCGCTCATGATGCCGCCGTTGCCGGTGACGAACCCGGTGTGGCAGTCGCGCACCTGCGCGTCGCCCGCCCGCCCCATCACCTGCCTGGCGCCGTCGACGACGTGGTGCATGCCGCCGGCCATCCCGGCCTGCCCGAACGACAGTTGCCCACCGGCGGTGTTGAGCGGGAAGTCGCCGCGGTAGGTCAGATCGTGGCCGCTGATCCACGACATCCCGTCGCCCTTGTCGCAGAAGCCGGCGTCCTCGAGGCTCATCAGCACGGTGATGGTGTAGCAGTCGTAGATCGACGCCACGTCCACGTCCGAGCGTTGCAGGCCGGCCATGGCGAACGCCTTGTCGGCGGCGCGGGCGATCGGGGTGCGCAGCACGTCCTCGGCATAGGTCGGGGTCTTGAAGGCGATGTGCTCGCCAAAACCCTTGATCCACACCGGTCGGTGGCGGCCGCCGCGGGCGATGTCGGCGTTGGCGATCAGGACGCCCGCTCCCCCGTGCACCCGCATCACGGTCTCGAGCATGTGAATGGGATCGGCGATCATCGGGCTGGCGAGCACGTCGTCCACCGTGATCGGGGTGCCGTGGAACACCGCGCCGGGGTGGGCGCACGCGTTGGTCCGCTGATCGACGGCGATTTTGGCCACCGCGGCGGGGTCGTAACCGAATTCGGCGGTGTAGCGCTGGGCGATCTGCGCGTACGGCGCGTTCTGGCCGACGTTGCCATACGGAATCTCGAATTCCGCCTGCGGCGACCCGTAGTTGTTCGACGACGCGCCATACCAATTCGGGGCCGGCGGGGGCCGCTTCTCGGACTGCGGCTGCGATGCCGAGCCGGGGACGACGGCCAGGACGGCGTCGCAGATGCCCAGCTCCACCGCGGCCGCCGCCCGCCAGATCATGCCCGCCGCCGTGGCCCCGCCCAGGTCGACCCGCTCACCGAAGTCCAGGGGCAGGCCGAGGTATTCGCACAGGGTGGCGGGCGCGAACATCGCCGACTCGGCGATGCCGTGCGTCAGCAGGCCGTTGACGGATGAGGCGCCGACGCCCGCGTCGTCGATCACCATCTTCGCCAGCAGGGCGTACTGGTCGAGGGTGAACAGCGGCGGCCGGGTGGGACGCCGCTGCGCAGGCAGCTCGGCGATGCCGACGATCGCGGCGTCGCCGCGCAGCCCGGTCACTGATCGGCTTCCCGGGGCGTTCCGCGCCGGGGCAGCTCGACCGTTGCGGTTCCGGGCATCAGCACCGTCTGCTCGCGACGGCCGGCGATGTCGAGGTCCACCATCCCGGCGCCCTCGTCGGAGAGGCGCTTGCCGGTGATCGTGCCGCCGAAGCTCAGCGGCTGGCCGGGATGGGCGACCGCGCGATTCTGGACGGAAAAGGACACCAGCCGGCCCCGCCCGCCGATCCAGTCCCCGATGGCCCGGCCGAGCAGCGCGGCCTGCAGGGGTCCGTGGACCAGCACGTCGTCGTAGCCTTCGACGTTGCGCGCCCAGTCTTTGTCGTAGTGGATCCGGTGCCCGTTGTAGGTGGCGGCGCTGAAGAAGAACAGCTGGGTTTCGTCGACGGTCACGGTGAGTTCGGGCATCTGGTGGCCCACCTCGACGTCCTCGTAAAAGACTTGGCCGGTCATCGGGCTCCTAGGGACGGGCGATCATGGATGTCGACGCTTCGGCGAGCAGGTCTTGATACTGGTTGTGGTACACCGTGTGCCAGGTGACCAAGACGAATCTGCCGGAGCGGCCTTGCTTTTCGACGATGGAGGAGATGGTGCGCACCATCTCGACTTCGTCGCGGTGATACGCCGGCAGGTGGAAGGCGAAGCTTTCCCCGCCGGCCATCCGCTTGGGAGCACGCGGAAACGCGAGGCTGCCCGAGACCGCTCCGGAGGAACCGTCGGGCCGCAGCGCCTCGAGGGGCGTGACACCGAGCACGGCGTACTGCAGGAACAGCGGCGGGCAGACGATGTCCCGAAAGCCGTTGGCCCTGGCGTAGTCCGGATCGAACCACAGCGGGTTGTGGTCACCGATCGCCGCCGCCCACCGTTGCCAGTCGCGCCGGTTCACCTCGCCCGTCGCCGTCGCGGCGACCGTGCCGACGCGCGACGCCGCGTCGGCGTCGATCAGGTTGTCATCGTTCGGGCTCACCGGCGCTCCTCGAAGTTTCGTCCCAGGCCTCCTCCAGCCACGACGCGGCGACCTCCGCGCCGCCGCCCCAGGTCGATCCCAGCCGTGCCCGCTCGGACCACAGATGCAGATCGGTCTCGGTGACATACCCCATGCCGCCGTGCAATTGGTGGGCGTCCAACGTGATCGACCTGGAAGCGGCGGCGGCGTGCATGCGCGCGATGGCGGTTTCCCGGGTCGCCGTGCGACCGCGCGCGATCCAGAAGACCGCCGCATGCGCGGCCAGCCGGGCCGCCGCGAGGGCGATGTGCATGTCGGCGACGAGGTGTTGGGCGGCCTGGAAAGACGCGATGGGCCGGCCGAATTGGTGACGCAGCTTGGTGTAGTCGACGGTGCGGTCGATGACCGCCTGCCCGACGCCCACCAAGTCCAGCGACCCCAATGCCACCGCCGTGTTGGCCGTGCGCCGCAACGCCGTGGCGGTGACCTCCCCCACCAGCGCATCGACGCCGACCATGACGCCGTCGAAGCGGACGGTGGCGGCCCGGTGACCGCCCGCCATGGCGAGCGGTTCCGTCGTCACACCGGGCGCTTCGGCGTCGACAGCGAACACGAGGGTATTCCCTTGTGCCGCAGCCGACACCACGATGACGTCGGCGACGTCGGCGTCGGCGACGTACTCCGCGGTGCCGTTCAGCCGCCATCGCGCGGACACGGGGTCGGCGCGCAGCGCGGCCGACACCACCGCGGCGTCCCGTGCGCTCCACAGCGCGGTGGTGCCGCGGACCGCGCCGGAAGCCAGGCCCGGCAGCCAGGTGTGCTTGCCCTCCGGGGAGCCGAGCTGGTCGATCGCCAGCGCCGCGTGGATGCTGCTGGAGATCGCCGTCGGGCACAGCGCGCGACCGGCCTCGGTGGCGAAGACGGCGAGGTCGTCCAGCGTGCCGCCGGAGCCGCCGTATTCCTCGCCGATGGCCAGCCCGAGGACACCCGCCTCGATCAGTGCCTTCCACAGCGCCGGGGTGCGCCGGTCGGCGCCCGGTTCGTTCAGCGCGCGCACCAGCGGCACCGGGCACTCGGCGGCCAGCAGGGCCCGCAGCGACGAGGCGAACTCGCGCTGTTCGGCGGTGGGGATCACCTTCATGCGTCAGCGCCCGTAGCTGGGCATCTTGTGCCCGCGCTGGGCGATGATGTCGCGGAGCACCTCGTTGGTGCCGCCGCCGAAACGCATCAGGGGCGCGGCCCGGTAGAGCCGCTCGAAGGTGCCGGCCAGCGGCGCGGCGGGGCTGCGGTGCGCCAGCAATCCGTCCGGGCCGAGCAGATCCAGCGCGAGCACGGCGATGCGCTGGCGCAGCTCGCTGGTGAACACCTTTTCGACGCTGACCTCCACCGACGGGATGACACCGCCGTCGAGGATGGAGGCGGCCTCGTAGCCCATCAGCGTGGCGACCGCCACGTCGGCTTCGGCCTGAGCGAGCCTGCGGCGCAGCGGGGGGCTCTCGGCGGGCACCGTGCCGTCGCGGCGCGGCCGCCGCGCGAGCTCGCGCAGCTCGTCCACGGCGCGGCGCAGGTCGCCCGGGTTGGTCAGCGCACCGCGTTCCAGATCCAGCGCGCCGGTGATGTATGTCCAGCCGCGGTTGACTTCGCCCACCAGGTTGGTGACCGGCACCCGCACGTCGCGAAAGTGCACCTCGTTGGTGCGATAGCCCGACCACGCGTAGAGCGGGCGGACCGTCACGCCGGGACTGTCGATCGGGACGACGATGACCGAGATGCCGCGATGGCGCGCAGCATTGGGGTCGGTGCGCACGCAGAGCCACTCGTGGGTGGCGCGCTGCGCGCCGCTGTTCCAGATCTTGGTGCCGTTGATCACCCACTCGTCGCCGTCGCGGACCGCACTGGTGCGCAGGTTGGCCAGGTCGGTGCCGGCGTCGGGTTCGGAATATCCGACGGCGCAGATCATTTCGCCCCTGGCTATCAGTGGTAGCCATTCGGATTTGTTTTGTTCGGTGCCGTGCCGCATGATCATCGGCGCCACCGAGGTGACCGTCAGGTCGGGCCCGGGGACGCCCCAGTACTCGAATTCGCTCATCAGCAGGTGCAGGTGAATGGCGCCGAGGCCCTCTTTGTCGGCAAGACCGCCGTACTCACGTGGCCAGTTCAGCCCGAACCAGCCCTTCTCGCCGATCTTGCGGCGGAACCGCGCCACCTCGCCGCCCGGGAACTCCAGGTCATGCTCGGCGAGCTCGGCGCGCAGCTCTGCGGTGACGTTCTCGTGGAGGAACTCGCGGACCTCGGCCAGCCACGCGCGCTGCCCGGCGTCGAGTTCAAAGTCCATGCGGGCGCCCGCGCCTTTCTGCCGGCCTTACACCTAGCAGCGTCAGCGTAACGCGAAGGCGATCGTACGCCCGGAATTTCGCCGCGGCGATACGCCCGGCGCCAACAACCCGGGCGCGCCCGCTGTAAACACGCCGTCAAACTCCCGTTAATTCGGATCGGCGCTCTCGCCGATCGCCGGCGCGGCTGCGAAAATGTGTCAATCGGTTGGTCGACGCGGACCAGGACCCTTTGCCCGGCCGCAGCCCGAGGGAGATGTCATGCCCACTGTCGAGACGCGTCTCCGCGACGACTTGCGCAACTATGCCGTCGAATTGCGGCAATTGGCCTACACCCTTCCGCTCGGTGTGGGCGAGCACGCGCTCTTGCAGTTGTCTGACCGCATGCGCGCCGCCGCCGAGCAGGCCATGCGCAAGGGAGCCTGACCGCGGTCGGACGGCTCATATCTCGTCCGGGTTCAGACCGACATACGTCAGGCCCGCGGCGACGGCGGCCATGGCCTGCGCAACGAGATAGATCCATAACGTCGGCCAAGCAAACAGGCCGACGACCGCGGCGCCCACGGTGACCGACGGGTTGAACGCGCCACCGGAAATGGCACCGACCGCGAATGCTCCTGACACCACGGTGAAACCGATGGCCAGGCCGAAGTACGAGTTGTCGGATCGCTTGCTGCTCGTGGCGACGTTGAGCACCACGTAGCACAGGGCGAAGGTGAACAGGAATTCCACGACGAACACGGCGGCCAGCCTGTCGGTCGGCACGATCAACGTCGCCGGCGTCCCGGTGTGGGCGGGATCGACGACCCAATGGACCACCGCCGCCGCGATCAGCCCGGCGCCGAATTGCACGGCCCAGTACCAGGCGGCGTCCCGGAGCGATATCCGCCGCCGCACCAGCACGGCCAGCGTGACCGCCGGGTTGTAGTGGCCCCCGGAGATGTGGCCGCCCGCGTACACCATCACCATCAGCACGGCACCGATGGCCAACGGCGCCAGTGGGTTGCCGCTGCTGACCGCGGCGCCGCAGGTGAACACCAGAAAGAGGGTCCCGATCGCCTCGACCACGCACTTCGCTGTGGTACGCGGCGGGCCGGCGGCACCGGCTTGGTCGGCATCGGCGGTGACGTCGTCGCGCTCGAGCGGGGTGATTCGTTGCATGGCACCACCTTCACCCGAAACGGGGGGTGCCGTCGTCGGTGCTGGCGCCCGTCAAGGCCACCGGCTGGCATCAGTTGCCCGGTACCTGCCAGCTGCAAACGCCGTGCGGGCTCAGCCGCCCCTGAGCCGGATCTTCCAGCGGACGAAGCTCAGGTAGAAGACGCTGATCACCACGAGCATGGCGATGTCGAACCACCACGCGGCAGGCGTATGCCGCCAGTGCGAGTCCTTCGGGCTGAGCGGTCCGGGCACCAGCTTGGTCAGGTCGGCGGTCGAGGCCGACGCGGCGAAGCCCCAGCGCGCCGGGGTGACCCAGGACATCTGGTCCAGCCCGAGTCGTCCGGTCACCGGAATCATGCCGCCGGAGAACACCAGCTGCGACATGACGGCCACCACCAGCAGCGGCATGATCTGTTCGTTCGACCTGGCGATGGCCGACAGCGCCAGCCCGAGCATGGCCGAGGCCACGCAGGTCAACGCGACGTCGGCGAACAGTTCGAGACCGGGCCGGCCCAGGGCCACCGCGCCCTGGGTGGGACCGCCCTTGCCGATCAGCACGATCACGGTCACGATCGCCGACTGGATGACCGCGAAAACCGTGTAGACGCAGACCTTGGCCAGCAGGTAGGCGCTGGTGGACAGCCCGACCGCCTGTTCGCGCAGGAAGATGGGGCGTTCACCGATCAGGTCGCGGATGGTCAGCGCCGTCCCCATGAACACCGCTCCGACGTTGAGCAGCACCAGGATCTGCCCGGGCTCGTTGGGCGCGGCGCCGTAGGGGTTGGGGATGCCGAACCCGACGTTGCCGGGCACCGACATGGACAGCGAGCCCATGATGAACGGCAGCACCGCCAGGAACACGAAGTAGCCCCGGTCGGAGAAGATCAGCCGGACCTGCCGCCGCGCGATCGTGGAGAACTGCCGGAACAGGCTGGTGTGCGACGGGTCGCCCAGGTCGGCGGGCTGCTGCGCCGGGGGCGGGGGCGGTGTCGGGCCCGTGCGCGCCAGGTAGCGCGCCTTCGCCCCGTCCGGGTCGCCCGCGACGCTGCTGAAGATGTCGGCCCAGTTCGTGGTCCCCATGGCCGACCCGATCTGGCTGGGCGGCCCACAGAAGGCGGTCTTGCCGCCGGGGGCCAGCAGCAGCACCTGGTCGCAGACGTCCAGGTAGGTCAGCGAGTGGGTGACCACGAGCACGACGCGACCGGCGTCGGCCAGCTGTCGCAGCATGGTCATCACCTGGCGGTCCAGCGCCGGGTCCAGGCCGGAGGTCGGCTCGTCGAGGATCAGCAGCGACGGCCCGGTGAGCAACTCCAAGGCAACCGAGGCGCGCTTGCGCTGGCCGCCGGAGAGCTTGTCGACCCGGGTGTGCAGGTGCTGGGTCATCTCGAGTTCCTCGAGCACCCGGGCGACCACCTGGGCGCGGTCTTCCTTGGTGGTGTCGGGCGGCAACCGCAGTTCGGCGGCATACATCAGCGCCTGCTGCACCGTCAGCTGCCCGTGCACCACGTCGTCCTGGGGCACCATGCCGATCCGGCTGCGCAGCGAGGCGTACTCGGCGTGGACGTTGTGGCCCTCGAACGCGACCGTGCCCCTGGTCGGGTGCGTGTATCCCGCGACCAGCCGGGCGAAGGTCGACTTGCCCGCGCCCGACGGCCCGATGACGGCCGTCAGCGTCCCCGGCTGCGCGCCCAACGAGATGTCGTCCAGCAGCGTCTTGTTGTTCTCGATCGTCCACGTCACGCCGCGCACGTCCAGGCCGCCGGTGGGGGTTGCGGTCGCACTCTCGTCGCGGCGGGCCAGCGTGCCGCCGGCGAAGACGAGGTCGATATTGCCGATCGTGACGACGTCGCCCTCGTGCAGCACGGCCGAGTCGACCCGGGCGCCGTTGACGAACGTGCCGTTGATGCTGCGGTTGTCGCGGATCTCGGTGCCGTGCGGCGTCGGGACCAAGGTGGCGTGATGGCGCGACGCCAGCACCTCGGGAATGACGATGTCGTTGTCGTTGGCCCGACCGATCTTGATCGCGCCCGGTACCGATTCCACCGCCTTGCCCGGCCGCAGGATCTTCATCATCGATGTCGCGATGTTGGACGCGTCCCCGCCGACCCGCCCGGTCTCCAGGCCCGCCGGCTGCCCGCCATGGGCCGGGGGCGCGGTGGTGGCCTGCGGGCGGTAGATCTGCGGGGCGTGTTGCGGCCCGCTGTGCGGCGCCGCAGGTTGCCCGGCGGTCGGGTACCGCGGCTGCGGGGCTGACGGGTGGCTCGGCATCGATCCACTCGGTGGCTGGACGGGCTGGGGTCCGCTGGGCTGATGTGTGGGCTGCCGGAACGAGGCGGACGCCGGCTGCTGGGGCTGGCCGGGCCAGTGCGCGCCGGGCGGCTGGGGGTGGGTCACGCGGGGGCCCGCCGCGCCGGCCGGGTTGACGATCGGGATGGACGTCGTCAGCGGGGGCCGCCCGGCCGAGCCCTGGTGTCGGCCGACCTCGAAGGTCAGCGCCGGGCCGTCCGGATTGCCGATGTTCACGCGCATGCCGTCCTGGATGTCGAGCATGGGCACGCGCTGGTGGTTGACGAACAGTCCGTTGAGGCTGCCGTTGTCGATGGCTATCCATCGGCCCTGGTCGAATCGAACGATGAGGTGCGTGCGGGAGATCAGGGGATGTGCCACTCGAACGTCGGCGCGGAGGTCACGCCCGATTGAGACATCGTTGCCTGCGGCGAACGTGCGCTCGGATCCTTCGTACCGGACGGTCAACACAGGTGGGGCTGGTCGGCTCATTACGACCCACTGTATCGGCAGCGGCGCGAAACGGGTCGCCGAATCTCGGCCGGGCCGACTTCACGCGGCCCGGGCACTTTCTGGGTCGGTTAGCCGGCGGCCGCGGCGGTGTGCAGGCCGCGCCGCCACGGCGTGGCCGCGGCGGTGACGTCCTTGACGAAATCGCCGAGGTAGCGGATGGCGCGCCTGCCCTCCGGCAGGATGTCCGCCGCCAACGGAAAATCGTGGATTTGCCCGTCCCACAAGTGCAGATCACACGGAACTCCACTGGCTTCCAAGCGCTTTGCCATCAGTTCGGCGTCCGGGAGCAGCAGCTCGTCGGAGCTGGCGTGAATCGTCACCGGCGGCAGCGAGGACAGATCGGCATCCACCGGCGAAGCCACGGTGGACTCGCCGCGCCCCTCCAAAACCTGTGCCTGACTAAGATATTGGGCGAACATCGACAACGCCCCGCGGGTGAACATCGAGCACTTGCGCGCGTTGCGGTGCCGCAGCTTTCGGGCCGGGTCGGCATCGGTGAACGGGGAGATGGTCGCGATCCCCGCCGGCCGCATCACCTCGCTGCTGATGGCCAGCAACGAGGTCATGAACGCAAGGTATCCCCCGGCAGAGTCGCCGGCGACGACCACCTGGTCGCCGTCGAAACCGCGATCCTGCAGCCAACGAAGCCCGCTCATCCCGTCGTCGATCGCGTCGGTGATGTGATGCGAAGGCAGCTTTCGGTATCCCAGGGTGAGCACGGCGGCATCCGCCGCCTTCGACAAGCGGGTGACCACCGAGCGATGCGTGTTGAGACCGCAGGTGAGGAAGGCGCCGCCGTGCAAATAGAGGATCGCCCGGTCGGTCGACGCCCCGTGGGCGCAAACCCATTCGGCGGCACAGTTTTCCAGTTGAACCGGTTCGATTTCTGCGGAGATGCCGAACCGCGGCACCATTCCCGCGAGCCCGTCGACATATTCGAATGGCCAGTGCAGATTCGGGGTGGCGGCCCAGGCGCGCACGGTGTTCTTCACGATCATTCGGCTGGCCAGGGAGACCGCGACCGACTGCGGGCTGTGGCGACGGTGCACCCGCCGCTTCATTGCGCCACTTGGCAATAAGCGATGTGGATCGGTGGTGCTAACCATGCAATCCCTCCTAAGTGGGCACGGAATACCCACGCGGGGCCGGGAAAAACTGCGGGTGAAGGGGCCACGAATGTTGGGTACATCACGGTTTACCGCGGGTAGCCGATGGGTATAGGTCGACGCTTCCGGCTCTTCACCGGGCCCGGGCCCCGTGGATTTCGCCCGGTGGCCCAGGATATGAGCGATGAACCACGATTCGCGCGCTGACGCGTTGTTGAGTGGCCGGGTAGCGGTGGTGACCGGCGGTGGCGGCGGCATCGGCGCGGCCACCGCCAGGGTGTTCGCGGGGCAGGGCGCCCACGTGGTGATCGTCGATGTCGACGCCGGGCTTGCCGCGGGGACGGTCGACGAGATCGCGGCCGCGGGCGGATCGGCTGTGGCGGTGGTCAGCGACGTCCGGGACGCGGATGCCGTCGACGACTTGGCGCGATCGGTGCTGGATCGCTACGGCCGGGCGGACGTCCTGGTCAACAACGTGGGCCACTGGCTGCGGCATCCGGGCAACTTCGTCGACACCGATCCCGAGTTCTGGGCCGAGCTTTACCGGATCAACCTGCACCACGTCTTGCTTGTCACCCGCGCTTTCCTGCCGGCGATGGTCGCCCGGCGGGCCGGCGCGATCGTCAACGTCTCCTCCGTCGAGGGGCTGCGCGGCTACCCGGAGGACCCGGTCTACGCGGCCTTCAAGGCCGCCGTCATCCAGTTCACCCGCAGCCTCGCCGTACAGGTGGGCGGGCACGGGGTGCGGGTCAACGCGATCGCCCCCGACGTCACCGAATCGCTGCAGGTGCCCTACTCGCAATGGCTGTCGGCCGAGGAGCAGGCGCAGTGGCCGCAATGGGTCCCGGTCGGCCGGATGGGTGTGCCCGAGGACCAGGCCGACGTGATCCTCTTTCTGGCATCCGACCTCTCGGCGTTCGTCACCGGCCATACCATCCCGACCGACGGCGGCACCGGCGCGGCGGGCGGCTGGTTCCGCTCGACGCGCCGGCCCGACCGCGAGTGGACGAATCGTCCGATCGCCCCCTGATGGCTCGGGCGCTCACACCAGGCCCAACGCGGCGTTCTCCGCCCGGATGCGGACGTTGAGCACCAGTGCGTTGGCGATGCTGAACGCGATCGCCGTCAGCCACGCCGAGTGCACCAGCGGCAGCGCGGCCACCTCGGCCGCGACGGCGGTGTAGTTCGGGTGGCGCACCCATCGATAGAGCCCGTCACGCACCAAGGGTGCGCCCGGGATGACGATGAGCCGTGGATTCCAATGCCTGCCGAGCACGCTCACGCAACGCCAGCGCACCACGGTGCTCAGCGCCACGACCGCGAGCATCGGCCAGCCCAGCCATCCGATGAAGGGCCGTGCGAAGACCCAGGTTTCCACGACGCACGAAACCAGCAGCAGGGCATGCATGCTGACCATGGCCGGGTAGTGGTCGCGGCCGAATTCCTTGCCGCCGTGCGCCAGTGACCATTTGGTGTTCCGTTGTGAGACCGCGAGCTCGACCAGGCGCTCGGCGCCGATGGCCAGAATGAACAGGTAGTAGTACATGGCCTCGCCCCTCACCACTGCAGCAGCAGCAGCTCGAAGCTGAAGCCCGGGCCCATCGCCAGCATCACCCCGAAGGCCCCTTCGGCCGGCGGTTGGGCGACCGTGCGGCGTAGCACGTCGAGCACCGACGCCGAGGAGATGTTGCCGTTGTCGCGCATCGAGTTTCGGCTGTGAACCAGCGCCTCCGACGAAAGACCGAGTGCTTCTTCTATCGAGTCCAGGACCTTCGGGCCGCCGGGATGACACACCCACGTCGAGATGTCGGCCAGGGACAGGCCGTGGTCGGCCAGGAAACCGTCGACCTCGTCCCGCAGGTAGGCATCGGCCATCTTGGGCACGTCGCGCGACATCACCAGCTGGAAGCCGGTGGATCCCACGTTCCACCCCATGACGTCAACGGTCTCGGGCACCACGCAGCTGCGCGTCCCCAGGAGCCGGGGCGCACGACGTCCGTTGTGGGCAGGCGGGATTCGGTCGGCTCCGGTGGCGACCACGGCGGCGGCACCGTCGCCGAACAGGGAGACCCCGATCAGCGCGGGGATCGAGGTGTCGTCGCGCTGCAGCGTGAGGGAACACAGCTCGACGGACAGGAGCAGGGCCACATCCCCCGGGTAGCCGTGCAGGTAGTCGTGCACGCGCGCCATCCCGGCGGCGCCGGCCACACAGCCGAGGCCGAACAGCGGAACGCGTTTAACGTTGGGCCGCAGTCCGATTCGGGTCATCAGCCGTGCATCGATGGTGGGTACCGCGATGCCGGTGCTGGAGACCATCACGATGGTGTCCACCTCGTGTGCCGCGATGCCGGCCTCCTCCAACGCCGAACGTATCGCCCGTTCCCCGAGATCGACCGCGACCTCGAGATAAGCATCGTTGGCTTCGGTGAAGCCGCTCAGCTGTGGGTAGCGTGACAGCGGCAGCGCGAGACTGCGGTGGTCTACCCCCGTCGTCTCGGCGAAACGCAGGAACCGCGGATCGGTGAATTCGGTGAGCTCGCGGGCGACTTCGTCTTGGTTGTAGCGGTGCGGGGTGAAGGCCACCGCCGCCCCGGCGATGTGCGGTGCGCCCTGCTCGCGGTGAGCGGCCCGGCGCGGCGATGTGAGATGCGTTGTTGCGGTCATGCCTATGCCGACGACGGGCCACGCCGCGGGGTTCATCCGAATGACTCGGGGGTGAGATGAACCACAAGGCGGCGCTTGCCGTTAATCAACCGAGGGGGTGGCAGGGGACGTAGCGCGACTCAGGGTGTCTGCGCGGGGCGGAACCGGGCCTGGTCGTCGATGATCGTGACCGGTATGCCGTTGAGCGCACCGTTTCCGGACGGCTCGTCGATGAATGTCGGTGGGGAAAGCACATTCGTGTTGACCCCCGGTGAATTGTTGGCGACCGCCAGGCGAGTGCCCGGCTTGCCGTGCCCCCATCCGTGGGGCATCGACACCACGCCCGGTTTGATCGCGTCGGTGATCTCCACGGGCACTTTGATCTCGCCGGCCGCCGATTTCACGGTGACGACGTCGTCGTCGGCGACACCGCAGCGCACCGCGTCGTCGGGATGAATCAGCAACGTGCAGCGGTCCTTTCCCTTCATCAGCGCCGGCACGTTGTGCAGCCAGGTGTTGTTCGAGCGCAGGTGCCTGCGACTGACCAGGACCAGCGGCTCGGCGGGCCGCTCCAGCCGCGCCGTGAGCCTCGGCAGGTCATCCAGCAGGTATTGCGGGGCGAGATGGATCTTCTTGTCGAGGGTGCCCAAGATCTCGGGTAGCTGCGGCACCATCGGCCCGAAGTCGATGCCGTTCGGGTTGGCCTTGAGCAGGTCCAGGGTGAGCCCGCCCGGGTTCTTGCCGTACTGGTCACCGAACGGTCCGGTCCGCAGCGTGAGGTCGAGCATGCGTTCGGGGCCGCCCTGCGTGTAGAGCTCGCGGATCTCCGCGCCATCAAGCCCTTTGGTGAACGCCAGGTAGTCGAAGAATCCGTCGTCGATCGCCGCGACGTCGACGTCCTCCGCCGGCGTCCCGGTGCACAGGCCGGTCAGCCGGATCAGGATCTCCCATTCGTGCGGGCGGTCTCCAGGATCGAACACCGGCGCCGAGTAGTTCGCGATGCTGCGGATCGCAAAAAGCAGGATCAGGTCGTCGTGGTGCGGCTGCTCGAGCGGGGACAGGCCGGGCAGGATCACATCGGCGTGCCGCGTCGTCTCGTTGAGCCAAAGGTCAACGGAGATCATCGCTTCCAGCATTGGAAGCACCTCGTCGAGCTTGTCTCCGCCCGGGGTGGACAAGACGGGATTGCCGGCGACGGTGATCAGCGCCTTCAGCTGCCCCTCTCCCGGGGTGGCGATCTCCTCGGCCATGCAGGACACCGGCGCCTGGCCCAGCACTTCCTTCGCCCCGCGCACCCGGGTGTGCCAGCGGCCGAATTCCGGGAGGCCACCCTCCAGGCCGGGCAATGGCTGGGTGGTGATCGACCACGCCGCCGGCTTCGGAAACATCGCTCCCCCGGGCACGTCGAAGTGGCCGGTCAAGATGTTGATCACGTCCACCAGCCAGCTGGCCAGGCTGCCGAACTCCTGGTTACACAAGCCGATTCGCCCGTACACCACGGACTTATCGGTGCCGGCCAGTTCCCGGGCCAACCGCCGGATGCGGTCCTCGTCGATGCCGGTGACCGCGCTGACGCGTTCCGGCGGCCAATCCGCGGCCACCCGGCGCATGGTGTCGACACCGTCGACGTATGGTCCGGGATTGATCAAATCTTCGTCGAACAGCGTGTGCGCCACGGCCAGCAGCAGCGCGGCGTCGGTCCCGGGCACGACGGGCAGCCACTCGTCGGCGCGGGCCGCGGTCTGCGTGCGCACCGGGTCGATCACGATCACCTTGCCGCGCTTGCGGATCGCCTCGATCAGGCCCATCACGTCGGGCGCGGCCAGCAGCGAGCCCTGCGACGCTGCGGGGTTGGCACCCATGATGACCATCAGGTCGGTGCGTTCGATGTCGGGCACGGGGAAGTTCCACCAGAGGCCGTACATCAGGTGCGAGGACAGGTTCTTCGGCCATTGGTCGACGGTCCCCGGTGAATACGTCACCGGCATCCCGGACATCCCCATCAGCACTCCGGCGTACCGGGCCAGCGAAAACGAGTGTGCCAGCGGGTTGCCGGTGTAAGCGGTGACCGCGCCGATCCCGTATTTCTCGATCACCGGCGTCAGCAACTCGGTGCAGCGGCGGAACGCCGCGTCCCAGCCGACCTCGTGCCATTGGCCGTCGACCTTGATCATGGGCCGGCGGATGCGGTCCGGGTCGTCGTGCAGCGCCGCAAGTGAGACACCCTTCGGGCAGATGTGTCCGCGGCTCCACACGTCGTCGCGGTTTCCCCGGATGCTGGTGACCTTGCCGTCGTTGACCTGAATCTCCAAGCCGCACATGGCTTCACAGAGGGGGCAGGTGCGCACGTGCCTGCCGTCTTCGCCCGTCGTCACCCACCCACTGTATTCCGCTACTGTCCGTCGCGGAAGTGGCAAAGTCCGCTGCCGGGCCCAACGAATTCCTTGAGAGCCATTTGAATCGGGCCGGTGCGCTGTACAAGGCGAGTCGCCGAACTTAGCGTCGACGCCGGACGCCACATTCAGGGGAGGGAGCTGGCTCGTTGAGGATCGAAGCGGACCCCGCGGATCGGGATCTGCCATGAGCGATCAGGCCATCGGCATCGACTACCTGCGCGCTGAAGTCATCGACCGGATCGACGCCCAGCCCTTCGAGGACTGGTCCCCCGCCCTGCTGCGGGCCCTGATCGCGGTCTTCGACCTCAACGGCGTGGTCCCGGCCGCCCCCCGCGGCCTCCGCCCTCACCTCGTGAAGTAGCCGCCACGACCGCGAAAGCGCCACTGACAGCGCGGCTTCCGCAAAGACCCGCCCCCGAGGGATCTTCCACGGATTAGGCTCCGGCATAGTCCGGCGACCCGGCGCGAGAACGGAGCCACCGCGGTGGAGATGTGGGAATTGTCCGCCCGAGAGCGGATCCGCGACACCATCGCCCGCTACAACTGGGCGGGAGACTCCGGCGACGTGGACGGCCTCGCCGAGACGTTCTGCGCGGAGGGCGTCCTGGAAATCCGCGGCTCCGAGCCGCTGCGGGGCCGAACGGCGATCGCCGCGTTCCTGCGTGGTGTCGCCGTCGCGCGGCAGCCCGGCGTCAAGCCGATCGTCCGGCACATCGTCACCAACGTGCTGTTCGCCGGGCTGGATCGCGACACGGCGCATGTGTCGTCGTACTTCACCGTGCTCACCCACGTCGGACTCGACCACGCCGGCCGCTACCGCGACACCCTGGTGCGCGATGGCGACACCTGGCTCATCAGCCACCGGAAGGTCTCGACCGACTGGGCGGCCCCGAACTCGGCCATGGCGCGCCGGAGGTGAACGGCCGTGGCGATTCCGTTGAATGTCTGGCTGACAATGTTTGCCGTCGGCCGCTCAACGGCTACAGATAGAAATCACACCTAGACATTGCGGTTGATCCTGATTGCGTTCGCCGGTCGGATCCGGGGCTGAGCGCATGCTGTATGACCAGCGGTCATAGCGCACCGACGAGACGAGCGGATATGCAACGACTGAGCGGCTTAGACGCATTCTTCCTGTACCTGGAATCACCGACGCAACCATTGAATATTTGCTGCGTGCTGGAGCTGGACCCGTCGACCATGCCGGGCGGTTACACCTTCGACGGGCTGCGCGAAGCGCTGTCGGCGCGAATGGACGCGGTGCCCGAATTCCGTCTCAAGCTGGCCGACAGCCAGCTGAACTTCGACCACCCGGTCTGGACCGACGACGGTGATTTCGACCTCGGACGCCATCTGCACCGGGCCGCCGTCCCCGCCCCCGGCGGCCCCCGGGAGTTAGCGGAGATCTGCGGCCACGTCGCCGGGCTCCCGCTCGATCGCGATCGACCGCTGTGGGAGATGTGGGTGATCGAGGGCCTGCACGGCAACGAGGCGCTGGCCGTCGTCCTCAAGGTGCACCACGCGGTGGTGGACGGGGTGGGCGGGGCCAACCTGTTGGCCCAGTTGTGCAGCAGCGTGCCGGACGCCCCGGCGCCCGCACCCGCCACCCGATCCGGCGCGGCGAATCCCCTTCAGATCGCCGCCTCGGGGCTGCTCGCCGCCGGGCTGCGGCCGTGGCGCCTGGCCAAGGTGATACCGGCGACCGCACTGACGCTGGCCCAAACCGTGCTGCGCGCCCGCGGCGGTGGGCACACGATGGCGGCCCCATTCGCCGGGCCGCCGACGCCGTTCAACGGACGCTTCACCAAGCGCCGCAACGTCGCCCTGGCCAACCTGGACCTGGAGGACGTCAAGAAGGTCAAAACCAGGTTCGGGGTCACGGTCAACGACGTGGTGACCGCGCTGTGCGCGGGGGCGCTGCGGCAGTTCCTGCTGGATCGGGGCGAACTGACCGACGCCCCGATGGTGGCCAGCGTGCCGGTCTCGGTCCGGGGCAAATCGGACCGTCCGGGCCGCAACCAGACCACCTGGATGCTGTGCCGGCTGGAGACGCACATCGACGATCCGGGGCAACGACTGCGCAGCATCGCGGCAGGCAACGCCGCGGCCAAGGATCACGCCGCCGCCCTGGGTCCCAGCCTGCTGCAGGACTGGACGCAGGTGGCCGGGCAGACGATGTTCGGCGCCGCGATGAAGCTGTTGCCACGCATCCCGCTGCCCGAGAAACCGCCACACAACCTGGTGATGTCCAACGTGCCCGGCCCGCAGGAACAGCTCTACTTCCTGGGCTGCCGACTCGACGCCATGTATCCGCTGGGTCCGATCATCGCCGGCGCCGCGCTCAACATCACCGTGATGTCGCTCAACGGACGGCTCGGCGTGGGCCTGATCGCCTGCCCCGACCTGGTCGCCGACCTGTGGGACCTTGCCGACGCGTTCCCCGCCGCGCTCAAAGAGCTGCTGAACTGCAGCGAGCCCAGCCACGACTAGACGGGGCCCGCGGAACCCCGTGGGGCCGTCTGGCCGCGGCATGGCAAGGTGACTTCCGTGGCAGACACCGTTGCGCAACCTGACCTGCGTGAAATCAGCACTCCCAAGGGCGCTTTGCGCTACTACGACACCGGACCGGAGTCCGCCCCGGTGCTGTTGTTCCTGCACGGCTCCGGCCCGGGCGTCACCGGGTGGCGCAACTTCCGCGGCATCCTGCCCGCATTCGCCGAGCGGTTCCGCTGCCTGATCCTGGAGTTTCCCGGCTTCGGCGTCAGTGACGACTTCGGCGGCCACCCGATGGTCACCGCGTTCGGCACCGTGTCGCCCTTCCTGGACGCGCTCGATGTCAAGAAGGTGCACATCGTCGGCAACTCGATGGGCGGCGGGGTCGGCATCAACTTCGCTACCCACAACCCCGACCGCGTCGACCGGTTGGTGACGATCGGCGGCATCGGGACCAACATCTTCAGCCCGAGCCCCAGCGAGGGCATCCGGCTGCTGCAGGAGTTCGTCGAGGACCCCACCCGGCAGCGGCTGGTCGACTGGCTCAAGTCGATGGTCTACGACCAGGCGCTGATCACCGAGGAGCTGATCGGGGAACGCTGGAAGCTGGCCACCGACCCGGACACGCTGGCCGCGGCGCGCCGCATGTACGGGAAAGCGGCCTTCGCCGCGATGAACGCCGCGATGGCAGCCTCCGACCGCCCGATGCCGTGGGCCGTCATGCACAAGCTGACCGCGCCCACCCTGCTGACGTGGGGACGGGACGACCGGGTGAGCCCGCCGGACATGGCGCTCATCCCGATGCGCACCATCCCCAACGCGGAGCTGCACATCTTCCCCAACTCCGGGCACTGGGCGATGATCGAGGCCCGCGAGGCGTTCGAGAGCGTCGTGCTGGCGTTTCTCTCGCGGGCCTAGGCGCCCACGCCCCCTCGAGATCGACGCCAGCGCGAAAAAGTGCGAGAAGCCTTGGCGCTGACGTCGATTTCGACGAACCGCGGGCTAGCCCGTCAGGCCTCTGGTCAACAACGCGTGCGCGTCGGGGTTGCCGTCCAGGACGCGGGTGGTGCGAACGCCGATCCGCCACTCGCCCTCGATCCTTAGCAGCGCAAAATGGTTTGCGGCGCAACGCCATACCCGGTAGCCATCACCGTCTCGGATCAGAACCACAGACTCGCACACCGCCTCCGCCGTGTCGCCGCTGACGGTGACGACGCACGGACCCAGGAAGTGACAGCACCCCTTGGCCACCAGCTTCTGGTGGGCCGACGACTGCACCATGGCGTGCACCTGCTCCCGGCCCTCCATGCGCCAGCCGTCGACGTCATAGATTCCGTCGGGCGCCCACAACCGTGCGGCCGCGTCGGCATCCCCCGCATCCACCGCCGGTCCGTACGAGGCGATGAGCCGGGCGATGTCGCGTTCGTCCTCGAGTCGGCGCAGCCGCATGGACAAGTCGTCGGTGTCGGTCATGGTTCCTCATCATCGTCGGGATTGGTGCGGCGGACCATCATCAGGCGTGACCACGACGGCCCATTGGGTTTGCTCAATATATGGATCAGGCGGCCCGAAGATTTCGATCGAAGCCTCCTAACAGCTGCGACCAGTTTTTACATGATCGTTACGCGGATTCATCTCAAGTTGCTGGAGCGTTGACCGCGGGTTAGGTTGGTCGGGTTTTCGGTCGCGGCCAACGTCGGTCGGCGGCCTCCCTCGCGGATGACCGCGTAGCCACCATTCGTCAGGTGCGGGAAAGGGGTTGCGGGTGCGACAGCTTTCGCCGCTGCGAGTCATGTCGACCGGACTCGGGGCCGCCGCGGGACTCGGCGACGCGGCCGGCAAACTCGCCGCCGCCGGCCTTGATGTCGTCGCCCTGCCCGTCCGGACGGGCGCAAAGGCGCTCTCGGGCGAGGTTTCCCGCTCGACGCTGACCCGGCGTTGCGGGCGAGGGGACGGCCGCATCTGGATCGAGGTCCGCGGCCTCGACGGCACCGGTGGGGCGGCGCGTGGCCGGGCCGCCGTTGCCGCGCTGCGGGCACAGCCCGGCGTCACGAATGCCGTCCTGAACCGTCCGCTGTCGCGGGTGGTCGTCGAGATCGACGACGGGGCGTCCCCCGACGACCTCTGTGCGGCGCTCGACGCCGTCGAAAAGGACGATGGGACCACCGATTCCGCGCGTTGCGACAGCTTGCCCGGTGACGGTCTGCTGCTGGCGGCCCGCGGCGCGATGGTAGCGGTCAACGCCGCCGGGTTCGCGGTCGCAGTAGCCGGCCGGGCCCTGCGCTTGCCGGCGGCCCCGATCGCCGTCGAGGCGGTGTCCGCGATCGCGAATTATCAACCGTGGCTGCGCCGTGCGCTCGAGGCAGGGATCGGCCCAGGCGCGACGAACACCGCGTTGTCGCTGTTCGGCACCGCCGCCCATGTTGTCACGCTGTCGCCGGCGAAGCTGTCGGTCGACCTGGCGATGCAGGCTTTCCGGGCGGCCGAGTGCCGGGCCGCCGCGCGGGCATGGGCCCGTTATGAGCCGGAACTGGCCCGGCATGCCGACGAGCCGGAAATGCACCGCCTACCGCGCCCGGTTCCCGCGCCGGCCGGCCCGGTCGACCGTCATGGGAAACGCGTGGCGTGGGCGCAGCTGATCGGTGTCGGCCTGACGGGGGCCCTCACCCGCAACGTCACGATGGCTTCGAACGCGGCGCTGGCGGCCTCGCCGAAGGCGATGCGCACCTCGCATGAGGCGTTTGCGGCCACGCTCGGACGCGGCCTGGCCGATCGGCACGCGGTCCTGCCGCTGCGGCCGGAGGGTTTGCGCCGGCTCGACAAGGTCGATGCGCTGCTGATCGATCCGCGCGTGCTGTGCGGCGAGGCGATGCGGGTGGTGCGCGTGCGCGGCGCCCGCGACGGCGAGCTGTTCAGCGCCTGGACGCGCGCCCAGGAACTGCTCGACGAGGGGGCGGCCCCGGGCTGGCACCGGGTTGACACACCCTCGATCGACGAGCCGGTCGAGGCGCTCATCGCACCGGCCGCCCACCCGCTCGCGTCGGCCCTGATCACCCGGGCGCGTGACTCCGGCGCACGCCTGGTGTCGGTCGACACCGAACTGCTCGGCGACTTGCGCCCCGCGTTCGACGACGTCCTCCCGGTCGGCAACGGCGGCATCGATGATGAGCTCGCCGATGCGGTGTCGCGACTGCAACATGACGGGCACACCGTCGCGGTGCTGTCTTCGTCCGGCGCACAAGCACTTTCGGGAGCCGACGTGGCATTGGGAATCAGGCCGAGCGCCGACACCCCGCCGCCCTGGAATGCGGACCTGATGATGGAGGACCTGGCGGCGGCCTGGCTGGTGCTGCATGCGTTGCCCGCGGCGCGAGAGGCGAGCCGGCAGGGCATCGCGATATCGGTGGGCGCGTCGGCGCTGGGCGCGCTGTTCATGGTGCCCGGGGTACGCAGGTTGCGCGGGCCCGGCCCGGTGACCGTCGGCGCCGTCGCGGGCATGCTGTCGGGATACCTGTTGGCGCGCGGCGCGATTCGCACCCCGACACCCCGGCCGGCGCCGGCCTACGAGTGGCATGCGATGTCGGCCGAGCAGGCCCGCGAGGTGCTGGCGGCGCTGCGTGACCCCGACGAGCGTTCTGCCGCAACCGAACCCGCAGAAGCCGGCACCGGGTTCCCCGCCGCGGCGTGGGAGTTCGCCAGGGCCGCCGCCGCCGAGCTGACCGGTGACCCGTTGACGCCGATCCTCGGGCTGTGTTCGGCGGCGACCGCGCTGCTGGGATCGCCGACCGACGCGGTCATGGTCGGCACCGTGCTGACCGGCAACGCGATGCTGTCGACGTACCAACAGCTGCAGGCCGAGAAGCGGCTGAACCGGCTGCTGGCCCAGCAGGCCCCGCCGGCGCGGCTGGTGACCGACGCGCGACGCTACCGGGAAGTCGTCGTCGAGCGGCTGCGGCCGGGCGACGTGATCGAGGTGCGCAGCGACGAGGTGGTGCCCGCCGACGCCCGGGTGATCGAGGCGCACGACCTGGAGGTCGACGAATCGTCGCTGACCGGTGAATCCCTGTCCGTGCAGAAGCAGGTCGAGGCCACACCGGGGGCCGAACTGGCCGAACGTCGCTGCATGATCTACGCCGGAACCACCGTGGTGGCGGGCACCGCCGTCGCGGTGGTCACCGCGGTCGGGGCCGACACCCAGACGCGTCGCGCGGCCGAACTCGCCTCCGGTGAGCTGCCGACCGTCGGGCTGCACCACCAGCTCAGCCAGCTGATGAGGCGAGCGTTCCCCTTCAGCGCGGGCGGCGGCGTCGCGGTCGGTGCACTCGGCCTGCTCCGCGCCGGCGGCCTGCGCCAGGCGCTGAGTAGCGCCATCGCGGTCTCCGTGGCGGCCATCCCCGAGGGCATGCCCCTGATGGCCACCCTGGCCCAGTCCGCGTCGGCGCAGCGGCTGGGCGAAGCCGGGGCGTTGGTGCGGGTGCCACGGGCGGCGGAAGCGCTCGGCCGCGTCGAGGTGGTCTGCTTCGACAAGACCGGGACGCTGAGCGAGAACCGCCTTCGCGTCGCCGAGGTGCGCCCCATGGCGGGGCATTCCCGCGACGACGTTTTGCGGTGCGCCGCCCGGGCCGCACCCGCCGACGACGGCAACCCGCACGTCCACGCCACGGACGAAGCCATCGTCAAGGCGGCGGATGCGGTGGCGGATTCCGGTTCGCGACCCGAGCCCGACGCGCATCTGCCGTTCCGGTCCGGCCGGGCCTTCTCGGCCTCGGTGACGGGCACGCAGTTGACCGTCAAGGGCGCGCCGGAAGTGGTCTTGGCGGCGTGCCCGAACGTCGGCGGGGAGGTGGAGGACGCGGTCGCCGCCCTGACGACCGCCGGACTGCGGACGATCGCCGTCGCGCAGCGCCGCCTCAGCGCGGCGCAGGCGCGGTCGTTGCGGAACGACCCCGACGGCATCACCGAACTGTGCGGCGGGGGGCTGACGCTGACCGGATTCCTGGGGCTGTCGGACACACCGCGCCCCCAGGCGCCTCAGTTGCTGGCCGACCTGGCCGACCGGGGCGTGGCGATCCGGCTGATCACCGGCGATCATCCCGTCACCGCCACCGCGATCGCCCGCGAGCTCGGCGTGCCGGTGAGCGCCGGCCAGGTGATCACCGGAGCCGAGTGGAACGCCCTGTCACGGCCGGATCAGGTGCGCGCGGTGGGCGACCGGGTGATCTTTGCCCGGATGTCGCCGGAGAACAAGGTGCAGGTGGTCCAGACCCTCGAGCGCTCCGGCCGGGTGTGCGCCATGGTCGGTGACGGCGCCAACGACGCCGCCGCGATCCGGGCGGCCAGCGTCGGGGTCGGTGTGGTCGCGCGCGGCAGCGACTCCGCGCACACGACCGCCGACGTGGTGCTGACCGACGGCCGCATCGAGACGCTGGTTGCCGCCATCGACGAGGGACGCCGGCTGTGGCGCGGGGTCCAGGCGGCCGTGGCCGGGCTGCTGGCCGGCAATGCCGGTGAGGTGATCTTCTCGGTCATCGGGACCGCGATCACCGGGACCTCGCCGCTGAACACCCGCCAGTTGCTGCTGATGAACATGCTCACCGACGCGCTGCCCGCGACCGCGGTCGCCGTCAGCACGCCCGCCGGGCCGGTGCAGCGCGTCGGGCGCGGCATCGACGAACGCGCACTGCGCCGCGCCGTGGCGGCGCGCGGGTCGATCACCGCCGTCTCCGCCACGGCGGCCTGGGCGCTGGCCTCGGTCACCGGACTGCCGCAGCGGGCCTCCACTGTCGCGTTGATTTCGTTGGTCGCCGTCGAACTCGGCCAGACGGTGGTCGACTCACACGCACCTCTGGTGTTGCTCACCGCGGCCGGCTCGTTCGCCGCGTTCGCCGCGATGATCACCACCCCGGGAATCAGCCAACTCGTGGGCTGCACACCGGTCGGCCCCGTGGGCTGGGCCCAGGGGCTGGGCACCGCCGCGGCCGCCGTCCTCGCCGTCGCGGCCACCAATCGATTGCGGTCGGGTCACCGGGACGCGGAGTCACCGCTCACCGATGACCCGGAACTCGACGAGCCCGCCGAGTCACCCCCACAACCAGCGCAGCACAGCGGATCACGCGCTCCGCATACCGCGATGGCTCCGGCAAAGGCCGCGCGTGCCCTGAAACTGGTGGACCGACACCAGCATCGGATTTCGGCGGAGGCCGTCACCGATCGCCCGTGAGCCTCGGGTCACGGTCACCGCGGCGGCTCGGCGCGGACGATGAACACGCCTTCTGCGGCGACCGTGATTCCTCATTCGCGACGACGATGTCGAGGCGCCCCAGTGCCATGACGCCGTCGGCCACGGCACCCGTTACAGCCTCGAGGTCACTCACCTCGGCAACACCCGTCACGCAGCGCCGACCGCGGATTTCGACATCCCTTGGGTGCTGTGTGGCGACGGTCGTCGAAGGCGAGGTCGACATCATCGCGAAAACGACGTCATCGAACCGAACGACCGACTGGATGGCCTGATCCTGGCGGGCCGGGCCCGGCCCGTGAGCGCCGCATCGTGCATTCGATTCTGAGGCTTTTGCTTCCGCTCATCGGGAAGGGCTTCGGCTGAGGCACGAACTGCGGTAGACCATTACTAAGCCCCAGACGTAAAGGACACCAACATGAGCGAACGGTTACTCGACCGGGTCGTGGCGATGGCGGACCAGTTGCGCGACCAGGCCCCCGAGGCCGAGCGGATCGGGCGGCTCACCGACGACACCGTCAAGCTGATGAAGGGTGCCGGCCTGATCCGGCTGCTGCAAACCAAGCAGTATCAAGGCTTCGAGGTGCACCCGCGCGAGTTCGCCGAGACGACGATGGCGACCGCGGCGCTGGATCCGGCCGCCGGCTGGATCGTCGGCGTGGTCGGCGTGCACCCCTACCAGTTGGCGTACGCGGACCCGAAGGTCGCCGCCGAGATCTGGGCCGACGACGTCGACACCTGGATGGCCTCGCCGTACGCGCCGCAGGGGGTGGCCAAGCCCGTCGACGGTGGCTACCTGTTCAACGGCCGCTGGCAGTTCAGCTCCGGCACCGACCACTGCGACTGGATCATCCTGGGCGCAATGCTCGGCGACGACAAGGGCATACCGATCATGCCGCCGCAGATGCTGCACATGATCCTGCCGCGCAAGGACTACGAGATCGTCGAGGACTCGTGGGACGTGGTGGGGCTGCGCGGCACCGGGTCCAAGGACGTGATCGTCTCCGACGCGTTCGTCCCGTCGTACCGGACGATGGACGCGACCAAGGTGATGGACGGCACCGCCCAGCGCGAGGCCGGGATGACCGAGCCGCTCTATCTGATGCCGTGGTCGACGATGTTCCCGCTGGGCATCTCCGCGGCGACCATCGGCATCGCCGAGGGCGCGCTGGCCGCGCACCTGGACTACCAGCGGGAGCGCGTGGGCGCCACCGGAACCGCCATCAAGGACGACCCGTACGTGATGTACGCCATCGGCGAGGCCGCCGCCGACATCAACGCCGCCCGCCAGGAGCTGCTGGCCAACGCCGACCGCATCTACGACATGGTCGCCGCCGGCAAGGAGGTCTCGTTCGCCGACCGCGCGGCCGGCCGGCGCACCCAGATCCGCGCGGTGTGGCGCGCGGTGTCGGCGGTCGACGAGATCTTCGCCCGCTCGGGCGGCAACGCCGCCCGCATGGACAAGCCGCTGCAACGGTATTGGCGCGACGTGCATGTCGGCCAACTGCACGCCATCCACATGCCCGGCACGGCCTATCACGCGTCGGCCCTGAGTTCGCTGGGTATCGATCCGCCCGAGGGCCCCCTGCGGGCTTTGATCTAGGAGAGCACGTTGACCGACCTGAAAAGCCTTGGCTACATCACCATTTCGACGAACGACATCGACCGCTGGCGGCACTTCGCCTTCAGTGTCCTGGGTTTCGCCGAGGGCAAGGGACCGGACCCGGAGGCGCTGTACCTGCGGATGGACGAGCGCGCGGCCCGGCTCATCGTGGTGCCCGGCGAGACCGACCGGGTGCTGACCGTCGGCTGGGAGGTGCGTGACCGCCCGGCGCTGCAACGGGTCAAAGCGACCCTGGACGCCGCCGGGACCCCGTTCAAGCAACTGTCCACCGACCAGGCGGAGTCCCGCCGGGTGGAAGAGGTGATCACCTTCGAGGACCCGGCCGGCACCACGCTCGAGGTGTTCCACGGGGCGGTGCTCGACCACAGCCCCGTCGTCACCCCGTTCGGCGCGAGGTTCGTCACCGGCGACCAGGGCATGGGCCACGTGGTCGTACCCGCCACCGACCCCAATGGGCTGTTCGACTTCTACACCGAGGTGCTGGGGTTCCGCGCCCGCGGCGCGTTCCGGGTGCCCTTGCCCAAAGAGTTTGGGCCCGTGCGGGTCCGGTTCCTGGGCATCAACGAACGCCACCACAGCCTGGCGATCGTGCCGGCCGCACACCAGCGCGACCCGCGCCTGGTGCACATCATGGTCGAGGTCGACAGCCTCGACGCCGTCGGGCAGGCGCTGGACCGGGTGAACGCCGAGGGCTTTCAGCTGTCCTCCACCCTGGGCCGGCACACCAACGACAAGATGGTCTCGTTCTACGTCCGCGCGCCCGGTGACTGGGACATCGAATTCGGCACCGACGGCATGCGTGTCGACGAAACCTATTACACCGCAGAGGAAATCACCGCCGACAGCTACTGGGGACACCAGTGGATCGGCGAAATGCCCGCGGCCATGCGGTTATGACGCCCGATTCCGACGTCACCCCGGTCCCGGCCTCCTCGGTCACCTCCTGGGATGACGAGGCCGACGTCGTCATCGCCGGCTACGGGGTGGCCGGGGCCGCCGCGGCGGTCGAAGCCGCCCGCGCCGGTGTCGACGTGCTGGTACTGGAACGCACCGGATCCTGGGGCGGCGCCGCGGCGATGGCCGGCGGGTTCATCTACCTCGGCGGCGGCACGCCCTTGCAAAAAGCCTGCGGCTTCGACGATTCCGTCGACAACATGGCGGCGTTCCTCAATGTCGCGATGGGACCCGGCGCCGACGCGAACCGCATCGCCGACTACTGCGCGGGCAGCGTCGCGCACTTCGACTGGCTCCTCGGCTGCGGCGTGCCGTTCAAGGCCGAGTTCTTCTCCGAACCCGGGTGGGAACCCATGGGTGACCAGGGCCTGATGTACAGCGGCGGGGAAAACGCCTACCCCTTCAACACGATCGCCTCCCCCGCCCCGCGCGGCCACGTCCCGCAGATGTCCAACAAGAAGCAGGGCGAAGCCAGCGCGGGCTACATGCTGATGAAGCCCCTCGTCGAGACCGCCACCGCTGCTGGCGCACGCGCGCTCTACGACGTGCGGGTGCAACGCCTCGTCGTCGAAGCCGACGGCCGGGTGGTCGGCATCCGCGCCCGCCGGTACGGCACCGAGATCACGGTCCGGGCCCGCACCGGTGTGGTGCTCGCGACCGGCAGCTTCGCCTACAACGACGCGATGGTGGCCCGCTACGCCCCGCGCATCGCCGGCCGCCCGGCCGCCTCGATCGAGCAGCACGACGGGCAGGCCATCCGCATGGCCCAGGCACTCGGCGCCGATTTGGCGCACATGGACGCCACCGAGGTCGCCATCTTCATCGACCCCCAACAGCTGGTGCGCGGGATCCTGGTCAACGGCCGCGGCCAGCGCTACGTCGCCGAGGACACCTATCCGGGCCGCGTCGGCCAACTCACGCTCTACCAGCAGGACAACACCGCTTACCTGATCATCGACGACGACGCCCAGCAGGAGGCGATGGCATCGTGGTCCCCGAAATTCATGCTGAGAGAGGCGACGTGGGTGGCCGACACCGTCGCCGACCTGGAGCGCGACATGGGTCTGGCACCGGGTTGCCTGCAGGCCACCGTCGCCGCCTACAACGAGGGTGCCGCCCGCGGCGAGGATCCGCTGCTGCACAAGA
This sequence comes from Mycobacterium europaeum, assembly GCF_002102155.1. Classification (GTDB taxonomy): domain Bacteria; phylum Actinomycetota; class Actinomycetes; order Mycobacteriales; family Mycobacteriaceae; genus Mycobacterium; species Mycobacterium europaeum. Next base: position 27,115 of record NZ_LQOU01000070.1, read on the forward strand.
AACCTGAGTGGCTCAAGCCCATCGGTTCGCCGGTCGGCGCCATCGACTTGCGGGAGAACACCGGCGGTTTCACATTGGGCGGTCTGGCCACCACGCTGGACGCCGAGGTGCTCCACGTCAGCGGTGAACCGATCCCCGGCCTGTTCGCCGCCGGCCGCTGCACCGCCGGGCTGGCCGCGTGGGGCTACGCCAGCGGTATCTCGCTGGGCGACGGTAGCTTCTACGGCCGCCGCGCCGGCCGATCCGCGGCCCAGGTTGATCGATCAGGAAACGGCGTTGACCGCCGTCGATAGCCTGCTCTTGAACGCGTCGGGAATGGGGATGTACCCATGATCCGCCAAGCCGGTTTGGCCCGCGCCAATGGTGCTCTGCAGGAAAGCCTTTACCGCCATACCGAGCTGGGGATCGGAATACTTCGAGCAGACGATCTCATAGGTCGCCAGCACGATCGGGTATGAGCCGGGCTGGCTTGGCCGGTAGAACGAGATCGTGTCGAGAACAAGGTCGTTGGTCTTATTGATGACGCCTGCCGTCGCGATCGTCTTTCCCACCGAGTCCGCGCTGATCGAGACGGGGTCCGGACCGGCCGACGTGATGATCCTGGCCATGTTGAGCTGTTGCGCTTGGGCGAACGACCATTCGTTGTAAGTGATCGCGCCCTCCGTGCGCTTGACGGCCGCGGCGGTACCGTCATTGCCCATGGCGCTCTCGCCGACGCCGCCGTTGAACGTCTTTCCGGCACCCTTGGCCCACGCGTCACCACCGGCGGTATCGAGATATTTCTGGAAGTTGTCCGTAGTCCCGGACAAGTCGCTGCGGGACACGACGTGAATAGGCTCGGCGGGCAAGGTGATACCCGAGTTCAGCGCGCGGATCGCGGGGTCATTCCACGTGGTGATGGCACCGTTGAAGATCTTGGCCGCGGTCGGACCGTCGAGAGCCAACGAAGTGACGCCGTTGACGTTGTAGGTGATGGCGATCGGGCCGAACACCACCGGTAGGTTCCACGCCGGCGAGCCGCAGCGTTGCTGGGCGGCGGCGTACTCCGCCGGAATCAGGGGTGAGTCGGACCCACCGAAATCGGTCTGATTGCGAATGAACTCGCTGATTCCGGCGCCGGAGCCATTGGCCGTGTAATTGAGCGTCTGGCCCGAGCAGGCCTGCTCGAACGCATTCACGAACCGGGCCATCGCGTTGGCCTGGGCCGTCGATCCGCTGGCCCTGAGCGTCTTGTTCCCGCCGCAACTCACGTTCGCTGGGGGTGGCGAACCGGTCGATGAGCTTGGCGCACTTGCCTGTTTGTTGCTGTCACACCCCGACAACACCAGCGCGGCGGTAACCAAGACACACGGCAAGGCACTAAATCGGTTGACTTTCAACACAGTTCCCTATGTTCTTACTTCCCTCGGCTGGAAGCTGAACCACGGTCGCCGCGCCTGTAGCCATGCCATTTCGACGGGCTATTCAGGCAGCCGCCACCGAATTCGACCGCCATTTCGAAATCGACCTCGGCCGGCTCAGATGGTATCCCACTCCGCCGCAGAAAACAGCACGGCTGACCTTATGGTGAACTGGGAATCTGTTGTGCGCGTGCCGGGGCGGCGCCCCCGGCGTTGCGACCCAACGTATGTCAGCGCGGGAATGGCGTTAAGGCTGCGGAACGTTCGCAACCCGCGGTTAGCCGTCAAGTGAACAAAACATGTACAACCAGTCTTCCGGCTGGAAGCGCGGTCGCACCGAACGCCAGAATTACTCCAAAAGTTCGAACCAATCAGTCCCCGGCGGCTTAACTTGGTGTCAGCGCGATATCTCACATCTGAAAGCACCCAAAAATGGTTACCCGTCTGCAACTAGCCATGGGGATCGTGGTGATTGGTCTCACGGCCGCAGCGCCTACCGCTCATGCCGACAGCACCGACGACAAGTTCGTGGCGAAGCTGAAGGCCCAAGGCATCAGCGACAACGTATCTCCCGGACACGAAATCGAAGCCGGTCATTTCGTATGTGTGAAGCTCGACAACGGCGCCACACCGATGGATGTGATGGAAGACATCATGAAGAGCAGTGGGTTGCCGGAGTTTCACTCCGGCTACTTCGTCGGCGCGAGCATCGACGCCTACTGCCCGCGGCATAAGGGTGAAGTGCCGGAGGGGTAGGCCTCGGACGCGACCCCCTGGTTCGACGGCGGCGCGCGCTCGATCCCTCGAGCTACGGTCGTTGACCGCCGGCCCCGTCGACGATCGCCAGGGCGCCCCGGCGCACCGCGTCCACGATCGACGCGCTCAGCGCCGAGCACGCCAGGAACACGCATCGGCCCCCGTGCCCGGAGATCTTGCGCGCCTCGGCGAGTTCGACGCACCGGGCCGTCGCGTCGGCATTCCACTGCACGCTGGTCTGGTTCCAGGTGCTCTTGCGCGCCAGCACGCGGGCGCCGCAGTCCCGGCACACCACCGGCGCCATCGGCATCTCGTCGAGCCGGTTGTCCGTCCTGACGGACGAATCCAGCGTCATCGCGGACCCGCGGCGGCCGCCTGGGCCGCCATGTTGTCCTCGACCTCTTTCATCCACGCCTCGTACGGGCGGGTGGTGTCGAGCTCGAATTCGAAGCGGTCCACCATGTCCGGCGTCACGTCGGCGGCGGCGACGTAGAACTGCTGGTACCAGCGCCGGAGCTGGTACACCGGCCCGTCCTCCTCGACCAGCAGCGGATTGTCGATGCGCGCCTTGTGCCGCCAGATCTGCACGTCCTGTTCGAACCCCAGCTTGATGTAGTCGCCGAGCTTGATCGCGGTCTGCATGGCCTGGTCGGCGGGCATGGCGTCCGACTTCTTCACGATGATGCCGTACTGCAGCACAAAGGAATTCGCGTCGATCGGATAGTGGCAATTGATCAGAATCGAATGCGCGTCACCGGTCCGGTAGTGGTAGGTCAGGTCGTCGATCATGAAGGACGGGCCGTAGTAGGACGCGACCGACGTCGTGCCGAGCATCTCGGCACCCACCGTGCCGCCGAGGTCGGGCCGGCCCTCGCCGTTCATGTACTGCGTCGCCACGTGGCCGGAGAAGATGTTCTTGAAATACGTGGGCAGCGAGCCGTGGATGTAGAAGAAGTGCGCCATGTCCACGACGTTGTCGATGATCTCGCGGCAGTTGCTTCCCACCACGGTGGTGTACCAGTGCCAGTCGGTCCAGTCGTTGCTCGTCGCACCCTCGATGCGTGGAATCGTGACCTCGGGCGGCGGCGGATTGCCCTCGGGGTCGTTCCACAGGAACAGCATCCCGTCCTGTTGCAGCGTCGTCCAGGCCCGCGTGCGGGCCAGCCGCGGCGTGCGTCTGGCGTAGGGCACCCGTTTGCATCGGCCGTCGCCGCCCCAGCGCCAGTCGTGGAAGGGGCAGGCGATCTCGTTGCCTTTGACCTCGCCCTGCGAGAGGTCACCGCCCATGTGTCGGCAGTAGCCGTCGAGCACACTGATCTCGCCGTCCCCGCTACGGAAGACGACCAGCTTCTGCCCGAAGGCGTTGATGGGGTGGGGCTTGCCGTCACCGAAGTCCCGGATCAGGCCCAGGCAGTGCCAGCCGCGGGCGAACCGGGCGGGCGCGGGCTGCGCTTCGATGAGCCGAACCTCGTCGGCTTCCGACTGCATCGTCATAGGCATTGATTTAACGCCTGCTGCCGGAGTTGTGGGGCCACTTGTTCCCGCCTCTTCCTCTGCCACCCCGCCCGGCATACCGTTCACAGCGTGAGCCCGCGCAGCGCGACCATCCCGGCCGGCCTACCGGCGACCGACACCACCGTCGACCTGCTGGTGGTCGGCTCGGGAACCGGTATGGCCGCCGCGCTGGCCGCGCACGAGGGCGGGCTCTCAGTGCTGATCGTCGAGAAGTCGCCGTTCGTCGGGGGCTCGACGGCCCGCTCCGGCGGTGCGCTCTGGCTGCCCGCCTGTCCCGTGCTGCGCGAGGCCGGCGCCAACGACACCGCCGAGCGCGCCGCCACCTACCTGGACGCGGTGGTCGCCGGGTCGGCGCCCGCGGCACGCTCGGCCGCGTTCCTGGCGCACGTGTCCGCGACGGTCGACATGCTGCGCCGCACGACTGCCCTGCGCCTGTTCTGGGCTCGCGACTACTCCGACTACCACCCCGAGGAGCCGGGCGGCAGCGCCGCGGGCCGCACCTGCGAGTGCCACCCGCTGGACACGTCGATCCTCGGTGAATACCGCACCCGGTTGCGGCCCGGCGTGTTGGAGGCCGGCTTCTCAATACCGACGACGGGCGCTGACTATCGCTGGATGAATCTGGTCGCGCGGGTACCGCGCCGCGGCATCCCGACGTTCGCCAAGCGGGTGACGCAAGGACTGGGTGGGCGGCTGCTGGGCCGCCGCTACGCGGCGGGCGGCCAGGCCCTGGCGGCCGGCCTGTTCGCCGGAGTGCTGCGCGCCGGCATCCCGGTCTGGACCGGCACCACGCTGCTGCGCCTGACCGGCGACGCCGACCGCGTGACCGGCGCGGTCGTCGGCCACGACGGCCGCGAGGTGGCGATCACCGCCCGGCGCGGCGTGGTGCTGGCCACCGGCGGTTTCGACCACAACATGGAGATGCGGCGGAAGTTCCAGACCGAGTCGCTGGAAGCCAACCTCAGCCTGGGCGCTGAGACCAACACCGGCGAGGGAATCCGCGCCGCGCAGGACGTGGGCGCCGGCATCGATCTGATGGACCAGGCGTGGTGGTTCCCCGCCATCGCGCCGCTGCCCGGCAAGCCGCCCGGGGTGATGCTGGCCGAGCGGTCGCTGCCGGGTTGTCTGATCGTGGACCAGAACGGCCGCCGATTCACCAACGAGTCCTCGGATTACATGTCGTTCGGTCAACGGTTACTTGATCTAGAGCGGTCGGGCACCCCTGTCGAAGCGATGTGGATCGTCTTCGATCAGCAGTACCGCAACGGCTACGTCTTCGGCGCCGAACTGTTTCCGCGCATGCCGATTCCGCAATCGTGGTACGGCGCGGGCATCGCGGTGCGCGCCGAGAGCCTCTCCGAACTGGCCGCGCTCATCGGTGTTCCGGCCCACGAGTTCGTTGCGACGATGACCCGGTTCAACGAAAGCGCCTCCGCGGGGCAGGATCTCGACTTCGGCCGGGGCCGCAGCGCCTACGACCGGTACTACGGCGACCCCACCGTCACACCGAACCCCAACCTGCGTCCACTGCTCAAGGGTCCGTTCTATGCGGTCAAGATGGCCCTCAGCGACCTGGGCACCTGCGGTGGGCTGACGGCCGACGAACGAGCGCGGGTGCTGCGCGAGGACGGCACCGCGATCCCCGGGCTGTATGCGATCGGCAACGCCGCCGCCAACGCGTTCGGCACCACCTACCCCGGCGCGGGTGCGACGATCGCGCAGGGATTGGTGTACGGCTACATCGCGGCCCGCGACGCAGCGCACGCCGAGCCCCGGCGATGACCGGTCACCTGATCGCCACCCCGCGCCTGCGCACCCACGCCAGGGCGCCGACCGTGCCGAGGACCCAGATGGCCGTGGCGATGGCCAGGTGCACGAAGCTCTTGGTGTCGCGCCCGAACACCGGCCAGATCAACGAGGGAATCTGGTACCAGAGAACTTTGTGCTCGACCCCGTTCATGGGATCGGCGACGTAGTACACCGCGTACGGCAGCGCCAGCGCGGCCAGCCAGCCGACGGTGCGGCGCCGGTCGCCGCGCTGCCGCCACCGCCGGGTCAGCGGCTCGACGCCGACCGGGTACAGCACCGAGACGAGGTTGCCCAACCCGAGCCAGGACAGGAGGGGCACGGCGACAGTGGGAATCGTGATCCCCAGCCGTCCGGGCGTCTCCAGGCACAGGGTCAACACCACCGCGGCCGCCACGGTGGGCAGCCCGACGATCGCGAGCAGGGCAAGGTTCTTGACCAGCAGGATCCGCCCGACGGGCACGCCGTCGGCCAGTGCCTCCCGGACGCGGTAGTGGTCGGCACCGAGCAGGTTGGTGGTGGTGACGTCGGCCAGCACCCACGACGAGAAGTAGGTGCCCACCAGGATGACCCAGTCCGTGTGGTGCAGCCCGATCGTCAGCGGCTGGACCAGCATCCACGCCGCGGCGAACATCACATTGGCGACCACGCCCATCAGCCAGGTCCGGGGCGGGGTGAACGCCCACCGGATCTCCGCGACCACCGCCGCCCACAAACCCGGCGTCCGCAAGTCGTGGGCGGCCCGCCGGGCGGCGGACGGACGGGGGGCCGACGCCCGCACGGCGGCGCGCAGCGCGGCACGCGCGCGCGGCGGCATCGACCACTGCACGCCGGTCATGCATTCGGCGCGGCCGCTCCTGGGCGAGACGATCAAGTGGCGTGCTCCTGGCAATCGGTCGAGCGGCCGTCGGCCCTGAATTTCGTCCCAGGCAGGATAACGGCATGAACCGCAAGCGCGTCGTCATTGCCGGGCTCGGAGACGCCGGTGTCCTGGCGGCGATCCGGCTCTCCGGGTACGCAGACGTCGTCGGCATCTCCGCCAAGCCCGCGCTGGTCAGCGGGCAGGAACTCGGCGTGCGGCTGTCCCGCCCGCACGACTGGGCGCGCGATTACTGGATTCCGTTCGACAGGTTCCGGCGCCTGGACCGGGTCCGGACGGTGCAGGCCGAGCTGACCGGGGTGGACCTGGCCGCCCGCACCGTCGTGGGCAAACGCGCCGACGGCTCGGCGCTGGCCGAGGAGTACGACGCGCTGATCATCTCGACCGGGGTGAGCAACGGCTTCTGGCGCCGGCCGACGCTGCAGTCGGCGGCCGAGGTCGGCGCGGAGCTGCGCGCCGCGCATCACCGGTTGGCGGCGGCCGACTCGATCATCGTCGTGGGCGGCGGCGCGGCGGCGGTCAGCAGCGCGCTCAACATGGCCACCACCTGGCCGGGGAAGCGGATCGACCTGTACTTCCCCGGGCACGCCGCGCTGGAGGGGCACCATCCCCGGATTTGGGCCCGGATTCGTGAACGACTCGACCGCCTGGGCGTGGGCATCCACCCCGGCCATCGTGCCGTGCTGCCCGACGGGTTCGCGGGCGACGAGATCACCGGTGAGCCGGTGCGCTGGAGCACCGGGCAGCCCCCGGCGTGCGCCGACGCGGTGCTGTGGGCGATCGGGCGGGTGCGGCCCAACACCGGCTGGCTGCCACCGGAGCTGCTCGACGAGCGCGGCTTCGTGCGCGTGACGCCGGAGCTGCGCGTGCCCGGTCACCGGGGTGTCTTCGCGGTCGGCGACGTCGCGGCGACCGATCCCCTGCGCAGCTCGGCCCGCAACCGGGGGGACGCCCTGGTGGCCCGCAACGTGCGCGCCGAGCTCAGCGGCGGGCGGCCGGGGGCCTACCGGGCGCCGACGCGCCGGTGGGGCTCGCTGGTGGGCGCGCAACGCGACGGGCTGGAGGTGTTTCTGCCCACCGGCCACGCGTTCCGGTTCCCGGCGTGGTCGGTCGAGCGCATCGTGATGCCGTGGATCGTGCGGTGGGGCATGTATCGCGGAGTGCGGCGGAACAATCCGCTGGGGTGAGGCCGGCCGGATCAGGCGCTGTTGAGCAAGAGCATGAGGCCGTAATCCATGTGGATCTGCTGGTGGCAGTGCAGCAGCGACAGGCCGGGCTGGTCGGCGACGAAGTCGACCTCCATGCTCTGGTAGCCGCCCAGCATCGCGACGTCCTTGCGCACGCCGGCCGTTGGCGTGCCGGCGAATCCGGTGATCTCGAACGTGTGCCGATGCAGATGCATCGGGTGCATGTCGTCGCTGGCATTGCGGAAGCGCAGCCGGTAGCGCTTGTCCCGTTCCAGGTCGAGCACCGGTCGGTTGGTGTCCATGGAAAACGGTGTGCCGTTGAAGGTCCAGAGGTTGAAACCGTTGTCGGCGGCGTTGCGCTTCTCGATCAGCAGCTCGATCGTGCGCTCGGGTGGCGGAACGGGGGCGGGCCGCGCGAACAGCCGGTAATCCCACTTGAACGACGGCGGCGGCGCCCACTGCGGATCCCCGCCGCGGCCGGCATACTCCACGACGACGCCCATGCCGTGGCCGCGGTCGTCGTCGGACACGTCCCCCAGCACCCACACCCCCGGGTTGATCATCGCGACGAGGGCCGAAACGCGTTCGCCGGCACCGAGCCACAGCACCGGCACCGACGCCGGGGTGGGTACCGGGTTACCGTCCAGCGCCACCACGGTGAAGGCGTGACCCGGCAGGGCCAGGCTCCGCGTTTCGGTGGCGCTCGCGTTCAGCACGTGCAGCAGCACCCGCTGACCGGTCCGGACCCGGATGGGGTCGCTGTGGCCCAGCATCCGTCCGTTGACGGCGAACGCCCCGTAGCCGACCTCGAACCCGCGCGGGTCGCCACGGCCGAGCGACGCCGCCATCGATGACTCCCCCTTGTCTTTCAAGTCGGGTTGCTGTTCACCGGCCAGGAAGTCCGCGGCCATGTCGCCCCCGCGGGTGAGACTGGGCTCGAATTCCTTGAGCGTCAGGAAGATCTCTTGGTCGTACGCACCGACGTGCTGCCTGGGCTCGATGTAGACGGGGCCGACCAGGCCGCTGTATTGGCCGCGGGACAGGTCGGCCCGCGGCACCACGTGCGTGTGGTAGAAGCGAAAACCCGCCGGCCCCGGCACGAAGGAAATCCGCCGCATGCCGTGCGCGGGGATGTAGGGCGTGCCCTCCTCCGCGGAACCGTCGACGTCGACGCCGACGTGCTGGCCGTGCCAATGCAGCTGCTCGGGCGAATCGGTGTCGTTGAAGACATCCACCGTCGTTCGCCGGCCCTCGTCGAACCGCAGCAGCGGGCCGGGGAACTGCCCGTTGTAGGTCAAGGTCGACACCACGTGGCCCGGGGCCAACTCCACGGTGGCGGTACCGATCCGCAACGTGTGATCGGCTTTGCCGAGGGGCCGGGTGGGCCGTGCGCAGGCGGAGACGGTGCCGGCGCCCCCACTTGCGGCCAGCGCCGCCAGGCCACCCCACTTGAAGAAGCCGCGCCGATCGAGCGACACGGTCATCGCCCCCGCGGACACGCGCCGAGGGCGGGCACCAGGAATTCGATGCGGTCTTCCAATTCGTCTGCCACCCGGCCGAATTCCGGGTATCTCGCGCCGTGGGCCGACGGGTCGGGCAGGCTCCAGTGCATCGTCACGTCCGGGCCATGCTCGTGCGCATACTCGCGGACCTTGTCGCACAGGGTGATCACGCAATCGAAGTTGCGGCGGGCCACCGCGGTCAACGGTTGGGGCCGGCGCCCGGCGAGGTCGATGCCGTACCTCTCGCGCATGACGCGTATCGCGTTGGGGTGCAGGTGCGGTTTGGGATGGCTGCCCGCGCTCGCCGCGCGGATGCGGCCCCGTCCCCGCGTCTTCAGCAGCGCCTCGGCCATGGGTGAGCGCGCGCTGTTGCCGGTGCACAAGAACAGCACCGACCGGGCGGGCGGCGTGGCGAGCGGCGCCGGCGCGAGCGCGGGATGCAGCGCCGCGGCCGCGTCCCGGAACGCTCCGGCGCATCCGGTCAGGTTCACGCGGTAGTAGGTGTCTCGACCGTCGAAACTGCTGCGCCGCGCGTGCACCAGCCCGGCCGAGCGCAGCAGCCGCAGGTGATACGAAACCAGGTTCTGCGGCTCGCCCACGGCGGCGGCCAACTCCCGCACCCGGTGGTCGCCGCCCACGAGTTCGCTCAGCAGCGCCCAGCGCACCGGATGCGACGCCATCCGCATCAGCTGCGGCACCGCGGGACGATCGGTAGCCGACACCCCTCGGACAATACCTCAAATCAATTTGATAGGTTGGGCGCTGCCTGCGCGGTGAGGAGAGCCATTGGGCGACAACGACACCGGCGGACTTCGCCGCAGCCTGGGCGTGTTCGACGCGGTGATGATCGGGCTGGGCTCCATGATCGGCGCCGGTATCTTCGCCGCTCTCGGCCCGGCGGCGCGCGCGGCGGGGCCCGGCCTGCTGCTGGGCCTGGCGCTGGCGGCGCTGGTGGCCTACTGCAACGCCACCTCCTCCGCCCGGCTGGCCGCTCGCTACCCCGCCTCCGGCGGCACCTACGTCTACGGCCGCGAGCGGTTGGGCGACTTCTGGGGATATCTGGCGGGTTGGGGTTTCGTCGTCGGCAAGACCGCCTCGTGCGCGGCGATGGCCCTGACCGTCGGCTCCTACGCGTGGCCGTCGCAGGCGCACGCGGTGGCGGTCGCCGCGGTGGTCGCGCTGACCGCGGTCAACTACGCCGGGGTGCAGAAGTCGGCCTGGCTGACCCGCGTGATCGTCGCGCTCGTGTTGGCCGTGCTCGCCGCGGTGGTGGTTGCCACCTTCGCGTCGGGAACGGTTAGCGCCGAACAACTTCGCCCGTCCGGGACGACGGTCGGCGGGGTGATTCAGGCGGCCGGGCTGCTGTTCTTCGCCTTCGCCGGCTACGCGCGCATCGCGACCCTGGGCGAGGAGGTGCGCGACCCGGCGCGCACCATTCCGCGGGCGATCCCGCTGGCGCTCGGCATCGCCCTGGCCGTCTACACCCTGGTGGCGGTGGCCGCGGTCGCGGTGTTGGGGCCACGGCGCCTCGGCCACGCGACGGCGCCGCTGGTCGACACCGTGCGGGCGGCCGGGACGGGGTGGCTCGTCCCCGTCGTACAGGTGGGCGCGGCGGTCGCGGCGCTGGGATCGCTGCTGGCACTGGTCCTCGGCGTCTCGCGCACCACCTTGGCCATGGCCCGCGACCACCACCTCCCCCACTGGCTGACCGCCGTGCACCCGAGCTTCCGGGTGCCGCACCGCGCCGAGCTGCTGATCGGTGCCGTCGTGGCAGCGTTGGCCGCCACCGTCGACCTCAGGGATGCGATCGGTTTTTCCTCGTTCGCGGTGTTGATCTACTACGCGGTCGCCAACGCCTCCGCTTTCACCCTCCGGCCGGACGAGGGCCGCCCGGTCCGCGCGATCCCGGTAGTCGGGTTGATCGGCTGCGCGATACTGGCATTCGCGATGCCCCTGTCGTCGGTGCTGTCCGGCCTGGTGGTGCTCGCCATCGGCATCGCCGCCTACGCGATTCGGCGGGCCCCAAGGGATTCTGATCACGAGGAGGCCACACATGATTAGCCCCGGATCGCGACTCGCACCGGCGCTCTCGACACGCGCCCCGGCCGCGGTGGTGCTGATTCGCTTCTATGTGGGACTGGTGTTCCTGTGCGAGGGCGTTCTGAAGTTTCTTCGACCGGCCGCGCTGGGCACCGGCAGGTTCGAGAAGGCGGGCATCCCGGCACCTGCGTTCTTTTCCACGCTGGACGGAGCCTTCGAAATCGGCTGCGGCACGCTGATCCTCCTCGGGCTGTTGACCCGGCTGGCCGCCTCGCCGATGATCGTCGACATGCTCGGGGCGTTGCTCATCACCAAGCTGCCCCTCTTGTGTTGCCAGGCCCCGCTCTTCGGCCGCGAACACGGGTGGTGGGACTTCATCCACGAATCCCGCGTCGACCTGGCCCAGCTATGCGGCAGCCTGTTCCTACTATTCGCCGGGGCCGGCACATTGTCGCTCGATGCCTGGCTCACCGGGTCGGCGCTGCGGTCACCACCGACGACCACGTGAGGGTGGCACATTGATTCGATATGTGTTTATATAGAAGAATGTCGAATCAACTGCAGACCTGCTGCCCGACGCTGGGAACGGCCGCGATGGCCGATTCGCAGGCGTCCGAATTGGCGGCCATGTTCAAAGCGCTGGGCGATCCGGTGCGCCTGAGGTTGTTGAGCCTGATCGCCAGCCACCCTGGCGGGGAGGCGTGCGTCTGCGAGATCTCGGCGACCTTCGATCTGTCGCAGCCGACGATCTCCCATCACCTCAAGCTGCTGCGTTCGGCCGGGCTGCTGGACTGCGAGCGGCGCGGCACCTGGGTGTACTACTGGGTGATTCCCGCTGCGCTGCAGCGTCTTTCGTCGGTGCTGAAGCCATGACCGACATTCGTGCCACGGCGCCCACCGCGGCGGCGAGCCGGCTCCCCACCATGGACCGGTTCCTGCCGGTATGGATCGGCGCGGCGATGGCCGCCGGCCTGTTGTTGGGCCGCATCGTGCCGGGACTCGGGTCGGCCCTGAGTGCCGTTAGCGTGCAAGGCGTTTCGCTCCCGATCGCACTGGGCCTGTTGGTCATGATGTATCCGGTGCTGGCCAAGGTCCGCTACGACCGGCTCGACGAGGTCACGACCGACCGGAAGCTGATGGTGTCCTCCCTGGTGCTCAACTGGGTGGTGGGACCCGCGGTGATGTTCGTGTTGGCCTGGGCCCTGCTGCCCGACCTGCCCGAGTACCGCACCGGGCTGATCATCGTCGGATTGGCGCGCTGCATCGCCATGGTCATCATCTGGAACGACCTGGCCTGCGGGGACCGGGAGGCCGCCGCCGTGCTGGTCGCGCTGAATTCACTGTTCCAGGTGGTCATGTTCGCCGCGCTGGGCTGGTTCTACCTGTCAGTGCTGCCCGGCTGGCTGGGCCTGTCGCAGACGGGCATCCACGTCTCCCCATGGCAGATCGCCAAGGCCGTGCTCATCTTCCTCGGCATTCCGCTGCTGGCCGGATATTCCTCGCGCCGACTGGGCGAACGCTTCCGGGGCCGCGACTGGTACGAGACGCGGTTCCTCCCCCGCATCGGTCCCTGGGCCCTGTACGGGCTGCTGTTCACCATCGTGATCCTGTTCGCCCTGCAAGGCCACGAGATCACTTCCCGGCCACTGGATGTGGCCCGGATCGCGATCCCGCTGCTGGCCTACTTCGCGATCATGTGGGCGGGCGGGTATGCCCTCGGACTCGTGTTGCGCCTCGGCTACGCCCGCACCGCCACCCTGGCGTTCACCGCCGCCGGCAACAACTTCGAACTGGCCATCGCGGTGGCCATCGCCACGTACGGCGTCACGTCCGGGCAGGCCCTCGCCGGGGTGGTCGGCCCCCTGATCGAGGTACCCGTGCTGATCGGGTTGGTCTACGTGTCGCTTGCACTGCGCGCCCGGCTGTTCCGCGACGACCCGGCCCCAGGAGCCCCCACCGATGGCCGGTAAGCCCAGCGTCCTGTTCGTCTGCGTGCACAACGCCGGCCGCTCACAGATGGCCGCCGCCCTGCTGGGCCAGATGGCCGACGGACGCATCGAAGTCCGTTCCGCGGGAACGCAGCCCGCCGACGAGGTCAACCCCGTCGCGATCGCGGCCATGGCCGAACGGGGCATCGACATCACCGCCGCCAACCCGAAAATCCTCACCGGCGAAGACGTGCAGACCAGCGACGTGGTGATCACCATGGGCTGCGGCGACACCTGCCCCTACTTTCCGGGGGTGTCCTACCGCGACTGGAAAGTGCCCGACCCGGCGGGCCAACCGCTGGCCACCGTGCGTGCCATCCGCGACGACCTCGCCGAGCGCGTCGCGGCGTTGATCGCCGAACTGCTGCCCACGGCAACCGCCTAACCCGCACCCGAGGAAAGGACATCATGTCTCGCGTGCAACTCGCCCTCAACGTCAACGACCTACAGGAGGCGATCGCGTTCTACTCCAAGCTGTTCGACACCGAACCGGCCAAAATCAAGCCCGGCTACGCCAATTTCGCGATCGCCGAGCCGCCACTCAAGCTCGTGCTGCTCGAGAACCCCGGTCACGGCGGCAGCCTCAACCACCTCGGGGTGGAAGTCGCCTCCAGTGAGACGGTGCACGCCGAAATCGCCCGCCTGGGCGACCGGGGACTGGTCACCGACGAGGAGCTCGACACCACGTGTTGCTTCGCCACCCAGGACAAGGTGTGGGTCACCGGCCCCGGCGGGGAACGCTGGGAGGTCTACACCGTGATCGCCGACTCCGACACCTTTTCGGACACCGCCGACGAGCCCTGCTGCCAGAGCTAGGGGCGCCGCCCGGTTCGCCGGCGCCTCGAACGGGAAGACTGAGCGGATGACCGACCCGGGAGAAGACGCGTTCGAAAAGCTGGTGGGGCTGCTCAATTACCCGATGTACGTGGTGACCACGTCGGCCGGCGACGTCTCGGCGGGCTGTCTGGTCGGGTTCGCCTGCCAGACCAGCATTCACCCGCCCCGACTCCTGGTCGGCCTGTCCAAGAAGAACCACACCTTCCGCGTCGCCGCCAAGGCGACTCACTTGGCGGTGCACCTGTTCGACCACGACCACCTCGACGTCGTGGAGCTGTTCGGCAGCCAAACCGGCGACACCGTCGCCAAGTTCGACCGCTGCTCGTGGCACGCCGGCCCGGCCGGGGTGCCCATTCTCGACGACGCCGCCGCATGGTTCCTCGGCGAAATTCTCGACAGGTTCTCGCTGGGCGACCACGTCGGGCACCTGCTCGCGCCGGTGGACGGCAAGCCGCCGGAGGAACTCGAACGCTGGGTGTCCTTCCGCGACGTCCGCCATCTGGAACCCGGCCACGAGGCCTAGGCGTGACTCCCCGGGTGGGCACCGTCGCCGGTGTCAACGAACTCGCGCCGTTCTACGCCGATGCCCCGGACGGGGTGCGGGTCAACATGATCTTCAGCGCCGACGGCGCCGCCGCGTTCGGCGGCCGGGCGGGTCCGCTGTCGTGTCCGGCCGACCAGCAACTGCTGAGAATCCTGCGCGGCTTCGCCGACGTCGTGCTGGTGGGCGCGGGGACGGCGCGGGCGGAGAACTACGGGCCGGTGCGGCTCGCGGACCCGGGGCGGACCCCGCCGCCGATCGCGGTGATCAGCCGCAGCGGCCAGCTGCCGCCGAGGCTGCTCGGCGACCCCGGCCAGCCACCGATCCTGGTGACGTGCGCGCACGCCCCGGCGGTGCGAGACGACCCCGGCGACGCCGGCCGGCGGCAGGTGCTGGTGGCCGGCGAGGACGCCGTGGACGTGGCGCGCGCCGTCGCGCTGCTGCGCGCGGGGGGCTTGCGCCGCATCCTGTGCGAGGGCGGCCCGACCGTGCTCGACGAGCTGGTGGAGGCCGGCGCGGTCGACGAGATCTGCGTGACGCTGGCCCCCAAACTTGCCGCGAGCCAGCCGGTTGGGCAGCGATTGACCCCGTCGGCACTGACCGCGCCCGTGCCGATGCGCCTCGAACACGCACTGGTTTGTGACGACTACCTGTTCGTGAAATACCGCCGGTGAGCGGGCCGGGTACCGCGGTCGCCGCCAGGCGATAACATTCCCCAATGGGAATGAATGCGGCCGCTGCCGCGAAGGAAGTGCAGCGGATAGAACTCACCCCCGCCGCCGCATTGTTCCGGTCGCTGGGCGACCCCACCCGGCTCGCCATCGTGCGGCACCTGGCCGCCGGGCCGGCGCGGGTCACCGACATGGTCGGTGCGGTCGGGCTGACCCAGTCGACCGTCTCCAAACACCTGGGCTGCCTCAAGGATTGCGGCTTGGTGGATTCCGAACCGATCGGGCGCGCCTCGTTGTTCCGGCTGACTCAGCCCGCGCTGATCGACCTGCTGAGCGCCGCAGAGACGGTGCTGGCTGCGACGGGGCAGGCCGTCGCGCTCTGTCCCGTCTACGGGACGGAAGACGACGACCCCCGATGCGAGGTGACGCCATGACCATCGACCAGCCGGCCGACGCCACGACCCAGTGCGCGTGCAAAGGTCCCTGCGGCGACTCACTGCCCACGCCGCTCACGCGCGATGCCGCCTGGCATCGCGCGGCGCTGGCCGCTCGATGGCTGGCCTGGGCCAGCCTGGTCTGGATGCTCATCGAGGGTGCGGTCGGGCTCTGGCAGGGCTTCGCCGTCGGCTCGATCGCGCTGACCGGCTGGGCACTGGGCAGCGCAGTGGAGGGGCTCGCCAGCGTGATCGTCGTCTGGCGCTTCACGGGTTCGCGCACCCTGTCCGAGACCGCCGAACGGCGGGCCCAGCGTGGAGTGGCCGTCTCGTTCTGGCTCATCGCGCCCTACATCGCCGCCGAGTCGATCCACAACCTGCTCGACGAGCACCAAGCCCGGACCACGATGATCGGGATCGCGCTGACCGCCCTCGCGCTGATCGTCATGCCGGTACTCGGCTGGACGAAACACCGACTCGCCGCCCGTCTCGGCTCGGGGGCTACCGCCGGAGAGGGCAAGCAAAACTACCTGTGCGCCGCGCAGGCCGCGGCGGTGTTGGTCGGTCTGGCCGTCACCGCCGTGTGGCCCGGTGGCTGGTGGCTGGACCCGATGATCGGTCTCGGGGTGGCGGCAGCCGCCGTCTGGGAAGGCGTCGGATCGTGGCGCGGGGACGACTGCTGCTGACCCCGGCGTCCGGGCCGTGATGTCAGGGCGGTCCCATCATCCCGCCGGGACCCATCATGCCGCCGGGCCCTCTCATGCAGCCGGGCCCCATCATTCCCCGCATCATTGCCGGCATGCCGTCCTGTACGAACCCGGTCACCTCGCGGGCGTGGGCACGGATCACCTCGGTGAGCGCCGGGTCATCGGAGGTTTCCTCGGCGATGACGCCGGTGGGCGTGAGCGTCAGCTGGCGGCGGTAATTACCGGCGTTGCGGAACAGCGTCGGCAGGGTCTGGCTCATACACATCACCTCGGTGCCCTGATCCAAATGCGCGTACATGCTCGAGACGTGGGCGTGCAGCTGGGCGGTGAGGTCGGGGGCCGCGGATTGGGTCGTGGTGCGTACGCCGCCGGGGATCTCCTCAACCGTGCGGGTGATCTCCGCGTGTCGGTGGAACATGTCCATGTATGCCCGCATGTCGGCGTGGCCGGCGCCCATCATGCCGCCACAATCGGCCAGGCGGATCCGCACGGCGGGCCCCGCCGCGACGCGCAGCACGACCCCGACGCCCGCCGCGGCGCTGGCGCCGAGCGCAACGAGCGCCGTCCGCCGGCTGAATCCAGCCATCCCGACCTCCTCGGTCATCCTCTCCGAACGTCTTGATTCTCAACGCTTTTCGGCCCGGCAACGTCTCGTTCGTGGTCCATTTCACGACCGAAACGGCGGAGTCGCAGCGAATTCGTCACGACGCTGACCGACGAGAAACCCATCGCCGCGCCGGCCACCACGGGATTCAGTGAACCCAGGGCGGCGAGCGGGATGGCGGCGGTGTTGTAGCCGAAGGCCCAGCCGAGGTTCTGGTAAATGGTGCGCAGGGTTTGCCGGGAAAGCTGGATCGAGCGCACCACACCGTCGAGGCGATCGGACATCAGCGTGATGTCGGAGGCCTCGATGGCCACGTCGGTGCCAGTCCCGATCGCAATGCCCAGGTCGGCCTGCACCAGCGCCGGGGCGTCGTTGACACCATCGCCCACCATCGCGACGACCCGGCCCTCGTCCTGCAGGCGGCGCACCTCGGCGACTTTGTCCTGCGGCAGCACCTCGGCCAGCACGCGGTCGATGCCGAGCTGTCCGGCGATCGCGTGAGCCGTGCGGGCGTTGTCCCCGGTGATCATGGCGACCTGCAGCCCCATGTCGTGCAGCTGCCGGACCACGCCCGCGGCGTCGTCTTTCACCGTGTCCGCCACGGCGAGCACGCCGACGACCTGGCCGTCCTGGCCGACGAACACCGCGGTGCGGCCCTGCCCTTCCAGCTCGGCGGCCGCCGCGGCGAGGTCGTCGGGCAACTGCAGACCGTGCTCGTCGACGAGCTTGCGCCGCCCGACCACCACCGACTTGCCGTCCACCTCGGCGCGCACCCCGTGCCCGGCGACGCTCGCGAACCCCGTGACGGCCGGAACCTTCAGCTCCCGCTCGCGCGCGGCGGCGACGATCGCCGCGCCGATCGGGTGTTCGGAGCCCGACTCGACCGCGGCGGCGACCCGCAACACCGGATCGGGCTGGCG
The DNA here is from genome assembly GCF_002102155.1 of Mycobacterium europaeum. Classification (GTDB taxonomy): domain Bacteria; phylum Actinomycetota; class Actinomycetes; order Mycobacteriales; family Mycobacteriaceae; genus Mycobacterium; species Mycobacterium europaeum. The sequence goes on from NZ_LQOU01000070.1 coordinate 44,903, forward strand.
CCGCTTGCCCACGACGACGTCGGTCACCCGCATCCGGGCGCGGGTGAGGGTGCCGGTCTTGTCGAACACCACCGTGTCGACCTTCTTCGACGCTTCCAGGACCTCGCCGCCCTTGACCAGGATCCCGAGGTCGGCGCCCCGCCCGGTCCCGACCATGATCGCGGTCGGAGTGGCCAGCCCCAGCGCGCACGGGCAGGCGATGATCAGCACCGCGACCGCGGCGCTCATGCCGGCGACGGGATTGGCGGCGATCAGCGTCCAGCCCGCAAAGGTCGCGACCGCGACACCGATCACCGCCGGCACGAACACCGACGAGACGCGATCGGCCAGCCGCTGTACCGGAGCCTTGCCGCCCTGTGCCTGCTCCACCAGCCGGATGATCTGGGCCAACGCGGTGTTCGCCCCGACGGCGGTGGCGCGCACGGTCAAGATCCCGTCGGTGTTGACCGTCGCCCCGGCGACATGGTCGCCGACCGATTTCTCGACGGGAACCGACTCGCCGGTCAGCATCGATTCGTCGACTGCGGCGCGCCCGTCGACGACCTCGCCGTCGACGGGAATCTTCTCCCCCGGGCGCACCCGCACCAGGTCGCCGACTTGGACCTGATCGATCGGCACGAGAAGCTCCTCGCCGCCGACGAGCAGCGTGGCCTCCTTCGCGCCCATCTCCAGCAGCTTGCTGATGGCCTCTCGCGCCTTGCCGTGTGCCCTGGCCTCGAAATAGCGGCCCAACACCACGAACGCGATGATCAGCGCCGAGGTGTCGAAGAACAGCGGGCCACCGACCAACAACTGGTAGGTGGAGTAGACGAACGCGGTCAGCGTGCCCAGCGCCACCAGCGTGTCCATGCTGGAGGTCCCCGCCCGCGCCTGCCGCACCGCCCCCACCAGGAACGGCCACCCCGCGACGAACTGCACCGGCACCGTCGCGGCGAAGGCCACCCACCCCGCCCACGAATATGCGCCGAACAACATCGTCGACGCCATCGCCACCAGTCCCAGCGGGAAGGCCAGCAAAACCCGGCGCAGCCACGTGCGTCGCTCCCGCCTGCTCTGCTCGTCCGGCGGCAGCGACCCCGAGGTGACCGGTGGTGTGGAACCGCAGCCGCCGCAACTCGCGGCGTCGGCCGAACCCTCCGACGGGCGCTGCCGCAGGCCGAAGAGCGCCAACCCGATGCCGCTCGCCAGCCTGCGCACCACGCCCGTCTTGGGGATGTCGGCCGAGTGCGGAGCGCGCACGGGTACGGCCTCCGCGGGGACGTGTTCGGCTTCGGCGATCGCCGAGAGCACGGCAGCGGTGTCGCACTGCCCGGGCGAGTACCAGATCACCACCGACGCGGTGCGCGGATAGGCTTGCACCGCCTGCACGCCGGCCACCTCGGCGACCGTCTCCTCGATCGCGACGGCCCGCACCGCATCCACACCGAACCCGTTGACCTGCACGCGCATTCGCCCGGACGCGTCGGATATGACCTTCACGCCGGCGTCGACATCGCACAGGACAGCGGTCATTCGTCGTCGCCCGAACCCGCCACGGTCAGCGGCGCGCCTTCGGATCCGGCGCGCTCCCTTGCCTCGGCCATCAGGTCGGCGACCGTCAGCCGAGCCTGCTCGGCGCTCCGCCCCGCCTTGCGCTCCGCCTCGCGGGCCATCCGGATGCCCCATGCGGTGGCCACCACGGTTGCCTTCCGCCACGGCGCCTTCGCCAGGGTCTCGTAGGCGGCGGCCCCCACCACGCCGGTCACCACCGCGGGCATCGCCTTTGCCACAAATCCATGCAACGGCATGTCCTCACCAATCCCTTCGTCTCGTTGCCCGGTCGAAGCGGGCCGTCGCCGGCACCGCGAACCCCGTCGTCATCCCCGGCTTCCGGCGGCAGCCGGCTCGCCGTCGGCGGCGGCCTCGCCGACCGCCGCGCCGGTGAGCTGGGCCTGCGGCCCGGTCAACGCCGGCGTGAACTTGACCGCGTCGATCAGCTCCTCAATGGCGGCCTGACCGCGACCGTCGATCACCGCGGCGGAGAAGCACGTCTCCAAATGGTTGTGCAACATCACCCGGTTCGCGCGTTCGAGCGACGACTGCACCGCCGATATCTGCTTCATCACGTCGACGCAGTACGCGTCCGACTCCACCATGCGGATGATCCCGTCCAGGTGGCCCCGAACCGTCTTGAGCCGATTCAGCGCCGCGCGCTTCTTGTCCGTGAGGTCCTCGCCCATACCGCTCTCCATCCGGTCGACCGTCTACACCGTACCCTACCCCACCCGGGGTGGGGTAGGGTACGGTCAAATCGCGCTGGGATGTGGACGAAGGGGTGGCCTCGTGGGCGACAGCCAACAATCCAAGTGGTCGTGGAGCGACGTCTGGTTGCCGGCAACCCTGCTGGCGGTGGCCGGTCTGGGCTGGTGGTGGTCGGTGGCCATGGCCACCACGCAAGGCGACTCGATGCCGATGAACGCCCAGTCCGCGATGTCGCTGGCCGCCTTCCTCATCGCGTGGGTGGCGATGATGGCCGCGATGATGCTGCCGCCCGTCCTGCCCGTCGTCCGGCGCTACGCCCACGCCGCCACCGGCAAGGTTGCGCCGGCGATCATGTTCGTCACCGGATACCTGGCCATGTGGGCCGCCGTGGGCCTGCCGGCCTACGTTGCGTCCGTCCGCCTGGACCCGGTGCTTCACGCGTGCTCGTGGGTCGGCCGCGTCGCCGGCGCGGTGGCGGTGCTCGCGGGTCTGCATCAGCTCACGCCCTTCAAGGCGGCATGCCTGCGGCACTGCCGCTGGCCGATCGCCGCGCCCGCCGGATCCGGCCGCCTCGGCGGGGCGGGCCGCGCATTTGTCGCCGGTGGCCGGTACGGCGTTTATTGCGTCGGTTCCTGCTGGTTGCTGATGTTGTTGCTGATCGCCTTCGGCACAATGCAATTGGCATGGATGCTGGCGCTCGCGGTCGTGATCTGGCTGGAAAAGTCGACCCCGTTCGGCGATCAACTCAGACGCGTGACGGCGGCGGCCCTGGTGCTTCTGGGCGTTGCGCTGTTGATCCACCCGACACTGGTCAGCCACCTCCTCTCGTGATCTCGGCCTGGCAGGCGCGGCGGGTCACACCCGGGGGGCGAGTGCCCGGGCCGGCGCTCGAAATGCAGCGAACGCGCTCGCTTCCTATGATGGAAACGCCCGGTTTGACGCTCGCGTCGAATCGCCTGCGCGGCATCGTTTTCAGTTCCTCACCGTCCACTTTCTCGAGCCACACAGAGGAGGGCTATCGGCCAGGTGAGCAGCTCAATAGATGATCACGACTACCGCAACCTGGCGGTGAACCGGCTGCGGCCCAGCGAACTTCGGTGGGCGCTGAACCATGACGCCGTGCACGGGATCGCGTACGCCTTCAAGAATCCCGTCGCCGTCGCCGAGTCGATCGACGATCCGGACGACGACCGGCTGACCTACCTGATCCGCGTCAAGCGCGACGACCTGGCCAACGCGCTGGGCAAGATCAACGACTGGATCACCGAAAACCCCGGGCCGGCCGGGATGCAGGCCTTCGGATTCGTCCGCGCGCTGTCCCGCGAGGGGCTCGCCGAACGCAGCGGCGGTGACGACGAGCCCCGGTGATCGGGGCCCACCGAATTTGCTGGCTTTCACTATTCGCCGCGCCCGGCGGCCTGCGAAACCTTAGCCTTATGCCTGCGCACGGTCGGTGGCTGAGGAGTCGGGATGAGTGACACGACCGCGGATTCGCGGGAGGGTTCGCAGTTCGGTCCCTACCGGCTGCTGCGGCTGGTCGGCCGCGGCGGCATGGGCGACGTCTATGAGGCCGAGGACACGGTGCGCGAGCGGATCGTGGCGCTGAAGTTGATGTCGCAGACGCTGTCCAACGACCCCGTCTTCCGCTCCCGCATGCAGCGCGAGGCCCGCACGGCGGGCCGGCTGCACGAACCGCACGTCGTCCCGATTCATGACTTCGGCGAGATCGACGGCCAGCTCTACGTCGACATGCGCCTGATCGACGGGAAAGACCTGGCCACCATGCTGAGCCGGTACGGCCCGCTGTCGCCGCCGCGGGCGGTGGCCATCGTGCGCCAGATCGGCTCGGCGCTCGACGCCGCGCACGCCGCCGGGGTGCTGCATCGCGACGTCAAGCCGGAGAACATCCTGGTGAGCGGCGACGACTTCGCCTACCTCGTCGACTTCGGGATCGCCAGCGCCACGTCCGACGAGAAGCTGACGCAGATCGGCACCACGGTGGGAACCGTCAAATACATGGCCCCGGAGCGGTTCAGCGATGCCGAGATCACCCACCGGGCCGACATCTACGCCCTGGCCTGCGTGCTGTATGAGTGCTTGACCGGGTCCCCGCCGTACACCGGCGACCAGGTCGGCATCATGGGCGCCCACCTGCACCAGCCGATCCCGCGGCCCAGCGCCGCACGGCCCGGCATCCCGGTCGCCTTCGACGGGGTGATCGCGCGCGGGATGGCCAAGGATCCCGCGGACCGCTACGCCACCTGCGGTGACCTGTCCGCGGCCGCCTACGCGGCGCTGGCCGAGCCCGACCGGGACCGGGCCACCGACATCTTGCAGCGCAGCCAGGTGGCACGGATACCGGCCGCGTTCGCCAACCAGCACGCCGCCGGGATTGCCCAGGCGCCCCGGGCGCACGCCCCCGCGTCCGGGGCGATGTGGGCCGCGCCGGCGGCCCCCGGGGTTCCCGTCCCCCAGCCGACGGGCTGGGCGGGCGCCCCCGCGTGGGGATCCGCCGGGCCCGTCGGGGCGCCGCCCTGGGCCCAACCGCCGCGGCCGAGCCGCAAGCCCTGGCTGTGGGTCGGCGTCGCCGGTGTCGCGGTGCTGGCCGTCGCGGCCCTGGTCCTCGCGATAATCCGGCCGTGGGAATCGTCCCCGACCGCGCCGACCCCGCAACCGCCCCCGCCGGACGCCGTCGCGCTGCGCGTCCTCGACGACGGCGTGTATGTGGGCAGCTCGGCGGCGCCGTTGACGATCGACATCTTCAACGAACCCATCTGCCCGCCGTGCGGCAGTTTCATCCGGTCCAACGCGGGCGACATCGACACCGCGGTGAACAACAAGAAGCTCGCGGTGCGCTACCACCTGCTGGACTTCCTCGACGACAAGTCGCACAGCAAGAACTACTCGACCCGGGCCGTCGCGGCGTCGTACTGCGTCGCCGCGCAGAACGACCCGAAGCTGTACACCGCCTTCTATTCGGGCTTGTTCGCCAGCAACTTCCAGCCGGCCGAGGACGCGCCGGAGGACCGCACCGACGGGGAGCTCGCTTCGCTGGCCAAGACCGTGGGCGCGGACGCCGACGTCTTGACGTGCATCAAATCGGGCGACGACGTCGGTGCGGGCAAGACGAAGTCGGCGAACGGCTACGCGACGCTGTCGGGACTGAACGCCAATTCCACCCCGTTCGTGTGGGATGGCACCGCGTCGGTGAACTACCAGGACCCCACCTGGCTGACCAAGCTGCTCGGCTAAGCCGGCACGGCCGCGCTATCGCGTCGCGGCCTCGCCGGCCTCCCGGTGTGCGGCGTCGTCGACCGTCAGGGGCAATGCCAGCTCTTCGAGCGGGCGCCGTTCGGCGGCGATGCCGAGCCACAACTCGACCAGACCCGCGATCGCCATGACGGCGGCGCCGGTCAGGAAGGACCACAGCACCTGGCCGCGCTCCCCCGAATTGATCAGCTGGCCGAACAGCAGCGGGCCGGTGATGCCGCCGATCGCGGTTCCCATCGCGTAGAAGAACGCGATCGCCAGCGCCCTGGTCTCCATCGGGAAGATCTCGCTGACCGTCAGGTAGGCCGCGCTGGCACCCGCCGAGGCCAGGAAGAACGCCACCGCCAGGACGCCGATGAACGCCCAGACGCCGCCGGTCTGCGTCACGAACAGGATCGCGAGCACGACGGCCACGACGGCGGAGCCGAGGTAGGTGGCCGTGATCATCGGCTTGCGGCCGATGCTGTCGAACAGGTGCCCGAGCGCCAGCGGGCCGATGAAGTTGCTCAGCGCCCACAGGATGAAGAACAGCGGCACCTTCCCCGACGGCACCCCGTAGAACCCGCTCAACAGCGTGCCGAGGTTGAACGTCACCCCGTTGTAGAGGAAGGCCTGCCCGGTGAACAGCGCCAGCCCGAGGATCGCGCGCCGCGGGTAGAGCTTGAACGCCACCCGGGCGATCTCGCGGAACGAGATCGTCTCGCGCTGGCGGATCTTCAGCTTGCGCCCCTGTGGCTCGGGCAGCGGCTCGCCGGTTTCCGCCCGCACCGCTTCCTCGATCTGGCCGACGACGCGCTCGGCCTCCTCGTCGCGGCCGTGGATGAACAACCAGCGCGGACTCTCCGGGACGTTGCGCCGCACGAGCAGCACGAAGATGCCGAAGATGGCGCCGACGCCGAAGGCGAGCCGCCAGCCGACGTTGGGCGCGAAGTTCGACGTGTCCAGCAACACGAGCGCACCGGCGGCGCCCGCGGCGGAGCCGAGCCAGTACGTGCCGTTGATGATGAGGTCGACGCGGCCGCGCAGGCGGGCGGGGATCAGTTCGTCGATCGCCGAGTTGATCGCGGCGTATTCGCCGCCGATGCCGGCGCCGGTGAAGAACCGGGTGACGAAGAAATACCAGGGGGCGAAAGCGAACGCGGTCGCCACCGTGGCCACCAGGTACACCGCCAGGGTCAGCATGAACAGGTTGCGCCGCCCGAACCGGTCGGTCAGGTGCCCGAAGAACAGCGCGCCCAGGCACGCGCCCGCGATGTAGAACGCGGCCGCCAGGCCGATCTGCGCCGGGTTGAGGTCGATACCGCTGCCCTTTTCGGTGAGGCGAGCGGACACGTTGCCCACCATCGTGACCTCGAGCCCGTCCAGGATCCACACGCCGCCGAGCCCGATCACGACGCGCCAGTGGAATCGCGACCAGGGCAGGCGGTCCAGCCGCGCCGGCACGTGGGTGGTGATGGTCCCGGTTTGCACGCTTCCGCTCATCTGGCTCCTCTCTGAGTGATCTTCAGAATTACCCCAGCGAAGCGGATGGCAAGCCTCAGCCACGGTCGGCGCGCGACTCCTCGGGGGTCCAGGCCGCCGGCTGGCCCGGGTGGCCGGGGAACAGGAAGTCGATGAAAGCCGCCGCCGTGGGCTGGGGTTCGTGGTTGGCCAGCCCCGGCCGCTCGTTGGCCTCGATGAAGGCGTACTCGGCGCCGGTGACGTCGGGCACCAGCAGGTCGATGCCCGTCACCGGGATACCGATCGCCTCGGCGGCCGTCACCGCGACGCGGCACAGCTCGGGATTCACCACGGCGGTGACGTCGTGGATGGTGCCGCCCTGGTGCAGGTTGGCGGTGCGGCGGACGCGCAGGCGGCTGCCCTGGGGCAGCACGTCGTCCAGCGTCCAGCCCGCCTCGGCGACCGTCGCCTCGGTGAGGTCGTCGAGCGGGATGAGTGACTCGCCACCGGTGGCTGCGGAGCGCCGCCGGCTTTCGGCCGCGATCAGGTCCCGGATACTGTGCTCGCCCGTCCCGATGATCTCCGGCGGCATCCGCAGCGCCGCTGCGACCACCCGGCCGTCGATCACCACCAGCCGAAGGTCGTCACCCTGCACCCGCTGCTCGATCAACACGTCCGGGTATTGCTCACGCGCGCGGGCCAGGGCGTCGGCGAGGTCCTGGAAACCATTTTCGGCGGTCACGCCGACGGTGATGCCCTTCCCCTGCTCCCCGCGGGTCGGTTTGACGACCACCTCGCCGACCTCGGTGAGGAAGTTGTGGTCGCCTTCGTCGAACGTGGCCAGGCGGGCGCGCGGCACCGTGATTCCCGCCTCGGAGACGAGGCGGCGGGTGCGGCGCTTGTCGTCGCAGCGGCACATGGCGACCGCCGAGGTGTACTCGGACAGCGACTCGCGGGTCACCACGCTGCGGCCGCCGTGGGTGAGTCGCATCTCGCCGGTCTCGGCATCGAGCACCTCGACCCAGATCCCGCGGCGCAGCGCCTCGTCGGCGATGATCCGCGCGTAGGGGTTGAGGTCGTCGACCGTCTCGGGCGGCGGGCTGAACAGGGGCTCGTTGATCGCGTTCTTGCGCTTGATCGCCAGCACCGGGACGCGGCGGAAGCCGAGCTTCTCGTACAGGCCGATGGCGGCGGCGTTGTCGTGCGCGACCGACAGATCCATGTAGGCGCGGCCCGCGGTGCGGAAGCGTTCGGCCAGCGCCCGGGTGAGGGCCGCGCCGATCCCGGGCAGTCCGGCGGCGGGGTCGACGGCCAGGGTCCACAGGCTCGACCCCTGCTCGGGATCGGAGAACAGCAACTCGTGGTCGACGCCGGTGACGGTGCCCACCACGGCGCCGTCCGCGTCCCGCACCGCCAGCAGATAGGTCACCGCCGGCACGTTGAGGTGGTTGTTCCAGATGACGTCGACCCCGGCGGGCACCATGCCGCAGCGCACGTAGACGCGGTTCATGGCGTCGGCGTCGACCGGGTCGTTCAGCGTGCGCACGGTGATGCCCAGCGGCGGCGCCGACAGGTCCTCGGGTGTGGCATCGGCGAAGCGCAGGCGGTAGGTGTGGCTGGGGTCGATGAAGAGCTCGGTCGGCGCTTCGGCCACCACCACGTGGGATTCGCGGGCGTAGATGCAGATGTCGCGGCGGCCGGGCCCCTCCCGGCGCAGCGCCTCCACCAGCTGCTGCGAATCGGCGAACGTCTGTCCGAAAATGAGCCGGCCCCAGCCCAACTCGAGCTCGACGTCCTTGGCCATCGCCTCCACCAGCTCCGGCGGCGAGGCGTCGTGCAGGCCCATCGTGATCGCCTCGGTGTGGTCGCCGGGGGGATCGGCCACGGTCATGCCACCGGACCCGTGATGCCGTGCCGTTGCAGCCAGAGTTCCAGCAGGGCGATCTGCCAGAGTTCGTTGCCGCGCAGCGGTGTCAGCTTGCTGTTGGGATCGGCCAGCAGGGCGTCGACCGCCTCGGCGCGGAACAGGCCGCGCTCCTTGGCGACCGGCGCGTAGAGCGCGTCGCGCACCATGTCCAAGTACGGCCCCTCCAGGTGGGTGAGCGCCGGAACCGGGAAATACCCCTTGGGCCGGTCGATGACCGCCGACGGAATCACCCGCCGCGCGGCCTGCTTGAGGACGCCCTTGCCCTCGTGCGCGATCTTCAACTCCGGCGGGCAGGTCGCCGCCAGCTCGACCAGCTCGTGGTCGAGGAACGGCACCCGGCCCTCCAGGCCCCAGGCCATGGTCATGTTGTCGACCCGCTTCACCGGGTCGTCCACCAACATCACGGTGGTGTCGAGCCGCAGCGCCCGATCGACGCCCGTCTCGGCGCCGGCGCGCGCGAAGTGTTCGGTGACGAAGCGCTCGCTGGGGTCGCCGGGGGCCATGATGCCCGGCCCCAGCAGGCCGGCCAGCTCCGCCGAGTCGCGGTCGAAGAAGGCCCCGCGATACTCGGCGACCGCGCCCTGAAGCGACGCCGCGGCCGGCGAGCCCATCGGCGGGTACCAGTGGTAGCCGGCGAACACCTCGTCGGCGCCCTGACCCGACTGCACGACCTTCACATGCCGCGCCACTTCCTGGCTGAGCAGATAGAAGGCGACGCAGTCGTGGCTGACCATGGGCTCGCTCATCGCGCCGATCGCGCCGTCGAGCGCGGGCAGCATCCGGTCGGTGCCGATGCGGATCTGATGGTGGTCGGTTTCGAAACGCTTCGCGATGATGTCCGACCACCGGAACTCGTCACCCTCGACGCCGCCGGCCGCCTCGAAGCCGATGGAGAACGTCATCAGGCCGTGTTGGCCCGCCTCGGCGAGCAGGCCGACGATCAGGCTGGAGTCGACCCCGCCGGACAACAGGCAGCCGACCGGCACGTCGGCGACCAGCCGGCGCTTGACGGCGATGCGAAGCGCGTCGAGCACCGCCTCTTCCCAGTCGGTTTCCGACCAGCCGGCGCGGTTGGCGTGCCGGGTGAAGTCCGGGGTCCAGTACGTGGTGGTGGTGCGCCGGCCGTCGGGCTCGATGGCGATCAGCGACGCCGGCGGCACCTTGCGGACGCCCCGGAGGATGGTCAGCGGCGCGGGGACGACCGAGTGGAACGTCATGTAGTGGTGCAGCGCGATGGGGTCGATGCGGGTGTCCACGCCGCCGCCGGCCAACAGCGCCGGCAGGGCCGAGGCGAACCGGATCCGCTGGCCGTCCTCGGTCAGGTAGAGCGGCTTGATCCCCAGCCGGTCGCGACCGAGCAACACCCGGCCGCTGTCGCGCTCGACGATGGCAAACGCGAACATGCCGTGCAGGTGGCTGACGAAGTCGTCGCCCCAGCGGTGGTAGGCCTTGAGCAGAACCTCGGTGTCACTGTGCGAGAAGAACCGGTAGCCGTGCCCGGTGAGTTCGCTCCGCAGCTCCTTGTAGTTGTAGATGCAGCCGTTGAAGGCGATGGACAGACCCAGCTCCGGGTCGACCATCGGCTGCGCGCCGGCCTCGCTGAGGTCGATGATTTTGAGGCGACGATGTCCGAGCGCGACGCGGCCCTGTGACCAGGCGCCGGACGCGTCCGGGCCCCTTCGGGTCATCACGGCGGCCATTGCCGACACCGCTGCTACATCGGGGACCCGCCCGTCGAGCCGTACCTCCCCGGTGACTCCGCACACTCCTTGGACCATACCGAAGGCGGCTGCGGCGCGCCCGTACGGCCACCGGGCAATGCATCGGCGGCGCCGCTTCGGGCGCGGTGAAAGCGTTGCGTTCCGGCCGCCCCGGCTCGCGGGCGGACCGACGACCGCGGCTGCACGGCACGGAATGGGGCGGGCAGGATTTCTCGCCGCGGGACGGGATTTGGCGCGTGGCGACCCCCGCCCGGGTTAAATCTTCGTTGCGGTTTGCTCTCGCCGGCGGCGCCCGCGCCGGCCGATCGCGACGCCCGCCCCCGCGGATTCCGCTCGGCGGCCGACCCGCGACTCGCCGACAGGCGCCGGTAATCCCTGTCCCCCAATAGATTTCGATGTCCGCGCCGCCGCGGCCGTCCGGCCCGCCCGGACGTGAACCGCCGGCAGAGCCCCGCGATGCGCGACGAATGGTGTGAGGCGGCGCGGTTAACTCCGGCGAGAAAGATCCCGCGATTCTGGTTAACGTTCAGCCACCGTTGGCACTACGGAACCCAGCCGCACTTTGAGGAAGATCTTGACGCGAATGAATGGGCATCGCGGGAATTGGCCGGCGATCGGCGCGCTCGCCCTCACCGCCGCCGCGGTGGTTTTCGCCGCACCGGCGTCGGCCGATCAACAGGACGATTCGTTCATCGCGGAGATTCAGCGACACGGAGTCGTCTTCGGCGACCGCGGCGCCGCGATCGCCGCGGGGCACAACATGTGCGCCGGACTCGACAAGGGCAGGACGCCGAGCTCGCTGGTGATGGGCGTCGCCAGGGCCACCGATCTGTCGGCCCATGAAGCCGCCTTCCTGCTCGGCGCCTCGGTGGCGTCCTATTGCCCCCAGCACAGGGCCACCCTCGCCGCCTCGACGTCCTGAGCGCCGCGTCGGGTTCGCTAGCCGGCGCGCTCCCCGGGCACCTTGCCCTCCCGCGACGCCGCGGTGTGCTGAGCGCCGTGGGCCAGTTCGAGGCGACGTTCGGCGAGGACCAGCAAACGCCTGAGCCGCTGCCCGTACAGGCCGACCGATTCGCTGGTCAGCATGTCGTCGTGCCCGCACTCGATCGCGTAGGTGAGGATCTCGCCGGAAACGTGCGGTCGCCAGGACCGCGACAGGAAGGCGCCGCGATCGCCGCCGTCCTGCGCGGCGGAGAACACGGTGATGTCCCCGGTGAAAACCTCGGGCCGGTGCGCCCGGTACCGCTCGACGTTCTTGCGGAGGTTGTCGGCGAGGAGATCGAACAGCCGCCCGGAGCGCGCGGCCTCCGGCAGCTGGCCGGCACCGAGGGCTTCTTCCGGCGGGGCCGCGCCGTCGTCCATGGCCGGCTGGGCGTCGAGCAGGACCAGGCGGGCGACCACGCACCCGCGCCGCTGCAGCTCGACCGCCACCGCGTGGGCGACGACCCCGCCGAACGACCAGCCGAGAAGGTTGTAGGGGCCGGAGGGGTAGGCCTCCTGCAGCCTGTCGGCGTAGGTCGCCGCCATCTCCGGGATGGACCGCGGTTCTCGTTCGGCGCCCCCGCGGACCTGTTGAATGCCGATGATCGGGCAGTCCAGGTAGTTGCCGAGAACCTGGTACGGCCAGCTCACGCCGCCCGCCGGGTGGATGCAGAACACCGGGATGCCCGCGCCGCGCTTGAGGGTCTGGACCGGAACGACGTCCGGGCCGGACGGGGTGTCCGTGGTCAGTCGCCGGCTCAGGCTCCGCACCGAGGGTGCGTCGAACAGGGAGCGCACCGCGAGGTCGACGGCCAGCTCGGCGTTGACGGTGGCGATCAACCGCATCGCCGAGATGCTGTCGCCGCCGAGGTCGAAGAAGGAGTCGTCGACGCCGACCCGCTCGACCCCGAGCACCCGGGCGAAGACGCCGGCCAGGATCTCCTCGGTCGCGTTCGACGGGGCCCGGTATGCGCCGCCGGTGTATTCCGGTGCCGGCAGGGCGCGGGCGTCGAGCTTGCCGTTGGGTGTCAGCGGCAGCGCGTCGAGCCCGAGCACGGCCGTGGGCACCATGTAGACGGGTAGGCGTCCGGCCAGCGTGGTGCGCGCCTCGGCGGGGTCGGCCGTCCCGGTGATGTAGCCGACCAGTCGTTTGTCGCCGGGGCGGTCCTCGCGGGCGATCACCACCGCCTGATCGACGCCGTCCAGCCGGCCCAGCGCGGCCTGGACCTCGCCCAGTTCGATGCGGTAGCCGCGGATCTTGACCTGCTCGTCGGCGCGCCCCACGTACACCAGTTGCCCGTCGGCGCCCCACCGCACCAGGTCACCGGTGCGGTACATGCGGGTGCCGGGTTCGCCGAACGGGCAGGCCACGAACCGCGAACCGGTCAGCCCGGCCCGGCCCAGGTAGCCGGCGGCCAGCCCGGTGCCTGCCACGTACAGCTCGCCGACCGCCCCCGGCGGCACCGGCCGCAACCAGGCGTCGAGCACGAACAGCCCGGCGCCGGGCACCGGCGAGCCGATGGGGGGTGTCCCCGACCCCGCCGTCAGCGGGGCGCTGATCGCCACGCACATCGTGGTCTCGGTGGGGCCGTAGGCGTTGACCATCACCCGGCCCGGCGCCCAGCGATCGACCACCTCGGCCGGGCAGGCCTCGCCGGCCATCACCAACGCCACCCCCTCCAGCCCGGCCGGGTCCAGCATCGCCACCGCCGTCGGGGTCTGGGTCAACACGCTGACCCCTTCGTCGACCAGCAAGGCGCCGAAGTCCCGCGGGGAGCGCACCACCGCCTCGGGCACCACCACCACGCGCCCGCCGCGCAGCAGCGGCGCGAAGATCTCCCACACCGACACGTCGAAGGCATACGAGTGGCACTGCGTCCATACACCCGGGGCCGGCAGTCCGGCGTCGAGCGAGCCGATCAGCCGGGTCACGTTCTGGTGGGTGACCGCCACGCCCTTGGGCACGCCGGTGGTACCCGACGTGTAGATGAGGTAGGCGACGCCGTCCGCCGCCGGCGCCGGCAGCGCGGTGTCCGGGCAGCCGGCGATCCGTGGGTCCTCGATGTCGATCACCCGCGCGTCGGACCCGTCCAGCCGCGACCGCAATCCCCCGGTGGTGACCGCGGCGACCGGCGCGGCATCCCCGAGCATGAAGTTGATCCGGGAGACCGGGGCGGCCGGGTCGATCGGCAGGTACGCCGCGCCCGTCTTGAGCACCGCCAGGATGGCCACGATCGCCTGCGCGGAGCGCGAGAACAGCAGGGCCACGGACTCGCCCGGGCCGGCGCCGTCCGCGGCCAGCAGGTGCGCCAACCGGTTCGCCGCCTCGTCCAGCTCCCGGTAGGTCATGGACACGTCGCTCCAGCTGATCGCCACCGCGTCCGGGTGGTGCGCGACCTGCGCGGCGAACAACTCCACGATCGAGGCGGGCGGGGGCGCCGGCCGGGTCAGCGCCGCCCGGTTGCCGATTGCGTCCAGCCGGGCGTGTTCGGGCCCGTCGAGCAGGTCGACCGAGGAGAGCCGCCGGGTCGGGTCGGTGGTCATCGCCACCAGCACCCGTTCCAGCCGGTCGGTCAGGGCCCCGATGGTGCGCTGGTCGAACAAACCCGCGTCGTATTCGACGCGCAGGCCGAGCCGTTCGCCGGACAGGGCGGCTTGCATCGTCAGCGGGTAGTGGTTGCGTTCGAACATGTCGAAGTCGGTGATGGACAGCTCGTGGTCGACCGCCATCGCGGACGTTTCCAGTGGGTAGTTCTCGTAGGCGAACAGCGTGTCGAACAGCTTCTCGTGGCCGGTCATCCGGTGGATCTCGCTGAGCGACAGGTGTTCGTGCTCGACGGTGTCGTTGTGCGCGCCCTGCAGCTGATCGAGCAGGTCCGCGGTGCTGGTCGCCGGGGTGATGCGGGCGCGCACCGGGATGGTGTTGATCAACAAACCGACCATCGACTCGGCCCCGGGCACTTCGGCCGAGCGGCCCGAGACCGTGGTGCCGAACGCGACGTCGTGGTTGCCGGTCAGCCAGGTGAGCAGCTGCGCCCACGCGGCTTGCAGCACGGTGCTGACCGTGGTCTGGCGCGCGCGGGCCAGCTCGCCGACCGCCCGGGTGGTCTCGGCCGACACCGCGAACGTCTCGAGGCCACGCGCGCCCGGCGCCGTCTGGTGCGGGGGCGCGACGAGCGTCGGGGCGTCGAAGCCGGCGAGCACCTCGCCCCACGCGGCCCGCGCGGCGTCCAGGTCGCGGTCGGCCAGCCAGGTGACGAATCGGCGATACGGCGCCGGCGGGGCCAACTGCTGCCCGGTGAGGCTGGCGAACGTCTCGTTCACCAGGATCGGCACCGACCAGCCGTCGAGCACGATGTGGTGGATGGTGAGCACCAGCCGGTGCCGGTGCCGGCCGGTGCGGATCACGGCGACCCGGAAGGCGGGTTGGTCGGCCAGGTCGCAGACCGCGGCGCGTTCGGCGGCGCGCAGTTCGTCCAGACGGTCGGCCCAGCCGTCGACGTCGTCGAGCTCGACATACCGCCATGCCGGAACCGGGTGCGCGGGGATGATCTGCACCGGTTCGTCGGGCCGGTCCCAGAACCGGGCGACCAGGTGTGGATGCCGGTTCACCACGGTCTGCACGGCGTCGCGCAGCCGGTCAGCATCCAGCGGGCCGGCGACGCCGATGTCCAGCTGCACCACATACAGGTCGCTGGAATCGCCGCCGCCCCGCGTGGTGGTGGTGTGGAAGAGCAGCCCCTGCTGCAGCGGGGTCAGCGGCAGCACGTCGGCGATCGGGGCTTGCCGTTCGAGCTCGTCGATCTGCTGCTGGGCCAGCCGGGCCGGCAGGATGTCCGACGGGGTCAGCCCGCCGCCGCCGGAGCGCACGTGGGCGCAGATGCCGGTCAGCGCCTCGAACCAGAGCCGGCTCAGCCTGCTCACCTGCTCGCGGTCCAGCACCGAGGGCGCCCACGTCCAGTTGGCGTGCAGCTGCGGGCCGGCCTCGGTGTCGGCGGTGCCCGCGTTGAGGTCCACCGTGTGCATCAGCGGCATCGGCACCGCCGTGCTGGTTTCGGTCACCGAGGAACCGTCGCGGGAGATCCGCCACAGCTCGTCGGACAGCGCGGCCGCCGCGCCGCCCAGCCGGCCGAGGTAGTTGAATCCGATCGTCGGGTCCGAAGCATCCAGTCCCACTTCGGGATTGAGATAACGCAAGAGCCCGTAGGTCAGCGGGTCCGGCAGGGCGCGCAGCTGTTCCTTGGCCGCCTTGAGCACCGCCCCCAACGCCGGATCGCCGGAAACCACGTGCTCCCACGGCAATTCACCCACCGCCAGCGACACCGGGTATTTGGTGGTGAACCAGCCGACGGTGCGCGACAGGTCGACTCCGGGGGCGAGTTCCTCGTGGCGGCCGTGGCCCTCGACGTCGATGCCGATCGGCGCGGTATCGCCCAGGAACTCCGCCCAGGCCAGGGCGTAGCCGATCAGCAGGATGTCGTTGACGCCGGCATGGAACGCCGCCGGCGCCTCACCGAGCAGCGTGCGGGTGGTGTCCGCGTCGAGCTGAACGGAGAGGTGCTCGGCGGTCTCGTAGGTGTCCGCCTCGGGGCGCACCGGCGGCAGCGCGGGCGGGGTCGCCGCGACCCGCCTCCAGGCCTCGGCCTGCTCGACCACCGCCGGGGTCTGCGCGTGCTCGCCGAGCAGGCCGGCCCAGCGGGCGAACGACGTCCCGCCGGGCGGCAACGCCACCGGCTGCCCGCCGCGATGCTGCGCCCAGGCAATATTCAAGTCCTCCAACAGGATTCGCCAGGACACACCGTCGACGGCCAGGTGGTGGATGATCAGCACGAGCTGGCGGGTGGAGGCGGCCCACAGCGCGCTCACCATCACCCCGTCGGCCGGGTTCAGCCTCGACCGCGCCTCGATCACCGCCGCGTCGGACAACGCATCCACGGTGTGCAGGCGGTCGGCGGCGTCCACCGACCCGGCCTCGGGCACTGTCAGCGTGCCCTCGTCGTCCAGGCGCAGCCGCAGCATGGCGTGGCGGTCCAGCACGGCCTGCAACACCGCCAGCACGTCTTCCTCGCCGGCCCCGGCGGGCGCCTCCACGACGATGGTCTGGTTGAACTGGTCGACCGGGCCCTCGACGCCTTGCAGCCACCGGATGATCGGGGTTGCGGGCAGCTCCCCGATGCCCTCGTCGATGACGCCGGCGTCGCCGTCGGCCGTTCCCACCACGCGGGCCAGCCGGGCCACGGTCTGCTCGACGAAGATGTCGCGCGTCCGGCACGTCAGGCCCGCGGCGCGGGCACGCGTCACCACCTGCATCGACGAGATGCTGTCGCCGCCCAGGTCGAAGAAGGAGTCGTCGACGCCGACCCGCTCGACGCCGAGCACCTGGGCGTAGATGCCGGCCAGGGTCTCCTCGACGGGATTGCCGGGGGCGCGGTAGCGATCGGCGCCGGTGTATTCGGGTGCCGGCAGCGCGCGGGTGTCGAGCTTGCCGTTGGGTGTGAGCGGCAGCGCGTCGAGCGCCACCACGGCCGCCGGCACCATGTACGCGGGGAGCCGGTCGGACAGGGCGGTGCGGAGCTCGGCGGGGTCCGCCGACCCGGCGACGTAGCCGACGAGGCGCTTCTCGCCGGGCCGGTCCTCGCGGACGACGACGGCCGCCTGCCGCACCCCGCGGAGCTCGGCCAGCGCCGCCTGGATCTCCCCGAGTTCGATGCGGTAGCCGCGGATCTTGACCTGATCGTCGGCGCGGCCCAGGTACTGCAGCTGCCCGTCGGCGCCCCAGCGGACCAGGTCGCCGGTGCGGTACATCCGTGCCCCGAGCCCGCCGAACGGGCACGCCACGAACCGTGACGCCGTCAGCGCCGCCCGTCGCCAGTACCCGCGCGCCAGTCCGCCGCCGGCCACGTACAGCTCGCCGATCACCCCGGGCGGCACCGGCCGCAGGGACTCGTCGAGCACGAACAACGCCGCGCCGGCCACCGGGGAGCCGATCGGCACCGCCGGGGATCCGGGCGTGAGCGGCGCGCTGATGGCGGCGTACACCGTCGCCTCGGTGGGGCCGTAGGCGTTGATCATCACGCGGCCGGGCGCCCACCGGTCGACCAGGTCCGTCGGGCAGGCCTCGCCCGCCACGACCAGAGCAGCCGACTCCAGCCCCTGCGGGTCCAGCATCGCTGCGGCAGAAGGGGTTTGGCTCAGCACGCTGACCCCCTCCGCGATCAGCAGGGCGTGCAGGTCCTCCGGGGACCGCACCACTGCGTCCGGGACCACCACCAGGCGCCCCCCGCGCAGCAGCGCGCCGAAGATCTCCCACACCGACACGTCGAAGCCATAGGAGTGCCACTGCGACCACACCCCGGCGTCCGGCAGGCTGGCGTCCACGGAGGCCATCAGCTGCGTCACGTTGCGGTGGCTGACCGCCACGCCCTTGGGCCGGCCGGTCGTCCCCGAGGTGTAGATGAGGTAGGCGGTGTCCTCCGCGCCGGGGGCCGGCAGGGCGGTGGCGGGCCGGGCCTCGACGGCGGGATCGTCCACGTCGATGACCGCCACGTCGTGCTCGTCCAGCCGGTGGGCCAGGTCGGCGGTGGTGACCGCCGCCACGGGTTCGGCGTCGGCGAGCATGAAGCCGATGCGGGCCGCCGGATGGGCGGGATCGATGGGCAGGTAGGCCGCGCCGGTCTTGAGCACCGCCAGGATCGCCACGATCGCCTCGGCGGACCGCGAGAACAGCAGCGCGACGGCCTCGCCCGGGCCCGCGCCCGCGCTGATCAACAGGTGCGCCAACCGGTTTGACGCCTCGTCCAGCTCCCGGTACGTCCACGACCACCGACCGCAGCCCAGCGCCGGCGCGTCCGGTGTGCGCGCCACCTGGGCGGCGAACGCTTCGGGAATCGACACCGGCGCGGTGGCCGGTGCGGTCAGCGCCGCCCGGTTGCCGATCTCGTCGACGCGGGCGTGTTCGGCCGCGTCGAGCAGGTCGACCGATGACACGGTGCGGTTCGGATCGGTGGTCATCGTCGCCAGCACCCGCTGCAGCCGTGCGACCAGTGCCTCGATGCTGTCCGCGTCGAACACGTCGGTGCGGAACTCGACCCGCCCGCCGATCCCGGCGGGCTCGTTGCCCTCGGTCCAGCGCTCGGCCAGCGAGAACGTGAGGTCCATGCGGGCGACCTGGGCGTCGAGCGGCATCGAAGTGACCTGAACGTCGCCGAGCGCCAGTCCGGTCGCGGGGTCGTTGTCCTGCCCACCGAAGTTCTGCCAGGCCAGCATCACCTGGATCAGCGGATGATGGGTCAGGCTCCGGGCCGGGTTGACCCGCTCCACCAGCACCTCGAACGGCACGTCCTGATGCTCGAAGGCCTCCAGGCTGCGCGTGCGCACCCGGTCCAGCAGGTCGGCGAAGGTGGGGTCGCCGCCTAGCTCTTTCAGGTCGACCCGCAGCACCAGGGTGTTGACGAAGAACCCGACCAAGTCGTCGAGCGCGGGGTCGCGCCGCCCGGCGATCGGGAAGCCCACCGCCACATCGGAACTCGCACCGACCTTGGACAGCAGCACCGCCAGCGCGGCCTGCACCACCATGAAACTGGTCGCGTTGTGTTCGCGGGCGACCGCGGTGACCTGCTGCTGCAGGTCGGCGGGCCAGTCGATGGCCACCGTGGCCCCGCGCTGGTCGGCGACCTGCGGGTAGGGCCGGTCGGTGGGCAGCTGCAAGCGCTCCGGCATGCCGGCCAGGTTCTCTTCCCAGTAGGCCAGCTGAGCCGCGATGCGGCTGGCCCTGTCCTTCAGGTCGCCGAACTGGGCCCGCTGCCACAGCGTGTAATCGACGTACTGGACCGGTAATTCGGCCCACTCGGGGGGCTTCCCCGCGCAGCGGGCCGCGTACGCGATGCCCAGGTCGGCGGCCAACGGCCGCAGCGACCACCCGTCGGCGGCGATGTGGTGCACGACGGCCACCAGCACGTGCTCGTCCTCGGCGACGCGGAAAAGCCACGCGCGCAACGGGATATCGGTCGCCAGGTCGAAGGTGTCGCGGGCGGCGGCCTTGACGGCCCCGTCCAGTCGGCTCGCCGACCAGTCACGCGCGTCGATGACCCGCCAGCCGAAGTCGGCCCGCTCCGCGGGGATGACCACCTGCTGCGGCGTTCCGTCGGGTGCGGCGAACACGGTCCGCAGGCTCTCGTGTCGGGCCACCACGTCGGCCAGCGCCGCGCCGAGCGCCGGCTCGTCGAGCCGGCCGCGCAGGCGCATGGCCGCCGCCATGTTGTAAACCGGTGACGGGCCGTTCAATTGGTCGAGGAACCACAACCGGGACTGGGCGAACGACAGCGGGACCACCGCCGGCCGCGGACCGGCCACCAGCGGCTCCAGGCCGCCCGCGCCCTCACCGATCCGCGGCGCCAGCTGGGCGATGGTGGGCGCCTCGAAGATGGCGCGCACCGACAGGTACTCGTCGAGGTCGGTGTTGACCGCCGCGATCACCCGCATCGCCGAAATGCTGTCTCCACCAAGGTCGAAGAACGATTGGTCGATGCCGACCCGCTCGACGCCGAGCACCTGCGCGTAGATTCCGGCCAGGATTTCCTCGGTGGGATTGGTCGGGGCGCGGTACCCGGACGCGGTGTATTCGGGTGCGGGCAGGGCGCGGGTGTCGAGTTTGCCGTTGAGGGTCATCGGCAGGGACTCGAGGGCGACG
>NZ_LQOU01000071.1 GCF_002102155.1 Mycobacterium europaeum
GGGGTCTGGTCGTCGGGGTTGCACATGCCCGGTGCGGCCAGCTTGGCCAACACCGCCTCCCACGTGGCCCGCGCCTCCGGGGTGAGCCAGCCGCTCAACCGCGACATGCCGTCGGAGTCTTGGGTTCCCAAGGTCAGGCCGCGTCGCCGCATCCGGTCTTGGTTGGTGAATTGTCCATCGGGGTTGAGGTAGCAGGTGATGCGATCGGCGACTTTCCGCAGGCCTTCGGGACGCTGTTGGCTGGCCCAGCGGGCCAGATCGGCTTCGGCGGCTTCCCGGGTGGGCGCGTCAACCCAGCAGGGCAGCTCGTCGAAGAAGCGGTGGATGACGGCGATGTGTGAGGCGCCGATGCGCCCGGCACGCTGCGCAGCCGCGGTGGCCGCATACCGCGGCGCCAGCGGCTCTCCGGTTAGCGTGCGTCGGGTGCCCAGCGCTCGTGCGTCGGTGATCCGGCGAGTCGCTTCGCCGCGGGTGATGCGCAATCGGTCGGCCAGCACGTGGGCGAACTTTCCGCCGAGTTCGGCCGGGGTGGTTTGGCCCTCGATCTGGTTGATCAACTCATGACCGGCGACCGGCAACCGCCGCATCTCGCGTTCGAGGGACTCGAGGTAAGTCAAGCGTTCCGGGGTGGTCAGCGCATCGTAAGAGTGCGCGGCGATGCGGGAGACGACCTCGCTCAACGCGGCGTAATCGGCCGCAATGTCCTCGCGATCACTCGAACGCATGTTCTAACAATATGCCGGCCAACTGACAACTTTTGAGAGCGCGCAAACCCTGAAACTGAAGTGACAGAAGTGATTCCACGTCGACGCCCGTGCGCCGCTGCGAAACAATGGGTCCACACCGAGCAGTGCTCCCGGTGCGCCGGAGATGGAGGAGCGTCATGGCCTCATTGCTCACAGCCTGCGGCGGGTTCCTGCTCGCCGTCTTGTGGATGGATTTGACATTCGACGTTCAGGTTCTCCGGTTCCGTTCTGCCTCAGGGGATCTGCCCGAGGGCGTGCTCGCTTCCATCGCGGCTTACTACCATCGCGCCACGACCACGTCGCGCCCGATGGGCCGGTTGATCGCCGTCGTCATGGTGACCTTGTTGGGGGCGTTGACCTACGAGTCCGCACGCGGGCCGGAACCGTGGTGGGTCTTGTTGTCGTCGGCCGTGCTCGCTGGGGCGCCGATCATGCTCGCTTTGACGCAGACGGTTCTGGACGCGGTGCGACTGGGTGGCCGTACCGATGATCCGCCCGAGCAGACTCGCCTGGCGCGGTCGGTCTGCCGGGACCATCTCGTGTGCGCCGGGTGCATGTTCACGTTCCTGGCCCTGTGGGTCGCTTACAGCGCGGCGGCCTGAGCGTTCGACGCGACGGGTCGTAGTGACAAAATGCAGGTCAGGACCCGCTGGCCACGTCAATGAGGTTCGTACTAAACTAGAACATGTTTCAATTCGGCCGCGTCCCAGGAGTAGGCATGCACACCGCCATCTGCGATGAGCTTGGTATCGAGTTTCCGATCTTCGCGTTCACCCACTGTCGTGATGTTGTGGTCGCGGTCAGCAAGGCCGGGGGGTTCGGCGTGCTCGGCGCGGTCGGCTTCACCCCTGAGCAGCTCGAGATCGAGCTCAACTGGATCGACGAGAACATCGGCGACCACCCCTATGGCGTCGACATCGTCATCCCCAACAAATACGAGGGCATGGACTCGCATCTGTCCGCCGAGGAGCTGGCCGACACGCTGCGCAAGATGGTCCCCCAGGAGCACCTGGACTTCGGCAAGAAGATCCTCGCCGACCACGGCGTCCCGATCGAGGACAGCGACGGCGACAGCCTGCAGCTGCTCGGTTGGACCGAGGCGACGGCCACGCCCCAGGTCGAGGTGGCGCTCAAGCACCCCAAGGTGAAGATGATCGCCAACGCGCTCGGCACCCCGCCGGCCGACATGATCAAGCACATCCACGACGCCGGGCTCAAGGTGGCCGCACTGTGCGGCTCGCCTTCGCAGGCACGCAAGCACGCCGACGCGGGCGTCGACATCATCATCGCCCAGGGCGGCGAGGCCGGCGGCCACTGCGGCGAGGTGGGCTCGATTGTGTTGTGGCCGCAGGTCGTCAAGGAGGTCGCCCCGGTGCCGGTGCTGGCGGCCGGCGGAATCGGCAGCGGCCAGCAGATCGCGGCCGCGCTGGCCCTGGGCGCCCAAGGGGCGTGGACGGGATCGCAGTGGCTGATGGTCGAGGAATCCTCGAACACGCCGGTTCAGCAACAGGCGTACGTCAAGGCGGGTAGCCGCGACACCGTCCGCAGCCGGTCGTTCACCGGCAAGCCGGCCCGGATGTTGCGCAACGACTGGACCGAGGCGTGGGAGCAGCCGGACAACCCCAAGCCGCTCGGCATGCCGCTGCAGTACATGGTCTCCGGCATGGCGGTGCGGGCGACCAACCGGTACCCGAACGAGAGTGTCGACGTCGCGTTCAACCCGGTCGGTCAGGTCGTCGGCCAGTTCACCAAGGTGGAGAAGACGGCGACGGTCATCGAGCGCTGGGTGCAGGAGTACCTGGAGGCGACGAACAGGCTCGACGAGCTCAACGAGGCCGCCTCCGTCTGAGGACTCCTATACGTCGTCGTCGTCGAGCTCGTCGCGGCCGGTGAACATCTCCTTCGTCCGGTCGACCGCGTACGTGCCGATGTCGATCGAGTTCTGAACGATCCCGCTGGCACCGCCGGCGATGTCGCCGCGGATGATGTCGCTGGCATGCTCGACGATGTCGGAGGCCTTCTCGACCGCGTTGGTCGCGATGTCCCTGGCCGCGTCGACCGCATCTTTCGGATTGAAGCCCATCTCGAGTCTCCTCTTGTCGCAGGACCAGTTGGTATGACTCTAGCCCGGGCGCTGCGCGTCAGTAGTTGACCAAGCTGCGCCAGTAAGACTCGGGGATCTCGGCCCCGGAGCGCGATATTCGGGCCAAACCCACGGCCATCGCGATACCCAGCAGGCCCAGCCACAGGCCCGCCAGCCCGATGACGGCCCACAGCACAGCGGTCACGACGGGCCACGGCGACAGCACGGCGAGGACCGGCGCGAAAAAGAATCCGGTCCCGATGTACCACGCCGAGCCGGCGCGATCCGACGCGAGGACGATGCGCAGCCAGCGCGGGACCGGGGTTCCGGAGGGCCGGCCGTCACCCATGTCAGCCGCTCATTCGGAAGGCGGGAAGAAGCCCGCCCCGGTGAACCATCCCTCCTGCCAGCCCCGCTCGCCCAGGCACAGCATGGGCAGTCCGCGATCCGACTGCGCCGCCGCCTGCGGCCCAGGGCACTTCGCCCCGGCCTGCTGCACCCCGTACAGCGGGTAGGAGATGACCCAGTACCCGGTGGTGGCGGCCGGGAACTGGTTCGGCGGGGGGAAATGGCACGCCTCGGCCTGGCCGCTGGGGCCCCGGCCGAAGATGAAGCGCTCGTAGTTGTCGCACGGCGCGCCCAGCGACGCCTGATAATTCATGCCCGGCACGTCGCCGTCGTACCCGGCGGCCGCACACGGTGCCACGCCAATCGCGATGCCCGCTGCAGAAGCGGCGCTGAGCAGTTCCCGAATCATGTTCCACCCCGCCTGTCGTCGCCGGTGACCTGCACCAAAGCATATCCATCGGGGCTCCGGCCACAAGACCGTATCCGCGGGCGGGGCGGGGAACGAGGAACACGTTCCAATTTGCCCCCTGCGATCTTGCGTCAATGCTTCCCAACCGTGGTGCGGCAATGGTTTATTTGCACAAAGACGACTAGACCACTTCGTCATCGAGGAGCGGGCCATGCCAACCGTCGAGCCAACCGCCAAGCCGGTCCCCAATCTCCCGCCCGGATTCGACTTCACCGATCCGGACATCCACGCCGAGCGGCTGCCGGTGGAGGAACTGGCCGAGCTGCGGCGGACGGCGCCGATCTGGTGGAACGAACAGCCGATCGGGGCGGGTGGATTCGACGACGGCGGCTTCTGGGTTGTCACCAAGCACAAGGACGTCAAAGAGATCTCGCTGCGCAGCGACGTCTTCTCCAGCCTGAAGAACACCGCCTTGCCGCGCTATAAGGACGGCACGGTCGGCGAGCAGGTGGAACGCGGCAAGTACGTCCTGCTCAACATGGACGCGCCGCAGCACACCCGGCTGCGCAAGATCATCTCGCGCGCCTTCACCCCGCGCGCCATCGAGCGCCTACGCGGCGACCTCGCCGAGCGCGCCCGGTGCATCGTCGAGCAAGCGGCTGCCGAGGGCCGCGGGGACTTCGTCGAGCAGGTCTCGTGCGAGCTGCCGCTGCAGGCCATCGCCGGGTTGATGGGGGTGCCACAGGAAGAACGCAAGAAGCTCTTCCACTGGTCCAATGAGATGGTCGGTGACCAGGACCCCGAGTTCGCCACCAACGACGCCATGACCGCGTCCGTCGAACTCATCATGTACGGCATGCAGATGGCCGCCGACCGGGCGAAGAATCCGGGCGAAGACCTCGTCACCAAGCTGGTCCAGGCCGACATCGATGGGCACAAGCTTTCCGACGACGAGTTCGGCTTCTTCGTCATCCTGCTGGCCGTCGCCGGCAACGAGACCACCCGCAATTCCATCACCCAGGGCATGATGGCCTTCACCGACTTCCCCGACCAATGGGAGCTGTACAAGCGGGAGCGCCCCGCCACCGCGGCCGACGAGATCGTCCGCTGGGCCACCCCGGTGACGTCGTTCCAGCGCACCGCCCTACAGGACTACGAACTGTCCGGCGTGCAGATCAAGAAGGGCCAGCGCGTGGTGATGGTCTACCGCTCGGCCAATTTCGACGAGGACGTCTTCGACGACCCGTTCACCTTCAACATCCTGCGCGACCCCAACCCGCACGTGGGATTCGGTGGCACCGGCGCGCATTACTGCATCGGGGCGAATCTGGCGCGGATGACCATCGACCTGATGTTCAACGCGATCGCCGACGGCATCCCCAACCTGGAGTCAATCGGGAAGCCCGAGCGGCTGCGGTCGGGCTGGCTCAACGGGATCAAGCACTGGCAGGTCGACTACCACACCGACGCGGCGAAATGACCTGTCGCGCATTAGGCTAAGCCGATGCCGACACATCAAGCCGTCCGGATCCAATCCGTGGGCGGCCCTTTAGAGCTGGCCGAAGTAGAAACCCGCCCACCCGGTCGTGACGAGGTACGCCTGACGGTCACCGCGTGCGGGATCTGCGGCACCGACCGCGCCTTCGTGCACGGCGGTTTCCCCAACATCACGTGGCCGCTGACCCCGGGGCACGAAATCGCCGGAACCATAGCCGAACTCGGCGAGGGTGTGGACAACTTCGCCGTCGGCGACCGCGTCGCGGTCGGCTGGTTCGGTGGCTGCTGCTACCAGTGCGACCCCTGCCGCAAAGGCATTTTCATCCACTGCGTCAACGGCAAGGTGCCGAGCTGGCACTACCCCGGAGGCTACGCGGAATCGGTGACGGTGCCCGCCAACGCGCTGGCCCGGATTCCGTCGGAGCTCACGGACGCGGAAGCCGCGCCCATGGGATGCGCCGGGGTCACCACCTACAACGCGCTGCGTCACACGAAGGCGGCGCCCGGTGACCGGGTGGCGATCCTGGGCGTCGGCGGGCTCGGTCATCTCGGCTTGCAGTTCGCGCGCGCGATGGGGTTCGAGACCATCGCGATCGCGCGCGGCACCGGCAAAGCCGAGGACGCAAAGAAACTCGGCGCCCACCATTACATCGACTCCACCAGCGGTGACGTCTCTGCCGCACTGCAGGCCCTGGGCGGCGCAACCGTCGTCCTGGGCACCGCCGGCAACGCCCAGGCCATGGCCGACACCGTCGGCGGCCTGGCGCCACAGGGCGAGTTGGTGACCATCGGCGTCACCCCGGACCCGTTGCCCATCAGCCCCGTGCAGCTGATAACGCCGGGCCTGAGCATCGTCGGCCATCCGTCCGGCACGGCCAAAGACGTCGAGGACACCATGCATTTCGCGGTGCTGTCCGGTGTCCGCGCCTGGATCGAGGAGCTGCCGCTGGCGCGGGCGGCCGAAGGCTATGCGGCGTTGGAGCAGGGCCGAGCGCATTACCGCACCGTCTTGACGATGTGACTACAGTCGGTCCGTGACCGAGCTATGGACCCTTACCCCATCCGACGGTGAGTTGTTGATCCGCACCGGCGTCACCGGCCGGGCCGCGCGGATGGGCCATCGGCTCACCATCGCGATGACGCGCTGGGAGGCCACGGTGAGGTGGGCCGGCGCCGAACCGGTCACCGCCGAGCTGGCCGTCGAGGTCGATTCCTTCGAGGTGCTGCGCGGCGAGGGTGGCGTGAAGGGGTTGACCGGGCCCGAGAAGGCCTTGGTGCGCTCCAACGCGCTGAAGTCGTTGGACGCGGGCAGGTTTGCCGGGATCCGCTTCTCCGCACGGACCATCGAGGAGACGGGCGACGGCTACCGGCTCACCGGCCAACTCGAAATTCGGGGGAAGTCCCAAGACCATGTCATCGACCTTCGCACCGAGGATCTCGGCGACGCCTGGCGGATGTCTGCCGAATCCACCGTCCGGCAGACCGATTTCGGCGTCAAGCCGTACTCACTGCTGATGGGTTCACTCAAGGTCGCCGACGACGTTGTGGTGTCGTTCACCGCAACCCACGCGAAAGAGGCCTGAAGGGGCCAACGCCGCCGTCAGGGCTGCGGCTCGGCGGGCGCCGGCACTGCCGAGTCACCGACCGGTTCGCCGGCGTCGGCCGGAATGTGCTCGAGCACTCGCGTCAAATACGGCTGCCGGCCATCGGGGTCCGGCTGCGGTGCGTCCGACGCGGCGGGCTCCGTGATCGGTTCGCCCGCAGGCACTTTCGCCTGCGGGGTCAGCGGAGCGACGACCGCCGGCGGCGCCACGGCCTGGGCGACCTGCGGGGTCGGCGCGTGCACCGCGTGCCGCGGGGCGGAGTTGCTGGCCGGGGCCAGCTGGAAGCCCACCGCGAGCGATATCGAGGAGACGAAGGTGACCACGCCGGCGGCCAGCGTGGTCACGGCACCGGCGTACGGCAACTTGCGAGGTGGCGCGGGCGTGGCCGCGGCTTCCGCGTCGTCCACCGCCAGTTCGTGGTCGGTGAACTCGGTGCTGCGGGCGGCGGCGAGCGCCGCGCCTCTCGCGATGGTCACCTGAGCCATCGATTGCACGAAAACCGGTACCGGCAGCATCTTTTCGAGGTGCCAGGAGAAACTTTCGATGTCGTCGTGGGCACCGACGACCACGACCCCGCCGGGCTGCCATCCGTTGCGGTCGAACATGCCGGTCAGCCAGCGAGTCAGTCCGTCGAAGCCGCCACGCACCTGCTTGGTCGCCGTCTGTGTTTCCCCACCGTGGGTGTCGACCATGACGACCGTCGTCGAATCGTGTTCGAGGATGCAGACCGCGGTCTGCTCGTAGCCGATGACCGGTGTGATGGCCTGCGCCAGCGTGTCGACGGCCTCGAGTTGCCGAACCGGCACCACGTTGTCGAAGCCGGCGTCGGTCAGCGCTTCCAGCACCAGCGCGGCTTGGGCGGCCGCGTCGTCGTTCCACGTCACCGCGATCATCCGCAGGCGATGCTCGGTGGCGGCCGCCTGCGCTTCGACCCGCGCGACCTCGTCCGCCACTTGCTCGGCGGTACTGACGGCGCGCGGCCCCCGGCCGGCGTCCAGCGTCAGCTGCTGATGGTCCAGGATGGTGCCGTCTGCGCCGTGCCCCTCAGCGAGGACCCACCCAATGGCGGTCGGCGTCACTGATAGCCCAAGTACCGTGTCCAAAACTCATTGCCCCAATCGGTCCCGGGTCTCCGACACCCTCACCCACACCCGACGCGCTCCAGAAATCCCTGGTGAGGTGGTTCGTGAGGGCCGGAACGGACCGGGAAAACGTGGTCTCCATCGGCTTGCTTCGTGAGAGCCTACGCGGTCGGCGTGAGTCCGGCTGCGCCGGTTCACCTCACCGCGCAACCTGCCGGGCGGCGAGCGGCGGATGTGTCGACCGGACGGGCGGGTGAGGCAACGGTCGTCGGCGCCGGGAATCCGTGCCTTGTTGTCCCGGGGGACAAACGGCCACGCCAACGGCGACGTCCCAAATCCGCCTTTTCGGCGCCGGTTCGGCGTCGCGGCGCCGGCCGTCGTCCCCGCCGAGTCGACAATGGGCGCTTTATCCATTACCGCGAACCGCCGCGCGGCCCCGCTGCCAGGCGTTTCGGTCCGGCCAGCGCCGATGGTGGGCGGCCGCGCCGACCGGCATCAGGCTGGCGTGCCGTTATCCGGGGTTCCAATTCGTACGGGAAAAGTGATACCGAATTGAGATGACCTCGCGTCCCGATCGACATTCAGCCTATTCGCACGGTAAATTCCTGCTGAGACGACGATCACATGCGACAAGGGGCAGGTATGACAGATCTGAGCGAGATGGTCCGGGCCTGGGGGCGCCGGCTTTTAGTCGGTGCGGCAGCGGCTGTCACCCTGCCGGGCCTGATCGGTCTTGCCGGCGGCGCGCCGACCGCGGGAGCCTTCTCCCGGCCGGGTCTGCCCGTCGAATACCTGCAGGTGCCGTCGGCGGGGATGGGCCGCAACATCAAGGTCCAATTCCAGAGCGGCGGCAACAACTCCCCTGCGGTCTACCTGCTCGACGGGTTGCGGGCCCAAGACGACTACAACGGCTGGGACATCAACACCCCGGCGTTCGAGTGGTACTACCAGTCCGGCCTGTCGATCATCATGCCCGTCGGTGGCCAGTCCAGCTTCTACAGCGACTGGTACAGCCCGGCCTGCGGCAAGGCCGGCTGCACCACTTACAAGTGGGAGACCTTCCTGACCAGTGAGCTGCCGCAATACCTGCAGTCCAACAAGAGTGTGAAGCCCACCGGCGGCGCCGCGGTCGGCATCTCCATGGCCGGCTCCTCGGCGCTGATCCTGGCCGCCTACCACCCGCAGCAGTTCATCTACGCCGGCTCGCTGTCGGCCTTGATGGACCCCTCGCAGGGCATGGGGCCCTCCCTGATCGGCCTGGCGATGGGTGACGCCGGCGGCTACAAGGCGAGCGACATGTGGGGCCCGTCGAGCGATCCCGCGTGGCAGCGCAACGACCCCACGATCCAGATCCCCAAGCTGGTGGGCAACAACACCCGGCTCTGGGTCTACTGCGGTAACGGCACACCGTCGGAGTTGGGCGGGGCCAACATGCCCGCCGAGTTCCTGGAGAACTTCGTGCGCAGCAGCAACCTGAAGTTCCAGGACGCCTACAACGCGGCCGGCGGCCACAACGCCGTGTTCCACTTCGACCAGAACGGAACGCACAGCTGGGAGTACTGGGGAGCTCAGCTCAACGCCATGAAGCCCGACCTGCAGGGCACCCTGGGTGCCACGGCCGGCGGCGGCGGATAACCCCCGCCTGACCCGAGGTCGCTACTGCGCCCGACGACGACGCCGTCGGGCGCAGTAGCACGTCATGGCCCCTTTGCCCTGAGCGGTTCAGCGCGTCCGGGGGAATTGGTCGGTGACATCGGTCCATGTCGTGGCGTCGCGGCGATGGTCGTTCATGTTCCGGCACTCGCCGTAGACCCGCAGGACCCCCAGTCGGGGTTCGTCGTCGTGGCGGTAAACGATCACCGTGACCGAGTCCCTGGTGAGCGTCCTGGCCCACGCATGATTGTTGGGCGGCAGGCCCTCGGCCCAGCCGTGCTCGCCCAGCGTCGCGGCGATTCGGGCGAAATAGGCGTCGGCCGGCGCCGCCGCGGGCACCGTGAACGTCAGGTAGACCGAGCCTTGATACGGCGGGTCGTCGCGGTTCTTGCAGGACATCAGCGAGTAGCCGGCCGACGACGTCTGCAGGCCCGTCATGACCACGACGCTCTGTGCCGCCTCGACGGCCTGAGCCCTCGACTGGCCGTCGCTGACCGGGCTGGCTGGATGCTCGAGGGCGTCGGCGGGGGTCGAATGGAGGCGATCGACCAGCAGGAACAGGGCGCCCAACAGCAGCGGAATCGCCAGCGTAACGGCTATCAGCGCGCGAATCTGCTTCGCGCGCAACGCCTTCCCTCGCACGCGGCGCGGGCCGCGGCTGTCCATGGTCGACGACATCAGCAATTCAGGCTAACTCCGAAAGGGCTGGGTGGGCCTGCCGCACAATCATGGCTATGACCAACCGCGGGATCAGCCGTATCGCCCGCCGCTGCGGCGGCGTGATCGGTGGGATGGCGGTTTTGGTCGCGTCGCCGGTGAGGGCAGACGACACAAACCCGCTCGAGGCGTTGGTCGACGCCGCGGCGCAGCGGTTGGCGATCGCCGAGCCGGTGGCCGCCTTCAAGTGGACCACCCACGGGGCCATCGAAGACCGCGTCCGCGTTAGGCAGGAACTCGCGAACATGGCCGCCGAGGCCTCCGCCCGGAAGATCGACCCCGATTACGTCACCCGGATGTTCGGCGACCAGATCAGCGCCACCGAGGGGATCGAATACAGCCGGTTCGCGGAGTGGAAGCTCGACCCCGCGGCCGCACCCACCGGGGCGGAGGATCTGGCGGCGTCGCGATCCGCCATCGACGGCCTCAACCAGGTGATGCTGTCTCAGGTGGCGGCCAGCTGGGACCTGCTGCATTCGCCGGCGTGTCCGGGGCAGCTCGACCTCGCCAGCCGCGCGGTCATCGGCGCGCGCCGGCTCGACGGCCTCTATCAACGCGCGCTGGCGTTAGCAACTCAGTCATATTGCCAGCGATAATTTAGTTTTTCCTCATCGCTTTCTAACATTTTTCTGCGGCCCCGGAATAGGGGCATATCCGCAGATAGAAGGCCAATCTCGTGGCATTTTCGAATAGGTAACGCTTTGGCCACGGCCGCCGAAATCCATGGCATGAAAATTCTCTGCAAGCCTCTCGTCAAGTCCCTGGCGGTCGGCGGGTTCGTTGCAGTGTCGATAGCTTCGTCCACCGGTGTGGCCACCTCGGCCCCCACCCCCAACTGGGACGCGATCGCCCAGTGCGAATCCGGTGGCAACTGGCACGCCAACACCGGAAACGGCGAATATGGTGGGCTCCAATTCAAGCCGGGCACCTGGGAACGCTACGGCGGTGTCGGCAACCCGGCCGCCGCGTCCAGGGAACAGCAAATCGCCGTAGCCAACCGGGTTTTCGCCGACCAGGGCGTGGAGGCATGGCCGAAGTGCGGCACCGCGTCGGGGCTGCCGATCGGCTGGTACTCGCACCCGGCGCAGGGCATCAAGGAGATCATCAACGGGCTGATCCAGGCGGCGGTCCCGCACTGACGATCAACCGCCGTTGCGGTCTATGACCGCGCAGCAAGCTGTGTTTGGATCAGGCCATGGAAGGTTCGGCGACTGTTCACATGGCGGCGTCCGCGGACAAGATCTGGGATCTGATCGCAAACGTCGGCAATATCGGACGGTTCTCCCCCGAAGTGTTCGAGGCCGAGTGGCTGGGCGACGCGAATGGTCCGGCCCTCGGCGCCAAATTCCGCGGTCATGTGCGCCGCAACGAGATCGGTCCGGTGTATTGGACGACGTGCGAGGTCACCGCGTGCGAGCCCGGCCGCGAGTTCGGCTTCGCAGTGCTGCTCGGCGATCGGGCCGTCAACAACTGGCACTACCGATTGGCGCCCAGCGGCGGCGGCACCGACGTCACCGAATCGTTCCGGCTCAGCCCGGCGCCGTGGCTGGGCATCTACTGGTTGTTCGGTGGTTTTCTGCGCAAGCGACGCAACGTCCGGGACATGACCAAAACCCTGAACCGCATCAAAGATGTGGTCGAGGCGGGCTGACGCGCCGTGAAGTCGGTCTTCATCACGGGCGCCGGCAGCGGCATGGGCCGGGAGGGCGCCAAGCTGTTCCACGCCAAGGGCTGGCGGGTCGGTGCCGTGGACCGCAACGACGACGGCCTCGCGACGCTGCGAGAAGAACTGGGTGAGCGGCTGTGGACCCGCCGGGTCGACGTGACGGACAAGGCGGCGTTCGAGGCCGCCCTGGCCGACTTCTGCGCCGGCAACAGCGACGGCGGGCTCGACATGATGTGGAACAACGCCGGCGTCGGCGAATCCGGGTGGTTCGAGGACGTGCCGTACGAGGCCGCCATGCGCGTCGTCGACATCAATTACAAGGCGGTGCTCACCGGCGCCTACGCGGCGTTGCCGTACCTGAAGAAGTCCCCGGGCAGCCTGATGTTCTCGACGTCGTCGTCGTCGGCGACCTACGGCATGCCGCGCCTGGCCGTGTATTCGTCGACCAAGCACGCGGTCAAAGGCCTGACCGAGGCGCTCAGCGTCGAATGGGGTCGGCACGGCGTCCGCGTCGCCGACGTCCTCCCGGGCCTGATCGACACGGCGATCCTGACCACCACGCCCAACCGTTCCAACGACGGGGCGGCGCCGATGTCGGCGGAGGAGCTGCGCGCCGTCGCGCCGGAGAAGGGCATGCTGCGGTTGATGCCGGCGAGCAGCGTGGCGGAAGCGGCGTGGCAGGCTTACCACCACCCGAAGCGGTTGCACTGGTACGTGCCCAAGAGCATTCGTCTGATCGACTTGTTCAAGGGTCTGAGTCCGGAGCTCGTGCGACGGAGCATCGTCAAATCCCTACCCGCACTGATGCCGAAGCGGCAGTGAAGGAGGTGAACCGGTGCGACACCGGTTACCCGCGATTGTTCTCGTTCTCATCGCCGGCATCGGTGTCGCGGGTTGCGGCACGGCGCCGACGATCCCCCGCAAGGCGGCGCGCCTGATCCTCGACGGCGCCACCCACACGACACGCCCGCCGTCGTGCAGCCAGAACCAGCAGTACCGCACGATCGACATCAAGGATCACGACGGCGGCGTCGAGGCGGTGGTGCTGACCAGTGGCTACCGGGTGATACCCGAGTGGGTGAAGATCCGCGACGTCGACGGTTTCACCGGCAGCTTCTGGGAAGGCGGCGTGGGCGCCGCGCACGCCGACATCACCAACGACGCGTACACGATCAGCGGCAGTGCCTACGGCATCAACCGCAGCAACCCGGACAAAGTGGTGACGACAGAGTTCAAGATCATCGCCGAGTGCTGACCCGGCGGGGGCTGCGGGCCTAGGCTCGATGACATCGACCGATGGAGGCGCCAGTGAAGGAACGATTGCACTGGTTGGCGATGCACGGCTTCATCCGGGGTGTCGCGACGCTCGGGGTCCGGCGGGGCGACCTGCACGCCAGGCTGATCGCCGACCCGCGGGTCGCCGCCGATCCGGTTCCGTTCTACGAGCAACTCCGGGCGGCGGGCCCGTTGGTCAAGGGCCGCGTCAGCTATCTGACGGCCGATCATGCCCTCGCCCACGAGGTGCTGCGGTCCGACGATTTCCGCGTGCTGGTATTCGGAGCGAACCTGCCGCGGCCGTTGCGCTGGCTGGAGGGCCGCACCCGCGACGCGCTGCTGCATCCGCTGCGCGCGCCGTCGCTGCTCGCCGTCGAGCCGCCAGACCACACCCGCTACCGCAAGACGGTGTCGGCGGTGTTCACTCCCCGCGCCGTCGCCACGTTACGAGATCGCGTCGAGCAGACCGCCGCCGGCCTGCTGGATCAGTTGGCCGCCGAGTCTGGTTCCTCCGACGTCGTCGACGTCGTGGGCCGGTATTGCTCGCAACTTCCGGTCGCGATCATCAGCGACATCCTCGGCGTCCCCGAGCCAGACCGGCCGCGCGTCTTGGAATTCGGCGAACTGGCGGCACCGAGCCTGGACATCGGGCTGACGTGGCAGCAGTACCGCAGGGTGCAGCGAGGGCTCGAGGGCTTCAGCTCCTGGCTAGGCGAGCATCTGGGCCGGTTGCGGCGCGCCCCGAGCGACAATCTGCTGAGCCAGCTGATTCAAATTGCCGAAAGTGGCTCCACGGAAACATATTTGGATGAGAACGAACTTCAGGCGATCGCCGGACTGGTGCTGGCGGCCGGGTTCGAGACCACGGTCAACCTGTTGGGCAACGGGATCCGTATGCTGCTGGACGCGCCCGACCGCCTCGACGCGTTGCGGCAACGACCCGAGTTGTGGCCCAACGCCGTCGAGGAGATTCTGCGGCTGGAGTCGCCGGTACAGCTGACCGCGCGGATGGCGCAGGGCGACGTCGAGCTGGCCGGCACGCCGCTGCAGCGGGGCGACTTGGTGATTGTCTATCTCGCCGCCGCCAACCGCGACCCGTCCGTCTTCGACGACCCGCACCGCTTTGACATCGAACGGCCCAATGCCGGAAGGCATCTCGCCTTCTCCGGGGGCCGGCACTTCTGCCTGGGCGCGGCGCTGGCGCGCGCCGAGGGCGAAGTCGGGCTCCGGGCCTTCTTCGACCGTTTTCCCGAGGTGCGCGCGGCGGGCGCGGGGAGCAGGCGCGACACGCGCGTGCTGCGGGGTTGGTCGTCTCTACCGGTGGCACTGGGGCCGGCGCGGTCGATGGCTCGCGTGAACGGCTAGGGATTCACGCTGTTGACACCGGTGCGGTTACCGAGTTTATTTACGCTATGACAGACACTTCTATGATCTCGGTCGAGGACGCCGTGCTCGGGCTGTGGCGGGCGCTGTCGCGACGGGACTGGGACGCGGTCAAGACGTTCCTCTCCGACGACTGCCTTTACGTCGACATGCCGGTGCCCGCGCTGGCGGCGCGCGGACCCGAAGACATCGTCAAGCGGCTCAAGATGGGTCTCGAGCCGCTGGCGGGCTACGAGAACCACGACGGCGTGCTGCTGTCCAACGGCTCCGACGTGATGTACGAGCATTCCGAGACCTGGACATTCGCGTCGGGCGAGCAAGGCGTGCTGCGATTCGTGACCGTTCATAAGGTCGCCGAGCGAGACGGCGCGGCCAAGATCACTGTCTGGAAAGACTATTGGGACATGAACAGCCTGGTGGCCTTCGCTCCCCCGAACCACTTCGAGAACCTGGCGAACGCCGACACCAGCTGGGTGTTCGACGCGACCGGGTTGGTCTGACCGGGCATCATCGCGGGTCAAAGGCGGTAGAGTCCGGCGGCGTTGTCGTGGGCGATCAGGTCGACCACCCGGAGGGCGTCGCGCTCGCTCCAGTCGTCGTCGGCCACGAAATCACCCAGCACGCGTTGCATCGCCCTGCGCCACAGGGCCGCGCCGAGGAAGTGGAGTTCCGCGGGGCCGAACCCGTCCGACGAGTAGAGGATCTTGCGGAACGGCGCCAACTCCAGGAGCCGGGCCACGAACGCCGGTGACCGCGCTCCGAGCTGGTTCACGCTGAGCCCGCCGTCGAGGTAGACGTTGTCGAAGGCCTGCGCCAGGTATCCGGCCTCGCGCTCGTACGGGTAGCAGTGCAACAGCACGATCGGGGTGCCCGCGGACTGCCGCAGGAAGTCGAGCAGCAGCAGCGGGTTGGTCTTGTGCAGGTCGCAGTCCCGGTCGCCGAGGCCGACGTGGAATTGCAGCGGCTTCCCCAGCCGCAGCGCCCGGTGCAACCCGAAACGCAGCAGCACCCGATCCCGTAACCGGGTGCCGCCGCTGTCACGCCACCGGCCGGCCGCCTCGGCGACCTGCGCGGCCGACGGCTCGCTCAGGTCGCCGTCAAATCCGCCGCGGTAGGCCAGGATCGACTTGGTGCCGACCGCCGTAGCCGCGCGCAGCGCAAGGATCTCCTCGAACGCCGCCGCGTATTCCCCCGGCGCCTGCGCGGCCTGTTCGGCCACCTCCTCGAGGCGGACCACCTCGTGGGCGCGCCCGCCGGACAGCTCGGCCATGCCGGCCGGGCCGGCGGTGTCGGCGCCGATTCCGGTGTCCACCAGCCAGTCGCTCACTCCCGCGGCCGGCAGGAACATGCGGGCCAGCTCGGACTCGCTGAACCTGCTGCGGTGTTCCCAATACGATTGCGGATCAACGTGTTTGGGCAGTCCCAGGACAGGGCCGCACTGGGCGCGCACCGCAAAGCCGAGTTGGGAGTCGAAACCCGGGCCCGTGCTGGGCTCGGTGTTCGCCTCGTTGAGCGCGTTCTCGAACCGCGGTAGATCCCCTGCCGCCAACCAGCAGCCGTGGACGTGGTGATCGATCAGCGTCACTTCGCCGATGCGCTGGGCCAGCGCCGAAGGGTCAGACACCATGGCGGGGCCGTCACACGCTCCAGGCCATGCGGAACCTGTCCGCCAATTGTTCGGTGTAGAGATCGCCGTACCGCTCGTGTTCCAGCCGGCGGACGGCAACCACCATGTCGACCGCGGGGTCGCCCAGAATTCTCCGCATCAGCTCCGAGCTATCCAGTGCGGCAATCACTTCGGCCTGCCCCCGGTGTAGGCACGTGATGCCTTCGCGATGGCGGTCGGATTCGGACAGGGTAGCCGGGTCGGTGGTGATCTCCGGTGGTAGCGCGGCTTGGCGGTTGATTCCATCCAGGGCCAGCCCCAGGATCGCCGCCGACGCCAGGTAGGGGTTGGCGGACGGGTCGACGATCTTCACCTCGACGTTGCCGCCCCGCGGGTTGCCGGGCCCACCCGTGATGAATCGCACCGCCGCCTCGCGGTTCTCGGTTCCCCAGCACGCGTACGCCCCGGCCCAATTGCCGGGCTGCATCCGCAAGCCGGACACGATCGACCCGCACAACACGCCCTGTGCCTCACGCAGTCCGGCAACCACCCCCGCGACCGCGCTCTCCCCCGCAGCCGTCATGCCCTGGGCGCCCGTACCTCCGGAGAACAGCGGTCCCTCCGGCATGGTCAGCGAAAAATGCTGGTGTGCACCCGATCCCACGCCACCGGCGAAGGGTGCGGGCGACAGGCTGACGCGAACCCCGTGACGGCGCGCCACGCGTCCGAGGACGAGCCGTAACAGCACCAGTTGATCGGCCGCGGCCACCGGAGGCTGTGGCGCCAGCGACAGTTCGAACTGGTTGGCGCCGTACTCGGGATGGAACTGCTCGATCGCGATGCCCGCCGCGGCCGCCGACCGGGTGACCTCCCGGACGAACGCTTCGTGTTCCAGCACGCCGGCGAGGCCGTATTGCGCCCACAGCGTCGAGGGGAGGCGGCCGCCGTCGGGGGCGACCAGAAGAAATTCGACCTCGTGGCCGACGATGGCCTCGATCCCGGCCTCGGTGAGCGCGGCCTCGATCCGGCTCAGCGTGCCGCGGGCGCAGGCGGGAATGGGTGCGCCGTCCTGGGAGAAGAACGCGGCGGGCGCCCACGCGAGCCCGTCGCCGACGAAGCGCAGCGCCGCCAGGTCGATGCGGAGGCGTTGGTCGCCGACCACGCCGACATCGCGGGTGAAGGCGATGCCGCTCTGGTCGATCGCGAAGGCGTGCCACGAGGGGCTGGCGCCGAGGCCCGGTTCGGCGAACGCGCTCGTCCGCCGGATCGGAACCGTCTTGGCCAGGGTGAGTCCGGCGGGGTTCACGACGGTGCCGACCACGGTGTCGACGCCCTGGGCCTCCAGCTCGGCGATCGCGGCGGCGGCAAGCGGTGTGCCGGTCATGGCAGTCATTGTGCAGGGTCGCGGTGCTCCGGCTCGTGAATTCAGTTCTGCCGGCCGGTCAATTCGGTGACGAACCGATCGAGGAAGGCGTCGACCGGCGCGCCGCCCGCCGGGCGAATGACGAATTTGGTCAGTCCCGCGTCGATGTAGGCGTCCAACTGCCGGTGCAGCCGGTCCCAGCCGACGGCGATCAGCTCGGCGGGATCGACGTCGGGGCGACGCGCCCGGGCGGCTGTGGCCAGCGCCGCGGGCAGCTCGCCGGACCCGTCGACGACGGCCAATGAGATCCCGAAATGATCGGGGTCTATCTGCCGGCCGGCCTGCTCGGCCGCGCGTTCGATCGCCTCCCGGCCCACCCGCGCCTCCGCCGGGGTCAGGAAGCTGCCCAGCCAGCCGTCGGCAAGCGCGCCGATGCGCCGGAACGCCGCCGGCGCGGAGCCGCCCAGCCAGATGTCGAGCGGAGGGTTCGGCCTGGGCATGACCCCGGCCCCGCTGACGGTGAAATACCGGCCGCTGTAACGGGGCGGATCCTCGACCAGCACCGAGCGCAGCACCCGGAGCGACTCGTCGAACACCGCGGCGCGTTCCCCGTCGGGAACCACGAACACCTCGCGCTCGGCCGGTATCGCCGACCGCAGGCCGAAGACGGGCAGAACCCGCTTCGGCGCCAGGGCCGCCAACGACGCGAGTTGCTTGGCGACCAGTACCGGGTGCCGCCCGGGAAGCACGGCCACCGAGGTGCCGACCTTCAACCGGGTCGTGCGGGCCAGCGCGTACGCCATCCCGACCGCCGGATCGACCGCCGGCGTGTACACCAGCTCGGAGAACCACAGGGAGTCCACCCCGCTGGCTTCCAGGTGATCGACGATGGGCGCCAATTGATCTGGAGCGGTGTCCGCGCCCAGGCCGACGCCGAAGCGAATCTTCACCCGTGGAGCAACACCGTGGTGCCGCGCTTTGTGCCCACGAGACATAAACGTCTGCGACGTTTTCCGGCGGCGTGTCGTCGCCGCCGTTTATGTGTCGTGGCGCGTTGTGCCGGACGGAGGAGCCGAAGGCGCCCGGCGGCTATGCGCGGCTGGGAATGGTCAGCTTGCAGGCTTGGCCGATGTCGAGGGTCCGCAACACTCGGCCCATGCCGACCCACAGCGCGCACGACAGGGCCAGGTCGGCCAGCAGTTCGTCGGAGAAGTGTTCGGAGCACCGGCTCCAGAAATCCTCGTCGTCGCGCAGGGCGGTGTGGTCGGTGGCGAAGCGGTCGGCGAACTCGGCCGCCAGCCGCTCCTGGTCGGTGTAGCCGGGCCAGGTGCGCCACTGCGTGGCGTGGTCGTACAACTCCTCGTCGACACCGGCGGCGGGCCCGTCCTCGTCGCGGGTGTTGACGCAGACGACGCATTCGTTGCGGTGGGCGATCACCGCGCGGGCCAATTCGCGGGTGCGCAACGGCAACCGGTTCTTGGTGTAGACCGCCTGGCTGAAGCCGCCGAGGGCGCCGCCGATGTCAGGAGACTTCGCGAACCAGCCGGCCAAGTCGTCGTCAGCAAATGTTCCGATTCGGCTCATGGCGTGATGGTACGCCCGCGCCGCCCTTTTCAGGGTGCGGGCACCGGGATCTTCGTGGTGGGACGGTCGTCGTTCCAGTCCCGTTGCGCGAGAACGCGGCCCGCGACTCGATTCAGTGCCGCTTCGACCGCGCGACGATCCGGCCGTCCGTCGAATCCGGGTGACCGGGCGAGCTTGTCGACCAGCCAGCCCACCAGCAGCGAGTGCACGTAGTCCACTTGCTGTGCCCCCGCGGGTGTCAGCCACATCTGGTCGCCGTCGCCCCGGGCGTATCCGGTCGCGATCAGGCGCGAGAAGGTGGGCTCCAAGACCTCGAAGGGTATCCGTAGATAGTCGGCGATGTCGGTGAGCCGGGCCGTGCCGTACATCTGTCCGTAGCGGTTGATGCGTAGGACGCCCCACAATCCGGCCACGTCGAGTCGGCAGTCGGGTCGCATGGCGATGCTGCGCAATCGCATGCCGGGCACACCGCGCAGCATGCGTTCGACCGCGCCCTCGAGTATCTGATCCGGTGTCTCGGTGTTCGGCATGCCGAACGCGTCGCCGAGATCGATTGTGCTGTCGTGCATTTCCCGCAGGGGGACCTCCCGCAGGAACAACGCCAGGACGAACCCCGCAACCGCGACCGGAACCGCCCAGAAGAACACGTGGGTGAGCGACTCGGAGTAGGCGGCGACGATCGGAGCGGCCGCCTGGCGGGGCAACCGGTGCAACGCCTCCGGCGACGCGGCGGCCGCGGCCGGCGCCCGGCCGGCCGCCAGAGCCGGGCCGATCCGGCTGTGCAAGAAGTTGGTGAACAGTGAACCGAAGATGGCGGCGCCGAACGAGCTGCCGATCGTGCGGAAGAAGGTGACGCCGGAGGTTGCGACGCCGAGGTCGTCGAAGTCCACGGTGTTCTGCACGATCAGGACAAGGGTCTGCATGCACATCCCGATCCCGGCGCCGAGGATGACAAGGAACAGCGATTGAACCACCACCGATGTCGAGGGGTCCATCCTCGACATCAGAAAGAACGCCACCGCCATGACGGCGGTGCCGGCGACGGGAAAGACTTTGTATCTGCCCGTGCGGCCGACGATGAGGCCACTGCCCATCGAGGTGGTCAGCATCCCGATCACCATCGGCAGCGTGCGCAGGCCCGACGTGGTGGCTGAGACGCCGTCGACGAACTGCATGTACGTCGGCAGGAACGTCAGGGCGCCCAGCATCGCGAACCCGACCACGAAGGACAGGACGCAGCACACCGTGAACACCGGACTGCCGAACAGCCGGGTCGGCAGGATCGGCGCGGCGGCGCGGCTTTCCACCCAGGCGAATACGCACAACGCGATTACCGAGCCGACGAACAGGCCGATGATCGCGGGCGATCCCCACGGGTAGGTGGTCCCGCCCCAGCTGGTGGCCAGTGTCAGCCCGGCGGCGCCCAGGCCGACGAACACGATGCCGGTGTAGTCGATGACCGGTTTGGTGCGGTCGGACAGCGCCGGGATGGCGGCGGCCGCCACGAAGAACACCACGAACGAGATCGGCACGTTGATCCAGAACGCCCAGCGCCAGGTGAAGTGGTCGGTGAAGTAGCCACCGAGCAGCGGACCGATCACGGTCGTGACGCCGAATACCGCGCCCATCGCGCCTTGGTAGCGGCCGCGGTCCCGCAACGGGATCACCTCGCCGATCAGCGCCATGGCGGTCACCATGAGCCCGCCGCCGCCGATGCCCTGCAGCGCGCGTGACGCGACCAGCATGCCCATCGAGCTCGAGAGCCCACACAGCACCGATCCGGCAACGAAGAATACGACGGCCGCCTGGAACACCCGCTTGCGGCCGAACAGGTCACCGAACTTGCCGACGAGGGCGGTGATGATGGTCGAGGCGAGCAGGTAGCTGGTGACCACCCACGATTGATGGCCTGCGCCACCAAGATTGGCGACGATGGTTGGCAACGCGGTCGCCACGATCGTCTGGTCCAGCGCGGCCATCAGCATGCCGAGCAGGACCGCCACGAAGATGAAATTGCGTCGCTGCGGGTCGACCGCGACGTCCCCGGGTCCCGAATCCGAAGCGCGGCCGGCCGGAGCCGCCGCTGGTGTCGCCCTCGTCATGCCCGCCTTCCCACGGATTTCGATGGTATTGAGTGCCCACGGTCAACCCGTGGCAACCAAAACCGCGAAAGGCGCGCGCGGTGTTAGCTTGGCGGCCTCGAGACGCACTGTGCCGAGTAGAGCTCCACGCCGAGCTTGTCCATCAGCTCCAGCTGCGTCTCGAGGTAGTCGATGTGCTTCTCCTCGTCGGCCACGATCTCTTCGAGCAGGTTGGCGCTCGTGGTGTCCTGCTTCTCGCGGCACATGATGATGCCGGGCTTGAGCCGGTCCATCACCTCGTACTCGATGGCCAGATCGGCCTCGAACTGCTCGCGCAGCGTCTGGCCGATGCGCAGCGAGAACAGGCGCTGGTAGTTGGGCAACCCGTCGAGCAGCAGGATGCGGTCGGTGATCGCCTCGGCGTGCCGCATCTCGTCGAAGGATTCCTCCCGGGTGTGCTTGGCGACCTCGGTGAATCCCCAGTTGTCCTGCATCTTGGAGTGCAGGAAATATTGGTTGATCGCGGTGAGTTCGCCGGTCAACTGCTCGTTGAGCAGGCGCAAAACGTCGGGATCCCCTTGCATGTTCACTCCCCTACGGTGACGGTGAAAACGGTGGTCATTCTCGGCCCCGGGCCGGACGCGCTGGGCTGCGCGCATCGTGGCTGGCCGTACCCGCACTTTGCCACGGCGGGGTGCGATCTGCCAGCAAGGTATGGCTGTGCTCAGTGTGTGTCGCGTGGTAGCCGGAGGCGAGATGTTGCTGGCGAGTAAGGTTAGACTGCGCTAACGAACTTAGGTTAGACTCAACTAATACTGGGTCTCGGTTCGGCACTTTCCGGCCACCCCGATGACACGGGACGCCGAGAGGGAGGACGAAGTGCGCTCGCTTGGCCACGCCGCCAACCAAGGGAACACCGCCCGCATGCAGGGGCCGCGCTGATGTACGTCTGCCTGTGTGTCGGCGTCACCAACCACACCGTGTCCGAGTTGGTCGCGCGCGGCGCCTCCACCTCCAAAGAGGTCGCCGCCGCGTGTGGCGCCGGGGGGGACTGCGGGCGCTGCAAGCGGACGCTGCGCGCGATCATCGCCGCGTCGGCAAATCTCGAGACCGCTCCCTCGCATTGAGGGGCCGCCCGCTCAGCGGGCCTTGTTGAAGTCCGCCAGGGCCGCGGCGTTGGCCTGCGCGCCCATCAGTTCGGCGAAGTGAGCGTTCTCCCGCGCGCTGGCCGCCGCGATCTCCGGACGGACCGGTTCCATCATCGTGTGTTTGACCGCCATCAAGCTCGAAATGGGGCGGCCGGCAAGCACTTCCGCGTGACGACGGGCTTCGGGCAGCAGATCCTCGGGAGCGCACACCCGCCAGACCAGACCCATCCGCAGCGCTTCGTCGGCGTCGACCCATTCCGACGACATCAACAGCCAGGCCGCGTTCTGGCGGCCCACCAACTGTGGCAGCAGATAGGACGAAGCCGCTTCCGGTGCCACGCCCAGGCTGGTGAACGGGCACTTCAGGCGGGCCGTCGACGACATGAATGCCAAATCCGCGTACCCCAGGATCGTGGCACCGATGCCGACACCGACGCCATTGACCGCGCAGATGAGCGGCTTGGGGAACGCGCTGAGGGCATCGATCAGCCCGGTGAAGCCGTGCCGGCCCGGAGTGAAGTCCGGATCGGTGATGCGGGCCTGCATTTCGGCGAGGTCGGTGCCTGCACTGAAGCCGCGGCCCGCCCCGGTCAGCAGCACCACGGCGACCTCGGGATCGTCGGCCGCGGCCAGCAGCGCGTCCGCGGTGGCGTCGTAGAGGGCTTCGTTGAATGCGTTCAGCGCCTCGGGCCGGTTCAGCGTGAGGGTGCGCACCCGCTTGTCGTCGTCGATCTGCAGCGTCACGGCTGCAGCCTAACGAGGTCAGCCGTTGCCGTAGACGCGGGTGGGCGCGACCAGTACGACGGCCCGGCGCTCCCCGGCCATGACGCGGTCGTAGGTGTCCCAGTCGTCGTGGGTGCCGCCCGCGGCGGTGAACACCTCGCGAAGCAGCAGCCGCAGCCGGTCGGGGGTCAGCCACGGCTGCGGGTCGTCCGGGCCGGCCAGCTCCGCGCGGCCCTCGACGGTCACCCACCGCCATCCGTTGCGGAAGGTGATCGCCAGCTGCGGCCGTTCCCGGAGATTGCCCAGTTTGACCTTGCCGTAGGTCGTGAAGCCCAAAACCTCCCGGCCGTTTTCGGGGTGCGCGAGCAGGCCGACGTTGACCAGCGAGGCCTGTACGGTTGTGTCGGCGCGGACGGTGGACACCACCGCCAGCCCGTGTTCCGCCGCGGCCAACGCGACGGCGTCGCGCAGTGTTGTCACGTGAGTTCCTCGACGAACGGGGCCCGGAAGACGTAGCGGCTGGTGGGGACGGTGTCGATGTTCTCGTTGGCGCCGAATGCCGTGGTGCTGGCGACCATTCGGCCCAACCGGTCCTGGAGGTCGGCGTCGTCGGCGGCGCCGAAGAACGCCTTGAGATCGGTGATGGCCTCCGCGGGGAACAGCTCTTCGACGATGCCCGCGATCTCCGGTGCGTCGGGGGTCAGCGTTCGCACCACCCAGTTCTGGGTGTAGCCGAAGGTCGACTGCGTCTCGATGGCCACCGAGGTGTGGTCGCGCTGCCACCGGGTCAGCCAACTGTCCCGGTCCAGGCCGGCGGGCCGGCGCAGCAGCGCGATATTGGCCAATCCCGCGGTGCGGGCACCGGATTCGGTCACCGGCGCCTTCAGCGGGACCGACTCGGTCACCAGGTACGCGGCGAGCTGTTGGCACTCCGCCTCCAGCAGGGTCAGCGCCGCGGCCATCTGCTCGCCGTAACACTGTTGGGTCCACATGCTCACCACCGCCGCGACTGGCGGGGCCAACGTGGTGAGCGTCATCAGTGAGTGGCGCACCGCGTCGTCGCGGACGTTGACCGACAGCCCCGGCAGGCGCAACTCCAACAGGGCATTGGCGACGGGCCCCCGCTGGCGGGCGCACCACTCCTCGTCCGAATCGGAACGCATGAGCACGGCGATGACCTTTTCCATAGGCAGAACCTACCGTCGGCGACCGCGCTATTTGACCAGCCGTACCTGGTGCTCGCCGCTGACCAGGGTGCCGATGGTCTTGGCCAGCTGCCGATAGGACTCGTCGCGGCCGCTGGACGAGCGGTACACCAGTCCGATGCGCCGCCCGGGCCGGGGGGCGGCGAACCGCGCCAGGCCGAGCCGGCTTCGCGTCGCCTCGACCGGCACCGCGCTCTGCGGGATCAGCGTGACCCCCAGCCCGCCGGTCAC
Source organism: Mycobacterium europaeum (assembly GCF_002102155.1). Taxonomy (GTDB): domain Bacteria; phylum Actinomycetota; class Actinomycetes; order Mycobacteriales; family Mycobacteriaceae; genus Mycobacterium; species Mycobacterium europaeum. The sequence goes on from NZ_LQOU01000071.1 coordinate 24,405, forward strand.
GCATTGCACGGCGGTGGCCAGCGACGCCGCGCGGGTGTTGGCCAGCTCCGCTCGCACGCCCGCCTTGTGGCATACCTCCAGCGCCTGATCGCGCAGGCAGTGCCCCTCTTCCAGTAGCAGCAAGGGCAGGTCGGCCAACGCCGTCGCCGGCACCCGCCGTTTTCCCGACAGCGGATGCCCCGGCGGCAGCGCGAGGACGAAATCCTCGTCGTAGATCGGGACCGCGGTGACACCGCCGGGGTCGACGGGCAAGGCCATCAGCGCCGCATCCAGCGCTCCTTCCCGCAGCACCGTCAGCAGCCGCTCGGTCTGGTCTTCTGTCACCCGCAAGGTCATCCCGGGGAATTGCTCGGCGAGGCCGGCGAGCACGGTCGGCAGGACGTAGGGCGCCACCGTCGGGATGAACCCCAGCCGCATCCCGGCGCGCAACGGATCGGATGAGCCCGCGGCCGCGGCGGAGAACGCGTCCACCGCCTCGATCACGGCCTGGGCGCGCGGCAGCAGCTCCGCGCCCTCTGCCGTCAAGAGGACACGCCGCGTCGAGCGCTCGATGAGCCGGGTGCCGAGCCCGGTCTCCAGCGCCGCCAGCGCCTGCGACAGCGTGGATTGACTGACACCGAGACTGGCTGCGGCACTGCTGAACTGACGCTTTTCGGCGATCGCGGCGAACGCGCGGAGGCCGGCGATGGTGGGCTGATAAGTCTTATCGGGCATACCTATAAGTGTAGTGGGAAATATCACCTTTACTTCAGCCTGGGTGAACGGCAGTATGGGTGACGACCGCTAATCTTGAGTAAATCCAATAAGGAGCGACATGCCTCTGCTGACCATCGGCGACCAGTTCCCCGCCTACGAGCTCACCGCGCTGATCGCGGGCGACCTGTCCAAGGTCGACGCCCAACAGCCCGAGGACTACTTCACCACCGTCACCAGCGAGGACTACGAGGGCAAGTGGCGGGTCGTGTTCTTCTGGCCCAAGGACTTCACCTTCGTGTGCCCGACCGAGATTGCCGCGTTCGGCAAGCTCAACGACGAGTTCGCCGACCGTGACGCGCAGGTCCTGGGTGTTTCGATCGACAGCGAGTTCGTGCACTTCAACTGGCGGGCCCAGCACGAGGACCTGAAGACCTTGCCGTTCCCCATGCTCTCGGACATCAAGCGTGAGCTGAGCCTGGCCACCGGCGTCCTCAACGCCGATGGCGTGGCAGACCGCGCCACCTTCATCGTGGACCCGGACAACGAGATCCAATTCGTCTCGGTCACCGCCGGTTCCGTGGGACGCAACGTGGAGGAAGTGCTGCGGGTTCTCGACGCGCTGCAGTCCGACGAGCTGTGCGCCTGCAACTGGCGCAAGGGCGACCCGACGCTGAACGCCACCGAGCTGCTCAAGGCCTCGGCCTAGTCGCCTAAGGTCTGCTGAGGAGGCGAGATGAGCGTAGACAACCTCAAAGAGGCACTGCCTGAGTACGTCAAGGACCTCAAGCTCAACCTGGGCTCGATCACGCGCACGACCGAGCTCAACGAGGAACAGCTGTGGGGCACCCTGTTGGCTACCGCCGCAGCGACGCGAAACGCCCAGGTGATCAGCGAGATCGGCGCCGAGGCGGCCGACATCCTGTCCGCCGGGGCATACAACGCGGCGCTGGGAGCCGCATCGATCATGGCGATGAACAACGTGTTCTACCGTGGCCGGGGCTTCCTGGACGGCAAGTACGACGACCTGCGTGCGGGATTGCGGATGAACCTCATCGCCAATCCCGGCGTGGAGAAGGCGAACTTCGAGCTGTGGTGCTTCGCGGTGTCGGCGATCAACGGATGCCCGGACTGTGTGGCCTCCCACGAGCACACGCTGCGCGAGGCGGGCGTGAGCCGGGAGACCATCCACGAGGCGTTGAAGGCCGCGGCGATCGTCTCCGGCGTGGCGCAAGCGCTCATCACCTCCCAGACGCCGGCTGCCGTCGGCTGACGCAGTGACGGCACCAGCCTGGGTAGAGCACGCCATCTGGTGGCAGGTCTACCCGCTGGGGTTCGTCGGCGCCTTCCCCGTTTCGTCGGAGCCGCCGCAGCCGGACCAACACCGGCTGCGGCGGCTCGTCGACTGGTTCGACCACGCCATCGCGCTGGGCGCGTCCGGCGTCGCGCTGGGACCGATCTTCGCCTCGCGCACACACGGTTACGACACCACCGACCACTACCGCATCGATCCGCGGCTCGGCGACGACGCCGACTTCGACCACCTCGTCGCCGAGGCCCGTCGCCGCGGCCTGCGCATCCTGCTCGACGGCGTGTTCAATCACGTCGGCCTGGATTTCCCCCGCTACCGGGAGGCGCCCAACGACGAGGCCGCCGCGCGCTGGTTTCGCGGGCGCCCCGGACGCTTTCACACGTTCGAGGGTCACGCGGAGCTGATCACGCTCAATCACGACAATCCCGAAGTGGTCGACTACACCGTCGACGTGATGACGCACTGGCTGGACCGCGGCGCCGACGGCTGGCGCCTCGACGCGGCCTACGCGGTGCCGGAACGCTTCTGGGCATCCACACTGCCCCGGGTGCGCGAGCGGTTCCCGGAGTCCTGGTTCGTCGGCGAGCTCATCCACGGTGACTACGCCGCGGTGGTCCGGGCCGCCACGTTCGACTCGGCCACCCAATACGAGCTGTGGAAGGCGATTTGGAGCAGCCTCAACGACGGCAACTTCTTCGAGCTGGACTGGGCGCTGCAGCGCCACGGCGAGTTCCTGGCCCGCTTCGCCCCGCTCACCTTCATCGGTAACCATGACGTCACCCGCATCGCGAGCCGGCTCGAACGCCCCGAGCACGTGGCACACGCGCTGGTGATCCTGCTGACGGTCGGCGGCGTGCCCAGCGTGTACGCCGGTGACGAGCTGGGATTCCGCGGCGTCAAGGAGGAGCGGTACGGCGGCGACGACGCGGTTCGCCCGGAGTTCACCTCTCCCCCAATGGAATTGGATGCCTTCGGGGCGCAGATGTGGGCGTTGCACCAGTTCCTCGTGGGGCTGCGTCGCCGTCACCCATGGCTGCACGGGGCGACGACCCGCCCGGTGCGGTTGGAAAACCGGCACTACGTGTACGAGGCCCGCTGCGGGGACAACGCGCTGCTGGTCGCCCTCAACATCGACGACGAGCCGCTGCGCCTGGCGCTGCCGGAGCTGGGTACGGCCCACCGAAAGGTCATCGGCGGATCGGCGGCCCCGCCCGAAGAGGTGGTGGACACGCTGGTCGTGGAACCGCACGGCTGGCGGATTTTAAGCCCGGCCTAGGCGTTGCAGTGTCAGCCGGTCCTGCTGGCCGTCGTAGTACTTGTCCAGGACCGCAAGGAAATCCGCGTTGTCGTCGGTCGCGTGGGCGAACAACGTCATCGACGAGCGCAGCTTCAGGTCGTCTGGCGAGCCGAAGATCTCGCCGATCGACCGGCCCTGCACCTCGTTCACCAACCGGGTGCACTCGCGCAGCCGCGGTCCCAGTACGTCGTGGCGCAGATAGCCCTTGGCTTCCCCGAGCGAGGAGATGCCATACCGATCGGCGGTCGGACTGCTGCCCAGACCGCGCAATTGCGGGAACACGAACCACATCCAGTGACCGCGTTTTCGCCCGTCGCGCAACTCCGCGACGACGTGCGGGTAGACCGCGGCCTGAGCCTTGGTGAAGCGATTCAGATCGTAGGGGTCGGTCGCCGATTCCATGTGACTACGGTGGCACACTGTGGAGTCCAAAAGACGGAAGGCCGTCCAACGACGAGTGCCCAGGGTGCGCGATCTCGCGCCGCTGATCCGGTTCAAGCGGCCGCAGTTCGACGCGACCAGGCGCCGCCTCGACACCGCGTACACCATCGAAGACCTGCGGCGCATCGCTCGACGGCGCACGCCCCGGGCGGCGTTCGACTACACCGACGGCGCCGCCGAGGACGAGCTTTCCCTCGGGCGCGCCCGACAAGCGTTTCGCGACATCGAGTTTCATCCGACGATTCTGCGTGACGTCACGAACGTGACCGCCGGCTGGAACGTCCTGGGTGCGCCGGTGGTCCTGCCGTTCGGCATCGCGCCCACCGGCTTCACCCGGTTGATGCACACCGAGGGCGAGATCGCCGGCGCGGCGGCGGCGGCCAAGGCGGGCATCCCGTTCTCGCTGTCCACCCTGGGCACCTGCGCGATCGAGGACCTGGCGACCGCCGTTCCGCAGGGCAGGAAGTGGTTTCAGCTGTACATGTGGCGCGACCGCGAACGGTCGATGGCGCTGGTGCAGCGTGCGGCCGACGCGGGTTTCGACACCCTGCTGGCCACCGTCGACGTCCCGGTCTCCGGCGCCCGGCTGCGCGACAACCGCAACGGGATGACGATCCCGCCGACGCTGACGCTGCGCACCGTGCTCGACGCCGTGCCGCACCCGAAATGGTGGTTCGACCTGTTGACCACCGAGCCGCTGGCGTTCGCGTCGCTGGACCGCTGGCCGGGCACCGTCGCCGAGTACCTGAGCACCATGTTCGACCCGAGCCTCACCTTCGACGACTTGGAGTGGATCAAGGCCCAATGGCCGGGCAAGTTGGTGGTCAAGGGCATCCAGACGCTCGACGACGCCCGCGCCGTCGTCGACCGCGGTGTCGACGGCATCGTGTTGTCGAATCACGGTGGGCGGCAACTGGATCGGGCCCCGGTGCCCTTCCATTTGCTGCCGTCGGTCGCGCGGGAGGTCGGCAAGCACACCGAGATCCTGCTGGACACCGGCATCATGTCGGGCGCCGACATCGTGGCGGCCATCGCGCTGGGCGCGCGCTGCACGCTGGTCGGGCGGGCCTACCTGTACGGGCTGATGGCCGGCGGCGAAGCCGGCGTCACCCGCGCGATCGACATCCTGGCCGAAGGCGTGATCCGGACCATGCGGCTGCTCGGCGTCACCTGCCTCGAGGAGCTGTCGCCCAAGCACGTGACGCAATTGCGCCGACTGGGGCCGGTCCCGCCGGTGTGAAGCTGGCCGCACATTCGACACCGAGTGTGAGGCTGGCCGCACACTCGTCACGGCCTGACCCCGCGGGAACAAACCGGCGCCGGGCAGGGTTGAGCGCATCAGACTCAGTTTTGGAGGATTGATGGCTGAAGCCAAATCAATGCCGGTGCTGTTCGTCACCGACACCATCGTGTTGCCCGGCATGGTCGTGCCGATCGCGCTCGACGAGGCCGCCCGGGCGGCGATCGACGCCGCCCAGGCGAGCGAATCCGGGCAGCTGCTGATCGCGCCCCGGCTGGACGACCGTTACCCGTCGCACGGCGTGATCGCCAAGATCTTGCAGGTGGGACGCATCGCGGGCGGCGGTACCGCGGCCGTCGTGCGCGGTGAGCGCAGGGCGCAGATCGGGACCGGCGCGTCCGGGCCCGGCGCGGCGCTGTGGGTCGAGGTCACCGAGGTCCCCGAGGCCGAGACGACGGACGAGGTCAAGGCCCTGACTTCGGAGTACAAGCAGCTGCTGCTGGCCATGCTGCAACGGCGCGAGGCCTGGGAGATCGTCGACTACGTCAACAGGCTGACCGACCCGTCGGCGCTGGCGGACACGTCCGGATACGCGTCCTACCTGTCCAGCGAGCAGAAGCGGCAACTGGTCGAGACCGTCGACGTGGCCGAGCGGCTGCGCGTGCTGATCGAGTGGACCAGCGCCCACCTGGCCGAGGTCGAGGTCAACGACAAGATCGCCGAGGACGTGCGCGAGGGCATGGAGAAGACCCAGAAGGAGTTCCTGCTGCGCCAGCAGCTGGCCGCCATCCGCAAGGAACTCGGCGAAGGCGAACCCGACGGATCCGACGATTACCGGGCCCGCGTGGAGGCGGCCGACCTGCCCGAGAAGGTGCGCGAGGCCGCGCTGCGCGAGGTCGGCAAGCTGGAGCGGTCCAGTGATCAGAGCCCGGAAAGCGGCTGGATCCGCACCTGGCTGGACACCGCGCTCGACCTGCCCTGGAACGTGCGGACCGAGGATTCGACGAACCTGAAGGCCGCGCGCGGCGTGTTGGACGCCGATCACCACGGGCTGGACGACGTGAAGGACCGCATCGTCGAGTACCTGGCCGTGCGGGCGCGCCGCGCCCAGCGCGGGCTGCAGGTCGTCGGCGGCCGCGGCTCCGGCGCCGTGATGGTGCTGGCCGGTCCCCCCGGCGTGGGCAAGACGTCGCTGGGCGAGAGCGTCGCCCGGGCCCTGGGCCGCAAGTTCGTGCGCGTCGCCCTGGGCGGCGTGCGCGACGAGGCCGAGATCCGCGGGCACCGGCGCACCTATGTGGGCGCGCTGCCCGGCCGGATCGTGCGTGCCATCGGCGAGGCGGGATCGATGAATCCCGTTGTGCTGCTGGACGAGATCGACAAGGTCGGTTCCGACTACCGGGGTGACCCGAGCGCCGCGCTGCTCGAGGTGCTCGACCCGGCGCAGAACCACACGTTCCGCGACCACTACCTGGACCTGGACCTGGACCTGTCCGACGTGGTGTTCCTGGCCACCGCCAACGTGATCGAGAACATCCCGTCGGCGCTGCTCGACCGCATGGAACTGGTGCAGATCGACGGCTACACCGAGGACGACAAGGTCGCCATCGCCCGCGACTACCTGCTGCCCCGGCAGCGGGAGCGGGCCGCGCTGACCGACGACGAGGTGACGATCACCGACGCGGCGTTGCGCAAGATCGCCGCCGACTACACCCGCGAGCCCGGGGTGCGGCAGTTCGAGCGGCTGCTGGCCAAGGCGCTGCGCAAGGTGACCACCAAGCTGGCGGAAACGCCCGAGCCGATCACCCTCGACGAACCGGATCTGGTGGATTACCTTGGCCGTCCGCGCTTCACGCCGGAATCGGCCGAGCGCACGGCGGTGCCCGGCGTGGCCACCGGCCTGGCCGTCACCGGCCTGGGCGGCGACGTGCTGTACATCGAAGCCGGCGCCACCGACGGTGAAGCCGGGCTGCAGCTGACCGGGCAGCTGGGTGACGTGATGAAGGAATCGGCGCAGATCGCGCTGTCCTATGTGCGCTCCCACGCCCAGGCGTTGGGGGTCGACCCCAAGGCCCTCGACCGGCGCATCCACGTGCACGTGCCCGCCGGCGCGGTGCCCAAGGACGGCCCGTCGGCCGGCGTCACCATGGTGACCGCGCTGGTGTCGATGGCGACCGGACGCCAGGTGCGCTCGGATGTCGGCATGACCGGCGAGGTCACCCTGAACGGGCGGGTGTTGCCGATCGGCGGCGTGAAGCAGAAGCTACTGGCCGCGCAACGGGCGGGGCTGTCGACGGTCTTCATCCCGGCGCGCAACGAGCCCGATCTGGACGACGTGCCCGCCGAGGTGCTCTCCGCGCTGGACGTGCGGCCGATGACCGATGTCGCCGACATCGTCGCGCAGGCGCTGGAACCGCACGCCGAGCCCGCGACGCTGGCTGCCTGATGTGAGGTTTGCCGGGACGCCGGCAAGGGTCCCTGCCCCCGCCCGGCATGAGGCCAGGGGTGCTTTGCTGCCCGACCGCACGGACCTGGGCCGACGCAGCAAATACGGCGAAGAGGTTTTCCGCATCCACCCGCCGGGTATTGCGTGGTTGGAGGTTCGACTGCCCGTAGGGGCGATGGGGTGAGCGAATCACCAAGTCAATTGGTTCAGCTGCGTAGGCAGCCAAACTGCTCGACAAGGGGATTCATCATGAAGTTGAACAGAATCGCAGCCGGCGCGCTCATGGCCGGCACCATCACGTCCGCGGCATTCGGCATCGGGGGCGGCGTGGCGCAGGCCGACCCGAATGGCCCGAACGTGCCGGGCCCGAACGTTCCGGGGCCCAACGTGCCCGGCCCGGATGTGCGGGCGCCGGGCCAGCTGCCGCCGCCGGGGACGCCGATTTGTAACGGCGGTCCCGGGGTCAACTGCAACCGTCCGGGCACTCCCCTTCCGCCGGGGCAGGGCGGTCTGACGCCCCCGCCGGGCCACTACAACGACCCGGTCGGCTACGGGCTTCCGCCTCGGTGGACGCCGCCGGGCCAGCCGGGTGACTACCCGGTCGTGTTCAATCCGTCGTTCAACCAGTGGGGCGTGTTCCTGCCCACCGGTCAATTCGTCGCATACGCGGCGTAAGACGGCACAACGAAAACAGCCGCCTCCGAAAGGGGGCGGCTGTTTTCGTTGCCCGGTGACATCGGCGGGGGCTCAGCGTTGAATGGAAGCCGTGACTCTCAAACGCCAAGTGGTCCACCGCGTGCAACGGCTGCTCGTCAACCCGGTGGGCCGGCAGATGCCGGGCATCATTCTGGAAACCACCGGCCGCAAGAGCGGCAAGCCGCGGCGCACGGCCGTCGGCGGGCGCGTGGTGGACAACCAGTTCTGGATGGTCTCCGAACACGGCGAACACTCCGACTACGTGCGCAACATCAAGGCCAATCCCGCCGTTCGGCTGCGCATCGGCGGTCGCTGGCGCAGCGGCACCGCGCTTCTGCTGCCCGACGACGACCCGCTGCAGCGGCTGGGCGACCTGCCGCGGCTCAACAGCGCGGTGGTGCGCCTGATGGGCAGTGACCTGCTGACCATTCGCGTGGACCTCGACTGACGCCGCCCATGGCCTACGACGAAGAGCTGGCCGACGAAATCCGCGAACTCGTGGCCGCCGAACGCGGCGTGGAGGAGAAACGCATGTTCGGCGGGCTCGCCTTCCTGGTCAACGGCAACATGTCGGTGGCGGTCAGCGGCCAGGGCGGCCTGCTCGTCCGGGTCCCGGCGGACGACCTGGACAAAGTGCTGCGGCGCGCCCACGTCGGTCCGATGGTGATGGGCGGCCGCGACGTTCGCGGCTGGGTGCGGGTGGAGGCCGCCGGACTGCGCACGAAACGTCAACTTCACGCCTGGGTGGCCCGCGGCGTCGGCTACGCGCGCGGCCTGCCGCCCAAGTGAGCCGGCGCGGTTCGCCGGCACTCGCCGCGGGTACGTGATCGGGTATGCCCGCAAGCGAGCAACTGGTGCGACGGCTGCTTGACGTTGCCGGAACCACCTATGCCGCCGAGGCGCGAATCAAGCTCGACGACAAGCCGATGCCCCTGTTTCAGCTGCTGGTCATCTGCATGCTTGCCAGCAAGCCGATCGACGCGGGCATCGCCATGCGCGCCGGGCGCGAACTGTTCAAGGCGGGACTGCGCACGCCGAAGGCGGTGCTGGCCGCGGACCGGCAGGCCATGATCGACGCCTTCGGCCGCGCGCACTACGTGCGTTACGACGAAAGCTCGGCCACCCGGCTCACCGAGATGGCCGAACGCGTGCGCGACGAGTATTCCGGCGACCTGCGGGGCCTCGCCGAGCGCAGCCGGCGCGACATCGCCGCGGCGAAGCGTTTGCTCAAGCAATTCAAGGGAATTGGGGATACCGGCGCCGACATCTACCTGCGCGAGGTTCAGGACGTGTGGACCTGGGTGCGGCCCTATTTCGACGACCGCACCACCGCAGCGGCCGGGCGACTCGGTCTGCCCACGCAGCCGGAAAAGCTGGGAGCTCTTGCGCCGCAGGCCAATGCGCGGCTGGCCGCCGCACTCATCCGGATGTCGCTGGACGACGACGTACGCCGGCAGGTGTGCGGTTGACCGTACGGATCGGCACCTCCGGGTGGTCCTACAACCATTGGGCGGACGTGCTCTACCCGCCGGGGCTGCCCGCCGCGCGCCGGCTGGCCCGCTACGTCGAGGTGTTCGACACCGTCGAGCTCAACGCGAGCTTCTACCGCTGGCCGAAGGATTCGACCTTCGCGGGATGGCGCGACCAACTGCCGGACGGGTTCAGGATGTCGGTCAAAGCGCATCGCGGACTGACCCACTACCGGCGGCTGTCCTCCCCGGGGCCGTGGATCGAGCGCTTCGAACGCTGCTGGGAACTGCTGGGTGATCGGCGCGGGGTCCTGCTCGTCCAGCTGCATCCCGAGCAGCAGCGCGACGACGCGCGCCTGGACGCCTTTCTGGGCAGCGTCCCGGAGCCGATCCGGGTGGCCGTCGAGCTGCGCCACCCGTCCTGGAACGACGACGCCGTCTACGCGCTCCTGGAACGCCGGCACGCCGCCTATGTGGTGATGAGCGGCGCCGGGCTGGCATGCGTGCCGAGGGCCACCACCGATCTGGTGTACGTCCGCATGCACGGCCCGGATCAGGACGCCATCTATGCCGGCTCCTACTCGAAGGACGACCTGCGCGAGTGGGCCGACCGGATCGCCGCGTGGCGGGACGCCGGCAAGGACGTGTGGATGTATTTCAACAACGACCTGGGCGGGCACGCGGTGCGCAATGCGCTGACCTTGCAAGAACTCCTGCGGTAAGCACGCCGGCGTAGGCTGAGTTTGTCAACGGCGGAACGGAGTGACGATCATGGCCGGCTCTACCAGATTCGTCATCATCGGCGGCGGACTTGCCGGAGCAAAAGCGGTAGAAGCACTGCGTGGCAATGGATTTGACGGGCAAGTTACATTGTTCGCCGACGAGGAACATCTGCCCTACGAGCGGCCTCCGCTTTCCAAGGAGTACCTGACCGGCAAGAAGACGCTGACCGATTTCACTGTGCAGAGCTCCGCCTGGTACCGCGACCACGATGCCGACCTGAGACTCGGCGCGCGGGTGTCGGCCGTGGACCCCTCCGACCATGCCGTCGCGCTCCCCGACGGCACCAGCGTGCGGTACGACAAGCTGCTGCTGGCGACGGGATCGGCGTCCCGGCGCCCGCCGATACCCGGGGCCGACGCCGACGCCGTCCACTATCTGCGCACCTACGACGACGCCGTCGCCCTGAATTCTGTTCTGACCGAAGGGTCTTCGCTGGCGGTGGTGGGAGCCGGGTGGATTGGCCTGGAGGTGGCCGCCGCTGCCCGCCAGCGTGGCGTCGACGTGACCGTCGTCGAGACGGCCAAACAACCGCTGGCGGCCGCGCTCGGCGAACGGGTGGGCGAAGTGTTCGCCGAGCTGCATCGCGACCATCGGGTGGACTTGCGGCTCGAGACGCAGGTGGAGGAGATCACGACGACCGGCGGCAAGGCCACCGGACTGAAACTGCGGGACGGGTCGACGGTTGCCGCCGATGCGGTGTTGGTGGCCGTCGGCGCGCAGCCGAACATCGAACTCGCCGAACAGGCCGGGCTCGCCATGGGTGACGGCGGCGTGCTGGTGGATGCGTCGCTGCGCACCAGCGATCCCGACATCTATGCGGTCGGCGACATCGCCGCCGCGGAACACCCGTTGTTCGGCGGCCGGATCCGCACCGAGCACTGGGCCAATGCGCTCAAGCAGCCCGCGGTGGCGGTGGCGGGCATGCTCGGCAAGCCGGGCGAATACGCTGAGTTGCCCTATTTCTTCACCGACCAGTACGACCTCGGGATGGAATATGCCGGACACGCCGCCGGGTTCGAGCGGGTGGTCTTCCGGGGCGACATGGCCGGACGTGAGTTCGTGGCGTTCTGGCTCGACGGCGACAACCGGGTGCTGGCCGGGATGAACGTCAACGTCTGGGATGTGCTCGAAGACGTCAAAGCGCTGATCAGATCCGGGATTTCCGTCGACCCCGGCAAGCTGGCCGATCCCGAGCGCCCGCTGGCCGAGCTATTGGGCTGACGTTTCGACCGGAGTCCATGTCCCGTCGATGACCTCTGGCGGGCGCTGTGCCTGCAGCCGTTCCCGTTCGGCGCGGCGGCGTTTGATTCGCAGCCTGGCGTCGCCCGGCATGGTGATCAGCTCGTCACACGTCAGGTAGTACACGTCCTCGACGGCATCCATCAGGTCCGCCGCCACTCGCCGAGACCCCAACTCGCGCAGCGTCATCCGTAGTTGATGAGTGAATCGCAGAGTCGTGTCGTGGGCAAGCTCACGGGAATCGCGAGCGCCGGCGGCCAGGCGCTGAGCCAGCGTCGGCGGCGGCGGTTCCGTCGACGCCGCGGCGCCCACGGCGGCATCCCCGGCCGCCCTGAGCAGCATCCCCGGGTCGTCGGCATACGTCTGACTGGCCAACTCGGCCTCGCCGGGCCCGCGGTGCCCGATGCGGCCAACGGCGGCATCCACGGCCGCCGCGGTGGTGGGCGACAACGCGCGGATGCTGGCGAGATTGCCTTCCTGGGCCAGCGCGCACAACGGCGGGTCGGCCCGCAGTACGGCTGCCAGCTGGGCGGTCTCCGTTTCGACGCGGCTGCTGTCCATGATCATGTCCACGCCGGGCACGCCGGGCGCCGCCTTGCTGCGTTCCAGCGCCGCGGCGGTGACGCCCGTGTCGATCAACCACAGCGCGGTGAGGGCCCAGCCCTGGTGAATGCGGTCGCGCAGCAAGGGAATCCGGACCTCGAGGCCGGCATCGGGCAGCGCCGTCAGCTGTGCGGCATCCAGCCGTTCGGCTTCGGCGGCCGCGCTGTACGCCCGGGTGTCCGCCTTGAGGTGCCGCAACAGGACCAGCGAGCGCCCCGCGACGACGGCTTTGGCGACGGAGCCGAGGGCTCCGCCTGCCAACGCGGGCTCACCGAACGGGAGCGGGTCTCCCAGGTGCGGCCGGCCGACCAGGGCGTTGCGCGCGACGGCGTCCTGATCCCAGCCCGGCAGCTGGGCCGCGGCGACCATGTTGACCGACACCCCGACGTAGGGCCGATGGCCGAATACGGCGATGGCCCGGTTCCCCCACTCCTCGCCCACCACGCCGCCGAGCGCCAACAGGTGACCGAGCACCCGATTCGCCGTGCGCAAGCCGCTCAGCTGGACATCCAGCGTGATCGGGGTGAGCGGCCCGGGCAGAGCTCCGGCGAGGTTGCCCGCACTGAAGATCGGGAAGCGGGGGTCGACCCGGTCGTCGAACTCACCCTCGACGCCCTCGGGGGCCGCGCTGTGTTCCCCGCCGGCAGGGTGGGTGCGCGGGACGGCCTCGACGGGGAGCGCCAGTCGGCGGCCGTCGCCGGTGGCCCCGGCCGCCGCGATCCGGCGCCCGACGAGGCCGCGGGCCGTGTCGGCCACCGCCTCGAGCGCCTGCCAGCCGAACTCGAACGACCAATCCTCTTGCACCGCAGCGATATCCATGTCCGGAATGAGCTGGGGCCAGCTGCGGATCCGGTTGAGCCGGGACCGCGGGTCGGCGGAGCGCAGCATCCGCCACGCGGTGACCACGTTGACGGTGTCCGGGGAGGCGAGGTCCACCACACCGGTGCGCTCGGTGTTGAGCGACGACAACAGGAAGCGCACCAGGTCGTCGACGTGCAGCACCCGCATCGGCTGCGCGGAGACCTTGGTGCGCAGCAACGTGGCCACGGTCCGGCACACCATCCAGTCGAGCTGGCGGCCGACCGGCGGGGCGATTCGGACGACCAGGCTGGGACCCCAGCTGGTGGCCACCAGCTCCTCGGCCGGCTTGTACAGTTCCGGCCGTCCCGCGGCCTGGGACACGAACAGCAGCCGGGCGCCGGCGCGGGCGGCCACGTCGGTCACGTGCGCGAGGCCCTCGATGTCGGCGCTGCCGGGCGCGCTGGTGTCGATGGGGGCCAGGTGGATCACCGCATCGGCTTCCTCGGCGAGCTCCCGCAGGACCGGATCGCGCAGCGACGCGCAAACCAGGTCAACGTTGCGGTCCAGGCAGGGGTGTCGGCTCTCAGCAATGCCGCTGACCGTGTGCCCGGCAGCGATCAACTGCCGCGCAACCAGCCGCCCAAGTGCGCCGGTGGCGTCGGTAACCAGGATATGCACCCGGGTCTCACCTCCCCGACCTCACACTAAACAATAGGCAAGACGGCATGACCTACGCGACCGTTACTGGGCTAACGGGACCCTGAACTGGCGGAAAGGGCTTCGCCGGGTTATTGCAGCGCCGCGGAGCCGTCGGCGGCGACGGTGACCTTGGCGCCGCCGATGTCTTCGCGCACGGTGGCGTGCGCCGCGGCGCTATCGGTGATCAGGGCCAGCGTCCGCGAGCCATCGGGCGTGCGCACGGCCAAGAAGGCCTTTTCCGGCTGCCCCTCGCGATCGAACGGCGTCGTCCACGCTTCGACCGTGCCGACACCTTCCCATTCCACCAGGGCGTCGCGGGTGGGCTCTCGGTCGACGGCCGGTTGCACGTCCTCCCAACGGAACTCGGCGGGCGGTTCGGTGCTGTACACGCCGAAGCTGTGCTTGGTCAGGTAGCCGCCGTTGGCGGTGATCAGGCCGCGCCGCCCGGGATTGGCCGCGAGCAACTCCGCCATGGTGGCGATGGAGTGCGTCACATAGTTGCTCCAGGGGCCGCCCGCGAACGTCAAACCTCCGGTGACGGTGAGCGGGCGGGCGGGATCGTCGACCGGCAGGCCCAGCTCGGCGGCGGCCACCTGAACGGCCGAGGGGAAGCAGGAATACAGGTCGACATAGTCGACCTCGTCGATGCCCAGGCCCGCCAGCTCCAGCGCCCGGCCGCCGGCGATGCGGATGGCCGGAGAGCGGTGCAGCTCGTCGCGCTCGGCGATGGCCGAGGTGTCATGGGCGTCGGTGCCCGCGTGCGGGTAGATCCAGCGGTCGGCGGGGACCTGCAGGCGCCTTGCCTGCTCCACCGAGGTCAACACCAGCGCGGCGCCCTGGTCGACCATGTTGTTGGAGTTCATCAGCTTGGTATACGGCCAGCTGATCATCCGGTTCTGCTGGCCGGCCTCGCAGATCTCCTCGGCGGTCACCGGTTTGCGGATCCACGCGTGCGGATTGTCGACCGCGACGGCGTTGAAGCGGGCCCACAGCTCACCGATGCGCTTGCGGTGGTGCTCGACCGACTCGCCGTTCGCGATCCGCAGCGCCTGTTCGAAGAGTGGGTAGACGTAGGCGGGCCGGTCCAGCCGAATCCTGATCTCGGCCTCGCCCGCCATCGGGACGTCCTCGCCGCTGACCTCGGCCATCGGGACGGAGTTGTCCTGGGCGGTCCACTCGAGCTTGCCGCCTTTGGCGCGCAGGCCCCTGCGCGTCCGCCAGGTCTCGGCGCCGGCCAACAGCACCACCCGAGCCCTGCCCCGCTGGATGTCCAGGCACGCCTGGTTGACGAGCGACTGCGGCACGTTGCCGCCGACGGGACTGTAGAGCGTGGTGAAGTCGGCGGCGCCGATCCGCTGGCCGAGCAGCAGCCCCGGATCGCGGTAGTGCGCCGAGAGGATGTTCACCACGCGGATGGAATCGACGGCCTCGATGATCCGCGCGTCGGCGGCTTGCCGGGCCGCGGCCACCATCAGATCCAACGGCTCGACCGACCGTGTCGCCGGGTCGATCTCGTCGCGGTGGTTGACCTGGCCGTAGCCGATCAGCACAGGTGTCCTGGGGTCGACGGTCATACACCGAACCTAGCGTGGCGACGATGCGGACCGGATCCCCGGCTGTCAGGGCGGCCCGAACAGCACGCCCTCGGTGACGAGCCGGTCGATCTGCTGAGGGCTCATGCCGAGCAGCCTCCGGCACAGGTCGACGGTGTCCTGACCCGGCAGCGGCGCGGGCCGCTGGGGCGCCCGCGGGATGTGCTGGAACGGCGCCGGACCCGTCTCCGCGGGCAGCGGGCGTTCGATGAGCGGGTGCAGCATCTCGGCATACACCTGTCGCCCGACGAGCTGCGGGTCCTCCAAGATGTCCGGCGGCCGGTTCATCGGTCCGGCCGCGACTCCGGAGGACTGCAGTAGCTGGGCCACCCGCGCCGGGGTGCGGCTGCGCGTCCAGGTCGACACCGATTCCACCAGCTCGCGCCGGTTCGCCAGCCGGGCCTCAGCGGTGGCGAACCGCGGGTCGTCGGCCCATTCCGGGTGCTGGAAAACTCCTGCGGCGCAGCCCCATTCCTCGTCGGAACCGATCGAGATGACACACCATTCGTCTTCGCCCGCGCACGGGTAGACGGCATGCAGGCTGGTGTCTTCGGAGATCCTGGGCACGCCCGCGTCCAGGGCGGCCTGCGCGACGTACACGGCGTCGAGCTGGTTGATCACCGCCTCGGCCTGCGAGATGTGCACGTGCGACCCGCCGCCAGTCCGGTGGCGGTGGATCAGCGCGGCCAGCGCCGCGATGGCCGTGATCCGTCCGACCACGTGGTCGGGAAAGATCGTGGTGGCGTCGTAAAAGGCATGGCGCGCACCGTCATCACGGTTCTCCGGATCGTCGGCCGTCCACAGCCGGGTGACGCCGGTGGCGGCGCGCACCAGTGGCCCGTAACCCATGCGGGTGCTCCACGGGCCCTGGTCGCCGTAGGCGCTGCTCTCGGCCAGCACGACCCGCGGGTTGACGGCACGCAGTTCGTCGTAGGAAAAGCCAAGAGCGGTAAGCGTTCCCGGCTTGAAGTTGGCGAAGACGGCGTCGGACTCCGCGACCAACCGGGTGAACACCTCCTTGCCCGCGGGGCTGCGCAGATCCAGGCCCATCGCCAGGTGGTTGCGGTGGGTCCAGGCGAACGACTCGCTCATCGCCTCCCCGGCGCGGGCCTGCCGCAGCCCGTCCGGGTACTCGGCGCTCTCTATCTTGATGACCTCGGCGCCCAGATCACCGAACAGCCGGCTGAGCTCGCCGCCGGCGACGATGATGCCCAGGTCCAGGATGCGCACCCCCGCAAACGGATAATCGCCGACGCGGCCGGAGGGCGACGGCACCACGGCGGGGTTGCCGCGCCATCCCGGTCCGTCCTGGCCGAGGGCGGGCGCCGGGCTGCGAAAGCCCGCGTGGCGCCCATCGACGACGAAGTACCCGGTGGGGACGCTGGCCCGCACGCCCGGGACGAGCTCGGCGTCGGTGATCGCCCCCACCGCCCGAAAGTGCTCGGAACCCATCGCCCACGACGGCGTCAGCACCGCGGCGATCGGCACCCCGTGCGCCTGTCCCGCGCTCACCAGATCCTTCATGGTCTGCCCCGCGAACAGCGCCTGGACCAACTCGCTGATCTGTGGCCACGCGGCGAAGCGCGCGCCGATCACGTCGTATTTCGGGTCCTGGAAATCTTCCGGCTCGCCCAGCCAGCGCCGCAGTCCCCGCCACTGGCGCGGTGCCATCACGCAGAGCCGGACGTAGCCGTCCCGGCACGCGTAGATCGGGTAGGCGTCCTGATTCTTCGGGCGCCCCCGCCACTGGCCGGCGCGGCGAATGCCGGCGGCGGCCTGCCCGTGCGCCCCGAACGCCGGGTCAAGCGACATGACGACCGCGTCGAAGCGCGAAAAGTCGATGAATTCACCGGTGCCGCAATGCAATCGGCTGTAATAAGCAACGAGTGTCGCCCAGGCGGCCTGGACGGCGGCGGTGGCCGACGCGATACCGTCCGGCGGCAACACCGGGGTGCCCGTGGTGGGGCCCGATCGCGCCAGCGAGCCGCACATCGCGTACAGCACCGGATCGGTGGCCCGCCACAACGACCGTGGGCCCGTCGCCCCGAAGTCGGTGATGGACAACACCACCAGGTGCGGGTGCTGGGCGGCCAGCTCCTCGACCGACGTCCCGAACGTGGGTGCCTCGCCGTAGAAACCATCGTCGACGACGATGTCGGCCTGCGCGGCCAGGTCGAGGAACACGGCACAGTCGTCCTCGTCGAACGGGTCCAGCACCACACTGCGCTTGTTGGCGTTGTGCACAGCAAACGGAATGCTGGCACCGGACAGCGTCGGCGGCGTGTCGCGCGCCGGGCTTCCGCTCGGGGGTTCCACCTTGAGCACGTCGGCGCCCAAGTCGGCGAACAGCCGCGTCACCGCGTCGCCGTTACCGCTCGACAAGTCGAGGACGCGCACGGCGTCGAGCAACCCGTCAGCCATCAGCACACGGTACCCGCCGGTGCGGGGCCCGGCCGGGCCCGCCGCCGCCCGACCCACCGAAAAGGCGACCGGGCAAGCTGATTGAGCGGGCGAATGCGCCGTCGGCTATCGTCACAGGCCGATCGGCGAGGCCGTATCCGCCACAACGATCCGACGGAGGCATCCCACATGAGCGCGCACCTGACCTACATGGAGGCCGTGGTGGTCGGCGCTTTCCAGGGCGTCACCGAGCTGTTCCCGGTCTCGAGCCTCGGGCACGCGGTGTTGGTGCCCGCGGTGGTCGGCGGCCGGTGGGCGCAAGACCTGAGCGTCTCCGCGCCCGAGTCGCCCTACCTGGCCTTCATCGTCGGGCTGCACGTGGCCACCGCCGCCGCGCTGCTGGTCTTCTTCTGGCGGGATTGGCTGCGCATCGTGACCGGATTCGTGTCCTCGCTGCGGTATCGCCGCATCCAGACCCCCGATGAGCGGCTCGCCTGGCTGATCGTCGGGGCCACCATCCCGGTCGGGCTGGCCGGGCTGGTCCTGGAACGGACATTCCGCACCACGCTGGGCAAGCCCGTTCCCGCGGCAATCTTCCTGGTGCTCAACGGCATCGCCCTGTACGCGGGAGAGGTGCTGCGCCGGCGCGTCGCCCCCGCACCCGACCGGGAACAGCCGCCGGAGGAACAGCGCGGGCACACCGGCGAGGCCGTTGACAACCGCCTGGCCCAACTCCCCCTGCGCCGCGGCATCCTGATCGGCGCCGCGCAGATCCTGGCCCTGCTGCCCGGCATCAGCCGCTCGGGAATCACCATGGTGGCGGGCCTGTGGCGCGGCCTGTCCCACGAGGACGCCGCCCGGTTCTCCTTCCTGCTGGCCACGCCCATCATCCTGGCCGCAGGCGTGTACAAGATCCCGGAACTGTTCGGGCCCCGCGCCACCGGAATCCACGGCCAGGTGCTGGCCGGCAGCGTCGCGTCCTTCGTCTGTGCCTACCTCGCCGTGCGGTTCCTGACGCAGTACTTTCAGACCCGCACGCTCACCCCGTTCGCCGTCTACTGCGCCGTGGCCGGCGGTGCCGGCCTGGTGTGGCTCGCCGTCGGCTGACGGGCGACCTCGTACACGACTTCTCCTGACATCGCCTCACCGGCTCGGTCACCGAATGGCAACCGCTGGGTATCGGTTCGCGCAACAGCGTATGAGTTGAGCGTGGCGTAGCTCACCATCGACGGAGCAAATGCGCGGCGTCTCGACCACAGAGGTGAAGCCTGAATGTTCTGTCGCCTTTGTCGCGTGGCCGGCGCCACCGTCGGGGCCGCCCTGCTGGTGCTGTCGACGGTCACGGCGCCCAAGGCGCCCGCCGCCGCCACGATGAGCCCGAATCTGTTGGTCAACCCGGGCGCCGAGCTCGGCGACCCGTCGTTGTCCGGTTACAGCGGGGTGACGATACCGGGCTGGATCCCGACCGGCACGCCGACCGTGATCAAATACAACACGTTGGTGCGGCTGCCCTCGCCGCTCGGGTCGCCGGGGCCGACGATGCCGAAGTTCCTGGCATTCCCGGCCGCCCAGCATGGGCCGCCCGACGGCGGCATGCAGTATTTCGGCGGTGGCAACGTGGCGACGTCCACACTCACCCAAGTCGTCGACCTCAGCGGTGCGGCGGCGGCCATCGACACCGGCACCGTGCCCTTCACGCTGAGCGGCTGGCTCGGCGGCAACAAGCTGGAACTGTCGGAGGCGTCGGCCACCGTCGACTTCCTGGCCGCCAGCCAATTGCCCTTGGGCACAGGCACAATCGGGCCGGTCTCGATACTCCAGCGCGGGTTCCAGACCGAGCTGGTCGAACGCGACACCACCGGGACGGTGCCGGTGGGCACCCGCAGCGCACGCGTCACCGTCACCTTCAAGGACACCCACTGGGCGGGCGGGGCCTACAACCACTCCTACGCCGACAACCTCTCCTTCACCATCGGCGCCCCCTTGCCCGCGCCGCCGCCGCCCGCCCCGCCCGCGTCGACCGTGAGGCCGCTCGATCACGTGTTCCTGGTCTACATGGAGAACCACGGCGTGAAAGACGTTGTGGGCAGCCCCAATGCGCCGTACATCAACAGCCTCATCAGCTCGTACGGGTACGGGTCCAACTACTTCGCCCTGACCCACCCGAGCCTGCCGAATTACTACCCGATCCTCGGGGGATCCGACTTCGGCGCCAACTACAACTGCGAAATGAACTGCTTCGACGCGCCGAACCTGGCCGACTCGCTCGAGGCGGCGGGCAAGACGTGGGCCAGCTACGAGCAGTCCATGCCCGGCCCGTGCGCGACGGCCTCGAGCGGTCCGTACAGCCCCGGCGAGTTGCCCTTTTTGGCCTTCCACGACATCGTCTCCAATGCGGCCCGCTGCCAGGCGCACGTGCTGCCGTTGACGCGGATGGCCACCGATCTCGCTTTGACCTCCACCACCCCGAACTTCGTGTGGTTCGCCGCGGACGAGAACAACAACATGGAAGGGCCGATCAACCTCCGCTTCGTCGGCAGTGAGCTCACGTCTCATCAATACAACATCAAGGCCGGCGACCAGTTTCTGCAGCAGGTATTGCCCACCATCGTGAATTCACCGGCCTTTCAGACCCAACGCAGCGCCATCTTCATCACCTGGGACGAAGACTTCAACAACCTGTCCCTGACCCTCGGTAACGAGGGCAACCACATTCCCATGATCGTCATCCCGTCACCGAATTCCGGTATGCGTCAAGGGCATTTGGTGTCGACCTCGCACAACAACCACTACAGCCTGCTGCGCACCATCGAGGACTCCCTGCAACTTCCCCGGCTGACCAACAACGACAAGTACGCTCAGCCGATGAACGAGTACTGGCCGTAGGCCGTACCCGGGACACCGACGAGTCGAGCTGAGGACGGATGAGTCGAACCGGCCCCGCGGGCACCGAACCCCGGAAGGAGTCGGTGTGGGATTACCCGCGCCCACCGCGCGTCGAGCCGTTCACCGGTCGGATCACCGTCGAGCTGGGCGGTGAAGTCATCGCGTCTACCCCGCGCGCCTGGCGGGTGCTCGAGACCAGTCATCCGCCGACCTATTACCTGCCACGCGAGGCGTTCGCCGACGGGGCGCTGCGCGCGGCGCCCGGAAGCTCCTGGTGCGAATGGAAAGGCCGGGCAACGTATTACGACCTCATCGGCGGCGGCGTCGTCGCCCCGAAATCCGCCTGGAGCTACCCGGACCCGACGCCGGGATTCGAACAGATCGGCGGGGCGATCGCGGTCATGGCGGGCAACGTCGACCGCTGCACGGTCAACGGAGAGGTCGTCGTGCCCCAACCGGGCGGCTTCTATGGCGGCTGGATCACCAGCTGGGTGACCGGCCCGTTCAAAGGCGGGCCCGGTTCGGCGGGTTGGTGACCGGGTCGGCGGTCGCGCCGCCGTCGTCATAACGGCTGTCGCCGATAGCGCACCAACCGCAGCGTTTGGTCGCCGAAAGCCGCTGAGCGCCTACCCCCGTCGGGCCACCAACCGTCGCGCTCGTAGAAGTGCCGCGCGGGGGTGTTCGCGTCCAGCACCCACAGCACCGCGCCCGTCACACCGATCGACCGCAACCGCCCGCGGGCGGCCGACATGAGCAGACGCCCCAGCCCCGTCGCCACATGGTCCGGGTCGACGTAGAGCGCCATCAGCTCACCGAAGTTCGGCAGGTCGCCGTCGCGGCACAGCCCCGCGGTGGCGAAACCGCGAATCGCCGGCCCGTCGACCGCGACCAGGGTGGACGGCATCCGCAGGCCGACGCGGCCGAAGGTGTAACGGTCGACCAACGCCTCCGGGCTCAGACTGTCCAGGTAGTCCTCGGCGATGAGCCCCCGGTAGGCCACCCGCCAGGACCGGGCGTGCAGGCCGGCCACCTCGTGGGCGTCCGCCGGTACCGCCGCCCGCACCTCGGTCATCGTTGCAGTATCGGGGCTCGGCGGGCGGGTTGTTGCGCAAGCCCGCCGTCGGGTGCTGTGCTTAGCGCGGTGCTCAGTTGACACCCGTCAAGAATTCGGAGGGTTTGGGCAATGGCAGACACGGCATCGATCGGCCTGAAGGTGCGCGGCAAGGTCGTCGTGATCACCGGCGGCGCCCGCGGCATCGGGCTGGCCACCGCGACCGCGCTGCACAATCTCGGCGCCAAGGTCGCGATCGGCGACGTCGACGAGGTGCGGGTGAAGGAATCCGGCACCGCGCTCGGCCTGGACGTTTACGGCAAACTCGACGTCACCGACCCACACTCGTTCGCGGAGTTCCTCGACGAGGTCGAGCGCCAACTCGGCCCGATCGACGTGCTGGTCAACAACGCCGGGATCATGCCGCTCGGCCTCGTCATCGACGAGCCCGACGCCGTGACCCGGCGCGTCCTCGACATCAACGTCTACGGCGTGATCCTGGGCAGCAAACTGGCGGTGCGGCGCATGGCTCCCCGCCGCGCCGGCCACGTCATCAACGTCGCCTCGCTGGCCGGTGAGACGTACATCGCCGGCGCGGCCACCTACTGCGCCAGCAAGCACGCCGTCATCGGGTTCACCGACGCCGCGCGGATCGAGAATCGCTTGTCGGGCGTGAAGTTCTCGATCGTCATGCCCACCTTCGTCAACACCGAACTGATCGCCGGCACCTCCGGGGCCAAGGGCATCAAGAACGCCGAGCCGTCCGACATCGCCGAGGCGATCGTCAGGCTGGTCGCGCATCCCCGGCCGCGGGTCCGGGTCACCAAGACGGCCGGCGCGATCATCGCGTCGCAGAAATTCATGCCGCGCGCGCTGTCCGAGGGGCTGAACCGCGCCCTCGGCGGCGAGCACGTCTTCACCGACCACGTCGACGCCCGGCAGCGCCAAGCCTACGAGTCGCGGGCCCGCGGCGAAGAGTAGTCGGCGATCGCGAGCGCGGCGGAGCCGGGTGAAGCGGGTCGCCGCCATCAGGAATGAGCGCCGCGTCGGGCGCCGTTCACCGCGGGCGCGGACAATCGGCGGGGTGAGCCTCCAAACCCCGACCACCGCTGCACTGACCGACGACCAACTCGACCTGATCAACGCGTACTGGCGCGCGGCCAACTACGTGTCGGTCGGGCAGATCTACCTGCTGGACAATCCGCTGCTGACCGAGCCGCTGTCGCCCGCGCACGTCAAACCGCGTCTGCTGGGACACTGGGGCACCACCCCGGCGCTGAACCTGATCTACGCGCACCTGAACCGGATCATCCGCAACCGGGACGCCAGCGTCATCTACGTCACCGGGCCCGGCCACGGCGGTCCCGCGCTGGTCGCCAACGCCTATCTGGAGGGCACCTACAGCGAGGTGTACACCGGCATCGAGGAGGATGCCGACGGCCTGCGAAAGTTGTTCCGCCAGTTCTCCTTTCCCGGCGGCATCCCCAGCCATGTGGCCGCCCAGACGCCCGGCTCCATCCACGAGGGCGGTGAGCTCGGCTACGCGCTGGTGCACGCCTACGGCGCGGCCTTCGACAACCCTGACCTGGTCGTGGCCTGCGTGATCGGCGACGGCGAGGCCGAGACCGGCCCGCTGGCCGCCAGCTGGCACTCCAACAAGTTCCTCAACCCGGTCACCGACGGCGCGGTGCTGCCCATTCTGCAGCTCAACGGCTACAAGATCGCCAACCCCACCGTCCTGGCGCGGATCCCCCACCCCGAACTGGAATCACTGCTGCGCGGCTACGGCTACCGGCCCATCACGGTCGCCGGCGACGACCCCGCCGACGTGCATCGCCAGCTGGCCGCCGCCCTCGACGACGCCTTCGACGACATCGCGGACATCCAAGACGCCGCCCGCAGCGGCGACAGTGTCGAGCGGCCCGTGTGGCCGATGATCGTGCTGCGTACGCCGAAGGGCTGGACCGGCCCGAAGGTGGTTGACGGCAAGAAGGTCGAGGGCACCTGGCGAGCGCATCAGGTTCCGCTCGCCGAGACCCACGACAACCCCCAGCACCGGGCGCAGCTCGAGGAGTGGCTGCGCAGCTACCGCCCCGAGGAGCTTTTCGACGGCGACGGCAGGCTGCGCGCCGAGCTGCGGGCGCTGGCACCCGGCGGCGATCGCCGGATGAGCGCCAACCCGCACGCTAATGGCGGCCTGCTGCTGCACGACCTCGACCTGCCCGACTTCCGCGACTACGCGGTTCGGGTATCGCGGCCGGCGGCGGAGACCCACGAGGCCACCCGGGTGCTGGGCACCTTCCTGCGGGACGTCATCGCCCGCAACCGCGACCGCTTCCGGTTGATGGGGCCCGACGAGACCGCCTCCAACCGGCTGGACGCCGTGTACGGGTCGACGGCCAAGGTCTGGCTCTCCGAGCTCGGGCCCGACGACGAGAACCTGGCCCCGGACGGCCGGGTGATGGAGGTGCTCTCCGAGCACCTGTGCCAGGGCTGGCTGGAGGGCTACCTGCTGACCGGGCGCCATGGCCTGTTCAACTGCTACGAGGCGTTCGTGCACATCGTCGACTCGATGCTCAACCAGCATGCCAAGTGGCTGGCCACCAGCCGGGAACTGCCGTGGCGGCGGCCGATCGCGTCGCTGAACTACCTGCTCTCCTCGCACGTGTGGCGCCAGGATCACAACGGCGCGTCGCACCAGGACCCCGGCTTCATCGACCTGGTGGCCAACAAGAGGGCCGAGCTGACCCGGGTATACCTGCCGCCGGACGGCAACACGCTGCTGTCGGTCGCCGACCACTGCCTGCGCAGCCGCAATTACGTCAACGTCATCGTCGCCGGCAAGCAGCCGGCGCTGGCCTACCTGGACATGGATCAGGCGATCGCGCACTGCGCGCGCGGGCTGGGCATCTGGCCGTGGGCGAGCTCGGCCACCGGAGAACCCGACGTCGTGCTGGCCTGCGCCGGCGACATCCCGACGCTGGAAACCCTGGCCGCCGCCGACATCCTGCGCCGCGAACTGCCCGAACTGGCGGTCCGGGTGGTCAACGTCGTCGACCTGATGCGGCTGCAGCCGGAATCCGAGCACCCGCACGGCTTGCCCGACCGGGAGTTCGACGCGCTGTTCACCCGCGACAAGCCGGTGGTCTTCGCCTACCACGGCTACCCCTGGTTGATCCACCGGCTCACCTATCGCCGCACCAACCACCCGCACATCCACGTGCGCGGGTTCAAGGAGCGCGGCACCACGACGACGCCGTTCGACATGGTGATGCTGAACGACCTCGACCGGTTCCACCTGGTCATGGATGTCATCGACCGGGTCGACGGGTTGGCCAGCCGGGCCGCCGAGCTGCGCCAGCGGATGGTCGACGCCCGGCTCGCCGCGCGGATCTACACCCGCGAGCACGGCGAGGACGACCCGCAGATCGCGGGCTGGACCTGGGAGGCTTGACGGCGAGATTGCCGCCACGGTCGCGTCCGGGTCGCAAGGCACGACCCGGACGGCGATCTCGACGCACC
This sequence comes from Mycobacterium europaeum, assembly GCF_002102155.1. GTDB lineage: Bacteria > Actinomycetota > Actinomycetes > Mycobacteriales > Mycobacteriaceae > Mycobacterium > Mycobacterium europaeum. The sequence goes on from NZ_LQOU01000071.1 coordinate 49,572, forward strand.
GCCGGCGGCGCGGGCCGCCGGTAGACTGGTCGGATGCTCGACGCCACCGGGACAGCCGACACCCATCCGGTGCTTTCGCAGCTCTGGGCGCTGCACAGGTTCCGGGTCCATCTCGACATCGTCGTCGTCGTAGCGGTGCTGGTGTTGACGAACCTGATCGCGCACTTCACCACGCCGTGGGCCAGCGTTGCGACGGTTCCCGCCGCGGCCGTGGGCCTGGTCTTCCTGATGCGCGCCAACGGTCTGGAGTGGGCCGACCTGGGGTTGGGGCGCGACCACTGGAAATCGGGCCTGATCTATGCGCTGGCCGCGGTCGTCGTCGTCGCCTCGGTGATCGCCGTTGGGGTGCTGCTCCCGATGACCCGGCCGATGTTCTTGAACCACCGGTACGCCACGGTCTCCGGCGCGCTGATCGCCTCGATGGTGATCATCCCGCTGCAAACCGTGATCCCGGAGGAGCTGGCCTTTCGCGGCGTGCTGCACGGTGCGCTGCACCGGGCCTGGGGTTTCCGCGGGGTCGCCCTGGCGGGTTCGCTGCTGTTCGGCCTCTGGCATGTCGCGACGTCGCTCGGGCTCACCAGCAGCAACGTCGGGTTCACCCGGCTGTTCGGCGGCGGCTTCGTCGGGATGCTGGCCGGGGTGACCGGGGCCGTGCTGGCCACGGGAGCGGCCGGCTTCGTCTTCAGCTGGTTACGCCGCCGCAGCGGCAGCCTGATCGCGCCGATCGCGCTGCACTGGTCGCTGAACGGGCTCGGGGCGCTGGCCGCCGCCCTGGTCTGGCACCTGACGGCCTGAGGCCCTCACACCAGCAGCACAGCCGCGCCTGCGATGCGGCCCGCGCTCAGGTCGGCCAACGCGCGATCCGCTTGGTCCAGCGGGTATTCCGGCGTGGTCACCTCGATGTGGTGTTCGCCCGCGAACGCGAGGAACGCTCGCGCGTCGGCCCGGGTGTTGGACGTGACCGAGCGGACCTGGCGTTCCTGGAACAGATGACGCTGGTAGTTGAGCGGCGGAATGTCGGAGAGGTGAATGCCGGCGATCGCCAGGGTGCCGCCGCGGTCCAGCCCTTCGAGGGCGGGCAGCACCAGTTCACCGACCGGCGCGAACAGGATCGCCGCATCCAGCGGCACCGGTGGCGGATCGGCCGCGCCCTGCGCCGAGGCGGCGCCCAGCTGCATCGCCAGCTCACGCGCCTCGGCCCCGCGGGTCATCACGTGCACCTCGGCGCCCTGCGCCAACGCGACCTGCGCGGTGATGTGGGCGCTTCCGCCGAAGCCGTAGAGCCCCAGCCGTCCGCCGGGTGGCAGCTCCGCGCGCAGCAGGGAGCGGTACCCGATGATGCCGGCGCACAGCAACGGCGCCAGCTCGGCGTCGCTGTATCCGGCCGGCAGGGGGTGCGCGAAAGCGGCGGGGACGGTGGCGAATTCGGCGTAACCGCCGTCGGCGTCCCAGCCGGTGTAGCGGGACTGCGGGCACAGGTTCTCGTCGCCGCGGCGGCAGTACTTGCACACACCGCAGGTGTGGCGTAGCCAGGCGATGCCCACCCGGTCGCCCACCCGGAACGTGTCGCCGGCCTCGGATCCGACCTCGACGACCTCCCCCACCACCTCGTGGCCGGGTGTGACACGGTCGCGATGCACGGGAAGGTCGCCCTCGGTGACGTGCAGGTCGGTGCGGCACACCCCGCAGGCGCGCACGGCGACCAGCAACTCCGACGGCCCGGGGCGGGGCACGTCCGTGGTGACTTGTTCGAGCGGGTCGGTGTCCATCGGTCCGGGCCGGCGCACCCGCCACGCCCGCATGGTCGTGGTGGTCAGCGGTGGAGCCATTCGTCCATCATCCCGCCAACCACCACGGCCGCAACGCGGTTACCGCGATCAGGTCCGCCGCACCATGCCGACGATCCAGAGCAGGATCAGCGACCCCAGCAGCGCGGTGAAGAAGGTGAAGATCAGGCCGCCACCCGCGGTGTTGACGAAGAAGCTCAGGATGAAGCCGCCGATCAGTGCGCCGATGATGCCGATCACGATGTCCATCAGGATGCCGGCGCCGCTGCCCCGGATGATCTTGCTGGCGAGCGCACCCGCCAGACCGCCGATGATGATGTAACCGATGATGCCGACGCTCGTGAACGTGGTTGAGCGGGCCAGATATTCGGTAGCTGCCATGACGTCCATGCGGGTCTCCTTATCGCTGGCAAAGCCCAGCTAGTTGCTGGGCCGTCACTTCGGTATACCCGCTTTGCGTAACGGAAAAGGGCGCGATTCGGCGACGGTTGACCCGCCAACTGAGGCCCCGTCTGGGGCTGTCAGGCCGATTGCGTCCGCTGAGGTGCCGGCGTGGGGGTCGGGCTGATCTCTCCCGCCGGAGCCGGGGCCGGCGCGGGCGCCGGAGCGGGCGCGGGTGCCGGAGCACCGGGAGCCGGAGCCTCTGGCGCGGGTTGGGCACCCGGCGCCGGCGCGGTTCCAGGCGCCGGCGCGGCCGGGGCCGCCCAGGGCTGGATCGACTCGGCCAGCGCCTTGGCCGCACCCTTGTCCACCGGGTCGTTGGCCGTCCCGAGCCACACCACGAACCAGCGCTGCGGTGGCCCGGCGTTGGAGGTGCTCGTCGAGGGCATCCCGACCACGCCGGTCCAGATCTGCCCGTTGGGCTTGGACGCGTCGCTGAACTTGACCTCGTAGTAGGAGGCGCTGCCGGTGATGCCGTTGGCACCGGTGAGCGGCGTCGCTTCCTGGTTGATCCGGGTGCCCGGATACGGCAGGAAGAACTCACCCATGTCCGAACCGAGGCGGACCGCGGCCTTGGCGTTGTTGGCTTCGGCGCTGGCGTAGAGCTTCTGGTCCAGCCGGCCCATCACGATGCGCGTGTCGTTGGCGACGGGCGGCGGCTGGTCGGGCATCGGCGGCGGCCCGGTCGTCTTGCTCAGCAGCGCCGACCCGTAGTCGAGGTGGGATGCGTCCGACTCCACCCAGCCCGGGGGCAGGACGTAGCTGAAGCCGCCCACGGCGTTGGCGACCCGGCCGGCGTTCGGGTCGACGGGAGGCGGCGGCGGGGCGTTCGGATCGGCCGGCGGCGGGGGCGGTGCGTTGGGATCGGTCGCCGCCGGCC